>CBDBBV010000002.1:532500-2261425 GCA_965203265.1 Candidatus Poriferihabitaceae bacterium
AATCCCCATTGCCCCAATCTGGGCGTATCTGTTATTTTTCGAACAACCCAATCTAAACACCGTTATCGGCGGTGTGATTATTGTTTCTGCGACTATGTGCTATCTGGTCGCACAACGTTTCAAGCAACACAACAATATGTGACGCATCATGCAAAAATTACCGGTCGAATTGATTCATGCGCGTACCTGCTATAAGCATTTGGCGGGCGAATTGGGTGTTGCAATCACAACGAGATTATTGCAGCTTGGCTACATAATGGATTCAACCGCGCAAAATAGACACTGTTTTGTGCTTACACATAAGGGTTGGAGGTGGTGTGAACGACATGGGATCGACAAAAACCTTCGTCAGCCACTACTTGGCACTTCGAGAAAAACGGATCATGATTTCGGAAAATCATGCATGGATCACTCACACTGCGTTCCCCATCTTGCCGGTGCACTTGGGCGAGCGATTTTGTCGTTCATGCGCGAAAACCACTACTGCCAAATTACTGGAAGCCGCTGTGTGACTGTAACTTCGAAAGGAGTTTCATTTCTACAAACGGCTTTGGGCATCAACTGGGCGCAAATTGAAGAGTGAGAATACAATGAAACCCATGAAACTTGACAAGGTCGCGAAACTTGACAAGGTCGCATTGGGACCCGCGCGTCTCGAGCGAGAATTGCAAATTACGATTCAAACACCGTGCGGCGGATTGGATAATTTGTTGACCGCGCTTGGCCGAGAATTACCGCTCAAGCAAGGCGCATATGACAATTGCTTATATGTCCGCAGAGCAGGTAGTCAGCGATTTCGGGCGCTGGAGGGCTCACATGCCGGTGCAGAAAAAACAATTCAAACAACCGATGCAGCGGAAATAGTTTTTTCGATTCCTTGTGATGAGAAATTGCTGAGCCGTGTGTTCGAGGTGATTTTTGAAAATCATGTTAATGAAGAGCCGACTGTTCGTGTGCAAGAGCTATGGGGTAGCCGATCCAGATATCTGGATGACAAAAACAATCCTAACCGTTACTGGAATCGCCCCGATGCAAAACAAATCCATGGCACCGCAACACCGGCGCCCGACTTCGATCAATGCTAACGCTCAAGTGCGAAAGCGCGAAGAGCACTTTATGTGAGGTATACCATGACTGATTTGACTTTGGATCAACAACAGCAGCAGGTGCGGATCGACTTGGCGGCGATGTTTCGCCTGACCAATCATTTTCGCTGGGATGACACAATATGGAATCACATCACCGCGCGCGTGCCCGGCAGCGATCATCATTTTTACATGCACCGCTTCGGGCTGCATTACAGCGAAATAACCGCATCCAATCTGATCAAGGTGGATGAAAATGGCAAGGTTCTGGAAGGCCCGAAAGATGTCAATACCGCCGGTTTTATCATCCACAGCGCGGTGCATCTGAATCACGCCGACAGCAAATTCGTGTTCCACGCCCATCCACCCACCGCGCTCGCGGCCACTGCATTGAAGGATGTCCCCTTTCTGGTGCAGGACTCATCCATGCTCTACGGCAAAGTCGGCTATCACGACTGGGAGGGGCTTTCGGTCGACCCGGATGAACGCCACCGCATCGCCGAGAGACTGCAAGGCAAGACCTGCCTGATCATGCGCAATCACGGGCTGCTGACGGTTGGCAAAACGGCTGGGCAGTGCTTCATGAACATGTACTATCTGGTTCGTCTGTGCGAGGTGGCCATTCAAGCCGGCGGGCATGAAGTCGACGCTGGCTCTGAAAAGATATGGAAATTGGCGGCGGAACAGTATGCGGCATTTCCCCCGGGAAAATACGAATGGCCGGCGTTGTTGCGATTGTGCGATCGCCTGGATCCATCGTACAAACAGTGATACTCCCGATTCAATGAAGATCACGCGCGTCTCACTGTGGGTGATTCCGCTGCGCAGCCACGCGGATTATTTCATGGGTGGCGGCAAGAGCTGCATTACCACCGACAGCGTCATCGTGCGCGTGGACACCGATGGCGGGCTGAGTGGCTGGGGGGAAAGTTGCCCGATTCCGCATTACCTCCCGGCATTTGCCGGCGGTATTTCGCCCGCCATCGATTACATGATGCCGGCCATCCTGCATGCCGATCCGCTGGGCGCAGAATCTCTGATGGCGAAGTTGGATCGCTATTTGATCGGCCACGGCTACGCAAAATCCCCGCTGGACATGGCGTTTTGGGACATCACGGCGCAATCTGCGAAACTGCCACTTTATCGGTTGCTGGGCGGACGACAATCCGATGCCATGCCGGTCTATCACTCCTTGACTTGTATCGACCCGCACGAGATGGCGGCGATGGCGCGCGAGGCGAAGCAATCGGGCGTGACTCAATTTCAAGTCAAACTCGGCGCCGACAACGATTGGCAAGCCGATATTGCGCGCGTGCGCTTGGTGCGCGAGGCGGTCGGCGAAGGGATGTTTGTCTATGCCGACTGGAATTGCAGCGCGAGCAAGTTGGATGCCATCCGCACTACACGCGCGGTGGCGGACTTGGATTTGATGCTGGAGCAGCCGTGCGAGAGCATGGAAGAATGCGCTTCGGTCAAGCGCGCCACCGGCTTGCCGATAAAATTGGATGAAGTCATCAACACGCCGTCCGACATCATCCGCGCTCATCAAGCGGATTGTCTGGATATGACGGCGTTGAAGGTTGCAAGAATGGGCGGCTTGTCGGCAACCCGGCGCGCGCGTGATCTATGCGTTCACCTCGGCGTGAAAATGTGCATTGAAGATACCTGGGGTTCGGACATCGCCACCGCGGCGTTACTGCATCTTGCCTGTTCCACCGATCCGAAATACTTGCAGAATGTATGCGACTTGTCCGGCTATGTTGCGCCGCGTCTATCGGGCGATGGGCCGACGCGAAAAGACGGACACATATCCCCGGGAGACGGAATCGGATTGGGCGTAACGCCGGATATGGATTTGCTCGGCGAACCCCATTCGGTGTGGAATTGATCACCTGACAATCGGACCATCGGCGTGCGAATATCACTGAAAGACAAGCGCGCTTTCATCACCGGCGGCGCAGCCGGCATCGGCCACGCCATCGCGTTGACGCTGCGCGAGGCGGGCGCGGATGTGATCGTTTGCGATATCGATTCCCGATCGCTGGCAACCCTGCCCGGCGATATTGAAACGCATGTTTGCGATGTTGCCCAGTCGGGCGAGCTGAACGCCGTGTTTGATCAAGTGCTGCCCGACGGCATGGATATTCTGATCAACAACGCCGGCGTCGCCGGCCCGACAAAATTGGTAGAGCATGTCAGCGATGAGGAATGGCGGAAATGTATGGCCGTTTGCATCGACGCGCAGTTTTATTGCGTGCGGCGTGTGGTGCCGGTGTTCAAGTCCCAGCAGCATGGTGTCATTATCAATCTGGTGTCGGGCGCGGGTGTGATGGGCTATCCGACTCGCAGCCCATATGTTGCCGCAAAGTGGGCGGTCAGCGGCTTCACCAAAACATTGGCGATGGAATTGGGCGGCGACAACATTCGCGTAAACGGAATTGTGCCGGGCAATGTCAGCGGCGAGCGGATGGAACGAGTAATTAGCGCGCATGCCGAAACCGATCGGCTGAAGGTGGAGACGGTGCGGCGCATGTATGCGATTGGCACTTCCATGCAATGCTATGTTGATGCGCAGGAAATCGCTGCCATGATTTGTTTTTTGTGTTCGGATCATGCGCGTCATGTATCCGGGCAAATCATCGGCGTGGATGGCCACACCGAAACCCTGTACCCGCGAAATCCATGAGGAAGAGCAACATGAATAGTGCCAAGCGATGCGCTTCGGTTGAGCCGAGCGCATTTTCCGCTGCCGAAATACGGCTGGAGGAATTCGTCGATCTGGATCGTTTTCCGATCCACGATCTGGGCAGTCCGCGGTACGCCGAATTGGTGGCCAAGTGTCGCGCCGATCTGGCGGATGTCGGCTGCAGTCACATACCGGACTTCATCCGCGCAAGCGCGGTGGAGACCATGCGAGAAGAAGCACATCGTCTTATGCAAGACGCCAAGCCGGCGGACGATCGCATCAACCCGTACCTGACTGCGGATGACCCAAGCCTGCCGGCCGATCATCCGAAGCGTACCTTTGCCAATCGAACCAGTTCATTCATCAATTCCGATCTGCTTGAGCCGGATTCATTGCTGCGAAAAATTTACGACAGCGATGTGGTCGTGCATTTTGTATCCGAATGTTTGAATGTCGGGCCGATTTATCGTTGGGCCGATCCGTTGGGGCGCAATCCGTACAGCGTGATGAACGACGGCGATTATTTTCCGTGGCACTTCGACGGCAATGATTTCACGGTCAGCATCTTGGTGCAGGAGGCGGACGAAGGTGGAGATTTCGAATACTGCCCGAATATCCGCAGTCCGAAAAACGAAAACTTCGATGAGGTGCAAAAGGTTCTGCAAGGTGAACGCGAGCGGATCAATGTGCTGAAATTGCGCACCGGAGATTTGCAACTGTTTCGCGGTCGTTATTCACTGCATCGGGTCACGCCGGCGCATGGACCGAATCCGAGAATCATCGCGCTGCCGACATATGTGACCAATCCGTACTTGGTAAACCGCCCGCATCACGCGAAAGCATTCTATGGCCGCGCGATGGATATTCATGTAGAGCGCGAAATGACGCGGCAAGATTCACTGAGCGACTGAGCGACTGAGCCAATGAACATCGGCATTATCGGCCTCGGCAATATGGGCTTCGGCATGGCGCGCAATCTGCTCGCCTATTGCCAGGCGCACGACTACCGCCTGTTGGTGTTCGACATAAACAAGACGGCGGTGGAAGCGTTGCAGCGGTTGGGCGCCGTCGATGGTTGCTCGGTTTCCCATCTCGCTTCCCAATGCGAGGTGCTGTTCACTTCCTTGCCAAGCGCCAAGGAAATCGATTCGTTGGCATTCGGCGAACTCGGCATTTTGCAAAATCTGCCGGAGAATGCGGTCTGGTTCGAGACCAGCACCAATGAATTCTCCAAATGGGAAAAAGTCGTGGCGCAGGCGAACGAAACCCTGACATTGCTGGATGCGCCAATCACCGGCGGCGCGGAGAAAGCGGCGGCCGGCACCTTGACCATGCTGCTCGGCGGCGATGCGAAAGCGCTGGATGCCCACCGCGAATTGCTGGCGTCCATAACCGACAAAGCGGTATGGATGGGGCCGCAAGGCGCCGGCTATGTGGCCAAACTCTGTCAGCTGCATTTGAACTATCTCGTTGCGCAGGGAATCGGTGAGACGATGATGCTGGCCACCGAGGCCGGGTTGAATCTGAAAACCCTGCATCAGGTTCTGATGAACAGCTGCGCGCAGAGTTATGTGGTGGAGAAATACATTCCGAAAGTGTTGGACGGCAGTTATGATCCCACCTTCACGCTGGGCTTGGCGACAAAGGATATGCGTTTGATCAGCGAGTTGGGCAAACATCTGAATGTTGAATTGCGTTTGGGGGACTTGGTCTATGCGTGCTACCGGCAAGCCTGCGCGACCTACGGAGAAGAGGCACCGCACTTGAACAACATACGATTGATCGAGCAACAGTCGAAAAAATTGCTGCGCGCTTGATCCGCTTGAGCATGTGAGCGTGCGCAATATCCAACCAGATTACTCGCGATGAAAATCACCGCCGCGAAAACCGAAATCGTAACCCTGCCGCTACAGCGGCCAATCACAACCGCGATTCATTCCATTGATTCACTCGGTTGCGTGTTACTGCGGCTTGAGAGCGATCAAGATTTGCTCGGAGAGTCGTACTTGTTTGCGCTGAATGCGGCGCGCATAAAGGCTTTTGACGAGACATTGCGCGGCCTCGCGCATCTGGTCGTCGGGCGGAATCCCCACCATGTTTCCGCGATCTGGCATGACATCTGGACTGAAATCAATCCCAGCGGACACAAGGGAATCACCGTAGCCGCATTGTCCACGATTGACACCGCTTGTTGGGACTTGATCGGCAAATCGCTGAATGCGCCATTGCATCATATCTTCGGTGCATGCCGCGACCGAGTCAAAACATATGCCAGCGCCGGGCTTTGGTTGACGCAATCCATCGACGAATTGATCGCGGACGCCGAGAAATTTATGCACGATGGCTTCCGCGCAATCAAGATGCGAGGCGGATGCGCGACCATCTTTGATGATGTCGCGCGCGTGCGCGCGGTGCGCGAGGCGATCGGGTCAAACATCGAACTGATGTTCGATCTCAACCAAGCACTGTCGCCGAAACAGGCGATTCGGCTTGGGCGCGAATTGGAAGAATTTCAGTTGACATGGATTGAAGAACCGGTAGCCGCATATAACTTGACCGGACATGCGCAAGTTACCGCGAGACTCGACACCCCGATCGCTTCGGGCGAGACCGAATACACCAGTTTCGGGATGCGACAGATGATCGAAGCGCAAGCCTGCGATATTCTGACGCCCGACTTGCAGCGAATCGGCGGACTATCGGAGATGATGCGATCCGCCGCGCTGGCCGCCGCCCACAACATCGCCATCTCCACGCACATGTTCACCGAGCAGAGTCTATGTATCGCCGGCGCCGCCGTGAATTGCATCAGCGTGGAATATATGCCGTGGTTTTCCGACCTGTTCAACGAAGAGTTGGAACTGGTTGACGGCGAATTGATAATCCCCCAACGCCCGGGCACCGGCTTCACATTCACCGGCAGCTGATTTTCGACGCTGGGCGGAGCCGAGCCGGCTCCGCCGGAGGTTGATCCGCCTCGGCGCGCCGCCCCCCTGTCGGAGCAGGCGGGGCTGGGGAAATTTTTCCCCAAAAAAATCTCATTTAATTTCCCATCTGCTATTGACAAAGGCGGATTTTCGCCCTATAAATGCGAATGATTGTTATTTGTATTAGTATTTGGCGACAAATACCCACCCTCAACCCCTGTCAATAGGTACCCAGATGAACCACAACCCCCATCGGCAATTTCACGCCTCGTCCGCACGATTTCGCAACGTTTTCGTTTTCTGCGCGCTGATTTTCGCGCTCGCCGCTCGCGTTGGCTCGGTGGGCGCTCAGGAAACCGCTTACCCGCTGGAACCGGTGACGGTTATCGGCACCAAGAGCGAGAAGAAGGTTTTCGACTATCCCGGCATGGCCACCGTGATTGACGCCTCGGATCCAGCGGTTTCCGGCGCGTCCAAGGTGAAGGATATGCTGCGCGATGTCCCCGGCCTCGAATTCACCGGTAGCGCCCGGCGCAACGGGCAGGGCATCGTCATGCGTGGTTACGACACCGATGGGCTGGTGATATTGTTGGACGGCGTGCGCCAACGTTTTGAAGCCGCGCACGACGGAAAATTCTTCATCGACCCCAACATCCTGCAGCGCGTGGAAGTCATTCGCGGCTCCGGTTCTGCCTTGTACGGCAGCGGCGGACTGGGCGGGGTGATTGCCTTTGAAACCAAATCGGTAGCCGATTTATTGGCGCCCGGCGAAACAAGCGGCG
The DNA here is from genome assembly GCA_965203265.1 of Candidatus Poriferihabitaceae bacterium. Classification (GTDB taxonomy): domain Bacteria; phylum Pseudomonadota; class Gammaproteobacteria; order Arenicellales; family Poriferihabitantaceae; genus JAHRAW01. The sequence goes on from CBDBBV010000002.1 coordinate 539,981, forward strand.
GGGTTACCACGATTGGCGGTGAAACCGTCAACGATGAACATCTGGTGTCGCAAACCGTTTTTGGTCGCGGTGAAAATACGGATGCCATTGGCAGCTTGGCCTTCCGCAAGTCCGGTGATATCGAACTGGGCAGTGGAGACGAATTGTCTTCCAAAGATGACATCATCAGCGGTTTTCTCAAAACAACTTGGTCGCCGTCTCCGTTCAGTACATTCAAGTTGAATCTGCAGCGTTATCGGAATGATTCGGAAGAGCCGAACAACCCGCAGACCGATATGGGCAGTGCCTCGCTGGCGGAAATATACGATAAGGAAACCGAGTCCGACTTGATCCTGTTGGGATTCGATTACGACCAGCCGGAGCGGAACATCAACCTGAAAACCAAACTGTATCGCAATGATATTTCGGTAAATGAGCACGGTACTGCCGGGGCGGCCGCCGGGCGGTTGTTGGCGCGGGAACTGCAGACCGATGGCTTCGATATCGAGAATCAAAGTGCATTTCAAGTCGGGCGTGCTCGATATACCGTAACCGCCGGTGCGCAACATTACACCGAACGGCAAGATGGTAGAGACACCACTTCGGCCAATGGCGAATCCGGCGGCATTCCCGATGCCGACAGCGACTACTGGGGAGTCTTCGCTCAAACCGAAATCGAACTCGATAGCGATCTCGGCAAGTGGTTCATCATTCCCGGTGTGCGTATCGACAACTACGATTCCGAAAACGAAACCGGCTTGTCGCTGGATGAAAGAAAAACCTCACCAAAACTTGGCGTGAGTTTCCAGTCGAATAAGGGATTGCTGTTGTTTGGCAACTATGCCAGAGCATTCCGCGCGCCGACCATGACCGAGATTTTCACCACCGGCGTGCATTTCAGTCTTCCACCACGGGGCGCTTCCACCGGCGGGAACAATGTATTCGTACCCAACCCCGACTTGAAGCCGGAAACGAACGAGACTTTTGAATTCGGTTTCGGTATGCGGTTTGTCGATGTTGCGAGAGACGGCGATCGGTTGCAATTCAAGGTGGCGAGATTCGAGGTGAACAGCGAAGATTTCATCGATTCAAAGGTCGATTTTCCGCGTCCGCCGGCTCCGTGCTGCGGCACGACCACCACCGTCAATGTGCCCGATGCGGAACTGGACGGTTGGGAATTGGACGGCAGCTACGAGAACGAGGCAGTGCGCGTCAATCTATCGTACTCGACGATCAGCGGTGAAAACTCCGACACCGGCGCATATCTGACCAACATAAGCCCGGATACCTTGCGAGCCAATGTGGCGTGGAAATTGCCGGCATGGAATAGCACGATCGGCATGCGCGCGACTTTCGCTGCCGAGCATGACGAGGTCGAAGATGCCGCTGACGAGCGCGACAGTTTCAATGTATACGACTTGTATTACCAATGGCGTTCCACCGGCGACAAGAAATTCTCCGTGAACTTCGGCGTGGACAATGTATTCAACAAGGAGTATTCGCGCGTGTTCGCTGGTTCTTTGGAGCCGGGGCGCAGTTACAAACTGCAGGTCAGCCGGCAATGGTAATGGTAATGGCTTCTCCCAAGCGTAGCGTGGCGAGTGGAGCGAAGTGGTCGCTCTACATTTTCCTCGCCACATCCGTCAACCTCGCCCTCGCATCGCTGGTGAGCATAGACACGCATCCGAAGAGCAAGTCGATGCAACCGCCAATGCAGCTGAGCCTACTCAGCGCACCGGCACCATCGGGGCAACAGGAATCCGCGACTGTCGAGCCGGTGGAAACTTCCACAACCCAACCTGCGCCGACCGAGCGGGTGATGGTGGAAGAGGCAGAGAAAACCGCAGTGGCACAGCCGATGGCGGAGCATGATGGGGAAGCGGAGAAACCGGAAGCCGTTGGTGCGGAACCGACTACCGATTCAAGCGCGGCGGCATCAAGTAAAGCCACTGTGACCGAGGCAACCCCTCCATCGCCATCGAAGTCAAGCCAACCGGCAACGAGCAATGCGCAAGTCGCGCAGTCGAATACGCCGGACACCAAGCCGGCGCCAAAACCCGATCCGGTGGAAGTTGCCCGCGCCGATGTTGTTGAAACAAATCAACCGGCGCATCGGTCGCAGTCGGTACGGCATGATCGGATTGCATCGGCGCAAACTACCGTAGCGGCACCGAAACTGGTGCACAACGCGCAGTATCGGTATCAAGTGCCGCCGCAATATCCCCGTCGCGCTCTGGAACTTGGTCAGGAAGGGCTCGTCATGATGCATGTCGAAGTGATGCAGAACGGCAGGCCTGGGGAACTCAAAATCGTGCACTCATCCGGTTATCGCCTGTTGGATATCGCAGCCCTGTCCGCGGTAAAGAAATGGGAATTCGAACCGATGTCAACCAGCGGTGCCGCGATGGCAAGTTGGGTGCGCGTACCCGTCAATTTCACCATAGAGAAATAACCATGACCATTCCACATCAAGCGGAACACATCCGCAACAATCTGGCGATGCTGAAAAAACATCATAACGGCATATTGCGTCAGCGCAATGCGGCCATGCAGTTGGGTATCACCGAAGCCGAACTGGTGGCGGCGCATGTCGGATTCTGGGCTACTCGCCTGATCGCCGAGCCGGAATCCATCCTCAAGGATGTTTTGCAGTTTGGCGAAGTAATGGCGCTAACTCGAAACGAAGCCTGTGTTCACGAACGCAAGGGGGTTTACGACAATGTGTCTTTTTTCTCCCATGGAAAGGTGCGCATGGGCTTGCTGTTGAATCCGGATATCGACTTGCGTCTGTTTGTGAATCATTGGGTTTATTGTTTTGGCGTGTGCGAGAATGCGCGCAAGAGTTTGCAGTTTTTCGACAAATCCGGTGAGGCGGTTCATAAAATCTATTTGACTAAATGCTCGGATGAAAACGAATACGACAAATTGATAACAAAGTATTTGCACCCTGAACAAAAAATGGATATTGAGATCGAGGGTTATACAAATGAAATGCGCGAACTGCCGGACATGAAAATTGATTGGAAAAATTTCCGGTACAGTTGGGAGAATCTGAAAGACACTCATGATTTTTTCCCCATGCTGAGAAAATTCAAGGTCGGCAGAACACAGGCATTACGCAACATAGGCGAAGATTTCGCGTATCCAGTGAAACCCGGCGCGGTTCGCCATCTGCTCGAACTGGCACGGGACAAAAAGTGCGAGATCATGGTTTTTGTCGGCAATCGGGGTTGCATACAAATTCATACCGGTGCGGTTCACAAACTGGCGGAGTACGGAAACTGGTACAACGTACTGGATGAAAAATTCAACTTGCATCTGCGGGAAGACGCGATTGCGCAAGTATGGGTAACGAAAAAGCCGACCACCGATGGCACGGTTACCTCGTTGGAGGTGTTTGATCGGATTAACAAGAGCATCGTAACTTTTTTCGGCAAGCGCAAACCCGGGATACCGGAGCTCGCTTTGTGGCGTGAAATCATCGAACTGATCTCGCTTGACGCCCCCCGCGAACACGCGGTTGCCGATGAGGTAACTCATGTTGCCTGAGTGGTTCGAGTTGCTCGGCACAATGCGCTGGCCCTTGGCCGCATGCGCAGTGTCGGCATCGGTGATTTGCCTTGATCGCATAGTGTTCATTATTCAACATCGCGTGCAGCGTACACAACATCTTGGCCGGTTGAGCGAGCAATTGATGAAACACAAAGATGTTGCCAAGCCGATACGCGATGACATGATGACCATGGTGATCGATGATCTGCAGGAAAAATATTTGCGCGGAGTGAGATTGTTGCGGCTTATCGGAACCATGAGTCCGCTGCTTGGTCTGCTCGGTACTATTCTAGGAATCATCGCCGCGTTCAAGGTGATTGCCGCGCATCCCGGCGCGATCTCGCCCAACTTGATCGCCGATGGTTTATGGGAAGCCATGCTGACCACTGTTACCGGATTATTCATTGCCTTGCCGGCGCTGTTGATGGCGCACGGCTTTCGCTTTTTCAGCGATCGGGAATTGCGCTTTTTGTGTCAGGAACTTCATCGGTTGTCCATGTCATTCGACCTGCAAAATACCGCGGCAAAACCATGATCAAACTACATAACGCCGAATCGAAAAACACCACGCTACAAGATCTGGTGCCGGATTTGACGCCGATGCTGGATATTCTGTTCATCTTGCTGGTGTTCTTCATGTTGACCGCCGGGCAGGTGTTGCAGTCCATGTCAATTCAGCTGCCATCCACCTCGGAAAATTTGTCGGGGGTGCAGGGCAAGCATGTATTGCTGGAAATCAGCCAACATTCATTTGCATTGAACGGCGAGGAAATCGAACAGTATGGCGTGCTCGAAGAAAGCGTTCGGCAATTCATCAACGACAAACCGAATCGGGCGTGGTTGATTGCCAGCGATAAAAACATCCCCGTTGAAAGAGTGCTGAAAATCCTGACTCTATTGCAATCTCAGGGAATTCAGGTGGCGAATATATTGATGCGGCAACAGGAAACTTGATCCGAGCGAACCATGAATAAATCACCGTCAATCATTTGCTGCGCTTTTAGCGTATTCGCCTTGGTGTTATACGCAACAGTTACGGCAAACGCCCAACCTCCGTCTCGAATCGTGTCGGTTGGCGGCGGCTTGACCGAAATCATCTACGCGCTCGGCGCCGAAGAATTGCTGGTTGGCAGCGACACCACCAGCTACTATCCCGATGCGGCACGACATACCACCAAGGTGGGGTATCAGCGGGCATTGTCCAGCGAAGGTATTTTGTCGTTGGAGCCGGACTTGATCATGCTGACGGAAGACAGCGGGCCGCCGGAAGTATTGCGTCAACTGAAAGCGGTCGGCGCGAAAATGGTTCGATTCACATCGCCGCGCAGCGTGGCCGGAGTGAAACGCAACATAGAAAAAATGGCGGCGCTAATCCACCGGCAAAAGGAAGGTCAGGCATTGATTGACGCCCTCGAAGAGAAATACGCAACGCTTCAGGAGCAACTGCGCAAACAGCCCGATACGCATCGCGCGATTTTTGTCTTGCAACACGGCGGCGGCGCGCCGATGGTGGCGGGGCGGAATACCGCCGCCGACAGCATGATGACCTTGGCCGGCCTGCACAATGTCTGTTCGCAATTCGAGGGTTACAAACCGCTCACGCCGGAATCCGCGGTGATACTGAATCCCGATGTGATCCTGATCACCGATCAGGGACTGGCGCAGGCAGGTGGCGCACGGGGACTGCTGAACATGCCGGGGATTGCGCTCACTCAAGCGGCAAAAGATCGTCGCTTGATTGCCATGGACGCACTACTATTATTGGGATTCGGGCCACGCACGCTGGATGCCGCGTTGCACCTCAACAGCCAACTCGATTAGCGCTACCGTGAACCTGAACCGATCGTAACCGCCATGAACCGCATACCACCCGCACTATTTTTATGGGGGTTGTTCATCGGCTTCGTGGTGGTTTCCGTGCTGGGTATGTCGCTCGGTGCGGTCAAAATCCCATTGTCGGGCGTAGTGTCGCTGAACTTGTCCGACTCGCACCAAGCCGTCTTGCTGAACCTCCGATTGCCGCGTGTGCTGTTGGCCGCCATAGTGGGTGCGGCGCTGGCGGTATCCGGTGCGGTCATGCAAGGCATGTTTCGCAATCCGCTCGCCGACCCCGGGCTGATAGGCATCGCCAGCGGTGCGGCGTTGGCGGTCGCCATCGTCATCGTCTTCTCGGAATATTTCTCGAATGTATTGGGCTTGTATGGCCTGAGCGTGGCTGCCTTCTTCGGCGCCATCGGTGCCAGTCTATTGATTTTCCGCTTTGCCAAGTTGACCGGCACCTTTTCGGTTACCTATATGTTGCTGGTGGGCATTGCGATCAACACGCTGGCGGGAGCCGGTACCGGCTTCTTGTCATATCTGAGCGACGATCAGGAACTGCGGGCATTGACCTTCTGGACCATGGGCAGCGTCGGTCGGGCATTATGGCCCTCGGTGTTCGTCGCCGCCACCATCATCATCCCGACCATCATGGTTTTGCTTCGCTATGCTCGGGCGCTGAACATCTTCTTGCTGGGGGAACAGGAAGCATGGTATCTGGGCATCGACAGCGAGCGTGTAAAACGCACGATCATCATTTGTACCGCGCTGTCGGTCGGCGGGGCGGTTGCGCTTACCGGCATTATCGGATTCGTCGGTTTGATCGTGCCGCATCTGATTCGCCTGTCGATAGGCCCCGATCATCGGGTGTTGATTCCGGCTTCGGCCATTCTCGGCGCGTGCATTTTGATCTTTGCCGATTTATTGGCGCGAACCCTATTATTGCCCGCCGAAATTCCGGTGGGGATTTTAACCAGCTTGTTGGGTGGCCCTTTTTTCCTGTGGTTGCTCGCCAAGCAATACAACAAGCGATTCGGAATATGATTTGTGCGGACAACATCAGCGTTTGCATCGGTAATGATTTCCTACTGCGCGACGCCAGCGTGTCGCTTCAATCTGGCGAAACCCATATGATTTTAGGACCGAACGGCGCCGGTAAATCCACATTGCTGAAATGTCTGACCGGCGCAATGAAACCAAGTAGCGGGCGAGTTCTATTGGATAATAAACCGTTGTCCAATTATGATTGGAGCAGTCTGGCGAAACGACGGGCGGTGTTATCGCAATCCAACCCGGTGAATTTCCCCTTTACCGCGAATGAAATCGTGATGATGGGGCGCAACCCGCATGTGATTCGCAAGGAAAGCAGAGAGGACATGCGGATCATCGATGAAATTCTGGAAAGCATCGATTCCAAGATACTGCAGAATCGACTTTTCCCCACATTGTCGGGCGGCGAACAACAGCGTATTCACATAGCCCGCGTACTCGCGCAAGTTTGGCAACAAAATGACGCGATGATATTTCTGGATGAACCAACCGCCGCACTGGATTTGAAGCATCAACATCAGGTACTGCAATTCCTGCAAAAACTCATCGCGGAAAAAAATTGGACGGTGGTAGTGGTGATTCACGACTTGCACCTTGCCCGAATGTATGGAAACAACTTCATATTACTCAAAGACGGACAAGTGTATGCTTGTGGCGATACCGCAACGACCTTGAATCCGGCAAACATTACCGAGGTCTTTGAGGTGCCATACCAGTTGGTCGCGATGTGAACCGATCCGAACCGGATGGATCGACTCCGGCGCACCCGCTCGCCCACGCCCCTGCCGAGACGGAGCCGCCGTCGGCGCGCCCCGGGAAAGCGAGTTGGGGTCGCCCGGAGGCCAAGCGCCCGCGTCCTTGCGCCCGCCGCCCGCGTGCGAGAAAAAATTTCCGAAAAATCCCGCATTGACCGCGTACAAATTGTTGACCTGACGGATTTTTTCCGTATAATCCGCGCTCCCGAAGGGCGCACCCCCCGCCATTCCCGTTCTTTCTCAACCCGATCAAGCAGATTTTGTGGGCACTCGGCTCGCCGGCATTCCTCGTCTATCCGAGAAATCCGGCCGGTAACTCATTGATTTTTAAGCGAAAATTCCTTCGTTTGCCAGCGGAGCCCCCACACAATTTGCTTGATTTCGGATGAACGCCGCATCCGGGTCTGTAGCTCAGTCGGTTAGAGCGCACCCCTGATAAGGGTGAGGTCGGAAGTTCAAATCTTCCCAGACCCACCAAGCGCAAGGTGGGGTTGGCGTGGTTGTCACGGCGGCGCGGATTGTGGTATTTTTCGCCCCCGGCCATGGGGCCATAGCTCAGGTGGGAGAGCGCCTGCCTTGCAAGCAGGAGGTCGGCGGTTCGATCCCGCCTGGCTCCACCAAGCCTCGGCGAGATTCGGGCAGATCCGGCGGTTGCGGCATAAACACAAGTCAACCAATGCGTTGGTTTGTGTTTATGATTTCCGGTTCATTCCAAACGGAGTGAACCACGGTTCTTTTACAATTCGGGTAGTCAAAGGCGCGCGCAAGCGCGAATTTGTTTATGTTATTCACATCGGCAAATTCCGTTAGCGCGGGTACCGAGATACGGGTGCGCAATTCATGCGCGGCCGTATTTCACAATGCATTTATGTTGTATAACTCTTCGAGAGTTCAAGCTGACAACTCCAGTTGGAATGCAGCGGTGGATCGGGTTTTTCGATCAGCCGATGGAAACCTCTTGGGGTTGTATGGTCAAGCAAATAAGCGCATACGGTGGATGCCTTGGCGATAAGAGGCGATGAAGGACGTGGTAGTCTGCGATAAGCCCTGGTAAGCTGACAAACTAGCTCTGACCCAGGGATTTCCGAATGGGGAAACCCGACCTTTCGAGGTCATCCGCACCTGAACACATATGGTGCGTGAAGCGAACCCGGGGAACTGAAACATCTAAGTACCCGGAGGAAAAGAAATCAACCGAGATTCCCTGAGTAGCGGCGAGCGAACGGGGAACAGCCTGCACGTGATAGCAGGGGAGTTAGTGGAACGGTCTGGAAAGTCCGACCATAGCGGGTGATAGTCCCGTACACGAAAACTCCCTTGTGGTACTAAGCGTGCGACAAGTAGGGCGGAGCACGTGAAACTCTGTCTGAACATGGGGGGACCATCCTCCAAGGCTAAATACTACTTATCGACCGATAGTGAACCAGTACCGTGAGGGAAAGGCGAAAAGAACCCCTGTTAGGGGAGTGAAATAGAACCTGAAACCGTATGTGTACAAGCAGTGGAAGCCCGTTTTCGGATGGGCGACTGCGTACCTTTTGTATAATGGGTCAGCGACTTAATCTCAGTAGCAAGGTTAACCGTTAGGGGAGCCGTAGCGAAAGCGAGTCTTAACAGGGCGTTTTAGTTGCTGGGATTAGACCCGAAACCGGGCGATCTAGCCATGGCCAGGTTGAAGGTCGGGTAATGCCGACTGGAGGACCGAACCAACTAATGTTGAAAAATTAGTGGATGAGCTGTGGCTAGGAGTGAAAGGCTAAACAAGCCCGGAGATAGCTGGTTCTCCCCGAAAACTATTTAGGTAGTGCCTCGTGTTTCACTTCTGGGGGTAGAGCACTGTCATGGCTAGGGCCGCACCTCGCGGTACCAAACCATAGCAAACTCCGAATACCGGAAAGTGCAATCACGGGAGACAGACGGCGGGAGATAAGTTTCGTCGTCGAAAGGGAAACAGCCCAGACCGCCAGCTAAGGTCCCTAAACACATCTCAGTGGGAAACGATGTGGGAAGGCTCAGACAGCCAGGATGTTGGCTTAGAAGCAGCCATCATTTAAAGAAAGCGTAATAGCTCACTGGTCGAGTCGGCCTGCGCGGAAGATATACCGGGGCTCAAGATGTGTACCGAAGCTGCGGGTGCCGAGGGTTGAACAAAGTGAAAAATTTTTCAACCACACGCATCGGAGTTAGGAAATGGGAAAGAAACGCCTTTGGTTAGCAATTTTGTTTGGTGCAATGATTTCCGGTTGCGCTACATCCACTAAAATCCAAGTCGTTCAAGATGGTGATAACAAACTTTCTTGCGATCAGCTCAAGCATGAGTTGGCGGATTTGGATAAATCTTTGGAAGAAATCGATTCAAAGAAAGGTGTAACTGGAACCAATGTAGCTGCAGCTCTGTTTTGGTTGCCTGGTCTTGCATATACATATTATGATGCAGGGCAGGCGAAAGAGCTGATTTACGAGAGAAAATCGCATTTAACGATTCTTTCTAATGATAAAGATTGCTAACTGGTAGGGGGCAATTTGCCCCCTATTCTTTCCATAAATAACACCGATTTTTACTTTGTTCAGCCCTTGGCACGGTAGGGGAGCGTTCCGTAAGCCGTTGAAGGTATGCCGTGAGGCATGCTGGAGGTATCGGAAGTGAGAATGCTGACATGAGTAGCGATAATGCGGGTGAAAAACCCGCACGCCGTAAGCCCAAGGTTTCCTGCGCCACGCTAATCGGCGCAGGGTGAGTCGACCCCTAAGGCGAGGCCGAAAGGCGTAGTCGATGGGAATCAGGTTAATATTCCTGAACCGAATACAACTGCGATGGGGTGACGGAGAAGGCCAGGTTAGCCGGGTGTTGGATGTCCCGGTTTAAGCGCGTAGGTTGAGGACTCAGGCAAATCCGGGGCCTCGTCAAGACCGAGACGTGATGACGAGCACTTTCATTAGTGCGAAGTAATTGATGCCATGCTTCCAGGAAAACCCTCTAAGCTTCAGGTTGTATTTGATCGTACCCCAAACCGACACAGGTGGGCGGGGTGAGAATCCCAAGGCGCTTGAGAGAACTCTGGTGAAGGAACTCGGCAAAATGACACCGTAACTTCGGGAGAAGGTGTGCCTCCGTTAGGTGACGAGCTTCGCGCTTTGAGCCGAGGGAGGTTGCAACAAAGAGGTGGCTGCGACTGTTTACTAAAAACATAGCACTCTGCAAACTCGCAAGAGGAAGTATAGGGTGTGACGCCTGCCCGGTGCCGGAAGGTTAAGTGATGGGGTTAGCCCTTTGGGCGAAGCTCTTGATCGAAGCCCCGGTGAACGGCGGCCGTAACTATAACGGTCCTAAGGTAGCGAAATTCCTTGTCGGGTAAGTTCCGACCTGCACGAATGGCGTAACGATGGCCACACTGTCTCCACCAGGGACTCAGCGAAATTGAACTTGCTGTGAAGATGCAGTATACCCGCGGCTAGACGGAGAGACCCCGTGAACCTTTACTACAACTTCACACTGGATTCTGAGCAAGCATGTGCAGGATAGGTGGAAGGCTATGAAGCGGAGACGCCAGTCTCGGTGGAGCCATCCTTGAGATACCACCCTTGTTTGTTTGGGATCCTAACCGAGGCCCGTCATCCGGGTCCGGGACCATGTGTGGTGGGTAGTTTGACTGGGGCGGTCTCCTCCCAAAGAGTAACGGAGGAGCGCGAAGGTACTCTAAGTACGGTCGGAAATCGTACGGTTAGTGTAAAGGCACAAGAGTGCTTGACTGCGAGACAGACACGTCGAGCAGGAACGAAAGTTGGTCTTAGTGATCCGGTGGTTCTGTATGGAAGGGCCATCGCTCAACGGATAAAAGGTACTCCGGGGATAACAGGCTGATACCGCCCAAGAGTTCACATCGACGGCGGTGTTTGGCACCTCGATGTCGGCTCATCACATCCTGGGGCTGTAGCCGGTCCCAAGGGTATGGCTGTTCGCCATTTAAAGTGGTACGCGAGCTGGGTTTAGAACGTCGTGAGACAGTTTGGTCCCTATCTGCCGTGGGCGCTGGAGACTTGTGAGGAGCTGCTCCTAGTACGAGAGGACCGGAGTGGACGTACCTCTGGTGTTCCGGTTGTCGCGCCAGCGGCATTGCCGGGTAGCTATGTACGGACGGGATAACCGCTGAAAGCATCTAAGCGGGAAGCCCCCCTCAAGATTAGGTCTCCCGGGACGAAAGTCCCCTGAAGGGTCGTTGAAGACTACAACGTTGATAGGCTGGGTGTGGAAGTTCAGTAATGGATGAAGCTAACCAGTACTAATTGCCCGTGCGGCTTGACCATGCAACCCCAAGGGGTTTGCTTGAATCCGAAGGTTATGCAGCAACCATGCAACGCCGATGACTACCCGATACCGTTATTCATCCCGATCCGATGAATAACCCGACCAGTTTGCCTGGTGGCCATAGCGAGCGGGTACCACCTGATTCCATCCCGAACTCAGAAGTGAAAACGCTTTGCGCCGATGATAGTGTGGGGCTTCCCCATGTGAAAGTAGGACACTGCCAGGCAATTATCCATCAAAGCCCCATCCGCCCAACCGCGGATGGGGCTTTTGTTGCATGTCCGGTAACCGCACAAGCGTCGGGGAAGGTGTCGGTCGACGTTATCCACCCACCCCATCTTCCCCATCCGGCGAACAACACACAGTAAAGATATTGATGGCACTATGCCGCCCACGCAATATCTCGCTACCCCTCGATTCATAACGAAACCGCTGCTGATCGCTCAGCCGCATGGTGCGTTCGGCCACGAGGATGGAAGTGTTGCAGGTCTTGTTCAGCTGCTCCAGACGCGCCGCGATGTTGACATCATCGCCGTACACGGTATAACTCAGTCGATCCGGCGTACCGACGAATCCGCCGACCACGGTTCCGGTGTTGATGCCGATTCGCGCGCGCAGTTCGACACCGGCGCTGAATCGGTGCTTCGCCAGCCGCCGCTGAATTTCCACGGCCGCCGCCACGGCGCTGCTGGCGTGGTCGAGGTCGCTCGCCGGCAGATTGAAACTGGCTAATATGGCATCGCCGTGAAACTGATTGATCACCCCCTTGTTGCGTTCGATGGGATCGGAAATCACCGCGAAGTACTCGTTCAAAGTGGCGATCAACTCCTGCGGCGACAGGCGCTCCGCCATGCTGGTGAACGACACCAGATCGGCAAACAGAATGGTCGCTTCCCGCGTCTCGGTTTGCACATCGATAAGCGACCCTTCGGCGGCGGCGATCTGGTCGGCGATTCCCTCGGGGACGAAATGGGACAGATTCTCGGCGGTGCTGCCCTCGACGATGGCTTGAATCAACAAGCGCCGCGCCCGCGCAATGGCCACGCTGAGCACCACGGTTACCACCAATATGGACATGATCTTGTCCACCTCCCCGCCCAACAGCACGCGATTGGCGGTGAGGTACTCCACATAATCCCGGGTTACCACGGACGCCCCGCCCTCGCCGACCACGGCGAAGGCAACCAGCGCCAGCCAGCCGGCGGCGCCAACCAAGCCGGCAAGCAACACATATCCCGGCTCGAATCTGAGAGCGCGCAGGGCGATGAAAATGAATATGTACAGCAGGGTGGGCGCCTTGAGGTAGAAAGACGGCGGCTGCATGTATTGCAGGTGAAAGCACCAGATCAATCCGAGAAGCAGCGCCATATCCACCAGAATCGAGATCACCAGAAACCAGAAGGGCAAACTGGTTCGATATGCCATCCCCAAGCGCAGGCAGGTAAAGGCGAAATACACGCCGAGAAACACCGGCACCGGCTCGAATTCGGCACCGCTCGGCGCGGTTTTCGGCGCGGCGACATAGAGCGCGGCAAAGACGATGAGTATGGCCAGTTGTATCCAGCCGATGAGCCGTTCGCTGCCGTCTTGCTGCAGTTTGATGGCGTTGTGAATGGAGGAAGGCAGGGCGCCGTACTCCTTGCCGCTGGAGAGCCAATCTCGGCGCAATGGTAGGGATTGCGGCATTTTCACCCGCCGCTCCCTCGGCGGATTCCCCCGGGCGCAGGCTCCGGCCCCAGTCGAATACCGTTGCGAAGTGTCCACGAGCACATGAGATCAACCTATACCCGCTTCCCTCGAACAATGCAAGTTTTTCCCCCGCGGCGGCGATGGACTACACACCGGGCAAGCCCTATAATCTGGATTCCCCCCACGCCCGCCGCCTCGCCGTCGCCGGAATAGCTCAGTTGGTAGAGCAACTGATTCGTAATCAGTAGGTCGGAGGTTCGACTCCTCTTTCCGGCACCATTCCCCCGCCAACTCGCCCGCGTTCGCCTCCCTTGCTTGACGCGCGCCGGATGTTTATCATCCCGCCACACCGAGCGAAATCCCCTGCGCGAACCACCCCGAAACCCCACAGGAGGCAGTCGTGAACTTCAACGCATTCATCACCTGCGCGCTGACCGGCGCCGGCGACACCGTCGGCAAGCATCCGCGCATTCCGATTACCCCGACGCAGATCGCCGACGCCGCGATCGAATCGGCCAAGGCGGGTGCCGCCATCGTCCATGTTCATGTGCGCGACCCGCACACCGGCGCGCCGTCTCGCGATCCGAAACTGTTCGCCGAAGTGGTGCACAGAATCCGCGACAGCGACACCGATGTGGTCATCAACACCACCGCGGGCATGGGCGGCGACATGGTATTCGGGCCGGGCGAAAACCCGCTACCCCTCGACGCCCAACGAAGCGACATGGCCGGCCCGCTGGAACGGCTGGCTCATGTGGAACAACTCCTCCCGGAAATCTGCACCCTCGACTGCGGCACCATGAATTTCGCCGAGAGCAATTATGTGATGACCAATACCCCCGGAATGCTCAAAACCATGGCGAAACGGGTGCAGCAGCTGGGCGTGCGCCCGGAGCTGGAAGTATTCGACAGCGGCCATCTGGTATTGGTCAAGGATCTGATCAAACAAGGGTTGCTGGATGATCCGGTTCTGATCCAACTGTGCATGGGCATCCCCTACGGCGCTCCGGACGACCCGACGACCCTGCTGGCGCTGGTCAACCAACTGCCCGCCGGAGCAACCTTCTCGGCCTTCTCCATCGGCCGCAAGCAACTCCCATTTGTGGCCATGGCGGTGCTCGCCGGCGGCAATGTGCGGGTCGGGTTGGAAGACAACCTGTACTTGGAAAAAGGCGTATTCGCCAGCAATGCACAACTGGTGGAGCGCGCCGTAACCATCCTCTCGGCGCTCAATGTTTCCATTATGGGGCCAGCCGAAGTACGGCAAAAATTGGCGCTGAAAAAACGCTGAGCACCGAGATGAGAGCGATACGCAAAGTAGCCGTACTCGGCGGCGGTGTCATCGGCGCCGGCTGGGCTGCCAGATTCCTGCTCAGCGGCATCCATGTAGCGGTGCACGATCCGGGCGCGGTGGAAGACCGTCTCGAGCGGGTGGTGGAAAACGCCCGCCGCGCTTGGCGCACACTCATGCCGGCCGCGGTAGCGCCCGCCGCCGAGGGCCGGCTGATTTGTACCGACCACCTAGCCGAGGCGGTATCCACCGCCGATTTCGTGCAGGAAAGCGGCCCGGAGCGCATCGAAATCAAAAAAGCGATCATCCGCGAAGCGGCCGCCCACACCGCCGCCGATGTGGTCATCGCCTCCTCCACCTCGGGCCTGCTGCCCAGCGACATGCAGGCCGGTGCCCGCCACCCGGAACGGATTCTCGTCGCCCACCCGTTCAATCCGGTATACCTGATGCCGCTGGTGGAAATAGTCGGCGGGCGGCAGACCAGCGATCAGGCGAAGCAAGCCGCGGCGAACCTGTACCGCGCCGTGGGCATGCACCCCCTGCAAGTGCGCAAGGAAATCGATGCGTTTCTCGCCGACCGGATGATGGAGGCGCTGTGGCGCGAAGCGCTCCATCTGGTCAACGACGGCGTCGCTACCATAGACGAGATCGATCAGGCCATCTGCTACGGCCCGGGCCTGCGTTGGGCCTTCATGGGGCCGTTCATGGTGTATCGAGTGGCCGGCGGGGAAGGGGGCTTTCGCCACTTCATGGCGCAATTCGGCCCCGCCCTGAAATGGCCGTGGACGCGCTTCGATGGCCCCGACCTGAGCGAAGACCTGCTCGACCGACTGGCGGCGCAATCCGACGAACAGGCCGGCGACCGCAGCATCGCCGAACTCGAACAACAGCGAGACGACTGCCTGATCTCCATACTGCAGGCGCTGGCCGATCAGGACTACGCAGCCGGCAATGCGCTACGCCGCTGGCGGGAAATGCGCCAAGCCGCCGCTGCCGCCGAATTCCGGAGTACGCAAAAATGAATTTCGCCCTGAGCGAAGAGCAACAAATGCTGGTGGCCACCGCCAAAAGATTCGTCGAGGAGGAGCTGTACCCCCACGAACGCGAGGTGGAAGAAACCGATGCGCTGCCCGAACCATTGCGCCGCCAGATCATCGCGCGCGCCCGCCAAGCCGGGCTGTACGCCGCCAACATGCCGGAGGAACTGGGCGGCGGCGGGCTGGACGCCCAATCTATGTGCCTGCTCGATCGGCAACTGGGGCGTGCCAGTATGGCGTTGCAATACACCGTGGCACGACCAAGCAATATCCTACAGGCGTGCGTGGCGCAGCAGCGGGAACACTACCTGTACCCGTGCATATCCGGCGACAAGGTGGAATGCCTCGCCATGACCGAACCCGGCGCCGGTTCCGACCTGCGCTCCATGGCGTGCACCGCCACGGCGCAGCGCGGCGATTTCGTCATCAACGGCAGCAAGCACTTCGTCAGCCATGCCGATGTCGCCGATTTCGTCATCCTGTTCGCCGCCACCGGCGTCGAGCAAACCCCGCGCGGCCAGCGAAAAAAGATCACCGCCTTCCTCATCGACAAAGGCACAAAGGGGTTCACCGTGCGTCCGGGATACCACAGCGTTTCCCATCGCGGCTATCACAACTTCATTCTCGAATTCGACCGCTGCCGCATCCCCTCGGCGCAAGTCCTCGGCGAAGTCGATCGCGGTTTCGAGGTGGCCAACAGCTGGCTCGGCAACACCCGCCTGCAAGTCGCCGCCATCTGCCTCGGGCGGTGCGACCGCGCCTACGAACTCGCCTGCGAATACGCCGCCACCCGCCGCCAATTCAACCAGACCATCGGCAAATTTCAGGGGGTCGCCTTCAAGCTGGCGGACATGGAGATCAGGCGCCGCTCGGCGGAATTGCTGACCTTTCGCGCGGCTTGGCGGGAAGACAACGGCGGCATGAGCGATCAGGACGCCGCCATGGCCAAACTGGCGGCCACCGAGGCGCTCGCCTTCATCGCCGACGAGGCGCTGCAAATCCACGGCGGCATGGGGCTGATGGCCGACCTGCCCCTCGAACGCATCTGGCGGGATGCGCGAGTCGAGCGAATCTGGGAAGGCACCAGCGAAATTCAGCGCATGATCATCTCCCGATCCATCCTCGCCAAATGGCAACCCCGGCGAGGCGGATAATGACGGCGACCATCGCCGGCGCCCACCTCCAGCGCCTCCAGCGCCTCCTCGACCCGCGCACCATCGCGGTCATCGGCGGTGCCGAGGCGTGCCAAGTGATTCAGCAGTGTCGCAAACTGCAATTCACCGGTGAAATCTGGCCGGTCAACCCGCGCCGGGACACCATGGAAGGGATACCCTGCCACAACAGCCTGAGCGAATTGCCGGCTCCCCCGGACGCCGCCTTCATCGCCATCCCGGCGGCGTCCAGCATCGCAGCGATCGATATGTTGTCTCGCGTCGGCGCCGGTGGCGCGGTGTGCTACACCGCCGGTTTCAAGGAGGTCGGCGGCGGCGGCAACGAGCGCCACCAACGCCTCATCGAGGCAGCCGCCGCAATGCCCGTCATCGGCCCCAACTGCTACGGCTTCATCAACCTGACCTCCGGCGTTGCCCTGTGGCCGGACTATCATGGCGCGCGGCGCGTGGAGCGGGGCGTGGCGATCTTTTCCCAAAGCGGCAATGTCAGTTTGAATCTGAGCATGCAGAGGCGGCGGCTGCCGCTGGCGTGGTTGGTCAGCCTCGGCAATCAGGCGGTGGTGGGCGTGGAAGACGGCATCGCCGCGGCTCTCGCCAGCGACCGCATCACCGCCATCGGCATTCACATCGAGGGGCTCGGCGACCTGCCCCGATTCGCCCGGCTGGCGCAGCAGGCTAAGTGTCAGGGCGTGCCCATAGTGGCGCTGAAATCGGGCCGCTCGGCTCTCGGCGCGCGCATCGCCGTGAGCCACACCGCCACGCTGGCGGGGGAGAACGCGCTGTATGACGCCCTGTTCGAGCGGCTGGGAATCGGCCGGGTGGCGACGCCGGAGGAATTCATCGAAACGCTCAAACTGCTGTCCATCGGCGGCGCGCTGCCCGGTGCGCGCATCGCCTCGATGAGCTGCTCCGGCGGCGAGGCCGCGCTGGTGGCGGATCTGGCCGGCGGACGCGCCCTCGAATTCCCCGCGCTCACGCCGTCTCACCGGCGGGCGGTGCAGGCGACCCTCAACGACTATGTGCATGTGTCCAATCCGCTCGACTACCACACCTTCATCTGGGGAGATCGCGCGCGCATGAGCGACACCTTCGGCGCGATGATGTCGGCGAAATTCGACCTGACCCTGCTCATCCTCGACCTCCCCGCAGACGACCGCACGGCGCTGGCGCGCTGGCTGCAGGCGGTGCGAGCCTTCATCGAGGCGTGCCGCGCCAGCGGCGCCCGCGGCGCGTTGGTGACCATGTTGAGCGAGAATTTGCCGGATGAGGCGAGCCGGTTGCTGGCGGAAAACGGCATCGCCCCGCTACAGGGCCTCGAGCAGGCATTGGCTGCGGTGGAGGCCGCCGCCGCCATCGGTTGCGCGTGGGCGCGCGCCGTCGAGGCGCCGACCCTGACGCCAACCACGGCGGCGGCAGCGGTGGGCGAGCCGCGCATCCTCGATGAATTCCGCGCGAAACGGCTGCTGGCGCAGGCCGGATTGCCGGTGGCGCCGTCTCTGCTGGTCGATTCTCCGGAATCTGCGGTGGCCGCCGCCGAGCAGTTGGGCCATCCGGTTGTGCTCAAATCTCTGTCCGAGCACATCGCCCACAAAACCGAAGTGGGCGGGGTGGCGCTCGATCTGCGGGACGACGCGCACATTCGCCGGCAGGCGGCGCGAATGCTGGCCGGCGCCGAGCGGCTTATGGTGGAAAAGATGATCGAGGGCGTGGTCGCCGAATTGCTCCTCGGAGTCGGCCATGATCGGCAATTCGGCCATTATTTCATCATCGGTTTCGGCGGTACTCTGGTGGAATTGATCGGCGACCGCCGAATGCTGTTGCCGCCGCTCGACGAAGCTCAGCTCAGGCGCGCCCTCCACCGCCTTAAAACCGCGCCGCTGCTACGCGGCTATCGCGGCCGACCCGCCGCCGACATCGACTCGGTGGTGCGCTGCGCCCTCGCCCTCGGCAGATTGGTGGAGAGCGGCGCGCACGGCATCATCGAGGTCGAAATCAACCCGTTGATGGTGAAGTCGGAAAACAAAGGCGCTATAGTCGCTGACGCATTACTGACCGTAGGAGGTGGACATGGGAGATGAAGCGATACAGACGCGCGTCGACGGCGCCGTGCTCGAGGTGGTGTTGAACCGCCCCAAGGCCAACGCCATCGATGCGCCCACGAGCCGCAGGATGGGACAGGTGTTTGCCGAATTCCGCGATGATCCGAATTTGCGGGTGGCCATCATCACCGGCGGCGGCGAGAAATTTTTCAGTGCAGGATGGGACTTGAAGGCGGCGGCGGCGGGCGAGCCGGCCGACGCCGACTTCGGCGTGGGCGGTTTCGGCGGCATTCAGGAATTGCCCGACTTGAACAAACCGATCATCGCCGCCATCAACGGCATCGCCTGCGGCGGCGGCCTCGAACTGGCGCTTTCCGCCGACCTCATCGTCGCATCAAGGCACGCCAGCTTTGCCCTGCCGGAAATCAATGTGGGCACGCTGGCGGACGCCGCCACCATCAAACTGCCCAAGCGAATCCCCTGGCACATCGCCATGGAGATGTTGTTCACCGGTCGCTGGATGGACGCCGCCGAAGCGCACCGTTGGGGGTTGGTCAACGAGGTGGTTGCGGCGGACGGCCTGCTGCCGCGGGCGCGGGCGTTGGCCGACCTGTTGGCGCAGGGGCCGCCGCTGGTGTTTGCCGCCATCAAGGAATGCGTCCGCCTGACGGAAACCCTGTCCACCGAAGAATCTTTCGATCTGGTGTGCCGAGAACTACCTGCCACGGTGCGGCGGCTGTACGCCAGCGAGGATATGCTCGAGGGCACCCGAGCCTTCAGCGAAAAGCGCAAACCCGTGTGGCGGGGGCGGTAATTTTCACCCACTTATCGGAGAATCGGAGAGACGAAAATGAAAATGAACACGAACACGAACATGTCGGTGGGCAACATTCAGGCTCGCCAGCACGGCGCCATGGAATACAGCCGGGCGCCCACGGACCTCGACGCGGTCAGGAGATACCGCCTCGCCCGCATCAAGGAAAAACTCGTGCAGCTGGATTACGCCGGCATCCTGTTGTTCGATCAGATCAATTGCCGCTATGCCTGCGACGCCACCAACATGCAGATATGGTGCGCCCACTACGAAACCCGCTGCGTTTTCATCGCCACCGACGGCCCCATGATCCTGTTCGATTACGGCCATTATCCGCATCTGGTCGAGGGCATTTCCACCATAGACGAATACCGCGTGCACCCATCCTTCTACTACTTCGCCGCCGGCTCGCGCAGCGCGGAGAAGGCCGGAGAATTCGGCGACATCATCGCCGATCTGATCACCCGATACGGCGGCGGCAACAGCAGATTGGCCATCGATCGCCTGTCCGACCTCGGCTGCGCGGCTCTTCGCGGCCACGGCATTTCCATTCACGACGGCCTCGAGGTCATGGAGCAGGCGCGCGCCATCAAGTCGCCGCAGGAAGTGATCCTCATGCAGGCGGCCATCAATGTGTGCGAAATCGCCCTGCGGCGGATGCGCGCGGCCACCTCGCCGGGTATGAGCGAAAACGCCCTGTGGGCCATCCTCCACCACGCCAACATCGAACACGGCGGCGAATGGATCGAAACTCGGCTACTGTCGTCCGGCTCGCGCACCTTCCCGTGGTTCCGCGAATCCTCCATGCGCCGCATTCAGCGGGGGGATCTGATCAGCATCGACACCGACCTCATCGGGCCCTACGGCTATTGCGCCGATATGTCGCGTTCCTGGGTGTGCGGCGAGAGCGCGCCGAACGATCGGCAAAAGCGCATCTACGCACTCGCCTACGAGCAGATCCAATACAACAAACACCTACTCAAGGCGGGCATGACCTTCCGCGAAATCAGCGAAAAGGCATGGAAAATTCCGGATGAATTCGCCGATTACCGCTACAGCGTCCTCATGCACGGAGTCGGCCTCGCCGACGAATATCCGTCCATCAAGCACATACAGGATTTCACCGATAAGGGCTACGACGGCGTGCTCGAGGAAAACATGACCTTGTGCGTGGAATCCTACATCGGCTCGCCGAGGAGCGGCGAAGGGGTGAAACTGGAAGAGCAGGTACTCATCTGCGCCGACGGCATCCGCCAACTGACCACCGACCCGCTGGAGACGGACTGGCTGTAGCCGTGGCGGACGAAGGCTTCGACTACATCATCATCGGCGCCGGCTCGGCCGGCTGTGTCCTCGCCAACCGCCTGAGCGAGGACGCGGATACAACCGTGCTACTACTCGAATACGGTGGCCGCGACAACAGCATTTTCATCCAAATGCCGACGGCGCTGTCGATTCCGATGAACACCAAGCGATTCGCTTGGCAATTTCACACCGAGCCCGAGCCGGGGTTGGATGATCGCCGAATGCACTGCCCGCGAGGGAAAGTCCTCGGCGGATCGTCCTCCATAAACGGCATGGTATATGTACGCGGCCACGCTCAGGATTTCGACGAATGGGCGGACGGCGGCGCCGCCGGTTGGGATTACCGCCATTGCCTACCGTACTTCAAGAAAGCCGACGACTGGAAATACGGCAGCGATGCCTACCGCAGTCAGGGCGGGCCGTTGAGCGTTACCAACGGCAACGAGATGCAGAACCCGCTGTATCGCGCATTCATCGAAGCCGGCGCGCAGGCCGGCTACCTGAAAACCGACGACTACAACGGCCACCGACAGGAAGGATTCGGCCCCATGCACATGACCGTGCGCCGCGGAGTGCGCTGCTCCACCGCTAATGCCTACCTGAAACCGGCCATGAAGCGGCGCAATCTAACTGTGCGCACGCGCGCCTTGATCGGCAAAATCCTGCTGCGCGGGGAGCGGGCGGTGGGGGTCGAATACGCCATCGGCGGCAAAACCGTGCGGGCGAGCGCCCATCGCGAAGTGATTCTCAGCGCCGGCGCCATCGGCTCCCCCCAGTTGTTGCAGCGCTCCGGAATCGGGCCCGCCGCCGTGCTCGAAAACGCCGGAGTCGCGGTGCGCCACGACCTGCCCGGAGTCGGCGAAAACCTGCAGGATCACCTCGAATTCTATTTCCAATTCCGCTGCAAGCAGGCGATCACATTGAACGGCAAGCTCGGATTGCTCAGCAAATTCCTCATCGGCGCCCGCTGGTACTTCCTCAAATCCGGCCTCGGCGCCACCAACCACTTCGAATCCTGCGCCTTCATCCGCTCCCGCCCCGGCATCGCCGCGCCGGACATCCAGTACCACTTCCTCCCCGGCGCCATGCGCTACGACGGCAGAGTTGCCTTCGCCGGTCACGGCTTTCAAGTGCATGTGGGCCACAACAAACCCGCCAGCCGCGGCCGAATACGCATCATCTCGCCGCGACCCCTCGACCACCCCTCGATCCGCTTCAACTACCTCACCGAGGAAGCGGATCGCGAAGGCTTCCGCCAATGCGTGCACCTGACGCGGGAAATCATCGCCCAAGCGGCCATGGCGCCGTATCGCGGGCGGGAAATTCAACCCGGCGAATCCGTTCGCAGCCAACGGCAAATAGACGCCTTCATCCGCCGCGCCGTGGAAAGCGCCTACCATCCGGCCTGCACCTGCAAGATGGGCGTCGATGAAATGGCGGTGGTAGATCCGCAAACCCGCCTACGCGGAATCGCCGGTTTGCGCGTGGTGGACGCCTCCATCTTCCCCACCATCACCAACGGCAACCTCAACGCCCCCACCATCATGGCGGCGGAACGTTCCGCCGACCTCATCAAGGATCGGGGAATGCTACCGCCAAGCGAAGCCGAAACCGGTCTGGCGCAGGATTGGCGGCAACGGCAGCGCTGAGGTGTCCCGGTTTCCCGCTTCCGGTGGCGAATCGCGGACAGTGCGGCTATACTCCCCGCCAGAGTGCAATCCGTGCAATCCGCGACAGCTGAGACAGTAGATATGGTCGTCACCGTGGTTCAACAGTGCTTCAACGATGCTCCCCATAGCGGGCTTGGGCGAGAAAAATTCGGGCGGCGTTTTCTGGCGATTTGCCGGATGGGGGTTGCCCTGTTGTTCCTGTGCGCCTTCGCGGGACACGCCGACCAGTCGGTGGTTGCTCCCGTCCCCGTCCCCGAATTCGACGCGCTCGCCACCCTTGATCCGCTACAACCCCCCCAGCAATCTTCCGGAGTGAGACTCGAGCGGGTGCGCGCCGTGTGGGCGGGCAGGCGCGGCACCCTCGCCGTGGGTAAGGATTGGAGCAACTTTCAGGATTTCCCCCTGCTCACGGAAGGCAATGGCGGCGCGTCCACCTACGCCGCCCCGCTGCTCGGCGAGAATTCGACCACGGAGCAGATTACCTGGAATGGCCGCAATGGATTTTCCGTTTCCCTCGAAGAGCCCGGCGACGGCGCGGCGGCGGCCAACGACAACATCGAATCGCTACAGGCGCTGGCGGACGGTTCGCCCAGTTTGATCGTGTCGTGGCAGGGTGGGGAGGCCGACGAAGCGGGGCAATACAAGGTGTCGGCTCTCGGCAGGAGGCTGGACTTGAAGGGCGCGCACAACGGCGTGGCCGTGGATGACAGCAAGTTGGGATGGGGGGTGAATCTCGCCGGCGGTTGGCGATTCGGCGATCTGTTCGCCGCGCTCAGCGTTACGCTGGGCAACGGCATCGACAGCCTCATCCTGAAGCGTTTCGGCAGCGATGTGGCGGTGTCGTCCTCGGGGCAGGCGAAAACGCTGGAATCCATCAGCATTTTGCCGCGCCTGAGTTACAGCCTGAACAAGCACTCGAATTTCCATATCGAGCTGGGCCGCTACCAAGCCGGAGAAGACGGTGAGGAGGTTACCGGCATCGACACGCTGGACACCATCAATCTCGGTTACACCTGGAGTCCGTGGCCGAGCGCCGAATTCGAGGTTGAGGTGGTCGGCCAGAATCTCGAGGGAACGCTGGGCGGCGAGGATTCCACCGCCATTCAAGTCGGCGCGAAAAAGCGCTTTTGATGTTTCCTTTCCGCTAGGCGGCTATGGCGATTATGGCTAGCCGATTGCCGGAATTTCCCCGTAACGTCTACTGAACCGCTGGGGCGCCGCCGGTGCCGGCGTTGCTACCGGTGTCGTTGCCGGCGTTGTTGCCGGTGCTACTCGGTTACGGTGGTTTTCCTTTTCCGCGGGCGCAGGCGGCATCCTTCTCGGTGGTTTTTCGGGGGGTTCGCTCGGCGGTAAATCGGGTTGCACAGCGACAGCGGATGGTTCGGGTGAACGGCTATCCTCGTTGTCGATATCCCACGGCGGCGTTTGCTCGGCGACGGTTGCGGCTGGCGAAATCGGTGCGCGCTCGTGTCCGTGAATGGCTTGGTCGGCGTTCTGCCGGGCGTCGGCGGGAGGCGAAATCGGTGCGCGCCCGCGCCCGTGAATTCCCCGTCCCCTTCGCTCCCTCGTCGAGGATGGCGCCGACGCCGGATGAATTGCCGCCAGCAGAGCCGGCTCGATATCCCGGCGCGGCAGCGGGTGGCCGATGGCTTCCTCGATATCCATGATGGAATACGCATAGCGCTCGCACACGAAACTGATCGCCTCGCCGCTGGCGCCGGCGCGGGCGGTGCGGCCGATGCGGTGAATGTAGTCGTCGGCGTCCTGCGGTAGGTCGAAATTGTAGACATGGGTAACATCCGGTATATGCAGCCCGCGCGCGGCCACATCGGTGGCCACCAATACCTTGTATTTCCCGCTCTTGAACGATTCGAGCAATTTTTCCCGCTTGTGCTGGGGCACATCGCCGGACAGGGCGCCGTTGCCGATGCCGTTGGCGGAGAGGGTGGCGGCGACTTTCTCGACTCCGTGGCGGGTGTTGACGAATACCAGAATGCGCTCGTGATTGTCGCGTTTCAGCAAGTTGACCAGCAGGGGAAACTTTTCCTCTTCCGCCGGATAGAAACTGTATTCGGTAATCTGCTCGACCACCACGGCGTCGCTTTCGATCTTGATCTCCTCGGGATTGTTCATATGCTCGTAGGCCAACTCCATCACCTTGAACGACAAAGTCGCGGAAAACAGCAGATTGAGGCGGTGGTTCGCCGACGGCATGCGCCTGAGCAGGAAGCGAATATCCTTGATGAAGCCCAGATCGAACATTCGGTCGGCCTCGTCCAGCACCGCCACCTGAGCGTGCCTGAGGTCGTACAAGCCCTGTTTGTAGAAATCGATGAGGCGGCCCGGGGTGCCGACCAGAATATCCGCGCCGGCCGCCAGCATGGTCTTTTGCTGATCGTAGCCGGTTCCGCCGTACACCAAGCCGAGGGCGAGGCCGGTGTGCCTCGACAACATTTCCGCGTCCCGGTAAATCTGGATGGCCAATTCTCGCGTCGGCGCGAGAATCAGCGCTCGCGGCTCGGTCGCTCGGCGCTCGGGCTGCGCCGGGTGAGTCAGCAGATAATGGCAGCAGGCCAGCAGGAAGGCGACGGTCTTGCCGGTGCCGGTCTGGGCTTGCCCGGCGACATCCTTGCCGGCGAGCGCGGACGGCAGGCAGGCCGCCTGAATCGGCGTGCAGTGGACAAAATCTGCATCCCGCAAGCCTTGTTGCAGGGATTCCACC
Organism: Candidatus Poriferihabitaceae bacterium; assembly: GCA_965203265.1. Taxonomy (GTDB): domain Bacteria; phylum Pseudomonadota; class Gammaproteobacteria; order Arenicellales; family Poriferihabitantaceae; genus JAHRAW01. The sequence continues at coordinate 565,180 of CBDBBV010000002.1, forward strand.
AGCGGAAAATCCGTAAATCGTTGATCGGTAAGATGTTTTTGCGTCATAACTTGGTTGATTGCGGCGCGCTCGGCGTTTGGCCGGTCGCATGAATTATTTTCATCGAAATACTTGATTCGCCGTTCCACTCATTGCATAGTTCGCCTCATTCCCACCCGACAACGGAACCGCCCCACCATGTCTTCCAAAATCGTGCATATTACCGATGAATCCTTCGAGGACGAAGTACTCAATGCACATGGCGCAGTGCTCATCGATTACTGGGCGGAGTGGTGCGGCCCCTGCAAGATGATCGCGCCCATTCTGGATGAACTGGCCGAGGAATATGGCGAGAGAGTGAAAATCGTCAAACTCAATATCGATGAAAATCCGGAAACGCCGCCGAAATACGGAATTCGCAGCATTCCAACCCTGATGCTCTTCAAGGATGGCAATGTGGAAGCCACCAAGGTCGGCGCGGTGTCGAAATCCCAACTGGCGGACTTCATTGAACAAAATGTCGGCGGCCACGCATTATAGCGGAAAAATCGGGTGATTTTCGCCCGCCGCCGTGCGTTGCCGGTGTACATTCGCGGCGAAGCGGTTTATCATTCGCCTCGCAGTCGTTTCCGGCTGTAACATGCCGAGACAAACCCCTAATACCCCTTGATCGCATTCTCATCCTGATTGCGCCCTTGTTTCCCCCCTGCGTTTCCCGCAGGCCAACCCCAACCGTTTGCAACCACAACCCATCATAATGGCCATAAGTCTCACTGAACTCAAATCCAAATCCCCCACGGAACTGGTGGAAACGGCGCGCGAATTGCGCCTCGACAACATCACCCGCCTGCGCAAGCAGGATCAGATCTTCTCCATCCTCAAGGCGCAGGCGCGTCAGGGGGAGCAAATCAAGGGAGAAGGGGTGGCGGAAATCCTGCAGGACGGATTCGGCTTCCTGCGCTCGGCGAAGTCCTCCTACCTCGCCGGGCCGGATGATATCTACATGTCGTCCAGCCAGATTCGGCGTTTCAGCCTGCGCACCGGCGACACGGTTTCCGGCCTGATTCGCCCACCGAAGGACTCGGAGCGATATTTCGCCCTGCTGAAGGTCGAGGAAATCAATTCCCTGTCTCCGGAGGAAGCCCGCCGCAAGATTCTGTTCGAGAACCTCACCCCGCTGCATCCGGATGAACGCCTCCAACTGGAACGGGAAAACGGCTCCACCGAGGACTTGACCGGGCGAGTCATCGACCTCGTGGCGCCCATCGGCAAGGGGCAGCGCGGCTTGATCGTGTCCGCGCCGAAAACCGGCAAAACCGTGATGTTGCAGCAGATCGCCAGATCCATCACCGCCATCAACCCCGAGGTAGTGCTGATGGTGCTGCTCATCGACGAGCGCCCGGAAGAAGTGACGGAAATGGTGCGCACCGTGCGCGGCGAAGTGGTGTCCTCGACCTTCGACGAGCCCGCGGCTCGCCATGTACAGGTCGCCGAAATGGTGATCGAGAAAGCCAAGCGGCTGGTCGAGCACAAGAAGGACGTAGTCATTCTGCTCGACTCCATCACCCGCTTGGCGCGCGCCTACAACACCGTCGCCCCGGCTTCGGGAAAGGTGCTGACCGGCGGCGTGGACGCCAACGCGCTGCAACGCCCGAAACGCTTCTTCGGCGCGGCGCGCAACATCGAGGAGGGCGGCAGTTTGACCATTCTGGCGACCGCGCTGATCGACACCGGATCGAAGATGGACGATGTCATCTACGAGGAATTCAAGGGCACCGGCAATCTGGAAATCCACCTCGACCGACGCATCTCGGAAAAGCGCGTCTATCCGGCCATCAACATCAACCGCTCCGGCACCCGCCGGGAGGAATTGCTCACCGATGCGGCCGACTTGCAGAAGATCTGGCTGTTACGCAAACTGCTGCACCCCATGGACGACCTGCAAGCGGTGGAATTCCTCCTCGACAAACTCAAGGCGACCAAGTCCAACGGGGAATTCATCAAGTCCATGAATCGTTGATCGCTGAGTGCCGCTGAGTGCCGCCGAGCGCCGCTGAGTGCCGATAGCGCCCAATCAGCCCTTGCACACCGCAGTCGTTCGTCATATCATCCGCGCCCACCCAGCCCTCCCGAAGAAATCCATGAAATCAGGCATTCATCCGCACTATGCCGACACCAAGGTGGTGTGCGCCTGCGGCAACACTTTCGAGACCAAATCCACCCTCGGTGGAGACCTCCATGTGGAAATATGCTCGGCCTGCCACCCGTTCTACACCGGCAAGCAGAAAATTGTCGATACCGCCGGGCGGGTGGGCAAATTCAAGGCGAAATACCGGCGGCATTAATCCCGATCCCGATCCCGCCGCCGCCCCCTCGCATTCTCCGGGGATGTTCCCGCTGGGCGCGAAGCGGATGCCGTCAGGCGTCCTCCCGCTATTCACACTCCTTTCCCTCCTTCCCCTCCTGTGCGTCTCGCCGGGCTTCGGCATCCCCGCCGCCCGCGCTGATCAGGTTCCGGCGGCCACGGTCGATTTCGTCATCGACGGCGATACCGTGATTCTCGACGGCGGCGAACGAGTCAGATTGATCGGCATCAACGCCCCGGAACTGGAAACCGAGGAGGCGCCGGCACAACCGTTCGCCGAGGAAGCGACCCGCGCCCTCGCCCAACTGGCGGAAAAACGAATGCACATCCGCCATCCCTTCATGCTGGAGACCGAGGTATGACTGCCCAGATGAACGACGACGACCGCTTTGCCCAAGCGAAACAGGTCATCCCCGGCGGCGTGAATTCGCCGGTGCGCGCCTTCAAATCCGTCGGCGGCACGCCGATTTTCATCCGTGCGGCCAAGGGCCCCCACATATTCGGCGAGGACGGCAGGCGCTACATCGACTATGTCGGCTCCTGGGGCCCGATGATCCTCGGCCACGCCGACCCGCGCGTCCGCCGGGCGGTCGAAAAATCTCTCCCCCACGGCATCAGTTTCGGCGCGCCGACCACGCTGGAAACCGATATGGCGCGCCTGCTGTGCACCCGCCTGCCGTGGGTGGAGCAGGTGCGCATGGTGAATTCCGGCACCGAGGCCGCCATGAGCGCGATCCGGCTGGCGCGCGGCTATACCGGGCGCGACGGCATCGTGAAATTCGAAGGCTGCTACCACGGCCACGCCGACAGCCTGCTGGTCAAGGCGGGTTCCGGCGCATTGACCTTCGGCGTGCCCACCTCCCTCGGCGTGCCCACCGATCTGGCGCGCCACACGCTGACCGCGAGTTTCAACGACGCGGCCTCGGTGGAATCCATCTTCGCCCGTTGCGGCGAGCGCATTGCCGCGATCATCGTCGAGCCGGTGGCGGGCAACATGAGTTGCATTCCGCCGCGACCGGGCTTCCTCGAAACCCTGCGCCGGCTGTGCGACGACGCCGGGAGTTTGTTGATCATGGATGAGGTGATGAGCGGTTTCCGCGTGGCGCCTCAGGGCGCGCAGGGCTTGTATGGGGTAACCGGCGACCTCACCGTCCTCGGCAAGATCATCGGCGGCGGCATGCCGGTGGGCGCGTTCGGCGGCTGCGCCGAAATCATGGCCCTGCTGGCGCCGGATGGCGGCGTGTATCAGGCCGGAACCTTGTCGGGCAACCCGCTGGCCATGGCGGCCGGGCTGGCCACATTGAACGCCGTGGGTCAGGACGGCTTCCACGCCGCCCTCGAGGCGAAAACCGAGGCGCTGGTATGCGGCCTGCGCCAGGCCGCCGAGCGAGTTGGCGTGCCGTTGACGACCAATCGGGTGGGCTCCATGTTCGGCCTGTTCTTCACTGAAAAAAACGAGGTGAATTCCTTCGCCGATGTGGCCGCCTGCGATGCCGACCGATTCGCCCGATTCTTCCACGGGATGCTGCAACGCGGCATCCATCTGGCGCCGTCTTCGTTCGAGACCGGCTTCCTCTCCGCGGCTCACGGCGATGAGGAAATCGAGCAGACCGTGTCCGCAGCACAAGCCGTATTCGCCCAATGGTAGTTGGTAGGGTGTAGGGCGGCGGGCGGTTTTCATTTTCGCCGGATTGCCCTATAGTGCGGCGCACAGCGAACAGCGAACGCATAATGCAAGACAACCCCATGTACCACGGCCTGATGATCTGGATCGGTGAAAATGCCTGGATCGCTCAGGTGTTCTTCGCCGTATTCCTCGCCCTGTTGTGCAGTTTCCTGTTGCGCCTCGCCCTGCGGCGGCTGCACCGCAAATTGCAGGCGACCGCAAACCCGTGGGACGACGCCGTGGTCTCCGCCATACAGGGGCCGGCTCGGTTGATGGTGTGGGTGGTCGGCTTCACCTTCGCCGCCGACATCATCTACGCGCAAACTCAGGCGCCCCTGTTCAACGCGGTCGCGCCCATCCGTCAAGTCGGCGTGATCGGCGCCCTCGCCTGGTTCCTGCTGCGCCTGACTCGGCGGCTGCAGGAAAACCTCACCAAGCGCGTTCACGGCCACGGGGCGCGCATCGATGCCGCCACGGTGGACGCCATCGGCAAACTGCTGCGCGCCTCCATCCTCATCACCTCCGGGCTGGTCGCCCTGCAGACGCTGGGTTTCAGCATATCCGGCATACTGGCCTTCGGCGGCATCGGCGGCATTGCCGTCGGCTTTGCCGCGCGCGACCTGTTGGCCAACTTCTTCGGCGGCCTCATGCTCTATCTCGACCGCCCCTTCGCGGTCGGCGACTGGGTGCGCTCTCCGGATCGGGAAATCGAGGGCATCGTCGAGGACATCGGCTGGCGGCTTACCCGCATCCGCGCCTTCGACATGAGCCCGGTGTACATCCCCAACGGCGTGTTCTCCACCATGGCTCTGGTCAACCCGTCGCGCATGACCCACCGGCAGATCTACGAAACCATCGGCATCCGCTATCAGGACGCGGACAAGATGGAGGGGATCGTCGCCGGAGTGCGCGCCATGTTGCTGGCGCATCCGGAGATTGATCAAACCGAACTGGCCATCGTCAACTTCAACCGATTCGCCCCGTCCTCTCTGGACTTCTTCGTGTATGCCTATACGCGCACCACCGGCTGGGCGAAATTTCACGAGGTCAAGCAGGACATCCTGCTCAAAATCGGCGACATCATCCGCGCTCAGGGCGCCGAAGTCGCCTTCCCTACCTCGACCCTTCATCTGCCCGATGGGGTGCGCATCGCGCCGGGCGAATCGCCTACAATTACCGAATGAACACGCAATCCACGCAATCCACTATCGAGCGCAAACTGGGCGCCCTGAATCCGCAATTCCTGCGCGTGGAAAACGAAAGTCATCGGCACAATGTGCCGCCGGGGGCGGAATCGCATTTCAAGGTTACCGTGGTGTCGGCGCAGTTCGACGGCAAGACGCTGCTCGCCCGCCACCGCGTGGTCAACGAGATTTTGTCTCAAGAGTTGTCGGCGGGCGTACACGCGCTGGCACTGCACACGATGACGCCGGACGAATGGCGCGACCGCGGCAACAGCGGCGGCGGGCGCGAGTCCCCGCCGTGTCTCGGCGGCTCCTCGGCTCAGAGGAAATAGGCGCGGGTTTTCCGCTGCCTTTTCCTGTTTCCCGTTTCCCGTCCTTCGCTCGAACCGATGGCTCGCCGCATTCGTGCATTCGCCCATTGGCATTTGCGGGTTTTTCGGGCAAGATTGCGCCCCGCCTGCGGGCAGCCAATCTCCAGTCTCGTTGTCGGCCGGGTGTACCGAGCCGGCTTTCCCTCACCCTCACCAAGACTCGTTGAAGACCTCAAATGTCAGATATAGAAATCGCGCAAAACGCGCCGATCAAGCCGATCACGGAAATCGCCGCCAAGCTGAATATCCCCGCCGAGGCGCTCTCCCCCTTCGGCCACACCAAGGCCAAGGTAGACCTGAACTACATCGACTCCCTCGAGGGGCGCGCCGACGGCAAGCTGATTCTGGTTACGGCAATCACCCCGACCCCCGCCGGCGAGGGCAAGACCACCACTTCCGTGGGGCTTACCGATGGCCTCAATAATCTCGGCAAGCGCGCCATGGTGTGCTTGCGCGAGCCTTCTCTGGGGCCCTGTTTCGGCATGAAGGGCGGCGCCGCCGGCGGCGGTTACGCGCAGGTGATCCCCATGGAGGACATCAACCTGCATTTCACCGGCGATTTCCACGCCATCACCTCGGCGCACAGTCTGCTGTCGGCGCTCATCGATAATCACATCTACTGGGGCAATGAGGCCGGCATCGACACCCGCCGAGTTGCCTGGCGCCGAGTGGTGGACATGAACGACCGCTCCCTGCGGCAAATCACCACTTCCCTCGGCGGCGTGGCCAACGGCTATCCTCGGGAAGACGGCTTCGACATCACCGTGGCCTCGGAAATCATGGCGATATTCTGCTTGGCGCGCGACCGGAGCGACTTGCAGGATCGTCTCGGCCGCATCGTCATCGGCTATACCCGTGAGCGCAAGCCGGTGCGCGCCGAGGCGGTGATGGCATCGGGCCCGATGACCGTGCTGCTCAAGGATGCCCTCGCGCCGAATCTGGTGCAAACGCTCGAGCACAACCCGGCATTTATCCACGGCGGGCCCTTCGCCAACATCGCCCACGGCTGCAACTCGGTCATCGCCACCCGCGCCGCCATGAAACTGGCGGACTATGTGGTTACCGAAGCCGGTTTCGGTGCCGACCTCGGCGCGGAAAAATTCTTCGACATCAAATGCCGCAGCGCCGGTTTGTCGCCGGATGCGGTGGTGCTGGTGGCCACCGTGCGGGCGTTGAAGATGCACGGCGGGGTGGCTCGAGACGATCTCGCGACGGAAAATTCGCGGGCGGTCGCGGCGGGCTGCGTCAACTTGACGCGCCACATCGAGAACATCAAATCCTTCGGCCTGCCGGTGGTGGTGGCGATCAACCGCTTCAGCGCCGACACCGCCGCCGAAATGGCGGCAGTGCGCGAGGCCACCGAAAGCTGCGGCGTCGCCGCCATCGAGGCCGACCATTGGGCGCAGGGCGGCGCCGGTACGCTCGAGCTGTCGCGGGCAGTGCTCGCCATGGCGGACGGCGGCAGCGCCGCCGCCGCCGCCGACTTCCGCACCGCCTATCCGGACGACATGCCCATCTGGGACAAGATCAAGACCGTGGCCACCCGCCTATATCGCGCCGACGACATCACCGCCGATCAAAAAACCCGCAACCAGATTCAGGAATTGCAGGACGGCGGCTTCGGCAACCTGCCGGTGTGCATCGCCAAGACCCAGTACAGTTTCTCCACGGATCCGAATCGCAAGGGCGCCCCCAGCGGGCACATCCTGCCGGTGCGCGAGGTCAGGCTTTCCGCGGGCGCGGGATTTGTGGTCGTGGTATGCGGCGACATCATGACCATGCCCGGCCTGCCGCGCGTGCCCGCGGCCAACCGCATTCGCCTCAACGACGCGGGCGAAGTGGAAGGATTGTTCTAGGCCCTCGCCCCGCGCCCTTGCCCCGCCTCGCGCGCCGCAGTCGGATGCCGACATGAAGGTATGCGTGGTCGGCGCCGGCGCCATCGGCGGATTCCTCGGGGCGCGTTTGGCTCGTGCCGGGCAGTCGGTGTCTCTGCTGGCGCGCGGTTCCCATCTCGCCGCCATCCGCGCCGGAGGCCTCAAGTTGATTCAGGACGGCGAGACGATCGTCGCCGAGGATGTGGTCGCTACCGATCATCTCGCCGAGCTGGGCGCGCAGGATGTGGTGCTGCTGGCGTTGAAATCCCATCAGATCGCCGCCGTGGTGCGGCAGTTGCCCGCCTTGTTCGGCGAGGACACCGTACTGGTCACCCTGCAGAACGGCATTCCGTGGTGGTACTTCCAGAACCTGGGCGGGCAATCCGAATGCGCATCCGACTACGCCGGACGGACGATCGCCTCGGTAGACCCCGGCGGCGTGCTCGCCCGCGCCATCGACCCCGATGGGATTCTCGGCTGCGTGGCCTATCCGGCCGCGGTGGTTGCCGCGCCGGGCGTGATCCGCCACATCGAGGGCATCCGTTTCCCCGTGGGCGAGCTGAACGGCGCCGATTCCGAGCGCGCCAATCGGGTGGCGCGGATGTTCGTCGAGGCCGGCTTCAAATCGCCGGTATTGGCGGACATCCGCGCGGAAATCTGGCTGAAGTTGTGGGGCAACCTGTGCTTCAACCCGATCAGCGCGCTGTCCCACGGCACGCTGGAGGGCATCTGTAGATTCCCCCCGTCTCGGGCACTGGCGGCGACCATGATGCGCGAGGCGCGGGCGGTTGCGGAAAAACTCGGCATCGGTTTTCGCGTAACGCTGGAACGCCGCATCGAAGGCGCGGAAAAGGTCGGCAGGCACAAGACCTCCATGCTGCAGGATGTGGAGGCGGGCAAGCCGCTGGAAATAGACGGCATGTTGGGCGCGGTGATCGAACTGGCCGACATGACCGCAACCGAAGTACCGGCGCTACGCGCGATTCACGCCTGCGTCAGCCTGCTGAGCGACACCATCGTGAAGGAGCGGGTCGCCATATCGGGCCGGCCCCTGAACTGAACCCGATTCGCCCCGCGCGGGGCGTGGGACTAATCCAGCACCGCAGGCCAGTTTTCGTCAGCCTCGACGATGAACCGCTCCTTGTCGGCACGCCATCTCTTGTTGATCTTCTTGTTGTAATTCAAGTACAGCTTGCCTTCGTGCAACGTCCACAACAGCGGATCGCCGCTGGCAACATTCCCCTGAGCGACCGCCCAAGCGCAATAGCCGCCGTATTGCGGCGCGTACTTTTCCGGGTCGCTGAGAAATTTGTCGAGATTCTCCTGACTGGCGAAATACCAGTCGGCGCCCATGTATTCTGTTTTCCAAGATTTCTCCCCCTTGCTGGGTTGGTCTTGGGTGAAGTAGGTGGTTACATCATAACCACCGGCGGCGGCACTGCTGAATCGCGCGGTGTAGATGGGGTCATCTTTGGCCCAGACGGCACTCGGCAGCACCATCACAGCCAGCACGAGCAGCCAAGCCGGATTGCGTGGATAGTGTTTCATGGTCTTCCTCGTCGGGTAGTGAGTTGAGGGTTGCACGGGGTAACAAGGGCGAGAATACACCCAGCGGGGGGAGGGCGCAATGCGGTGCACTGCGATCATCCCGGCGGCAATTCCCGCGAAGTAGGGGAATCGGAAAGTGAAATGTCCTCGATTTTGTTCAGGGGTTTTTCCAGTTGGCGGGTGCGGGTGGTTGTCAGGTCTTTGAAGTCGGTTACCAAGCCTTCGATTCGGCGGCCCATTTTGTCCATTTGATCTACATATTTGCCCCATTGCGCGCGGAATTGTTCGACCAGATTCATCACTTCCGAGGCGCGTTCGTTCATGGCGAAATTGCGGGCGGCTTGGTGGATCAGCGAGAGTACCGCGTACAAGGTCAGCGGTGAGCACAGTAGTACATGATTTTCCAGCGCGTAATCCACTAGTTTGGAGTCTTCGCGGTTTATGAAGCCGTAGATGGACTCGTTGGGGATGAACAGCATTACATAATCCAGCGTTCCCTCGGCGGGGTTGATGTAGGCGCGCCCGGAAACCGCGTTGATGTGTTGTCGCACGGCTTTCAGGAATTCCCCCTTTTCCCGAGATTGCGCCTCTTCGCCGTCTGCGAAAAGATAATTCTCGTAGCGAGCGAGGGGGAATTTCACATCCATGTTCAACTTCTTCTCTCTGGGCAGTAGGAAAGTGAAATCCGGGCGTTGGCCGGACTCGATTCGGCCTTGGCGGATGTAATTCAAATTTTCCTTGAGCCCGATAACCTGCAGTATGTCCTCCACCATGCGCTCGCCCCACTGCCCGCGTTCTTGGGAAGACGACAAAATTTCGCGCAGGCGGGTGGTATTTTCGCTGAGCCGATCGGTGGCGTCTTGGTGGGTGGTAATGCTGGATTTCAATTTGGTCGATTGTTGGTGGATGAATTCCAGTTTGCCGTTCATGTCCGACAGACTCTTGTCGATGAGTTTCTTTTTCTCGTCCAAGTCCTTTTCCGAGCTCTCCTTGAGGGACTTGAACTGCTCTCCGGCCTGCGCGAGGAAAGTTTTGGAATTGCGCTGGGCGATGTCGGCGGCCAGCGCCTTGAAGGCGTTTTCCATCTCCGCGCGAATTTCCGCCAAGCGATTTTTCTCCCGTTCGGCCTGACCTTGCAGGTCTTCCAGCCGGGTGCGAGCGGCGACTTCGGATTCCCGCGAGGCGCGCAGTTCCTCTTCCAGCCGGGCGATTTCCGCCGGATTCGTAGCGGCGGCGGATTTTGCGCGGAGAAACCAGCCGAGAACGATTCCGGCGGCGAGGCAGAGTACGGCGATGGCGGCTTCCAGCATGTTCATCTCCTGAATGGGGCGGGCGCAAATTGTAGCAACGGCGCGCGTTCGGTGGCAACCGTTTTTACGATGTCAATACATTCCGGACTCCGGATGATTTTCCGCGATGAACTGCACGGGCGTTCGGAAGTTAGGAAATCCGCAGCACAGATTTCGCATTTGCGTATCATTTGGTGTGAGTAATTGCTCTGGCGCACGCAAAAGGGCTTGGTGGATCGATTGGCTAGCGCCGCCGGACGCCTGAACATATCAATCAGTAGGCTGTTGTTCGAGTTTTTGTGCCTTGTTTAAATCTTCCTCGGCGCCGTGGTTGTCGTCCAATTTTTTCTTTGTACGCCCACGATTTTTATATGCTTCGGTGAAGTTTGGATTTATTTCAATGGCTTTTTCATAATCTTTTATTGCACCTTTGTAATCTTTTTGTTCATATTTCACACTCCCGCGATTATTATACGCATCGGCACAGTTTGGATCTAATTCAATTGCTTTTTCAAAATCACTTAGAGCGCTTTGATAGTCTTTCAATTTAGCCTTTGCAATTCCACGATTGTTATATGACTCGGTAAAGTTTTGGTTTATTTCAATTGCTTTGTCATAATCTTTTATCGCACCTTTATAATATTTTAGTTCGTACTTAACGTTCCCGCGATTATCAAATGCCTCGGAAAAGTTCGGGTTTATTTCAATTGCTTTGTCGTAATCTTTTATTGCGCCTTGGTGATCTTCCAGTTGATATCTTACATTTCCGCGATTATTATATGCCGCGTCATAGTTCGGATTTATTCCAATTGCTTTATCATAATCTGCTATAGAACCTTGATTATCGTCTAATTTATATTTCGCATTCCCGCGACTTATATATACCCAAGCAAAATTTGGATCCGATTTAATTGTAAATTTTGGAATTATTTCAACTGCTTTATCATAATCTGTTATCGCGCTTTGCATATTCCCCAATACATACTCCACATCACCACGACCGATGTATGCATAAAAAAGATTTCGGTTTTTTTCATTTTCTTTATCATTGTCTGTGTGAGATTCTATAGCATTACTAAAATGCCTTTTTGCATCGTCGTAATTTTCATTTTCTAATAACATAAGACCCAAATATAAATGATCGCCTGCGCTGTAATCATCAAGTGGTTTGTCATGGGCATTAGAAAGAACGAAAGCAGCAAAGTCGTTGAAAAGGTATTTCTCTGTTATTCCATGTTTATTTTTCAATTCTTCCATGATTTCTTGTTTGGAATTCTTATCTACTTCTATGGTTTTATAGAATTCTTCATCCATTTCAGCTTTCCCAAATATAAACGCTGACTTCTGAGCAAGTATACGATCATTTTGATGTTCAGGATTCCATTTCCACCACTCGCGTTTTTCAAAGAAATATTCGATTGATTGTTGTCTTAATTCTTCATAGTTGGATGCCTCATTTATTTCTACAAAAATATTTCCATGTTCCGTTGACATGGCGCACACCCTTCCGTTTTTATCTGGTTCTGTGTAACAAGAAAACCACAGGGCAATCAATGGGTCAGTAGTAAAATCAATCAGACAAGTCGCCGCGCCGTAGTGTTGCAATTCTGCAAGCAGTTCAAGATCAGAGTAGCGCTCTCCATGCCGATTCCGAAGCCTCAATCGGCTTGCGCGATCCAACAGTGTTACGATAGATTTCTGGAATTCTTCTTCCCCTTTTCTTTTCAGTCTCCGGTAACCTGATGCTTCTAACTTCCAATTGGAATTAGATAGCCCGCGATAAAGAAATCTTAAACCCCCCAATTCTTTTGTCCACATCAGAAACTCGTTGATGGTTTTTATGCTTTCGTTGTGCGGTGAATTCATTTCTCGATCCTTGAGTAGTGTACGTGTTTGAACCGTGCGATATTCTCGGATTTTCCCTTCATTTCTTCAGAAAGTTTGTCAAGGTTACCACATCATCCACCATAAATTACACATTTGCCCCCTGCACTTGTGCGCTCCGGGCTAAACGGCTAGCCGGATGATCGATTTGCCGGAGGGGGTGGCGGCCTGGTTGCCGAAAGAGTGGTCTCCCATCCGTGGGGGAAGGTCAAAGGTTAGTTCTTGCGTACCGTTTTGCCTTTTTTGGCCTGTTCCTTCTCCCATTTAAGGGCTGCGACGTAGGTGGTTCGGTAACCCACCTGCTTGATGTGCCCCTTGCGCCACCTCGGTCTGTTTTGGTGTTCCGATTCGCGCCGGTCTATGTCATTGGTGATGCCGGTGTAGACGATTTTGTTGCCGAGTTTGAAGTGGTATTTGTAGGTGTTTCTATCGGTTGACATGGGTATTCCTCCGGAAAAGTGAGTAGAAGGTCTGCTATCTGCAGAAATCCGATTCTACCAAGTCGGGTGCAATTTTTCTCGCATTACGCAGATTGCGCCCCGTTTCCCTTGTAAAGCGAAACCGTTTTCCCGATAATCCGGCGCAGTCGTCGGCGGGCGGCGTGGCGGATGTGGGTTCGCGCGTCTCCCTCGGCAGAGTTTATCCACCGCGCCCCGTCGGGGCCGACAACACAGCCATGAAGCCAAATGACCAGTCGCACGCAAAGTCGTAGGGCCGGCGGCAGAGAAGCCCGCAAAGCATTGCGCGCGGCGCCGCTGACGGAAGAGAACAAGCCGGTTCATCCTGGCGAGATCGGCGGGCGCTTTTTGCCCCTGACCGACGAGGATATTCAGCGAATCAACCAAGCGGTTTTCGACCTGCTGGAAAACGTCGGGTTTTCGCGAGCGATCCCCTCCTGCATCGAATTGGTGACCAAAGCAGGCGGCAAATTGGACGACAACGGCAGGTTGTACTTCCCGCGAACGCTGGTCGAAGAGACGCTGGAAAAGGCCGCGCGCAACATCACCCTGCACGGGCAATCGCCGGAATACGACCTGCATCTGAGCGGCAACAAAGTGCATTTCGGCACCGCCGGCGCCGCCGTGCATGTGGTGGACGAGTGGAAGACTCATGAAAAATACCCCGGCGTGGGCGTCTACCGCGAATCAACCCTGCAGGACTTGTACGACGCCTCCCGCCTGATCGACCACCTCGAACACATCCACTTCTTCCAGCGCTGCATGGTGGCGCGGGATATCGAAGAGCCGCGCGCCATGGATCTCAACACCACCTACGCCTCGGTCAGCGGAACCCGCAAACACTGCGGCGTCAGTTATGTCGAGCCGGAACACGCCGCCGAGGGGCTGAAACTGCTGCACCGCATCGCCGGTAGCGAAAAGAAATGGCGCGAACGGCCCTTTGCCAGCGTCTCCTGCTGCTTCGTCGTGCCGCCGCTGCGTTTTGCCGAAGACGCCTGCCGCGTGCTCGAAGTGTGCGTGCGCGGCGGTATGCCGATACTGCTGTTGGCGGCGGGCCAGGCCGGCGCCACCAGTCCGGCCTCGCTGGCGGGCGCGGTCGCGCAGGAATGCGCGGAAGTGCTCGGCGCGTTGGTCTATGTCAACCTGATTCAACCGGGCCATCCCGCCATTTTCGCGCCGTGGCCGTTCGTCTCCGACCTGCGCACCGGTGCCATGAGCGGCGGCAGTGGCGAACAGGCGGTTCTCATGGCGGCCTGCGGGCAGATGGGGCGGTTCTACGACCTGCCCACCGGCATCGCCGCCGGCATGGCGGACTCGAAAATTCCGGACGCCCAATCCGGCTTCGAGAAAGGTTATACCGTAACGCTGGCAGGGCACAGCGGCACCAATCTGGTATATGAATCCGCCGGAATGCAGGGCAGTATACTGGGCTTCAGTTTCGAAGGCGCGGTCATCGACAACGATATGCTCGGCGCCATCAACCGCAGCGTGCGCGGAGTCGAAACCGACCCCGCCTCCCTCGCTGTCGATACCGTCGCCGATGTCTGCCTGAACGGCCCGGAGCACTTTCTCGGCCACGACTCCACCCTGTCGAGAATGCAGCGGGATTATGTCTATCCGGAGGTCAGCAACCGCCTGACACCGGCGGAATGGCAGGAAATCGGCGCCAACCCGGTCAATGTCCCGGCGCGAGACAAGACCCAGCAGATTCTCGCCAGCCATTTCCCCAACCACATAGACGATGAACTGGATGCGCGAATTCGCGAGGAATTCGATATTCATCTGCCGCGGGAGCAGATGAAGCCGTGCCACGGCGGCGGCGGATAATGAAAATTTTTCTCGATGTCGGCGGGCACCGAGGCGAAACCCTTCGTGAGGTGCTGAAGCCGATGTATTACTTCGATGTGATTCATTGTTTCGAGCCCCAGCGAGCGTGTTATCAGCTGCTGAAGGAAAAATTCGCGCACCACCTCGGCGGCAAGTTGGCGTTGCACAATTACGGCTTAGCGGACTTCGACGGCGAGCGCGATCTCTTCGGCGGAACAACCTCGAGCATCGGCGCGAGTCTGTTTGCCGACAAAGTGGATATCGACAATCGCGAGCATGAACTCTGCCATTTTGTCAGCGTCAGTGATTTTGTCGAGCGGCATATCGGCGAGGATGACTTTGCGTTGATGAAACTCAACTGCGAAGGCGGAGAATTGTTGATTTTGCGCGACCTTGTGCGAAGTGGGAATTTCCGTTTGTTGGAGAATGTGTATATCGACTTCGATATTCGAAAAGTCCCATCCCTTCAAGCGGAAGAAGCGAAAATTTTGCAGGAGATGCGCGACTGTGGGTTCGATAATTACATGTTGCGGGATGATTTGGGGAGAGTGAAAACCTATTCGTTTTCGAGAAAGAAAATGGTGGCGCGGGGGATGGGCGTGTATCCGGTCCGGTTATGGATGGTGTCGTTGATGTGGGCGGGGGGTAGCAAGTTTCGTCGTCCGCTGAGCCTTGGTGAACGGATGATGATGTGCATGCCCAGGTGGTTTTGGGGGCGCGTACTTCGCGTGCGGAAGAATGTTTTGAAAGCGTGGATGAAGCGCCGAAATAGGAGAAGCACCCCGTGAATGGTGAAAGCGCGCCGACCGTCAGTGTCGTTTTGCCCGCTTTCAATGCGGAAAAATTTGTGGGAGAAGCGATCGAGAGCATCCTCGCGCAAACTTTTACAGACTTCGAGTTGATCGTTATCGACGACGGCTCGACTGACAGCACGCTTGGAATTCTGCGATCCTTCGATGATGATCGAGTTCGAGTCATCTCCAATCCCGAAAATCTGGGGATCGTCAAAACTCGCAACATCGGTATCGCCAAAGCTCGCGGCGACTATATCGCCGTGCAGGATGCCGATGACCTCAGCCTGCCCACGCGGTTGGGAAAACAGGTGGTGTACTTGGAGACACACCCTGAAGTCGCTTTACTCGGCAGTGCCCGAAAAACGCTGCTACCCAATGGGGCGGTGCGGGCGCACAAGCTACGGCTACAGAAACCTACCTTCGAAGACTTGTTGAAAAGAAACTGCTTCGTGCATGGCTCGGTGATGATTCGCAAAACCGCATTGGAAGCGGTCGGCGGCTATAACGATCTGTTCCGTTTTGCCGAAGATTATGAATTGTATTTGCGAATTGCCGCAAAATACGCCACCGCCAATCTGCCTGAACCGTTGTATGTGTTGCGGCGACATTCGCGCAGGACAACTTGGAAATCCACCCCCCAAATGATGTTGTACCGTCTCCTCGCGCGTGAAATGGCGTTGGGTAGGGTGTCGGACGAGGCGCTTGTGC
Source organism: Candidatus Poriferihabitaceae bacterium (assembly GCA_965203265.1). Lineage (GTDB taxonomy): Bacteria > Pseudomonadota > Gammaproteobacteria > Arenicellales > Poriferihabitantaceae > JAHRAW01. The sequence continues at coordinate 581,127 of CBDBBV010000002.1, forward strand.
GAGTGCGGAGCAAAGGCATTGAATCGTATTACTGCCATTTGCCAAAGGATCAAAAAATCCATTACCATCGGCGACTGGCAAACACTTATCAACGCAATCGCCGCCGACAAGAAGCATTGGATCAATATGGGCAACTGCGAAAATTGATGGGTTTCAATTTTGCAAACGCAGTCAAAATACTTTGCCTGAAATTTGCACAGTCGAGAAACTAAAATGAAGAAAAACTTTCCCATCTATGTTATTTCACTTGCTCGCGCACACGATCGTCGGCGGAATATCTGTAAACGACTCGATGATGCCGGTGTTGAATATGAACTTGTTGATGCCGTCGATGGAAAGACAATTGATCCGACCTTATATGAACACCGCCTGCGTCAAGATTTATCATACAAAAGACACCAAGAGCGATTGAATCAGGCTGAAATCGGGTGCTTTCTCAGCCACTATAGTCTGTGGGAACGCATGATTTCCGAGCAAACACCCCATGCGCTGATACTGGAAGATGATGTCTGTTGGCATGATGAATTCTTTGAGATAGTCGAGATGTTGCCAAAAGTGGAATGGTTGTGGGATTTCGTATTGTTATCGCAATATGGGACAAGAAAATTGGAAAAAATACTGTGCGATTTTCCGCACGGTTATCAGCTTGCCCGCTTCAAACGTCCGAGTTGGGGGTCTATTGCATATGCAATCACCTTGAGTGGAGCGAGAAAGTTGCACAAACAGTGCTTTGAAATTAATGGGACGCTTGACACCATGATGCGTAGATATTGGGAAAGTAATTTGATGTGGTATGAAGTCATTCCGCCACCGGCATATCAATCCGGCGAACAAACGCTACTCCACCATGATCGTGGGTCGTTGACCAAAGCCGAGAAACGCCAACGAAGTCTTATGCGAAAATATCGTAATTTTCGCCGCAAACTCTATCACCTAACCCATCCACCCAAGCGGCTATAAAGAAATTTCCGGTGTTTGGTTCGATCCAAGAATAGAGATGTACTACCTAAATCTGATTGCTGTTTTTGTGCGGGATCAAGTCCGCAATTTCCCTATCGTGCATCGTTACTTGGGAGATTTTGTCTATGCCGATATTGTCAAACGACACCCGCCGGTATTGAGTCAACGCGAAACTATCGACATCATCGTTAGAAACAAGGCCAGTATTGCAAGATACGGAGACGGTGAATACAAACTGTGCCGTAACAAGTCATTGCGCTTTCAACGAAATGCAAATGGATTGGCTAGACGACTGCGCGAAATTCTGCACTGCAATATACCCAATTTTCACGCCGCCATCCGCCCATTGCCGGATTCCATGGAGTCGGGATGGTGGTCTCAACTGATTCACAACTACCGAGTCGTTGCCAATCTGGATAGTAACCCCCCTCGGTTGAATGCTTGTATCGGTTATTTCGAACGTCTCGAATACATTGACGAGATGAAGCGAATTTGGCAAAACCGCGATGTCGTGTCGATCACCAATGCGGAAACCTTTCAAATGGCTACGGCTTGCAATTTGTTCGCCAACGCAAAATCTCAAGATTTCATATCCGCGCCAAGCGAACAGGCATTTTCTGAATACGCTTCCATCCTGCAACAAGCAAAAGGTAGGCACCCGGATACCTTGTTTGTAATGGCATGTGGACCGACTGCTACCGTTCTTGCATTCGATTTGCATGTGTACGGTTTTCAGGCGGTGGACATCGGAAGTTTCATCCGCAATGCGCATGATCACTGCATAAGCGAGCCCCAATCGGCGAGCGCTTGCCCTGCGAAGGTAGATCGGTAATTGACAATATAGGCAATGGAACGACATGATCAATCATGACGAATTCAAGTTCGATCCCGCCTCGCTTGCGACTCCCCGCAAGCCGGGTATCAGCGCGTATATGCGAATCAAGAACGAGGGGGAATTCGTCGGTTTGGCGATTCGCTCGCATCTTGAATTCTACGATGAGATCATTGCGGTCTATAACGGTTGTACCGACAACACCGAAGAAATTCTCCTCGAACTGCAGGAACAGCATCCCGAAAAGATCAAGGTGTATCACTATCTACCGGAAGTGCACCCTCTCGGAAGCGAGGCGCATAGACGAGCGCCCACGGAGTCGGTACATAGCATGGCAAATTATTACAATTATGCTCTGTCCAAGACCACCTTCAGCGTGGCGGCGAAACTGGATGGCGACCACCTCGCTATTCCACAGAATCTCACCCCCTTGATCCATACGATTCGCCGGGACATATCCGCCGGAAAGCAGAAAATCTACACCTTTTCGGGCATCAACCTGATACGAAAGTCAGGTTCCATCATGGTCGGTGGACGCGAAAAATATCCATTTGTCGGTCAGGGGGATCACATGTATCATCCGGTAACGCAACGAATCGTCTTTCGACAAGGCACAACCACGGAAAAATTCGTGAGGCCGACGCCAAAAGAAATGGAATGGCAATACATGGGCATAATGTGTTTCCATTTGAAGCACTTGAAAAAAGGATATGGCGTGTTCCCCGGGGAGCAGGTTCGGATTGTTTCCTTTGCCGAATTTTGCTCCCGCCGTCATCATAAACGATTGGTAAGGCAGCTTCTATTCAGAAACAGATTGCGCTACGAATTGTATCGCCATAAAGTGGTGCAGAAATTGAAATACAAATTGCAGGGACAGCACCCCAACTTGAAAACAATGCGTTTGATCCGGTTAGCAGAGGATTTGAATGGTATTGAATTCAAGCGCGATGTGTTGGATAAGTTGAGTTGATTTTTGTGATGAAACCTCACACGAACATGACCACCGAAGAGAAATCGGAGAAAGCATTTCCTACAATCAGTGTAGTTATGCCTACCTTCAATGGTGAAAAATATATTGAGGAGGCAATTAACAGTATCTTGAGACAAACTTTCACTGATTTTGAACTGATTATCGTGAACGATGGATCGACGGATGACACCGAGAAGATCGTTTTCTCATATAAATCGGAAAAAATCAGGTATTACAGCAATGATAAAAATCTCGGGATTTGTGCGAGTTATAACAAATTGATCGATCTATCCCGTGGCGAATTCATAGCCATTGCCGAGCACGATGATATTTCTCATCCACAGCGATTGGAAAGGCAGTTGTGTTATATGCGAAGAAATCCGCAAGTTGGCGTGGTAAGTTCGAGACTGAAACTGTTTCGAGGAAATACGCCGCCAGCGAATGCATGCAAAGTCCATAAATCCATAGTGGAAAGTCGTAGTCCCGAAAGAATAAGAAGAAAGCTGTTTACCGGCACCATGGTCGCTCATTCGGTAGTCATGTTCAGGAAAAGTATATTTGTTGATCTAGGCATAAGATATGACGAAAATCTGACTTATTCGTTTGATGTTGATTTATTTTTGCGGATCAGTTTAGTAACTGATGTAATCGAGCTGAAAGATCAACTTCTCTTGTACAGACTGCACGAGAATAATACAAGCAAGAATATAAAAATGAATTCGATATGTACGAAAAAGTTATTCACCAATTTCATCAAAAATAATTTTGGCGTTGATTTTTCAGATGTCTTCGATGATTATTATCGCGTCAACGATGTGGAAAATTTCATACTTCTTGATTCTGGCATGGAAAAGATTCTCAAAATGACGGAAGATGATCCAAAATATCACACAAAAGAATTGCGAAAACATTCCGTCAGGTTCTTGTACAAGCAACTCCGAAACACCCACGCCCGCACAAACGACTACAAGGCAATTTATCATGCCTATCGCAAATCACGACTTCTTCGCTACCTGAGCATAAACCGCAAACTATGGTTCCATCTACAGGCATTACGCGCCAAATGGACTTCCCGTGCATAGAATTTCGCCCGCACCCACTTGCCCCAAACCCCAAAGCAGGGTATAACCCGCCGAGGAACCCCCCCGTCCCAACCCGATCCACCCAACCCCCAAGAGACAACTACCGATGACTGAAAAAACCCTACCCGACCACGCCAGAGTGGTCATTGTCGGCGGCGGCGTGATGGGCGCCGGGCTGCTGTATCACCTTGCCGAGGAAGGCTGGCGCGATTGCCTGATGGTGGAGAAGGGGGAGCTCACTTCCGGCTCCACTTGGCACGCCGCCGGCCAATGCCCGAGTTTCATCGCCGATTACAACATGGCGAAAATTCACGACCACGGCATCCGCCTCTACCCCAAACTGGAGGAAATCACCGGCCAATATGTCAGTTGGCACGGCTGTGGCGGCCTGCGTTTTGCCCTCAAACCGGCGGAGGTCGAGTGGTTTCACCGGGTCGCCGCGGTGGGCAAGTTGATCGGCTTCGACTGCGAAATCATCGACCGCGCGAAAATTCGCCAGATCAACCCGTGGGTCAACACCGATGGCGTGTTGGCCGCCGCCTGGACCATCGGAGACGGCCACGTGGATCCGGCCGGCGTGAGCAACGCCATGGTGCGCGGCGCCAAGCAGAAGGGCGCTAAAGTGGTTACCAATACCCGCGTTACCGACATCAAACGGCGCCCCTCGGGAGAATGGGAGGTGCTGACCGAGCGCGGCAATGTGGTGTGCGAGATGGTGGTGAACGCCGCCGGTTGCTACGCCCGGCAGGTGAGCCAGATGGTGGGCACGGACATCCCCATCACCAACATGAAGCACACCTACATCGTTACCGAAACGGTGCCGGAATTCGCCGCGCGCGAGGACGAAATGCCGGTTATGCGCGATCCGTATTCGTCCTCGTATTTCCGTCAGGAGCAGAAGTCCGGGCTGATCGGCATCTACGAGACCGCCAATTCCGAGGAATGCTGGCGGCATCGCGGCGGCTGGCCGGAATGGGATTCCGAGAACGAATTGTTCGACGCCGATTTCGACAATCTGGCGCCCTATATCGAGCGCGTCATGGAGCGCATGCCGATGTGGGCCGAGCTGGGAATCAAGCGAGTCGTGTGCGGCGCCATACCCCACACTCCGGACGCCAACCCCCTGCTCGGCCCGGCAGCCGGCTTGCACAATTACTGGCACTGCAACGGCGCCTCCATCGGCATCGCCGCCGGTGCCGGTTCCGGGAAGTATCTGGCGCAATGGATGGTGCACGGCGACGCCGAGATCAACATGGCGGGAGTCGACCCGCGAAGATTCGGCAGTTATGCGCCCGGCGACTACACCACGGCCAAGTCCCATCAGGACTACGAGCACATGTACGCACTGCATCTGCCGGGGGAGGAGCGCCCGGCGTCTCGCAAGACGCGCATCACGCCGCTGTACGACCGCCTCGCCGAGCAGGGCGCGGTGTACACCGAGGTCAACGGCTGGGAGCGGCCCAAGTGGTTTTCCCTCGACGGGCGGGAGGAGGAAGTCGGCTTCCGCCACAACAACACCATGGAGGTTGTGGCGGCGGAATGCCGCGCCGTGCGCGAGCGAGTCGGCGTGCTGGACTTGTCCAGCTTCGCCAAATACGATGTTACCGGCAAAGACGCGGCTACCTTCCTGAACCGCATCAGCGCCAATCGAATGCCGGCCCCGGGAGGCATCGTGCTGGCTCATTACCTGTCTCATCAGGGGCGCATCATCGGTGAATCCACCGTTACCTGCCTGAAGGACGGCCACTACTATGTTCTCTCCGGCGCCGGCGTGGAGGATCGCGACCTCGATGCCCTGACTCAGGGCGTGCGAGACGGCGAGGATGTCTCCATCAGCAACATCACCGATGCCTACGGCGTGTTGGTCGTGGTCGGGCCGAAATCCCGCGATACGCTGGCGGGGCTGACCGATGCCGACCTGAGCAATCAATCGTTCCGCTGGCTGCGCGCGCAGGAGATCACCGTGGCCGGCGTGCCGTTGCGGGCGCTGCGCGTCAACTATGTGGGCGAATTGGGTTGGGAACTGCACTGCCCGATGGAGCGCATGCTGGAACTGTACGAGGCGGTGTGGGCCGCCGGCGCGCCCCACGGCATCGCCAACTTCGGCGCCTACGCGGTGAATTCGCTGCGCATGGAGAAGGGCTACAAGGGCTGGGGCGCGGAACTCACCAACGAAATCACGCCGGTGGAGGCGGGCATCGAGCGTTTCTTCGCCGATGGCAAGGACGATTTCGTCGGCAAGCAGGCCACGCTGGCGGTGCGCAAAAGCGGCGGCACGCAGAGACTGGTGTATTTCGTGGTGGAATCCGGCGATAGCGATGTCGCCGGCGGCGAGCCGCTATACGCTCCGGGGCAGGATCGCCCCATCGGCGTAACCACCTCCGGCGGCTACGGGCACATCACCGGCAAGAGCCTCGGATTCGGCTATGTGGAAACCGCGTTTTCCGCCCCCGGGAGCGATCTGGCGGTTACCCTGCTGGGCGAACGGCGCGCCGCCACGGTTACCGAAGATCCGGTGTGGGATGCGAAGAACGAGCGGTTGCGGGCGTGATGGGGTAGGGGCGGTTGGGCGCGCGGGCGGCTGAGCGCACGGGCGGGGAAGCCCGCCGTCATTTCTCGGCGACAACATACACGATCCAACTCGGATCGTCCTCGCCTTCCTCGGTGGGTGAGTAGATGTCGTTGCCCTCGCCGGTTTCTTCGTCGGTGCCCTCCCAATACACAGTGGAGCGGCTGAATCCGGCCTCCGCCAGCACCTCGCGAATTTCGGGGATGGTCCACATGCGCCAGTCGTAGGTGAACGCCCGCTTCATTTTCGAGCCGTCGGGGAACTTGAAGTGCATGTGGCACAGCACCTCGAAGGTGATGGGGTTGAACTTGCGCTGATCCCACAGATAGGTGAAGCCGTCGCACTTGGTCTTCTCCTGAATGGTGCGCCAGGAATCGTGGCCGCCGTAGCCGTCCAGCATGAGTAGGCCGTCTTCCGCCAAGCCGGCGCGGGCGGCGCTGAAATAGGCGCGCAGGCGATCCCGCGTCTTGAATATCAGGTAGCTGAAATTCATCGCCAGAATGATGTCCGCCGCCGACTCGGTCGGATCGACCTGCAGCACATCCCGCTCCAGCAGTTGCACCCGCTCTTGACGGTTCTCGCTCATCTTCGCGATGTTTTCCCGCCGGCCCCAGGCGAGCACCTGCGGATCCAGATCGAAGCCGACAGCGCTATTGGTGCGCCGCCGCCGCACCCATTCGCAGCTGGTGTTGCCGGTGCCGCAAAAGTCCTCCCGCAATCGGCTCGCATGCCGCCCGCGCAGGGTGCGGTAGGTGTCATCGACCATGTCGATTTCCGATTCGACGCACTGCACCGCCAGCTGATACAACCGATGGCGGTCGGCGCGGTCGGCCAGAGTTTTTCGCTTGCCGCGCTTGTCGCGTTTGCCGTGTTTACCGTGCTTACTCTTGCTGCCCATGAATTTTCGCGCCGGGGGGGATAGAATGAGCGGCGTATTCTAACCCCCCCGAATCCATCATGGCGAACAAACAACTACTCCTCTTGCGTCACGCGAAATCCGACTGGAGCAGCGGCGCCCGCACCGACTTCGAGCGCCCCTTGAGCGCGCGCGGGCGGCGGGATGCGCCGAGGATGGGGCAGTGGCTGGCGGAGCACGGCTACTTGCCGGATGTGGTGGTCGCCTCGCCGTCGGCGCGCACCACGGAAACCATCGAACTGGCATGCGCCGCGTTCGCGCCGGAGGCGAGCGATCGGGTGGTGTACGACCAGCGGCTGTATCACGCCGCCGGCGGCGAAATCCGCGCGATTGCCGAGGATCAACTCGGTCGATTCGACAAGGTGCTGGTGGTCGGCCACAATCCGGGGATGGAGACGGCGCTGCTGGCGTATTGCCCGTCCGCTGCACCCTTCGCCGACGGCAAACTCATGCCCACCTGCGCCCTCGCGGTGATCGATCTGGCCGGCGGCGGCAGTGGCGGCAGCGGAGACGGCTGCACGGCCATCCTACGCGCCCTCATGCGGCCCTCTCTGCTGTAAGCGGGTTCGGCGCGGCTCCATTAACTGATAAAATGGGAATTATATACTTGAATCCACAAGCACTTGCGGGCAAACCGGAGCAACCCCCAGCTTAGCGCCCAACGGAGTATTCCCGCCCCTTTTCTTGATATTCACAGCGGCGTTCCTATCCCTATCCATCACCAACCCGCATTGCGGGCAGGAATGAACGCGAACCGCAAGCGACTTTTTCACAATCGCACCACAGCCGGAACACATCTGCGTTGTCTGTTTCGGGTCAACTTTCATCACTGCCAAGCCAGCGCTTTCAGCCTTGCAAGTCAGCCGTTCGACAAAAGCCGCCCACCCCACATCCGAAACCTGCCGCGACAACATCCCACGCGCCAAGCCTTTCACATTCAAGTCCTCGACAATCAGCGTCTTGCCCTGCTCCACCAATTTTTTCGCTGCCTGCCAGTGGAAGTTTGCTCGCTGATTCCGCACCCGCAAGTGCAGTCGTTCTACTACTTTCCGTTGTCGTTCCCTGTTCCCGCTGCCGCGATGCTTTCTCGCAAGCGACCTTTGCTCTACGCGAAGCCGTTTCAATTCCCGCTGCAAACATCTCGGATTCGGTATTTGTTCGCCAGTGTCCGTTGTCAGGAAGTGCGCCAACCCCACATCGATTCCCATCGTGTCGGATACCGGAACGCGGGCAACATCCGGCAATTCCAGCACCAACTGCAATTTCCAACCCTTCGCGTCCCGCACCAGCCGAGCATATTTCTGCTTTGCTTCGGCAGGAAGTGGGCGGTGGAAGTAGACGCGCAGGCGGCCATTTATCCCCTTGAACGAGAGAAATCGCCAATTTCCGTTTCCGGCAACTAATCGATAGCGTTCCGCCAGATCAATGCTCCGCCAGCGATTTCTCCCCTTGAATCGCGGGAAACCGCAGCCTTCCTTGAATCCCTTGAAAAACGCCTTGAACGCCTTGTCCAGTCGCGTCAGCGCACCCCGCCCTATCTGTACGGACTGCTCACGCCACCCTTCGTCGAATGAGCGTATCTCGGTCAAACTTTTGCATTGGTCGTAGTACGAAACCCCTTTCCCCGTCCGCTTGTAGCAATCAATTCGCTCCTGCAACGCCGCGTTGTACAACCCGCGCGTCATGCCGAGCAAGACAAGCAGGCGCTTTTCCTGACCCCTTTGCGGCAGCGCTCGGTATTCGTAGGTTCTGATCATCGTTTTATTTTACCCTGTTTATCTTGGGTGGAATTAAGTGTGTAATTCCCGATAAAATCCCGCCCCGTAACGGCGGACGGCCGTCTCATTCACCTTAAACCAACTCAGGAAATACTCCAATGGACGAAAACAGACAAAAGGCACTCAACGCGGCGCTCGGACAAATCGACCGGCAATTCGGCAAGGGCTCCGTGATGCGGCTGGGCGATACCCAGATGTCGCGGGATATACCGTGCTACTCCACCGGCTCGCTGGGGCTGGATATCGCCCTCGGCGTCGGCGGCCTGCCGCGCGGTCGGGTGATCGAGGTGTACGGGCCGGAATCCTCCGGCAAGACCACCTTGGCGCTGTCGGTCATCGCCGAGGCGCAAAAACTGGGTAGCACCGCCGCCTTCATCGACGCCGAGCACGCCCTCGATCCGGCCTACGCTTCCCGACTCGGCGTCAACATAGACGAACTGCTCGTCTCCCAGCCGGATACCGGCGAACAGGCGCTGGAGATCACCGATATGCTGGTGCGCTCGGCGGCGGTGGATGTGGTGGTGGTGGACTCGGTCGCCGCGCTCACGCCCAAAGCGGAAATCGAGGGCGATATGGGCGATCACCATGTAGGATTGCAGGCGCGGCTCATGTCTCAAGCCCTGCGCAAGCTGACCGCCAACATCAAGCGCGCCAATACCATGGTGCTCTTCATCAACCAGATCCGCATGAAGATCGGCGTGATGTTCGGCAACCCGGAGACCACCACCGGCGGCAACGCCCTCAAATTCTACTCCTCGGTGCGCATGGATATTCGCCGCATCGGCGCGATCAAGAAGGGCGATGAAACCCTCGGCAACCAGACTCGCGTCAAGGTGGTCAAGAACAAGGTGGCGCCGCCGTTTCGCAAGGCCGAATTCGACATCCTCTACAACGAGGGCATCTCCAAGGAGGGGGAGCTGATCGATCTCGGAGTTGAACTCGGCATCGTGGAAAAATCCGGCGCTTGGTACAGCTACGGCGCCGACCGAATCGGGCAGGGGCGCGACAATGTGCGGGCGTTTCTCAAGGAGAACGACAGCATCGCCGCCGCCATCGAAGCGAAAGTACGCGCGCAGAAGGGCTTGCTCGATGAGGGCGAGGCGGGCGAGGCGGAGGCTGCCTCGGGCGGCGATACCGCCGATACCACTCAGCCCGCCACGGCTACCGGCAAGGCCGCCGCGGCTACCGGCAAGGCCGCTACGGCTACCGGCAAAGCCACTGCGGCCGCCGGCAAGGCCACTGCGGCCGCCGGCAAAGCCTAAGTCGGAACATTGTCGGCGCTGGCGGCGTTGTCGGAGAATTCCCAAGCGGAGAGTGAACTCGTTCGCCTGACTCTGCGCGACAAGGCGTACCGCCTGCTGGCGCGCCGCGAGCACAGCGCTTGGGAGTTGCGGCGCAAACTGCAGGGCACGCGCCTCGGCACCGACTCCGATTCCGACTCCGATGAGGTGGCCGGGATGGTCGATGATCTGCTGGCCGATTTGGCGCGACAGGGCGCGCAGTCGGATGCTCGATACACCGAGCAGCGTTGCCGCCAGCACTATCAGAACGGCCGCGGCCCGCTCAAACTCCGCCACGAACTGGCGCGCCACCACATCGCCGAATCGCTGGTGGAGCGGATGATGGCGGACTACGCAGACAAGTGGTGCGATCTCGCCGTCGAGGTGCGCCGCAGGAAATTCGGCGATCCGGCGCCGAGCAGTTATCGGGAATGGGCGAAACAGGCGAGATTCCTACAACAACGCGGCTTTTCCACCGATCACATCGAACCGTATTCCGGCTGAGCGACTGAGCGACTGAGCGACCAGCCACCCCAACCAATACATGAAAACCAGCGAAATCAGAAAGCGATTTCTCGGCTACTTCGCCGAGCGCGGGCACGAAGTCGTGCCCAGCGCGCCGTTGGTGCCGGGCAACGATCCGACCTTGTTGTTCACCAATTCCGGCATGGTGCAGTTCAAGGATGTATTCCTCGGCCGCCAACACCGAGAACACCCGCGAGCGACCACGGCGCAACGCTGCGTGCGCGCCGGCGGCAAGCACAACGATTTGGAAAACGTCGGCTACACCGCCCGCCACCACACTTTTTTCGAGATGCTGGGCAATTTCAGCTTCGGCGACTATTTCAAGGCCGAGGCCATCGCCTACGCTTGGGCACTGTTGACCGAGGAATTCGGACTACCGGCACAGCGCCTGTGGGCGACTGTGTACGAGGACGACGACGAGGCGGCGCAAATTTGGCTGAACGAAATCGGCATCCCGAAGAAGCGATTCCGCCGCATCGGCGCGAGCGACAATTTCTGGAGCATGGGAGACAGCGGCCCGTGCGGCCCCTGCTCGGAAATATTCTACGACCACGGCCCCCAAGTGGCGGGCGGCCCGCCGGGGTCGAAGGATGCCCACGGCGACCGCTTCGTCGAGGTGTGGAATCTGGTGTTCATGCAATTCGACCGGAGCGGCGGTGGCGGCAACGACCGCGCACTCGCGCCCCTGCCGCGCCCGTCCGTGGATACCGGCATGGGCTTGGAGCGCATCGCCGCCATCTTGCAGGGCGTGCACGGCAACTATGAAATCGACCTGTTCCGCAATCTCATCCGCGCCGCCGCCGATTTATTGGGGGTTGATGACGAGGCACAGGGTAGCCAGTCCCTGCGCGTGATCGCGGATCACATTCGCTCCACCGCGTTCTTGCTGGTGGACGGCGTAACCCCGTCCAACGAGGGGCGCGGCTATGTATTGCGCCGCATCATCCGCCGCGCGGTGCGCCACGGCTATCGGTTGGGCTGCCGCGAACCGTTCCTGCACGAGCTGGTGCCCCCGTTGATCGAAGAAATGGGCGAAACTTGCCCCGAACTCGCGGCGCATGGCGAGCAGGTGCAACGGGTGCTGCGGCGGGAGAACGAGAAGTTTGCCGAGACTCTGGAGCAGGGCTTGAAAATCCTCGACCGGGAGATCGCCGGGCTGGTCGGCACGGTGATTCCCGGAGAGGTCGCTTTCCGCCTGTACGACACCTTCGGCTTCCCTCTGGACTTGACCGCGGATGTGGCGCGCGAACACGGCCTTTCCGTCGATCACGAGACCTTCGATCAGGCCATGGCGGCGCAGCGTGCCCGCGCCCGCGCCGCCAGCCAATTCGTAGTCGGCGAGGCGTTGCCGCTGGACGGCATCGACGCCACCCGATTCCTCGGCTATGAGACACTGCAAGCGGAGTCGAAGGTGCTGGCGTTGCTCGAGGAGCGCCAACGGGTGGACGAATTGGCCGAGGGGCAGCGCGGCATAGTCGTGCTGGAAAGTACCCCGTTTTACGCCCAGAGCGGCGGGCAGGTCGGCGACCGCGGCGAAATTCGCGTTGGCGAGGCGGTGTTCGCCGTGGAAGACACCCAATATCTCGCCGCCAAGGTGGTCGGGCACATCGGCACGGTAACTTGCGGGCGGATCGGCGTCGGCGACCGCGCCGAGGCGCGCGTAACCGCCGATTTCCGCCGGAATTGCGCCAACAACCATTCGGCCACCCACCTGCTGCACGCGGCGTTGAAGGCGGTGCTCGGCGCGCATGTGCAGCAGAAGGGTTCGCTGGTGGAGCCGCAGCGCCTGCGTTTCGATTTCTCCCACCCCGCCGCGCTCGACGGCGAACAACTGGCCGCGATCGAGCAGCTGGTCAACCGCAACATCCGCGCCAACACGCCGACGGCGGTCGCCACCATCTGCTTGGAGCAGGCCAAGGCGGACGGCGCCGAAGCGATGTTCGGCGAGAAATACGACGAGCAGGTGCGCGTGGTGCGCATGGGGGAATTTTCCTTCGAGTTGTGCGGCGGCACTCACGTGGAGCGCAGCGGCGACATCGGCTTCTTCAAGATCGTCTCGGAAAGCGCAATCGCCGCCGGAATCCGCCGCATCGAGGCCCTCAGCGGCGCCTGCGCCGAGCGCTGGGTGCTGCAGCAGACCACCCTCCTCGAGGAAGCGGCGGCGATCCTCAAATCGCCCCCCGAACGCATTCCCCAACGCCTGAAACACCTACTCGACAACCAACGCGAGCAACACCGCCAAATCCAGTCCCTACAAGCGAAACTGGCCACCGGCGGCGGCGCCAACACTCAGCCGGTGCAGGAGGTCAACGGCGTCAAGGTGGTCGCCGTGCGTCAGGATCAGGCCGACGCCAAGACCATGCGCCTGACAGTGGATCAATGGAAGCGCAATCTCGGCAGCGGCATCGTGCTGGTCGCCGGCGTGCACGAAGACAAGGTGATCTTGATAGCCGGCGTAACCAACGACCTAGCCAAACGCTACCCAGCCGGCCAACTGATTCAATCCCTCGCCCCGCTGGTAAACGGCCGCGGCGGCGGCCGCCCGGAACTGGCGCAGGGCGGCGGCGGCAAGGTGGAATCGGTGGATCAAGCCCTCGCCGAAGTGTATCGCTGGGTGGCCGAGGCGGAATGATGCCCCTGATCGTGGAAAAAACCGGCGCTTGTGGTATGTTTTCGTGATGAAAAATTACCGCATGCTAAAAAAACTGTTTCAGTTTCCCACTGCCATAGATATATGGGAGGCGGAACAGAGACGAGACCGAAGCCGCGCGCTGGTCGTTCGGTTTCCGCATCGGGGTGATGTGGATGCTTCAGTATATGACCGTGCTTGGAGATATGCTGAACAATTGCGCAACATTCCCCAACTGCTAATGCCGTTGGATATTGAGATAGGCGGGAAAGGGGTTGCGTGTGAAATTGCATTTGAGTACCCGGACGAAGTATGCCCGTTAGCTGAATTTGTTCAACTTTATGGGCATGAACTGTGGATTATGCAATCGGTGCTTGATGTGCTGGAGGATCTACACCGCCGCAGAGCAGATGGGCAATTTGTGGGAAAGGAAGCAATTTTCGTGGACAAAGAAAATTATGCGGCGCATTTGTGTTTTGCCGGATTGGCCGAGATTTTTTGCGCATATTCTGGGGGGAAAAATGATGTTGAGCGGTATACGGACTGGCGTGATGATGTGTACAATTTGGCGCGGTGCTTTGAGAGTAACATTGAAAAATTGCCGGAGTCCAAAGCTAAGGATGTTGTCGAAAGATGTTTGTTGGAAGATTCGGGACAACGTCCGAAGCCTGAAGAATTATTTCGAGAAACACGCGGTATAAGTGCGTTCCGTCCAGAATACAAAGAAAAAGTAGAACTCTATTTCGACAAAAGATTTGATTGCCAAGAGAAAGAGAATATAGTGAAACTCATAAATCAATATGATTGCTATATAACCGAATGGAAAAATGATCCTAAAGGTAGAATGCGGAAAAAATGCAATTTCTTTGTTGATGGGTGTAAAGGAGCTTTTATCAACTCTCGTGGTGATGAGCATTATTTTGTACCATATTTTTCGAGAGAAAATTTTTATCCACAAGGAGAAATTTTGCGCGTACAGTTTTCCCATACTACAGAATCTCGTAGAGGTCGTTCCCCAGATAAATATCACCATTTAACCGAACTTGATCAACAAAAATCGGATGCGGTTAAAAAATGGCGTTTGGTTCCAGAGGAAGAGAAAAAATTTATCCAAGAAAATGCGTTCAAAGCGAAGTATCAATATCGCCATATATGGAAGAATGACAGAAAAATCTCTTTTATTTTGTGCGCCGGTGCTGATCTGGATTGGCAGAAGATTAATATTTTAAAGGAGAAAAACAAGGAGAAAAACAAGCAATTGGACGCTGTCTCGATGTATGTGAATCATATCCAAATCAAGGTTGGCGACCTTGATGACATTCGACCAAGATGGATATTGCGAGTGAAATCTGATCGGAATGATATTCCGCCTTCTGGCAGAATCCGAATAGATGGGGAATCCGAAGAATTTGATTTCTACTGGCGCAATGAGTCTATTTTGTACTTTGCGAGTAAAATTTCAAATCCGAGCGAGTGTACGCGCACCCCCCGTTCGGGTAATCCTACTGTGCTTATAGATAAAGTGCTTGGCAAAGTGGGAACGCTGGATGGTGAATCCGAATTCCAAGAGATCATCACGAAAGATTTTGAGGGAAAGCGCGGTGAAGTAATTCAACTGAACGAATCAGGAGAATTATGCGAGGACATCAATCAGGAAATTGTCTCTTGCAAACGCCAGATTGAATCTGTAGGTTTGTTTGAACGGAACGATATGGTAGAGCCGAAATTGGGGAGCATTTTGGCGACGCCGAAAGAGCATAAACCAATCGCCATTCCGCCCGCAGCGCGGAAACTTCAATTTTTCAAGGATAATTTAAACGACTCGCAGAAAGATGCGGTGATAAAGGCATTGTGTCAGAAACCATTGTCTTTGATCCATGGGCCGCCGGGTACCGGAAAAACCACGGTGATTGTGGAAATTGTTCGTCAAGTGTTGAAAATGAATCCACGAGCACGAATTTTGGTTTGTTCGCAGGCGAATCTTGCAGTGGATAATGTCGTGGAACGCCTGCCGGATGAAAGGGGGTTGCGCAAAGTGCGCTTGGCGCTGAATGACAAAAAACTCACGAGCGAAGCGAAAAAATTCCACTTTGACAATCGATTCAAAGAATGGATCAATGACACGGTTTCGCGCAGCAAAAAACATGAGAAGCGGCCACAAACCGCAATGGCAAATGCATTCGCGAAATCGGCCGGAGAGCGGGATGTGTTTGATCCCAAGCAAGCCAGTCGCATTGGCAAGATAGTCAAAAAATGGCACCAGTTCATTCGTAACGAGGAAGCAGAAATTCGTGCAAACGTGGAAGGCGGTTGGTCGTCTCTGGAAATGGCATTTTTGCGATCTATGAATATCGTAGGGGCGACGTGTGTGCACATAGCGTCGTACAAATATCGTGAGATTTTCGGAGACAGATATGATTATCTGATCATGGATGAAGCTGGCAAAGCCACTCCGGCCGAAACATTGATTCCGGTGGTGCGCGCAAAAGTGATTGTGTTGATTGGCGACCACAGGCAATTACCACCGTTTGTAACCTCTGAAAAAAATGTGCTAGAAGCAGTCAAAGAAGCAATTCCGGTTTTGGAAGACGCTCAGCATGAAAATTTGCGTAAAATTTTTAGTAAAAGTTTGTTTGAGAAATTGATTAGTGCGTTTTCAAATGAAAAATCAATTCAAGCGTTTCTCGCAACACAGCGGCGAATGCCGATTCGTCTCGGAAAATTGATCTCGAAGTATTTCTACAACGGCGAATTAAAAAATCCGGATGACAAAGAATTTTCCACGGAAAAGAGAGCTAATTTGCCGGATAAGTGGAAAACAGGTGTATTGTTCATCAATACCGCGCGCAGAAAAAATCGCAATGACAACGGAGAATCCAAGTGGCGACAAAATGCTTGCAATGCCGAAGTTGTAGTGGAATCTTTGCGTGTTCTTTCAGAGAAATTCAAGAAATTGGAGTCGCGGCTACAAGTCTCGGTTATTGCAGGCTATTGCGGGCAGGTTGATTTGTTGCGGAGAAAAGTCAAGCAAGCAGGATGTTTGGAGGGAAACGTGTATGATTTGATAAACACCGTTGATGGATTTCAAGGACGCGAAAGTGATGTCGTGATCTACGATGTCGTGCGTAGTTCTCAGGGAAATGGTTACGTAGGATTCTTGGATGAACCTCGCCGGTTGAATGTCGCGCTATCCCGCGCCGGAAAATTGCTGATTATCGTCGGTGATGCAGCGTTTCTTTCATCTCGCGCTAAACCGAGTAAAGATAGAGAAAAAGCGAAAAAGCCAATTCTCGGCGAAATTGTTGATGAGCTCGCGGCTGAAGGTCTCGTGTTCGATTCATTGCAGGATTCACTCAAATGATTAAAAAATTGCAGCGCCCGGTATTATTGCCGGTTTATCAATGCAATATACACGTGTGGGCAACCGAGCCAACCGGGCCACGTGATTTAGACAAGATATTTTTTGAATTACTTCAAATTGGTGTAACCACTCGTGGGCAAATGGCAGACTGCTTGGGGGTAGATGATGACTCATTTGTTTTCACGCACTTGGACATTCTTGTGCGCGATGGCTATGTTTCGGAGAAAGAAAATTTATATGCGCTAACCGATCATGGAAATCAATTTATTGATGGAAAATTTATGGAAGATTCATTTTCCCCTGAAGAATTTTCTTTCTTCTGGGATGTAATGAAACATTCGGCTGTAGAAAAACCGAGAAATTCGAATAATCAAGGAAAAAAGATCGAAGATAAAGCCGTTCTTGACGATCGTGAATTGTTGTCAATTCTTCCACAGATTTTCAACAAGAAAAATCGAGCGAAATCATTGGAATTCTACTCTATCAATGAATCCGAACGAGGTGGTAAAATTTATCACAAGAAAATGTGGGCGGAATATATCGCGATATTCGAACAGTCAAAATCCACTATGGATGATGGGTGGCAAGTGGAACTACGGGAAATTGATGCTAAGGGAAGAAAGATACTATGCCGCGACCTGACCGAGATAGCGAATGACCGTACAAAACAGTGGTGGCAGCACTTCGAGACCTATTTTCAGGAATTGAAAGCGGCGAAATGAGACGAACGACATGCCCCTAATCGTGGAAAAATACGGCGGCACCTCGGTGGCTGATGTGGAGCGCATCAAGGCGGTGGCGCGTAATGTGGCCGAGTCGGTGAAACTTGGGCATCGCATGGTGGTGGTGGTGTCGGCCATGGGCGGTGAGACCGATCGGCTGCTGGCGCTGGCGCGGGCGACCAACGCCAAGCCGTCCGATCGGGAAATGGATGTGTTGTTGTCCACCGGCGAGCAGGTCAGCATCGCCTTGCTGGCGCTGGCGTTGCACGCTCTCGGCGTGGAGGCGCGCTCCTATACGGGTTCGCAGATTCGCATCCTCACCGATCAGGCGCACGGGCGGGCGCGCATCGTGGAAATTCAGTCGCAACGCGCCAAACGCGACTTGGAGAAGGGCACGGTGGTGGTGGTGGCCGGATTTCAGGGGGTGGATCGGGACGACAACATCACCACTCTGGGGCGCGGCGGCTCTGACACTACCGCGGTGGCCATGGCGGTGGCGTTGCAGGCCGACGAATGCCGCATTTACACCGATGTGGACGGCGTCTACACCGCCGATCCGCGAATCGTGCCCGAGGCCAGACGCCTGGAGCGCATCACTTTCGAGGAAATGCTCGAACTAGCCGGTGCCGGTGCCAAGGTGCTGCAAACTCGTTCGGTGGAATTCGCCGGAAAATACCATGTTCCCCTGCGGGTACTGTCATCCTTTCGGTTCGGCGGGGGTACGCTTATCACTTGCGAGGACAATTCGATGGAACAACCGCTGATTTCGGGGATAACCTGCAATCGAGACGAAGCCAAGATCACCATTCGCGGCGTGCCGGACAGGCCCGGCATCGCCTACGGCATTCTCGGCCCGGTTTCGGATGCGCATATCAATGTGGACATGATCGTGCAAAATGTGGGCTCGGATGGGCTCACCGACCTCACCTTCACCGTGAGCAGCGACGATCTCGACAAGAGCAGGGGGATTCTCGAACCCATCGCCACAGAACTCGGCGCCTCGGAGATAGTCGGCGACGGCAATCTGGCGAAAATTTCGGTGGTGGGGGTCGGTATGCGCTCCCATGCCGGCATTGCCACCACCATGTTCAAAGCGCTGGCGGAACGAGGCATCAACATTCAGATGATCTCCACCTCGGAAATCAAGATTTCGGTAACCATCGACATGGAATACGCCGAACTCGCCGTGCGCACTTTGCACAAGGCGTTCGGGTTGGATGAAGCGGAATCGGCGTGAGGATGAGTCGGTTTGTCGTTCGCCGGGGCGCGTTGGCGTGGTTGCCGATGGTGGTTTTGCATCGGCGATTGATCGTTTACCGCCGCGAAAAACCATGAAAAATCGCCGTTTCTCACGCCGCCGCCGCGCTTTTCTGGCCGCCGCCACTGCCGCCACCGCCGCCGTCGGCTTTCGCCTGCCGGCGCTGGCCTCGGGCGAGGCGCGCAAACTCAATTTCTACAACTGGGACACCTACATCGGCGAGACCACGTTGGCCGATTTCCGCGCCGCCCACGGAATCGAGGTAAATATGGACTTGTTCGCCGACAACGCCGAATTGTTCGCCAAACTGCGCGAGGGCAATCCCGGCTACGATGTGATCGTGCCGAGCGACGATTTCGTCGAGCGCATGTGGCGAGCCGGCCTGCTGCAGGCTCTCGATCACGGCGCGATTCCCAATTTCCGCAGGAAT
The DNA here is from genome assembly GCA_965203265.1 of Candidatus Poriferihabitaceae bacterium. Classification (GTDB taxonomy): domain Bacteria; phylum Pseudomonadota; class Gammaproteobacteria; order Arenicellales; family Poriferihabitantaceae; genus JAHRAW01. The sequence goes on from CBDBBV010000002.1 coordinate 600,439, forward strand.
ATCGGCACACCGTTTCAGGACGCGAAATTCGACCCCGGTCGCAAGTATTCCATGCCCTATCTGTGGGGCACCATGGGCATCGGCTATCGCAAGTCCAAGGTTGCCCATCCGCATTCCTGGTCGGCGGTGTGGGGCGAGCAATCGAATCGCTACGCCGGCAAAATCGGCTGGATCAGCGAGCCGGTCGCCATGCTGGGCATGGTGTTGAGTTATCTCGGCTACTCGTTCAATTCCACCGATGCGGGCGAAATTCGCCGAGCAGCCGATCAATTGATCGCCTTCAAGGGGAATGTGAAGGGCGTTTTCGCGGACAACGGGCAGGATCAGCTGGCTTCCGGCGAATGCGATCTAGTGGTGGAGTGGAATGGCGATATTGCCCAGTTGATGAACGAAGATGCGGATGTGGGTTATGTCATCCCCACAGAGGGCGGCTATTTCTGGCAGGATTGCCTGAGCATTCCGCTAGGCGCGCCCCATCCGGAAAACGCCCACGCCTTCATCAATTTTCTGCTGGATGCGGAGATCGGGCGGGATGTGGCGGAATATGTCGAATACGCCACACCCAACGAGGCGGCGCGCGCGCTCATGGACGATGCCTATACCGAGCATCCGGCCATATTCCCGCCGCCGGAGGTGATGGCGCAGCTGCAGCCGGCGTTGTATCTGGGCGAGGCGCGCGCGCAGCTTATCGACGAGGAATGGACGCGGGTGTTGGCTTCCTGAGATAAAAGAGGCGGTGTCCGGCGATACGGCTGGGCTTCCGTTGTCGATGGCGATGCGAATTCCGGCCGGCGTCATCGACTTGTGAATCAGCCGGAGTGGAGGAGAGACAAATGAGTGAACTGAGATCAATCGCTACGCCGCTGTATCTGGCAAAGGGGTGGATGAAACTCCTTGCCGTAATGATGATCATCACGGCGGTCGTCACCGCGCTCAGCATAGTCGGACTACTCATCGCGTGGTTGCCGCTGTGGTTGGGCGTGTTGTTGTTCCAAGCGGCCAACCGAGCCGACGATGCCTATACCGGTGAAGACGAAGCGTCGTTGATCGCCGCGCTGGGGAAGATCAGAACGTTTTTCGTGATCAACGGCGTGCTCATGCTGATCTATCTGGTGTTGATGCTGTTCGGCATGATGTCCTTCGGCATGATCGCCGCGCTCGCCATGTAGCACCGAGGCGCGTTGCGAGAAATATGGTGCAGCGCAAATCGGCGATTTTTGCGGCGCTGGGATTGCCCGGCCTGCTGTGGCTGGCGGTGTTTTTCGTGGTGCCGCTGGGCTACATATTCGCCCTCGGCTTTTCCGAAAAGAGCGGCATCATCGGCCACGACCTGACCTGGACCCTCGACCATTACGCGCGCGCCTTCGAGCCGATCTATCTCGGCATATTCGTCAAATCCCTCATCATCGCCGCCGCCGCCACCTCGGTGTGTCTGCTGATCGGCTATCCGGTGGCGCTGGCGGTCGCCTTCGCGCCGCAGCGGATCAAAATGCCGCTCCTGCTGGCCATCACCCTGCCGTTCTGCATCAACATCATCATCCGCACCTACGCCCTCATCGCGGTTTTCCGCACCCGTGGATTCCTCAATTTCGCGCTGGAATGGCTGTGGGGAATCGGCGATACCCTGCTGCGCGCCGTCGGGCTGGACGGGTTGGGCGGATACCAACCGCTGCAGTTGCTGTACACCAATGCGGCGGTGGCGCTCGGCGTCGGCTATGTCTTCCTGCCGTTCATGATACTGACCCTGTACGCCACGCTGGAGCGCCTCGATCGATCCTATCTGGAGGCTAGTTTGGACTTGGGCGCCGGCCATTGGCGCACCTTCGTCAAGGTGCTGTTGCCGCTGACCATGCCCGGTGTAGTCAGCGGGGTGATAATCGTGTTCGTGCCGGCGCTGGGCGCGTTCTTCATCGCCGATATGCTGGGCGGCGCCGACAGTCAATTGATCGGCAATGTGATCGAGCGGCAATTCCTCGGCGCCAACAACTGGCCCTTCGGCGCGGCGTTGTCGTTCCTGCTGATGTATCTGACTTTTGCCGCGGTCGCCCTGCGCCGGTTGCTGGCGGCGAGAGGCGCGCGGGAGGGCGGCAATGCGCAGGCGTGAGCCCCTCGACTATGCCGGCCGTTGGTGGATGCGGGGATTTCTCGCGCTGTTCTTCCTCGTGTTGTATGCGCCCATCGTCACGCTGGTGCTGTTCAGTTTCAATGACTCCAAGCGCAACATCGTGTGGCGCGGCTTCACCACCAAATACTATCTTCAAGCGATGGCAAACGACTCGCTTATCGCCGCCTTCGGCAACTCCCTGATCATCGCCGGAATCAGCATGATCGTCGCCGTCCTTCTGGGGGTGGCCGTGGCCGTGGGGCTGTGGAGATTCCGACTTCATTTCGCGCTGCGTGTTACCGCCGACGGGCTGTTGTTCCTGCCCATCGTCATTCCCGAGATCTGTCTGGGGGTCGCCATGCTGGTGTTCTTCAATCAATGGTGGCCGCGGGATCTGGCGTGGCCGTTCAGCCTCGGCAACATCGTCATCGCCCACATCACCTTCATCTTCCCGTTCGTGGCGATTGTGGTGAGCGCGCGGCTGGCCTCGGTCAATCACGAGTTGGAGCAGGCGGCCATGGACCTGGGCGCCACCCAATGGCAGGCGCTGCGCGATATTCTGTTGCCGCAAATTCGCCCCGCCATCATCGCCGCCGCGCTCATCGCCTTTACCCTGTCGCTGGACGACTTCGTCATCACCTACTTCACCGCCGGCCCCAACAGCATCACCCTACCGGTGAAGATCAATTCTCTGGTGCGCTTTTCGGTTACTCCGGAAGTCAACGCCGCCTCCACCGCACTCATCGCCATCACCATCGCCGCCGCGCTACTGGCCGTGAGATTGCGCGGCGGCAAGAACGGATAAGGGGGGAGGGGGAGGGGGTATCAGGCCATGGCGCGCGCACTCATCGAAATACGCAATGTCAGCAAGCATTTCGGCTCGGCTCCGGGTGCGGGCGCGGCTGTCAACGGAGTTTCGCTGGATATTCACGATGCGGAATTCCTCGTGCTGCTCGGCCCATCCGGATGCGGCAAGACCACTCTGCTGCGTTTGTTAGGCGGCTTCGAAAACCCCACCGCCGGCAACATTCGACTGGACGGGCGCGATCTCACCGCCTTGCCGCCCAACAAGCGCCCGCTCAACATGGTGTTTCAATCCTACGCGGTCTTCCCCCATCTCAATGTGCGCGACAACATCGGGTACGGCCTGCAGATGGAGCGCGTGGCCAGAGCCGAACGCGAGCGACGGGTGGCCGAGGCGCTGGCATTGGTGCGGCTGGACGGATTGGGCGAGCGCCACGCCCATGAATTGTCCGGCGGCCAGTGCCAACGGGTGGCGTTGGCGCGAGCTTTGGTGAAGCGCCCACGAGTGTTGCTGCTGGACGAACCGCTGTCGGCACTCGACGCCAAACTGCGCGAGACCATGCAAAATGAATTGGTCAAACTGCAACACACGGTCGGCATAACATTCGTACTGGTCACCCACGATCAGGACGAAGCACTCTCCATGGCCGAGCGCGTCGCCGTCATGGAACACGGACGCATCCGCCAACTGGACACCCCGCGGAATCTGTACGAAGCGCCGCGAAATCGCTTTGTCGCGGATTTCGTTGGACGCATGAACATCCTGCCGGCGCGTGCCATCGCCGAGCGGCGTTATGCCGTGGTGGGGCTCGGCGAAATCACTGCTATCGGGGGGAATCCGGACGCAGCTTTCGTTGCCATTCGACCGGAGAAACTGTGTGTTTCAATCGAAAAACCGGTTGGTGACGATTTGTACGCCCGCGATGCGATTATCGAAAACATCGCTTATTACGGCGGCGAGACTGTTCTTACTGTGAGAACGGATTCGATTGGAAGCGGGAGTGGCGCGGTTTTGACTGTCGCCGTTCCCAACAGTCGTCGTGATGCCGTTGTTCCCGCTATCGGCGAGCGGGTGGTTGTGTGGTGGCGGGGGGATGATGTGATTACGTTGGTGGAGTGAGGGGGGATTGACATGAAGTGGGTTTTTTGGTGCAATGAACTTTCTCTTGAAACCAGAACCATTGGAGGTTGCTGTGGAAAATTCAGTACTATCGCAGATACTAGGCGAGTTGGGTGAATCCAATGAAAAAACCGCAAACATCGGAATTTGCTATCTCTTGAATAAGTATCCGGCTGCGCGAGAAGCGTTAAAATCTGTATTGGGTATGGATACGATTCCAATTTGTTATGAGACGGAACAATGGATTAAGTCCGGTGGTCGACCAGATATTGTCGGTACGGATGCAGATAACAAAAATACTGTTTTTATCGAAGGGAAATTTGGGGCGAGGTTGACAGACAAACAGATTAACAGTTATCTGGCTGATCTGGATGAAAAGGGGAGATTGTTGTTTCTCGTCCCGGCTAAAAGAACAGCGGAAATAGAATCAGAGTTGGAAGAAAAGATTGGTGATAAAGATGAAAGATGGGCCGTCCGTTCATGGAGTAAATTTTTGAAGTGTGTTGAACAGAATAGTAACCAAAAGAACGACGCTGATTTTGCTAATTTGGCCAGTGATCTTGCGCAACTAAAAGCATTTTTTGAAAAGATTGAAGTAGAGGAGATGCCGCCGTTGAGTGAGTATGATCTTGACTCGATACATGGCAAGATAGCCATGCACCTGTCAGATGTGATTTATACATGCAGCGGAAAGATCAAAGGATGGGCATGTGAAATCCGTGAAAAAAACCACAAATATGGCACTTATTTTGAGATTTATTCTCGTGATTTTGGGTGTGATTTATATGTTGGGAATGATGAATGGTTTCGCTACAAAGATCGTACTTCTACACCTATTTGGCTGTCCGTATATGTAAAGGATGGTGGTCCAAAAATTACGGATACAAGCATTAAAAATGCCCTAAGAAATTTCGATCAAAAAAACGCATATGATCGTTTGCTTGGCATTATTCTTGAGGTAGAAATGGACAAAGAAGAAGTCGTTGATCACATCGTAAAACGAGTGAAAGAAACCTTGAATTATTTGAACGAAAATGTTGACAGACGAACAGATTAACGACCTCTTCCCACACGCAACAACACATAAACCGCCCCCGTCCCTCCATCCCTCGGCAACGCCGAGCAAAACGCCTTCACCTCAGGCTGTTGCTTCAGCCAGTTCAAGGTGTATGGTTTCAACACCCCACCGGGTTGGCCGCTGCGCAGGCCCTTTCCGTGGATGATCAGCACTGTGTGATGACCCGTGTTGACGGCGTCCGACAGGAAGTCGGCGAGTAGATCGTCCGCTTCGACGGTGGTGTGGCCGTGTAGGTCGAGGATTTCGCTGTAGCGGTAGTCGCCGCGTTTCAGTTTGCGAATGACTTTGTTTTGTAGGCCGCCGCGGGCGAATAGTACGGGGCCGTCTTCGGTTTCATCGATTCGCACTCCGGGGTTCGGAGTTGCTTCGGTTGCGCGCGGCGTGGGGATTGCAGGCGGGGATTGCCGTTGGCGGAGGTGCACTTTGGGCCGGTTGCGTTTGCTGTCCGCCATCGCTCGGCGAAACAGTGAGAAATCGTCCTCGGCGTCGTCGTTCTTGCCGGACACTTTTTTCGCCGTTACCCTGAGGCTCAGCCCTCAGCCGCCCTGAAGATACCGATCGGCGTCAAGCGCCGCCATGCAGCCGCTGCCAGCCGAGGTTACCGCCTGTCGATACACGTGATCCATGACATCGCCGCACGCGAACACGCCCTCGACGCTGGTACAGGTGGCATCGCCGTCGCTGCCGCCGCGAGTGACCAGATAGTCGCCTCGCATTTCCAGCTGGCCGCGAAACAGGTCGGTGTTGGGGGTGTGGCCGATGGCGATGAATATGCCCATCAGCGGGATTTCGCATCTAGCGTGATCGTGTACATTTTCGATTCTCATGCCGGTTACTCCGATTTCATCGCCGAGGACTTCGCTCAGAATGTGATCCCATTCGATGACGATGTTGCCGCCATTTTCCGTGGTTTGCGCCATCAGGCGATCCTGCAAAATCGCTTCGGCGCGCAGGGCGTCGCGGCGGTGCACCAGAGTCACCCGGCGGGCGATGTTGGCCAGATAGAGGGCCTCCTCGACCGCGGTATTGCCGCCGCCGATCACCGCCACATCCTGATTCTTATAGAAAAATCCATCGCAGGTGGCGCACGCGGAAACCCCCTTGCCTCGATAAAATTGCTCCGAGGGCAGGCCGAGATACTTGGCGGTGGCGCCGGTGGCGATGATCAGGGCGTCGCAGGTATACACGCCGGAATCGCCGTGCAGCGTGAACGGCTTGCGCGCCACTTCGGCGGTGTGAATGTGGTCGACGATCACCTGCGTGTCGAATCGCTCGGCGTGCCGCCGCATACGCTCCATCAGCGCCGGACCGAGCACGCTGTCGGCGTCTCCGGGCCAGTTGTCCACATCGGTGGTGGTGGTCAGTTGGCCGCCCTGTTCGATGCCGGTGATCAGCGTCGGGCGCAGATTGGCGCGAGCGGCATAGATCGCGGCGGAATAGCCGGCCGGCCCGGAACCCAGAATCAGCACTCGGCAGTGGGTCGTCTTCATTATGGGATGCGAGCGGGGGCGGCGCGCGTCGAGTCGCTAGCGCAAACTTTGGTAATAGTCCATCAGAATCCGCGCCACTTCCGGGCGGGAAAATTCCGGCGGCGGGGCGATGCCGTTGCCCAGCATTTCCCGCACGCGGGTGCCCGACAGCAGCACGAAATCCGAGAGATCGTGATCCGGCGCCTCCCGCATCATCACCACCTTGTCGAGTTTCTTCGAGTAGGCGGTATGGTCGGCGCGGAATATCTCGATCTCGAGGGCACCGGCGGGCACTTCATCGTCGAAAATGGTCTGCGAGTCGAAGGCGCCGTAGTACGCCCCCACGCCGGCGTGGTCGCGTCCGATGATCAGATGGGTGGCGCCCATGTTCTGGCGAAACACGGCGTGCAGCACCGCTTCTCGCGGCCCGGCGTACAGCATGTCGAATCCATAACCGGCGATCATCACGCTGTTCGGCGGGAAATAGCGCGCCACCATCTCGCGGATGGCGGCTTCGCGCACCTCGGCGGGGATGTCGTCGGGCTTGAGTTTCCCCAGCAGCATGTGAATGACGCAGCCGTCGGCGCCAAGCCGCTGCATGGCGATGCGGCACAGCTCCTCGTGCGCCAAGTGCATGGGGTTGCGCGTTTGAAACGCCACGGTCTTGCGCCAGCCATTGGCCTCGATGCGCGCCCGAATTTGCGCCGCGGTGCGGAAGGTGGCGGCGAATTCGCTCTCGAAGTAGCTGAAATTGAGCACGCGAATCGGCCCCGAAAGCGCCGTGCGCCCCTGTTCCATGAAGGCGCGGACGCCGGGGTGGGCGGCATCGGTGGTGGCGTATACCCGCTCGCTGATGCGCGCCATTTCCGCCTCGCTGAATGTTTCCACGGCGGCGACCTCCATCACCGCCAGCACCGGATTGCCCGCCACATTGGGGTCGCGCAGGGCAATCTCAGAGTGGCGGGCGCCGCCCAGAGCAGCGGCGGATTCGACCAAGCACAGCACCGGAGTCGGCCAGAACAGGCCGGCGCGGGTGTGCATGGCGTCGGCGACGCCGAGCGCGTCGCCCTTGTCCATGAAGCCGTCCAGCGGGTTGAAGTAACCGGCTCCCAGCATGACCGCGTTGGCCGCGCCGGCCGAACTCATCAGCACCGACGGCATATCGCGAGCCTGCGCCGCCATCTCCGCGTTTTCTTCCGGGTCGGCGATGTGCAGGGGGTTGAGGCGCTCGGAGCCGTGCGGCTTGATCATGGCGTTGGCATCGGCATTGGCACTACCGAGCCGAGGCCGCCATGCCCACGGGCGCGCCGCCGCCAACCCGCCGCCGGGCGCGTACCGCCGCGGCCAGCTCGGCGAGCATTTCTTCGGTGGCGTCGAGGCCAATGCAGGCGTCCGTGATGCTCTGCCCGTAGACCAGCGGTTGGCCGCTCACCACTTCCTGACGCCCGGCCACCAGATGGCTTTCGATCATCACGCCGATGATGCGCCGCTCGCCCTCGGCGACCTGCGCGGCCACGTGCTTGCACACGCGCCGCTGGTTTTCCGGAATTTTCTCGCTGTTGGCGTGACTGAAGTCGATCATCATGCGCGCCGGCAAGCCCGCCGCCCGCAGTTTCCCGCCGGCCTCGTCGACGCTCGCGGCGTCGTAATTGGGGCGTTTGCCGCCGCGTAGGATGATGTGGCAATCGTGGTTGCCCGAGGTGGTGTAGATGGCCGAATGCCCCGCTTTGGTGAGCGACAGGAAATGGTGCGGGCGGGCGGCCGCGCGGATGCCGTCCACGGCGATGTCGAGGTTGCCGTTGGTGCCGTTCTTCAGCCCCACCGGGCAGGACAGACCCGAGGCCAACTCGCGGTGCACCTGACTCTCGGTGGTGCGCGCGCCGATGGCGCCCCAGGAAATCAGGTCGGCCACATATTGCGGCGTGATGATGTCGAGATACTCGGTGCCGGCGGGGACGCCGATGCTGTTGAGATCGAGCAGCAGCTGGCGGGCGAGGGCGAGGCCCTTGTTGATGTCGAAGGTGTCGTTCAGGTCGGGATCGTTGATCAAGCCCTTCCAACCCACGGTGGTGCGCGGCTTCTCGAAATACACCCGCATGACGATCAGCAGGTCGTCTCGATGGGCGCGCATCAGCGGCAGCAGCCGGTTGCCGTAGTCGAGAGCCGCTTTGGTGTCGTGAATCGAGCAGGGGCCGGCTACCACCAGAATTCGATCGTCCCGACCCTCCAGCACATCGTGGATGTCTTGCCGAGTCCGCACCGTGGTTTCCACGGCTTGGTCGTTGAGCGGGAAGCGCGCGATCAACTCGTCCGGGTTGATCACGTGGGCGATGCCGGTGATTCTCAGATCGTCGGTTTTGGCGGAATTCACTTCGGTTTCCAGCGGGAAAACAACAAGAGGCCGATTGTACGGCCATCCTGCGCCGGTGTTAAGGTTCTATCGCGGAAAAAGCGGGAGAAAATGCACCGCGAGAATTTCGCGTCGCTCGCCGCAATCGGCAAACCTTTTGACTGGGGCATCGCAAACGACTATACTCACGCGCTTATTTAGCCCGGCCCGGCGCGGATTCACCCGTAGGTTAAACGCTCAGCGCTCAGGCACTCAGGCCGCCGAACCCTATCAGCAGCGAGGAAATCATGGCTGTCCAGAAAAGTCGCAAAACCCCTTCAAAACGAGGCATGCGTCGCTCCCACGACTCTCTCGGGGAAGCGCCCCTTTCCATCGATTCCGTCACCGGCGAACTGCATCGCCGCCACCACATCACCGCCGACGGCTACTACCGCGGCAAGAAACTGGTTCACCGCACCAGCGGCGACTGAAGCCGGCGCGCCGGAGCCGGAGTTGCCGGCTGCGAGCGCCGATCTTCCGAGTAATGATCACCATTTCCATCGACGCCATGAGCGGCGACCGCGGGTTGTCGGCAACCATTCCGGCGGCTCTCGAAATCGTCGCGCGCCACGCGCTTGTCAACTTGCTGTTGGTGGGCGACCCGCAGCAGATAAACCGGCGGCTGTCGTCCGAGGGCGGGCGGCGCGCCGCCGAGAGGCTGCAAGTGGTCGCCGCGAGCGAATTGGTGGGCATGGATGAATCGCCGGCGAGCGCACTGCGCAAGAAGAAGGACTCGTCCATGCGGGTGGCCATCGATCTGGTGCAGCAGGGGCGGGCGGATGCCTGCATCAGCTCCGGCAATACCGGCGCCCTGCTGGCCACCGCCCGATTCGTGCTGAAAACCATTCCCGGCATCGACCGCCCGGCGATCTGCGTCGGCTTGCCGAGAATGAACGGAAAAACATATGTGCTCGACCTCGGCGCCAATGTGGACAGTCCGGCGGAAATTCTGCTGCAGTTCGGCCTGATGGGATCGGTGCTGATCAACTGCCTCGAAGGCAAGGCCGCCCCCACGGTCGGCCTGCTGAACATCGGCGTGGAGGATGCCAAGGGCAACGACGCCATCAAGGCGGCGGCGGAACTGTTCAAGAACAGTACCCTCAATTATGTCGGCTACACCGAGGCCGACCACATTTACGCCGGCGACACCGACCTGATCGTGTGCGACGGTTTCGTCGGCAATGTGGCGCTGAAGGCGACCGAAGGGGCGGCGCAGATGATCATGGGGGCGATTCGCGAGGAGTTCGACCGCAATCTCGCCACGCGCTGTTCCGGCCTGTTGGCCAAGCCGGTGCTCGACTCCCTCAAAGAGCGCCTCGACCACCGCAGGTACAACGGCGCCAGTCTGCTCGGCCTGCGCGGCACCGTGGTGAAATCCCACGGCAGCGCCGACGCCGTGGGATTCCGCAGCGCCGTGGAAGTGGGCATTCAGGAGGTCAACAAGGGATTGGTGCGGCAGATCGAAAACGTTCTGACAGCGTCGCCCGATTCGGTTACGCTCCCCGCATGAACTTTTCCCGCATCATCGGTACGGGCAGCTACCTGCCCGAAAAAATTCTCACCAATCGGCAGCTCGAATCGATGATCGATACCACCGATCATTGGATCAAGTCGCGCACCGGCATCGACGAGCGCAGGATTGCGGCGGATGATGAATTCACCGTGGATCTGGCCGAGCAGGCGGCGTTGCGGGCGCTCGAGGCGGCTGCCGTCAATCGTGACGAAATCGACCTGATCGTGGTCGCCACCACCACCGCGGATCAGGTGTTTCCGAGCACCGCCTGCCTGCTGCAGCATCGCCTCGGCATCGAGGGCCATCCGGCGTTCGATGTGCAGGCGGTGTGCGCCGGCTTCCTCTTCGCGCTGGGCGTGGCGGACAAATTCGTGCGCACCGGCGCCGCCCGTTGCGCGCTGGTGGTCGGCGCGGAAACATTTTCCCGCATCATCGATTGGAGCGACCGGCGCACCTGCGTGCTGTTCGGCGACGGCGCCGGTGCCGTCGTTCTCAAGGCCGACGATCAGCCCGGGGTGCTGTCAACCCACCTGCACAGCGACGGCAGATACAAGGATTTGCTGTGCGTGCCGGTGGGGGTGTCGCGCAATTTCAGCAAAGTGCAGGCGGGAACCGCCTACACCACCATGCAGGGCGGCGAGGTGTTCCGTTGGGCGGTAACCGCGATGAGCGACATCATCGACGAGACCCTCGCGGCCAACGGCCTCGGCAAGGACGACATCGACTGGCTGATCCCCCATCAGGCCAATATCCGCATCATCAACGCGGTAGGCGCGCGCGCCAAAATTCCCAAGGAAAAGGTGGTGGTAACCGTGCAGCGGCACGGCAATACCTCGGCCGCCTCGGTGCCGTTGGCGCTCGATCAGGCGGTGCGCGATGGCCGCGTGCAGCCCGGACAGCGGATACTGCTGGAAGGATTCGGCGGCGGGTTTACCTGGGGATCGGCGTTGATTCGGATGTAACCCTCTTTCCATAATCGAACCGTAATCATGATTGAATCCACCAGCGCACAACCGCGCGAAAATCCCGTTTCGGGCAAGTTGCTCGACGGCCGCACCTGCTTGGTAACCGGCGCCACTCGCGGCATCGGCAAAGCCATCGCCGGGGCCTTGGGCGAACAAGGCGCCCAAGTGGTGGGAACCGCCACCACCGCCGCCGGCGCCGAGCGCATCGGCGAATATCTCGCTTCCGCCGGTATTGCGGGCGCCGGCCAAGTGTTGGATGTTACCGACGACGCCTCGGTCGCCCGACTGCTCGGTGCGGTTGGCGAAACCTTCGGCGCGCCTTCGGTGCTGGTCAACAACGCCGGCACGACCCGCGACAATCTGCTGCTGCGGATGCAGGACGCGCAGTGGGACGAGATACTGGATGTCAACCTGAAATCGGCGTATCGCCTGTGTCGAGCGTGTTTGCGCGGCATGAGCAAGGCTCGCTACGGCCGCATCATCAACATCGCCTCGGTGGTCGCGGCCACCGGCAATTCCGGTCAGGTCAACTACGCCGCGGCCAAGGCCGGATTGATCGGATTCTCCAAGTCGTTGGCGCGGGAGATCGCCTCGCGCAACATCACGGTCAACGTGGTCGCGCCGGGTTTCATCGAAACCGACATGACCGCCGCGCTCGACGACGGCCAGCGCGCGGCGTTGCACGCGCAGATTCCGTTGGCGCGATTCGGCGCCCCCGAGGATGTCGCCGCCGCGGTGGTTTTTCTCGCGTCGCCGATGGGGGATTACATCACCGGCAGCACCATTCATGTAAACGGCGGCATGTTCATGCCCTGATTCGGCGTGAAATCGGTGTACAATCCGCGCTGGGCAGTGGACTTGCGGGTGCCGATTGTTTACCATCCGCAACCCTGCAATTCCCCAATCGTATTGCATGGCTCCCTCGAAAATCGAATCGGCGGAGGCAATGCAGTTCAAAATCTCATTATCCGGAGGCCAAAACTCGAATGAGCACAATTGAAGAGCGTGTAAGAAAAGTCGTGGTAGAACAACTCGGCGTCAGCGATGACCAAGTTACTCTGGAGGCTTCCTTCGTCGAAGACCTCGGCGCCGACTCGCTGGATACGGTGGAGTTGGTGATGGCGTTGGAGGAAGAATTCGACACCGAAATCCCCGACGACAAGGCCGAAAACATCGCCAAGGTGAAGGACGCCATCAGCTACATCGAAGCCAATGCGTCTGCTTGATTCGCCGACTCCGGCAGGCGCGATGTCCGGCCAAGCGCGGCCGGCATGATGCCCCCGATCACGGGTGGGCAATTCCCCGCAGGCGATCAGGCGGGATAATCCCTCGCCGCCGCCCGCGGCCACTGCAAAACCGCGGCCCGTCTTGGGCGGCGGTTTTTTGTTGGGGGGTTGGCAGATGGTCGCTCGGTTGTTTCAGTCGCTCGGTCACTCAGTCACTCGGCCGACCAGCTGGAGCCGGCGCCGGCTCGGGCTATAATAGCGAGATGGAAATTGTGGTCGATAACGGCAGCGGAATCGGGTTGAGTCAATGAGCAAAAGGCGCGTGGTGGTAACCGGAATGGGGGTGATTTCGCCGGTGGGCGTTACCCTCGGATCCACTTGGGAATCCATGCTGGCGGGGCGCAGCGGCATCGCCGCCATCGCCGGTTTCGACGCCAGTGCGCTACCCTGCCGCATCGCCGGCGAGATCATGGATTTCGATCCGACCGCCAGCCAGCCGGCCAAGGACGCGCGCAAGATGGATCGCTTCATGCAGCTGGGCATTGCCGCCGGCGTGGAAGCGATCCACGACGCCGGGCTCGAGGTCAGCGAGGCCGACGCCCCCAGAATCGGCGTGTACATCGGCTCCGGCATCGGCGGGATCAGCACCATCGAAACCGCCACCAAACTGTACATGGAAAGGGGGCCCAGGCGGATTTCGCCGTTCTACATCCCCATGACCATCACCAACATGATTTCCGGCAACCTGTCCATCATGCACGGCCTGAAGGGGCCGAATCTGTCCATGGTCACGGCCTGCAGCACCGGCGCCCACGCCATCGGCGAGGCCGGGCGCCTGATCGAGTATGGCGACGCCGATGTCATGATCGCCGGCGGCGCCGAAGCCCCCATTTCGCCGACTTCCGTGGCCGGATTCAGCGCGGCGCGCGCTCTCAGCCAGCGCAACGACGATCCGCTCGGCGCCAGCCGCCCGTGGGATATTGGCCGGGACGGTTTCATTATGGGAGAAGGCGCCGGCGTGATGGTGCTCGAGGAATACCAGCGCGCCAGCCGCCGCGGTGCCCGCATATACGCCGAATTGTCCGGTTTCGGCATGAGCGGCGACGCCTATCATATGACCAGCCCGTCCCCCACCGGCGAAGGAGCGTCCCGCTGCATGGATGCCGCGCTGCGCAATGCCGGCATGAATCCCGCGCAGGTCGATTATGTGAATGCGCACGGCACCTCCACCCCGCAGGGCGACATCGCCGAAACTCTCGCCATCCGGCTGACCTTCGGCGATCACGCCGGCCAGTTGGCGATCAGTTCCAACAAATCCATGATCGGCCACCTGCTCGGCGCCGCCGGCGGCGTCGAAGCGGTGATGACGGCGATGACCATCCACCATCGGGTCATTCCCCCCACCATCAATCTGGATGAGCCGGATCCCCAGTGCGATCTGGATTTCGTCCCCCATCAGGCAAGAGACGCCCGCGTCGAAGTGGCGCTGTGCAACTCGTTCGGTTTCGGCGGAACCAACGCCACGCTGGTGTTCAATGCCGTCTAGCCGTGGCTGACAAGCAAAATGGGGGCGTATTCGGGCGCCCGTTTGTCATCCTCATCGCACTGGCGCTGTTCGGCCTGAGCGCGCTGGGCGCCGTTTTCGGCTATTACCACTTCGCCGTCAACCAGCCCCTCGATTTCGGCGAGCAGCCCTGGGTGATCGAGCGCGGCGACACGCTGGGCGAGGTCGCGGCTCAACTGGTTCGGCAGAACGTGATCGACACCACCTTGCCGCTGCGGCTGTTGGCGCGCCGGGACGACCTCGGCAGGCAGATTCAAGTCGGCGAATACCGCTTCCCTGCGGGGATCACGCTCAGAGAATTCCTGCGCCGCATCGTCAACGGCGAGGGGCGAATCGGCATCAAGATAACCATCATCGAGGGCTGGACATTTCGGGATATGCGAGAACACCTGCGCCGAGCGCCGAAGCTCGAGCAGGTCGCCGGGACGATGACCGACCGGCAGATAATGACCGAGCTGGGCCGCCCCGAATGGCACCCCGAAGGGCGGTTCTTCCCCGACACCTATTACTACACAGCCGGCCAGACGGATTTGTCGATCTACCGACAAGCCTTTCGCGCCATGCGGGAAGAACTCGATTCGGCTTGGGAAAACCGCGCCGATGGCCTCATTCTTGCCGGCAAGGACGAGGCATTGGTGCTGGCCTCCATCATCGAGAAGGAATCCTGGGTCGCCGATGAGCGGCGGGAGATCGCCGGCGTGCTGCACAATCGCCTGAAAAAGGGGATGCGGCTGCAAACCGACCCCACGGTCATCTACGGGCTGGGAGAAGCCTATCGCGGCCGCCTCACCCGCGCCCACCTGCGAGCCGATACCCCCCACAACACCTACACCCGCGCAGGGCTCCCGCCCACGCCCATCAGCCTGCCCGGCAGGAATTCCCTCGAAGCGGCGGTGCAACCGGCGCGCACGAACGCCTACTATTTCGTCGCCAAGGGCGGTGGCCGACACCACTTCTCGGAAACCCTCGAACAGCACAACCGAGCGGTGCAGAAATACCTGCGCGATCGGGATCGCGACAGCGGATGAAGGGCGCGTTCATCACCGTCGAGGGCGCGGACGGCTCGGGCAAGACCACGCACATCGACCGCATCGAGCGCTGGCTACAGGAACGCGGCGTACAGGTGGTGCGCACTCGGGAACCCGGCGGCACCCCATTGGGCGAACTGCTGCGGGGAATCCTGCTCGACGACCCCGGCCCCGGAATTTCTCGCCGCTGCGAACTGCTGCTGGTATTCGCCGCCCGCGCGCAACATCTGGACGAGGTGATCCTACCGGCGCTGGCTGCCGGCAAGTGGGTGTTGTGCGACCGCTTCACCGACGCCACCTACGCCTATCAGGGCGGCGGCCGGGGAATCGAGGAGTCCGCCATCGCCGTTTTGGAACAATGGGTTCAGGGCGCGTTGCAACCGGATTTGACCGTGCTACTCGATGTGTCGGTGGAGACCGGCACGGCGCGCGCCCGACAGCGCGGCGGCGCGCCGGATCGCTTCGAGGGCGAGGCGCCGGCATTCCTGCAGGCGGTGTGCCAAGCCTATGTGGCGCGCGCTATCCGCTGTGCCGGGCGCATACAGCTGATTGACGCGAATCGCGAGCTCGATGAGGTGGGCGCGCAGATCGACGCCGTGCTCGAAACATTCTGGCGGGAGCGGCGGCCATGAGCGCAACTTCGAGCGCATCCCCGCGCGCGGCCATGAGCGAGTGGCCGTGGGCGCAGCCGGCGTGGGAACGCACCACCGGCGCCATCGATGACCTGCACCACGGGCTGCTGATCACCGGCGCATCGGGCGTCGCCAAGCGCGAATTCGCTCTGGCCTTGAGCCAACTGTTGTTGTGCGGTGGCGGGGAAAACGCGGGTCAAGCTTGCGGCAATTGCCGTAATTGCACCCTGTTCAACGCCGGCACCCACCCGGATTTCCATCTGCTGACCACGGAGCTGGAATGGCGGGATGGCCGAGTCGAGCTGATGGCGAAGTACTGCGACCGCTATCAGGACATCGGCGCCAGAGAAAAACGCACCAACCCCGCCAGAGTGATCCAAGTGGATCAGGTGCGCTCGCTGATCGAGAGATTTTCCGTCCATGCCCACATGGCCGCGCGCAAGATCGCGTTGATCGCGCCGGCCGACCGCATGAACGCCAACGCCGCCAACGCCCTGCTCAAATTGCTGGAGGAACCCCCCGCGGACTCCATTTTGATCCTGCTCAGCGCGCTCCCCGGCTCCCTGCCGGCCACGGTCAGAAGTCGTTGTTTGCAAATCGCAATCCCGTCACCGACCGAGTCGGCGGCGAGCGAGTGGCTGCGCCAACGCATACCGCCCGAAGCGGTCGCGCCGACCCTCGGATTGTGCAACGGCGGCCCCCTCGACTCCCTCAAAATGTACGAAGACGAATTGTTGCCGCTGCAGGCGAAATTTTTGCAGGGCATCGCGGAGTTGGCCGCCGGCCGGCGCGGCGCGTTGGAATGGGCTGCCGGATTTGCCCGTCAGGATTTCTTGTCGCTGCTCGATTGGCTGCACCGATTCAGCTGCGACCTGATTCGGGCGGTATGCGGCGTCGGCACATCCCCGCACCCGGGGCAGCATCTGCCGTCCGCGGAAAGGGCGTTCGCCCTGTACGACCGAATCGGCAGTTACCGCAAAATTGCGCGGGAGCCGTTCAATGAGCAGCTGGCCATGGAAGAGCTGGCGTTGGCGTTGCAGCATACCCTGCGGGCTTGATCGGCTCGATTCGATGCAACTGGTCGATTCCCACTGCCACATCGATTTCGAGCCGTTGGCCGAGCAACTGCCCGCGGTATTGCAGCGAGCTGCGGCCAATGATGTCGCCCATTTGCTGTGCGTGGCGGTGAATCTCGAAGACTATCCCCGCATCGCGCAAATGGCGGCGCAGCACGCCCACATCCACGCCTCGGTGGGGGTGCATCCGAATGCCACGGACTGTCGCGATCCAAGCGCCGAGGAATTGGTCGAACTGGCGGCCAATCCGCATGTGGTCGCCATCGGCGAAACCGGACTGGACTACTATCGCCACGACCGCCCCGAGTGGCAGCGGCGGCGCTTTGCCAATCACATCGAGGCAGCCAAATCCGCTGGTTTGCCGCTCATCATCCACACGCGCGCGGCTGCGGACGACACCATGTACATGTTGGAAAGTCTGGACGCCGCAGCGGCCGGCGGCGTCATGCACTGTTTCGCCGAAGACTGGGCGGTCGCCGAACGCGCCCTCGCCATCGGCTTCTACCTCTCCTTTTCCGGCATCGTCACCTTCAAAAACGCCGACACCGTGAAACAGGTGGCGAAGCGGGCACCGCTGGAGCGCATGCTGGTGGAGACCGATTCTCCCTATCTCGCGCCAGTGCCGTTTCGCGGTCAGGTCAACGAACCCAGCTTCGTGCGCCACACCGCCCAGTGCATCGCCGAGCTGCGCGGCGACACCCTCGACAACATCGCCCAAGCGACCACGGAAAACTTCTTTCGCCTGTTCTCCGGCGCGGCGCGTTGAGGGGTATCGAAGGCTATAATCCGGTCGCCCCCGCGCAAATGCGGTTGTGCTAGAATTATTTTTCGCAAGCGAGACACGAGGAGGTTTACCATGACCAACACCAACGCAAACGCAAACGAATACAGCCGAACCTTGAGCGATGCGGATCTGGTCGTTACCGAGGACGCGCGGCGGCGAATCGCCGATTTGGTGCGAGAAACCGACGGCGAGGCCGAGGCGGTGCGCATCTATGTGTCCGGCGGCGGCTGCAGCGGCATGAATTACGGCATGACCTTTGCCGAGCGAGCCGAAGAAAAGGACAGCACCATTTCGGATGATACCGATGACACCGCCTTCAAATTGGTGGTCGATCCGGTTGCGCTCAGTTTCCTCCGAGGTGCCGAGGTCGATTTTGTCGATGACGGCGTCAATTCGTCGTTCGTCTTCAACAATGTATTTCAAGCCATTGGCGGCAGTGGCGCCTGTGGGGGTTGCGGTGGCGGCGCCTTCTAGCCGCGCCGCCTACGCCGATCTCGAATGACCGAGCGGAATCCAAGTTACCACCACGCCGACGGCGGCGTAGTGGCGGAGCGCGCCAAGCCGAAGCTGAAGAAGCCGCCGTTGTACAAGGTGCTGTTGCTCAACGACGACTACACGCCGATGGAATTCGTGGTGCTCCTGTTGATGCGATTCTTCAACCTGTCGCAGACCGACGCCGAGCAGATCATGATTCACATACACACTCGCGGCCTCGGCGTGTGCGGCGTCTTCCCCCGGGAAATCGCCGAAACCAAGGTGCGGCAGACGCTGGATTTCGCCCGCATGAACCAGCATCCGCTGCAGTGCACCATGGAGCGGGAATAATGCTGTCCGAGGAATTGGAGGTAACGCTGGGCGACGCGGTTACGCTGGCGCGCAAGGAACGGCACGAGATCATCACGGTCGAGCATCTGCTGTTCGCCTTGCTGGACGATCGCGAAACCCGCCGCGCCATCATCTCCTGCGGCGGCGACATCAACACGCTGAAAAAACTGCTGGCGAACTATCTGCAAAATGAAGTCCCACTGCTGGTCGAGGGCAGCGAGCACGAACCTCAGCCGGGCCTCGGTTTCCAACGGGTGTTGCAGCGCGCCATCATGCATGTGCAGAGTCTCGGCGAGAAAGAGGTTCGCGGTGCCAACGTGCTGGTTGCGGTATTCAGCGAGAAGGAATCCCACGCGGTTTATTTTCTGAGCCAGCAGGAAATCAGCCGCTTCGATGTGGTCAATTACATATCCCACGGCATCACCAAAATTCCCGGCGGCGGGCGTTTGCCGGCGCCGGGGGATGAACTCGATGGGGGTCGCGAAGGCGATCGGGAAACGCCCGGCGGGCCCCTCGAAAGCTACACGGTCAACCTCAACCAACTCGCTCAGGAAGGCCGCATCGACCCCCTCATCGGGCGCGCCGCGGAGCTGCGGCGCACCGAGCAGATATTGTGTCGTCGGCGCAAAAACAACCCGTTGTTCGTGGGCGAGGCGGGCGTCGGCAAAACCGCTTTGGCCGAGGGGTTGGCACGCAAGATCGCGCGGGGAGAAGTGCCCGAAGCGCTCGCCGGATGCACCATTTATTCGCTGGATATGGGGATGTTGCTGGCGGGCGCGAAATATCGCGGCGACTTCGAGCAGCGGTTGAAATCGGTGCTGGCGGAATTGCAGCGGCAGCCCGGCGCCATCCTCTTCATCGACGAAATTCACACCGTCATCGGTGCCGGAGCGGTTTCCGGCGGCGCGCTGGACGCCTCCAATCTGCTCAAGCCGATGCTGGCTTCCGGCGAGATAAAATGTATCGGCTCCACCACCTACCGGGAATATCGCGGCATATTCGAAAAAGATCGCGCCTTGTCGCGCAGATTCCAGAAGATCGATATTACCGAGCCGACCGTCGAAGAAGCCATCGAAATTCTGCGCGGCCTGAAGACGCGCTTTGAAAAACACCACGATGTCAAATACACCCAACCGGCGCTGCGAATCGCGGTGGAGTTGTCGGCGCGTTATCTGAGCGAGCGCCAGTTGCCGGATACCGCCATCGATGTGATCGACGAAGCCGGGGCGAAGACTCAGCTGGTCACCGAGGGGAAGCGCAAGAAGACCATCGGCGTGCGCGAGATCGAGAGCATGATCGCGGATATCGCCCGCATCCCGCCCAAGCATGTTTCCGCCTCGGACACCCGCGCGCTGAAACATCTGGAGCGCGACCTCAAGATGCTGGTGTTCGGGCAGGATCAGGCGATTTCCGCGTTGGCCTCGTCCATCAAGATGGCGCGCTCCGGGCTGGGCAACGCCGAAAAACCGATCGCGTCGTTGCTGTTTTCCGGGCCCACCGGCGTCGGCAAGACCGAGGTTACCAAGCAGCTCGCCAGCACGCTGGGCATCGAGTTCATCCGCTTCGATATGTCGGAATACATGGAGCGACACACCGTCTCCAGATTGATCGGCGCGCCGCCGGGCTATGTGGGATTCGATCAGGGCGGGCTGCTCACCGAGGCCGTCAATCAGCATCCCCACGGGGTATTGCTGTTCGATGAGATCGAAAAAGCCCATCCGGATGTATTCAACATCCTGCTGCAGGTGATGGACTACGGCAGCCTCACGGACAACAACGGGCGCAAGTCCGATTTTCGCAACATCATTCTGGTGATGACCACCAACGCCGGGGCGGAACGGGCGGCGCGGGAGACCATGGGCTTTGTCGCGCAGGATCACAGCAGCGACGACATGGAGGCGATCAAGAAGGCCTTCACGCCGGAATTCCGCAACCGGCTCGACGGCATCATCCGCTTCAACGGGCTGGATGCCGAGACCATCTTGCACGTGGTGCGAAAATTCATCTACGAATTGGAACAACAACTGGCCGATCGTCAGGTTACCTTCGAGATCGACGATCCGGCGGTACGGTGGCTTGCCGACAAGGGCTATGACGCCGCTATGGGCGCGCGTCCGATGCAGCGGGTGATTCAGCAGGAAATCAAGCGCCCGCTGGCGGACGAACTGTTGTTCGGCGGCCTCGCCAAGGGAGGCCACATCAAGATTTCTCTGGCCGAAGACGCGCGCTCGCTCGATTTCTCGTTGGAAAAAAATTGATCCCGCGCGTCCGATTGCCGCTTTTTACCAAACCATTTTTTATCTAGGAGACCTCCATGGCAAACGAAGGCTACCATGAGCCCACCGAAGAACTGTCCGATGAAACTCGGGACATGCACCGCGCCATCACCTCCCTGATGGAGGAACTGGAAGCGGTGGATTGGTACAACCAACGGGTAGACGCCTGCAAGGACGCGGAACTCAAGCGCATACTGGAACACAACCGCGACGAGGAAAAGGAGCACGCCGCCATGGTGCTGGAATGGATTCGCCGCCGGGACGATGTGCTCGATCGCGAGCTCAGAGAGGCGCTGTTCACCGAGGGCCCCATCGGCCACTGAGGCCGCACGGGTACGACCATTTGCCTCCCATTTTCCCCGTTTTCGGGGGTTTTCCCTCTAAATACGCCTGAATTCGGGCATTTTCGTGCAATTCCCCGCGGCTTCCGTGCCTCGGGAAATGGGCGAAACAGGCTTGGTCGGGCTGCGGGGTTGTCGGCGGCGAAAATTGTGTTACACTCCCCCCATCGCTTGCACAGTCGGGTTGTCCGCCAGCAAGCTTGAATATGCAGGTCATCTTGTTGACCTGTTCGTCGGCGTTGCCACAAATCGGTAATCGCGTGGCGCGTCAAACAAAAGCAGAAAACCATCGGAGCATGAAAATGAAAGACAAAGATACATCAAGACCATCAACGGGCGAGCTGAACTACTTGGATCTCGATCGCGCCGATCAGGCGCTGGTGGAAAAGGCGGTTCGCAAAGGCTATTCGCGCCGTGAAATCCTGAAGTTGATGATGGCCACCGGCGTAACTGCCGCGACCGCCAATCATCTTTTCAGCAGCGGCGGCGCTGTTCTAGCAGCCACCCCGAAAAAAGGCGGTTCGATCCGAGTGGCATCCAACCTGCATGGCCCCGACGATCAATTGGATCCGACCCTGTTCACCTCCACCATCGACTACAGCCGTGGCCGTGCTACCTACAACGGCCTGTTGCAGCTGTCCAATGAATTGGAGCCGCAACCGGAACTGGCGGAATCCTTCGAGTCCAACAGTGACGCAACGGAGTGGACGTTCCAGATTCGCCGCGGCGTAACCTTCCATGACGGCCAGAATCTTACCGCCGATGATGTCGTCTACAGCATGAACCGTCACCTCGGCGAAGATTCCAAATCGACTATCAAAGCGGTGCTGAGCTCGGTGCAGGAGTGGAGGAAGACTGGTCCCTACGAAGTCAAGGCGATCATGAACACGTCCAATGCCGACTTGCCGATCCTGCTGGGCTTGTTCCAGTCGAAGATCGTGAAGGAGGGTACTGACGGCGCCGGCAACGGTACTGGCCCCTTCGTTCTCGAATCCTTCGAGCCCGGCGTGAAATCGGTACACACGCGCAATGAAAACTACTGGCGGGAGGGCGCCAACCTCGAAGCCGTCGAAATAACCGCGATCACCGATCCGGTGGCGCGCGTCAACGCGGTACTTGCTGGAGATGTTCATATGGTGGCCAGTATCGAACCCAGAGCGTTTCGGCAGATCGAGTCGAGCAACGGCGTGCAACTGCTGTCGATTCCGGCGGCCTTGCAGCTGGGCATCTGTTGCCTGAAAAGCACCGAGCCCGGTAGTAGCGACGATTTTGTCAAGGCCATGCAGTACATTCAGGATCGCGAGCGCATCGTCAACAAGATACTCAAGGGCAAAGGCTCCATCGGCAATGATACGCCCGTTATGAAAGCACATGGCCGGGACTTCTGTTCCGAACTGCCGCAACGCCAATATGATCCGGACAAGGCAAAATATCACTTTGAAAAATCCGGCTACAGCACGGCGGAGCTTTTCGTTGCCCCGATTGTCTCGGGAATTGAGGACGTGGCATTGTTGACTCAGGCCAACTGCGCGAAGATCGGCTTCGACCTGCAGATCAAGCGCGTTCCCACCGATGGGTACTGGGGTGCAGTATGGTTGACCGAGCCGTTGAATGTGGTGCTCTGGAACATGCGTCCCACAGCTCACTCGCAGATGGCGATCCAGTTCGCCCCGGGTGCCAAGTGGAACGATACCTACTGGAATAACGAGCGCATGGGCGAGCTGTTGAAGCTTTCGCTGGCTGAAACCGACCCCGACAAACGTCATGCCATGTTCTGCGAAATGCAAACTCTGATCCACAACGGCAGCGGCATGGTCATTCCCGCTTTCTCCAATGTAAACGATGCCATCGCCGACAACATCATGGGCATGCCAACCGTTCCGTTGGGGCAGTTGGGCGGAAACGAATGGCCGGAATTCATCTGGCTTGCCTAGACGCTGATCGTCCAAAACGATTCGCTTCTGGTTTTGCGGCCTGCATGAAATTGTTCGTGCAGGCCGTTTTATTTTCGTTGTTCGGAGGGAACGGATCATGATGTTGCAAATGGTCAACCGCAGGATCGCCATCGGTGTGGCCACCTTGATCGTGGTTTCCGTCATCGTATTCATCGGCACCAGCATCCTCCCCGGTGATGTCGCCCAGATCATTCTGGGGCAGAGCGCAACGCCGGAAACTCTGGCGGTGTTGCGCGCTCAGCTCGGTCTGGACGAGCCCGGATACATCCGCTATTTCCTGTGGTTGGGGAACATGATGACCGGCGATCTGGGCACCTCCAAGGCGGGCGGGGCGAGCATCGCCAGCCTGATTGGCGGCCGTCTGGGCAATACCATGGTGTTGGCCGGTTTGGTCGCGGTGATCTCCATACCCCTGTCGATAGCGCTCGGACTGTTCGCGGCGATGCATCCGGGCACTTGGTTCGACCGCATCGTAACTTTTTGCACGCTCAGTCTGATTTCGGTTCCGGAATTCTTCGTCGCGACTTTGTTGGTGCTGATACTGGCGGTCGAGTTGAAATTGCTGCCGGCAATCGCCTACATGAGCGGCGATGAAAGTGGATGGGAATTGCTCAAGACGCTGGCCATGCCGATCGTTACGCTGGTCATCGTGGTGTCCGCGCAGATGATCAGGATGACTCGCGCGGGGATATTGAATGTGATGAGCTCGCCGTACATTGAAATGGCGATTCTGAAGGGAGTGCCGAGGCGGCGAATCATACTCCGTCACGCCCTGTTCAACGCCATCGGCCCCATCGTCAATGTCATCGCCCTCAACCTCGCCTACCTCGTTAGCGGGGTGGTCGTCGTCGAGATCATCTTCGCTTATCCCGGCCTCGCCAAACTGATGATCGACGGCGTGCAAACCCGCGACCTTCCACTGGTGCAAGCCTGCGCCATGATCTTCTGCGGCACATATGTGGTGCTGATCATCCTCGCCGATGTCGCCTCCATCCTTTCCAACCCCCGCCTCAGACTCCCGAAATAGACACCACGAACATGACCGAAGAATCGAAAAACGAAGAAGAGATACTGGAGAAAATCGATGCGTTCGATGAATTGCCGGATGTACCGCCCAAGCGCAAGTTGCGACTTTCCTGGGTTGGAAAACTGGGCATTGCAGTGGTCGCATTCTGGTTGGTGATCGCGCTCATCGGCCCCTACATCACTCCCTACCATGAAATGGATATGGAAGGAGACGACAGCTTCCTCGAAGCCTACGGCAACTTCTATCTCGGCACCGACTACCTCGGCCGCGACACCTTCTCGCGGATCATGTTCGGCGCGCGCAACACCATCGGCATCTCGGTGGCGGCCACGCTGCTCGCCTATTGCATCGGCATCACCCTGGGTATCGCCGCGGCGGTGAAGGGCGGCTGGATCGATATGGCCATCAGCCGCGTCAACGACGCCGTGCTTGCGCTGCCGACAATCATGCTGGGATTGATCGTCATTGCCGCGTTGGGCTCGTCGATACCGATTCTCATCGCCACCGCCGCGGTCATCTACGCCGCCAGCGTGTATCGCATCGCGCGCGCCCTCGGACAGGACATTATGGTGCAGGATTTCGTCGAGGCCGCCAGAGCGCGCGGCGAGAATGTGTGGTGGATCATCCGCTCGGAAGTGCTTCCCAACGCCGCCATGCCGCTGGCCACCGACTTCGGGCTGCGGCTGGTGTTTGTCGTGCTGTTCATTTCCAGTTTGAGTTTCCTCGGCTTGGGGGTACAGCCGCCGGCGTCCGACTGGGGCAGCATGGTGCGGGAAAACCTGCAGGGGCTCGCCTACGGCTCCTACGCGGCCATCTGGCCGGCCTTTGCCATCGCCACCTTCACCATCTCGATCAACCTGATCGTGGATGACATCTCGGCCAAATCCGGCGGCAGTCTCGCCAAGAAAATGGTGTAGGGCGGTGGAGAAACTACTCGAAGTCGAGGGCTTGCGAATCAGCGCCCGCAATGACGAAGGCGTCGAAATTCCCATCGTCAAGGGCGTCAGTTTCGATGTTCACAAGGGGCAGGTGGTTGCCCTCATCGGCGAGTCCGGCTCCGGCAAAACCACGATTTCGCTGGCGGCGCTGGCCTATACCAAGCCGGGGCTCGAATTCGCCGGCGGGCAAGTTCGGCTTCAGGACGAAGATGTGCTGACCATGGCGCCGTTGCGCCAGCGCGCACTTCGCGGGCACAAGGTGGCCTATCTCGCGCAAAGCGCCGCCGCGACCTTCAATCCGGCCATCACCATCGGCGAGCAGGTGACGGAATCCGCCGTGCTCCACGGCGTGCTCACGCAGGAGGAAGCGAACGAACGATCTCTCGGGCTGTATCATGCGCTGGAATTGCCCGATCCCCACCGAATCGGCCATCGTTATCCCCACCAAGTATCCGGCGGCCAGTTGCAGCGGCTGATGGCGGCCATGGCACTGTGCGGCAATCCGGATCTGATGGTGCTCGACGAGCCGACCACCGCCCTCGATGTGACCACTCAGATCGAGGTGCTCAAGGCATTCAAGAAGGTCATCCGGGAGGAACACGCGGCTGCCATCTATGTTACCCACGACCTCGCCGTGGTGGCGCAAATCGCCGACCACATCGTGGTGCTGTACAACGGGAAAATCATGGAGCAGGGGAGCGCCGATCAGATCATCAACCACGCCACCCACCCCTATACGCAAAAATTGATGGATGCGGTTCGGCCGAAACCGGCGGCCGGCCTGGGGGTCGCGTTGACCGGCGAGCACGAGCAGGAAATCGCCAACCTCGAAGTCGAGAACATGACCGCCGGTTACGGCGAGATCGTCAATGGCGAGCCGGCCATTACGGTGTTGCGCAATGTCAATGTGAAGGTGCAAAACGGCCACGTGGTCGGCGTCATCGGCGAATCCGGCTGCGGCAAATCCACGCTGGCGCGCGTCATGGCGGGGCTGTTGCCGCAATCCGAGGGCGAGCTGAAACTCGACGGCGAACAGTTGCCGGGCAGTCTCGATAAGCGCGAGCGCCAGCAGTTGCAGAAAGTGCAATTCGTATTCCAAATGGCCGACACCGCGCTCAACCCCAAGCAGACCATCGGGCAGATCATCGGCAGGCCGCTGGAGTTCTACCACGGCATCACGGGCCGGGAAAATCACCAGAAAGTCACGGAAATCCTCGAAATGGTGGAGTTGTCCGCCGACTTCGCCAGCCGCTATCCCATGGAACTGTCCGGCGGGCAGAAACAGCGCATCAACATGGCGCGCTCTCTGGCCGCCTCGCCGGAGGTGATGTTGTGCGATGAGGTAACCTCGGCATTGGACAGCATAGTCGGCGCCAATGTCATCAAACTGCTGACCGCATTGCGCGACAAGACCGGCGTCTCCTTCGTCTTCATCAGCCACGATTTGTCCACCGTGGCCTCCTTTGCCGACGAAATCGTGGTGCTCTATGCCGGGCAGGTGGTCGAGCAGGGGCCCACCGACGAAGTGCTCACGCCTCCCTTCCACCCGTACACCCGCCTACTGATCAGCTCGGTACCGGAGCTGCGCATCGGCTGGCTGGAAGACACCATGGAAAAGCGCGAAATGGCGATCGGCATTGCCAGAGGCGTGGAAATCACCTCGGTCGGCTGTCCGTTCTACAACCGCTGTCCGGCGGCCATGGACGGCACCTGCGATGTGCGCAACCCGCCCGTGCGCGAGTTGGAGGACGGCCATCAGATTACCTGCCATCTCACCATCGAGGAGTTGCATGAGGCCGAGGCGCACACCCAGAAAGTCCTGCACGGCCACGAGAAACTCGGCGACGGCGAAGAAGAACTACGGGCGACGACCTGACTCCCGATCCGGCCCTCGCCACTCGATCCGAATCCGCTAACTGGGCGCAGCCGACAAACGCGGCAGCGGCTTTTCGTTGATCGGCAAATGGACGATGGCCGCCAGTACGCCGGCGATGATGCCGGCCCACCACATGCCGTCATATGATCCGGTCTGATCATACAAGCGGCCGCCGAGCCACACCCCGAGAAAACTGCCGATCTGGTGGCTGAGAAAGACGATGCCGAACAAGGTGGCCAGATAGCGAAGCCCGAATACCTGCACGACAATGCCGTTGGTGAGGGGAACCGTGGACAACCACAACAACCCCATGGCGCCGGAAAACAGGTAGATGGTCAGCTCGGTTTTCGGCGCCGCCAGCAACAAAAATATGCAAACCGCCCGCGCCAGATAGATGAAACTGAGCCCGTATTTCTTGCTCCATCTCTGCCCCGCCAAGCCGGACAGGAACGAACCGACGATATTCATCAACCCGATCAGCGCGATGGAATAGGCACCAACCGCCGGCGCCAGCCCGATGTCGCGCACGAATGCCGGCATGTGCACGGCGATGAAGGCTACATGGAAACCGCACACGAAGAAACCGAGGGTAAGCAGCACGAAACCGCGATGGCTCGCCGCCTCCGCCAGCGCCTCGCCCATGCTCTGGGTGCTGGCCGCCTCGCCCTCGCTGGACGAACCTTTGGGCAGCAGCAGCGCCAGCGGGATCATCGCCAACGTGGTTGCGGCCAGAAACAGCAGGGCGGGGCGCCAGCCGTAGGCGGCGATGAATCCCTGACTGATGGGGGAAAACAGCACCTGACCGAGGGAACCCGCCGCCGTGCCGAGGCCGAACACCAGCGTGCGTTGGTGCGGCTCGACCACCCGCGCCATGGCCGCCAGCGCGATGGAAAACGAGGCGAAGGCGACTCCGGTTCCGGTGAGGATGCCACCGCTCAGATGCAGCGCCAGCGCGCTCTCGGAGGCGCTCATGCCCCACACGCCGAGACCGTACAAAATCGCCCCGAGAACGATCACCCGCACCGGCCCGACCCGATCGGCCAGCGCGCCGGCGAACGGCATGGCGATGCCCCACAGGAGATTTTGCAGCGCCATCGCCAGCGCGAAAGTCTCTCGCGGCCAGCCGCGCGCCGTGGTCATGGGTTCGAGGAAGAGGCCGAATATCGCGCGAATGCCGAAGCCGATGGTCGAAATCGCGCAACCGGCGACGATGACCACCAGCGCGCTGCGCCACAGGATGGTTGGGGGGTTCATATAGAGGTGTCTCCGTGGACTACGGCGATCAGGTGCAATGACGACATGGCCGGTATCCCAAATTCGGCTGATTTGCATTAGTATTGTCGAGCCGGAGACGAAAGCGCCAACCGATGCCGCGCCCGTCGCCGTTGAAGCGAATGCCCGAAAACCCGAAGCAGGATGATGCCCATGAGCAACCTATTTGACAAGACCTATCGGCGCTCCATCGACGACCCACAAGGTTTTTGGGCGGAGGCCGCCGAGGCGGTGCACTGGTACCGGAAATGGGATCAAGTGCTGGACGACTCCGACGCCCCGTTCTACCGCTGGTTCACCGGCGGCGAGATCAACGTCTGCCACAACGCGGTAGACCTGCATGTGGAGCAGGGCAGGGGGGCGCAGGCGGCGATCATTCACGACAGCCCGATCACCGACAGCCGGCGAATTTTGACTTATGCCGAACTCAAGCGCCGCGTGGCGCGTTTTGCCGGGGTGCTGCGCGACCACGGCGTAACGCGCGGGGAGCGCGTCATCATCTACATGCCGATGGTGCCGGAAGCGATCATCGCCATGCTCGCCTGCGCCCGAATCGGCGCCGTCCATTCGGTGGTGTTCGGCGGTTTCGCCGCCAATGAACTGGCGGTGCGCATCGATGACGCCCGCCCCAGGGTGATCGTCTCCGCCTCCTGCGGGCTCGAGCCGAGCCGGGTGGTCGCATACAAGCCGCTGCTCGACAAGGCCGTGGAATTGGCCGAGCACAGCCCGAATTCCTGCATCATCCTGCAACGGCCGCAAGAAAAAGCAACCCTGCTGGCCGGCCGCGATGTCGATTGGCGGGAGGCGGAGGCAGCCGCCACGGATGCGGATTGCGTGCCCGTGGCGGCCACCGACCCGCTGTATATCCTGTACACCTCCGGAACCACCGGCGCCCCCAAGGGCGTGGTGCGGGACACCGGCGGCAGCATCGTGTCCCTCAAATGGTCGATGAAGAACATCTACGATGTCGAGCCCGGCGAGGTGTTCTGGGCGGCCTCCGATGTCGGCTGGGTGGTCGGCCATTCCTACATCGTGTACGCGCCGTTGTTGCACGGCTGCACCACCGTGGTGTTTGAGGGCAAGCCGGTGGGAACGCCGGATCCGGGGGCATTCTGGCGGGTGGTGTGCGAGCACAAGGTCAAGGTGCTGTTCACCGCCCCCACCGCCTTTCGCGCCATCAAGAAGGAGGATCCGGGCGGCGAATACTTGAAAAAATACGACACCAGCTGCCTTCAGTCGCTGTTTCTCGCCGGCGAGCGCACCGACCCGGACACCCTCGGCTGGGCCAGAGAAAAACTGGGCGTCGCCGTCATCGATCACTGGTGGCAGACCGAGACCGGCTGGGCGATCTGCGCCAACTGCCTCGGCATCGAGCGAATGCCGGTCAAGGACGGCTCTACCGCCCACCCGGCTCCCGGCTGGCAGCTGGCGGCACTGGATGCGGGCGGGCGACCGGTGGAAACCGGCGGCATCGGCGCCCTCGTGGCCAAACTGCCGTTGCCGCCGGGCACCTTCTCGACCTTGTGGAATGCGCGCCAACGGCATTTCGACGCCTACCTGAAAACCTACCCCGGCTACTACGAGAGCGGCGACGCCGGCTATATCGACCAAGACGGCTATGTGTTCGTCATGTCGCGAACCGACGATGTGATCAATGTTGCCGGCCACCGCCTTTCCACCGGCGCCATCGAAGAGGTGCTGGCCGCCCATCCGGATGTGGCGGAATGCGCGGTGCTGGGAGTCAAGGACGACCTCAAGGGGGAAATCCCGCTGGGTTGTCTGGTGCTGAGCGTCGGCGTGGCGCGGGACGAAGCCGACATCGTCGCCGAGGCGGTGCAACTGGTGCGCGAGAAAATCGGACCCGTGGCGTCGTTCAAATTGGCCACTGTGGTGGCGCGCCTTCCCAAGACCCGCTCCGGCAAGATACTGCGAGGCACCATGAAGAAGATCGCCGATGACGAGCAATGGAAGATGCCGGCCACCATCGACGACCCGCTGATTCTCGACGAAATCACCGAGTCCTTTCAGGCTCTCGGATATGCCGGCGCGCACCGAGGATGAAACACGCCTTCATCATGGACCCGTTGGAAAAGGTGAAGCCGTGGAAGGACACCACCTATTTCCTGATGCTCGCCGCCGCCAGCCGCGGCCACCGCGTCTGTCATCTCGACCAACTCTCCCTGAAATTGGTGCACAACCGCGTCCATGCCCGCGTCGCTTGGCTGGAAATTCGCGACGACCCGCAACGGCCATTCGTCCCGCTGGATCGGGAAGAATGCGATCTCGATCTAAGCGAAATCGATGTGGTGTGGATTCGCACCGATCCGCCGGTGGATCGCCGCTATCTGTACACCACGCTGCTGCTCGACCACCTGCCGCCCACCACCCGCGTGTTGAATCGCCCAAGCGCGATTCGCGACTGGAATGAAAAACTGGCTGCGTTGCGCTACCCCGACCTCACCCCGCCAACGTTGGTGAGCAACGAGGTCGATGCCATCGAACAATTTTCCCGAACGGTGGGCAGGATAACGATCAAGCCGATCGACGGCTTCGGCGGCAAGGGGATCGTGTTTTACGATGCCGCCGCCGACCCCGCCACCCTCGACGCGGCCACCCGAAACGGACGCCACTGGGTGGTGGCGCAGCAGTACCTGCCAGCGGCGCGGCAAGGCGACAAGCGCATATTGCTGCTGAACGGCGAACCCCTCGGCGCCATCCTGCGAGTCCACGCCGAAGACGGCGAACTGAACAATCTGGATGCCGGCGGCGTCGCCCACCCGGCGCAACTAGACCGGCGAGACGGCGAAATCTGCGCCACGATGAAATCCGGCCTGATCGAGCAGGGCGTGTTCTTCGCCGGCATCGACATCATCGGCGGGATGCTCATCGAAGTGAATGTGACCAGCCCCACCGGACTGCAGGAACTGTGCCGTTTCGACGGCGCGGACTATCATCACCGCATCATCGCGGCGCTCGAATGAGGCAGCCGACTCCAGCGAACATGGCGGCCGACCGGGACAAATGGGAATTCTGGATCGATCGCGGCGGTACCTTCACCGACGTGGTCGCCCGCCGGCCCAATGGCGAAGTGGTTACCCACAAGCTGCTGTCGGACAATCCGGGGCAGTATCGGGATGCGGCCATTCAGGGCATTCGGGACATCCTCGTGGGAGCCGGAATCGACCTCGATCTCGACGAAGCCCTGCCGAGCGAACTCATCGCCGCGATCAGGATGGGCACCACCGTGGCCACCAACGCCCTGCTCGAACGCCGTGGCGCGCGCACCTTGCTGGTCACCACTCGCGGATTCGCCGATGTGCTCCGAATCGGCAGTCAGGCGCGCCCCGACTTGTTCGCCTTGCAGGTCGAACTGCCGTCCATGCTGTACGGCGCGGTGCTCGAGGTCGAAGAGCGAGTCGACGCCGCCGGCGGTGTTCTCGTTCCGTTGGATGCGGCCGCCGCCAGACGCGGCCTCGATAGGTTTTTCCGCGCCGGTTATCGCTCCGCCGCCATCGTCCTGATGCACGGCTACCGCCACCACCGCCACGAAGACGAACTTGCCGAAATCGCCCGCGGAGTCGGCTTCGAGCAGGTCTCGGTCAGCCATCAGGTCAGCCCGCTGATGAAGCTGGTGCCGCGCGGCGACACCACCGTGGTCGACGCCTATCTTTCCCCGATCCTGCGCCGCTATGTGGGGCGGGTCGCCGCGCGCCTGCCGCGACTGAAGGCGCACGGCGGCAAATTGATGTTCATGCGTTCCAGCGGCGGGCTGGCCGACGCCGATTTCTTTCAGGGCAAGGACGCCGTTCTTTCCGGCCCGGCCGGCGGCGTGGTGGGCATGGCGCGCGTGTCGCAGTCGGCCGGTTTCGAGCGGGTGATCGGTTTCGATATGGGCGGGACTTCCACCGATGTCAGCCATTACAACGGCACCTTCGAAAGGGCGTTTGAAACCTCGGTGGCCGGCGTGCGGTTGCGCGCGCCGATGATGCTGATTCATACCGTCGCCGCCGGCGGCGGGTCGATCCTGCATTTCGACGGCGCCCGCTATCGCGTCGGCCCGAATTCCGCCGGCGCCCATCCGGGCCCCGCCTGTTATCGCAACGGCGGGCCGCTGACCATCACCGACTGCAATGTCATGCTGGGCAAACTCCAGCCCGACCTGTTCCCCAGCGTGTTTGGCGCCGACGCCGAGCAGCCGCTGGACGCGCGCGTGGTGGCGCGGAAGTTTTCCCGTCTGGCGGTGCAAATCCACGCCGAGAGCGGCGACCGCCGCGCCCCGGAGGCGGTCGCCGCGGGCTTCCTCGCGGTCGCCGTGGAAAACATGGCCAATGCCATCAAGAAGATTTCGGTGCAGCGCGGCCACGATGTTTCCGAGTACACACTGTGTTGCTTCGGCGGCGCCGGTGGGCAACATGCCTGTCTGGTGGCCGACGCGCTGGCTATGCGGCGCATTCTCATTCATCCGTTTGCCGGCGTGCTGTCGGCCTACGGCATGGGGCTGGCGGACACCGTGGTGGAGCGTCAGCGGGCGGTGGAGGCGGTGCTTACTCGGAACTTGCTGGATGATCTCGCCGTGCAGTCGGGCGAACTGCAGCAGGAGGGCATTGCGCAATTGAACGCGCAAGGCGAAGGGCGCGCCGACTTGCGCTGCAGGCGCCTGCTGCATATCCGCTATCACGGCTCCGACACGGCTCTGGTGGTGAGTCACGGCGAGCTGCAGGCGGTGGTGTCCGAATTCACCCGGCTGCACCGCATGCGATTCGGCTTCGTCTCGCCGGAGAAGGAGCTGGTGGTCGAGTCCATCGAGGTGGAGGTCATCGCCGTGGCCAAGCCGTCCACCATCGTCCACGCCGTCGCCGAGGCCGCCGAGGCCGCCGAGGTCGCCGACGGTGGCGAGGCGCAGGCCGATGCGCTTCGGCAGTGCTACATGGACGGCTGCTGGCGCGCCACCCCCTTTTATCATCGCAGTTCCCTCAGAGTGGATGAGCATATAGATGGCTCGGCGGTGATTCTCGACCCCACCAGCGCCATCGTGGTAGAGCCGGGTTGGCGCGCGAGATTGACCGCGGACAACAATCTGCTGCTCGAGCGCTGCCGCCCGCGCGCCGCCGCCCGCGCGCTCGGAACCGCGGTGGATCCGGTCATGTTGGAGATATTCAACAACCTGTTCATGTCCGTCGCCGAGCAGATGGGGGTAGTGCTGGAGAACACCGCGGCATCGGTCAACATCAAGGAACGGCTGGATTTCTCCTGCGCCATGTTCGACCCTCACGGCGGGCTGGTGGCCAATGCCCCGCACATGCCGGTGCACCTCGGCTCCATGGGCGAGAGCATCAAAACCGTGATTCGCGAGCGCTCCGGCGACATCAATTCGGGGGACGCCTATATCCTCAATGCGCCCTATAACGGCGGCACCCACCTGCCCGATGTAACCATCATCAAACCGGTGTTCGCCGACTCCGGAGAATTGCTGTTCTATGTTGCCTCGCGCGGCCACCACGCGGACATCGGCGGCAAAACCCCCGGATCGGCGCCGGCGGACTCCACCAACATCGCGGAAGAGGGCGTCGTCATCGACAACTTCAAACTGGTGGAAAACGGTCGTTTCCGCGAGGAAGAAATTCGTGAACTGCTGCGCCGCGGCCGCTGGCCGGCGCGCAATCCGCAAATGAACATCGCCGATTTCAAGGCGCAGCTGGCCGCCTGCGAAAAGGGCGCGCAGGAATTGATCGCCCTGACGGCGCACTACGGGGTGGACACCATCCACGCCTACATGCGGCATGTGCAGGACAACGCCGAGGAGTCGGTGCGGCGCATCCTTGATGTGTTGAAAGACGGGAGTTTCACCTATCGGATGGACGACGGCTGCCGGGTGTGCGTGGCCATCCGCGTGGATCGGGCGAAGCGGCGGGCGGTGGTGGATTTCACCGGCACCAGCGCGCAGCATCCGGGCAATTTCAACGCGCCCACGGCGGTGGTTCGCGCCGCGGTGTTGTATGTGTTCAGGTGCTTGGTGGACGACAACATCCCCCTCAATGAAGGCTGCCTGAAGCCCATGGAGATCATCATCCCGCAGGGTTCCATGATCAACCCGCGCCACCCCGCGGCGGTCATCGCCGGCAATGTGGAGACCTCCCAGTATCTGGTGGACACCCTGTTCGGCGCCCTCGGCAATGTGGCCGCCTCGCAGGGAACCATGAACAACTTCATCTGGGGCAACGACGCCTTCCAGTATTATGAAACAATCTGCGGCGGCACCGGCGCGACCGCCGAGGCGGACGGCACCGACGCGGTGCACTCCCATATGACCAACTCCCGCCTGACCGATCCGGAGGTGCTTGAATGGCGCTTTCCGGTGGTGCTGGAATCATTCGCCATCAGAAAGGGTTCGGGCGGCGGCGGGCGGCGGCGCGGCGGAGACGGCGTGGTTCGCCGAGTCAGATTCCTGCAGGGGGTAACCGCCAACATCATCTCCGGCCACCGCAAGGTGCCGCCCTACGGCCTCGCCGGCGGTGAGGACGGCACCGTCGGCGACAATCGGGTCGAACATCCGGATGGAAGCGTAACCCACCTGCCCGGCGTCGCCCAGATCGAATTGCAGGCCGGCGATGTGTTCGTCATCGAAACCCCCGGAGGCGGGGGGTATGGGGCGGCGGAAGACGAGGCTCTGCCGGAGGGGCTTGGCGTGAAGGAGGATGCGCCGTAACGCGCAAACCGATTTCAATCTGCTCGGAATTCCAAGCGAAGTGCCGCGTGCGCTTGATTACGCTTGCGACGAGGCTCCGTCGGCGTCTTTCGCCTGCGTGGTTCGCAGCAATTCGTTGATGCCCACCTTGCGCCGGGTTTTTTCGTCCACGGTCTTGACGATGACGGCGCAATACAAACTATGGGAGCCGTCCGATGCCGGTATGGAGCCGGACACGACCACCGCGCCGGGGGGGACGCTGCCGTAGATGATTTCGCCGGTTTCGCGGTTGAGGATGCGCGTGCTTTGGCCGATGAATACGCCCATGGAGATGACTGCGCCACGCCCCACCCGCACGCCTTCTACGACTTCGCTGCGGGCGCCGATGAAGCAGTCGTCCTCGATGATGGTGGGGGCGGCTTGCAGGGGTTCGAGCACGCCGCCGATGCCGACTCCGCCGGACAGGTGCACGTTGCTGCCGATCTGAGCGCAGGAGCCCACCGTCGCCCAAGTGTCCACCATGCTTCCCGAACCGACAAATGCGCCGATGTTGACATAACTCGGCATCAACACGACGTCCGGGGCGATATAAGCGCCCTTGCGCACATGCGCCGGAGGCACCACGCGAAAATCGCCTCGGGCGAAATCCTCGCTGGTGTAGTCGGAGAATTTCAGTCCGATCTTGTCGTAGTAGTTGGAAAATCCGCCGCGAATAATGCGGTTTTCATCGATCCGGAACGACAGCAGCACCGCCATCTTGAGCCATTGATTGACTTTCCAGCCGTCGGCCGTGGGTTCCGCAACCCGCATTTTGCCCGAATCCAGCAACTCCAGAGCTTCGTTGATCGCCTCGCGCACTTGGGCGGTAACATTGTGGGGCTTGATTTCGTTCCTCTGCTGCCAGGCTTCGAGGATGATCGGTTCGATTTCGTTCATTTTGCCGTGTCGGTCGGTATTATGGGTGGAGGGGGAGTATTGTATTCATTTGCGGCGGAAAATGCGGCTTTGATCGACAAATGTGGCAAGACGATTCATCGACTGCTCACGGCGGCGGCGGCACCGGCGGCTCCGGCGAAGTGAGCGCGCCCCCGGTCGTCTTCCTCCTGGGCCCGACCGCCGCCGGTAAAACCGATTTGGCGGCGGCTCTGTTCGATGCCTGCGAAGCCGAGCTGGTGAGCGTCGATGCCGCCCAAGTGTACCGAGGCATGGACATCGGCACCGCCAAACCGGAGCGCGGGTATCTACGCAGCTATCCCCACCACCTGATCGACATCCGCGATCCCGGCGAAACCTACAGTGCCGCCGAATTCCGCCGGGATGCGCTCGCCTTGATCGGCGAAATTCACGCCGGCGGGAAACTGCCGATTCTGGTGGGCGGCACCATGTTCTATTTTTCCGCGCTGGAAAACGGCCTGTCCGAACTGCCCTCCGCCGATGCCGAATTGCGTGCGCGCATCACCGCTGAAATCGCGCGCAAGGGGTTGCCGGCGATGCACGCGCAACTGCGGCAGGCGGACCCGGCGCTGGCCGCGACCATTTCGCCTACGGATTCCCAGCGCATTCAACGCGGCTTGGAGATTCACCGGCTGAGCGATCTCCCGCCGAGCGAGGCGATGGCGCAATTCGCGGCTCGCCCCATCCCCCATCCAGTGGTCAAACTCGGCCTGTTCATCTCGGATCGGGCGGTGTTGCACGCCCGAATCGAGGCGCGCTTTCGGCGGATGCTGGAACGCGGCTTGGTGGAGGAGGTGGAAGCCATCGCCGCCGGCCTCGACAAGCCGTGCCGACAGGCGTGCATGCGCATCGTCGGCTACCGTCAGGTGCATGGCTATCTGCGCGGTGAATTTGCCTACGAAGAGATGGTCGCCCGCGGCATCGCCGCAACCCGCCAGCTGGCCAAGCGCCAACTCACTTGGCTGCGCCGACAGCGGAACTTGGTGTGGATCGACGGCGCCGCGCCCTCGGCCGCGGAAAGGGTTTGCCGGTATCTGCGGGAGCGGGTCGAACGGGGCGGCTGATGCGGCGGCTTGGCCGCTAGCCGGCAAACATGCCGATGAACCGCGAAACCCCGCGGGCGAATTCGCTTTCCAGCGGGAACGACAGCATGCCCATGACCGAGTAGCCGAGCAGCCACGGCATCAGATAGAAACGGATGATGTAGAAAAACCAAGCGATGAACAGCGGCACCAGCGGGCGCACGAGGAAGGCGGGGGTTATCGGGGCGAACAGCTTGAGCAGGGGATCGGTGCTGCGCACGAAGAATCGCATGAAGAAGAAGGAACTGTCTTCGGGCAGGAAAATGCCCATGGCGAAGCGCCCGATCAAGGTCCACATGACCATGCCGAGTGCATAGTCCAACGCCAGTATCCAAATGGAGATGCCTGCCAGCATTATGTGGTGTCCGCTGTCGCTGTGGTTGTCGCTGTGGTTGCCAGATCGATCGGAGAGACCCTCGCCGAAAAAAAGTCGGGGCTTGCGCCCCGACTTTCCGTTGTGCCATGCCTTGTAAGCGGCGTGGCTAGTGGGTGGACTCCAGCACGGTTTTGCCCCGTGGCACGCGGATTTCATCCACCATGGCCTGCGTCTCGGCGTCAGGCTCGGCGGTCATCAGCGAGACGACCACCATCGCCACCAAGCTCACCGGCATGCCGATGATGCCGAAGCGCAGGTGATCGATGCCGATCCACGGATCCATGCCGGCGAAGCGCACCATGTACAGATACCAGGTGCCGGCGAGGAAGCCGCACACCATGCCGGCGATGGCTCCAGGACGATTGGCTCGTTTCCACCAGATTCCCAGCACGATGGGGAAGAACAGCCCGGAACAGGCGAAATCGAACGCCCAAGCGACCGCGCCGAGGATACTGGTGAGTTTGAGGCTGGCCACAAACGCTCCGGCGGCGCCGATTCCCAACAACAGGATTCGGGCAACCAGCAGTCGGTGCTTGGTGTCCGCCTTCGGGTCGATGATCTTGTAGTACAGATCGTGGGACAACGCATTGGCGATGGCCAGCAACAGGCCGTCCGCCGTGGACATTGCCGCGGCCATGCCGCCCGCCGCCACCAAGCCGGAGATCACATATGGCAATCCGGCGATTTCCGGAGTCGCCAACACGACGATATCGCCGCGCATGAAGAACTCGTTCAGCTGCAGCAGGCCGTCGTTGTTGGCGTCGATGATCTGCAAGAAGCCGACATTGGCCCATTTCTGCACCCAATCCAGCGCATTCACCTCGACGATGGACTTGCCGATGATGCCGGTGGCCAAACTGGGGTCGAGCACCTGCAATTTGGTGAAAGTCGCCAGCGCCGGCGCGGTGAAGTACAGCAGGAAGATGAACAGCAACGACCACGCTACCGACTGCGTGGCTGCTTTCACCGAGGGCGTGGTGAAGTAGCGCATGAGGATGTGGGGAAGGGAGGCGGTACCGGCCATCATGCACAGCACCAGCGTGACGAATCGCCAGCTGGCCAGCGCGCTATCGCCCGCCTCGGCGTGCGGCACGCTCAGCGCCTTCAGACCGGCCTTGGCGCCTTCCACCGCTTCCAGAGTGCCGAGGCCGAAGACGGTTTCGAGTTGGCCGATGCGAGCGACTGCGTCGCCATAGACGAATTGCGGCACCAGACCGAATCCCTGCTTGTTCGACATCCAGAACACCGGCACCAGATAGGCGATGATCAACACGATGTATTGCGCCACCTGAGTCCAGGTTACCGCGCGCATGCCGCCCAGCATCGAGCACAGCAAAATGCCCAACAGGCCGAACCACACACCCACCTCGAACGGGATTTGCAGGGCGCGCGCGGCGATCGTTCCGGTGGCGTTGATCTGCGCGGTTACATATGTGAACGAAGCCACCGCGAGTACCACCACCGCAAAGAATCGCGCAAGGTTGCCGCCGTATCGGGTGCCGATGAAGTCGGGCACCGTGTAGCAGCCGAATTTGCGCAGGTACGGCGCCATCAGCGAGGCCACCAGCACATAGCCGCCGGTCCAGCCGACCACGAACGCCAGATAGCCGTGGCCGCCGAAGTAGATGCCTCCGGCCATGGCCACGAATGACGCCCCCGACATCCAGTCCGCGGCAGTGGCCATGCCGTTGAATACGGCGGGCACTTGGCGGCCGGCGACATAGTAGGCGTCGACCTGCGTGGTGCGGGAGAGCCAGCCGATGCCGGCATAGATGAGCACGGTGAATATTACGAACATGATGCCGATGGCATCGGCCGAGACCCCCATCTGTTCGAGTACCGCCATGAACAGGATGAATACGATGAATCCACCGGTGTAGAGACCGTATATCTTGGGCAGGTTGTCAATGAAGTTGCCTTTCATTTCTTATTCCTCCTCTGCGAAACCGGTTTCCCGGTCGATGATGTGCTGCGCTCTGGCGAACCAGAAAATGATGATCACGAAGATGATTTCGGATCCTTGTGCGGCCATGTAGAAGCCAAGGGGGAAGCCCAGGAAAGTGAAAGCGTTGAGCGCGTTGGCGAACCAGTGGACCACGAATGAAAAAATGAACCACAGGGTCAGCGTGATGATCATCAACCGCTTCGTTCTTTGCCAATGGACAAGTCGTTGGGATGCGTCAGTCA
This sequence comes from Candidatus Poriferihabitaceae bacterium, assembly GCA_965203265.1. Lineage (GTDB taxonomy): Bacteria > Pseudomonadota > Gammaproteobacteria > Arenicellales > Poriferihabitantaceae > JAHRAW01. The sequence goes on from CBDBBV010000002.1 coordinate 639,985, forward strand.
TGTCTTATTCCTCCTAATGTGATTGGAACAACTGGTATAGTACCCAAATACTGCGTAGCGGATGATAGCCCATAATGTGGCGGCGATGTCAAGTCGAGATTTTTACCTGAAGCCGGTTCAGCATGAACAAAAATCTAGAAAAACCCAATAAAAAATTGTTTTCACGGGATTTTTTCCGTTTGTTGAAAGAATATGTGGGCGCGGGCGCAGGCGTGCCGGAGGCGCGCGATCTGCAGAATCCGGCCTCCCTCGGGGAATTTCTCGACAGTCGGGCGAGTCATGTGGCGCAAACCACGCTGTACGGCTACATGAAAACCCGCGCCGGCACGCGCTTCCCCGAATTGTTCGAGGATCCCGGCATTCTGGCCGCCATCAATATCGCCAAATGGCACATTTGGCTGGCCTGCTTGTCGGATCTGACTGTGTACAGCGGCGTTCTCCTGCGCCTCCGCAGCGATGAGTCGCCGACGAGAATTCGGGCGTTGCTGAGGCAAATCGTCGTGCCGTTGGTGGCGCGAGTCGGCGTCCCCGAAGAAGCCGGCGATGACTTCCCGGCCGCCGCGCGCCGGTTGGAGGCGCGCATCGCTACGGCCGACCTCGAGGCGCTGCAGGACGACGATTCCGCCTTCACCGAAAGCCCGAAGGCATTGGTGTACTGGTCGCCGGTTGCCGATGAATTGAAGAGTCGGGATGTGGAAATCGTCCGCAATTCGGTGCGATTTCGCTGGCAGGAGGTTCGTCGCAGTCTGCGCAGGCGGTTGCGTGCTCATGCGTTGCTGCAGGCTGCGGAGAACTCCGCCGACCTCCGCCTGCCGACTCGCTGACGAAGCGAAATTCCCATGTAAAACGCGATTTCGTCTTTCGGCGGAATTTCATGGTAGAATCCCGCGCTCGCGTCTCATGTCTAGTGATCGATGAAACAGGAAGATCGAACAAATCCCGAAAAATCAGGAGAGTACGAGGGGAAGAGAACAATGTTCGGAACTCGGCTGCATAGACGAACAATGAGACACAAACCGCAAACTACATTTCATAATAGGGTGACAAAAATGGCTCAACAAAGAGGGACGGCGTTGCAAGACCCCTTTCTGAACATCGTGCGTCGAGAAAGAATTCCAGTTTCTGTTTTCTTGGTGAACGGGATCAAGTTGCAGGGGCAGATCGAATCATTCGACCAGTTCGTTGTTCTGCTACGCAACAGCGTCAACCAGATGATCTACAAGCACGCGATTTCAACCATCGTTCCGGCGCGCCCAGTGCGCTTGTCTCACGACGGGCATAACGAGGGCTACGGCAACGATCCGCAGGTGTCGGGGAATCAGTCATCCTATTGACGGCATTGCCGAGACTGCTCCCCGCCCGCGCCCGCCGACGAGGCGGGCGCGAGCACGAGCGGAGAATCCCGCTATGCGGGGGCGCGGCGGGCTGGGCGACATACTCGCCGTCGCCTTGATCACAGGAGGGTGGCTTTTCTGCTTGATTCCGTAGAGAACGGCCCCTTCGCCGACGCCCTCGAACGGGCGATACTGGTGGCGCAGGTCGATCGCGCGCACGATTGTGGCGAGCGATCGTTGCGCGAACTGGCGCAACTGGCGCGCTCCGCCGGCGCCGCTGTCTGCGATCAGGTGCTACTGCGGCGCAACAAACCGGTCGCCGCCACCTTCCTAAGCCGAGACAAGGCGCAGGAACTCGCCCAGCTGGTAGAGCAACACGCGGCCACGCTGGTGATCTTCAATCACCCGATTTCGCCGATTCAGGAGCGGAATCTGGAAGGCATCGTCGCTTGTCGCGTGCTCGACCGCACCGCCCTGATCCTCGATATCTTTGCCCAACGAGCCACCTCCAGCGAAGGCAAGCTGCAGGTGGAACTGGCTCAACTCAAGCACCTCTCCACCCGTCTGGTACGCGGCTGGTCTCACCTCGAACGGCAAAAAGGCGGAATCGGCCTGCGCGGCCCCGGTGAAACCCAACTCGAAACCGACCGCCGTCTGATCGGCGCGCGCATCAAGTCCCTGACGCGCGGGTTGCAGCGGGTCGAATCCCAGCGTGCCCTGCGTCGCCGAGCCAGACGCCGCGCCGCGCTGTCCACGGTATCGCTGGTCGGCTATACCAACGCGGGAAAATCCTCCCTGTTCAACCGCTTGACCGGCGCGCGCGCCCATGCTGCCGACCAATTGTTCGCCACCCTCGATCCGACCATGCGCCGAATCGAAATACCCGGCTTCGGTGCGTTGGTGCTGTCGGATACGGTCGGTTTCGTCCGCGACCTGCCGCATGCCCTGATTGCCGCCTTTCACTCCACTCTGGAGGAAATGGTGAACGCCGCCTGCCTGCTGTTGGTGAACGACTATGCCGATCCGGAATTCGCCGAACTCGGAGCCGCGGTGGAAAAGGTGCTGCACGAGATCGGCGCCGGCGATGTGCCGATCATCCATGTCAACAACAAGATCGATAAAACCGCCGACCATGCCAGAGTGCAACGCGGCCAGGACGGCTTGATCGAAAGGGTGTGGCTGTCGGCGCATAGTGGCGAAGGAGTCGACCTGCTGCAACAGGCGCTGGGGGAATTGCTCGGCCGTCGCCGCCGCGAATATGTGTTCACGCTGAAACCGCAGGCCGGCGCGCTCAGGGCGAGCTTGTACCAGCGTTGCGAAGTACTCGATGAAGAGATCGACGACACCGGCCTGATTCGGCTGGCGGTGAAAATGGAAATCTCGGATCGCAGCTGGCTGGAGTCCCAGCGACAATTCGAAGGGCTGTGGTCGGAACGGGAGTGAGCGGCGGGCGCGCCGTCAAGAGCGACCACTGAGCGCCCACTGAGCGACCACTGAGCGCCCACTGAGCGACCACTGAGCGCCCACTGAGCGACGCCTGCAAGATGCGCCGGAGGGCGGCACCCGAGGAGAGCGCCAAGCCGCCGAAAATGCCTTTTCCCCGCCCAGTCGCTACCGTAGCAGCGCGTTCACGCCGTTTCGATATGGTAAAATCCGGCGCGGATTCCAGCCGCCGAGGATCGCCGCTTCCCCTTCGGTAATCCATGCATTTGCGCACCGCCGCGCGGCGGATTCACCGACTTCCAGCCCATGACCGACCTGACTTTCGCCAAGGAAACCGTCCCCGCCAATCTCGAGCAGGAGATGCGTCAGTCCTATCTGGACTACGCCATGAGCGTCATCGTCGGGCGCGCCCTGCCCGATGTCCGCGATGGCCTCAAACCGGTTCACCGTCGGGTGCTGTACGCCATGTCGGTGCTGGGCAACGACCACAACAAGCCCTACAAGAAATCCGCCCGAGTGGTGGGGGATGTCATCGGCAAATACCACCCCCACGGAGACACCGCGGTATACGACGCCATCGTGCGCATGGCGCAGAGTTTTTCCATGCGCTATCCATTGATCGACGGTCAGGGGAATTTCGGCTCGATCGACGGCGATTCCCCCGCGGCCATGCGCTATACCGAAATTCGTTTGGCGCGGATTGCCCACGAGTTGCTGTCCGACCTCGATCGGGAAACGGTGGAATTCGGCCCCAACTACGATGAAACCGAAACTCAGCCGCTGGTGCTGCCGACGCGCGTGCCCAATCTGCTGGTGAACGGCTCCGCCGGTATCGCCGTGGGCATGGCCACCAATGTGCCGCCGCACAACCTCGGCGAAACCATCGACGCCGCTCTGGCGCTGATCGAAAATCCTGGCATCACCGTTGCCGAGTTGATGACGCACCTGCCGGGCCCGGATTTCCCCACCGCCGGCATGATCAACGGGCGCAGCGGCATCCGCCAAGCATATGAGGGCGGCCGCGGCCGCATCCGCGTGCGCGCCAGAACCGACATCGAGCAGGCCAAGAACGGGCGGGAATCCATAATCGTCCAGCAGTTGCCCTATCAGGTCAACAAAGCCAGATTGATGGAGAAGATCGCCGAGTTGGTGAAGAACAAGCGGCTTGAAGGGATTTCCGCCATGCGCGACGAATCGGACAAATCCGGCATGCGCATGGTGATCGAGCTCAAGCGCGGCGAGCAGGCCGAGGTGGTGTTGAACAACCTGTACAAGCAGACTCAGATGCAGACCGTGTTCGGCATCAACATGGTCGCCCTCGGCGACAACCAGCCGCGCCTTTTCAACCTCAAGGAAGTCCTCGCGGAATTCCTCAAGCACCGCCGCGAAGTGGTTACTCGACGCACCATCTTCGACCTGCGCAAGGCGCGCGAACGCGCCCACATCCTCGAAGGGCTGGCGCTGGCGCTGGCAAACATCGACGCCATGATCGCCCTCATCAAGGCGGCGCGCACGCCGGCGGCGGCGAAGGAGTCTCTGCTGGCGACCCCGTGGGAATGCGGCAGCGCGACCGCCATGCTGGGGCGCAGCAACGCCGACCTGTCGCGCCCGGCGGGGCTGGACGAGCGATATGGCGCGGGGGAAGACGGCTATCGCTTGTCGCCGGCGCAGGCACAGGCCATCCTCGAATTGCGCCTGCACCGGCTGACCGGCCTGGAGCAGGAGAAAATCCACGGCGAATACGCCGGATTGATCGAGGCGATCACCGGTTTCCTCGGGATTTTGCGGAATCCCGATCGCCTGCTCGAGGTGATCAGCGAGGAACTGACGGAGATTCGGCAGCAATACGCCGACTCGCGCCGCACCGAAATCCTCGACGAGGAAATCGACCTGTTGACGGAAGACCTCATCCCCGAAGAGGAGGTGGTGGTCACCCTGTCTCACGCCGGCTATGCGAAATCCCAGCCGGTGGCCGATTATGCCGCCCAGCGGCGCGGCGGCAAGGGGCGCATCGCCACCCGCACCCGCGAAGAGGATTTTGTCGGGCGCATGTTCGTCGCCAATTCCCACGACACCATCCTGTGTTTTTCCGATCGCGGCAAGGTGTACTGGCTGCGGGTGTTCCAACTGCCGCAGGCTGGGCGGCAGGCTCGCGGCAAGCCGCTGGTGAACCTGCTGCCGTTGGACGCCGACGAGCAGGTTACCGCGATTTTGCCGATCAAGGGGTATGCGGACGGCAAATACGTGCTCATGGCGACCGCCGGCGGCGTGGTCAAGAAATGCCCGCTGGAGAATTTTTCGCGCCCACGGAGTCTCGGCATCATCGCGGTCAATCTGGACGACGGCGATCACCTCATCGGCGCCGCCCTGACCGACGGCGGCGAAGATATTCTGTTGGTGAGCAACGCCGGCAAGGCGGCTAGATTCGCCGAAACCGATGTGCGCGCCACCGGCCGAACGGCGCGCGGGGTGCGCGGCATCAAACTGGCCGACGGCCATCGGGTGATCTCGCTGATAGTAACGCCGGGCGCGGGCGAAGGCACCTCCGAGTCGCTCCTCATCAGCACCGAAAACGGCTACGGCAAACGCACGCCGATGGCGGACTTCCCGCGCAAGGGGCGCGGCGGCATGGGCGTGATCGCGATTCGCACCAGTCGGCGCAATGGCGAGGTGGTGAGCGCATTGCCGCTCGGCGAGGACGATGAAGTCATGCTGATCACCGACGGCGGCGTACTCATCCGCACCCGCGCCGCCGAGGTGTCGTCTCTGGGGCGCATCACTCAGGGCGTGCGCCTGATCTCCCTGAAGGAAACCGAGAGATTGGTCAGCGTGAGCAAGGTGGAAGAAGGCTGACCGCAAGCCGCAACCCATATAGCATCCCCCGACCGATCCCGCCCGCCGAAACGCACACGCCGCCAAATGAGCCAGAACAGCGAATCCGAACTGCAGTCATGCCGCGACCGCATCGACGAGATCGACGAGCAGATGCTGGAGTTGATGAATCGGCGGATCGAGGTGGCGCGCAGCATCGGCGCGATCAAATCCGAGTTGGCGGAGCCGGCGTTCTATCGCCCGGAGCGCGAGGCGCGGGTGCTGAAGCGGCTGCGAAAACTGAATCGCGGGCAGTTGGACGACGCCGCATTGGAGGCGCTTTTCCGCGAAATCATGTCGATCACCCGAGGGGTCGAGGCGGGGCTTTCCGTGGCCATCCTCGGGCCGCTCGGCACCTACAGCGAGTCGGCGGCGCGCCAGCATTTCGGCAGCTCCATCGAGATCGTGCCGCATGCCACCATCGACGAAATTTTCCGCGCGGCGGAAACCGGGCAAACCGATTTCGCCGTGGCGCCGGTGGAAAATTCCACCGAAGGCGGCGTCAGCGGCACCTTGGAGCGACTGGTAACCACCTCGTTGAGCGCCTGTGGGGAAATCAACCTGCGCATCCATCACAACCTGCTCGGCGTCGCCGAGGGATTGTCCTCGGTTGCGCGAGTGATCGCCCATTCCCAATCCCTCGGACAATGCAAGCGATGGCTCGATCGCAACCTGCCCGGCGTCGACATGATCGCGGTGGGCAGCAACGCCGATGCGGCCATGCAGGCGCGCGATGATCCGACCGCGGCCGCCATCGCCGGCGACAGCGCCGCCGAGCGCTATGGCCTGAGCCACTTGGCGGCGAACATCGAGGACGAGCCCGGCAACACCACCCGCTTTCTGGTGTTTTCCAATCGCCAAACCCCACCGAGCGGCGACGATAAGACCAGTTTGCTATTGTCGTGCCGCAACCGCCCGGGGGCGCTGTTCCACCTGCTCAAGCCGCTGCTGGATCACCGCGTGGACATGACCCGAATCGAATCGCGACCGTCGAAAACCGGGCTGTGGGAGTACATTTTCTTTGTCGATATCGCCGGCCATCAAGCCGACCACGGCATCGCCGAGGCCCTGCAGGCGCTCAAGGCCGAAGCCGGCCTGTACAAGAATCTCGGCTCCTACCCGGTGTCCAGCTGAGTCGAGCCGAGTCGAGCATGGTTGCAACCCCTGCGGAGCATCCCGCCGAATCCAAGCCCGATCTGGCGATCATCGGAGTCGGCCTGATTGGCGGCTCGGCGGCGCTGGCGCTGAAGCGGCGCGAACGGGTGGGCGCGGTCATCGGCGCCGGCCGCTCGCGCGCCAACTTGGAGCTGGCGTTGCGTCTGGGCGTCATCGACGAAATCGCCGACCATCCGGCGGACGCCGCCGAGCGCGCCGACATCATCATGCTGGCGACGCCGGTGAACGCCATCGCCGGATTGTTCGAGGCCATTCTGCCGGCGCTCGACGAGCGCAAAATCGTCACCGATGTGGGCAGCGTCAAGGGCGGCGTGTGCGACGCCGCGTCGGCCGCGCTGGGCGCCGCAGTCAGCCGCTTCGTGCCGAGCCATCCGGTGGCCGGCAAGGAGCATTCCGGGGTGCGCGCGGCCACCGCCGATCTGTTCGAGAATCACAATGTGGTGCTGACTCCGTCGGCGCGCACCGACGCCGACGCCGTCGATCGAATTCGCCGCCTGTGGACTGCCGTCGGCGCGCAAGTGAGCACCATGGATGTGCAGTCCCATGATCGGATACTCGCGGTTACCAGTCATCTGCCGCATGTGCTGGCCTACGCCATGGTGGATTTCTTCGCCGCTCGCGGAGACCTCGCCCACCATTGCGACATGGCCGCCGGTGGTTTCTACGACTTCACCCGCACCACCTCCAGCGACGCGGATATGTGGCGCGACATCTGCCTGATGAATCGGAGGCAAATCCTGCGGCAACTGGACGGCTTCAGCGCGAGCCTCGAGCGCCTCAGGGGGCTGATCGACGCGGGCGACGGCGACGCTCTGGCACGCCTGTTCGCCGCCGCCAAGGAAACCCGCTCGATGGTCGCCGAGCGACGCAAACAGCGGCTCAGCGGCTCAAGCAGCGGCCCAGCGGCCTAGGCGTAGGTGTCCCCGGCGTGCGATTAATGGTAACCCCCGGCGGCCCCCTGCGCGGCGAAATCCGAGTCGCCGCGGACAAATCCATCTCCCACCGCGCGGTCATGTTGGCCGCCATAGCCACCGGCACCAGCCGGGTGCACAACCTGCTGCAGGGCGAGGATGTGCGCGCCACCATCGGCGCATTCCGGCAGATGGGCGTGCACATAGACGAGATCGCGCCGGACGAAATCGCCATAACCGGCGTCGGCCTGCACGGATTGCGCCAGCCGTCGGCGGCGTTGGATCTGGGGAATTCGGGCACCGCGCTGCGTCTGCTCGCCGGGCTGTTGTGCGGCCAGCGCTGGCCGTCGACTCTGCTGGGCGACGCTTCCCTGCAAACTCGCCCGATGGCGCGCATCGTCGAACCGTTGACGCAAATGGGGGCGGTCATCCAAGCCGACCGTCAACGCCCGCCTCTGCGAATTTCTCCGGCGCCCCGGCTGCGAGGCATTCACTACCAGATGCCCGTGGCCAGCGCGCAAGTGAAATCCTGCCTGTTGCTGGCGGGGCTGTATGCCGAGGGCGAAACCTCGGTGGTCGAGGCGACGCCGACTCGCGACCATAGCGAACGCATGCTGGCGCGCTTCGGCTATCGGGTGAACACGCAAGATGGGGCGGTGAGCGTGCGCGGCGGCGGGGAATTGCGCGCCTGCGAAGTGCATATACCGGCGGACTTGTCGTCGGCGGCATTTTTTCTGGTGGGCGCCTCGATCATTCGCGGCAGTGATGTATTGCTGCGCCGGGTGGGGGTCAACCCGAGTCGCAGCGGCGTGCTCGCCATCCTCGGGCGAATGGGCGCCGACATCGAATTGACCAACTGCGGCACCCTCGGCGGCGAGCCGGTGGCCGACATTCGGGTGCGCGCCGCGAATCTGCACGGTTGTCGCATCGGCGGTGACGACATCGCTCTGGCCATCGATGAAATCCCCGCCATCGCCGTGGCCGCGGCCTGCGCTCGCGGCAGCACGGAAATTCGCGACGCAGCCGAATTGCGCGTCAAGGAAAGCGACCGAATCAACAGCGTGGCGGCGGCCCTCGAGTCTCTCGGCGTTTCCGTCGAGGAGCACGCCGATGGCTTGACCATTGTCGGCGGCTCGCTCGGCGGCGGCTGCGTGGACAGCCGGGGGGATCATCGCGTCGCCATGGCCTTTGCCCTGGCGGGTGGCGCGGCGGGTGGCGCGGTGGAAGTGCGCAACTGCGAAAACATCGCCACCTCCTTCCCCGAATTCTGCCGCACGGCGAGTCGAGCCGGGCTGGAAATCAATGCCGATGCCGCCTGAAGCGCCCAAGTCGCCCAAGTCGCTCAAGTCGCCGATCGTAACGCTGGACGGCCCCAGCGGTTCCGGCAAGGGAACCATCGCGCAGGCGCTGGCGAGTCGGCTGGGTTGGCACTATCTGGAAAGCGGCGCGCTCTACCGAGTGCTCGGCTTGCTGGCGCAGCGCAACGGCGTCGCCTTGGACGATGTGGACGGTTTGGTCGAGATTGCCGGCGGCCTGCGATTGTCGTTCGAGAACGACTCCGTTTTTCTGGGGGAGGAAGAGATCGGCGATCGGATTCGCACCGAGCAGGCCGGCGAGCGAGCCTCCCGGGTGGCGCCCCTGCCGGCGGTGCGCGCCACGCTGTTGGCTTGGCAGCGGCGCTGTGCCCGCCCGCCGGGGTTGGTGGCCGACGGGCGCGACATGGGCACCGTGGTTTTCCCCTCGGCGGATTGCAAGATATTCCTCACCGCGAGCGCTCAGGCGCGCGCGCAAAGGCGTTTCAAGCAGTTGAGGGAAAAGGGGTTTGATGTTAGTATCCGGCGGCTTTTGCGGGACATCGTCGAGCGCGACCGACGCGATTCGAGCCGCTCCGTTTCCCCCCTGAAATGCGCCAGCGATGCCTTCGAGCTGGATACCACCGAATTGTCCATCGACGAAGTGATGGAAGTGGTGTCCGCGCGGGTAGGGGAAAAGATCGCGAACCGCTGATCAGCCGGCTCGCGTACCAGTGCGCGGTTGCGTTGTCGTTGTATACGCTGCCGCGGTGTGTTGAAACTTCAATCGATTGAAAGAGGCTGCCCGGACAATTCGCCTACCGCGCGATGGCGCGATGGAGCATTTTGCTTCGGGTTTTTTATACATGACAGAGACTTTTGCGGCGTTGTTGGAAGAGAGTTTGTCGGGCGTGATCATGCGCCCCGGCGAGCTCATCATGGGTGATGTGGTGGAGGCGAACGACGACTATGTCATCGTCAGCGCCGGATTGAAATCGGATGCGGAAATTCCGGCGGCGGAATTCAAGAATCCGGCCGGCGAGCTGACCGTTCAGGTCGGCGACCGAGTGGAAGTAACGCTGGAGGCGGTGGAGGACGGCAGCGGCAATACCCGCATGTCGCGGGAGCGGGCGGTACGCGCGCGCGCTTGGGCGGAATTGGCCAAGGCGCACGAGGAAAGCGCCGTCATCAGCGGCATCGTCACCGGCAAGGTCAAGGGCGGATTCACCGTCGATGTGCGCAGTTTGCGGGCGTTTCTGCCGGGTTCGCTGGTGGATGTGCGCCCGCTCAAGGACGCCGCCGGCATCGAGGGGAGCGAACTCGATTTCAAGATCATCAAACTCGATCAGCAGCGCAACAACATCGTCGTCTCGCGGCGCGCCATAGTCGAAACGGAACTGAACGAGGAGCGCGAAAAACTGCTCGACAGTCTGGAAGAGGGCTTGGTGGTCAAGGGCGTGGTGAAAAACCTGACCGACTACGGCGCCTTCGTCAATCTCGGCGGCTTGGACGGGCTGCTGCACATCACCGATCTCGCTTGGCGGCGGGTGCGGCATCCTTCCGAAGTGATCAATGTCGGCGACGAGGTCGAGGCGCGGGTGCTCAAATTCGACCGCGAGCACTGCCGCGTTTCCCTCGGCTTGAAACAACTGGGCGACGATCCGTGGCACGAAATTGCGCGCCGTTATCCAGTGAATACCCGCCTGTTCGGGCGGGTGACCAACCGCACCGACTACGGCGCCTTTGTCGAGCTGGAAGAGGGGGTTGAAGGGCTGGTGCATCTGTCCGAAATGGACTGGACCAACAAGAACATCCATCCGGCCAAGGTCTGTCATGTAGGCGACGAGGTGGAGGTCATGGTGCTCGACATCGATCCGGAACGCCGCCGAGTCTCCCTCGGCATGAAGCAATGCAAGCCCAATCCGTGGGATGAATTCGCCGCCACCCACAAGAAGGGCGACCTCATTCGCGGCAACATCCGCTCGATCACCGATTTCGGCGTGTTCATCGGGGTAGAGGGCGGCATCGACGGCTTGGTTCACCTTTCCGACCTGTCGTGGGATCGCCCCGGGGAGGAAGCGGTTACCGACTACAAGAAGGGCGATGAGCTCGCCGTGGTGGTGCTCGCCGTGGACGCCGAGCGCGAGCGCATTTCCCTCGGCCTCAAGCAGGCCAGCGAAGATCCCTTCGCCGGCTATGTTGCCAGTAACGGCAAGGGCAGCACGGTCCAGGGCGTGATCAAGGCGGTTACCGCCAAGGGCGCCACGGTCGAACTTGCGCCCAGTGTGGAGGGTTATTTGCGGGTTTCGGAGATTTCCCGCGAGCGGGTGGAGGATGCGCGTTCGGCGCTTGCCCAAGGAGATGAAATCGAGGCCAAGATCACCAGCATCGAGCGCAAGGATCGTCGCATTTCCCTGTCGATCAAGGTGCGCGAGACGGAAATCGAAGGCGAGGCCATGCAGGAATATGCCCGCGATGCCACCATGGGAAGCGCCAAACTGGGAGACAAACTCAAGGAACAACTCGACAAGCAGACCTCCTGAGATCATCCGCCATGGCGACGGAGCACAGCAAACAGCCGCCCCCTGCGACGCTGACGAAATCCGAATTGGTGGCCTGCATCGCCCGCGACCAACCGCAGTTGTCGGAGCAGGATGTGGAACTCGCGGTGAACAGCATCATCGAGCGCATGCGCACTGCCCTGATCGCCGGGGAGCGCGTTGAAATTCGCGGATTCGGCAGCATGGCTCTGCGCTATCGCCCACCGCGCAACGGGCGCAACCCGAAGACCGGCGAGCGCGTGTGGGTGGCGGAAAAATATGTCCCCCACTTCAAGCCGGGCAGCAACCTGCGCGAGCGGGTAGACCGAGCGGCCAAGAACACCGACGCTACTGACGCCACGGAGCCGTGAGCCGGGCGGTGAAGAAATCTATGTATGCCGGGTTGGTCGTGGTGGTCGCCCTGTTCGGGCTGACCTTCAGCTACAAGAACCACCACACCATCGAGATCGACTATTATTTCGGCATCCATTTTCAGGCCGTACTGTCGTTGTTGCTGTTTGCTGCCTTTGCTCTGGGCCTGCTGATCGGCTGTCTGGCGACCCTGCGCCACGCCCTCGCCGCCCGCCGCAAACTGGCGCGGGCGAAGCGAGACCTGCATGAACTGCAAGGCGCGAAGCAACCGTCTTCCGAACCCGTGGCGCCGACGCAAACTGGCAAGTGATCGCGTGATCGCGTGATCGCGGCCGGCGGCCGGCCAACTCATCGACTCATCAACTCATCCCGATACAAATGGATCCGCTCTGGCTACTGCTGTTGTTGCCCGCCGCCGCCGTCGGCGGATGGATCATGGCGAAACGGGAATCGCGCGCGCCAAGCGCCGAGCCGTCCCTGCCGGAAGCCTACTTCAAGGGACTGCGCTTCCTCCTGAACGAACAGCCCGACAAGGCGCTGCAAGTGTTCCTCGAAGTGGTCGAGGTGGACAGCGAAACCGTGGAGATGCACCTCGCGCTCGGCAACCTGTTTCGCCGCCGGGGGGAAATCGAACGAGCCACGCGCATACACCAGAATTTGGTGGCGAGATCGGACCTCGATGCGAACTTGCGCGAGTTGGCGTTGTTCGAATTGGCGCAGGATTACCTCAAGGCCGGTTTGCTCGATCGCGCCGAAAACCTGCTGCAGAAATTGCGCCGCACGCCGGAACACGGCGAACAAGCCTGCAGATTCCTGCTGCAAATCTACGATCAGGAAAAGGAATGGCGCAACGCGATCCGCATCGCCGAGGAACTGACGCGAACCTCCGGCCCCGACCTGTCCACATCCCTCGCCCAGTATTGCTGCGAACTGGCGGAAGAGGCGATCGCCGCCGGCAAGAACGAACGCGCCGAGGCGCACCTCGAAGATGCCTTCCGCTACGATGCCCACTGCGTGCGCGCGGTCATCCAGTCCGGTCGGCTGGCCTCCATGCGCGGCAACCACCACAACGCCGTCGCCATCTGGCGCGGCTTGGAACACTGGGCGCCGCAGGCTCTCGGTGAAGTGGTCGATCATCTGGCCAACAGCTACACCGCCCTCGGCGACCTCGGCAGCTACAGGCGATTCCTCCACGGCGCGGTGGAACACAATCCGGATTCGAGAATCATCGCGGCGTTGGCGGATATGGCGAATCGGGAAGAAGGCGAATCCGGCCAAGCCCTGCTGCTCGATCTGGTGCGCAAATATCCCAGTCTGGAGGGACTGTGCGAGTTGCTCAAATCCCGCGCGGCGAACAACCGCTCGGCGCGGGAGAAGAAGGATTTCACCTTGATCGCCGAGTTGCTGTCGCGGGTGGTCGGTCAGGGACGCGACTACCACTGCAACATCTGCGGCTTCAGCAGCGCCGCGCTGCATTGGCAATGCCCCGGCTGCCGAAGCTGGGGGAGCGTGCAGAAACGCGAAGCATTGGGAAGCGCCGCCCCGCCGCGCCTGCCGAAGGCGGAAATATCCGGATGAACATCACTGTAATCGGTAGCGGGTATGTGGGGCTGGTCAGCGGCGCCTGCCTGGCGGAAATGGGCAATCGCGTCGTCTGCGTGGACAATGACGACGCCAAAATCGCCGAACTGCGGCACGGCCGCCTGCCGATCCACGAGCCCGGCTTGGAGGCATTCGTGCGCGACAACAGCGCCCTCGGCCGGCTGCAATTCACCACCGACATCGATCACGGCATCGACCACGGCGAAGTGATATTCATCGCCGTGGGAACCCCGCCGGACGAAGACGGCTCCGCCGACCTGCAGCATGTACTGGCGGTGGCCGAACGCATCGGCGAGCGTCTCGACGGCTACCGAGTGGTGGCGATCAAATCCACCGTGCCGGTGGGCACCACGCAAAAGACCAAGGCGCGCATCGCGGAAATTCTCGAGCGGCGCGGCGTCGCCATCCCCTTCAGCGTGGTGTCCAATCCGGAATTCCTCAAACAGGGGGCGGCGGTGGAAGACTTCATGCGCCCCCATCGCATCATAGTCGGCGCCGAGGACGCGCGCGCCCTCGATGTCATGCGCCAACTGTACGCGCCGTTCAACCGTAGCCACGAGCGCGTGCTCACCATGGACATCGCTTCCGCCGAACTGACCAAATACGCCGCCAACGCCATGCTCGCCACCCGCATTTCGTGCATGAACGAAATGGCCAATCTGGCGGAACGGCTGGGCGCCGACATCGAATCGGTGCGCACCGGCATCGGCGCCGATCCGCGCATCGGCTACGCCTTCATCTATGCCGGATGCGGCTACGGCGGTTCCTGTTTCCCCAAGGATGTGCAGGCGTTGTGCCACACCGCCGCCGAGGCCGGTTATCCGGCGCGCGTACTCGGCGCGGTGGAAGCGGTCAATCAGGAGCAGAAGCGCAAGCCGGTGGAAAAGGTGGTGGCGCACTTCGGCGAGGATTTGTCCGGCAAGCGATTCGCCCTGTGGGGGCTTGCCTTCAAGCCGGACACCGACGACATGCGCGCCGCGCCGAGTCGGGTGGTGATGGAGGCGCTGTGGCAGCGCGGCGCCACCGTGCACGCCTTCGACCCGGCGGCCACCGAGCAGGCGCGGCGCATCTACGGGCAACGGGACGATCTGAGACTGTATTGCGACGACCCCTATCAATCTCTGGAAGACGCCGACGCCCTCATCGTGGTTACCGAGTGGCGGGTGTTGCGGGCGGCGGAGCCGGCGCGAATTCAGGCGGCCATGCGCGGCAATGTGGTGATCGACGGGCGCAACATCTATGAGCCGGCGGCCATTCGCGCCGCCGAGCTGATCTACTATGGAATCGGTCGCCGCTAGCCTCGAGCAACTCGCGGCGTGCAAAATTCTGGTGGCGGGCGACGCCATGCTCGACCGCTACTGGTTCGGGCGAGTCGATCGCATCTCCCCCGAAGCGCCGGTGCCGGTGGTGGCTGTGTGCGCCAGCGAGGAGCGCATCGGCGGCGCCGGCAATGTGGCCGGCAACATCACCTCTCTGGGGGGAGAGTGCGCGCTGTTGTCGGTGGTGGGGGACGACGAGGCCGGGCGCAAAGTCGGCGAAATCGCCGCCGATCTGGGCATCGAACCCCATCTGGTGGTGGAGCGAGGCGGCCAAACCACCGTCAAATTGCGCGTGCTGTCGCGCAACCAGCAGCTGTTGCGCGCGGATTTCGAATCCTGCCCCGGTACGTCGGCGCTGGACGACGCCCGAGCCAAGTACGCCGAACTGCTCGCGCGCCATCAGGTCGTGGTGCTGTCGGACTACGGCAAGGGCGGCCTCGGCCGCAGCGAAGCCCTCATCGCCGCGGCGGCGGACAAAAAAGTGCCGGTGCTGGTGGATCCCAAGGGCAGCGACTTCTCCCGCTATCGCGGCGCCGCGCTGGTTACCCCGAACCTGAAGGAATTCGAGCAGGTGGTGGGCGCGGTGCGGGATGACGAGGATATGCAGGTCAAGGCGCGCAACCTGATGCGCCGCCATCGTCTCGGCAAACTGCTGGTCACGCTGAGCGATCGCGGCATGGTGTTGTTCTCGCGCGGCGGCGCCGCCATCCGCTGCGAGGCGCGGGCGCGGGAAGTGTACGATGTCAGCGGCGCCGGCGACTCGGTGATCGCGGTGATGGCCATGGCGACGGCGGCCGGGTTGCACCAGCGAGTCGCTCTGAGTCTGGCCACCAGCGCCGCCGGCGTGGTGGTGTCCAAACTGGGCACCGCCGCCGCCAGCGTGGCGGAGCTCGACGCCGCGATACGGCGGGATTTTCCGCAATGACGACCATCGTGGTCACCGGCGGCGCCGGATTCATCGGCTCCAATCTGGTTCAGGCACTGAATCGCCGGGGAATCAGCGAAATTCTGGTGGTGGACGACCTCACCGACGGCGACAAGATGCGCAACCTGTCCGACCTGATCATCAGCGACTACATGGACAAACGCGAATTTCTGGCGGCGGTGAGCGCCGATCGATTGCCGCACTCGTTGCGCTCGGTACGCGCGGTGCTGCATCAGGGCGCGTGCACCGACACCATGGCCACGGACGGCGCATTCGTCCTCGAAAACAATTTCACCTACTCCAAGGCCCTCTACCACTTCTGCGCCAAACGCCGGGCGCAATACATCTACGCCTCCTCCGCCTCGGTATACGGCGGCGGCGACGAATTTGCCGAAGCGCCGCAAAACGAACGACCTTTGAATGTCTATGCTTGGTCGAAACTGTTGTTCGACCAATTCGTCCGCCACCGCCACCACCCACGGGCACAATTCCAGTGCGTCGGCCTGCGCTACTTCAATGTGTACGGCTCGCGGGAGCAGCACAAGGGCAAAATGGCCTCGGTGCCGTGGCATTTCTTCAATCAGTATCAGGCGGATGGCCAAGTGAGATTGTTCGCCGGCAGCGACGGCTACGCAGACGGCGCGCAGCGGCGGGATTTCGTGTCTGTGGAGGATGTGGTCAAGATCAACCTGTTCTTCCTCGACAACCCATCTCTCAGCGGCATCTACAACGCCGCCACCGGCCACAGCCACACCTTCAACGAGGTGGCCGTGGCGGTGCTCAACGCCTGCCGCCGCCAGCGGGGGGAAACGCCGATTTCCTACGATCGGGCGGTCAACGGCGGAGAGATCGCCTACATTCAAGTGCCGGAGGCACTGCGCGGCAAATACCAGAGTTACACCTGCGCCGACCTGACGAAACTGCGCGGCATCGGCTACGACGGGGAATTTCTCGATGTGGCCTCGGGCGTGGAAAGGTACCTGAGCGAACTGTTGCGCTCGCCCGGCGAGGGAGGCGAAGGCGGAGGGCTGTGAAGGGCATCATTCTCGCCGGCAACCCGCCTGCGCCCGCCGAAGTGCCCCGGCCCCGGCAGTGGCAACCGCTGTGCGGCAAACCGCTCATCCATTATTCCCTTTCCATCCTGCTGCTGGCCGGAATTCGCCACATTCTGCTGATCTCGACTCCGCAGGACACCCCGCATTTCCAGCGGATTCTCGGCGGCGGCGAGCAGTGGGGCATCGCTTTGCACTATGCCATCCAGCCTCCCATCGAAGGGTTGGCGCAGGCTTTCCTCATCGCCTCGGAATTTCTCGGCGGCCAGTCGGCGGCATTGGTGTCGGCGGACGCCGTCTTGTACGGCGAAAATCTGCCCGTCGTGCTGGAAAATGCCGCAACCACACTGAAAAAGGGCGCGCGCGTCTTCGCCTGCCGAGCGGATCACCGCGAATCCCGCCATCCACCGGACAGCCCGTTTCCGTGCTTCTACGACCACACGGTGGTCGCGCGGGCGCGGGCACTCAAACCGCGTGGGGAAGGGCCCGGCGGCTTGAACCTCGTCGACCTCAATCGAACCTACCAAGACGAGGGCGCCCTCGAAGTGGAAATTCTCCCCGACGGCGTAACCCGCTTGGACACCTCCACTCAGGCCGCTCGGTCGCAGGCCGCCGAGCGCATCGCCGCCGTGGAGAAACGCCGGGGCGTCAGGCTAGGCTGCATCGAGGAAATCGCTTGGCGCGCGGGCTACATAGACGACCAACAATTACACAGACTGGCCGCCGCCGCTGCAGGAGACACCGGCTATGGCGACTATCTGCGGCGACTGCCGCGAAGCAACCCGGCGGTAAGTTGATTCGATGAGCGCATCCGAGTTACCACCCGACACCGCCGTCATCGGCGGCAGCGGTTTCGACCAAATGGCCGGATTCACGCGCGACCGCCGGTTGCAAGTCGCCACGCCCTACGGCGAACCCTCGGCCGCTCCGATTCTCGGCCATCTGCGTGGCCGCGCCTTCGCATTCCTGCCGCGCCACGGAGTCGGGCACACCATCGCGCCCCATCGGGTGAACTATCGCGCGAACATCTGGGCTTTGCGGGAAATCGGCGTGCGGCGAATCATCGCGTTGGCCGCGGTCGGCGGCATTTCCGCCGCCTTTCCGCCGGGCGCCATCGTCATACCCGATCAGATCATCGACTACACCTGGGGCCGGCGGCACACCTTCTATGACGCCCCGGACGAAAATTTGCGGCACATCGATTTTTCCCGCCCCTACAACGAGACCTTGCGCCGGGAGATCATCGCGGCGGCGAAAAGGGGCGGAGTCGAGGTGGTGATCGGCGCGGTGTATGCGGCCACTCAGGGCCCCCGACTGGAAACCGCGGCGGAAATCGATCGCTTGGAACGGGACGGCGCCGATGTGGTCGGCATGACCGCAATGCCCGAAGCCGCGCTGGCCAGAGAGTTGGATCTGGACTATGCCGCCCTCGCTATGGTGGTCAACCCCGCCGCCGGGCGCACCCGCAACGATGAGGAAATCAGCATGGATGCCATCCGAAAATATCTGGCCGTCGCCGCCGAGGGCGTAGTGGAAATTCTCGCCAACCTGTAGCCCGGCTACTTTTCCCCTCCACCTTCCCCTTCCTCCACCACCGGCCACACTCCGAGTATGGCGCCGAACATGGGGTGGTCGAAATAGTGAATCTGCTCGAATTTGAGCCGCCGTTTCTCGGTGATGAAGTAGTACGGTTGCGGTGCCGCCTCATCCGCGAAGGCGTCCCCGTCTTCACCAACGCCGTCGGTGGGCAGGGAAAGGGTGTCCGGCGGCGCAATCAACGGAGGGGTGAACTGCAAATCGAGGTCGGCGTAGATCAAGGTGGTGGTGTACACCCGCGCAAACCCGAAGATCGATCCATCACCGGCATGGTCGGCGGCTTGGTCGGAAAGATCGACCGAATCGACTGGATCGGACTGCTCGGTTTGGTCGACTGGGGCGGGTTGGTCGGTTTGGTGCAGGGGAATCAACGGCGCATCCTGATACAGACTGGCCGGTTGCCGCCAGCTGATGGCGGTGAGAACTGGATAGCCCGAATCGATCAACCCGGCTCGCACAGGCCGCAGTTTGTCCACCTGCGGGAAAATTTCATGCTCGGCAGTCTCCTGCTCCCGCTCCCGATCCTGCTCCTGCGCTCGCTCGGAGCGTTCGGCCAGCGATTCCAGTCGGCGGCGGTGCTCGGAGATATTCCCCGGCGATGGCGCGCGCATTTCTCCCCCCGCCGATTGCTGGAAGACGATGACCTCGACCACATACTCTCTGGCGCCGGCAAAGTTACCAACCAGCGCCAAGCAGGAGCCGATCAGGCACGCCATTATTCTTTTTCGCAACATGGTGGGAAATCGGGGAAAGGCCGTTCAGTCTAGCACAAACCTGGCTCGTCGCCGTTCGCAACGATATGCCCATCCCCCGTCATCGGCCGCAGAAAAAAAGCGGTGGCGCTTGAGGACACGCCACCGCTTGGGTAACCGATGCGGAACTTGGATGGCGGGGTTGTCCGCCAACCGCCCGCGATGATTAAAAGTGTGCCTCGCCTCTTAGCAAGACTGCATGGTCGGCATCCGCGCCCGCGCTCGCCGATTCCCGCCGTTCGCCGTGCAATCGCAAGGTGAACGATCCGCCGGACTCCCAATCCAGTCCCACACGATAGCGTGTGCCGTCATCATGCAGGGTCAGGCCGCTCCACGGGGTTAGCAGGCCATCTCGCCCGCCGGATGTGGATAGGCCGTAGCCCAATCTCATTTCCAATCGCCTGCTCGCATCGCGAACCGTGGGGGTGGCGTCTCCGCGCAGGCCGTTCGACCAGATTCGGCCGGTGTCGCCATCGCTCGCGCCGCCGTTGCCGTAGCCGGGCCTCATCACGAAGGACAAACCCTGACCATCGGCACCGGGCGACAAGCGCACCATGCCCTGTATGCCCCATTCCTCATAGTCGCTTCGGCCAAACAAGCCGTGCGCCGATAGGGACGCGCTTACGCCGCTCTGCGCATTGTCGTATCTCACACTGCCGCCGACCTCCGCGCCGCTGCCGGTGTTGCCGTCTCCGCCGTCTTGGCGCACGCCGAGGGATAGGGACGGCGACATCTGCCCGCCGCCCGCTAAACTGCGCGTGCGGCTGGCCGCCAGCGCGATGCGCGCGAGGTCGGTTTTTACCGACAGCGAATCGACTTCGGCGCTCCTGTCCACATCCATCTGCGTGCGTGTGAATTCGCCCTTGAGATGCACGCGGGTATCGTTGCGCGACCACAGCACGCCACTGCCGCCGACGCCCAGCGTGGCCATGCTCAGATCGTTGGAGGTGGCTTGGTCGCTATCCGGAGTTACCACCACCTCGCCGCTGCCGTAGCCGAAGGTGGCCCACCAGTCGAACTGCTCGATGTGGCCGCTGAGATAGGGATGCAGGGAAATCACATCCACCTCGTAATCGCCCATGCTGCTCGCGCCGTCGCTTCCGCTTTCGTATTCAAACTCGCCATCGCTCCACGACAACGCCATGCCGACCAACAAGTTGTCGCGCACTTTGGCGTCCACGCCGAGTTGTGCGCCGTACAAACTACCGTCGAACTCGAGGTCGCCGTCCTCGCCGGACAGGCTGCGGTATTCGCCGCTACCCCACACGGAGGCCGAACGAACCGCCCCGCCGCCGCTATCGCCGCCATTCAATGGCAGGACGAAATCGGAGCCGTTCAACAGGTCGCGTAGGGGGCGGTTGTCGTTGATCAGGCTCGGCGCGTGAGTTTGCAAGACGCCCGCTAGGGAACTCTGGCCGGCGAGATTGGCCGAGGCGGTGGGGGCGGCGCGCCACGCCTGCTCTACCCGCGCCGAGATGGCGCCGTTTACCCGAGCGGCCACGGCGCGCGCCACTTCGGGCAGGGCGGTGCGATGCAACTGCTCAGCCACGCCGGCGTGCGTTACCGTTACCGTCAGCGTATAGGTCTGTGTCGAGGAGTTGTTCGAGGCGGTTACCACGACGAGGATGGTGGTGTTGGCGTCGTCCGTATTCAGCTGGATGGCCTCGCTTTCCGCACCGGTGGCCACCGTCGCCAGATTGTCGGGCGTGGTGCCCACTTGAACGGTTGCGGCGCTGTCGGTTGCGGTCGGCGTCAGTTTTACCTGAGTTACATCTCGATCTACCGAGGCCATGTAGGTGAGTTGTTGCGTGGAGAACGAGGGGGTGAGGGCGACCGGGGAAACGTTGCTTCCGTCCGTGCGGCTGCCATTCACCGTCAGTTCGTCCAGAGACGAGGGCGGATCGGCGCGCGTTACGGTTACCGTATAGGTCTGTGTCGAGGAGTTGTCCGAGGCGGTTATCACAGCGAGGATGCTGTTGGCGCCGTAATTCAGCGGGATGGCCGCGCTGTCTTCACCGGTGGCCACCGTCGCCAGATTGCCGGGCGTGCCCACTTCAACGGTTGAAGCGCTGTCGGTTGCGGGCGGCGTCAGTTTTACCTGAGTTACATCGTAATCTACCGCGGCCGTGTAGGTGAGTTGTTGCATGGAGAACGAGGGGGTGAGGGCGACGGGGGAAAAGTTGTTTCCGTCCGTGCTGCCATTCACCGTCAGTTGGTCCAGAGACGAGGATGGATCGACGCGCGTTACGGTTAGCGTATAGGTCTGTTTCGAGAAGTTGTCCTCGGCGGTTACCACGGTGAGGATGGTGTTGGCGCCCTGAGTGAGCGGGAAGGCCGCACTTTCCGCACCGGCGGCCACCGCCGCCAGATTGCCGGGCGTGGTGCCCATTTGAACGGTTGCGTCGTTGTGGGTTGTGGCGGGCGTAAATTTTATTTGCTCTACATTGCTGGCTACCGAGGCCGAGTAGGCGAGTTGTGCCGAGGGAGTCAGCGTGAGGGGGACGGAAAAGCTGCTTCCATCCGTGCTTCCATTCGCCGACAGCGCGCTCAGGGTTGTGTTGGTGGATGCGGGTACCTCCAAGCGCACGCCGATTTCGGAGGTGTCTGGCCATTCCAGAGAGTTGGTCAAAGGGGGTATCCAGAAAACTCTGGGGTTGCTCGAATCGAACCGGCCACTCGCCTTGCTAAATGAGCTGACGCCCGTTCTATGGTTGCCAACCCGAAACACCCAATCCGATGTGCGCAGGGTGCTGTCGGCTGGCAAGGCACCGCTGCCGGTTAACCATAGATTCAATGTTGTCCCATTAAAGTCGTCACCAACGACACTTGCGTGATACAGACTTCTGAGAGTGTAATCCGTGCCGCCGAGTGTGAAATCAACGTCCGTGAGCGTAGTAGCGGAGCAGGCGTCAATGCCGGAGGCATGGGAGCATCCCCGAAAATTGTCGTTGTTGCCGCCGCCGGAGCGAACATCCACCGTCAATGTCGATTCCCAGATCGCCCGAAAGCCCGCCCTGGGCGATACGGGTTGCGGACACGCCGGGCCGCCGTCATTGGCAGGAATATTTATACCAATGGCGCGGTTGGGTACATTGGTGACAACACCTTGAACTGTGGCGGTGGATGTGAACTCAATTGACGCGCCTTCGAGAGGTTCGCAAATACCGTCAGCCACAGCTTCCACCACAATTTGGAAGGTTTGTGATTGGTTTGCCGGGACCGATGTATTCGAGAAAGTGAATGCAATCTCGCTCAGGGGATTGCCGTCCACATCCATTATCGCGAAATCAGCGTTCGATGCAATGCCGCCTGTCTGCCTGTAGCGAAGCGTAATAGTTTGATCCGCGCTGATTTGGCTCAGAGTGCCGGTGTAGGTTTGGGTTTGGCCCTCCCTTATTGTCTGAGCCGATCCACTAGGCGTAAAACTAATTAGCGCCTGCGAATGCGCCAGTCCCGCCGCGAGCAGGGCAAACGCGCCGAACAACAGCGCGGGGAGGCGCACGGAGGCGCGAACCGGAGCGGAATGCGATCTATGCGGAAGCATCGTGCCTCCCGCCGAGTCGGTTCTCGGTAGAGAAGGGGGGGGGGGGGGGGGGGGGGGGGGGGGTATTCGTATTCACATTCACGCTGGCGGATTGGCGGTAGCTATTCATGATCGGATGCCTCATTGGGATGGTGAAATTGATGGTCGCTTGATTTGCCGGTGTGTTTCCGGGGGGCATTGTAGCCTATTTGCGGCGCGTGTCAACCCCTTTTTGCCCCATTCAATGCAATCCGGCGAGTTCGCCCAGCAGCACCGAGAGCATGGCGAAATCCGGAGCGTGCTCGGTTTTCAGGGTGGCGGCCATTTTCTCGAAGGCGCATACCGGCTGGCGGTTTGCCTGTAGCCAGCGCTCGAGCATGGCGGCTGTGTTGGCTCGCCCGCCGCCGGCCAGCACCGTGGCGGTGATGGCGGCGTGGCCGGCGCGCAGGTCGCTGCCGAGGCGGAATCTCGCTCGCTCGTGCCAATCGTTGCTCGCCGGCAGGGCGTCGATGGCCTGCTCGATCCAGTGCAGGCCGAGGCTCTCGCGGATGTGGAAGTGGACGGCGGCGGCGTGCGCCACCGAGCGTTTGCGCTGCGCCGCGATGGCGACGATGTCGATGGCGTGGCCGAGGTAGGGCAACGCGGCGATGCGCTCGGCCAGAGCCGGCGGCACGCCGTCCGCCGCCAGTTTGCGCGCCTGTTTCGCCAAGGCGGCGCGGGAGATGCGGCCGAGGGTGTCGTTCAAGATGGCGGCGAGTTTGCCGCAGCCGGGGCGGTTGGCGGCGATCTGCGCGCGGATGTCGAGGCGGCCGGGCTGGTTGCTCAACAGCCACTCGACGCACAGGCGCATGGCCTCGGAGATTTGCTCGAGCATGGCCAGTTGCACGGGGGCCGCCACTTGGTTGTCGAGGGATTCGACGGCGGCGTTGGTCGTCGAAGTGTCGAGGATGTCGCGCGCGGCGAGGTAGGCGCGGGTGATTTCGGCGGGGTGGCAGCCGGTCAGGGCGGTCAGGCGCAGGTGGAAGTTGGAGCCCATGACGCCCACCAGATCGTTGGTGATCTGGGTGGAGATGATTTCCCGCCTGAGGCGGTGGGTGCGCACTTGGTCGGGGTATTTCTTCGCCAGCAGGGGGGGGAAATAACGCTCGATTTCCCGCGCGATGTAGGGGTCATCGGGCACATCGGAATCGAGCAGGGCTTGATACAGCTGCATCTTGCTGTAGGACAGCAACACCGCCAGTTCCGGGCGAGTCAGCCATTTGCCCTCTTCGCGGCGTTCTTCGAGGGCGGCGTTGGACGGCAGAAATTCGATGTCGCGGTTGAGCAAGCCCTGTTGCTCCAGCATGTCGATGGCGCGGCATTGTTGCGGCATGAGGCGGCGGCTGCGCACGGCCTCCAAGCTGAGTGTCTGCGTCTGCGCGTAGTTGTTGCGCAGTACCAGCGCGCCGACCTGATCCTGCATTTTCGCCAGCAGGGCGTTGCGTTGGCCCGAGGCGAGCAATTTAGATTCGATGGCGGCGTTCAGCAGGATTTTGATGTTGACTTCGTGATCCGAGGTGTCGACGCCGGCGGAGTTGTCGATGGCGTCTGTGTAGCACAGGCCGCCGCCGAGGGCGTATTCGACTCGCGCCAGCTGAGTCATGCCGAGATTGCCGCCTTCGCCGATGACCTTGCAGCGCAGCTGGGCGGCGTTGACGCGCACGCCGTCGTTGTTCTTGTCCTGCACGGCGGCGTGGGATTCGCTCGTGGCCTTTATATATGTGCCGATGCCGCCGTTCCACAGCAGCTCGACTTCGGACTTGAGGATGAGGTTGATGAGGTCGTCCGGAGCGTATTTGTCACGGCTCGCGTTCAGCGCCTTTTTCGCCTGCGGGGAGAGGGTGATGGATTTCGCACTGCGCTCGAATATATCGCCGCCGGCGGACAGCAGTTCGCGCCGGTAATCGGCCCAGGAGGAGCGCGGCAGGGCAAACAGGCGGCGTCTTTCGGCGTAACTTGCGGCGGCGTCCGGCGTCGGGTCGATGAAGATGTGCTGGTGGTTGAAGGCGGCGATCAGGCGGATATGCTCGGACAGCAACATGCCGTTGCCGAATACATCGCCGGCCATGTCGCCGATGCCGACCACTGTGAAATCGGTGGACTGGATGTCCTTGCCGAGTTCGCGGAAGTGTCGCTTGACCGATTCCCACGCGCCGCGGGCGGTGATGCCCATTTTCTTGTGGTCGTAGCCGGCCGAGCCGCCGGAGGCGAAGGCGTCCCCCAGCCAGAAGCCGTAGTCGGCGGAGATGCCGTTGGCGATGTCGGAGAAGGTGGCGGTGCCCTTGTCCGCAGCCACCACGAGATAGGGGTCGTCGCCATCTATGCGGGTTACCTCCCGGGGGGGGATGACGCGGTCGCCGGACAGGTTGTCGGTCAGGTCGAGCAGACCGCTGATGAACAGGCGGTAGCAGGCGATCACCTCCCGCTGAATTGCATCGCGATCGGCTTCGGGCAGGCGTTTGGCGACGAATCCGCCCTTGGAACCGACCGGCACGATGACCGCGTTCTTCACGCGCTGCGCCTTGACCAAGCCGAGCACCTCGGTGCGGAAGTCCTCGGCGCGCTCGGACCAGCGCAGGCCGCCGCGGGCGACCTGGCCGCCGCGCAGGTGTACTCCTTCCATGCGCGGCGAGCACACGAATATCTCGTATTGCGGCGCCGGTTGGGGGATGCGCGGAATATCCACGGCGCGCAGTTTGAACGCGAGGTAGGGTTTGTCGTCGCCGGATTTGGCGAGTTGGTAGTAGTTGCTGCGCAGGGTGGCGTTGATGACATCGAGGAGGGCGCGGATGATGCGATCTTCGTCCAGAGTGGCGACCTGATCGAGTTGGCGCTTGATGGCGGCTTTGATGCGGCGGTTGCCGCTGCCGGCGCTGGTTCTCTTCGGGTCGAATCTGGAGTGGATGTAGTCGATTATGCTGACCACCAAGTCGGGATTGTTGGCGAGCGCCTCGATGATGTAGTGCTCGCTGTAGCGCAGGCGAATCTGCTTGAGGTAGCGGTAATAGGCGCGCAGCAGGCTGACTTCCTTCCAGTTCAGGCCGGCCAGCAGGGTGAGGCGGTTGAAGCCGTCGTTTTCGATTCCCCCGCGCCACGCCTGAATGAAGGTGGCCTGAAAATTTTCGGCGACGGCGGCGATGTCGAAGGGTCGGTCGTCGTGCCGCGCGATCTCGAAATCGTACAGCCATAAGGTGATGGTGGTGTCGTCGTCGCGCCGGTTGATGCGGTAGGGGCGACCGCCGAGCACGCGAATGCCCATGTTTTCGAGGATGGGCAGGGCGTCCGAGAGGACGATGGGTTTGTGCTGGGAGTAGAGTTTGAAGCTGGCGATGCGATGGTTTACGGAGTCCGCACGGGGGCGGTAACTGAGCGCCGCGTGCATCCACTTCGGCTCGACCTGCTCCAGCAGATCGATGTCGATGATCGCCTGCTCGATGGAAAACTCGTCTCGGTAACTCCCCGGAAAGGCGTCTCGGTAGCGCGCCAGAGTGCGGTTGGCGCGTTCGTGGCCGTGCAGTTGGCGGATGGATTCGTGCAGGTTGTCGTTCCAGTCGCGCGCCATGACCTGCACTATGCACTCGAGCTTCTCCGGATCCACGATGTTATGGGAACGTTCGCCGCAGTGGATGAGGTAGTGGATGCGGGTGAGGATGGAATCGGAGAAATACACGTTGAACGACACCTCGTCGGCGCCGAGTTGATCCCCCAGAAACGCCTGAATGCGCTCGCGCAAGGTGCTGTTGAATAGGTCGCGGGGGATGTACACCAGACAGGAATAGAAATGGCCGCAGATGTTGCGGTGCAGGTGCAGGCGGGTTTTGCGGCGCTCCAGATGGTTGAGCAGGGTCATGCACAGTGCGTACAGGCTGCGCGTGTCCATCTGGAAGAGTTTTTCTCGCGGCAGGGTTTCGAGGATGGATTGCAGGGTTTTGTAGCCGTGCCCGCCGGGGCGCAGGGTGCTCTCGGCGAGTATGTAGGCGGTCTTGTTGCGCAGGTGGGGGATGGCCGCGGTCGGCAGCATCGCCGACGATCTGGCGAGGAGGCCGAGAATGCAGCTGATTTTGCGCCGCCCGCCGTTATTTTCCGCATGGGAAGCGGCGTGGTCGATGAGAATGCAGTCGAGATAATCGGCGCGGTGGATGGCCGATCTGCGCCGCGACTTGGTGAACACCACCGGCGCGCGCTGGCCGTGCGCCAACGGCGGCAAAATGGCGTGGGCGGCGGCGGTTCCACCCTGCCGATGGGCGGCGCGCAGTACCCCCAAGAGGGATTTTTCGTCTATGGTTTCCCGCCGCCCGTCAGTGTTCTCGGTGTTCTCGGTGCTCTCGGCGATTTCCACTTCGGCATAGCCGAGGAAGGCGAAGTTGTGGTGCTCCATCCAGCGCAGCAGTTCGCCGTGCTCGGCAAAGCCCGAATCCTGCTTGCGCGCCTCCACTTGTTCGGCCAGCGCGAGGGTGCGGCGGCGCATGGCGCGCCAGTCCTTCACCACGATTTCCAGCTCCGAAAGGACGCTGCGCAATTCCTGCCTCAGCAGTTTGTGCTCGCTTTCAGGAGTGAAGTCGATGACGATCTGCACATAGCATTCGACCACGCCGTCGCCGCGCGCCTCCTCCCGGCTGCCCTGATAGCGGGTCATCGCTTCCATCCGGTGGCGATGGTCGCGGCGCACTACGAAGTTGGGATGCGTGGTGCGCTGGGGCGTCTTGCGCATGGCATTCAGTTTGATCGTCAGCGAATCGATGAGGAAGGGTTTGTCGTCGGTGATGATTTGGATGATGGTTACATCCTGATCGGCGACGGATTTGCCGGGATCGTTCGGATCTTCGGGCAGGTTGTAGATTTCGATGAGCGTCTTGCCGGGCGCCCGAACTTCGCCCAACTGCCGATGCCGCAACGCCGCATCGCGAAACGCCAAGGCTCGGCGCGGGGTGAAATCCTGCCCCGACAGCCGATGGTGGAAATTGCGCAGGAAGGCGATTTCGTCCCGCTCGGGAGGCGGCTTGACCTTTTTCTTGACGGAGGCGATGAGTTTTTCCGTAACCGCGTTTTTCATGGGACGATGCGAATACCGGTTGATTGTTGCGCGCAACGATTATACGCGACAAATCCGGCGGCGGTCGCGCTGGGCGATTTTGTATTGGCGGGAAAGCGGTGTATAGTAGCGCTTGATGAATATCGCTCTCGACAAAATCGGCGGAAATGACCGCTTGCGCGAACCCGGTTTGGGTGTGCGGCAACCGGGTTTGGGCTTGGGTTTGGAGCGGCGCCGGGTGCCGGCCCTCGGCTTGCTGGCGTTGCCGCTGATGCGCGGGGATGAGATCGAGATCGTCGATCCGCAGGGCATGCAGGCGGCTCATCTGGCGGCATTCGATCACCACGGCGCCTGCATCACCGCCGCCCTCGGCGTGCGCGAAAACGCCACCGGCGCGCAGATGGCGCGATGCCTCGCCGGCGATGCGCCCGACGCCCGGCGACTGGCGAAGAAACTGCAGGCGCACGGCATCGATGTGGCGGATTGCGCCGTAGCCGAATTGCTCGGCGGCGAAACCCGGCCCGGAATCTCGGCGTCTTTTGTCAGCGAGGCGGACGCGCTGTGCCTGATTTGCGCGCCGGGGGAGGATATGGCGGCGGATCGTAGTGATCCTGATCGCGCCGGCGCCGGCGCCGGCGCCGGCGCCGGCGAGGCGTTGCCGCCCACCGAGCTGATCGTGTTCGTGCGGCGGGCGAACCCCCGGGCGCCGACCAACGAGGTACTGCCCGATCCGCTGGCCGACGCCCGCGCCGATATTCGCGTTGCCAAGCGCACCGCGGTGGCCTACGAAATCGCCGCGGGTGAGTACATTCAGGTGATCGATGTGGAGGGCCGCCAGTGCTCGGATTTCCAGTGCTTCGGCGTTGCCGCGCTGGACGACGGGCGGGAGCGCTGCCTCGACGCCACCACCACGCGCTCCCTCATGGGTTCCAACTATCCCCGCCCCGGCCTGTATGCCAAGTTCTACGACATGGATTTCGAGCCGCTGGTCGAGGTGGTGCAGGACACCTGCGGTCGGCACGACAGTTTCGGCTTGGCCTGCACCGCCAAGTACTACGATGACGCCGGTTATCCGGGCCATGTAAATTGCTCGGAAAATTTCAATCTGGCGCTGGCGCCCTATTCGATCGCGCCGCGCAAGGGCTGGATGGCGATGAATCTGTTCTTCAATACCTTCTTCGACGATGCCGCCCAGTATGCCTTCGACGATCCGTGGTCGCGACCGGGGGATTATGTGCTGATGCGGGCGCTCAGAGATTTAGTGTGCGTGTCCTCGGCGTGCCCGTGCGACATCGATCCGGCCAACGGCTGGAATCCCACCGACATCCACATTCGCCTCTATTCGCGCGACAACCTGTTCAAGCGGGCTGTCGCCTTTCGCAAAACCACCGATTCCGAGCCCGAGATGACAAAAGAGACCGGCTTTCACGCGCGCACTTCCCGCCTGACCAGAAATTACACCGAATACAACGGCTACTGGCTCGCCAACAGTTTCACCAATCTCGGCAATGTGGCGGAATACTGGGCTTGCCGCGAGCGGGTGGTGCTCACCGATCTGTCGCCGCTGCGCAAGGCCGAGGTGACCGGCTCGGATGCGGAATTGCTGATGCAGACCTGCGTTACCCGCGACATCCGCCGCCTGAGCCCGGGGCAGGTTGTCTACACGGCGATGTGCAACGAGTCCGGCGGTATGATCGACGACGGCACGGTGTTCCGGCTGGGGCGGGACAATTTGCGCTGGATCGGCGGCAACGACGCCTCGGTGCTGTGGCTACGCCGACAGGCCGGTGAACGCGGCATGCGAGTATGGGTGAAGGACTCCACCGAGCAACTGCACAATCTGCAAGTGCAGGGCCCCCGCAGCCTCGATGTGCTGCGCGAGATCATCTGGACGCGCCCGGATCAGGCCGCCGTGGACGAGCTCGACTGGTTCCGCTTTTCCATCGCCCGCATTGGCGGCGAGACCGGGATACCGATCGTTCTGTCGCGCACGGGCTACACCGGCGAGCGCGGCTACGAGGTGTTCTGCCATCCGAAGGACGGTGCGCGGGTGTGGGATGCGCTCTGGCAGGCGGGGCAGGTGTTCGGCATTGCGCCGCTCGGTCTGGAGGCATTGGACATGCTCAGAATCGAGGCTGGGCTGATATTCGCCGGCGCCGAATTTTCGGATCAGGTCGACCCGTTCGAGGCCGGCATCGGCTTCACCGTGCCGCTCGATGGCAAGCGGGACGACTTCATCGGTCGCGACGCCCTGCGCAGGCGAAAGGCCAGTCCTCAGCGCAAGCTGGTGGGCCTGAATGTGGCCGGCGAGCAACCTGCCGCGCACGGCGACGAGGTGTATGTGGGCCCGACTCGAGTCGGCGTCGTGACCAGCGGCGTGGTGTCGCCGATATTGCGCAGGAATATCGCACTGTGCCGCGTCAATATCGAATACGGCGAAATGGGCAGCGAACTGGAAATCGGCAAATTGGACGGCCATCAGCAGCGAATTCCGTGCGAGGTGGTGGCGTTCCCCCATTTCGATCCGCGCAAGGAGCGGGTTCGGGGGATTGGCCGAGACTGAACGATTTTTTGGAATCGCTCGGCAGAGCCGGGCGGTGATTTTTGCAACTCTACTACTATCGGAGAAATAACATGACTCGAGTGGCTATCATCGGCGCGGGGCCTTGCGGCATTTCCCAGCTGTGCGCGTTCGCCGCGGCGGAAAAAAATCGGGCGGCGATACCCGAAATCGTCTGCTATGAGAAGCAGGACGATGTGGGCGGACTGTGGAACTACACTTGGCGCACCGGACTGGACGAATACGGCGAGTCGGTTCACAGCAGCATGTATCGCTATCTGTGGTCGAACGGCCCCAAGGAATGTCTGGAATTTCCCGACTACACCTTCGAACAACATTTCGGCAAGCCGATCGCCTCCTATCCGCCGCGAGCGGTGCTCGCCGATTATCTTCATGGCCGGGCGGCGCAGGCCGACGTGCGCAAATACATTCGCTTCAACACGGTGGTGCGCAACGTCGCCCACGCGGATGGCAGCGGGCGCTTCGCGATTACCGCCCACGACTTGAAGAATGACACCATGTCCACCGAGATTTTCGATTATGTGGTGGTCGCGAGCGGGCATTTTTCGGTGCCCAATACGCCGCATTTCGACGGTTTCGACCGTTGCAGCTGCCGGGTGTTGCATGCCCATGATTTTCGCGATGCGCGGGAGTTCACGGGTCAGGATATCCTGATCATCGGTACCAGTTATTCGGCCGAGGATATCGGCTCCCAATGCCACAAGTATGGCGCGAAATCGGTGATATGCAGCTACCGCAGCGCGCCTATGGGATTCCACTGGCCGGACACTTGGCGGGAAGTGCCGCTACTCACGCGGGTGGACGGCAACACCGCGACATTCAAGGACGGCAGTAGCGCGAATGTGGACTCGATCATCCTGTGCACCGGCTATCTGCACCACTTTCCCTTTCTGCCGGACGACTTGCGGTTGCGAACCGGCAATCGGTTGTGGCCGTTGAATCTGTACAAGGGGGTTTTCTGGGAGGACAATCCCAAGATCATGTATCTCGGTATGCAGGATCAGTTCTACACCTTCACCATGTTCGACGCGCAGGCGTGGTATGCGCGCGACCGGATTCTTGGCCGCATTTCCTTGCCGACTCGCGATGAAATGCGCCGCCACAGCCAAAAATGGCGGGCGCGCGAAGAAAAACTGGCCGACGACGAGCAGATGATCCGCTTTCAGGGCGACTATATCCAAGAATTGATCGACGACACCGATTATCCGCAATACGACATCGAGGGAGTCAACCAAACCTTTCTGGAGTGGGAGCATCACAAACACGAGGACATCATGGGGTTTCGCAACAACGCCTATCGCTCGCTGATCACCGGCAACATGCAGCCGCTACACCACACGCCGTGGCTCGAGGCTATGGACGATTCCCTGGAGAGCTATCTCGGCGGCGAATCCGCTTGAGGTCGGGGCGCATGGAATGTGAGCGCGAGAATGTGAATGTGAGTGCGGCCATCCGGCGGGTTGACTTGCAGGCGAAAATTCGCTTTACTTGCATCCTACTGATTCGTCACGGAATACGAGCATGGCCTCCCTAGCGTTCGACACCTACAAGGCAGTACAAAACCTCCGGAAAGCCGGAGCCGACCAACCCTTGGCCGAAGCCGTGGTCGCCGCCATCGGCGCCGCCATGGGGGAGCACACGGCCACCAAGGCAGATTTGGACAAGCTTGCCCAAAGCACCAAGGCCGATCTGGACAACTTCGCCCAGTTCACCAAGGCCGAGTTTCAGGATGTCCGAGCCGAGATCAGTAGCCTTGCGCAAAAAACCGAGGCCCAGATAAGCAGTCTTGCGCAAACCACCAAGGCTGATCTGGAAAGTCTTGAGCAGCGCCTGACCATTCGTCTCGGTGGTTTGGGCGTCGCCGGCATCGTCATCCTCGCAACCCTGATCAAAGTGCTGTAGCTGCTTCGGGCAGAATGGTGGCCGCCGCCTGCAACCCCCAACCCCCAACCCCTTTTGTCCCACCGGCAATCTCAAGTACAATCTCGATCCACCCCAACCCGAATACCCCAGCGGTTTGTCATCTTCATCCGCAGTTGAACCAGCGCAGTGGAAGCCGCATTGAATACGCCGCAAAGCGATCCGCTGGCTGTACTGCAACGACTCGAGGACGCCAGTCTTGGCGAAGAAGGGAGTGCGTTCGTGTGGAATCGGGCGGCGGTCTGGCACGGATTTGCATTCTCCATCGAGGAGCTCAATCTGGTGGTGCCGCTCGCCGTCGGCGCGGGAATCGTGCCGGAGCGTTCGCTGTTGCCGTCGCCGTTGCTGCCGTTGCCGTTGAGCCGGGAGTGGGTCGTGGGCATGGTGAACATTCGCGGGGAAGTCCACACGGTGGTCGATTTTGCTAGATTCATCGGCCGCTCCGCGGCTACCGTCGAGAGCGTGAATCTCCTGCTACTGTCCAATGATGTGTGCAAAAGCGCGCTGTTGCTGGATGGCCGCATCAGCCTGCGGGCATTCGACTGCAATTTGCCTGAAGCGGATCCTGCCACGGCCGCCCCATCCCTCGCGCCCCTCTTGAGCGCGCTGCTGTGGGAAGGCGAGCAGCCGTGGGGGGTGATTGATGTCGAGGCGTTGCTGGGCGCGGAAAATTTCGTCGATGTCGCGCGATGACGATGTATGAGAAAAGAATAACGTGATATGCCGATGTTCAAGACTGCGCCCGTGAACGCCGCCTACAGCCGCCCTATCACCGGCTGGCAAACCGCTTGTTGGGTTTTGCTGCTGCTGGGCGCATTGGGCGGGCTGATGTATTCCCACTATTCGCCCAACCCGAACGATCTCGCGGAGATCGGCACGACGGCGTCGGCGTCAACGTCAACTCAGGCGACCGCCGCCGCTGGTCGCGCCGAAACGCTGAGATTTTCGCTCTGGCTACTCGGCGCGGTGGCCCTTCTGGGATTGTTGTGGAATCTGCTCCGCCACGCCCAACGCGCCGAAAAAGCGTTCGCCCGACTACGCGGCAATGCGCAGATCGCCTGCGACGAGATCACCGGCGCAACCGCAAGCGCCGAAAACGCCATCGCCCAGTGGAAGGTCGGCGCGCACACTCAGGCCGAGGAACTTCGCGTTGCCGCTCAGGGGGTTTCCGCTTTGGCCGAGGCAATCACGCGGATCAGCGAGTCCGCGGCGCAATCCAGCGAGCGGGCGAGTCATTCGACTCAGGTCTTGGAAAAGGGCATGGCGGCCGCAGGCGACGCCGTTGCCGCGCTCAACAACACCCGCACTCGGATGGAAGTTGCCGCCGAACGCCTCGGCGAAAGCGCCCGACGAATCGGCGAGACCGCTGGGATCATCCGCGACTCGGGCGCTCAGGCCGATCTGATCTTCCTCAACATTTCGATTCAGACGGCCAGAGCAGGTGGAGCCGGGCGCGAATGTGCCGAGGCCGCGGATGAAATGCGGCGCTTGGGCGAGCGCTCGGCCTGGGGGGCGGGCGAAATCGGCGAACTGGCGCGGCAACTGCAGGACGGCGCCGACGGCGTCATCGCCGCCATGCAAGCCGCCGCCGGAGAACTATCTGCCGGCGCGGCGCTGGTCGATGAAATCGGGCGGGCGCTGGAAGAAATCGAGGGAAGCGGTCGGGAATTGCTGGCAGCCACCGACTTGGCGGCCACCGATGCCGCCGGTGAAGCCGCCCGTGCACAAGCAGTCGGCGAAGCATTGGGCACGCTCGAACGCACCGCCGAGCAGGCGAACAAGCGAGTGTCGGCGATTGCGCACGATGTCGGAAAAGCGAAGCTCGCGGCACGCGAATTGACCGGTGTGGGCACGACCGGTATGCCGTCTACTGGGTAGGCGGCCAACCATCATGTCCGACAACCGATTTTCCACGCAGAGCGAAGGGATTCTCGCCCGCGTCCGCGGCCACCTGACTGTGTGGCGCGCCGATGGCGCAAATACGCAGTTGCTGGCGGCGATGCGCGGCGAATTCCGCGCCCTGAAAATCGCCGCGGCCGCCGCCGGATTCGACCAAGTCTCCCGCCTCGGCGGCAATGTGGATAGATTACTCGCCCGCAGCGGCGACGAGGATGGCGGCGACGATGTCGGCCTGTTGAACCTGCTCGAGGAAACCCACGACGGTTTGGCGGCGGAACTGGGGCTGGCGCCGACGACTTCGGTGGATCATGTCGAATCCTTGAATCGCATGGTGTCATGGCTGCTGTCCGACTCGGATACCGCCAAACCGGATTGCGTCGGGGAGGCCGACGACAACGGCGAAGAGTCGGGCGCGCCGGAAACTTCGCAATCGAGCACGCCCGGCAACACGCTCGGCGGCTACCTACCCCATTTGCGCCGCTTCGTCGAAAAGGTTGCGAGACCACACGGCAAATCCATCGAACTATCCTTGCGAGGCGGCGACCTCGAAATCGATCCACGGGTACTGGCGCAGATGGTGGCGCCGCTGGAAGTCATCCTGCGCAATTCCATCGAACACGGCATCGAATCCGCCGAACAACGAAAAGCTCGCGGCAAGGCGACCACCGCGCGCATTCGCATCGCCGCGGCGCGGCAGGGCGGCGAATGGCTACTCGAATACGCCGATGATGGCGGCGGGCTGGCGCGGGAAAAACTCGCCGCCGAGGCGGTCGAAATGGGCATGATCGAGGACGCCGAGTCGGTTGACGAGGCGCATTTTTTGCAGATCATCACCCAACCCGGCTACGCTGCCGACGTCGGCGTCACCGCCGCACAGCCGGTGGGCGCGGAAAGCGGTTGTGGCGCGAGCCTGAATGCGGTGTATCGGGCGGTGTGCGAACTGGGTGGCCTGCTCGCCGTGAAGGCGCAAAGCGGTCAGGGCATCCGCTTCCAATTCCGCTTGCCGTTGACGCCGGCGGCCGCCCGCGCCTTGCTGGTAACGGCGGCGGGATACCGTCTGGCCATCCCCGCGCGGGTGATCGAGAAGGT
This sequence comes from Candidatus Poriferihabitaceae bacterium, assembly GCA_965203265.1. Taxonomy (GTDB): domain Bacteria; phylum Pseudomonadota; class Gammaproteobacteria; order Arenicellales; family Poriferihabitantaceae; genus JAHRAW01. The sequence continues at coordinate 675,253 of CBDBBV010000002.1, forward strand.
GGTGCGCCCTCACGGGGATGAAGTGTTGGAGGTGGATGGGCGCAGATACCTCGACGGCGACGCGCGACGCATACCGATCATCGATCTGGCCGCCCGCATCGGCAATGAGGCGCGGCAGCTGGTTGCCCAGTCGGCGCTGGTGTCGATTCGATTGGCTGACCGACTGGTCGCGTTCGCCGTGGACGAAGTGCACGATCTGGTCGATGTCTCCCAGCGGGATTCGGGGGCGCAACCGGTTTCGGTTCCCGGCGTCGCGGGGATTGCCGCTCTGGCGGATTCCGATCTGATCGTCGTCCTCGACCCCGTTGCGCTCGTCAACCGCGCCGCGCTGCAACGCGAGGGCCTGATTCGCTTTCCCATCATCCCACACACAGTGGGCGGCGAGCGCAATGCGCCGCAAAATTCCCGATCGGACGCCGGGGGAACCGCGCTGGTGCTCGTACTGGAGACGCAACTAGGCCCGCTGGCGATTCCCGTCGGCATGGTCGCCGAGGTTGTCAGTGCGGATGGTGCAAGCGTGCGGCAATCCGGCGAGGGCGCGAGATGGATCTGCGGTGATATTCGCTGGAGTGGATTCACCCTGCCGCTCATCGACAGCGCCGCCGCCCTCGGCGCCGAGCAGGGGGAAAATCCGCATCGGGGTCATGCCGCCGTCCTCTGGCCGATGAAGGGCGGCGCGCCGCACGATTTTTTCGCCCTGAGCAGCCAGAGTTTGCCCAGATTGCAGGAAATCGTGCCGCGCCCGGCGCCGCTGCGGCCCGCTGCTGCGCCGTCATTGGCGAATCTGTTGGGCTATGTGCGCATCGGCCATCGCATCGCCATGATCCCCGACTTGGCAAATCTGGCGCGCGGGACTTTCACTCGGCCATGATCATGGAAATCCCGCTATTGAAGGACGCCGCGAACTATGTTCTCCCCGATCGCCGTGAACTGTGTTCTCTGGTCAAGCGGACTGTGGTGGAGGAGCATGCGAGGCCGCGCGGCGAGGTGGCTCGCACCACCAAGCGAGACGGCAGCTGGGTCACCGATGTGGATCGGCGAACCCAACAGCGATTGCTCGCCGAGCTGCGCCGCCGTTGGCCGCAATACGGCTTCATCGGCGAGGAAATGGCGCATGCCGAGCAACGCGCGGTGTGCGACCGCAGCCCGGCCGGCTACTGGGTGCTCGACCCGCTGGACGGCACTACCAACTTCGCCGCCGGATTCCCCTTCTACGGCGTCTCTCTGGTGTTGGTGGTGGGCGGCGGCGCGCAGGTCGGCGTGGTGTTCGACCCGGTGCGGGATGAATGCTTTTGCGCGCAAGTGGGGCAGGGCGCCTATCTCAACGAAGTGCGGCTGGCGTGCCCGGCGACGGTGCGCAATCTCGGCGACTGTATCGCCATCGTCGACACCAAGCGCCTGCTGGGGGATGTGGCCGCGCGCTTGGTGCGCTCGCCGCCCTATCGTTCCCAGCGCAATCTCGGCGCCTCGGTGCTCGAATGGTGTTGGCTGGCCGCCGGGCGCGCTCAACTCTATCTGCACGGCGGCCAGAAAGTGTGGGATTTCGCCGCCGGTTGCCTGATTTTGACCGAGGCCGGCGGGGCGGCCACATCGCTTTCCGGCAAACCGCTGGACTGCGCCGGATTGTGCAAGCGTTCGGTGGCGGCGGCGACCAGCACCGAGTTGTTGGCGCGTTGGCACGGCTGGCTCAGCGCGAACAGCGCCGCACCCGGCTCCTCACCGCTATAAACCACAGATTGCTGCGCGCGCGCCGACGACAGATTTGCCTGATTTTGCCTGCGAGTCGAATAAGTGATGTTTTGTCGGGCGGGTTTGATTTACCATACCCCGTTTTGCCGCGTCCTGCAGCCCGGTGGGGTTGAGCGCAAAGGTTGATCAGGGCGTAATTCACTTGGATCCCCCCATGCCAGAAATCAGCAGACGGCATAAAGCCAACGCCATTCGCGCCCTCAGCATGGACGCGGTGCAGCAGGCCGGTTGCGGCCATCCCGGCGCGCCCATGGGCATGGCCGATCTCGCCGAGGTGCTGTGGTGCGACCACCTCAAGCACAACCCGCAAAACCCCAGATGGTACGACCGCGACCGCTTCGTGCTGTCCAACGGCCACGCCTCCATGCTGCTCTATTCGCTGCTGCATCTGAGCGGTTATGCGTTGACCATCGAGGACATCGCGCAATTTCGCCAACTGGGATCGAAGACTCCCGGCCATCCGGAATACGACCCCGCCCTCGGCGTTGAAACCACCACCGGCCCCCTCGGCCAGGGCTTCGCCAACGCGGTCGGCATGGCGATTGCGGAAAAGACGCTGGCGGCGCAATTCAACCGCCCGAGCCATCCCATCGTCGATCATTTCACATTTGTATTCGTCGGCGACGGCTGTCTCATGGAGGGCATCTCCCACGAAGCCGGCTCCCTCGCCGGTACCCTCGAACTCGGCAAGCTGATCGCCTTCTACGACGACAACGGCATCTCCATAGACGGCGAGGTGGCAGGCTGGTTCAAGGACGACACACCGGGGAGATTTGCCGCATATGGCTGGCATGTGATCGCCGATGTGGACGGCCATTGCCCGACGGCGGTCGAGCAGGCGATCCGCGCCGCCCGAGACGAGTCCCGCAGGCCGACGATCATCTGCTGCCGCACCACCATCGGCTTCGGCGCCCCCAACAAGAGCGGCACCGCCGCCTGCCACGGCGCGCCGCTGGGAGCCGAGGAGGTGGCGCTGGCGCGCGCGCAGCTCGATTGGCCGCATCCGCCGCTTCACATCCCCGAAGAAGTGTATGCCGCTTGGAACGCATGTTCCGCAGGCGCCTCGGCGGAGGCAGCATGGCAACAGCGGTTCGACCGATACGCGCGCGCCTACCCAGAACTCGCGGCCGAATTTCGCCGCCGCATGGCCGCGCAGCTGCCGCGCGACTGGGCCACGCAGTCGCGCCGAGCGATCGCCTCGGTGGCCGCCGCCGCCGAGGACATCCCCTCGCGCAAGGCCTCCCACAACGCGCTGGAGCAATTCGCGCCGATGCTGCCGGAATTGCTCGGCGGCTCCGCCGACCTCGCCGAATCGAATCTCACCCTGTGCTCCCAATCCGTGGGGATACAGGAGGATGCGGCGGGCAACTACATCTATTTCGGCGTGCGCGAATTCGCCATGGCGGCGATCGTCAACGGCCTCGCCCTGCACGGCGGCTTCAAGCCCTACGGCGCCACCTTCCTGATGTTTTCGGAATACGCCCGCAACGCGCTGCGCATGGCCGCCCTGATGCGGCTGCCGAGCCTATTCGTCTTCACCCACGACTCCATCGGCCTCGGCGAAGACGGCCCCACCCACCAGCCGGTGGAGCAGCTGGCCAGTTTGCGATTGGTGCCGCGCATGTCGGTGTGGCGTCCGTGCGACTCGGTAGAAACCATGGTGGCTTGGCGGCTGGCCTGCGAAGCCGTCGATCAACCCTTCGCTCTGGCGTTTTCCCGCCAATCCCTGCCTCACCAGCACCGCAGCGAGGCGCAGCTGGCGGCCATCGAAAAGGGCGGATATGTGCTGCGGGAATGCGAAGGCGAGCCCGAAGTTATCATCATTGCCACCGGTTCCGAGGTGTCTCTGGCCGTGGAGGCGGCGCGGCAGCTGCGCCAACGGCAAATCCAAATCCGCGTGCGGGTGGTGTCGATGCCGTGCGTGGATCGCTTCGAGTCGCAGCCGCGCGCCTATCGCGAATCCGTGCTGCCGCAGGCGGTGCGCGCGCGAGTCGCGGTGGAGGCCGGCGTTACCTCCGCCTGGGCCGGCTATGTCGGCGAGCGCGGCGCCGTGGTCGGCGTCGACGACTTCGGCGAGTCGGCGCCGGCGCAGGATGTTTTTCGCGCGTTCGGCCTTACCGCCGAGCGCGTCGTCGAATGCGTCGAGCGAGTGCTTCAGGCGTGCCGGATCGAGTGAGCGTGAGCGCGCTGAACGCCCTGAGCGCCGCTGAGCGCCCTTGAGCGACAGCGGCGACAACATTTCCCTTCATCCCGTTTTGGAGTTACCAAATGACAATCAATGCAGCCATCAACGGATATGGCCGAATCGGCCGCAATATCCTGCGCGCCAAATATGAGTCGGCTCGAGACGATATTCGCATCGTCGCCATCAACGACCTCGGAGACGCCCACGGCAATGCGCACCTGACGCGCTACGACACCGCCCACGGCAGATTTCCCGGTCGGGTGGAGGTGGCGGACGACGGCATCGTCGTCAATGGCGACCCGATCGCGGTGCTGGCCGAACGCGACCCGGCCAAGTTGCCCTGGGGGGAACTCGGCGTCGATGTGGTCTACGAGAGTACCGGCCTGTTTGCCACTAGAGAAAAAGCCGCCGCCCATCTTGCAGCCGGCGCGAGCAAGGTGATCATCTCCGCCCCCGGCGGCAAGGACGTGGACGCCACCGTCGTCTACGGAGTGAACCACGATGTGCTCAAGGCTGCGCACACGGTGATTTCCAACGCCTCGTGCACTACCAACTGTCTGGCGCCGCTGGCCAAGGCGCTGAACGATTCGGTCGGCTTGGTGCACGGCCTGATGAACACCGTGCACGCCTACACCAACGATCAGGTGCTGAGCGATGTGTATCACGGCGACCTGCGGCGGGCGCGCTCCGCCACCACCTCCATGATCCCCACCCGCACCGGCGCGGCCGCGGCGGTGGGGCTGGTGCTGCCGGAGCTGGACGGCAGACTCGACGGCTTTTCCGTGCGCGTGCCGACTCTCAATGTGTCGTTGGTCGACTTGACCATCACCGCCGCCCGCGAAACCTCGGTGGAGCGGATCAACGCCATATTGAAGTCGGCGGCGGATGGCAAGGTGCTCGGCTATACCGAGGAGCCGCTGGTGTCGGTGGACTTTAACCATTCGCCGCTCTCGGCAACCGTGGACGCCGGCATGACCCGAGTCATCGGCGGAACTCTGGTGAAGGTGTGCGCGTGGTACGACAACGAATGGGGATTCTCCAACCGCATGCTCGACACCACCATCGCCCTGATGAACGCCGCCTGAACGAGAGAAACGCCGCCGCCCCTGCCCGCCATGCGCATACCCCCGATGACGGCGCTCAGCCTGCGCGGCAAGCGCGTGCTGATACGTCAGGACTTCAATGTGCCGATGGAGGCCGGCCGAATGGCCTCGGCCAAGCGCATCGAAGCCGCCCTCGACACCATTCGGCTGGCCGTTGCGGCCGGCGCGAAAGTGCTGCTCATGTCCCATGTGGGCCGCCCCGAGGCGGGTTGCCGCGACCCCGCCCTGTCGTTGGCACCGGTGGCCGCATATCTCGGTCGCGCCCTCGGCGGCGAGGTGAAACTGTATGGCGACTATCTGACGCAGCCGCCGACGCTGGCCGACGGCGAAGTGGCGGTGTTGGAAAATGTGAGATTCAATGCCGGCGAAACGGCCAATGACGAGGAACTGTCCCGGCAATACGCCTCGCTGTGCGACATATTCGTCATGGACGCCTTCGGTACCGCCCACCGCGCCCAAGCCTCGACCTGCGGCGTGGCGCGGTATGCGCCCGAAGTGTGCGCCGGGCCGTTGTTGATGGCGGAGTTGGCGGCGTTGGGGAAGGCTCTGCAAAGGCCGCGACGCCCGTTGGTCGCCATCGTCGGCGGAGCCAAGGTTTCCACCAAACTGACGGTGCTCCGCTCGTTGCTGTCGCGGGTGGATCAGCTCATCCCCGGCGGCGGCATCGCCAACACCTTCCTCGTCGCCGCCGGGCACAAGGTCGGCAAATCCCTGTTCGAACCGGAGAATGTGGCCGCGGCGCGCGAGTTGATGGCGTGGTCTGCCGAGGGCGGTCGCGCCGTGGTGCTGCCCGAGGATGTGGTTGTCGCCAAGTCGCGCGCTGCCGCCGCCGCTGCCGATGCCGTGGTCAAGTCGGTACATTTGCTGGCCGACGACGACATCATCTTCGACATCGGGCCCGCCACCGCGGCTCGCTATGGGCGCATCATCGAACAGGCCGGCACGCTTTTGTGGAACGGCCCGGTCGGCGTGTTCGAGGTCGCCAGATTCGCCGCAGGAACCGAGTCCCTCGGTCGGGCGATCGCCCGCTCCGGGGCGTTTTCCATCGCCGGCGGCGGTGAGACGTTGGCGGCGATCGAGCGGTTCGATCTGGGCGCGGCGATGTCCTGCGTCTCCACCGGCGGCGGCGCCTTTTTGGAATTTCTCGCGGGGAATACTCTGCCGGCGCTGGCCGCGCTCGAATCCCGCAGCGCGGCCTGTGATGCGCCACCCCAGCCACCGCCCGCGCGCAGTGCCGCCCGTTCGCCGGCTTGAGGATGCGCGACGCGCCCTCGGCGACGCGATTGTCGCTCAGGTGAGCAGTTGCAAACTGCCCGCGTGAATCATCTTCAGCGACACATAGACGAGTATCGCCAAGCCGGCATAGCCGATCCAGCGGTGTTTCTGCAGGATGTTGGCGATCAGGGCGGCGGCGAAGGTCATGAACGCGACCGATATGGCCAATCCCACAACCAGCAGCACGGTATGCCCCTCGGCGATGCCGGCCACCGCCAGCACGTTGTCCAGCGACATGGATAGATCGGCAACGACGATCTGCATGATGGAGGACCGCATAGACGGATTGGCCTCGCTCGCCGTTTCGCCGACATCGATTTCCAGTTGGGATTCGTCCGGGGGCGGAGTCGGATGGCGCAAATCCACCCACAGTTTCCAGCAAATCCACAGCAGCAACACTCCGCCGACCAGCAACAAGCCCGGAATTGCGAGCAGTTGCACGGTGAGCACGGCGAACACGATGCGCAACAACACGGCGGCACCGACTCCGTAGAAAATCACCCTGCGGCGGTGCGCACTGGTAAATTTCGCCGCCACCAGCCCGATGACAATGGCATTGTCTCCGGCCAGCACCAGATCGACGAGGATGATTTGAGCGAGTTTGAATAGGTATTCGAGGTCTTCCATAATGGACGATTGGATTGTTGTTGATTCCGAATTAGGCGTCAATGTAACTCGGCATCGCGGTACTCGACCATATTATCAGCAAATCCGGTTCGTGCCAATTTGCCTGAGCTGAAATAGCGAACTTCATGGTCGAATCGGCCGCCGCCGGATTCGGCAATTTGTTGCTTGCCGCGGGCGATTCGAGTACGCTATCGCGCGGCGCATCCGCCCCCCGCGGTGCCATTTCAACAAAATCCCAAGACGGTATTTCCAAACGGTATTTCCAAACGGTATTTCCAACTATGAGCAAACCATTTGTGGCAGTGATGATGGGGTCGGAGTCCGACCTCCCGGTGATGAAGGCGACCTTTCAGGTGCTCGATGAACTCGGTGTGGCGTGGGAGGCGCGAATCGCTTCGGCGCACCGTACTCCGGAGGCGACTCGGCGTTATGTCGCCGAGGCCGAGCAGCGCGGTTGCGCGGTGTTTGTCGCCGCCGCCGGGTTGGCGGCGCATCTGGCCGGTGCCGTGGCCAGTTTGACCTTGCGGCCGGTGATCGGCGTGCCCCTCGACGGCGGCCCGTTGAATGGTCGGGACGCGCTGTTGTCCACGGTGCAAATGCCGGGCGGCGTGCCGGTGGCCAGCGTCGCCATCGGCAAGGCCGGTGCGAGGAATGCCGGATATCTCGCGGCGCAGATTCTCGCTCTGGGCGATGAGGCCGTGGCGGCGCGGGTGCGCGCCGAGCGGGAAAAAAATTCTCAAGGGGTAATCGCCGCCAATGAAGCCCTGCAAAAATCCCTGAAGAACCCCTGATTCCGGCTTGAATCCCGAATCCCTTGCCTCCCTTGCGTCCCTCGAATCCCTTGCTCAGGCCGCCGGGGTAATTCGGGCGGGCGGCGTGGTGGCGTATCCCACCGAGTCTTGTTTCGGCCTCGGCTGCGATCCGCGCAACTTGGCGGCAATCCGCCGCATCCTGCGAATCAAGCGCCGCCCGCGCGCCAAGGGATTGATCCTCATCGCCGCCCGTCAGGAGCAATTACTGCCATTTGTGGATTTCCCGGCGACCCCCCGCCGCGCGCGCATTTTGGCCTCCTGGCCCGGCCCGTACACTTGGCTGTTGCCGGCGCGGGCGCGCGCATCCCGTTGGTTGCGAGGCGATCATCGCACTCTGGCGGTGCGCGTCATCGCCCATCGCCAAGCGGCTGCGCTCTGTCGGCTGGCGGGTATGCCGATCGTCTCCACCAGCGCCAATCGCGCCGGCCGGCGGATGTTGCGCAGCAGCCGCGCGGTGCTGCGGGAATTCGGCGACGAGATCGACTTCATCGTCGACGGACGCATCGGCGGCGCGCGCGCGCCGTCGATCATTCGCCACGGCGAAACCGGCGAAGTGGTGCGAGGATAGGCGTGTCGCCCATGTCCGCGCCCACTACGGCAGATTCCCCCGATCGCCCGAATTCGGTCGCGGTGATCCGCTATTTCAAGCGACTGCAGACGCGCCTCTGCCGGCAGTTGGAAGAACTCGAGCCGGCAACGAACTTTGTCGAGGACATCTGGCGCCACGAACGCGGTGGCGGCGGCAGTACCAGAGTGATCGAGCAGGGGAAGTTGTTCGAGAAGGGCGGCGTGAATTTCTCATCTGTACGCGGCGGCGTCCTACCGGCATCCGCCGCCGCCGAGCGCGACGCCAACATCGCCGGCAAGCCGTTCGAAGCCGCCGGAGTTTCGCTGGTGCTGCATCCGCTCAATCCATTTGTGCCGTGCTGCCATCTGAATGTGAGATTCTTCCTAGTCGATCCCGACGGCGCACAACCGATCTGGTGGTTCGGCGGCGGCTACGACTTGACTCCATACTACGGCTTTGAGGAGGACTGCATCCACTGGCATCGAACCGCGAAACGCGCCTGCGACCGATTCAACCGCCAACACTACGCGAGATTCAAGGCGTGGTGCGACAGTTATTTCCACCTGAAACACCGAGGCGAGGCGCGCGGCATCGGCGGCGTCTTCTTCGACGACTATCGGGAGGGCGGTTTCGCGCAATCGTTCGCATTCCTGCGCGCCATCGGCAACAGTTTCATCCCGGCATACCGCCCCATCGTCGAGCGGCGGCGGGATATGCCGTACAGCGAGCGCGAGCGGTTGTTCCAGTGTTATCGCCGCGGGCGCTATGTGGAGTTCAATCTAGTGTACGACCGCGGCACTTTGTTCGGTTTGGAATCCGGCGGCAGGACGGAATCCATCTTGGTGTCGATGCCGCCGCTGGTGCGCTGGCAATACGACTGGCGGCCCGAATCCGGTAGCGAAGAGGAGAAATTGGTGGCGTATTACCTCAAGCCGAGGGACTGGCTGGGCGGCGCCACGGAATCGCCGTGTTGATTCTGTACCGCGTTTTCCTGTATCTGGCGTTTCCGCTGGTGCTGTTGCGGCTACTGTGGCGCGCGCTGGGGGATCGCCGCTACTTCGAGCGCATGAACGAACGTTTCGGCTTCGCCGGAGCTCGCCCCGCAGTCGCAAAAAAGGCCGGAGGAATTTGGATTCACGCGGTATCCGTAGGCGAGGTCAACGCCGCCGCGCCGTTGGTCGAATATCTGCTGGAAAACTACCCGCACAAAATGATCACCGTAACCACCATGACACCCACCGGCGCCGACCGAGTCGGCAAAATCTTTGCCGGGCGAGTCGCGCATCGCTATCTGCCCTACGATTATCCCGGCGCGGTGCGGCGCTTTCTCGCAACCTTGCGCCCGTGCGTGGGGCTGGTGATGGAGACCGAAATCTGGCCCAACCTGATCACCCGCTGCCACCGCCTCGGCGTGCCGTTGCTATATCTCAATGTACGTCTGTCGCGGCGCGCCCATCGCGGCTATCGCCGTTTTCGCGGGCTCATCCGTCCGGCTCTCGAGAAGATCGACAGATTCGCCGTGCAGAGCCGCTTGGACGCTCGGCGGCTGCATCGACTGGGGGCGCCGTCGGCGGCGCTCAGCGTAACCGGCAGTCTGAAATTCGACATAGAGCCCACGCCCGACTTCGGCGAGGCGGCTCGGCTACTGCGTCGGCAACTGGGGTGGGAGCGCCCGGTGTGGGTGGTCGGCAGCACCCACGAGGGGGAGGAATCGCAAATCCTCGAAGCCTTTGCGCGCCTGCGCAAGACCTTCAAGTCGTTGCTGCTGGTGCTCGCGCCGCGCCATCCCCAGCGCGCCAACGCCGTGTTCCGCCTGTGCGCGCGCCGCGGATACCGCACCGTGCTGCGCTCTCGGGGGCCGCGGGAAGTGAGCGCGGACACCGACATCCATCTGGCCGATACTCTGGGGGAATTGCCCCTGCTGATCGCCGCCGGCGACATCGCCTTCATCGGCGGCAGTTTGACGCCCGTGGGCGGCCACAATGTGTTGGAAGCATCGGCGGCGGGGATTCCGGTGGTGTTCGGGCGGTATATGTTCAATTTCGCCGAGATCGCCGATCTGCTCCTACGCCGAGACGCCGGCATTCAGGTGATGGACGGCGGCGAGCTGGCGGAGGTGGTCGAGCGTTTCTTGGCCGACCCGCAGCTGCGAGCGCACTACGGCAAGCGAGGCAAGGAATTGATCGCGGAAAAACGCGGCGCGCTGGAGAAGATCTGCGCGATGGTGGATGAGGTACTGGCCGATGTGGCCGAAGGCGGTGTCGGGCGGAAGCGGAAAATTCCTATACTTTAGATGAAAAATACCGAATAATCATTTGAATTATCTGTTGAAATTTCAATACCACTGATCTTTCCTACTCGACTTGGTGCGCTCGATGTACGCCAGCAGGGCTTCGTCCGTGGCCTCATCCAAATCCGGCGGCTGGTATTCCTGCAGTTGCCGCTTCCACAGGGCGCAGGCGCGCTCTTCGTCGTCGAGCCGGCCTTCTTCGCGCCATTGCTCGTAGGAATTGCTATGGGCGATCGCCGACTCATAAAAAGCGGAGGCGTAGTTGCGCAGGGTGTGGGCGGTGCCGAGGAAATGCTGCCCGTGTTCGGTTTCCCGATAGGCATCCAGCGCAAAGCCGTTGGCGTCTAGGTTGATACCTTCGAACATCTTCACCATCATGCCGCAGCGATCGGCGTCCTGAACGAATTTCTCGTAGCCCATAGTTAGCCCGCCCTCCAGCCATCCGGCGGCGTGCAGCACGAAATTCGCGCCGGACAACAGCGCCGGAAACAGCGACTGGGCGCTCTCCTGCGCGGCCTGAGAATCGCCGATTTTCGACGAGGTCAGGGCACCGCCGCAGCGCAACGGCACGCCGAGTCGGCGGCACAGTTGCCCCACCGCCATGTAGGCCAGCATGGCTTCCGGCTGGCCGAAAGTCGGCGCGCCGGAGCGCAGCGACATGGTGGTGAAGAAGTTGCCGTAGACGGCGGCGGTCCCGGGGCGCACCAGTTGCGTCAATGCCACCCCGACCAGAGCTTCCGCATGCGCCTGCGCGATCGAGGCCGCCGGCGTGACCGGCCCCATGGCGCCGCCGAGGATGAACGGCACCACCACCACGCCCTGACCGGCGGCGGCGTAGGTGCGGATTACCTTGCAGACGTTGCCATCGTACACCAACGGCGAGTTGACATTGATGTTGCCGAGGATGACGCAGTGCTCTTCCATGGTCTCGGCGCCGAACAGAATGCGGCACATTTCGATGGATTCCCGAGCGCGCTCCGGCGTGGTAACCGACCCGAGGAACGGCTTGTCCGACCACCGCATATGCGCGTACACCATATCGAGGTGGCGCTTGTTGACGGCGATATCGCACGGTTCGCAGATGGTGCCGCCGGAATAGTGGATGAAGGGGCTGTGGTAGGCGAGTTTGACGAAGTTGCGAAAATCCTCGATGGTGCCGTAGCGCCGCCCGCCCTCGCGGTCGCGCACGAAGGGCGAGCCGTAGGCGGGTAGCAGCGCGGTGTATGGCTCGCCGACGCGAACCGACCTCGCCGGATTACGCGCTACATGGACGAATTCGGCGGGGGTGGAGCGCTGCACGATGTGCTTGACCAGCCCCGGCTCGAATCGCAGACGCTCGCCGTCCACTTCGGCGCCGGCCTGCCGGAACAACTCGATGGTCGTCGGGTCGCCGCGAATTTCGATGCCGAATTCGCTCAGAATGGTGTCGGCGTGCCGCTCCAGATGGTCGAGCCCTTCTTCGTCGAGCAGGTTGTAGGGCGGCAGCGCGCGGGTGATGTAGGGCGGCGCGGCGACCGCCTCGGCTCGCCGTCGTCGCGGCTTGCGGGTGTGGCGGGTTGCGCTGTCCGTGGAGCGGGTTCGGGGCATGATTCGGGTGTCGTTTCCGTTTTCGCTGCATCGTATCAAAACAAATCCGGCGGTAAATTGCCAGTCCGCCGCCAAATCCGTGGTCATCCGCCTTGGTCGGCGGCCAGCGCTCCTGTGCTACAATCCATCCGTTGTTGCACCCATCCCCGACCCCGCCATGTCCATCACCTTGACCGAATCCGCCGCCGAGCGAATCAAATCCAGATTGGCCGCCCGCAAAAAGGGCGAGGGACTGCGCCTGCGCGTGACCAATGCCGGTTGTTCCGGAATGGGATACGCCATCGATTACGCCGACGAAATCCACGAAGTCGATCGGGTATTCGAAAGTCGCGGGGTGAAAGTCGTGGTCGAGGACGCCCATCTGGAATTCCTGCGCGGCACCGAGATCGACTACATTCAGGATGGCTTGTCGTCAGCCTTCCACTTCAAAAACCCCAATGTGACCGAACAATGCGGTTGCGGCGAGAGCTTTACGGTCAACTAGTCTCGCCGCCCGTTGTAGTAGTAGTTTCGGTTTTGCACGCGGCCTGATTTCCGTTATTGATGATTTCCCCTTCGCTCGACTTGCCGGCGACCTCGCCGCAAAAGCGTTTTTCCATCGCCACCTTGGGCTGCAAGGTGAACAGTTTCGAGTCGGAACTGATCGCGCAGAATCTGCTGGAGCGGCGATACCGCCGAGTCGACCAACATGAACAGGCCGATCTCTGCCTGATCAACACCTGCACAGTCACCGCCGAGGCCGATCGTCAGGCTCGCCAGCTGGTGCGCCGCGCCGTGCGCAACAATCCCGACGCCTGGGTCGTGGTCACCGGCTGCTACGCGCAGATGGACGCGGACGCCTGCTATGCCATCCCCGGAGTCGATCTGGTGGTCGGCAACGGTAGCAAGCTGGATATTCCCGAGTTGCTGGAGAAACTGTACGGCGGCGAGCTGCCGCCGGTACTGGTGGGCGATGTGGAGCAAGAAATCAGCCTGCCGCAACGGCTGATCAGCGGCTTCGACGATCGCGCGCGCGCCTTCGTGCAGGTGCAACAGGGCTGTGATCAGGGCTGCACCTTCTGCGTCATTCACCAAGCGCGCGGCGCGCACCGCTCCCTGCCGGCGCGGGCGATTCGGCGACAGGCGCAACGCTTGATCATGAACGGCCATCGCGAGCTGGTCATCTGCGGAGTCGATGTCGGCGCCTACGGCTCGGACTTGCGCGAAGGGCAGGGCGACCTGAGCGATCTGCTGAGGCAATTGACCGCCCTCGAGGGGGATTTCCGCGTGCGCCTGAGTTCCATCGATCCGGCTCACATCACCGATGCGCTCATCGACCTATTCGCCCGCGAACCCAAACTCTGCCCGCAGCTGCACCTTTCCCTGCAAAGCGGCAGCACCCTCATCCTCAAGCGCATGAAGAGAAGGGCAACCCGGGAAATCCTGTACGAGCGCGTCGCCGCCTTGCGCCGCGCGATGCCGCAGGTGGTGTTGAGCGCCGATATACTGGTCGGATTCCCCACCGAAACCCGCGAACATTTCGCGCAAACTCTGGAGGCGATGGAGGAGTTGGAAATCACCTATCCCCATGTATTCGCCTATTCCCCCCGCTTCGGCACTCCCGCCGCCCGCATCCCCGACCAAGTCCCGGTGGTCGAACGCAAGCGGCGCGCCGCCGTGGCGCGCAAACTCGGCAAGTTGGTGGGGCGCAAGGTCGCCGAGCGGCGCATCGGCACGCGCGCCAGAGTGCTCATCGAGGGCGATGGGCGCGGCCATCTGCCGGAAGGCTTCGTGCGTGGTCGCGCCGCGGATTATTTCCCGGTGATCTTCGAGGCCGGGCGCGGCCAACCGGGGGATTGGGCCGAGGTCGAAATCCACTCTCTGGAGGGGGATGAACTGATTGCCCGCAGGCTGGATTGACGGGTACAATCGCCCCCCCGGAAACCGGCGGCCACCGCCTATCCGTCCCATCCCACTGATTTTCGATTTTCGATTCGGAGTACAGCATGGCCATTGAGCGCACTTTGTCTTTGATCAAACCGGACGCGGTTCGTCGCAACCTCATCGGCAGAATCTACCAACGTTTCGAGGACGCCGGCCTGCGCATCGTAGCGGCGCGGATGGTTCGCTTGAGCCGCCAACAAGCCGAGGAATTCTACGCGGTACACCGAGAGCGGCCATTCTACCGAGAGTTGGTGGACTTCATGACTTCGGGCGCGATTCTGGCGCAGGTGCTGCAGGGGGAAGACGCCATCAACCGCAATCGGCAAGTCATGGGCGCGACCAACCCGGCCGAAGCCGAGGCCGGCACCATCCGCGCCGATTTCGCCGAAAGCGTTTCGCAAAACGCGGTGCACGGCTCCGACGCGGCGGAAACCGCGGCGCGGGAGATCGCGTTCTTCTTCAGCGAAGAGCAGATCTGCGCGTCTCCCGAGGGTGCATCCGGCGGAAATTGATTCGATGAAGCCGATGCAGCCGACCGTTACCAATCTGATGTCGCTGGATCGCGGCTCCATGGAGTCCCTGTTCAGCGCCATGGGGGAAAAGCGCTTCCGCGCCCGGCAGGTATTGCAGTGGATCTATCAGCGTCAGGTTACCAACATAGACGCCATGACGGATCTGGCCAAGCCATTGCGCATGCGCCTCAATCGGGATACCGACATCCTCTTCCCCGAAGTGGCCGAGCAGCAGCACTCCGCGGACGGCAGCGTCAAATGGCTATTGAAATTGGCCGACGGCAACTGCATCGAAAGCGTATTCATCCCGCAATTCGGGCGCGGCACATTGTGCGTGTCCTCCCAAGTGGGCTGCGGCCTGACCTGCAGCTTCTGCGCCACCGCTCGGCAGGGTTTCAATCGCAACCTGACGGTGGACGAAATCATCGGCCAAGTGTGGCTCGCCAATCGCGCTCTGGGCAATATGGGCGCGGCGCAGCAGTCGGGCGGCGCGGCGGAGCGACCGATCACCAATATCGTCATGATGGGGATGGGCGAGCCCTTGCTGAATTTCGACAACGTGGTCGCCGCCATGCGCCTGATGATGGACGAATGCTCCTTCGGCCTGTCGCGTCGGCGAGTTACTCTCAGCACCGCCGGCTTGGTGCCCGCCATCGACCGGCTGGGGGCGACCTGTCCGGTCAGTCTGGCGGTCTCCCTGCACGCCGCCGATGATGCCCTGCGCGACCAGTTGGTTCCGCTCAACCGCAAATACCCCATCGCCCAGCTGTTGGACGCCTGCCGCCGCTACGCCGGTGGGCGCAATCGGCAGCACATCACCTTCGAATATGTGATGCTGGACGGGGTGAACGACAGCGTCGCTCAGGCGCGCGCGCTGGCGCGACTGCTCGGCGACCTGCCGGCCAAGGTGAACCTGATCCCCTTCAACCCGTCCGCGGGCATCGACTACAAACGCTCGGCGCCTGCGACCATCGAGAGATTTCGCGAAATCCTCATGGCGCGCGACATCTTCACCGTTACCCGCACCCCTCGGGGAGAAGACATCGACGCCGCCTGCGGCCAACTGGCCGGCAAGGTCATCGACCGCACCAGCCGCTCCCGCCGGTTGCGCCAACAGTCGTCCTCGCCCTCCTTCTCGGCGCCATGAAAATCGGCGCAGTCATATCGTCCCGCAACCCCTGCGGGCGTTTCCCCCGTACCGCCGTCGCCGGAGGCGCGCCGTGACCCCGCCCGCGCATCCGGGCGCGCTACTGCGCAACAAGCGAATCGAAAACGGCTGGTCGTTGGCTGAGGTGGCGCGGGCGTTGTACCTGCCGGTGCGACGGGTGGAGGCGCTCGAAAACGATGATTATCACAACTTGCCCGGCAAGACCTATATTCTCGGTTACTGGAAGATCTACGCCGCCTTGCTCGGCATATCCATCGAAGATTCCCTCGAGGCGCACAAGGAAAACCTGCCGGAGGCGCCTGCCGACCTTTCCCTGAAATCCCGCCGCCAACCCTACCCGCTCGATGAGGAACCGCCGCGCCACCGCCTCGCATTGCTGTGCGTGCTGCTGTCGGTGATCTTCCTCGTGGCGGTGTGGTATTGGCCGAATCCCCAGCCGCACTCGGTGCCGCCGACCAACGAGCAACCGACTGATGAGGTGAGCGCGCTGTCGCAAGCGGCCGCGGGCATTGCGTTGCCACCGAGGCGAGGCGGCAACGGCGCAAACGGCAACGGATACTCCGATTCACGCCAGCACGAATCGCTGGCTTCCCTGCCGGAGCCGAATTTTTCCGCAGGGGCTCTGCCGCTTGCCGAGGAGACGGAATTCGCATCGCATGTCGATGCGCCTGCCGTGGACGAGGCGTCGCCATCTCCCGCGAAGTCATCGCTCGAGGATGACAAAATCGTGTTCGCCTTCGCCGATGACACTTGGCTTGAAGTTCGTGATGATGCCGGTGAACGGCTAATCTACCGCATGGTCGAGCGCGGCCAGCGCCTGACCCTGACCGGCCGTCCGCCGTTTTCCGTGTTTGTCGGCAATGCCGCAGGCGTGGCGGTGGAATATCAGGGCCGGCAGGTGCCGTTCACCGCGCAGGGGAACGCCACTTTCGCCAGATTCACGGTCGGCACGCGCTAGATCATGACGCAGGCATTGCAGGCGGTGCGCGGCATGAACGACCTGCTGCCGCAGCACATCGCGCCCTGGCAGCGGGTCGAATCGGTACTCAGAGAAGTCGGTCGACTCTATGGCTACGAGGAAATTCGCACGCCGATCGTGGAAAAAACCTTGCTGTTCACCCAGTCCATCGGCGACCACACCGACATAGTCGAGAAGGAAATGTACACATTCGCCGACGGCGGCGGCGAAAATCTGGCGTTGCGCCCGGAGGCCACCGCCAGCACCGTGCGAGCGTGCAACCAGCATGGCCTGTTGCACAATCAGCAACAGCGGTTGTGGTATCTGGGCCCCATGTTCCGGCGGGAGCGCCCGCAGAAGGGGCGCTATCGTCAATTTCACCAGTTCGGCGTCGAGGCATTCGGCTGGCCGGGGCCGGATATAGACGCCGAGATCATCCGCATCGCCGCCGCCGTGTGGCAACGCCTCGGACTCGACGATGTTCGGCTGCAGATCAACACCCTCGGCTCGCCGTCCATCGCCTCGGCATACCGCCGGGCGTTGCAAGCGTATTTCGCCGAGCACCGCGAGCGCCTTGACGAAGACAGCCTGCGGCGATTGGAGAAGAATCCATTGCGCATACTCGACAGCAAGGTTGCCGCCACCCGCGAAGTGGTTGCCGGGGCGCCGGAAATTCTGGCGTTTCTCGACCACGAGGCGCGCGCCCATTTCGATGGTCTTTGTGAATCCCTGCGCCTCTCTGGTATAGAATTCACCGTGAACCCCCGGCTGGTGCGCGGGCTGGATTACTACACCAGCACCGTGTTCGAGTGGGTCAGCGACCGGCTCGGTGCGCAGGATGCGGTGTGCGCCGGCGGGCGCTACGATCAACTGGTGGAAAAACGCGGTGGTCGAGCGGTTCCGGCGGTGGGTTTCGCCCTCGGAATCGAGCGCTTGGTGGAACTGTTGCGGGCGCGGGGTGACCACCTTGCGCCGCCGCGCACCGACATCTATGTGGCGTGCGCGAGCGAATCTGCGCAGGCGCAGGCGGTGGCCGTTTCGGAAATCCTGCGGCACGCGGGCTTCGCCGTAACCACCCATTGCGGCGGCGGCCAGCTGAAGAAGCAGATGAAACGAGCGGACGGTAGCGGCGCGCGCCTCGCGGTGATCGCCGGACTGACGGACGCCGAAACCGTACTGGTAAAAGCGCTGCGCACCGATGGCGCCCAGCGTCAAATCGGCATCGAGTCGCTGGTCGACTGGTGCCGCGAAAATCGCTAACGAACTAACGATCTAACGGGAAAGGTCCATGGCAGACGAACGCAAACTCCATTTCGCCAACGACCCGCAACTGGAAAGGGTGCGGGAATGGTGGCAACAACATGGCCGACCGATCATCGGCGGACTTTCGCTGGGATTGCTGGCGGTGGCCGGATTCAATTACTGGCAACACCACCAGCAAACTCAAGGGGAGGACGCATCGATCCTGTTCGAACGGTTGCAGGCGGAAATCGAGACGGCAGGAGAAGCGGAGACGCAAGCGGAAACCGACGCCGAAGCCGCAACCGAGGCCGAAGCCGACACGGACGCCGCAACCGATGCCGAAGTCGATACTGCAACCGACGCCGAAGCCGACACCGCCTCCGCCGTGCAAACCATCGCCGAGGAGCTCATGTTCGCCTATGGCGCCACCCCCTACGCCGCCCATGCCGCCTTCGCGCTGGCCAAATTCGCGGTGGAAGACGGCGATCTCGCTACCGCCGCCCGCGCCCTGCGCTGGACTCTGAACAACAGCAAGGACAACACCCTCCTGCACATCGCTCGGCTGCGCTTGGCATCGGTGTTGTTGTCTCAGGACGAGACGGACGAGGCGCTGAGCATGCTCAACGAGGCCGATCCCGAGGGATTCGTGGCGCGCTACGACGAGTTGATCGGCGACGCCTACCTGCAGAAGGGCGAAGTCGCCGCCGCCCGCGAAGCCTATCAGCGCAGTCTGGAACAACTGTCGCCGAGCGCGGACGAACACGCCCTGCTCAAACTCAAGTTGGACAATCTCGGTGGTTGAAATGCGGGCGATCCTGATAGCGCTACTGGCCGCCGGCCTGCTGGTCGCGGGCTGTAAATCCAAGGACAAGGAGCGCGAATGGGGCACCTATCAGGAGCCGGTCGAGCCCCTCGATCTGCCGCAAGCCGCCGGTGCCTCGGAGATCAACATATTGTGGCGCAAGAACCTTCGCGGCGGCGCCGAGCAGGGCTACGCCATATTGAAACCGGCCTACGGCGTTGACGGCATGTACGCCGCCAATCGCGGCGGCAGCGTGTACAAACTCGACCTTGCCGACGGCGACACCATCTGGCGGCGCAAACTCGGCACCGAAATTTTCTCCGGCGTGGGGGTGGGCGACTCGCTGGTGGCGGTGGCGCTGGACAACGGCACGGTAGTGGCGCTGGATGCAGGGTCCGGCGAAACCCTGTGGGAGTCGCCCCTCAACCGGCAGATTTCCGCGATTCCCGCCATCGGTCAGGGGCGGGTCATCGCGCGCACCGCGGGCGGCTCGGTCATCGCCCTGCACGCCGAAACCGGCGAGGTCGTGTGGTTCCTCGAACGTTCCATGCCCGATCTCACCATCCACGGCGACTCGCCGCCGGTGATCAGCGGCGATGCGGTATTCGTCGGCCTCGCCAACGGCAAATTGCTCGCCAACAACGTGGTCAACGGGCGCGAATACTGGGAAACGGAAATATCCTACGCCCGTGGCCGCAACGAACTGGAGCGCCTGACCGATTCCGACACCGCGCCGTTGGTCGCCGCGGCGACCGTATACTCGGCGACCTATCAGGGAAACGTGGCCGCCCTGCGGCTGCAGGACGCTTCTGTGAAGTGGAAGGCGGCGGTTTCCTCGCGACTGCCCATGTCCCTCGGCGGCGGCAAGCTGCTGGTTACCACCGACTTCGGCGAAGTGGTCGCCATCGACGCCGAAACCGGCGAAATACTGTGGACGCAGGAAAATTTTCGCGGCCACGGCATGAGTCGCCCGCTGGTGGTGGGGGAGCGGGTCGTGGTGGGGGATGCGCGCGGCAATCTGTACTCACTCGACCTCGCGGACGGCACCCTCATGGATTCCCGCAGGGTGACCAAGGGCGCGGTGGTCGCCATCATCCCCCGGCAGGATCAATTCACGGTGTTCTCCTCCGAGGGGCGACTCAGCGTCCTGTCGCTGGATTCGCCGGAGAATTGACCCTCCGCCGCGCGTAATCCTGTAACCCCCAACCGCGCATTGCGCGCGCCCCCGCTCCCATGCTCCCCGTGCTCGCTCTGGTCGGACGGCCCAATGTGGGCAAGTCCACCCTGTTCAACCGCCTGACTCGCTCGCGCGACGCCATCGTCGACGACCAACCCGGGGTAACCCGCGATCGCCTGTACGGCCACGGCCGAATCGGCCCCAAGGAGTTTCTCGTGGTCGATACCGGAGGCTTGGAGGCGGATTCCGGCCCCTTCGCCGCCCTCATTCATCAACAAGTGGCGTTGGCGCTGGAGGAATCTCAGGCGATCCTGTTCCTGGTCGATGCCCGCGACGGGCTGCTCCCGCAGGATCGCGACATCGGCGAACAACTGCGCCAACGCGCCGCCGCCGCCGAAGTGTTCGTGCTGGTCAACAAGAGCGAGGGGCTGGAAGCGGAATTGGCCGCCTCGGAATTTCAGGAATTGGGGCTGGGTGCGCCGCTGGCGATTTCCGCCAAGCAGGGGCAGGGCGTCGATGAATTGGTGAAAACCGTTCTGGCGCCCTACCAAGCAAGCGACCCGCCGCAAGATGCGCAAGACACGCAAATCCCGATAATCGCCCTAGCCGGCCGCCCCAATGTGGGCAAATCCACCCTCGCCAACCAGCTCGCCGGAGCTCAACGAGTGCTGGTCAGCGAGGTGCCCGGCACCACGCGAGACAGCGTGCGCATCCCCATCAACCGAGGCGGCGAACCCCTCATCCTCATCGACACCGCCGGCGTGCGGCGCAAATCCCGCGTAGGCGAAGCCATCGAAAAATTCTCGGTGATCAAGGCGCTACAGGCGGTGGAGGAGGCCAATGTGGTCATCCTCATGCTCGACGCCACCGGCGAAATCGGCTTTCAGGACGCCGCCATCGCCGGCATGGTGCGCGATCTGGGGCGTTCCCTCGTGGTCGTGATCAACAAGTGGGAGCACCTAGCGCGCCACCAACGCACCCGCATCCTCGATGAACTGGAACGCAAACTGCCCTTCCTGCCCGATCCGGAGATCATCCGCATATCCGCCCTGCACGGCAGCAATCTGGCGAAGGTGCTACCGGCGGCGTTGCGCGCCTATCGCAGCGCCATGATCGCCGTCGCCACCGCCAGCGTCAACCGCGTGCTCGCCCAAGCGGTGGCGCGCACTCCGCCGCCGCGCCACAACCGGCGGCAGATACGCCTGAAATTCGCCCATCAGGTGGGCAAGAACCCGCCGACCATAGTCGTGCACGGCAACATCGCGGAAAAACTGCCGGCCAGTTATCGCCGCTATCTGGCCAACTTCTTCGCCCGCGCCTATCGCCTCAGCGGCACGCCGGTGCGCATCATCCCGCGCTCCGGCGAAAACCCGTACAGGTGCGGCAAACCGTCCACCACGGGGAGAAGGCGAAAATCCTGACTCGCGCCGCGCGCCGCTATTTCGCTACTCGACCACGCAACGGAATTTCCCGCGCGCGACCTGTGCGCTCAGCCGTTGCCCGGTCTTCGTCTCGGCGGCATCGCGCACCACCCAGCGCTCGTCGTCCTGAATGATCGCGTAGCCGCGCGCCAGCGTGTGTGTCGGGCTCAGCAGCGCCAACTGCTCGGTAAGGCGTTCGGCGCGCCGATTTGCGGCATCCAAACCGGCGGCGACCGCCGCCCGTAGCCGCCCGCGCACGCCGGCAAATTGCTCCCGATTCCGCGCCAGCGCCCGTTCCGGCGAGCAATAGCGCAACGCCGCATCCAACTGCGCCGCCCGCTGCGCCCGCCCGCCGATGGCCGCATCCATCAGCCGCTCGAGTCTACCGGTCAGGTCGTTATGGGAATGCTCGGCTGATTGAATTCGCTGCAGCGGATGTGCCGAGCGGGTGCGGGCGTCGGCGTAGTCCAATTTCTGGCTCAGCGTATCGATAATCCGCTGCGCGATCTTCCCCAACGCCTCGCGTTCCCGCCGAATCCGCTCCCGCAACTGCGCCAGTTCCGGCGAAACCGCCTGCGCCGCCGCCGTGGGCGTGGCGGCGCGCAGGTCGGCCACCAAGTCGGCAACTGTGTGGTCGATCTCGTGCCCGACCGCGCTGACCACCGGCAAACCGCAAGCGAAAATGGCGCGCGCCACCCCCTCGTGGTTGAACGGCTGCAAATCCTCGAGGGAACCGCCGCCTCTGGCTAGAATCAGCAAATCCACCTCCCGCCGCCGGTTGGCGATATCGAACATGGTGATAATCGTGTCGGCGGCCTCGGCACCCTGCACCAACGTCGGATACACCACCAGCCGAGCGAGTGGATAGCGCCGCGCCAACGTAACCCGAACATCTTGCAACGCCGCTCCACTCGCCGAACTGATCACGCCAATCGCTCGCGGATAGGGCGGCAGCGGCTGCTTGTGGCGGGCGTCGAACAAGCCTTCCGCCGCCAGCGCCTTCTTCAGCCGATCGAATTCCCGCCGCAGGGCGCCTTCGCCGATGTCCTCGAGCTGGGCGACCTTCAGCTGCAAGTTGCCGCGCGGCGCATACACAGTTACCTGCCCGTACAACAGCGCCTGCATCCCCACGCGCGGGGCGTCGCCCTGTTGATTGCGCCCGCGAAACAGCACGCAGCGAATCACCGCGTCCTCCTCCTTGAGATTGAAGTAGATATGCCCGGAAGGCGGCGTCGCCAGATCGGATATTTCCCCCTTCACCCGAATCTGGCGATACCCGTCCTCCAGCAGCGAGCGGACTTCGCCGACAAGCCCGCTTACCGAATAGACCGCCTCGTCCAATGCGCGCCACCGGTTCGCAGGGCAGGGCAGCTCAGCCGCCCGCCCGCTCAGTCGCTCGCTTGGCGCGCAGTCGCGCCATCATCTTCGCCAACCCTTCGGCGGTGCCGTCGTGCCAGCTGCCGAACACCTTGTCCAGCGGGATGCTCGGATAGGTGTAATTCACGTTGTAATAGCGGTGATGCAGCTGGTGAAACAAATCTCCGGCGGGGATTTCGACCTTGCCGAAGCGCACCACGCCGAAACCGCAATGGGACACCGCCGGGCTCAGCCCCTGAAAAAAGCCGGTCAGGATGATCACCACCGGATGTACCGGCACCACCCACCACAGCAAAAACACCGTGAAATAGATCAAATGCTCCGTAGGGTGCATGGAAATGCCGCTCCACGGGTTCACATTGGCGTTCAGATGGTGGGTTTGGTGGGCGATCCGATACAACGGCGGCCAATGCAGCAGGCGGTGAATCAGGTAGAAATGCAGAGACGACCAGAAAAACACCGCGAGCAGCATCACCGGCAGGAACGGCAGCGAAGCCGCCCCCGCCCCCACCGGCGTCCACGCAATCCCCCCGCTGGCGTAGAACCACAGCGTCAGCGCCTCGAACAGCGACCAGATGGTAGTGCCGCTCAGCAGACTCCAGCACATATTGTCCTGGACCTGATCGCGCCACAGGAACCTGCCGTCGTCGGTCGCCGGCCATTGGGGATGAAACTTGAACGCCGCACCCTGACTGCGGCGCACATACAGCCACCAGTGCAATCCACCGGCGAGCAGGCACAGCAACACGAAATTCCGCAGCCAGATCAACAACATCCACCCCGGCGACAGTGTTTGCATGGTCTCCATGCTGGGCGTCAGGTAATGCCAAGCGGCAAACGCCAGAGCGATGAAGAAAAAGCCCCACGGAAACAGCAGGCCGGTGAATATCCACTTCAAAGTGGCCAATGGACGCGGCGGCCAGTCGTACAGCGGCGGCACCTCGATGGGGTCGGATGGTTTGTAACCCCCTGAATTGTTTGCTGAATAATCGGACATGTTGCACCTCGGAATGGGATGGAAAAGCACGATTGGCAGTGAATCTGCCGGCGCGAATTCTACCATTTTTCCCCATTGCAACACCCGAATGGAAAGAAATTTCTATTATTTTTGCCTCGCCGAAAATGCCCGCGTGCGGGTCGCATCCGGCTGCGGGGCGCGAAAAACGGCGAAATTCCACGAAATTCCCAAACCGAAGGCAAAAGGGGTTGCCAATCTGCTCGGAATGGCTATAATCCCCCCACCAATGCGAAATTTCTCGGCGAGTCGTCCGACTGCCGCAACCCACTTCCGGAGGAGTACGAACATGAACATTCACAGCCGAATCACCCGATCCACCACCGCCGCATCAGTCGCCTCGGCCGCTGGCGCGAGCGTAAACACAAGCCCCCCCCCCCCCCCCCCCCCCCCCCCTTCTAATCTAGGGTTTAACTCGGCGGGACGCCCTGTATATTGGCCGTTTCCCCGCCCAGCCCATTCCCCAAGCGCCGGATCGAATCGCCGCCTCACTCTGCGCTCCGCCGCATTGCTGGCGGCGGCGTTTGCCCTGCTTGCCGCCGCGCCCGCCTCCGCCGCTGTGCTGGTGAGCAACATCGGGCAAACCACGACATGGAACAACACGCTGGGCTCGCAGACCAATCCCAGAGCCCAGCAGTTCACGACCGGAGCCAATAGCTACACGCTGAACAGCATTGACATCAAGTTCCACACGGCGGTGGCCACGCCGGCGAACCTGCGGGTGGAGCTGTGGTCCGCGACCACCGGCGTCAACATCAATCCGAATGCGAAGCTCGCGAGCCTGACGGTTCCCGCGACGGTCGGCACCGGCACCGTGACCTTCGCGGCGCCGGCGCACACCACGCTCGCCGCGAGCACCAGGTACTTCGTGGTCGTCTACCGGAACGGCGCAACCACCGGGAATTTGGCCAAAGCGTCCTCCGACGCCGAGGATGCGGGTGCCGCGACCGGCTGGAGCATCGCGAACGGCGACCACCGTATCCCCACAGGGTTATCGGCTTGGAGCTTCGGCTCCTCGTCCCTGCAGATCCGCGTCAACGGCTCGGCGAAGACGCAGCCGCTCAGGGGCGGGCACGTCATCTGGTCGGCGACGCTGACGGTAGATGAGGACGCCGGGTTTTTCGGCTGCGACAACGGAGAACCTACCCAAGACAACTGCTCCACGGCGCTCTCGGATGATGAATTCACGTACAAGGGCGGGACCTATCAAGTCACGCAGCTGGTTCACGGCACTTCTTCCAATGCGGTGACGCTCAGGACCAACCCGGAGGACGCATTGGCGAGACTTGCTGGGCTGGAGTTGCATCTCGGCACTTCGCACCAGCTGCTCGTTGGTGCTGACAGGGGAACTTTCCGATGGGACAATGTCAACCCGCAGTGGACCGACAACCAGCAAGTCGCGGTGAGGCTGTTGAACCCAGCCACGCTGAGCGCCCTGACCGCCAAGAGCGGCACCAGCGCGGGGGGCGCTTTCTCGGCACTCACCCTGTCTCCTTCCACTTTCGCCGCCGCCACCACCGCCTACACCGCCTCGGTGGCCAATTCCGTTACCCACCTGAAATTGACCCCGACTGCGGCGCAAAGCGGCGCCACCTTGCAAGTCGGCAAGAGCGGCAACCTCAACTCGGTGGCGAGCGGCGCCGACAGCACCGCCATCCCCCTCTCCGTGGGCGCCAACCCCATCTTGGTCGAGGTAACCGCCTCGGGCGGTGCCAAGAACACCTACACGGTAAGCGTAACCAGAGCGGCCCCCTCGGGAAGCGGCCAATCCGCCAACGCCAATCTGAGCGCCCTCACCGCCAAGAGCAGCACAGACGGTACCGCCTTCACCGCCCTCGCCCTGACGCCCGCGTTTTCCGCCTCCACCACCGCCTACCGCGCCTCGGTGGGCAACGAGGTTACCCATGCGATATTGACGCCTACTCAGGCGCACAATGCCGCCTCCATCCGGGTCGGCAAGAGCGGTAGCCTGACGGCGGTGAACAGCGGCGCGGACAGCAGCGCCATTTCCCTCGCCGAGGGCGCCAACGCCATCGTGGTCGAGGTAACCGCCGAGAACGGCAGCACCACAAACTACCGAGTAAGCATAACCAGAGCGGCCATACCGACCACCCTGACCCTCAAAGCCAGCCCCACGGACATCCCCGAAGGCGGTGAATCCGTGATAACGGCGATGCTGGATGAACCGGCACCGACCGGCGGTACGACGATAACGCTGGCCATCGACCCCGGCAACAGCACGGCGACCGAGGGGGCTGATTACACCCTCGCCACCAAGACCTTCACCATTGCCGCAGGCGAGCACAGCGAGCAAATCACCCTTCGCACCCTTGCCGATGAGGTGGACGACGACGGCGAGACCATCACCATCAATGCCACCAGCGCGAATCCGGTTTTGTCCGCAGTTCCCCTGCCCCTCACCATCGTGGCGGCGTTGCAGGCCGAGCAGTTGCATCGGGCAGTCCTGCCCGAAGTGGCGCGCGCCCTAGCCGGACGTTCCACCGGCGCCATCTCCGCACGTGTCGGGCAAGTGTTGAACGGCGGCGGCGCCTCGGCCAGTCTCGGCGGCCAGAGCACCCTCGCGGGCGCCTTGCAAACCCATGCTCCGGGCTTGATCAACGAAAACCGCCCCCTGCGCGACCTGCTGAGCGGCAGCCGATTCGTCCTGCCACTGAGCGATGACGGTGGGGGCGGCGGCCTGCGCTCGGCCTCCCTGTGGGCCAGCGGCGATTACCGCAATCTGTCCGGCGAGGACGGCGACATCGAGTTCGACGGCAACCTGCACGGCGCGCAAATCGGCGTGGATGCGATGGTGCGCAACAACCTGCTGGCGGGCGTGGCGTTGTCTTGGAGCGAGGGCGAGCTGGAATATGACACCGGCATCGGCGGCGCGAGCGGTCAGGGCGACTACGAGGTGGATGTGATTTCCCTGCATCCCTATCTCGGCGGTCGCTCCGGGCAGTTGGACTGGTGGGCTACCCTCGGCCACGGCAACGGCGAGTTGGTGGTCACCCCGAATGCCGGCCAAGCCGCCTCCAACGACATGAGCATGACCACCCTGGGCGCGGGCGGCGGCGGTTTGCTGTGGTCGCGTGCGGAAGACGGGGCGCAAGTGCTTCTCAAGGGCGAATTCCTGTTCACGTGGATGGATGTGGAGAAGAGCGCCCGAGTCGATTCCCTCTCGGTGAACACCAGCCTCGCGCGCCTCGCGCTGGCGGCAAGCCGCACGCGCAGTTTGGCGGGCGGCGGGCAGCGGGTTGTTGTGCCGTCCCTATCCCTCGGCGTGCGCCAAGACGGCGGAGACGGCAACACCGGAGTCGGCGCGGAAATCGGCGGCAGTGTAAGTTACGAAAACGCGGAGAGCGGCGTGCGCGCGTCCGTATCGGCGCACAGCCTGTTTGGCCGCAGCGACTATGAGGAATGGGGCATACAGGCATTAGTGCACCTGTCGCCCGGTGCCGATGGTCAGGGCATGTCCTTCGAAATGAGCCCCGGCTACGGCAATGGCGGCGCGAGCGTGGGCGACACTGGCCGAATCTGGTCTCACGGCCTGCGCGGAGACGCCACCCCCGCCAACCGCGATGCGAGCGGACGACTGGAAATGAGATTGGGCTACGGCTTGTCGGCCCCCGGCGGGCGAGACGGCTTGCTGACCCCGTGGAGCGGCCTGACCTTGCACGAAACCGGCAAACTCTACCGACTGGGCCTGAATTGGGATACCAACCACCAATTCACCCTACGCCTATCCGGAGAACGCCGCGAAAATGAAAACGCGGATACCGACCACGCGGTCTTGCTACGGGGAGAGGCGCGTTTCTGATCGTTAGCGGCTACGGACGGCGGGCGACTTGATTTGGCGACGCCCGCCATCCCATTCCGCACCTTTGCCCAAGGCGGCGATTCCTCAAGGCGCCGCCGCCCCTTTTTTCTCCATGCCCACTAGCCGATGGATCGCAAACGACGCCGTCAGGTGGTCGGGCGGGATGTAGCGGTATCGTCAGCCGGTTTTCTCGATGGCGGTTTGCTTGTATCATTGCGCGCTGGTATCACCCAGCATTCAGGCAATTCAAGTTGATCCAACCCCAGCGTCCGCTGTCGCCCCATCTGCAGATATACCGACCGCAGTTGACCTCGGTTCTATCCATCCTGCATCGTGGCAGCGGCCTCATACTCACCCTCGGCGCCCTGTTGCTGGCGTGGTGGCTGTGGTGCGTCGCCGCCGGTGCCGACACCTACCGCATCGCCCATGCCTTCTTCACCTCTTGGCTCGGCCAATCCCTACTCCTGATATGGATACTGTGCGCCTGCTATCACCTGTGCAACGGCATCCGCCACCTGTTGTGGGACGCGGGCTGGGGGCTGCAACTGCCGGCGGCCTATCTGAGCGGAAAAATCGTGGTCGGCGCTTCTCTGGTGTTGACCATGCTGGCTTGGCTGACATGAATTCCGCGCATCCGCCGGAGCGGGTTCAGCTCAGCGAGGCAGAGCACGCGGGCAGTCGCCATTGGTGGTTGCAGCGTGTTTGCGCATTGCCGCTGATCCCCCTCACCCTGTGGTTCGTGTTCGCCATCCGCGACCACATCGGCGCCGGACATCAGGCGGTGGCGGCGTGGATCGCCCAACCCGTGGTGGCGGCGGCTCTCATCGTCTACCTCGCCTGCCTGTTCTTCCACGCCCATCTGGGGGTGCAGGTGATCGTCGAGGACTACATGCCCTCCCGCCGAGCGCGCGCGAAAACCCTGCTGGCGATGAAGGCGGTGCACATTGTGGCGGCGACCGTCGCCATCGTTTCCGTGCTGCGCATCGCGGCTTGGTAACTCGTAGCGGCAGCAGGCGGAAAATCGGTGGCTGAATCCTATCCCATCATCGACCACAGTTACGACGTGGTCGTGGTCGGCGCCGGCGGTGCCGGCCTGCGCGCCACCTTCGGCATGGCGGTCGAAGGGTTGAGCACCGCCTGCATCACCAAGCTGTTTCCGACTCGCAGCCATACCGTCGCCGCGCAGGGCGGGATGAGCGCCGCTCTCGGCAACATGGGCGAGGACGACTGGCGCTGGCACATGTACGACACGGTCAAGGGCGCCGACTGGCTCGGCGATCAGGACGCCATCGAATACATGTGCAAGGAGGCGGCCGACGCGGTCATTGAACTGGAGCACTACGGCGTGCCCTTTTCGCGCACCGCCGAGGGGCGGATATACCAGCGGGCGTTCGGCGGCATGACCACCCACTACGGCGAGGGTCAGGCGCAGCGCACCTGCGCCGCGGCGGATCGCACCGGCCACGCCATCCTGCACGCCCTCTACCAGCAGTCGCTCAAACACAAGGCCGAATTCTTCATCGAGTATTTCGCCATCGACCTGATCATGGAAAACGGCGAATGCAAGGGCGTGCTCGCCTGGGACTTGGACGGCGGGCAGCTGCACCGCTTCGCCGCCAAGATCGTGGTGCTGGCCACCGGCGGATATGGTCGGTGCTATCTCTCCTGCACCTCGGCGCACAGCTGCACCGGCGACGGCGGCGGCATGGTACTGCGCGCCGGGCTGCCGCTGCAGGACATGGAGTTCACCCAATTCCACCCCACCGGCATCTACGGCGCCGGTTGCCTGATCACCGAGGGCGCCAGAGGGGAGGGCGGCTACCTGACCAATTCCCGAGGAGAGCGCTTCATGCAGCGATACGCCCCCAACGCCAAGGACCTCGCCTCCCGCGATGTGGTCAGCCGTTCGATGACCAGGGAGATCCGCGATGGACTCGGCGTCGGCAAGCACAAGGATCACATCCACCTGCACCTCGAACACCTTGGCTCCGAAGTGCTTGCCGAGCGCCTGCCGGGCATCTCGGAATCCGCCAGAATCTTCGCCGGAGTCGATGTAACCAGAGAGCCGATACCCGTGCTGCCGACGGTGCACTACAACATGGGCGGCATACAGACCAACATCCACGGCGAGGTGGTTACGCGCAGAGGAGACGATCCGGAGCACATCGTCTCCGGACTGATGGCCATCGGCGAGGCGGCATGTGTATCGGTGCACGGCGCCAACCGGCTGGGGTCGAATTCATTGCTGGACATCATCGTGTTCGGACGCGCCGCCGCCCGCCGCGCGCGCGCCCTGATCGAACCGGGCTCCGCCAAACCGGGGCTGGCGGATGCCGCTGGGCAGGAGAGCATCGACCGTTTCGACCGCATTCGCCACGCCGACGGCGATTCCCCGACCGCCGCAATACGCTTGGCCATGCAGACCGCCATGCAGAATCATTGCGCCGTGTTCCGCAGTTGCGAGGTCATGGAGGAAGGCAAGCGAGTTTTGGCGGACATTTGCGCGCGATTCGATCGCGTCAAGGTGTCCGACCGCTCCATGATCTGGAATACCGATCTGGTGGAAACCCTCGAACTGGACAATCTATTGCGGCAGGCGCGGGTGTCCATGCACGCCGCCGCCAACCGCCGGGAAAGTCGGGGCGCCCATGCCCACGAGGATTATCCCGAGCGCGATGACGCCGACTGGATGAAGCATACGCTGACATGGCAGGCCGAGCTGGCCGCCGATCCGGTGATCGATTACCGACCGGTGCACGACTATACGTTGACCGACGAAGTCGAGTATATTGCGCCGCAGAAGCGCGTGTACTGACCTCCCCTCACCCCGCCACCCCGCATCCATCCGCCGACCATGGCCGCATTCACCCTACCCGCCAATTCCCGAATCGTCGAGGGCAGAAGTTACCGAGACGAGAGTGCGAGCCGCCCGCGCACGGTTCGGGTATACCGCTGGGATCCGGACACCGGCGAGCAACCCCGCATGGACACCTACGAGGTCGATGCGGACGCCTGCGGCCCGATGGTGCTGGACATCATCATCCGCATCAAGAACGCCATCGACAGCACTCTGGCCTTCCGCCGCTCCTGCCGGGAGGGGATTTGCGGCTCGTGCGCCATGAACATAGACGGCGTCAACACCCTCGCCTGCACCCAGCCGGCGGAGGCGATCAAGGGGGCGATCACCATCTACCCGCTGCCGCACCTGTCGGTGGTCAAGGACTTGGTCGCCGATATGAGCCGTTTCTACGCGCAATACGCCTCCATCAAACCCTGGCTGCAGGCCGACTCCCCCGCGCCCACGCCCGCGCGCGAGCGCCTGCAATCCGAGGCAGAGCGGGAGAAGCTGGATGGGCTGTACGAGTGCATACTGTGCGCCTGCTGCTCCACCAGTTGTCCGAGTTATTGGTGGAACAGCGAGAAATATCTCGGCCCGGCGACGCTGTTGCAGGCGTATCGATGGATCGCCGACAGCCGCGACCAAGCCACCGACGAGCGCCTCGACCAGCTGGACGACGCCTTCAAACTGTACCGCTGCCACACCATCATGAACTGCACCAAGACTTGCCCGAAGGGGTTGAATCCGGCTCAGGCGATTGCCCGAATCAAACAAGACTTGGCGAAGAGATCGTGGCGAAAGAAGGCGGATCGGAGTTAACGGCGCTAACCCGCCCCGCCGCGCCGCCGGATGCGCGGGCGAGCAGCCGGATCAGATGGCGCTGTCGCCGGGGCGCGCGGGAACTGGACTTGATTTTGTCCGCCTTTGTGGATGAGCACTATCGCGCGTTGAACGGGGCGGAACGGCGACTCTTCGCCCAGCTGCTCGAGCACGCCGACCCGCAGTTGGCGGACTGGCTCTGCCACGGCGTACCACCCACCGACCACGGAATGGCCACCATTGTCGAACGCATTCTGTCTGCCCATCACGCTTAGCCTCGCGCCGCACCGGGGGATTGTCGCGGCGCTGGTCGCGCTGCATTGCCTGCCGTTGCCTCTGGTGGCGATTGTCGCGCTGGTCGCCGACGGTTTTTCCGCTCCCTTCGCTTGGTTGCTCGCGGCGATTACCGCGTTTTCTCTGGCTCTTGCATTGCGCCGTCAGCGGCTGGCGAACGGCGCAGTCCGCTTGGAGGCGATCGCCGGAGACAATCCGGCCAACGCGGCCAACGCGGGCAATTCAGGCGATTGGTTGCTGTATCGAGCGGACGGGCGGCACCAGCCGATGCAGTTCATAGACGCGATGGAATTCGGCGGTTTCGTGCTGTTGCTGATGGCGCAGGATCGGCGCAAATTCCGCCTCCTCATCCGCGCCCGCTCCCAGTCCCGAGGCCAGCTGCACCGCCTGCGGGTGTGGCGGGAAAATCGCCTGCGGCCGCCGCCGCGGGGCGCAAGATAGTGTCCATCGCGGGCTGATTCGCATCCGCGCGGGGATAGTCCCGCGTCCGGTGCAGCCCCCGACTTTCCTTGCGCTGCATGGCGCTGCGCACGGTGAGTTCCGCCACCTGCACCAGATTGCGCAACTCGATCAGATCGTTGCCGATGCGGAAATTGCCATAGAATTCGCGAATCTCCTCCTGCAACAGGGCGATGCGATGCGCCGCCCGAGCCAGCCGCTTGTCGGTGCGCACGATGCCCACATAATCCCACATGCAGCGGCGCAATTCGTCCCAGTTGTGCGCTACCACGACCTGCTCATCCGGATCGGTAACCTGACTTTCATCCCACTTCGGCAGAGTCGTCGGCGCCTCGAACGCACCCGCCTCGGCGCTCAGGCGGTTGGCGCAGGATTCGGCGAACACCAAGCATTCGAGTAGGGAATTGCTGGCCAGTCGGTTGGCACCGTGCAGGCCGGTGCAGCTGGTCTCGCCGATGGCATACAGATTGTGAATATCGGTGCGCCCATCGTGGTCGACCACCACGCCGCCGCAGGTGTAATGCGCCGCCGGTACCACCGGCAGCGGTTCGCTGGTCATGTCCAGTCCCAACTCCCGGCAGCGCGCCGCGATGGTGGGGAAGTGCCGCAGAATGAATTCCGCCGGTTTGTGGCTGATGTCGAGATATACATTGTCGCAGCCGCGCGTCTTCATCTCGAAATCGATGGCGTGGGCGACGATGTCTCGCGGCGCCAGCTCCGCCCGCCGGTCGTATTTCGCCATGAAACGCCGCCCGTCGGCGTGTACCAATTTTCCCCCCTCGCCGCGCACTGCCTCGGAAATCAACAGGGATTTCGCCTGCGGGTGATACAGGCAGGTCGGATGAAACTGCACGAATTCCATGTTGGCCACCCGGCAACCGGCGCGCCACGCCATGGCGATGCCGTCGCCGGTGGAGGTGTCCGGATTGCTGGTGTACAGGTAGATCTTGCTGGCGCCGCCGGTGGCCAGCACCATCTGTCGGCAGGGCAGGGCGATGATGCGCCTACTGTCGCGATCGAGCGCATACACGCCGAGGCAGGTATCGGCGCCCGCCATGCCCTGTTTCTTCGAGGTGATCAGGTCGATGGCGATGTGATTCTCCATGAGGGTGATGCGGCCATGCTTGCGCACCATCTGCTCGAGAGTTACCTCCACCTCCGCGCCGGTGGCGTCGCCCGCGTGAATCACCCGGCGATGGCTGTGGCCGCCTTCGCGGGTGAGATGGAATTCGTCTCCCGCGCGATCGTCTCGCAGGCTGAAACTGACGCCGCGCTCGGTCAGCCAGCGAATCGCCGCGGGGGCGTTGGTGACCACGAACTCGACGGTCTTCGGGTCGCACAACCCGCCACCGGCGTCCAGCGTGTCGTCGATGTGGGCGCGGAAGGAATCGCCCTCGCCGAGCACCGCGGCGATGCCGCCCTGCGCATAGCGCGTGGAGCCCTCGTCCAGCTCGCACTTGGACAGAATGGTCACGCCGATCCCTCGATCCGCCAAGCGCAACGCCAGCGCCAGCCCGGCGAGGCCGCCGCCGATGATCACTACCGGATTGGGATTTTCAGGCATTGCAGAGGGATGCGCGAACTTGGCGCGGGAGCGTACCGCCAGTCGCGCGCTATTGGAAGGGCGCGGGCGACGCTGATGCGGTTAATCGCGGAAAACCGCCCGCCGGACGGCGGCGCGGGGAAGGGGGATGGCGGCGGGCAGCGGGCAATGTGGTACCGCCCGCCGCCGCAAGGTCAGAAACGCGCCTCGCCTCTCAGCAAGACGGCATGATCGGCATCCGAGTTCGCCGATTCCCGCCGTTCGCCGTGCAGTCGCAGGGTGAACGGCCCGGCTACCTCCCAATCCAGCCCCACACGATAGCGTTTGCCGTCGCCTTCCAGATTCAAGCCGCCCCACGGAGTCAGCAGGCCGTCTCGCCCACCGGAAGCCGACAGGCCGTAGCCCATGCGCATTTCCAGCCGCCCGCTCGCATCGCGGATGGTGGGAGTGGCGTCTTCGCGCAGGCCGTGGGACCAGATTTGGCCGTCATCGCCCATGCTCGTGTTCGTGCCGCCGTTGCCGTAGCCGGGCCTCATTACGAAGGACAAACCCTGCCCATCGGCACCGGCGGACACTCGCACTACTGCCTGTACGCCCCATTCCTCGTAGTCGCTGCGACCGAACAGGCCATGCGCCGAAATGGATGCGCTCGTGCCGCTCTGCGCATTATCGTAGTGCAGATTGCCGCGTACCTCCGCGCCGGTGCCGGTGTTGCCGTCTCCGCCGTCGTGGCGGGCGCCGAGGGAAAGGGACGGCGACAAACTCCCGCCGCCCGCCAAACTCCGCGTGCGGCTTGCCGCCAGCGCGAGGCGCGCGAGGGTGGTGTCCACCGCGAACGAATCAAGGCGCGCGCTCTCTTCCACCTCCATCCGCGTGCTCGTGAATTCGCCCTTGAGATGTACGCGAGTAGCGTCTCGCGACCACAGCATGCCGCTACCGCCCGCGCCCACGGTGCGTAGGCTCATATCGTTGGATGAAGTCTCGCTGGCCTCAGGGGTATATTCCACTTCGCCCGTACCGTAGCCGAGGGTGGCCCACCAGTCCAGCCGTCCGGAATGACCGCCGATATAGGGATGGAGGGAAATCACATCCACCTCGTAGTCTCCTTGATCGAGGCCGTCGCTGGTCTCGTATTCCAGCTCGCCCGCACTCCAAGACAGCGCCACGCCCGCCAACAGATCGTTGCGCAGTTTGGTATCCACGCCGATTTGCGCGCCGCGCACACTGCCGTCGAATTCCAGATTGCCTTCCTCGCCGGATAGGTCGCGGTATTCGCCGCTGGCCCACAGCGAGGTCGAGCGCAATCCGCCGCCATCCCCGCCATCTCCGTTGCCGTTATCGCTCAGGGGCAGGAGGAAATCGGAGCCGTCCAGCAAGTCGCGCAGGAGGCGGTTTCCATTGCCATCCGCCGCATTCGCGCCATAATCCGCCAATGCGCTCGCCAGCGTAGCGTGGCCGCCGAGACTGGCCGAGGTCGTGCCGCCGGCGCTGCCATTGCCATTCAATGCCTGCCCGACCCGCGCGGAAATGGCGCCGGTGGTTTGTCCGGCCACGGCGCGCGTTACCTCGGACAGGGTTGTCTGATGCAATAACATGGTCTGATCCGGCGCCTGAGACCTGAAGCCGCCACCGATGGTGAGGCGCAGAGTGGCGATTTCCAAAACCGGATTCTCGCTGACGGCATCGATGGTGATGATTTCGCTGTCGTCTTCTTCCTCATCGACGAGGGCGCGAAGGGTGGTTCGCCCACTGTACTCGCCTGCGGCAATGGTGAAGGTCTTGGTGGTGAACTCGAAATCGTCCCCCTCCATCGCCGGCATGTCGCCTTGCGCGTCGGCGAACAACGTTACCGTCGTGCCGCCGTCCGGTGCCGGTCGGTCGAGGGTTGCCGTGATCACGGATTGACCGCCTTCGGGGATTCCGGTGGTGTCGGCGGAGAGGGTCAGGGCGCTCGGGTTGTCATCGAGGATGGTAACTTCCACCGAATTCGCACTGCCCGCATTCACTTCGGTGGGCAACGGCGAGCCGAGCGCTACGGTGACGGTTTCGGGTTCGGCATCCTCATCCTGCGTCGTGGTGAAAGTGCCGGTGCCGGTGGTGGCGCCGGCCTCGATGGCGATGTAGGTGAGGGTGCCGTAGTCGTCGGGTTCGGCGGTACCGCCGGTCAGGGTTATCGGGATGTTCACATCACTCGCCAACGCCATCGATAATTCCGCCGTTACCGTTACCGACGATCCCTCCGTTACCCGTTCCGGCGAGACCGACAGCGACACTCTGGGTCGGTCGTCGTCGAGGATGGTGATCTCCGCCGATGTCTGCGTGCCCGCCACAAAACCGGTCGGCAACGGCGAGCCGATCGACACAGTGAAGGTCTCATCGCCTTCTAGATCTTCGTCATCGTTTGTGGTGATCACGCCGGTGGCGGTGGTTTCGTTGATCGGCACTGTGATGGAAGTGAGGGTGCCGTAGTCGGCGGTCGCGGTGGCGGTACCGGGGGTCAGCGTGATCGGAACTTCCACGCCGCCCTGATCATCCGCCGCTACTGCGAGGGTTACCGCTACGGTTACCGACGAACCCTCGGTAACCGTGGTCGGGTTGGCGGAGAGAGAGACTGGCGGCAAGCCGGTCGTTGCGCGCGCATTCGTCCCCTCGGCCCAACCGCTGTTACCTTCGCTATCTTTCGCGAGTACGCGCACCCGATAGGTCGTGTCGTAGTTCAGATTGGGGATCGTGTGCGAGGGCGTTGTGCCGGTGTGCCCCGCGTCCACCCACTGGGTGGCTGGGTTCGTGCCTCTAACGCCCCCTGACCCGGACAGATTCAAGTTGGCGGTGTATTCCACATCATATGAAGTGGGATCGTCGCCGCTGGAGTTCCTCGCCCACGATACACTCAGCGTGTTGCCGCTCGCCGACGTCCTAACATTAATCGGCTCTAATACGAAGGCGGAAGACGTGTTGGGCAGGGCGAATACGCCGAGCAACAGCGCGAGAACGGGGAAAAATCGGTAGAGGCGGGCGGATTTCATCGCGCCCACCGTGCGGTCAGTCCCTGATAGGGGGGGGGGGGGGGGGGGGGGGTAACGTTCACATTCTCACCAGCGGCGATGATAGCGGATTGGGTCATTTGACGATGGGTATTCATGGTCAGATTCCTCCGAGGTAGGATGGTTGCGGCAGTCGGCTGATCTGCCATTTTGAATTGGAGGGGCTACATTACCGGATATTACCGGCATTTGGCAAGCCCCGATACGATTTTTTCCCCGCGGTCAGCCGCCGCCGCCGTCGCCGCCGTTGAGCGGGTAATACTCGGTGATTTCCGTGAATGCCGACAATGCCTGCTCGATATCCTCGCCTTCGGCCAATTCGTAGGCGTCTATGCCGCATCGTTCCAGCAGGGGCAGGTTGTCGCGGTGGACGCCGAGGGCGCGGATTTCGCCGGAAAAGTGGTGTTGTCGGCGCAGTTGCACCGCTTGGGAATAGCCCCGTCCCTCGGTGATGCTGCCGAATTCCAGAGCGATCAGGGCGATTTCGTGCAAATCGGCGGCGATGGATTCGACTTCGTCTTCGGGGCGCAGTTTGACGCCGACGGCGCAGTTCGCCGAATCGAGGGATCGGCGTATCGCCAACCACCTGTCGAGGGGCAGGATGACATGGTCGTATCTGTCGGATTCGATGCCGATGCCGACGGCGGCTTCGGCCACGGTGTCGGTAGCGGCGGCTTCGGCGGTGCCAACCACGGCGTCGGCAGCGTAGTCGCCGCCGCCGTCAGGCCGCCACCGGTTTGCGACGATCGCTCGGTTTTTGATGATTTGCGTAGACATTGCGCTTGAACGGCTCGACTCCGGCGCGGATCACGCTATCGAGGAATTTCTCGCCGGGCAGGCGCAGTTCCAGATAGGTTTCGACCAGCGTTTCGATGGTCTCGGCGACCGCCTCCTGAGGGATGGCGGGGCCGAGGCGCTCCCCTAGACGGGTGTGGTTTTCCGCCGAGCCGCCCAGAGTGATCTGATACCACTCCTCGCCCTTCTTGTCGACGCCGAGAATGCCGATGTGGCCGGCGTGGTGGTGGCCGCAGGCGTTCATGCAGCCGGACATTTTCAGCTTGATCTCGCCGATGTGGTACAGCCGGTCGAGTTCGCCCAGCCGCTCGTTGATCTGCTTGGCGATGGGGATGGTGCCGGCGTTGGCGAGGGAGCAAAAGTCCAGCCCCGGGCAGCAGATCATATCGTTGAGGGTGCCGATGTTGGGGGTGGCCAGATTGAGGCGATTCAGTTCGTGCCAGACGAAGAACAGGTCGGTTTTGCGCACGAATGGCAGCAGCAGATTCTGTTCGTGGGTAACGCGGATTTCATCGCCGCTGTGGACGCGCGCCAACTCGGCCAGTTGCTCCATCTGCTCGGCGTCCATATCCCCCGGCGGCACGCCCGGCGCCTTCAGCGACACATAGACGACCCGATAGTCGGGATCGCGGTGCTCCGTGGTGTTGTGCTCGCGCCATTTGAGGAAGCGGCTGTCCGCCACCGGAATGACGCCGTTGGGTGGGGTTTGGTGGTCGAGAGCCGGGGGGCGGAAGAAGGATTTCGCTTGGGCGATTTCCGCCTCGCTGACGGTAGGCGCGGTGGCCTGGCTGTTGCGCCATTCTTCCTCGACCTTGTCGCGGAAGGCGTCGATCCCCAGCGCGTTCACCAGAATCTTGATGCGGGCGCGGTATTTGTTGTCGCGGCGGCCGTAGCGGTTGTAGATCCGCAGGATGGCCTGCAGATACCCCAGCAGATCCGCCGCCGCCACCGCCGGTGCGATGACCTTGCCGATCACCGGCGTGCGCCCCATGCCGCCGCCCACATACACCCGCGCGCAAGTCTGCCCGGCGTGGTCGAGGAAGAGACGCAGGCCGATGTCGTGCAGTTGAATGGCCGCGCGGTCGTTTTTCGCACCGCTTACCGCGATCTTGAATTTGCGCGGCAGCCAGTTGAATTCCGGATGCAATACCGACCATTGGCGCAATAATTCGCACCACGGGCGGGGATCGACTACTTCGTCCGGAGCGACTCCGGCGAGGTGGTCGCTGGTGATGTTGCGGATGCAGCTGCCGCTGGTCTGGATGGCGTGCATGCCGACTTCCGCCAGTTGCTTCAATATTTCCGGCACATCGACCAATTCCGGCCAGTTGAACTGGATGTTCTGGCGGGTGGTGAAGTGGCCGAAGCCGCGGTCGAATTGGCGCGCCACCCGCGCCAGTGCATTCAATTGCTCGCTGTTGAGGATGCCGTAGGGGATCGCCACCCGCAGCATGTGGGCGTGCAGTTGCTTGTACAGGCCGTTGCGCAGCCGCAGCTGCTGAAACGAGTCCGCGTCCAGAGAACCATCTTGAAATCTCTGCACCTGTCCGGCGAACTGGTGCGCGCGCTGTTTCAACAAGGTGCTGTCGTGTTCGTTGTAGCGATACATTTGTGCAGTTGTCGGTTGCGATTGAGCCGATGCCCAATGTAGAGAAAATTTGTCCGCTATGCAACAATTTGTAGAAATAAACACTATTTATCTGCTATATTCCCCATCCGCATAGAAAATAGTACCCTTATCATGCAATCCGAGGAAAAACTCGCCATCGACCCGGTGGATCGGAAAATTTTGTATTACTTGCAAAAGGATGCCGCCATGACCATCAAGGAAATCGCCAAAAAGGTGCATCTGTCGCCGACTCCCTGCTGGAAACGCATTCAGCGCATGGAGGAAAACGGCATCATCCGCGCGCGCGTGGCGCTGCTCGACCCGACTCTGGTGGGCGCCGGAGTTACCGTGTTCATCGCCATCCGCACCAATCAGCACAACATCGAGTGGAGCGAGAAATTCGCCCGGGAGATGAAGGCCATTCCGGAGATCATGGAAATCTACCGCATGAGCGGCAAGGTCGATTATCTGCTGCGGGTGGTGGTGCCCGACATCGCCGCCTTCGACCGCATCTACAAGACCATCATCGGGCGAATCGCGTTGTCCGATGTAACCTCCATGTTCGCCATGGAGCAGATGAAATACACCACGGCGTTGCCGGTTTGACGGCGCGCGGCGGGGCGGCGGGGCGGCGGGGCGAAAATACGCGGTTTGGCGGGCGGAAAAAGGCGAAGTTCGCCGATGTGGACGGCAAAATGCGATTTTGGGATAATCCCCCCCTTCATCCGATCATCCGATTTCGACTCCGATTCCGACCAATCTCCCGCCAGATGGCAAAATTTCTCGTATTGCACGGCCCCAACCTCAACCTGCTGGGCAGCCGCGAGCCGCACCATTACGGCTCGGCGAGCCTCGCCGACATCGAGGGCAAGTTGCAGCAGTTGGCGGCGGCGGATGGGCATGAACTGCACAGCCGCCAGAGCAACGCCGAAAACGAACTGATCGAGTGGGTGCAGCAAGCCGCCGCCGACCGCATCGATTTCATCCTCATCAATCCGGCCGCCTTCACCCATACCAGCATCGCCCTGCGCGACGCCCTGTCGGCGGTGGCCATCCCCTTCATCGAGGTGCACCTGTCCAACATCCACGCACGCGAGCAGTTCCGCCGCCAGTCCTACTTTTCCGACATCGCCGTCGGCACGGTGGCCGGTTTGGGCGCTCAGGGCTACGAATTCGCCTATCGCGCCGCCGCCGCCGGATTGCGGCAATGCGAAACCCGCAACACTGAATCAACCCGGCTAACCCCGATTACCGAGTAAAAAATCATGGATCTACGAAAAATCAAGAAACTCATCGAGCTGCTGGAAGACTCGGCGCTGGCCGAAATGGAGATCACCGAGGGGGAAAACACCATCCGCCTAAGCCGCTTGAGCCGAGCCGCCCCCAGCCAGCCGCTGACGCCACTGGCTCCGCCGTCCGCCCCACCTCCCGCGCCCACTGCCGCAACCCAACCGCCGCCTGCCGATTCGCCGCCCGCCGATGAGCCGGTTGCCGGGACCGTGGTCGAATCGCCGTTGGTGGGCACCTTCTACAGCTCCAGATCGCCCGATGAAAAGCCATTCGTATCGGTCGGCTCGGCGGTGCGCACGGGGGATACCCTGTGCCTCATCGAGGCGATGAAGACCTTCAACCAGCTGGATGCGGAAACGGACGGCGTGGTTAGCGTGATCCACAAAGATAACGGCGATCCGGTGGAATATGGCGAGCCGCTGTTCGTCATCGAGAGTAGCCATGACTGACACCATCAAGAAACTGGTGATCGCAAATCGCGGCGAAATCGCGTTGCGCATATTGCGCGCCTGCCGCAGGTTGGGAATTCGCACGGTGGCATTGCATTCCCAAGCAGATGGCGAGGCCAAATATGTGCGGCTTGCGGACGAATCGGTGTGCATCGGCCCGGCGGCGGCGGCGCACAGTTACTTGAACAGCGCCTCGGTCATTTCCGCCGCCGAGGTAACCGCGGCCAACGCCATTCATCCGGGCTACGGCTTCCTCTCGGAAAACGCCGATTTCGCCGAGCAGGTGGAGCAGAGCGGATTCATCTTCGTCGGCCCCCGCCCCGAAACCATCCGCACCATGGGCGACAAGATATCCGCCATCCGCACCATGCGCGCCGCCGGAGTTCCCTGCGTGCCCGGCTCGGACGGCGCCGTGCCCGACGATGCGGAAAAGATCGTCGCTATCGCCGAGCAGATCGGCTTCCCGCTCATGATCAAGGCCACCAGCGGCGGCGGCGGCAAGGGCATGCGGGTGGTGCGCGACGGCGCCCAACTGCTCGACGCCAGCATGATGACGCGCAAGGAAGCCGCGGCGGCGTTCGGCGACGATGTGATCTACATGGAACGATTTCTCGAAAAACCGCGACATGTGGAGTTTCAGGTACTCGCCGACATGCACGGCAATGTGATCCACCTCGGCGATCGCGATTGTTCCATGCAGCGCCGCCACCAGAAAGTCATCGAGGAAGCGCCGGCGCCCGGCATCAGCGACGAGCAGCGGCGCGACATCGGCGAACGTTGCGTCGAAGCCTGCCGCGCCATCGGCTATCGCGGCGCCGGTACATT
The DNA here is from genome assembly GCA_965203265.1 of Candidatus Poriferihabitaceae bacterium. GTDB lineage: Bacteria > Pseudomonadota > Gammaproteobacteria > Arenicellales > Poriferihabitantaceae > JAHRAW01. The sequence goes on from CBDBBV010000002.1 coordinate 716,830, forward strand.
CGAGTTCCTCTACGAGGACGGCGAATTCTTCTTCATCGAGATGAACACCCGCATTCAGGTGGAGCATCCGGTTACCGAAATGATCACCGGCGTCGACCTGCTGCAGGAGCAGATTCGCATCGCCGACGGGCAGAAACTGCGCTTCAAGCAGGACGACATCCAGTTTCGCGGCCACGCCTTCGAATGCCGCATCAACGCCGAGGATCCGAACACATTCATGCCGTCTCCCGGGCGCATCACCCAGTACCACAGCGCCGGTGGGCCCGGCGTGCGCGTCGACTCCCATGTATACAGCCATTATGTGGTGCCGCCGTACTACGACTCCATGGTGGCCAAGCTGATCACCCACGGCATGCACCGGCGAGAAGCGTTGGCGCGCATGAGCGGGGCGCTGCAGGAAATGGTGGTGGACGGCATCAAGACCAATCTGAGCCTGCACCGCCGGTTGGCCGAGGACGAGGCGTTCATGCGCGGCGGGCTGGACATCCACTATCTCGAAAAGAAACTCGGACTCAACTGATCGCTGACCGCCGACCGCTGACTGCCGACCCATGCCGCAATTCCACAGAACCTCGCCGACCGAGCCGCCGACCCTGCGCGCCGCCTGTCCCAAGTGCCAAGCCGTGTTGCCGCTGACCGAGGCGCAGATGAATGCGCGCGAAGGGCTGGTCTGCTGCAGCGATTGCCACGGCTTGTTCAACGCGAAATGGCATCTGATCGAGGCCGAGCCGAGCGTGGGGCAGAGCCAGAGTCAGGGAGTGAGCGAGGAAGCGGCGACATTCGAGGCGGTGCGCCCGCCGTTCCAATTCGCCCCCACCCCCGCCCCCACCCCGGCGCCGTCCGCGCCGTCGCCGTCCGCCGGAGGCTGCCTCCCCCGATCCGACCCCCCCGCAGGCAACATCCCCCACTGGCAGCCGCCACTGCCGCGCATTCGCCCGCCGTCCCGCGCCAAGCACAACAAGCGCGACCAGCGCGTCAAGCGTGCCAAGAGCGCCAAGAGCGCCAAGCGCAATGGGGTGGAACACTACCTCAATCCGCATCCCAATCCGCTGCTCAATGTGGTCTGGGGCATGGTGGCGGCGGGCTTCCTCGTTTTGCTCGGCTGGCAGGCGAAATTCTTTCTCATGGAGCGATACGCCCAGCATGAAGACTACCGCCGCTATCTCGTCGGTTTGTGCGAAATTGCCGCCTGCGAACTCCCCCCCAGAGAAGCGTTGTCGAGCCTTGCCCTGATCAACACCCGAGTCGAACTCCATCCCGCCGAGCCCGGCGCCATCAAGGTAACCATCAAACTGCTCAACGAGGCGCTATTCACCCAGCCCTATCCCCACCTGCGCCTGACCTTCAGCGATCGAGACGGGCGGGTAGTCGGGCGGCGCGTCTTCTCGCCGGACAGTTATCTGCAAAACGGGCGCACCAACTTGCTCGAAGCCGGCGAACTCGGCGTGGTGTGGTTCGACCTAGCCCACCCCCACGCACAGGCGGCGGGGCTGGATGTGGACATCGTAACGAGTGCCGCCTCGTCGTGAACATGGGTTTCGTTCGGTTGGTGATTTTAATTTTGCTCTCGCTGGGCGTGGTTGCCTGTGGGGGCGGGGGTGGCGGGGGGGGGGGTACGACTTCGACGAATCCGCTGCCGGGGAATCAGCCGCCGCCGCCGAGGAACCCGCCGCCGGTGATACGAACAAACCCGTGTCCCGGCGCTCCGGATGATTGCGAAACACGCGAATATACGGTGTTCTATCGAGCTTATGATGCGAACGGTAACCCAGTGCCTGATGGGAACGGTAATATAGACCGTACCGACCGCCACCTTGAACTAGTCAAAGCCTCGGCGGCTTATGCCCGTGGCGCCACCGGTTCGGGCGAGACCGTTCTCGTGGTCGATACCGGCCTCGCTCAAAACCATCGGGAATTTGTCGGCGGCTTCCGCAAAAGCGAATTGGTGTTGGAGGCGGGCTATAACGACTATACAGTCGATGCGGCCGGCCACGGCACTGCGGTGGCCGCCGTGATCGCGGCGTATCGTCACGGCGGCGAGCACCCCACTTTGGATATGCACGGCGTCGCCTTCGATGCCCGCGTCAAGATGCTGGCCATCAAACTTGGTAGAGCCGGTGAATTCTATGCACCATTCGATTTCGCTGGCTATAACGATGACAGATTCGCCAACGATTTCAGAAGCTATCTCGCCGCCGCGACCGGCGATATAGCCATCATCAATTTCAGTTTCAACGCGCCGGGCTCGATCGACCGGTACTCCCAGTCGGAAATTGGCAAGGTCGTGAAACTCCGCGAAGTGCTGGCGCAGTCCGGCACGCCGGACGCCGACAAAAAACTCATCGTCTGGGCAGCGGGCAATGCGGGCAACAAGAATCTCCGGAACGGCACCTCTGCCAATGCCGATTCACCGGAATGGACGTCCGGCCTCGGCATCCATTTTCCAGAGTTGCGCGGCCACATTCTGACGGTGGTGGCGGTGGATCAGGATGGCGAAATCGCCGATTTCTCCAATCGCTGCGGCACGGCCAGCAGTTTCTGTCTCGCCGCCCCCGGAGTGGCAATTATGGCGCCTCTGGTGGGGGAGCGGGTGCCCGCAACTGATAATGCATATGGGCCCATGAATGGCACCTCATTCGCCGCCCCCATAGTCAGCGGCGCGCTGGCATTGTTGCGGCAGCATTACCGCGGGCAGATGGGCAACACGGAACTGGTCGCCCGCCTGTTGGAGACCGCCGACAAAACCGGCACCTACGCCAATACTGCCATCTACGGACAGGGCTTGCTCGATCTGGACGCCGCCACCCGACCCTCCGGCAGCATGATGATGAGCGCGAGCGCGACTCCCGGCGCCCCCCGCTATGCGGTCGATTCGAGCGTTCTGGCGCTGGCGCCGGCCTTCGGCGATGCGCTGAGCAGCGCCCTCGGCGGGCGGGAGATCGCCGCCTTCGACGACTTGAACGCGCCGTTCTTCCTGCCGATGGAAACCTTCCTCGGCACCGCGCCGCGACCGACCCCGTGGTCGCGCCTGCGCGCGCCGCCCGAGCCGAGCCGCGTCCACCTACCCGGCGGCGGGCGGCTGCAACTGCAATCGGGCGGGACGGCCACAACGCCCACCCTCTCCCTGACGCGCCCCATCGGTGGCGGCGGCAGCGAGATGTTCCTCAGCCATGGCCGCCACCCGGCTTCACACTTCGGCACAGGCGCGGCGGCGTCGGTGCTTGCAGGCGAGGCACCCGGCTTGGCGCCGTGGCCGGCGTTGGCGCAGGACGGGTTGGTGCTGGGGATGGGTGCAGGGAGTTGGCGCGCCGCCCTGTTCGGCGGCAGGGCGCAATGGGGCGAACAGCGGGACTCGGACACTGGCCGCGCATTCGGCGCCCTCGGCGAATGGAGATGGAACGCGGATGCCGCCCGCCGCAGCGGCGAGGCATCGTTGCAGGCCGGTTATCTACGGGAGGATGCGCGACTGTTGGGCACGCGGGCGCGCGGCGGATTCGGCGCGTTGCAAAGCCGGACTTGGTTCGGCGGAGTAACCGCCCAGCGGCAATTCGACCGCAGATGGAGCGGCACGGCGGCGGCGCACATCGGCCTGAGCCGACCGCGATTGTCGCAGTCCGACCGCCTTTTGAGTTCGCTCACGCCGCTGTGGAGTAGCAGTTTCAGCGCCGAACTGACGGGGCGGAATCTGTGGATGCCGCGCGACCGCGCCATCGTGCGAATTTCCCAGCCCCATCGGGTGGAATCGGGCACGGCGCAACTGCGCTGGGCGCGCGGGCGCACGAGATACGGCGATTTGCTGATGGATGAGGCGCGAGTTTCGCTGGCGCCGAGCGCGCGGCAGGTGGATGTGGAACTGGCCTATAGCCGGCCGTTGGGGGCCGGGGAATTGCATCTAGCGGGCATGGCGAGTTACAACCCGAGCCATGCCGCCGGTGCGCCCACCGAGTATGCAGTGCTGCTCGGCTATCGACTGGATTTCTAACCACCGAGCGTGCGGCGGCCTGCATAATGCTTGTAGATTGACGGCGCGCCCGGTAAAATCGCGCCTTTGAAACATCGGCGGACGGCGTTTCCCGCGCCGACCTGATTTCCGCCCGAACCCACTGATCACTCCATCCAATCACCCTAACCGAGCAGGTAATCGAGAAATATCATGGCTCTAAATGTTACGGACAAATCCGACATCGTCAAGGCACACCAACGCCAACAGGGCGACACCGGTTCCCCGGAGGTGCAAATCGCCCTCATGACCGCCCGCATCCGCGACCTCTCCGGCCACTTCAAGATCCACATCCACGATCATCACTCTCGTCAGGGTCTGTTGCGGCTGGTCAATCGGCGGCGCAAATTGTTGAGTTATCTCAAGAAATACGACATCCAGCGCTATCGGGCGCTGATCGGCAAGCTCGGCTTGCGCAAATAAACCCAATCATGCTCAAGGAGCAAAATCGTGCATAAAGCAGTCAAAACTTTTCAATACGGGCAACATGAGGTGCGTCTGGAAACCGGCGCCATTGCCCGACAGGCCGACGGCGCCGTGATCGCCAGCATGGGCGACACCGTCGTCATGGTTACCGTGGTGGGGCGCAGGAAGAGGGGTCATCTGGACTTCTTCCCGCTGACCGTCGAATACGAGGAAAGAACCTACGCCGCCGGCAAGATACCCGGCGGTTTTTTCAAGCGGGAAGGGCGGCCATCGGAAAACGCCGTGCTAACCTGCCGACTGATCGACCGTCCCATTCGCCCGCTGTTCCCCACGGGCTATATGAACGAAGTGCAGGTCATCGCCACGGTGTTGTCCATCGATCCGCAGATCAATCCGGACATCCCGGCACTGATCAGCACCTCGGCGGCGTTGGAGATTTCCGGCATTCCCTTCAATGGGCCCATCGGCGCCGCCCGAGTCGGTTTCATCGGCGGCCAATATCTGCTCAATCCCGACACCGCCCAACTGGAACAGCATTCATCCCTCAATCTGGTGGTGGCGGGCACGGAAACGGCGGTTCTGATGGTCGAGTCGGAAGCCGATTTCCTCACCGAAGAGCAAATGCTCGGCGCGGTGATGTTCGGCCACGAGCAGAGTCAGGCGGTCATCCGCGCGGTGCGCGAACTCGGCGAGGAGGCCGGCAAGCCGAAATGGCAATGGCAGGTGCCGGAGCGCGATCAGGCTCTCGCCGAGCGGGTGGCCGGCGAAGCGGGCGAGCGCATCGAACAAGCCTATCGGATTTCCGACAAGAGCGAGCGGCAGGAGGTCCTGGCGGAAATTCGCCAGAGCGTCGTGTCTGCGCTGTGCCCGGAGGGGACGGAGTCGGCCGAGTCGGCTACGGCGGACACGGTTGCCGATGAAATCAAGAAGATGGAAAAAGAGGCCGTGCGCAGCCGCATTCTGGCCGGACAGCCGCGCATCGACGGGCGCGACCGCGACACCGTGCGCCCCATTCACATCGAAACCGGCATATTGCCGCGCACCCACGGTTCGGCCAACTTTACCCGAGGCGAGACTCAGGCTCTGGTGGTGGTTACCCTCGGCACCGATCGGGATTCCCAAGTGGTCGATGCGCTGCAAGGGGATTACCGCGATCGATTCATGCTGCACTACAATTTCCCGCCGTACTGCGTCGGCGAAACCGGCCGGGTGGGTTCGCCCAAGCGTCGGGAAATCGGCCATGGCCGATTGGCCAAGCGCGCCCTCAAGGCGGTCATCCCGAATCAGGAGCGTTTTCCCTATACCATTCGGGTGGTGGCGGAAATCACCGAGTCCAACGGCTCGAGCTCCATGGCAACGGTATGCGGCACCAGTCTGGCGTTGATGGATGCCGGAGTTGAAACCACGGCGCCGGTTGCCGGAGTGGCCATGGGGCTGATCAAGGAGGGCGACCAGTACGCAGTGCTGACCGATATCCTCGGCGACGAGGATCACCTCGGCGATATGGATTTCAAGGTGGCCGGCACGCGCGAAGGCATTACCGCCCTGCAGATGGACATCAAAATCGACGGCATCACCCGCGAAATCATGCAACAGGCGCTGGCGCAGGCCAAACAGGGTCGCCTGCATATATTGGAGCAGATGGCGCATGTGATCTCCGCGCCGCGCGAACAAATGTCCGAGTATGCGCCGCGCATCGTTACCATCAAGATCAATCCGGAGAAGATCCGCGATGTGATCGGCAAGGGCGGGGCGGTGATTCGGGCGCTGTCCGAGGAGACCGGAGTCAACATCGACATCGAGGACGACGGCACGGTGAAAATCGCCTCCACCGACAACGCCGCGGCGCAGGAAGCCATCCGCCGAATCGAGCAGATTACCGCCGAGGTGGAGGTGGATGCGGTGTATCACGGCAAGGTGGTGCGGCTGATGGATTTCGGCGCATTCGTCAATATCCTGCCGGGGCGAGACGGCTTGGTGCACATTTCCCAAATTTCTCGGGAGCGAGTCAATCAGGTCAGCGACGTGCTCAGCGAAGGCGACCAAGTGAAGGTCAAGGTGCTCGAGGTGGACAAGCAGGGACGGGTGCGTTTGAGCATGAAGGCCGTGGAGAGCGCCTGACCTCACGCGGGGCCCCGCCTGCCGTTCAGCGTCGGGTGTCCCGCAACCGCGCGAGGCATGAACGAACTCGACCAGTATTCACCGCAACAGTCGCCGCCCACGGAGAGCATCGGGCAGGTGTTGTCGGCGGCGCGGGAGGCGAGCGGGCTGAGCGTGCGCGATGTGGCGCGATTTCTCAACCTCGGCGTTGCCACCATCGAATCTCTGGAGGAAGACGCATTCGAGCGCTTGCCCGGCCTCACCTTCACCAAGGGCTACCTGCGTTCCTACGCCAGATTGCTGAAACTGGACGAGGGGATCGTCGATTCCGTGTCTCTCGGCTCCGAGCAGCTGCGCGAAATTCCGGTTACCAAGGCATCGTTGAAATGGGTGCGGCAACGCGCACGGTCGAATCGGCGCGGCGGCTCGTTTTTCCGCATGGTGCTGCTCGTCGGCGTGTTGCTGGGGTTGGCATGGGTGGCGATCAGCCAACTCGGGAAACTCGGCCAGCTGCCCGCCCTGAATCTGAGTAATCTGCAGGATATTATCGATCTGCCCGTGCCGACCGATCCGGATGACGCGGCGGGCGAGATACGCTGGCAGGAGAGCAATTCCGGCGCTACCGACGAAGACGCGAACGGCGCCTCGATCAGGATAGAGTAGCCACTGCCACTGCCGCGGCTCGGCGGCGGGGGTCGGGGAAATTAGTTGACGGCGGCCGCGGGTGCCGTCGGCACGCCCATTTCGGGTTGGGCGGTCAGCGGCAATTTCATGATCGCCCGCAATCCCGGCCGCGGCCGATTGCCTTGCAGTTCGATGCTGCCGTTGTGTATGGCGATGATCGCCGACACCATGCTCAACCCCAAGCCGTTGCCGCTGGTGCTGCGACTCTGGTCGAGTCGGTAGAAGCGACGGAACACATGTTCCCGTTGCGCCGACGGGATGCCCGGGCCGTTGTCGGCGATGGTGATCACCACTTGGTCGTCCAGCCGCCGCAGGGAAATGCCGATTTCGCCGTTTTGCGGCGTGTATTTGATCGCGTTTTCGATGATATTGGCCGTCGCCTGAAACATCAGGTCGCGATCCCCCCAGGAGGTGATGCCGGCTTGCAGATCGGTTGTCAGGCGTTGCTGCTTTTCCTCCGCCAGCGGTTCGTAGAATTCGACTACATCCGCAATCAGCGCGTGAAAATCGATTTCGCGGAAGCCGAACTTGATCTGTCTCGCCTCGATTCGGGCAATCCGCAATAGCGCGTTGAATGTGTTCAACAACGAATCCGCCTCCTTGATCGAACCCTCCAGATAGCGAGCCGATTCGCCGTCCGGCTCGGCCTGCCGCCGCGCCTCCTCGAGATGTTGTCGCAGGCGGGCAAGGGGAGTGCGCAAATCGTGGGCGATGCCGTCGGAAACCCGTCGAATATCTTCCATCAGGCGCTGAATTCTGTCGAGCATCTGATTGAGATTTTCCGCGACTTGATCGAAGTCGTCGTTGTGATGGCTGAGCGGCACCCGGCGCGACAGGTCGCCGCTCATGATGCTGCGCGTGGTTTGGTTGATTCGCTCGATTTTGCGCACGGTTCGCCGGCTGAGAACGAGTCCGCCGGCGAAGGCCAGCAGCAGCATGATCGCCAGTCCCCAGGTCAGCGCCTGTACGATGCGCCGCTTGGCCTCGGTCAACTGGTTGATGTCTCGCCCCACCAGCAGGCCATAGCGCCCCGGCAGCCGGAAAATCTTGGCGCGCGCGAGATGGGTCTCGTTGGTCTCCTGATTGATGACCAGTCGGAATTCGATCCAGTCGTTGTCGGCGGTGGTGTTCTTCGGCCATTGGTCGAGGTTGCCGACCAGCGGTTGCAGCGTGTAGGTGGTCAGCAGGTAGATCGAGTCGCCGGTGGTCTGCGCCTGCTGTCGGCGCACGCGGGCGGCGATGAGCGCGGCCATTCCCTCCAGTCCGGCATCGTCGTATCGCTCCGCCAGACTCTGAATTTCCGCTTGAATGGTGTCGTCCACCTGCTGAGTCATGTAGGACGCGGTGAACAGGTAGAAGAAATAGAACAGGAACAACGTCGATACGCTGAAAATCAGCGCGTACAGCAGCGCCAAGCGGAAGGTGTAACTGTAAAAGAGTCTGGTTTTATGTCGCACGCAAGATATAGCCCGCGCGCCGCACGGTGTTCAACATGGGGGTGTCGAAGTTCTTGTCGATCTTGCGCCTGAGGCGGCTGATGTGAACATCGATCACGTTGGTCTGCGGGTCGAAATTGTAGTCCCACACGTTTTCCAGCAACATGGTTCTGGTTACCACCTGATTGCTGTGGCGCATCAGGTATTCGAGCAGTCGAAACTCCCTCGGCTGCAAACTGATGGGCGTCTCCCCCCGCTTCACTTCCCGCCCGAGCAAGTCCATTGTCAGATCGCCCACCGTGAGCGTGGTTTCCTGCGCTTCCGCTGTGGCGCGCCGCACCAGCGCTTCCAGCCGCGCGAGTAATTCGGAAAAGGCGAACGGCTTGGTCAGGTAGTCATCGCCTCCCGCCCGCAGGCCAGTGACGCGGTCGTTGACTTCCCCCAGAGCGCTCAGTATCAGCGCCGGAGTCGTGTTGTTGGTTTCGCGCAGGGCGGAGATGAGCGACAGGCCGTCCAGATAGGGCAGCATCCGATCGACGATCAATGCCTGATATTCCTCGTGGGTTGCCAGCGCCAGCCCGTCCTTGCCGTCGGTGGCGACATCGACCGTGTGTCCGGCCTCCAGCAAGCCCTTTTGTATGTATGCCGAGGTTGCTTCGTCATCCTCGATAATCAGCACGCGCATGCGTTTTTCTCAATGGCGGTCGAGGGGCTATTGTAAAGGATAATCGCCCATCCCGTTTCGCCTCTTCGGCTCTGCGGCTAGTGGCTGAGTATCTGGCTGAGAAATAGTTTGGTGCGCTCGTGTTGCGGGTTGTCGAAGAACAGTTCCGGCGTGTTCTCCTCGATGATTTCGCCCACATCCATGAAGATCACGCGGTTGGCGACGGTCTTGGCGAAGCCCATTTCGTGGGTTACGCACAGCATGGTCATGCCTTCCCGCGCCAATTCCACCATGACATCGAGCACTTCCTTGATCATTTCCGGATCGAGAGCCGAGGTCGGCTCGTCGAACAGCATGATTTTCGGATTCATGCACAGACTGCGGGCGATGGCCACGCGCTGCTGCTGGCCGCCGGACAGCTGGCCGGGGAATTTGTGCGCCTGTTCGGGTATCTTGACGCGATGCAGATACTTCATGGCGGCTTCCTCGGCCTCCGCCTTGGGGGTTTTGCGCACCCAGATGGGCGCCAGCGTGCAATTTTCCAGCGCGGTCAAATGCGGGAATAGATTGAAATGCTGGAACACCATGCCGACCTCCCGGCGAATGGCCTCGATGTTCTTGAGATCGTTGGTGAGCTCCACGCCATCGACGATGATGTCCCCCTGCTGATGTTCCTCCAGTCGGTTGATGCAGCGAATCATGGTGGATTTGCCGGAGCCGGAGGGGCCGCAGATGACGATTCTCTCGCCTCGGCGCACCGCCAGATTGATGTCTTTCAACACATGAAAATCCCCATACCACTTGTGCATCGCCACGATGTTGATGGCCAGTTCATCCTGCGTGGTGTGGTCGGGGTGGGATTGATCGGCGTCGGTTGGATTGCTCATGGCGGTACCCGTTATCCAGTTAGCGTTTGTGTCCGGTTTCCAGCTTACTCTCGAGATAGAGCGAATAGCGAGACATGCTGAAGCAGGAGATGAAGAAGAACATGGCGACGAAAACATACAGTTCGGTGGACAGTCCGGCCCACTTGGTATCCGCCACCGAGGCGCGGCCGATGCCGAGGGGATCGAGCAAGCCGATGATGATCACCAGCGTGGTGTCCTTGTACAGGCCGATGAAGGTGTTGACGATGCCCGGTATGGAGATGGTCAACGCCTGCGGCAGCACGATCAGGCGCATGGCCGACCAGTATTTCAACCCCAGCGCATCGGCCGCTTCGATCTGCCCGCTCGGAATGGCCTGCAGTCCGCCGCGAATGACTTCCGCCATGTAGCCCGAGGCGAACAGGGTTACCATGATCAGTATCCGCAGCAGCAGGTCGAAACTCGACCCCGGCGGCAGAAAATAATTCAACATGGTCGAGGCCACGAACAGCAGGGTGATCAGCGGCACGCCGCGAATGAATTCGATGAAGCACACCGCGGAAACATGGATGATCGGCAACTTCGACATGCGCCCCAACGCCAGCGCGATGCCGATGGGCAGGGAAAAGGCGATGCCGGTTACGCCGATGACCAAGGTCAGCATGAAGCCGCCGAACTTGACGGTGGGCACCCGCGGCAATTCGGGCACCCACGGCAGATCGATTCCCAGCAGATTTCCACCGATGAGCAGCCAGCCGGCGATGAACGGGAACGCCGCGGCGTACCACAGTCCGTACTTGCGCAACGGCGCGCGGTCGAACAACACCGGAATCAGCGCCACGCACAGCAGCACGAACGACAGGTTGACGCGCCACCGTTCTTCCGCCGGATAGAAGCCGTAGGTGAACAATCGCAATCTTTCGTTGACGAAGGCCCAACATGCGCCGTCGGCCTTGGCCGAGCACTCGTTGCGGTCGGCGCCGGTATAGGCGGCGTCGATGAAGAACCATTGCACCGCGGGCGGCAATATCAGCCACAGGAACCACAGGGAAAGAACAGTCAGCGCGATGTTGAGCGGAGACGACAGGAAATTGGCGCGCATCCAGCCGACCACGCCGCTGAGGTTGGCCGGCGGCGGCAGGTCGGGATGTTCGCCCGGTTTCCATGCTCGTTGTCGAGGAATCGGTTGCGCCATTTTCGTGTGCTCAGCGTTCGACCAGTTTGATGCGGTTGTTGTACCAATTCATGAACGCGGAGATGCACAGGGAAATGATCAGGTACAGCGACAACACGATGATCATGCACTCCACTTCGCGCCCGGTTTGATTGAGGGAAATGCCGCCGATGGTGGCGACGATGTCCATGTAGCCGATGGCGATGGCCAGCGAGGAATTCTTCGTCAGATTGAGGTATTGGCTGGTCAGCGGCGGCACGATCACCCGCAACGCCTGCGGAATCACCACCAGATTCAAGGTGCGCTCCCGAGTCAGGCCGAGCGCTGCCGCCGCCTCGGTTTGCCCGTAGTCCACGGCGAGAATGCCGGCGCGCACGATTTCGCCGATGAACGCCGCGGTATACAGCGACAGCGCCAACCACAAGGCGATGAATTCCGGGCGCAGAACATAACCGCCCTGAAAGTTGAACCCCTTCAATTCGGGCAGCTCCCAGACGATCGGGCTGCCGAGGACGAAATAGGACAACAATGGCGCGCCGACGATGGCGCCGAGGGAGGGCCAGAATATCGGCAGGGCGCGCCCGGTTCTTCGCTGCAATCCGCGCGCGTAACGGCGAAATCCCCAAGTGAATGCGATGCCGGCGATGAATACCGCCACCACCATCCAGAACAACGGTTCGAAGATCGGCTTGGGCAACGACGCGCCCCGATTCGACAGGAACATGCCGCCGCCGACCTCGATGGCGTTTCGCGGAGTCGGCAAGACGCGCACGATGATGCCGTGCACCAGAAGGATATGCACCAGCACCGGCACATTGCGCACATATTCGATGTAGAAATAGGACAACTTCGCCGTGAGCAGATTCTTCGACAATCTCATTACGCCGAGGAAGAAGCCGAGCACGGTCGCCAAGATGACGCCGGCCGCCGCCACCGCCAGAGTGTTCAAAATGCCGACGAAGGCGGCGCGAATGTGGGGGGATTGGGAGTGGTAGTCGATGAAGGACTGATTGATGTCGTAATTGGACGGCTGGAAGAGAAAGCGAAAACTGAATCCCTTGCCGAGCGCTTCCAGATTCACCACCGCGTTGCGGATCATGTAGCCGAAGAACAGCAGGATGCCGATCAGGGCGATGATCTGGATGATCGTCGATCTGGCATGTTTGTCATGCCACACCCGCGAAATGGCATTGCGCCGGGTGGTGATTGCGACCGCCATGGCGGGAATCAGGGAAGCGAGATGAACGGAAAAGACGAAATTCGCAGGCGTGCGATGCGCCCGCTCATTCCTGCGAGCAGGCGATTCGAGTCAAGCAAAGGTGAATTCGCGCGCACCGCCAGGTCCATAATGAAAAAACGGGCGGGGGTTGCAAACAGCAACACCGCCGCCCGTCGGTTCATCCTATTCGCCGGATTTAGCGAATCGGCGGGGCGTAGAGAATGCCGCCGTCACGCCATTGCGCATTCAAGCCGCGCTCCAGCCCGATTTTGGTATCCGGGCCGAGGTAGCGGTCGAATATCTCGCCGTAATTGCCTCCGGCTGCGATGGCGCGCACCGCCCATTGCGGGTCGAGACCGATCATCGCGCCGAAATCGCCTTCGGTGCCGAGCATGCGGTTGATGCTGGGGTTGTCTCCGGCAGAGTTGGCCATTTGCGCCACATTCGCTTGGGTAACGCCGAGTTCCTCGGCGATGATGAGCGCGTTGATCACCCATTTCGCCACATCGAACCAGGCATCGTCGCCATGGCTTACCGCACCGGCCAGCGGTTCCTTGGAAATGATTTCCGGCAGGATGAGGTGGTCGGACGGATTATCGAAAGTGGCGCGGGTTGCCGCCAAGCCGGAGGCATCGGTGATGTAGCTGTCGCAACGATTGGCCAGATAGTTGGCACGGGCTTCCTCGTTGTTTTCGATGGGAACCGGCTCGTATTCGATGTTGTTGGCACGGAAAAAATCGGCCAGATTCAATTCCGTGGTGGTGCCGGTCTGAATGCAGATGGAGGCGCCGTCCAACTGTTCCGCCGAGGTTACGCCGAGGGACTTGCGCACGATGAAACCCGCGCCGTCGTAGTAGGTAACCGGCAGGAAACTGAGTTTCACATCGGCATCCCGACTCATGGTCTCGGTGGTGTTGCGGAACAGCACATCGCCTTCGCCGGAATTCAGCAGGGTGAATCTCGTCTTGCCGGTGGCGTTGACGAATTTCACCTTGTCCGGATCGCCGAGCACGGCGGCGGCGATTGCGCGGCAATGCGCCACATCGAAGCCGTCCCATCTGCCGTTGGCGTCGGGCGCGGCAAATCCGACCAGCCCGGTGTTGATGATGCAGTTCAATTCGCCGCGCGCCTGAACATCCTCGAGGGTGCCGGCTTGGGCGGACATTGCGACTGCGGATAGTGCGGCAACTACTGCCGCGATTTTGATAGTTTTCATCGAAGTTTCCTCACTTGCAGGATTGTGGGTAGAACAGTATTGCGGGCGCTACCCGCGCTTGCCGTTCGCTTGTAACGGTTCGGCAAGTATAGCCGAAATGTATGCGAATGCAAGCGACAATTTCGCACAAGGGCGCACGCAAGCCCCGAAGGACGGGAAAATCAGCCGGTTCGGGGCGCTTTTCCGCCCTCATCCGCCCGCCTGCGCCTGCAGATCGGCGTGATAGGACGAGCGCACCATCGGCGCGGAGGCCACATTGTCGAATCCGAGGGACTCGCCGATGGCACCCAATTCGCGGAATTCCTCCGGCGTCCAGTAGCGTTCCACCGCCAGATGGTGGCGGCTGGGCTGCAGGTATTGGCCGAGGGTCAGCATATCGACCTGATGCGCCCGCAGATCGTGCATGACCTGAATCACCTCCGACTTGCGTTCGCCGAGGCCGAGCATCAGCCCGGATTTGGTCGGCACCTGCGGGCATCTCCGCTTGCTGTCGCGCAACAACTGCAGCGAGGCGGCGTAGTCCGCGCCGGGTCGCGCCTGCCGGTACAACCGCGCCACGGTTTCCAGATTGTGGTTGAACACATCCGCCGGCGTTTCGCCGAGAATTTCCAGCGCGACCTCGGCGCGCCCACGGAAATCCGGCGTCAGGATTTCGATTCGGGTGTCGGGGCAATGCCGCCGCAGTTGGCGGATGCAGGCGGCGAAATGGGCGGCGCCGCCGTCTCGCAGGTCGTCTCGATCCACCGAGGTGATCACCACATATTTCAGCTTCATCGCCGCCACCGTCTCGGCCAGACGTCGCGGCTCGTTTTCATCCAGCGGATTCGGGCGGCCGTGAGCGACATCGCAGAACGGGCAGCGCCGGGTGCAGATATCCCCCATGATGAGGAAGGTGGCGGTGCCGTTGCTGAAGCACTCGCCCAGATTGGGGCAGGCCGCCTCCTCGCAGATGGTGTGCAGGCCGCGCTCGCGCAAAATCCGCTTGAGATCGGCAACCGCCCGCACGCCGGTGAAACTGGCGCGAATCCACGGCGGTTTTCGCAGGCGCTGTTCGCGCGGCTGAGGGGTTATCCGCACAGGAATGCGCGCGGTCTTGTCGGCGCCGCGCAGTTTTTCGCCGCGCACTACCGGCTTCGGCTTGGGTTCACTCATAGTCGCTCAGCGGCGGGCAATGGCAAATCAGGTTCTTGTCGCCGTATACATTGTCCACCCGGCCGACCGGCGGCCAGTACTTGTTCATCTCCACCTCGGCGGTCGGGAAGAACGCTCGGCGGCGGGAATAGGGCATATCCCATTCATCGCCGACCAGCAGATGATAGCTGTGCGGCGCATTGGTCAACAAACTGTTTTCCAACTCGTATTTACCCGTTTCGATTTCGCGGATTTCCTCGCGGATGGAGATCAGGGCGTCGCAGAATCGGTCGATTTCTTCCTGAGATTCGCTCTCGGTGGGTTCGATCATGAGGGACTCCGGCACCGGCCAGGACATGGTCGGCGCGTGGTAGCCGTAATCGATCAGGCGCTTGGCCACATCTTCCACGGTAACCCCGCAGGCCGCCTTGATGGCCGCCAGACTGACCACGCATTCGTGCGCAACCCGCCCGTTGCCGCCCTTGTACACCACCGGATAATGCGGATTCAGGCGATGGGCGATGTAGTTGGCGTTGAGGATGGCCACCTTGGTGGCGCGCTTGAGGCCGTACTCGCCGAGCAGCCGCATATAGGCCCAGGAGATGGGCAGAATCAACGGCGAACCCCACGGTGCCGCGGACACCGTGCCGATGGGATCCGAGCCGCCGCGATTGCAGCTCACCAGCGGATGATCCGGCAGAAACGGCGTGAGGTGCTTGGCCACGCCGATGGGGCCCATGCCGGGGCCGCCGCCGCCGTGGGGGATGGCGAAGGTCTTGTGCAGGTTGAGGTGCATGACATCGGCGCCGATCTCCGCCGGGCGGCAGATGCCGACCATGGCATTCATGTTGGCGCCGTCCATGTAGACCTGCCCGCCGTGGGCGTGCACGATTTCGCAGATTCGCCGGATGCCCTCCTCGAATACCCCGTGGGTGGAAGGGTAGGTGACCATGGCGGCGGCCAGCCGCGCGGCGTGTTTCTTCGCCTTGGCGGCGAGATCGTCCACATCGATATTGCCGTCGCGGTCGCATTGCACCACCACCACCTTCAGCCCGGCGAGAACCGCGCTGGCCGGATTGGTGCCGTGCGCCGAGGCGGGGATCAGGCAGATATTGCGCTCGCCCTGACCGCGCGCGTTGTGATAGGCGCGGATGCACAGCAAACCGGCGTATTCCCCCTGAGAGCCGGCGTTGGGTTGGAAACTGAAGCCGGCAAAGCCGGTCAACTCGCACAGCATGGTGTCCAGTTTGTTGATGATGCGGTGATAGCCGCGAGCATGCTTGGCCGGCGCGAACGGGTGGATGTGGGCGAACAGCGGATTGGAGATGGGCTCCATTTCGCTGGCGGCGTTGAGTTTCATGGTGCACGAGCCGAGCGCGATCATCGAACGCGACAGGGTGATGTCCTTGCTCGCGGTCTTGCGCAGGTAGCGCATGAACTCGGTCTCCGAGCGGTATCGGTGAAAATGGGGATGTTCGAGGAATCTGCTGCGGCGCGTCAGCTCGGCAGGGATGGATTTTTCCAGATCCTTATCGAATATCACGCCGCTGACCTCGTGGGCGGTGGTGGCGGCGAAAACATGCAGCAGTTCGGCCACCTTGTCGCGGGAAATGGTTTCATCCAGACTGATGCCGAGGTGGTCGGCGTCGATCAGCCGCAGGTTGTAGCGCGCCTGCTCGGCCTTGTCGCGCAGGTGGCGGGCGCGTCCTCGCTCAGGCACGCGCACCGTCAGCGTGTCGAAGAAATGCGAATGCGCCACCGGAAAACCGAGGCGAGTCAGGCCGTCCGCCAATGCGCGCGTCAGGCGATTCACCCGCTTGGCGATGCGAACGAGCCCTTCCGGGCCGTGATACTGGGCGTAGAAGGTCGCCATCACCGCCAGCAGAACCTGCGCGGTGCAGATGTTGCTGGTGGCCTTGTCGCGGCGGATGTGCTGCTCTCTGGTCTGCAGCGCCATGCGATAGGCGCGCTTGCCGTTGGCGTCGATGGAGACGCCGATCAGCCGCCCCGGCAAACTACGCTTGTATTGTTCGCGGGTGGCGAGATAGGCCGCATGGGGGCCGCCGAATCCCATGGGCACACCGAACCGCTGGGTCGTGCCCACGGCGATGTCGGCGCCCAATTCCGCCGGCGGCGTCAATAGGGTCAGCGCCAGCGGGTCGGCCGCCATGACCACCAGCGCGGCGTTGGCGTGCAGGTTTTTTATGAGATTGCGATAGTCGCGAATTGCGCCCGAGGCGCCGGGATATTGCACCAGCGCAGCGAAACACTCGCCGCCTGCCAAATCGTTGCCGAGGTCGTCCAGATCGACGACCACCGCGTCGATCCCTAGAGGACGCGCGCGCGTCTGCACCACGGCGATGGTTTGCGGCAGGCAGTCCCGATCCAGCAGGAATCGGTTGCCGGAATTTTTGTTGACTCGCCGCGCCATCATCATCGCTTCGGCAGCGGCGGTGGCCTCGTCCAGCAGCGAGGCGTTGGCGATTTCCATGCCGGTCAAGTCCATGATCATCTGCTGAAAGGACAGCAGCACCTCGAGCCGGGCTTGGCTGACCTCCGGCTGATAGGGCGTGTAGGCCGTATACCAGTCCGGATTTTCCATCACGTTTCGCCGGATGACCGGCGGGGTAACCGTGCCGTAATAGCCGAGGCCGATCAGGGAGATCGCCGAGATGTTGTCGCCGGCTACCAAGCGGCTCAGTTTGTTCAGGCGGTTTTCGTCGAGGGCTTCGGGCAGCTGAAAGCGGTGGCGGCTTTGGATGGAGGCGGGCACGGTTTGCTCCACCAGTTCATCCAGCGACGCCACTCCGAGGGTGTCCAGCATGGCGGCGATCTGCTCCGCATTGGAGCCGATGTGGCGGACGGTGAAATCGTCGGCGCGCGGCATGACGGTGCGGGGCAGGTGGGCGGGCGGGCGGTGGTCAGGCTAGGTTCTGCACGAATTGCCGGTATGCGTCGGCGTCCATCAGGCTCTCCATTTCCTGCGAGTCGGTCGCCTGCATCTTGTAGAACCAGCCTTCGCCTTCGGCGTCGTCGTTGACCAATTCCGGAGAGTCGTCGAGCTGCTCGTTGACCGCGACCACCGTACCGGAAAGCGGCGACTTGACCTCTCCCGCCGCCTTGACCGATTCCACCACGGCGGCCTCCTCGCCACGGGTTACCGCGGCGTTCGATTCGGGCAATTCCACATAGACGATTTCCCCCAGTTGCGCTTGGGCGTAGTCGGTGATGCCGACGATGTGCACGCCGTCTTGCTCGCGCACCCATTCGTGATCTTCAGTGTATTTGCATGTCATGTTCCACCTCTTGGTACTGTGGTTGAATTGGTAACCGCGCCGGCCACGCCGACCCTGAGTCGGCGATAGAAGTTGGCCGCCACGAACGGCAGCCCGGCAACCGACACGGGCAGGAGTTTGCGGCGAACCAGCGCCTGCAGATCGCTTCCGACGGCGGCGTGTTCGCGTTTCACATACCCCAGGGCGAGGGGGCGGCCGAGGCTGGGGCCGAAGCCGCCGCTGGTTACCTCGCCGACGGCCTCCCCGCCGCCGTCCAGCAACGGCGCGCCCCGGCGTATCGGCACACCGCCCTGAGGCAGCAAGCCCACCCGCAGGCGGGATACATTCTCCGGCATCCCCGACAGCTGAGGCAGGATGATGTGAGCCCCGGGAAAACCGCCAGGGCGTTCTCCGGCGAGGCGGCGCGCCGGTGAGATCGCCCAATGCAGGCCGGCCTCGCTGGGGGTGGTGGCGGTGGTGATGTCCTGACCGTAGAGGCACAGCCCCGCCTCCAAGCGCAACGAATCCCGCGCGCCGAGGCCGACCAGTTGTACCGCGGGATGCGCCAGCAACCGGCGCGCCAGCCCCTCGGCCGCATCCGCCGGCAGGGACAACTCGAATCCGTCTTCGCCGGTATAGCCCGAACGCGAGATCACGCAGGCAACGCCGTCGATGGAAAGTTCGCGCACATCCATGAATGCCATGTCGCCGAGATCCTCGCCGATGGCCGCCATCACCGCTGCCGAGGCCGGCCCCTGCAGCGCCAGCGTCGCCGTGTTTTCGCAAAACTCCAGTCGATGGGCGTCTCCGATATGCCGCTGCAGGTGTTCGAAATCCCCCCGCTTGCAGGCGGCGTTCACCACCAACTCGAAGCGGTCGCCGAGGTTTTGTATCATCAAGTCGTCGAGGATGCCGCCCTCGGGGGTGGTCAGCAGGCCGTATTTCTGGCGTCCCACGGGCAGGGAGAGAATGTCTGACGGAATCAGCGATTCCAGCGAGGCGGCGGCGGAATGGTCGTGCCGGTCGCGCCCATTGTCGTTGAATACGATGATCCGCCCCAGATGGGAAACATCGAACAGCCCGGCGAATCGGCGGGTGTGTCGATGTTCCGCCAGTATGCCGTCGGGGTAATTCAGCGGCATCTCGTATCCGGCGAAGGGCACGATTCTGGCACCGTGCTGCAGGTGGAGGGGATGCAGCGGGGTGCGTCGCAATGTGGATGGGGCGGGCATGGTTGCATGATCCATGGCGTCATTATAGGCCGGAATGGGGGCGGGCGATATGCGATATGCGTAATAGCGTGAAATTGGCGGTTCAGATACCCTGAATTTCTCCGGTGGCGGTTCGGTATTCTTCGCATTTCTGCAGGAATCTGCGGGTGCTCGACGGCATCGGCACGCGCACGTTGGCGATCCAGGTGATCAGGTTCTTGCCGTTTCGCAACAGGCGGGTGCCGCGCTTGATGTGGCGCTCGAGGTCGGCATCGGTGCGCGCCGGAATGGTGACCTGATATTCGAGCAGTTTCTCGCCATCGGCGACGAATGTCGGCCATATGCGGTAGTAGTCCGGATCGCTGCGGAATATCTCGCATTCCCGCTTGGCGATGCCGATGAAATCGTCCACCAATTCACCGGCGCCGACGAACCACGGCAGGACGCACAGGGTCTGTTGCAGTACCGCGCCGATGTGGTCGATCTCGCGCATGGCCTGAGCGATCTTGCGGTAGCGGCTACAATAGTATTCCTCGATGGTCATGGTGAACACCTTGACCGGCTCGCCCCACAATTCGTCCACGCCCTCTTCGCCGCTGTGGTGCTTCACATTGACGCTCAATTCCAGCGCCTCGGCAAAGCAGTTGGCGCATTCCCGCATGAGCTCGTTGTCGCGATGGATGTCTATGCCGTTCTCGCCCAGATCGACGATGGCGGTGAATATGTCGGTGGCGCGATTGAACAGCGCGCCGGCCAGCATGGCGGCGTTCACCCGCTTGCGCTGCGGGTCGGTTTCACTTTCCCAGTTGCTGCGCGCTTCCTCGAGCTTGCCTCCCGGCGTGTTGATGCCGGCCTCGGTGTGGTGGAAGGTGCGGCGGGTGAGCGCGTCGAGCAGTTCCTTCTTGGCGGCAAGGGTTTCCGCCGGCGGCTTGTAGTAACGGATCCAGTAGCCGTCGTAGAAAATATGCGCCACGCCGGCGATCGTGCGGATGGCGCCGTTTTCGATTCGGGTGTTCATGGCGGATGTGCCGCAACGATGCGGTGGTGAATTCGGCGCGCATAATCATAATACGCTTGGGTTGCGTTGTCATTCTCGATGCCGCCGGCCTGCGCCAGATTACAGCTCGCATTCGGACAAGGATCGGGACGTCGGGCAGGGAGTCATGATGATGCGATCCAGCAAGTTGTCGTACTTGATGCGATTCTTCTGGTAGTCGATGATGGTGTCGATGTAATCCAGTCTGGCGGTACGCTCATCGCGATAGGATTGCAGCAGGTCGCGGAACGAGGTCTCGCCGGATTGGTAGTTTTGCCGCTCGATGCGCGTGCTTTGCTCGGCGGTTTCGATGGCTTCGAGCAATCGGTCTTCATCCAGCGTCAACAGGGTGTCCAGCAAGCGAATGTCGGCGAGCAAGTCTTGCAATTTTTCCGCATAGCCGATTTCCAACCGCCGCACGCCCAATCGGGATTTGGCCAGATTCGCCCGGTTGGAGATGCTGCCGCCCAATGGATAGCTGAATTCCAGGCCGATGCTGTAGTCGGTGAGGTCGTCTTGTACCTGTGGGGTTCTCGAGTGGTTGTGTCGCTTGTCGCTCTGTGTTTGCTTGGCTTCCAACATGAGGTCCAGCTCCGGCAGACGTTGATTTTCGTAGTAGTCGATGTCGATCTGTCGCAACAGGATGTTCAGGTTGATGCGCTCCAACTCGCGATTGCGCGCCCGCAGGTAAGTGGACATATCTTGGGTAACCAGTTCGGCGCGTTTGAGTAAATCGAACTCCGGCGTCTCCGTCAGAATTCCTCTATCATCCAACAGGATAGACAACTTTTCTCGAATCCCCTGCAACTTGGTGCGGGTGTCGGAATTGGATTTCTCGATCTGCGAAATGGTGCTTTTCAGTAGGGTGCTTTCGGCATCGTCCACGGGATTCAACTGCCGCAACTTGTCGAGAAATTCGCGATCGATCCGATCCTGCCGCTGATACAAAATCCAAGACAGATAATCGTTCAATCGATCCCGCAGAAAATCCTCCTTGGTCTCGTAAAACGACAACTTTTGCCGCTTCAAGTCGAGAATATCCTTGTGGTAGGTGCGCAACGACGAGGCATTGCTGTCGCGCTTGAGTAGCGGATAACTGAAGCGGATGTAGTGGGTGGTTTGATATCCTTCCGTCTGGTAGTCGCTCGCCGGAACATGAACGCCTTGCTTGTGGCGCTCGAACGAGGTCTTGTCCTGATCCCGACTGATGCCCAACTTCAAACTGCCCGGATGGGAGAGGAATCGTTTCTCCAGATCCAGACTGATTTCTCTGGGGTAATTCTGGCTTTGACCGGTATAGGCGGATTTCGACACGGAATCCCGCTCCAAGCCCTTATATTGATAATCCAGATCGATGGACAACTCGGCCTTCCAATTTTTGTATCCGTCTCGACTGGTCTCCAATTCGATCTGCTTGATGTCCAGCCCGATCTGCGCCTCTTCGAGCAACTTGTCTTGGGCGAGAACCTTTTGCAGAAACTGCGCTTCGGTGATGGCGAAAGCGGGGGTGGTCGGCAACGAGAGCAACGAAATCAACGCAAACACGCGCCTCGCATACCCGCCGCCGAAAAATCCATCTCTCCCCTGCGTGCGACAGGGGCGCGCTTCCATTCGGTTTTTTCCTTCCCTTGGCATTGTAGCCTCCATGCAAAAATGCGTATCCTGTGCGCTTATTTCGGGAAAGTCAAGCGTTTTTTTCGCGTTTATTTCGATTTATTGCACTGGAGTCTCCCGCTCGAGACGTTCTCTGGCTATATCGCAATAACCGGAATTGATCTCGATTCCGATGGTCTTGCGACTGTTCTTGACCGCCATGACGCAAGTTGTTCCACTGCCGCACATGGGGTCCAGCACCGTGTCGTTTGGATTGGAAAAACACAGGATCAGATCTTCCGCCAGTTTGTCGGGGAAAGTCGCCGGATGTTTCAACTTGATGCGATTTCGCTCGCTGTTGCTGCTCCCATATCGCCACACCGTTCCCCGGCATTTCATCGGATTGACCGCCTTTGGCTTGATCCGCTTGAATCCGCCACTGGTCAATCGATCCGTGCCGGTATAAATTTTCCCCGCGTGTTTTGACGGTACTTTCAAGTGTTCCTTGCGGAAAGTTTTCGGGCGCTTGCCCTTGAAGAACAACAGAATATATTCGTGGTCAACGCGAAAACGACTATTCCACCACGCCCCGGGATTGCCGTCCCGTTGGTAGATGCAGGTTTCAAACAAACGCCAACCGGCATTCTCGCACCAATCGACCGCCAATCGGAAAGTGGTCAGGGACTTGGCGAAATTCTTCGTGCCGTCCCCGATGACGATCGCGCAAACGCCGCCGTCCTTTGTCGCGCCGTATAAGCTTCTTCCCAATGCGCGATAATCGAAAACCCATCCCTTTCGATAATCCCTGATGCGGTCATATGGTGGTGAGAAAACGGATAGGTCAATCAATTCATTGCCCAACTTTTCAGTAATGGAATTACAGTCACCTTGTATGATCAGATGACTCTTCGTTGCAGATAGATCCAACTCTTCCCGCATTGTTCAATTCCCTTCCAATCCAGTTGTGTGGCGTGGCACATTCTAGCGTAAAGCAAGTACTACATACAGGTTGGCTGTGAGCGATATGCTCATGCGAATGGCTTGTTTCGCCCGCGCGATTTCCCCACCCCTCCGTGGCGCTGATACAATGCCTTTTTGACGACCCCCAACCCGTTACAAAAACCGCCCATGCCAACCGAACCCCCCCACGCCCACGAACCGAAAGCGGAAATCATCGAAGTCGGCCCCGAACAAGCGGGTCAGCGCATCGACAATTTCCTCATCAAGCACTTGAAGGGCGTGCCCAAAACCCGCCTCTATCGTGCCCTGCGCGGCGGTGAGGTGCGGGTGAACGGTGGGCGCAAGAAGGCGCCCTATCAGCTGCGCGTCGGCGACCGCTTGCGCATTCCGCCCATTCGCCGCAGCGAGCGGGGGCGTCCGCCGACCATCCCGCCTTCGCTGTTGGCGCAGATGCCGGTGTTGTACGAGGATGAACATCTGCTGGTGGTGGACAAGCCGTCCGGATTGGCGGCGCACGGCGGCAGCGGTCTGGAATACGGCTTGATCGAAGCCCTGCGCGCGCTGCGTCCGAAGTTGGCGTATCTGGAATTGGCGCATCGCCTCGACCGCGAGACCTCGGGCTGTCTGGCGCTGGCGAAAAACCGAGCCGCGCTGCGTGCCTTGCACGAGCAGTGGGGGCAGGAGCGGGGAGTGGTGAAACAGTATGTCGCCCTGCTCAAGGGCGCGTGGCAGGGGGATTCCCTCGAAGTCGATATCCCCTTGGCGAAATCCAAGCCGAGCGGTTCACCGAAGCAGGCGTCCACGCGCGGCCACACGAGCCCGCTGCGCCCGGCGCGCAGCGTTTTTTCCCCGAGGCGGTCGTTGGGGGAATGCGCCGTGGTCGGCATCCGCCTGATCACTGGGCGCATGCACCAAGCGCGCGCCCACGCAGCCGCCATCGGCCGCCCGATCGCCGGCGACCACCTGTACGGCGATGCGGAATTCAATCGCATAACTCGACAAGCCGGCCTGACGCGCCTGTTCCTGCATGCCGAACGCCTGCACTTTTGCCATCCGCTCAGCGGCGCGCCCCTCGAAGTCTATGCCGCATTACCAGCCTCTCTCGAGTTGGTGCTGGATGCGCTACGCACGGCGAATGAGGCGGCAAACTGAGCGGCGCGGCGACCGACGTTTCCCGAATTGGGCGCTTGGCGGCATGGTAAAATCGCCCATCATCAAATCGTGGCCATCCCCGCACCCAAGTGATTCCCCAGAAAATTTCCGCTCTGTTGCGCGAAGTCGGGCTGATCGTCCTGCTGGCCGTGGTGGTGTATCTCGCCCTCGCCCTGATCACCTATTCCCCCAGCGATCCCGGGCCGACCCATAGCGGCAGCGGCAATGAAATCGCCAATCTGGGCGGGCCGGTGGGCGCTTGGTTCGCCGATTTGATGTTCACAGCCTTCGGGCGCACCGCCTATCTGTTCCTGCTGCTCTTATGCGTTGTCGGCTGGCGCATGCACCGCCGCCACGAATCCCAACACGCCGACTCCTGGGGGCGAGTCGTCTCCCTCATCGGCGTGGTGCTCGCACTGCTCGGCGCCTGCGGTCTCGAACAGCTCTATTTCCCGGTGGATGATGCGCGCGGCGCATTCCCCGCCGGCGGAATTGTCGGGCAGTACAGTGCCGCCGGATTGGCCGCCGGTTTCGGCGTAACCGGCGCCACGGTGCTATTCATCGCGCTGTTCATCACCGGCATCACGCTGGCCGCTCAGGTATCCTGGTTCAGCCTGATGGAGCGAGTCGGCTATCTGGTCTTTGCCCTGTTCGCCTGGGCGCGGGCGCAGATCGAGAAGCGGGCGGATCGCAAGGAGGGCGTGCGGGTACGGCGGCAACGGCGCGTGGCCGTTCGCAAAATCCGCGCGGAATTGAGCGCGAAGAAACCGCCGAAGATCACCCCCCGCATCCACACCGCAACTCAGGGCGAGCGCACCCAGCAGGAGCGTCAGGCCAACCTGTTCCCCGACTCGGCGGCCGGCGGCGGCCTGCCGCCGTTGTCGCTGCTCGAGAATCCCGCGGAAAATCGCGCCGGTTATTCCCGCGAGGAACTCGAATCCATGTCCGGTTTGTTGGTGAAGAAACTCAAGGATTTCAATGTGAATGTAACGGTCGAGGCGGTGCAGCCGGGGCCGGTGATCACCAGATTCGAGGTCGAGCCGGCGGCGGGCGTGAAGGCGAGTCAGATCGTCGGGTTGTCGCGGGATCTGGCGCGCTCGCTGTCGGTGGAGAGCGTGCGCGTGGTAGACAACATCGCCGGCAAGACCGTGGTCGGCATCGAAATCCCCAACCAAAGCCGGGAGATCGTGCGGCTGGTGGAGGGGCTGTCGTCGCAACAATATGAAAAGAGCGGATCGCCGCTGACCCTGATACTCGGCAAGGACATCGCCGGCAGCCCGGTGATCACCGACCTGATGAAGATGCCCCACGTGCTGATAGCCGGTACCACCGGTTCCGGCAAGTCGGTGTGCGTCAACGCGCTGATATTGAGCATCGTGTACAAGGCGCCGCCGGAGCGGGTTCGCCTCATCATGGTGGATCCCAAATTCCTCGAGCTGTCGGTGTACGACGGCATTCCCCACCTGCTGACGCCGGTGGTCACCGACATGACCAAGGCGGCCAACGCGCTGCGCTGGTGCATCGGCGAAATGGATCGGCGCTTTCGCGTGATGGCGGCCATCGGCGTGCGCAACATCGCCGGTTACAACCGCAAAGTGGCCGCCGCGGTCGCCGCCGGTACTCCCCTCGCCGATCCGCTGGCCGCCGGAGAGGAGGAAGCGGATGAGGCGGATGAGGCGGAAGTGACCGAAGTTCTCGGCGAATTGCCCTACATCGTGGTCATCGTCGACGAGCTGGCCGACCTGATGATGGTGGTCGGCAAGAAGATCGAGGAGATCATCATCCGCATCGCCCAGCGGGCGCGCGCCGCCGGCATTCACCTGATACTGGCCACCCAGCGCCCGTCGGTGGATGTGGTTACCGGGCTGATCAAGGCCAATGTGCCCACCCGCATCGCCTTTCAGGTTTCCTCGCGCGCCGATTCGCGCACGGTGATCGACCAGATGGGCGCCGAGCAGTTGCTGGGGCAGGGCGACATGCTGTTCCTGCCGCCGGGCACCGGGCTGACCCAGCGGGTACACGGCTCCTTCGTTTCGGATGACGAGGTCTCCCGGGTGGTCGCCCACCTGAAGCAAAGCGCGAAGCCGGTCTATCTCGAAGCGGTTACCGAGGGGGACGCCGATTCACACTCGGAGAACGGCGGCGTGTTTGCCGAGGGCGGCGGCGAGGTCGATCCGCACTACGACGCCGCCGTGCGCTTCGTAACGCAAAGCGGGCGCGCCTCCATTTCCGCGCTGCAACGCGCCCTGCGAGTGGGATACAACCGCGCCGCCCGCATGATCGACGCCATGGAAGAAAGCGGCGTGGTCAGCCCATCGGACAACGGCAAGCGCACCGTGCTGGCGCCGCCGCCGCCGGAATGAAGCGGAAATTCCCTTTCCGGCTACGGCTGTGCGTGTCGATGCGGCGGCGGCTGATGCGGGTGCTGGCCGGCTTGCTGGCCGCATTGTTCGCGCAGGTTCCGCTGCATGCCGCCGGCCTCGGCATAGACGCGCTCGAACGTTTCTTCAACGAAATCGAGACCATCCAGGCGAGTTTCGGGCAGGTCGTGCTGGACGAAAATCTCAACGCCATCGACGACAGCCGCGGCACCGTGTGGATCAAGCGCCCCGGGCGGTTTCGCTGGAATTACGAGCCGCCGGACGCGCAGGAAATCGTCGGCGATGGCGAGCGCGTGTGGCTGCACGACATCCCGCTGGAGCAGGTTACCGTGCGCGATCAGGCGCAGACGCTCGGACGCGCGCCGGCCGTGCTACTGGCCGGTTCCGCCGACCTGACTTCGGCCTACACCGTTTCCGACCTCGGCACGCTGGGCAGATTCGACTGGGTCAGCCTCGTCCCCGCGGACGCGCAAAGCGGCTTTGCCGAAGTGCGCATCGGTTTCGAAGATCGCCGCCTGCGGGTGATGGAATTGATCGACACCCTCGACCAACGCACTCGCATCAGCTTCATCGACCTCCGAGAGAACCAGCCGTTGGCCGACGGCATATTCGAATTCGTCCCGCCCGCCGGCGTGGATGTCATCGACCAGTCGAATCCGTGAGCGCCGCGCGCCGACTGCAACCAGAGTAAATGGGAGAAAAATGCTTGATTCGAAGCAATTGAGACAGGGCATGAGGCAGATCGCCGAGGTGCTGAAAACCCGCAATTACCACCTCGATGTGGCGAGATTGGATGCGCTGGAGCAGTGCAGACAGACTCACCAGCAGGAAACCGAGTCCCTTCAGGCCGAACGCAATCGCACCGCCAAGGCCATCGGCGCGGCCAAGGCGAAGGGCGAGGATGCCGGAGAATTGCTCGAGGCGGCCGCCTCGCTGGGGGAACGGTTGAAGGCCAGCCAGTCGGCGTTGCACGAGGTGCAGGCGCAGTTGCACCAACTGCTGAGCGAAATCCCCAATCTGCCTCACGACAGCGTGCCGTCGGGTGTGGACGAAAACGACAATGCGGAAGTACGCAGCTGGGGCGCGCCGAGGGAATTCGAATTCGCGCCGCGCGATCACGTGGATCTGGGCGGCGATCTGGGCATGATGGACTATGACGCCGCCGCCGGGCTCTCCGGTGCGCGCTTCGTGGTGTTGCGCGGCGCCCTCGCCCGGCTGCATCGCGCCCTCGCCCAGTTCATGCTCGACCTGCATGTGCGCGAGCACGGCTACGAGGAGACCATCGTGCCGGTGCTGGTGAAGCCGGAAATCCTGTACGGCACCGGGCAGCTGCCGAAATTCGCCGATGACCAATTCGCCACGCAGGGCGACCCGTCGTATTACCTCACCCCCACGGCGGAAGTGCCGCTGACCAATCTGGTCGCCGGGCGCATCGTCGATCCGGCGGAGCTGCCCCTGCAAAAAGTCGCCCATACCCTGTGTTTCCGCCGGGAAGCGGGTTCCTACGGCAAGGACACTCGCGGCATGATCCGCCAGCACCAGTTCGAGAAAGTGGAATTGGTGCACATCGTCGAGCCGGCGCAGTCATATGCGGCGTTGGAGGCGTTGACCGGCCACGCCGAAGCGGTGTTGCGGAAGCTGGAGTTGCCGTATCGCGTGCTGACTCTGTGCAGCGGCGACATGGGCTTTGCCGCCGCCAAGACCTACGATCTCGAGGTGTGGATTCCGAGCCAGCAGCGCTATCGGGAGATTTCATCGTGCAGTAATTGCGAGGCGTTTCAGGCGCGGCGCATGAAGGCGCGTTGGCGCAATCCCGCCAGCGGCAAGCCGGAGCCGCTGCATACCCTCAACGGCTCCGGCGTGGCGGTGGGGCGCGCGCTGGTGGCGGTGATGGAGAACTATCAGAATGCGGACGGCAGCATTGCCGTGCCCACGGTGCTGGCGCCCTACATGAGCGGGTGCGCCGAAATCCGCCGCCCGTGATTTTTATCGGCGCGGATAACGGTGGTGCGCTACTTCGGCGGAAAGGGATGCGGCGGGGCGGCCACGGGCTTGAACAGGTGCTTTAGCCAATCCATATAGCCGCGATAGACGAAATGCCCGTTGCCGGCGAGATAGCGTTCGCGGTTGCGGTGGTATTCCCGTTTCAGCCGATACCACGGCATTTTCGGGTTGGCGTGGTGGACGGCGTGAAAGTTGTTGTTCAGAAACAGAATTTGCCAGAACAGGCAGGACTCCATGATGACCGTCCGCTCCGCCGTGGCCGCGCGCGGCCGATGTTCGAAATAGGAGCGCAGCAACAACAGCGAGTGCGACAGATAAGCGATCCCCAGATACTGCCACGGGGGGATGTGAAACCAGCGGTCGGCGAGGACGACGATCGCGCCCGCCAGCGTGAAATGGAGGAAATACGGGGCGATGGCGATGGCCGCCCCGTTGGGTCGGCGCAGGTCGCGACCGATTTGCCCGATCAATTTGCCCAAGGCGATGCCGGGGCCGAACGCCATGCGTCCGGCGAGGGTCATGTTGACCCAGGCCAGCGCGCGCCCCGCCGGGCTTTTTTCGCGCCATCTGGCGGGGTGGGTGAAAAAACTCTCGGGGTCGATGTCGGGCAGGGTGATGTGGTCGTTGCGATGGTGTTTCAGGTGGGAGAGTTTGAAGGTGGTATACGGCACCAGGAGCGAGAGCGGCAGCTGCGCGAACAGGTCGTTGAACCAGCCGATTCGGGTTGGATGGCCGTGCAGAATTTCATGGCAGATGGAACTGTGCCAAGTCAGCGTCAGCAACAATAACGGGGCGGCCAGCGCCGGCCCCAGGGACTGATAGTTGCGGAGCAGGAGCAGCCATGCCAGATGGACGAGAAATATCACCAGCCAGGTCGGCCATTCGAATTCGGTCGTGCCGTGCGGTATTTCGGCTGAGTCGGTGTGCGCCAACTGATTGATCTCCCTCTTTTTCCGCCCGTGCTTGGGGCATTGCGTTGAACAGGATTATGTTGGAAGGTCGGTTGACACTTAATAAAATCCGCGTTGATATTGATAAACTACTGTTTTCAAAATACCACATGTTTTTGATGCGCGACCCGTGTCGCCGTTGCCGGCGGCCAGTATGGTTCGCCATTCCCATTTTCCATTTTCCACTTTCCTACTAGGCAGGTAGACCACGACCATGAGCAGACGCAGCCGCCGCAACAAAACCAAACCCGAATTCTCGCTGACGCAGCCGCCGCCGCGCCAACTGCGCAATCCCTACGCGCCCATCGAGGTGTTGAGCGAGGAGGCGCTGGCGTTGGTGCACGACGGCTCCATGCGCATTCTCGAGCAGATCGGTTTGGAGATCGTCAACGACGAAGCGCGCGCGATACTGTGCAAGCACGGCGCCAGCGTGGATGAGCGCACCGGCTATGTCCGCTTCGATCGCGATCGGTTGATGGAAGCCATCGCCACGGTTCCGCCCGAATTCACCATGCACGCGCGCAATCCGCAGTTCAACTCGGTGCACGGCGGCAACCACATCAATTTCACCATCGTCTCCAGCCCGCCCAACTGCTCGGATCTGGAGCACGGTCGGCGCACCGGAAATTTCGAGGACTATTGCAAATTCCTCAAACTCGGCCAGACCTTCAACGCGGTTTCCATGCTGTCGGGCTATCCGGTCGAGCCGATCGATCTGCCGGTGCACACCCGCCATCTGGACGCCAACTTGGCCTTCATCACCCTGACCGACAAACCGTGGCATGTATACAGCCTCGGCGGCGACTCGATAGAGGACGGCGTGGAGATGATTTGCATCGCCCGCGGCATCGACAAGGCGCAACTGCTGCGCGAGCCGAGCATCATGACCGTGGTGAACACCAATTCGCCGCTGAAGGTGGATCAGAATATGCTGGACGGCGCCATGTTGATGGCGCGCCATGGCCAGCCGGTGGTGGTAACCCCGTTCACTCTGGCCGGGGCGATGAGCCCGATCACTCTGGCCGGCGCGCTGGCGCAGCAGAATGCGGAGGCGCTGGGGGTCATTGCGCTCACCCAGATGGTCAATCCCGGCGCGCCGGTGATGTACGGCGGCTTTACCTCCAATGTGGATATGAAGTCCGGCTCCCCCGCCTTCGGTACGCCGGAATACGCCAAGGCGGTGCTGGCGGGCGGACAACTGGCGCGGCATTACCGCATTCCCTATCGCACTTCCAATGTGAACGCCTCGAATTGCGTCGACGCGCAGGCCGCGTGGGAATCCGAGATGTCCTTGTGGAGCGCGGTGATGGCCTACGGCAACCTGATCAAGCACAGCGGAGGGTGGCTGGAGGGCGGCCTGTGCGCCTCCTTCGAGAAACTCATCATTGATATGGAAATGGTGCAAATGATGGCCGAAACCCTGCAACCCATCGAGGTCGATGAGGCCAGTCTGGCGCTGGATGCCATCCGTGAGGTCGGTGCCGGCGGGCATTTCTTCGCCAGTGCCCACACCATGGCGCGCTATCAGGACGCCTTCTACGCCCCCATCGTTTCCGACTGGAGCAACTTCGAGACTTGGCAGGAGAACGGCGAAATGACCGCAGCCCAGCGCGCCAACTCGCTCTATCGGGAAATCCTCGAACACTACGAGCCGCCGCCCCTGGAGGCCGGCATTCGCGAGGAACTCGAAGAATTTGTGGCGAGACGCCGCAAGGAGATCAAGCCGCGCTGGTGAGATACGCCAAGAGAGTCAACCTGTTTCGCCAGCGGATTCGCCAAGTCATCGCGCAAAGCGGCTTGAGCCATTCGAGATTTGCCGCCTCCATCGGGGTGGATCGCTCGACCCTGTCGCAACTCCTGTCGCCCACCGCGCCGCGCCTGCCGCGAGCCGACACCCTCGCCGCCGTCGCGGAGAAACACCATGCCAGCATAGACTGGCTGCTGGGGCTGACGCACAGCGGCCACATCGACGCGCAACTGCTCACCGATCCCCTCGAATTCGAGGACTTTTCCCGCGCCTCGGTCAACGAGAAAATTCTCGGATGGCACCGCGAGGCCGGCAGCCACAAGGTGCGCCATGTACCGGCCATGCTGCCCGATCTGCTGAAGACGGCGGATGTTGCCGTCTACGAATTCCGCAGTTATGGAGTCGAGCGCACCGAGCAGAGCATCCGCGACACGCAGGTTCTGCTGGCGCGCCAGCGTCTCGAGGAAATGGAAATGGAGGTGTGCCAGTCCACGCAGGACATTCGCGGTTTCGCTCGCGGCGAGGGCATCTGGCGCGGCCTGCCGAAATCGGTGCGCGCGGCGCAGCTCGAGCACATGGTCGCGCTGCTGGATGAACTCTATCCGCGTTTTCGCTGGTTCCTGTTCGATGGGCGCGAGGCGTATACCGCCGCATTCACCATTTTCGGGCCGTTGCGCGTCGTGGTGTTCATCGGCCAGACCTATCTGGTGCTCAACAGCAGCGAACACATCGGCCTATTCGCCGGACGATTCGACGAATTGATCCGCTTGGCCGTGGTGCAACCTCACGAAGTCGCCGCTCACATCCGCGAACTCATCGCCACCGATCTGGCGAGATCCTAGGAAATCCGCCATTGGCGGCGCGATCCGTGTATACTACCGGCATCCAGCGACGATGAAACCGCGAACCGGCGGGAATTTCATCATATCGACAACCGCAACATACAATGCTTTGAGGGCATACCCATGATCATCTATCCGGACATCGAATTGCACAACGGCCAATGCGTCAATCTCAAGCACGGCAGCATTGCAGATCCCAAAATTTTCGACATCGATCCCCTCGATGCGGCTAAACAATTCGAGCAAGCCGGGGCGGAATGGTTGCATATAGTCGATCTGAGCAACGTTTTCGAGGAAGGAGAGAGCAATAGCGAAATCATTCGCGAGATCATTCGGCGATCGAATATTCCGGTACAGGTGGGCGGCGGTATCCGCTCCGCCAGCATCATCGACGGATGGCTTGAAGATGGCGCCGAGCGGGTGGTAATCGGCACCATTGCGGTGTCCGATCCGTGGCTGGTGGATGAAGCCTGCGCCCGTCATCCGGACAAAATCGTCATCAGCATCGACGCCCGAGGCGGCAAGGCGGTGTCTCACGGCTGGAAACACACCTCCACCTTCAGCGCGCTGGAAATGGCTCAGCGATTCGAGCAAGCAGGCGTTGCCGGAATCATCTACACAGACATCGACCGCTACGACGACCTGCCCGAAAGCAGTATGGCCAACACCACGCAAATGGCCACAGATCTGCAGTGCCCGGTGATTTCCAGCGGCACCGTGCGCGATCTGGACGATGTTTCCATGTTGTCCCAGTTGCCCAACATCGCCGGAGCGGTGATCGGTTGGGCGCTTTTCACCGAGACTCTCACGCTGGAAGACGCTTTGGCAGTCGCTCGGCAGAAGACCACCAAAGCCGATTTCATCTGAGTGGGGTGGAGCGGAGTGGTGCGCGCCCGAAGTGGAGCGCACCCGCCGCTGCCATCGTCGCCGTTTGCGGCGTGCGGCAATTTCGCTACGTTTGCTTTTCCCTTCTCGTTTCCGCTTCGGTTTCCGTTCCCGCTTCCTCTTCCTATGCCTCTTCAGTACGCCGGCAGACCGTAGTTTTGCGGCACAAATTCCCGCAACGAACCGAGGATCGCCTCGGCACCCGCATAGCGCGACTTGTCCATGTTCGGATCGGGCACGGCGATCACCCGCATAT
This sequence comes from Candidatus Poriferihabitaceae bacterium, assembly GCA_965203265.1. Lineage (GTDB taxonomy): Bacteria > Pseudomonadota > Gammaproteobacteria > Arenicellales > Poriferihabitantaceae > JAHRAW01. The sequence continues at coordinate 750,038 of CBDBBV010000002.1, forward strand.
TCGCGGCGAGACCGGCCGCAAGCCCCGCCGGAGAATCCTCGAATACCAGCGTCGAATCCGGCGCGGCGCCAAGCCGATCTGCGGCCACTCGAAAGATGTCCGGCGCCGGTTTGCCGCGCGCCACCGCCGGGTCGTCGCCGCTGACCACCGCATCGAACAGCGCGAACCAATCTGCGTGTCGGGTGATCTTCAGGTCGAACAAGTCGCGGCTCGAGCTGGTCGCCACCGCCATTTGGATGTGGTGGCGGTGCAGGTGGCGCACCAACTTTTCCGCGCCGGGGAGGGCTTCGCAGGCGGCGAAATTGCGCCGCAACAGGTCGTCTCGCTCCGCCAGATATTCTTCCGCGCTGATGGGCAAATTCAGAGCCTGCACGAGATAGCGGGCGGAATCCAACGCTGGGCGCCCGATCATGTTGCCCTTGTATCGCCAATCGAACACCTTGCCGAAGCGCCCGACGATCCGGCTGGTTACCGCCGTGTAGATGGTCTCGGTGTCGAGCAGCAACCCGTCCACATCGAACAGCACCTGAGTAACGGGTGTAACGGCGGCTCGATCATCCCGGCGCGGCGGCACGGTCAGCCCGCTCACTGCTTCATTCGGCTGCCCGACGGGTCGTACAGCGGTTGCGCCGTCAGTGTCGCCGGATGCAATGCGCCGAGCATCTCCACCTCGAATTGCTGCCCGTGGATCGCCACCTCGGCGGGCACATAGCCGAGGGCGACGCTTTTCCGGCAGTGATGGGCGTAGCCGCCGGAGGTTACATAGCCGACACATTCCCCGTTGTGGAAGATGGCCTCGTCTCGGCAGGCATCGATGTCGTCGGTATCGACCACCAGCGTGACCAGTTTCTTCTCGACTCCCTTTCGTAGTTGTTCGAGGAGCGCGGCGCGACCGACGAAATCCGCCCCCTTGTCCTGCTCGACGAAGCGCGCCAGCCCGGCCTCCACGGCGTTGAAATTCGGGCGATAGTCCAGCGTCCACACTCCCCAGCTCTTCTCCAGCCGCAGGGACATCTGCGCACGCGCGCCGTACAGCCGCAGCCCCAAGTCCGCGCCGGCCGCCTCGATGGCCTCGAATAGTTTCAACTGATAGGGCGGGGCGCAATGGATTTCATAGCCGAGTTCGCCGGAAAACGAGATCCGCGCCATGATCGCCGGAATGCCACCCACCGAAGCGCGGCGGACGGCGAGGAAGGGGAATGTGCGGTTGGAGACATCCTCGCGGGTGATGCGCGCCAGCAACTCGCGGGCGTTGGGGCCGGCTATCGCCAAGCCGTGGTAGGCATCCGAGGCGTTGCGGTAGTGAACGCCGCTGGCCGGCAAGTGCGCTTCGAACCAACGCCGGTGCATTTCCTGCGCGGCGCCGGAGGCGAACAGCATGAATGAATCGTCCTGCAGACGCGCCACCGACAGGTCGCCGTAGAGACGGCCCCTGGGGGTCAGCATCGGCGTAAGCGCCAGCCGTCCGCGCGGCGGCAGCCGGTTCGCCAGCATGGTGTCGAGAAATTCTTCCGCCCCGGGCCCGCTGAATTCGTGCTTGGCAAAATTGGCGATTTCCATGGCGCCGACCTGTTCCCGCACCGCCTGCACTTCGGCGGCGACGAAGGGGAATGCGTTGGAGCGCCGCAGAGTCGGGGTTTCCTCGGCGTTGTGCGGGGAGTCGGCGAACCACAAGGCGCTTTCCAAGCCGAATCCGGCGCCCATGACCGCGCCCTTGCCGATCAGCCGGTCGTACAGGGAGGTGGTTTTCCAGCGGCGGCCCAGGGGCAATTCCTCATTGGGATAGCTGATGCGGAATCGCCGGGTGTAGTTTTCCGCGGCCTTGATGGTGCCGTATTCGCCGGTGGCGAATTCGCCGAAGCGGGCGATGTCCATGGCCCACACATCCACCGAAGGCTCGCCCTCGGTGATCCATTCGGCCAAGCACAATCCGACTCCACCGGCCTGACAGAACCCCGCCATCACGCCCACCGCCGCCCAGTAGTTTTCCATGCCCGGCACCGGCCCGATCATGGGATTGCCGTCCGGGCCGAAGGAGAATGGCCCATTGACCACGTTCTTGATGCCGGCGCGCCCCAGCGCCGGAATGCGCTCGAACGCGAGTGCCAGACGGCTCGACACCCGATCGAGGTCGGGTTCGAGCAATTCATGGCCGAATTCCAAGGGCGTGCCGGCCACCATCCACGGCGTCGCCTCGGGCTCGTAAGTGCCGAGCAGCATACCGTGGTGCTCTTGCCGAAAGTAGAGATTGGCCTCGTAGTCGATGCCGCAGGGCAGCTCGCGCTCGGCCTGTTCGATCTCCGCGATGGTCTCGGTGATCAGGTAGTGGTGCTCCATGGGCTGCACCGGCAACTCCACCCCGGAAAGACGCCCCACCTCCCGCGCCCACAGGCCGGCGGCATTGATCAGCAGCTGCGCGTTGATGGTGCCGGCGGGGGTGACCACATCCCAGCTGCGATCGCTGCGTTGGCGAGTTTCCACCACCGGCATGCGGCAATGCCAGTTCGCCCCCAGCGCCTTGGCCGCCTTGGCGTAGGCGTAGGTAACGCCGGATGGGTCGATGTGGCCGTCCAGCGGATCGTACAGCGCACCGAGATAATGCTTCGGCTCCACCAGCGGGTGCATCTGCGCCACTTCCTCGGGGGTGATCAGTTCCTGATCGAGCCCCATGTAGCGCGCCTTGGAACGCTCCTGCTTGAGAAAGTCGAGCCGCTCGCGACTGGAGGCGAGATAAAACCCGCCGGTCTTGTGGTGGCCGACCGACTGCCCCGACAGTTTTTCCAACTCCGGATAGAGGTTGATGGTGTAGCCCTGCAGCTTGGAAATGTTGGGGTCGGAGCTGATGGTGTGAATCTGCCCGGCGGCATGCCAGGACGAACCCGAGGTCAACTCGGAACGCTCCAGCAAAACCACCTCCTTCCAACCCATTTTGGCGAGATGAAACAAAACACTGCACCCGACCACACCGCCACCGATGATGACCGCTCTGGCATGGGTTTCCAGAGGGGCGTTCATGGCGTGTTTTCCGGGGGAGGGGGCGGGGTCATGGGAGATGGGGGATCGGTCCTGTTGTCTGGGTTCGGCGGTTATTATAAGCAAAATCGCCCGTACTTGTGAGGTATGGAGTGTGGCAGAATTACCTCCTGCTGATTCGGGAGCGGCAGAGATGCTCTACGCACCGTTTCAGGCTTGAAACGCTGTCGCTGCCGATTTTTGGTTATGTTGCAGAAATCTAACCGGCGCGCGCAGTCTATTCAATTGTGATAAAGTTGCAGTATGAGCAAATCACCTAACACCAGAGCGTCCAGCGATGACGATGCCCGATCCTGTCCAATTTTGTGTGGAGCACTTTGGCAAGTTGGCTTGAACAAAGCCTCACCCGCCGGTTAGTGGATGTGTCGAGCGGGATCACATGTGCGAATTCGAGTGGGATCCCGCGAAAGCGGAAAGAAATCAGCGGAAGCATGGAATTAGTTTCGATCTCGCCTCCACAGTATTTCAGGATCGACTTGCAAAGTCGGTTCCCGATGCGGATCACGGCATGCTTGGGGAACGCTGGCTAACTTTGGGCAACACTCAAGATGGCGTGCTGTTGGTCGTGTCCCATACCTACATAGAGATTGAAAACGACAGAACTGCGGTTCGAATCATCTCGGCGCGCCGGGCTACCCGTAAAGAGCGGCGTTCATATGAGTTGAAATCATGAAGCAGGAATACGATTTTTCGAAAGGAGTGCGCGGGCGGTTTTTCCGAGAAAATGCCAAGCCGCGTATCCCTACTTATGATGAGAAACTGGATTGGGTTGGTCCCAAAGGACCACTGGGCGTGTTCGTTGTCAATGAGACGAAAAAAACACTCAAGGCATATCGAGAGCAACCGCTTAATGTGCTTGAAAATGCCAACGAAGAACAATCTACGGCTCATGGTGGATACGCTCATCGGCAGCTGTTCGAACTTGTCCAGAATAGTGCCGATGCCCTGCTTGATGCCCCGAATGGAAAAAGCATCCTGATTCGCCTAACGAAAGATTTCCTCTACTGCGCAGACGACGGGAAACCAATCGATAAAGCCGGTATCGTAGGGATTCTATTCTCCCGGATGTCGAGCAAGCGGAATACTCCCGCGATCGGCAGGCACGGGCTTGGTTTCAAGTCGGTCCTGTGCGTGACCGATGCGCCGGAGTTCTACAGCCGCTCGGCTTCCTTCCGTTTCGACAAGAATCGTGCGGCAGAACGAATAGCAGAAGTAACACAGGATACTCAAATCGAGCGCTACCCGGTGCTGCGTTTACCCGAACCCATCGACCCCCGCGGAGAGATGGAAACGGACGAGGAACTGCGGGAGTTGATGGCTTGGGCAACGAACATCGTGCGCTTACCCCTCAAATCTGGTGCTCATAGTGACCTTGTCCAGCAGATTCAGGGTTTTCCGCCGGAGTTTATGCTGTTTGTTGATCACGTGCACTACCTGACTCTTGAGGATGGAGAGCGATCGCGAGATTTCATGCTGCACCACCGAGATGGCAAGCTTTGCCTTGAGGCCGAGGATAAAATTTCACATTGGCTACGTTTCGGCACTACCCATCGTCTGTCCGATGAAGCAAAAAGCGATTGGCCTTTGCGTGACGACAGCGATGAAGTCTCAGTTCAGTGGGCAGTGCCGCTTGATCGGCTGGATCGCCCTGGCCATTTTTGGGCGTTCTTCCCAACTAGCACCGCGAGTCTCGTCGCCGGTATCCTAAATGCACCATGGAAAACCAACGAGGACAGGCAGAATCTGCTACCGGGGCCGTACAACGATGAATTGATCAAAGCGGCTGCGGGAATGATTGCCAAAGAATTACCGAATCTCTCGACAAACGAAGACCCCGCTCGACATTTGGATGCATTGCCGCGTCGACACCAAGGTGGCGACTCCGAACAGGCTGATTTTATTCGCGAGCGCCTGTTTTCCTATCTTGATGGGAGTGAGATCGTTCCTGACCAAGATGGCAATCTACACACCATTGCGGACATCTCGTATCCTCCCAAGAGATTGACGGATAGTTCAGACAAGGTGCCGCTTGAGCGCTGGGCTACATACTCCGGTCGCCCACCGGATTGGTTGCACAACAAAGCGCTTACACGCAAACGGCTTGCTAGCATTGATCGGCTCTTTCCTACAGAAAAGGTATGGATATATAATGGATGGGCAGATTGTGGATGGCGTGACCGCGATCCATCCGCGCCCAGGGCAACAATTGCAAAGTGGTTGAGAGCGTTGATCGAGGGCAATAAGGAGGACGATGCAGTCAAATCTTCTATGGAGGCTATACAAATTGCTGCTGCGATACCGTCCGAATTGAGGTCAAAAGAATGTTTTGGAGATATCGTTCTTACAGAAAACGGTAGTTGGCAATCTCTCGATCCCGATCGAATATTCTTACCCGACGAAACACAGGGTCACTCCGGTTCCAAGGCCACAGAGTCATATGTTCACTCGAAACTCGCATCAGACCGAGATACGCTTTCAGCGTTGAAGGAGTTGGGGATCAAGCCGCTTTCCCCTGAGAGCAGATTCAAATACGTTGCCGAGTGTGTCATCCAAAGCGATAGCGATCAAGAAACATGCGGAGACCTTCATAGCGAATTCTGGATGGCATCGCGCGAGTTGTCCATTGGTGACGCGAGCGCCATAATTCGAGATTACAAGGATTATGGGGGGTGGGAAAAGTGGTCAAGGAAGCTCCGGGTGCGTACTTGCGCGGGAACTTGGCAGTCACTTCACTCCGTATTGTTGCCGGGCGAGATCGTGCCGGGTGATGGGAATGATGACGATGACGCTACCGTGGATATGGATTTTCATGAACCAGACGAAAATCTATTGCGCTGTCTTGGGGTGAATAATGTACCCCATGACGGCTGCGAACTTTCGGCAGAACCGTTTTTTAAAAAGCATCTAGATGAATGTCGTGATCGGTTCACTGATCGTTCTCTGAAAAATAAGCCACAGTTAAATTATTTAATTTTCAAGTCGAATTTGGGTTGCGGGCCATTGCATGTCCTCACTAGATTGTCGGAGGAAGGAAGGGTGGCTTATACAAGGGCTTTATTGTCGCAGGATTCCACTTTTTCGGAATGGACAATGCGCCATAAAACTCGGGATATATACCCCGAATTGGCGTGTCAATCTCTATCCATTAGCGTTCTTCGTGAGGAGGGGCGAATACGAACGTCCAGTGGAGCAATCGTCCCGTTTTCCGATGCGCTTGGTCAGATTCCGAAGAACCCGGAAGCCTTACACGCGCTACTGACCCACCCGATGGCCGAGAAAATTAAGGATGCATTCGATCTGGTCGAGCCGCCGCCGGAATTCTTTGGAGAAGGGGATCCGGTTCCTCTAACGGATATCTGGCCCGGATTGAATGAATATGTACTAGACCATCGGAAACAGTGTTGTCTTGTTTCGTGTGAACGAATCCTGCTTGTGGGCGAATCGCGTGAGTGTGTTTTTTCCCAGCCCAATATCTATATCGTAGGTGCTGTTGACGATGACGAGCAACGCAAGCTGTCTCTTGTTTCGGATGAGTTGGGGCTTAATCTGAGTGCGCAGGATATTTCGAAAATCGTGCAGCATGAGACACCTACCGAGATCAAAAATCGACGAGCCGCTATACGACAATGCTCGACTGATGCCGAACGTCTTTTGGCGGCGGTAGGGGAACAAAAATTACGCAAGCAGTTGCCGGATTCTCTTCTCGCGGTGATCGAGGAGAATGCCACATTGACGGGAATCGAAGTTGCAGAAGCGGCCATCGCGACATATCACACGGATGCGCTCAAGAGATACAAGTGGGCGTTGAGTCGTTTTTGTCCGCCAGCGCGATGGGCGGGGTCTGCGAAGGCTATCGATTTTGTGCAGTCACTTGGTTTCTCACCTGAATGGGCTGGAGAACGAACTAGTCCTCTTGAACCGTTTCTTGAAATTGAAGGCCGGTACCAGCTCCCGGAACTCCATTGCTATCAGAAAGTTATTGTCAACAATTTGCGCAAGATGCTTGATGGCAGTCATTCGGGCAAAGCATCTCGTCGCGGCATGATCAGCATGCCGACAGGATCAGGTAAGACACGAGTTGCCGTTCAGGGAATCGTTGAAGCAATGCGGGATGATGGCTTTGTCGGCGGCGTGCTCTGGGTCGCTGATCGAAGAGAGCTTTGCGAACAGGCTATGGAGGCTTGGTGCCGAGTTTGGTCGAGTATCGGTCCTCATGAATCACAACTTCGCATTTCAAGAATGTGGGCTGGATTACAACCACCGACGCCCATGCGCGAACTTCATATCATTGTTGCCACCATTCAGACTCTCCACGCAAAACTATCGAATCGAAATTGCGATTATGATTTCTTGAAAGATTTCAAACTGATCGTTTTCGATGAGGCGCATCGCTCACTTTCCCCGACTTCCACTTCGGTTATGGCAGAAATAGGATTGACAAGGCGAAAAAAAGAGGATGAGCCATTTCTCCTTGGCCTTACCGCCACTCCCTATCGCGGATACAACGAGGAAGAAACAGGGTGGCTGGCCAATCGTTACGGTGGAAACCGCCTTGATGACGGAGCTTGGGAGAGTGGAGATGCCCAAGAGATTATTCAGTCTCTACAGTCTGATGGGGTGCTCGCCCACGCCGATCATGAAATCATTGAGGGCGAAACGTTCTCGTTAGATGATGTATTGGAAGGCTCGTCTGACTCCGATGCTTGGCGACAGGAAGTGGAGAAATGGCAGGAGCTACCGTGGTTGCCGCAAAGTGTTGAAAATCGGATTGCGCAGAGTGCCAAAAGGACCAAACGCATCCTGGATGCATATGGAGAGCATATCGCTCAAGATTGGCCCACTCTCATTTTCGCGACATCCGTCGAACATGCGCAAACAGTGGCAGCCCTTCTCAATCAGAGAGGCATCCGATCACGCGCCGTGAGTGGAGAGACAGAAACAGCGACCCGACGCCGTGTAGTTGAGGAGTTTCGTAGTGGCAAGATCAAGGCGCTCGTTAACTACGGTGTATTTCGGGAGGGCTTTGACGCGCCAAAGACTCGTGCCATTATCGTGGCACGGCCTGTATACAGTCCGAATCTGTATTTTCAGATGATCGGGAGGGGTCTGCGAGGGCCATTGAACGGCGGTGACGATCGATGCTTAATTCTCAACGTTCAGGACAATATCGAGAATTTCGACCGATCTCTCGCATTCTCGGACCTTGACTGGCTTTGGGCCTGATCCTATTTTGAAGCGCGCATAAACGGATACCCCATATGAATGCACCTTCACCACTGTGTTGCTGAGTGAGACGACTTTCACCGTCATGCATGTGATTCGTAGCTCCGCAGATCAGCAAGCGCTCATTCCAACGCTCCGACCTTCGGCACGATTCATCCGAGTGTAAGATTGTGTGCTGATAGCCCCTGCCGTTTGTATCTATGTTCTACCATGTATAGGGTCGTATAAGTACTACGAGATACCGAGTAGGAGTTACTGTCGGCCACCCCGCCATTTCTGATACCATTATGCCTTCCTGCCAAAACGGGAATCCCCCATGTCCCAGCACTCCGAAAAGCCCGCAACCCCGGTAAATCCCGACCCTCGGAACCACCCCCCCGACTTCGAGAAATCTCTGGCGGAGTTGGAGAAAATCGTACAGAGGATGGAGCGAGGGGAGCAGTCCCTCGAGCAGATGTTGCGGGATTACGAGCGCGGCATGGCGCTTTCCCAAGTTTGTCGCGACAGTCTCGAGAGCGCCCGCCAGCGGGTGGAAAAACTGGTGGAACAACGCGATGGCGACCATGTACTCGAGCCCATGGACGACGGCCCCGGGACGGCTAGTTGAGCGATTTCGATTTCGACTCCGCGCGGGAATCCTATCGGCAACGGAGCGAACGCGCGCTGGCGTCTCGATTGCCCGATTCGGCGGAAGTTCCCCAGCGGCTGTGTCAGGCCATCCGCCATGCCTGCCTGAACGGCGGCAAGCGATTCCGCGCCACGTTGGTGTATGCCTGCGGCGAGGTGGCCGGGGCGGCGGCGCAGCAGTTGGATGCGGCGGCGGCGGCGGTGGAGATGATCCACGCCTATTCGCTGGTGCACGACGATCTGCCGGCGATGGACGACGACGATCTGCGCCGCGGCCAGCCCAGTTGCCATGTCGCATTCGACGAAGCCACGGCGATACTGGCGGGGGACGCCCTGCAAGCCCGCGCGTTTGAAATACTGAGCGCCGACCCCGATTCCGACTCCGCCCCCGCCCCCGCCCCCACGTTCCCGGCCGAGCGCAGATTGCAGATGGTCGAAACATTGGCGCGGGCGGCGGGCAGCCGTGGCATGGCCGGTGGTCAGGCGCTGGATATGGCGGCCACCGGCGCGCCCGCCAACCTCGCCCAGCTGCGCCACATCCACCGACTCAAAACCGGCGCCCTGATTCGCGCCTCGGCGCGCTTGGGCGTTCTCGCCTCGCCTCGCGCCGGGGAAGAATTGCTCGAAAGTCTGGACGAATACGCCGCGAATGTGGGATTGGCGTTCCAGATCGTCGACGATATTCTCGATGGGGTCGCCGCCAGCGAGACTCTGGGGAAGCGAGGCGGCGCCGATAGCCGCATGCAAAAGGCCACCTATCTCACCATGCTCGGCGTGGAAAAGGCGCGGGCGGAAGCGCGCAATTTGTGCCGAAATGCCCTCGAAAGCGCCGCTTCATTGGGCGATAATGCGATATTCCTGCAGCAACTCGCGCACTTCGCGATCAACCGAACTTCCTGATGACGACGGGCGATTCCTACCCGCTGCTTGGCGGCATCGACAGCCCCCGCCAGCTGCGCCAACTGGCGCAGAATCAGCTGCCCGATCTGGCGGATGAAATCCGGCGATTCCTCATCGAGGTTACCTCGCGCACCGGCGGGCATCTGGCGCCGGGGTTGGGTACGGTGGAGCTCACTTTGGCGCTGCATTATGTTTTCGATACGCCGGATGATCGGTTGGTATGGGACATCGGCCATCAGGCGTATCCGCACAAACTGCTCACCGGTCGGCGCGACGATTTCCACACCATTCGCCAGCACGGCGGCCTGTCCGGTTTTCTCAAGCGCAGCGAGAGCGAATTCGACACCTTCGGCGCCGGTCACGCCAGTACCTCGATCAGCGCCGCCCTCGGCATGGCGGTGGCCGCTCGGTTGGCCGGCGCCGACAACGAGGTGGTGGCGATCATCGGCGACGGCGCGCTCACCGGCGGCATGGCCTACGAGGCGCTCAACAACGCCGGCGATCTGGACGCCAACCTGTTGGTGGTGCTGAACGACAACGAGATGTCGATCTCCCCCAATGTGGGTGCCATCTCCAACTACCTCGCGCGCATTCTCTCCGGACGCGCCTATACCAGCGTGCGCGAGGGCAGCAAGACCGTGCTCAGCACCCTGCCGCCGTCTGTGCAGCATCTGGCGCGGCGCTGGGAGGAGCATTTGAAGGGCATGGTGATGCCCGGCACCCTGTTCGAGGAACTCGGCTTCTACTACATCGGCCCGATTGACGGCCACAATCTCAATGCCGTGATCGCCACACTGAGAAACATGCGCGAGCTGAGCGGCCCGCGTTTCCTCCACGTGATCACCCAGAAGGGCAAGGGATTCGAGCCGGCCGAGGGCGACCCCTGCGTCTACCACGGGGTAACGCCGTTCGACCCGAACACCGGCAAGATGGAGCGGAAGAAGAAGGGGCGCACCTACACCAACGTGTTCAGCGACTGGCTGTGCGATATGGCCGCGCGCGACGAAAAACTGGTCGGCATCACGCCGGCCATGCGCGAGGGCTCCGGCTTGGTGCGATTTTCCGGAGATTATCCCCAGCGCTATTTCGATGTGGGCATCGCCGAGCAGCATTCGCTGACCTTCGCCGCCGGTTTGGCCACCGAGGGATTCAAGCCGGTGGTGGCGATCTATTCGACTTTCCTGCAGCGCGCCTACGATCAACTCATCCACGATGTCGCCATCCAGAATCTCGATGTAACCCTGGCCATCGACCGCGCCGGACTGGTGGGCGCCGACGGCGAGACCCACTCCGGCAGCTACGATTACGCCTATCTGCGCTGCGTGCCGGGGTTGGTGATCATGGCGCCGGCGGACGAGGCGGAATGCCGCGATATGCTGTACACCGCCTATTGCCACGAGGGCCCGGCGACGGTGCGCTATCCGCGCGGCGGCGGGCCCGGCGTGGCGGAGCGGGCGACCATGTGCGCCCTGCCCATCGGCAAGGCGGAGATTCGGCGCGAGGGCGGAGGCGACAATGAAATCGCCATTCTCGCCTTTGGCGCTATGGTGGAAACCGCCGAGCAGGTCGGACGGGAGCTGGACGCCACCGTGGTCAACATGCGCTTCGTCAAGCCGCTCGACGAGGCCGTAATCGTCGATGCGGCGGCGCGCCATTCGTTGCTGGTAACCATCGAGGAACACGTGGTGGCCGGTGGCGCCGGCTCGGCGATCAACGAATTGCTCAGGCAATGCGGCTGTCGAGTCGAGGTGATCAATCTCGGCCTGCCCGATGCCCATATCGGCCACGGCTCCCAGCCCGAACAGCGCGCCGAATGCGGCTTGGATGCGATCTCGGTCAAGCGGCGCATTGTGCGGAAGATGTCCGAAATGGCGTCTCATGGCCAGAGCACGCGCCGCCCGGTTCATGCCGTAAAGCGGTAAAATCCCGTAGTTGACCAACCTGCCACGCCCAGCAACCACCCATGTCAAGCCAAACCGCCGCCCGATTGGAAACGCCGCCCATCGCTGATGTTCAGGGGAGCGTCGATGGGCGCAATATCGCCATCGACGATGTCGGCATAAAGGATTTGCGCTACCCGCTCACGGTGACGGATCGCAGCGGGGCGCAACACACGGTGGCGTTGGTCGGCATGTATGTGTCCCTGCCGGCGCGCCACAAAGGCACCCACATGTCCCGCTTCGTCGAGGTATTGCACAACCATCGGGAGGCGGTTTCCGTGGAGTCGTTCAACGGCCTGCTGGCGGAGTTGAGCGGCCGGCTGGATGCGTCCAGCGGGCGAATCGAGCTGGCCTTTCCCTACTTCGTCTCCAAACTCGCGCCGGTGTCCGCGGCGTCGAGTCTGATGGATTATGCGGTTACCCTGATCGGCGAAATCGCTCAGGGCCGGCGCAACTCGGCGATTCGGGTGGTGGTGCCGGTAACCAGTTTGTGCCCGTGTTCCAAGGAGATTTCCGAGTACGGCGCGCATAACCAGCGCTCCCATGTAACCGTCGAGGTCGAGTCGAGGGAAACCGTTCTCATCGAGGAATTGATCGATATGGTGGAAAGTTGCGCCAGCTCCGAACTGTACGGCCTGCTCAAGCGCCCGGACGAGAAATTCATCACCGAACGCGCCTACGACAATCCCAAATTCGTCGAGGACCTGGTGCGCGATGTCGCCGCAACCTTCAACGACGATGCGCGCATCACCCGCTACCGGGTCAGCGTGGAGAACTTCGAGTCCATCCACAACCATTCCGCCTACGCCCGCATCAGCCGCGACAAGCGCAACCGGTAATCAAGCGTCGAAGTCGGCTCGGCGGCGCTAGATCAGGTCGCTTCTTTGGCGATGTCTCGCAGGGTATCCAGCGCCAACTCGAGCACTTCCTCGTCTCTGGGATTGGCGGTGTACACCACATAGGCGGGCCGACGCATTTCCGGGGCGCCGCGCACCAGATGCAATTCGCCGCGCGCCACCAGCGGATCCACCATGCGCCGAGCGAAATATCCCGATCCGCCGTTTTGCCGGATGTACTGCAATCCCAACGCGCCCAGGCCTACCGAGACGGCGGGGGTTTCCAAGTCCGGAAACGCCTCGCCGTGCTGGGCGCGGAAAGTTTCCCCCCAGTCGACGAACACATAATCCTCGACCCAGCCGGGGGAGACTCGGCGCGGCTCCTTGGACGCCATCACCAGCGTTTCCTCGAACAGCGCCTCGATCACCAATCCGGCCACATGACGCGGCTGATACATGACGCAGATGTCCAGCAGGCCATCGGTCAGTTGCCGCATCAGACTGTGGGAATAGTCGGCTTGCACCTGCAGCGCCACGGTCGGCGCTTGCCGCCGCATACGCGGCATCCATTCGAGGATCATCCGCTCCCACAGGCTGACCTGCGCGCCCAATGCGAGCACGGTGCGATAACCTTCGGGCAGGATGACCTGTTGATGGGATTGCTGCCACATGCGCTCGATGCCCTCGGCGTAGCGGCGCAGTCGCTGCCCAGCGGAAGTGAGCACCACGCCGGAGCGCCCGCGAGTGAACAGTATCCGCCCGAATTGCTGCTCCATGGACTTGATGCGCCCGCTGACGGTGGATTGGGTAACATTGAGGGTCTCGGCGGCGCGACTGAAATTGCCGCTGGCGGCGACCTCGAGGAAGGTGCGGATATGCTCGAATTTCATGGCGAAGGTAGCTATCGGATTTTCCGATAATATAAATCGGAAAAAACCGCTTTTCAAATGGGAAATTTCGGCGCACATTCGCCAAATGGTTGCCGCCAGCAAATCGCCGAACGCCCAACCGATCTCCGGAATACCCTTGTGCGTATTCGGGCTGTTCCTGATCAGTCTGCAGGACATCATCATCAAAACCTTCAGCGACAGCTACTCGGTTCTGCAGATCGTCTTCGTGCGCGGCGTGGTCGGGGTGGTGCCGATACTCATCATCGTATGCCTCACCAGCGGCTGGCGCGGCCTCTGTCCCACTCGCCCGAAACTGCTGTTGTGTCGGGGATTTCTCGGCTTCCTATCCTATCTGACCTACTACATGGCCATGGCCGCGCTGCCGCTGGTGGATGTGGTTACGATTTTGTTCTCGGCGCCCATTCTGGTTACCGCCATGTCGGCCCTCCTGCTGAAGGAGCCGGTGGGGGCGCGACGCTGGCTGGCGTTGTTCATCGGCTTTATCGGAGTCGTTCTGGTGGTCGGGCCGAACGGCGACTTCCGCCATCTGGCCACGCTGCTCGCCCTGTTGGCGGCCTTCGCATATGCGGGCGCGATATTGCTCACGCGCGTCATCGGCGCCACCGAGCAACCCTGGACCATCACCCTCTACGCCATGCTCGCATTCATCATCGGCAGCGTCATCGCCAGCGCGCTGGTGGCCGTCTTCGGCGCGGAGATGGCCACGGAGCATCCGTCATTGCGCTTCCTGCTGCGCCCGTGGGTGGTGCCGCCGTTGGCAGATGGCCTGCTCATGGCGTTCCTCGGCCTGAACGCCGCGCTGGCCTTCTACTGCCTGGTCAAGGCCTATTGGACTTCGCCGGCCAGCGTGGTGGCGCCGTTCGAATACACCTACATCATCTGGGCGGTGCTGTTCGGCTATGTGATCTGGGGAGAAGTGCCGCGAGCGACCAGCATGATCGGCGTGGCGCTGTTGATTACCTGCGGCTTCTACATTTTCTGCCGGGAACTGCAGTTGAAACAGATCGCCGGCGGTTTCACAAGGAAACGGCAGCCCACGCCGGCATTGCCGCAGGGAAGCGGCGGCGGCTGATCCGCCAAGCCGAGCCGCATTTGCCGATTCTGCTACAATAGCCCGCTTTTCCGCAGCCGCGCCCGCTGTCCGCCATCCAAGATGACCGCGACCACTCCCACCGATTTCTTCGACGATCCCATAGTCGAGGCCAGAGACATCCATTTTTCCTTCGGCCAACGCCCCATCTACAGCGGCCTCGACATCATCATCCCGCGCGGCAAGGTAACCGCCATCATGGGCGCCAGCGGCTGCGGCAAATCCACCTTCCTGAGCCTGATCGGCGGACGCCTGCACCCGCATCGCGGCCAGCTGCTGTTCGACGGCGCGCCCATCCCGCCGCGCGGCAGCCCATTGTTCGCCATGCGGCGCAAAATGGGCATGTTGTTCCAGAGCAGCGCCCTGTTGACCGATCTCTCGGTATTCGACAACGTGGCCTTCCCGTTGCGCGAGCAAACCGACTTGCCGGAGGCGTTGATTCGCATTGTGGTGCTGTTGAAGCTCGAAATGGTCGGCCTGCGCGGCGCTCGGTACTTACGCCCGGCGGAGTTGTCCGGCGGCATGCAAAGACGGGTGGCGCTGGCGCGAGCCATCGCGCTGGATCCGCAAATGGTCATGTATGACGAACCGTTCGTCGGCCTCGATCCCATTTCTCTGGGGGTCATCGTCAAACTGATTCGCGAATTGAACGACGCCCTCGGCCTGACCTCGGTCATCGTCACCCACGATGTAATCGAAGGCCGCAGCATCGCCGACTACCTCTACCTGATCGGCGACGGCCAAGTCATCGGGCAGGGTTCGCCAGAGGAGATGATGGCCAGCGATCTGCCGCAGGTGAAACAATTCATGAACGGCCTGCCCGATGGCCCGGTGGGCTACCATTACCCGGCCGCAGACTACCGCGCCGACCTCGGTGGAATGCCGCAATGAATCTGCTCGCCGCGCTCGGCCGCTGGGGCATCGCCTTCGTCGCCAGATTGGGGTTGTCGTTCCTCTTTCTGCTGCGGGCGCTGGTGGGCTCGGCGCGCGCCCTGCCGCGATTTTCGCTGGTGGTCGAGCAGTTGTACGCCATCGGCGTTCTCACCATGCTGATCGTCGTGGTGTCCGGATTGTTCGTCGGCATGGTGTTGGGATTGCAAGGCTACTATCAGCTGGTCAATTTCAGCGCGGAATCCAGTCTCGGCTTGGTGGTGGCGCTGTTTCTCGTGCGCGAGCTGGGGCCGGTGCTGGCGGCGCTGTTGTTCGCCGGGCGCGCCGGCTCGGCTCTGACCGCGGAAATCGGCCTGATGAAGGCCACCGAGCAGCTCTCGGCCATGGAAATGATGGCGGTGGATCCCATGGCGCGGGTCGTCGGGCCGAGATTCATCGCCGGCCTGATCGCCATGCCCCTGCTGGCGGCGATGCTCAGCGCGGTCGGCGTGCTAGGGGGTTATTTGATCGGCCACGGCCAGTTCGGCGTCGATACCGGAGTATACTGGTCGTCCATGCAAAACGGCGTCGATCTGGTGGACGATGTGCTAAACGGCGTGATCAAAAGCGTGGTGTTCGGTTTCGTGGTAACTTGGGTGGCGTTGTTCGAGGGCTATGACGCCACACCGACCTCCGAGGGCGTCAGCCGAGCGACCACGCGAACCGTGGTAGCCTCGTCGCTGGCGGTGCTCGGCGGCGACTATATTCTCACGGCATTGATGTTTGGAGGCTTATAAATGCAATCGCAATCGAAATTGAAGAGTATCGAAATCTGGGTCGGGATTTTCATCATCCTCGGACTGGCGGCGCTGACCATGCTGGCCATGCAAGTGAGCAGCGCCGGCAGCGGCGGCGGCCAGACCTACCGCATCAGCGCGCATTTCCAGAATGTTGGCGGCCTGAACGAAAAGGCGCCGGTGATGATCGGCGGCGTGCGCATCGGCAGAGTCGGCGAAATATCCATCGACCGGCAGAGTTATAACGCCGTAGTCGGCATGGACATAGACGCCGGTTACGACAACCTGCCCATCGACACCAGCGCCTCCATCCTCACCGCCGGACTGCTCGGCGCGCAATTTGTCGGCCTGCAGCCCGGCGCCGACGACCTCTATCTGGCCGAGGGCGACCAAGTGGAAATCACCCAATCCGCCATTCAACTGGAATCTCTGATCAGTCAATTCATGTTCAGTCAGGGCAAATCCGAGGAGGGGCAGACCCCATGAAACCCCATCGCAAACACCCCGCCGCCATCCTGCTCGCCGCCACACTCCTGTTGGCGTCCATACCGGCGGCGGCGGCGGCGGCGGCGCTGGAAAAACCCGCGCAACTCATCGAGGAAACGGTACAAACCCTGCTCGACCAATTCACCAGCCAGCGGGAACGATTCGAGGCCGACGAACTTGCCCTGTTCGCTATGGTCGATCGGGTCGCGGTGCCGCTGTTCAACTTCGAGCGCATCGCCAAACTGGTGCTGGCGAGAAACTGGCGACAAGCGAGCGAGCAACAGCGAGCCGAATTCGCCGAACAATTCAAGAAACTGCTGATCAACACCTACGCCAGCGCGTTGTTCCAGTACACCGGCAACGAAACCGTACTCTTCACCGGCTCGAAGATCACCGAGCGCAAGGGGCGGAAATTCGCCGTGGTCAACTCCGAAGTTACTCTGAGCGGCGGCGCCCCCATACCGGTGGATTACTCGCTGATTCTCGAAGCGGCGGAAGGGGATGGCGGTAGCGACGATGGCGGCAGCTGGAAAATCTACAACCTGTCCATCAACGGCCTCAACATGGTCACCAACTACCGCAACACATATGCCGCCGCCATCGACCAACTCGGCCTCGACGGCGTCATCGAATCCATGAAGCAAACCAACCAGCAAACCGACGCGGCCGCCGAATGATCTCCGCCGAACTCACCCACGAACCCGAACTCGGCCGCATGCAACTACACGGCGCGCTCACAGTGAAAACCGCCCGCCGCCTGTTCGATCGCACGCCGCGATTTCGTTCGACAGAAACGCACCTCGATCTCGCCGCGGTGAGCGAGGCGGACAGCGCCGGACTCGCCTTGCTGCTGCACTGGTTCAATCTGGCGCAAGCCGCTCGCGGCAGATTGACCTTCACCAACGCCTCGCCGCAGTTGCGGGAAATCGCCAAGATCACCAACTTGGCCGAATTGTTCGGCGAATAGGGCGTTTCATCCGTGCCGTGCCAACCTCGCAACGACCCTCGCCCGCGCATTTCACCACCGAAACCGCCGGAAATCCGAATTTTTCCCGAATCGGCCTCGTACAGGGCATTGCCAACCGCCGCGAATGCCTTATAATTCGGCTTGGTCAACTCAAGGCGGCAGATCATTCGATTGCCGCAATCACCCCACCCGGAGGAGAAGCACTAATGAATGTCCATGCAACCGGAATGAATGTAAATCCCGTCCCCGCCCGCGTCCTTTCCCTGCGCGGCGCATCCATCCGCCGCCTCGCCTTGCTCCCCGCCGCGTTATTGGCGGCGGCGCTTGGCCTGATCGCCGCCACGCCCGCCTCCGCCGTGGTGTTGGTGAGCACCGTCGGGCAGACCGCGTCCAACGAAGGCGGCAGAGTTTTCGCAAACCGGTGGCACCTTCAGGCGTTCACCACCGGCCGCGCCACCGACGGCTACACGCTGACCAGCATTGAGGCGCGCACCGACCAGCGCGAAAACGCCCCCAGCGAGCTGCGCGCGCAACTGTGGTCGGAGAGTAACGGGACTCCGGGTACGAAGCTCGCCGACCTCACGGTGCCGGCCACCATCTCGGCCAACACCAATGTCAGTTTCACGGCGCCGACGAACCCCTCGCTTGAGCTTGATGCGAACACCACCTATTTCTTCGCCATCGGCGCCGTGAGCAACAATAGCCGCGACACCACTACCAGACAATTCCAGATACTGAACACGACCAGCAACAGCGAGGACAGCGGCGCCGCGGACGGCTGGAGTATCGCGGATCAAAGCCTGTTTCATGACGGTGCGAACGGCAACTTCCCGACCAGCGGCTGGCGTACCTTTACACAGACGAGAATGATCCGCATCAACGGCGAGGCCAAGTCGGGAGTGCCAGTCGCTTCCACCAACGCCAATCTGGACGACCTCGTCGTCAAGCGCGGCACCGACGTCCTCACCCTCACGCCCTCGTTCGCTGCCTCCACCCTAAATTACCGAGCTGAAGAGGTGACCAGCGATGTTTCCAGTGTGGTATTTACGCCGACCGCGGTGGAAAGCGGCGCTACCATTCAAGTCGGCAAAAGCGGCAGTCTGACAACGGTGGCCAGCGGCGCCGACAGCGGTGCCATTTCCCTAGATGTGGGTGTCAATGCCGTGTTGGTCGAGGTAACCGCCGCGGACACCACCACCACGAGAACCTACACGGTTACCATAACCCGAGCGGGGCCGCCCACGGTTTCGATTTCGGCATCGCCGACTCGAGTGCCCGAGGGGGGGATGGTAGTGGTAACGGTGCAGTTGTCGAGCGCGCTGAAGACGGCACCTACGGGGAACATCTCTATAGATTGGTTCCCAGGCGAATCTCCTGACGTCATAACTCAGGGCGCCGCCGAAGAAAATGACATCACCCCCATCGACCCAGTTAACGTCAACATCCCCGCTGGCGAAACCACCCACACGCTTACCTACACCGCCGTTCAGGACGCCGACAACGAGGACGAAACATTAACGTTCACTCTACCGATAGAGGATGCATTGCCGTCCAACGCAATAACGTTGGGCAGTCCGACTACGGCGCTGGTTACCATCATCGACGACGAGCCGAACACCATAACCCTCTCGGCGGACAAGCGATTCGTGAATCCGGGCGGCACGGTACAGGTTGCGGCGACTCTGAACGGAGCGGTGAGCACCTATCAAGCCGCGGTGAGATTGAATGATGGGTTGGAGGATAACGATGCGAGAGCGCCGCTCGGCTACACGATCGAGCCGACCCGCCTCGACTTCGATGCCGGTGCCACAAGCGGCCCCACCGCCACCATCACGGTGTCCGAGGACGCCGTTCCCGGCACCACCATTAGCCTCACGGCGAGCGGCGCCATCGGCAACGCCGTCTATGCACTGAGCACCAAAACCCCTCTGGAAATCACCATCGTCGCGGATCGCACTGAGCAGTTGCACGAGACCGCCCTGCCCGAAGTGGCGCGCGCCGTAGCCGGTCGCGTTACCGGCGCCATTTCCACGCGAGTGGGGCAGGTGTTGAATGGGGACGGCGGCGGCGTCTCGGCCAGCCTCGGCGGCCAGAGTACCCTGGCGGGCGCATTGGCCACCCACGCTCCAGCTCTGGCCAACGAAAACCGCTCCCTGCGCGACCTGCTGAACGGCAGCCGATTCGTCCTGCCGCTGAACGGCAACCCTAGCGGCGGCGGCGGCGGTTCGATGTCCCTGTGGGGCAGCGGCGAATACCGCGACCTGTCCAGCGAGGATAACGATCTGGAAATCGACGGCACCCTGTACGGCGCGCAAATCGGCGCGGATGTGAAATTGCGCGGTGGCTTACTGGCGGGCTTGGCGCTGTCGTGGAGTCAGGGCGATCTGGAATACGATGATGCCAGTGCCGGCGGCAGTGCGGGCGACTACGAGGTGGATATGCAAGTCATCCATCCCTATCTCGGCGGAAGTTCGGGCTCGATGGATTGGTGGGCCACCCTCGGCTATGGCAACGGGGAAGTGGAAATCACTCCGGATATCGGCGAATCCTCATCCAACGATGTGAGTTTGCGCACCGTGGGCGTGGGCGGTAGCAGTTTGCTGTGGTTCGGCGGTCAAGAAGCGACTAACGTGCGTCTCAAGGGCGAACTCACGCAAACGCAGATGGAAGTGGATGCGAGCGAGCAAATCGCCGCCCTCTCGATAGACGCCACTCTCATACGAGTTGCCGCGGAGGCAAGCCGCACGCGCAGTCTGGCCGGCGGTGGAACCCTGTCGCCGTCCTTCTCACTCGGCGCCCGCCACGACGGCGGCGACGGCAACACCGGCACCGGCGCAGAAATCGGCGGCGGCGTGCGCTACGCCAATGCGGAAACCGGTGTAAGCGCGTCCGCCTCGGCACACGCCCTGCTCGGCCGTAGCGACTATTCGGAATGGGGCATACAGGGCACGGTGAGACTAGCCTCCGGCGCCGACGGTCAGGGCCTGTCCTTCGTAATGCGCCCCGGCTACGGCGGCGATGGTAACGGCAACACTGGCCAAATCTGGTCGAACGGCCTACGCGGCGACTCCGCCGCCCACGATTCAAGCGCGAACGCGAGCGGTCGGCTGGAAATGAGATTGGGCTACGGCCTGTCGCCCACCGGCGAACGAAACGGCCTGCTCACGCCGTGGGGCGGCTTGGCACTGAAAAACGATGGCAATCGCTACCAAATGGGATTGGATTGGGCCTCCGGCGATTCCTTCACCCTGCGCCTCCACGGAGAACGCCGCGAGCACGAAAACGCGGATGCCGATCACATCGTTCTATTGAAGGGCGAGGCGCGATTCTGAGCGTTATCTACGAATGGCGAGTATCGGGCGATGCCCGCCATTCGGGTTGCAAATCCATTGCCCAAGGCGGCGGCGATTCCTCAAAGCGCCGCCGCCCTTTTTTCATGCTTTTCATGCTGGAACAAAATTCTCCATTGGTATTCCGATGTATGAAACACGATATGCAGAGGTAAAGGGCCATCATTCGATGGCGGAAATCAAAACGGATCTGTATCTTGGAGATTGTTTAGAGGAACTCACCAATTTCGACACCAACACCTTCGACCTGATTATGACCTCTCCCCCATATTCGGATCGAAGGTCTAAAACATATGGCGGAATCAGTCCCGATGAATATGTGAGTTGGTTTATACCCCGATCTGAAGAATTTTTACGCATCCTCAAGCCATCCGGCACTTTCATCCTGAACATCAAGGAGCAAGCCGTTAATGGAGAACGGCATACATTTGTTCTTGACTTGATACTGGAAATGAGAAAGCAGGGCTGGTTATGGACTGAAGAATTTGTCTGGCACAAGAAAAACTGCTATCCGGGCAAATGGCCGAACCGATTTCGGGACGCTTGGGAGAGATGCCTGCAGTTCAATAAGAGTAAGCGGTTCAACATGTACCAAGAAGAGGTTATGGTGCCGATGGGGGGTTGGGCGGAAAAAAGGTTGAAGAATCTCAGCGAGACCGATCAAAACCGAGACACATCAAAAGTCGGGAGTGGATTTGGCAAGAATGTCTCGAATTGGTTGGATCGAAAAATGGCGTATCCAACGAATGTTTTGCACTTGGCAACGGAAACCGGAAATCGGAACCACAGCGCCGTTTTTCCGAAGGCATTGCCCGAATGGTTTATCAAATTGTTCACCAAAGAACATGATTGGGTGCTGGATCCCTTCGCCGGTGCCGGAACAACATGTCAGGTCGCGCAAAGTTTGTCGAGAAATTCCGTGGGCATTGAAATTGTACCCCAGTATTATCAATTGGCTCAGGAGAATATCAACTCGGCACAGTGTTTTTTATTTGAAGAGACGGAGCATGAAACCCATTATCAGGCAGTGGGAGAGATAGAGCAGGGTTTCGCGCATGGCGGATTGCACGATGGCCCGCTCGCTCGCCGCCCATGACCCTGGCAAACGAGACGTCCTGCTAACCAAATGGGGTGGCCGGGACCCTGCGCGACGACGGCAAACGCTACCAAATGGGGCTGAATTGAGCCTCCGGTGGCCATTCACCTTGAGCCTGCACGGAGAACGCCGCGAGAATGAGGGCGCGGATGCCCTCGGTTGGTATCCCCTGCCGAGGAGACAGCGATTTCATCAGTCGCCGCCGCTTTTTCCGCATCCGATGCCCTACGGCATCGTACATCCCCTGTAAATCGCGCGGCATTTGCGCGATAATTGCGCGATAATTCACCGGTGCAACAACGGGCTGTAGCGATTTTCATCATGCCGACTCCTGAAGAAATACGAGGCTGGATCGAAGCCGGTCTGCCGCACGCCGAGGTGGGCGTGGTCGGCGACGGGCATCATTTCGAGGCGGTCATCGTCGACGCCGGTTTCTCCGGCAAGTCGCTGATTCAGCGCCACCAACTGGTGTATGGCGCGCTCGGCGACAAGATGAAGGCGGAGATACACGCGCTTTCCATGAAGACGCTGACGCCCGAGGAGCATCGGGCGCAGCAACCCGATCGATAGTAACCCCAACATTGCGAGGCAATTGAAATGTCCGTTCAGGAACACTTGAAGAAGGTGATCGAAGACAACGAAGTGGTTTTGTTCATGAAAGGCACGCCGGATTTCCCCCAGTGCGGATTTTCCGGGCGCACCGCGCAGATTCTTCGAGCGTGCGAGGTGCCGTTCGCATCGGTCGATGTGCTCGCCGATGAGGCGGTGCGTCAGGGCATCAAGGACTATGCGAACTGGCCGACCGTGCCGCAGTTGTATGTTCGCGGCGAATTCATCGGCGGTTGCGACATCATGATGGAACTGTACGAAAGCGGCGAACTGCAAAATATTTTGCGCCCGCAGACCAACCCGAACCCGGCCGCGGGCGATTAGGCAATTGAATCGCAATCGCGGGCTGTGTACACTGCGGCGCTTTCGCTAGGCGCGTAGCTCAGTCGGTTAGAGCACCACCTTGACATGGTGGGGGTCGGTGGTTCGAATCCACTCGCGCCTACCATCCGCCGCCACCACCGCCACCGCTTACCCGATTTTCACGCGCCCCCGCAACGGCACAGAAATGCCTCAAATCACCCTCCCCGACGGCTCCAAACGCCGGTATGACAACGCCGTCAGCATCGCCGCTGTGGCCGCGGACATCGGGCCGGGCTTGGCTCGAGCCGTGGTCGCCGGCAAAGTGGGGGATAGGCTGATGGACGCCGGCGATGAAATCAGCGAGGACAGCGATGTGGTGATCGTAACCGCACGGGATTCGGAGGGGCTGGAAATCATCCGTCATTCCTGCGCCCATCTGCTCGGCCACGCCATCAAGCAATTGTGGCCGCACAGCAAAATGGCCATCGGGCCGGTGATCGACGACGGGTTTTACTACGACATCGATTTGCAGCACCGCATCACCGACGAGGATTTGCTGCGCATCGAGGAGCGCATGGCGGAGTTGTCGCGCAGCGATTATGCGGTGGTCAAGCAGCGGGTTTCCTGGGACGAGGCGCAGCGCGTCTTCACTGACCGGGACGAACCCTACAAACTGGAAATCCTCGCCGAGGACATCGAGCGCGACGATCGCCCCGGCCTCTACCATCATCAGGAATATATCGACATGTGCCGCGGCCCCCATGTGCCGAGAATGGGCTTGTGCCGCCACTTCAAGTTGATGCGGGTATCCGGCGCCTACTGGCGAGGCGACAATCGCAACAAGATGTTGCAGCGAATCTACGGCACCGCTTGGCCCGACGAAAAACAGCTCAAGGCGTACCTCGAACAACGCGCCGAAGCGGAAAAGCGCGACCACCGCAAACTCGGCAAGCAGCTGGATTTGTTCCACATGCAGGAGGAAGCGCCGGGCATGGCGTTCTGGCATCCGCGCGGCTGGACGTTGTATCAAACGCTGGTGGAATACATGCGCACCGAGCAGCGCGCGCGCGGCTACCACGAAATCAACACGCCGGAAGTGGTGGACTTTTCCCTGTGGAAGCGCTCCGGTCATGCGGACAAATTCGGCAACGATATGTTCGCATTGGAGTCGGAAGGCAGGCAATTCGCCCTCAAGCCGATGAATTGCCCGTGCCACGTGCAGGTGTTCAATCAGGGGCTGAAAAGTTACCGCGACCTGCCGTTGCGCCTCGCCGAATTCGGCAGTTGCCATCGCAACGAATTGTCCGGCGCCCTGCACGGGCTGATGCGCGTGCGCGGATTTGTGCAGGACGACGGGCACATTTTCTGCAGCGAGGATCAGATTCAGGAGGAGGTGTCGGAATTCATCGATTTCCTCCATGCTGTGTACAAGGATCTGGGCTTCGAGCGGGTGATTTACCGTCTCGCCCTGCGCCCGCGCAACCGAGTCGGCAGCGATGCGGATTGGGACAAATCCGAAGCCGCTCTGGCGCAGGCGCTGGCGGCTCGCGGCCTGCAGTGGGAGGAATTGCCCGGCGAGGGCGCGTTCTACGGGCCGAAGATCGAATTCTCGTTGCAGGATGTGCTCGGGCGGGTGTGGCAGTGCGGCACCATGCAGGTGGATTTTTCCATGCCGGGCCGCCTCGACGCGCGCTACATCGGCGAGGATGGCGGCAAACGGGTTCCGGTCATGCTGCATCGCGCCTTGCTCGGCTCATTCGAGCGATTCATCGGCATTCTCATAGAGCATTACGAGGGGAAATTCCCGCCCTGGCTGGCGCCGGTGCAGTGCATTTTGCTCAATATCACCGACCAACAGGCACCCTATCTCGCGCAGGTGGAAAAAACGCTGAAAAAACAGGGTTTCCGGGTCGAATCCGACTTGAGAAACGAAAAGATCGGCCTTAAAATCCGCGAGCACACGTTACAGCGCATTCCCTATCTGCTGGTGGCGGGGGCGCGGGAAGTGGACACCGATTCGATTTCCGTGCGCACCCGAGACGGCCAAGACTTGGGCGCCATGCCGGTTGCGCAATTCGCCCGGCATTTGGCGCAGCAGGTAGAGCGGCGCAGTACTTGTCATTTGGAGGACTGAGACGATAGCCAAAGTAAAACAGCAGCGTGTCAACGCACAGATCAGCAGTGACCCCGTTCGCGTGATCGGGGTCGAGAAGGATCAACTCGGCATTCTGCGATTGAGCGATGCGCTGGAAACCGCCCGTGCGGCCGGCCTGGATCTGGTGGAAATTTCACCGAATGCCGATCCGCCGGTTTGCCGAATCATGGATTACGGCAAATACCTGTACACCGCCAGCAAGAAACGCCAAGAGGCGAAGAAAAAGCAGAAGCAGGTGACGGTGAAGGAGGTCAAATTCCGTCCCGGTACGGATGTCGGCGACTATGCGGTCAAGTTGCGTAACCTGACCCGGTTTTTGCAGGCCGGCAACAAGACCAAGGTGACCATGCGTTTTCGCGGGCGGGAAATGGCGCATCGGGAATTGGGGCTGGAGAAACTGCAACTGGTGGAGCGCGACCTCGCCGAGATTGCGTTTGTCGAGCAGGCGGCCACCATGGAAGGTCGGCAGATGGTAATGGTGTTGGCGCCCAGACGATAGCGGTAGCGGGCGCGGCGCATCGGGTCGGCGGCGGGCGCCGTCCGAATGCACAAAAGCGAAGACGAGCGCGGTTCATCCGCAACCGTGCGCGTCATTATTATGAACGAGCGTGGCCACATAGCGATGGCGAGCCACCACAATGCGGGAGCAAAAACAGTGCCAAAACTCAAGACCAATCGGGGCGCGGCGAAGCGTTTCGCGCGAACTGCCACGGGCAAGTTCAAGCGCGCGCAATCCCACCTGAATCACATCCTAACCAAGAAATCCGCCAAGCGAAAACGGCATCTTCGCTCGGCAGATCTGGTCGACGCCGCCGACCACGCATCAATCAAACAGCTGCTGCCGTACAGTCGGGGGAGATAGTCATGCCACGAGTCAAGGGTAGTGTCGCCGCCAGAGCGAGACACAAGAAGGTACTGAAGCGGGCGCGCGGCTATCGCGGTGCGCGCAGCCGAACTTTCAAGGTCGCCAAACAAGCGGTCGACCGCGCCGGACAATACGCCTACCGCGACCGACGCCAGCGAAAACGCCAATTCCGCGCCCTGTGGATCGTCCGCATCAACGCCGCGGCGCGCGAAAACGGGCTGAACTACAGCCGCCTGATCAACGGCCTGGAAAAAGCCGCCATCGAACTCGACCGGAAAATCCTCGCCGAGTTGGCGGTGAATGACAAGGCGGCCTTCGCCTCGTTGGCCGAGCGAGCCAAGGCGGCACTGGCGGCCTGACGGCTTGCCGGCTTGACTGGCCCGCAGGCCGGGGAAGGGCGGCGAGCCGATCCGAGCGTGAGCGCCCAGTCAGTGGTGAGTGCAACCCCCCCTTCGCCGGCAACGCTGGCGGCCGATGCCGAACAGGCCATCGAGCGCGCCGACTCGCTGGCGGCACTGGAAACGCTACGGCTTCGTTACCTCGGCAAAAAGGGCGAAATCACCGCTCAGCTCAAACGACTCGGCGACCTCGAACCGGCGCAACGCAAGTCCCTCGGCAGGGCGCTCAATCAGGTCAAGGAGCAGATACGCCAGCAACTGGAAAAGCGCCATAGCGACCTCGAAAATTCGGCGGTTGCGGAGCGCTTGCAACGGGAGCGCATCGATGTTACCCAGCCGGGGCGCGGGCAGGCCACGGGGGCCTTGCATCCGGTCAGTCGCACCCTGCAGCGCATGGAATCCATCTTCGATCGACTCGGCTTTGCCGTCGCCACCGGGCCGGAAATCGAGGACGAATACCACAATTTCGAAGCGTTGAACATCCCGCCCAACCATCCGGCTCGCGCCATGCACGACACCTTCTACATCGATCGGCAGACGGTGCTGAGAACCCACACTTCGCCGGTGCAGATTCGCTACATGCACGACCACGAACCGCCCATCAAGGTGATTGCGCCGGGCCGGGTATACCGTTGCGACTCGGACGTTACCCACACCCCGATGTTTCATCAGCTCGAGGGGCTGGCCGTGGATCGAGACATCACCTTTGCCGACCTCAAGGGCATCCTGATCCATTTCCTTCAGGCGTTTTTCGAGACCGACCTCGGCGTGCGTTTTCGCCCTTCCTACTTCCCCTTCACCGAGCCGTCGGCGGAAGTGGATATCGCCTGCGTGTTCTGCGGTGGGCGGGGATGCCGCATCTGCAAGCACAGCGGTTGGCTGGAAGTGCTCGGCAGCGGCATGGTGCACCCCGTAGTGCTGCGTCACGGCGGCATCGATCCGGCGAAATTCAGCGGCTATGCCTTCGGGCTGGGGGTGGAGCGGCTGACCATGTTGCGCTACGGCGTCAACGATCTGCGCTTGTTTTTCGACAATGATCTATCCTTTCTCCGGCAGTTCTGACCGTCCCCGCCCCCGCCGTCCGCGAACGAAATCCTCATGCTAGTCAGTCACGCTTGGTTGCGCGAATGGGTGTCCACCAACGCCGGTGTGCAGGCGCTGGCCGAATACCTGACGATGGGGGGATTGGAGGTGAATTCGGTGCAACCCGCCGGGCCATCGCTGCCCGAACGGGGCGTGGTCATCGGCCGCATCCTCCGCAGCGACCCCCATCCCGCCTCCGGTGCATCCCGCCTCAGAGTGTGCGAGGTGGACATCGGCAGACGCACCCACCTCACCATCATCTGCGGCGCCGCCAACATCGCCGTAGGCGGCAAGGTGGCGGTGGCCACCGTGGGCGCGAAACTGCCGATGGCCGAGGTGGCCGCGCGCACTGTGGGGGGAGTGGAGTCCGCCGGCATGATCTGCTCCGCCGCCGAACTCGGCTTGGTTGAGCAGTCCGACGAAATCATGATGCTGGATGAGGATGCCCAGATTGGCAAGTCCGTGGGCGACCATCTCGGTTTGTCCGACTCCGTGATGGAACTCGAATTGCCCGCCAATCGCGGGGACTGTCTGGGCATATCCGGCATCGCCCGCGAAGTGTCCGCTCTGAGCGGCGCGAAGATGAAAGCGCCGCCCGCTGCACCGCTGCCATCTCTCGCGCTCGGCACGGCGCGCTTGCCGGTCGAGTTGCAGGCTCCCCACGGGTGTCCGCGATATGTCGGGCGGGCGGTACGCGATATCGACCTGTCGGCGCGCACTCCGGACTGGATGGCGGAGCGGCTCAGGCGAAGCGGCGTGCGCAGCCGCAATATCGTGGTGGATGTTACCAACTATGTCATGCTCGAACTCGGCCAGCCCATGCATGCGTTCGATCTGGACAAACTGAGCGGCGGCATCGTGGTGCGCATGGCGCGCGATCGGGAAAGACTGCAACTGCTGGACGGCGGCGAAATCACCCTTACTCCCAGCCATCTGGTGATCGCCGATCACCACAAGGCGATTGCCCTCGCCGGCATCATGGGCGGGCAAAACTCGGCGATTTCCGCCGCCACCCGTCAGGTATATCTCGAGGCGGCGTTCTTCCCGCCGTCAGCCATCGCCGGCAAGGCGCGTGCCCTCGGCCTGCACACCGACGCCTCGCACCGCTTCGAGCGCGGCGTGGATGCGGGCGGGCAGGCTGACGCCATGCAGCGGGCGACCCGGCTGTTGGTGTCTCTGGCGGGCGGCGTGCCTGGCCCCATCAGCGATGTGCGCGAGCGAAAATTTCTACCCAGTCCAGCGAAAATTTCATTGGACAAGTCCGAGATTCGCCGACTGCTCGGCACAGCGCCGCCGGGGAACAGCGTGAGCGCCCTGTTGCGCAATCTGGGCATGCAAGTAACCCCCGGCGGAACCGGCTGGAAGGTGGTCGTGCCCGGCTGGCGTCCCGATCTGGTCGGCTCCCATGATCTGGTGGAAGAGATCGCCCGGGTGCGCGGATTCGACAAAATTGCGCCGCGCCCGCCCGCCGCCACCGCGGCCGGCCAGCCGGAGGAAAGCCGAATTTCGACCGCCCGAATCAAGCAGCGGTTGGTGGAAAGGGGCTACTTCGAGGCCATCACCTACAGTTTCGTCGACGCGCAGATGCAGCGGATTCTGCTGGGGGACGGCGGAATCGAATTGCGCAATCCCATCGCCGACAATCTGGCGGCGATGCGTCGAAGTTTGTGGCCCGGCCTGCTCGAGGCGGTGCGGATCAACCTCAATCGCCAGCACGAGCGCGTCCGTCTGTTCGAGGTCGGGCATGTATTCCTGCAGGGTCGCGCCGACGGCGGCTCCGAGACCGAGGAAATCCATCGCGTGGCCGCGGTCGCCAGCGGATCGGTGTGGCCGCGACAGTGGGGCAGTGCGGCGCGGGCGGTGGATTTTTTCGATCACAAGGGCGACCTGACGGCGTTGCTGGATTTGTCGGCGTCGTCCGCGAACATCGAATTTCACGCCGCCGAGCATCCCGCGCTGCATCCAGGCCGGTGCGCGCAGATCAGGTGGGGGAAGGATATCGTCGGCTATCTGGGCCAATTGCATCCGAGCCACCGCAAACGGGTGGACATCGACCAGCCGGTCTATCTGTTCGAGTTGGATCTGCGGGTTCTGCAGCGGGCGTCGCTGCCGAATTTCGCGGCAATCTCCAAGTATCCGGCGGTGCGGCGCGATCTCGCCGTGGTGGTCGCCCACACGGTCGAGGCGCAGGCGGTGCTGGATGTGGCGCGCGCCGCCGCCGGCGATTTGCTGGTCGATCTGGAATTATTCGACATCTATGTGGGCGAGCGGATTGCGGAAGATCGGAAAAGTTTCGCTTTCCGCTTGACCTTCCAGTCGGAATCGCGCAATCTTACCGCCAGCGAAGTGGACGCGAAAACCGACGAGATAGTGCAACAATTGCAACGCCGGTTGGATGCCCAGCTACGCGCCTGATAGCCCGATCGCCTGATCGCCTGACCACTTGACCTTAACCACCCGACCCACGCTACCGAGCCCATGACAGTCACCAAGGCAGATTTGGGAAATACGCTGTTTGGCCGAGTCGGATTGAACAAGCGGGAGGCGAAGGATTTCGTGGAAGCGTTTTTCGAGAGGATGAGTCGCTCCCTCGAGCAGGGGACGGTGATCAAACTGTCCGGATTCGGCACTTTCACCCTGCGCGACAAGCGCCCTCGCCCCGGGCGAAATCCCAAGACCGGCGAAGAAGTGGCGATACCGGCGCGCCGTGTGGTGGTGTTTCGCGCCAGTGGGAAATTCAGAGGCAAAGTGGCGGAAAATTCGTTTGAACTGACCCGTAAACTGGGGCGAAGGAGAAGGTGACCATGCTCGACCCAAGCGGCTTCGAGTTGCCGCCGATCCCTTCCAAGCGCTATTTTCCCATCGGCGAAGTCGGCAAACTGTGCGCAGTCAAACCCCATGTACTGCGCTATTGGGAGCAGGAATTTCCCCAGTTGAAGCCGATCAAGCGGCGCGGCAACCGGCGTTACTACCAGCGCCACGAGGTTCAGCTGATTCGCCACATTCGCAAATTGCTGCACAGCGACGGTTTTACCATCAACGGCGCGCGCGCCCAGTTGAACAAACTGGAGGCGGAAAAATCGTCGAGTTCGGACGATCAGGGCGCCAAACTGGTCAACCGCATCATCGCCGAATTGGATGAAGTGCTGAGCATTTTGCGCTGATAATTTTGCGCCGAGTTTTACCAACAATTTTCCGGGGTGTAGCGCAGTCTGGTAGCGCACCGCAATGGGGTTGCGGTGGTCGGAGGTTCAAATCCTCTCACCCCGACCAATATCTCTCGCTAGGGTGCCGACCGTCCCAGCGACCATTCCCGCCCGTGCGGGGAAAATCATGCCAAGCGTAACCCGATTCCCGCCAAGCCCGACCGGCCCCCTCCATGTCGGCGGCGCCCGCACCGCCCTGTTCAACTGGCTGTACGCGAAGAAGACCGGCGGCCAGCTGGTGCTCAGAATCGAAGACACCGACCAACAACGATCCACTCGCGCGGCCACCGAAAGCATCCTCGAGGCGATGATCTGGCTCGGCCTCGACTGGGATCGCGGGCCCTTCTACCAGAGCAAGCGAACCGAGCGTTACGCCGAGGCGATTCGGCAATTGCTCGCCGAGGATCGCGCCTATTATTGCTTTTGCAGCCGGCAACAACTCGAAGCCACGCGCCGCGCGCAACTGGCTGCCGGGCGCAAACCGCGCTACGATCGCCGCTGCCGCGATCTCGCCCGCCGTCCGGCAAACGGCGAATCCGCCGTGATCCGCTTCAAGAATCCGCTGGACGGATCGGTGGTTTTCGACGATGTGGTGCGCGGCAGGGTGGTGATCGACAACGACCAACTGGACGACTTGATCATCGCCCGCTCGGATGGCACGCCGACCTACAACCTTACCGTGGTGGTAGACGACATCGATCTGGGCATTACCCATGTAATTCGCGGAGACGACCACACCAACAACACCCCCAGACAGATCAACATCCTGCGCGCTCTGGGCGCCGCCGTCCCGATATTTGCCCACATACCGATGATTCTCGGAGCCGATGGCCAGCGGCTTTCCAAGCGACACGGCGCCGTCAGCGTGCTCGAATACCGCGATATGGGAATCCTGCCGGAGGCCATGCTGAATTATCTCGCGCGACTCGGATGGTCCCACGGCGACCGCGAGATTTTTTCCGTCGAGGAGATGATCGATCTGTTTGCCATCGAGGACATCAATAAATCCGCCGCCGCCTTCGACCTCGCCAAATTGCTGTGGGTCAACCAACACCACCTGCGAGCAGCACCGCCGGCGCGACTGGCCGAGGAGCTGGATCAGCGTCTCCAACGACGCGGCGTCTCCATCTCCCACGGCCCGGCTCTGGCCGATGTGGCCGAAGTGATGAGCGCGCGCGTGCACACGCTGGAAGAGATGGCCGACAAGGTCGTCTACCTGTACGCCGATTTCGCCGAATACGATCAAGCCGCCGCGCAAAAACACCTCACCACCACCGCGGCGAAATTGCTCGAAGCGCTACACCACCAGTTCGCCGCCATCGACAACTTCAACTGGCGCGAGCCCGCCATCAATCAGGCACTGGAAACCGTACGCGAAGCCCACTCGACCAAACTGGGCAACCTCGCCCAACCCTTGCGAGTCGCCCTGTCCGGCACCGCCGCGACCCCCTCCATCGACACCACAGTGCGACTGGTGGGGCGCGAACGCACCTTGCAGAGAATCTGCAAATCCCTCGACTGGATCGCTGCGCGGGCGTGCACCACCGCGTAGGTGGCCTTTTGCCGGCAACGCGCAATGCACCGCCAAATTCGCCGGAAATGCGGAATCATTGGGAATTTTGTATTACACTCGGCAAATGGTACGCTTCGAAAAATCTCGCTGGTTGCCGAAAAATTCCCGTGCAGTGCAGATTCGCTCTGCTGCCCATTGTGGGCTGGCTTTGGCTAGGCGCAGCAATTCGGCACTGAATGTCGAGAAAACAGGCGGGAATTCGAATTCGAGGCTACACCGGCTTGCCCACACTATGGATTTTGTCGAAATTGACGCAAAATACGCGAAATGTCGTATATCGGCACGAAAAAGGGTTTACCAATCGCCGCCGATGGCATATTATCCGTCCGATTCCAATTCAATCCGGCATGTCGAGCGACTGCCATTTTCCATCACCATCCACTGAGGCCTAAGATCATGAACATCTCTCAGCAAATCACCGGCGTACAATCCAACGAAATCCATACCCCCCCCCCCCCCCCCCCTATATCAGGGACTGACCTCGCGGTGGGCGCGATGAAGTCCGCCCGCCTCTCCCGACTTCTCCCCGTTCTCGCGCTGTTGCTCGGTGTATTCGCCCTGCCCAACGCGGCCTCCGCTCAGGCTGTTTTCGAGGTAATAAACCTGTCGGTGTCGGCGAGCGGTAATACGCTGAGCGTGTCGTGGGACAGGAATAACGACGGCGCCGCGCCTTTGGGTTATCTGGTTCACTACACCGCCTCGACCACCGTGAACCCTTTAGCTACCGTAGGCACGAACCCAGCCACCGAGTGGGCGAACGCAAACCACAGCGGCACGACGCCCTCGCACACGATCTCCGGCCTGAACTACGCCACAGCCTATTGGGTGCGCGTAGCCTCGAGAGGTACCAACAATTTTGGCCATTGGCAAGCAGTGAGCGTAACAACCGACTCCGCAGTCACCCTCTCGGTTGATGAGACCACGGTTACCGAGGGTTCGTCGGTAACCGTAACGGTAACCCTCTCGGCGGCGGTGGATGCGGAGGGCGGCGTGGTGGTTCCGATCATGCTGACCGCCGGTACCGCCACCGAGACCGCCGACTACGGCACCCTTACTTCCATCACCGTGCCGATCAACGAAGCCACCGCCACCGGCACGATCACCACAAACGATGACGACTTGGTAGAAGGCGCTGAGACCTTCACTGTGTCGCTCGGATCGTTGCCGACCGGCTTTGTGTCGATCACGCCGAATTCGGCGGAGATTACCATCGCCGACAACGACGCCCCGCCGCCGACCACTCTGACTCTCAGCGCCAGTCTCGAGGAAATCCCCGAAGGCGGCGAATCCGTGATCACGGCAACCCTCGATGAACCGGCACCGACCGGCGGCACGATCATAATGTTGGCCATCGATACCGGTAGCACGGCGACCGAGGGAACCGATTACACACTCGCCCCGAAGACCCTCACCATCGCCGCAAGCAGGCAGACCGGCACGGCCACGCTGACCATTCTCACCGATGAGATGGACGAGGAAAGCGAAACCATCACCATCGAGGCCACCAGCACCAATCCGGTACTGAACACCGACCCCGCCGCCCCCCTGCGCCTCACCATTCTGGCGGCGGTGCAGGCCGAGCCATTGCAGTCCGAGCCGTTGCATCGGGTAGTGCTGCCCGAAGTGGCGCGCGCCATAGCGGATCGCACCACCAGAGCCGTTTCCGCGCGGGTCGGTCGGGCGTTTAGTGGAAATGGGCGCGATGAAGGCGGCGGCACTGCCTCAGCCTCAGCCAGTTTCGGCGGCCAACGCACTCTGGCGGGCGCATTGGCGGATTATGGCGCGAATCCGGCCAACCACCGCCGCGACCTGCTGAGCGGCAGCCGATTCGCCCTGCCACTGAACGGTGATAGCGGTAACGGCGGCGGCTTGCGCTCGGCCTCCCTGTGGGCCAGCGGCGATTACCGCGACCTGTCCGGCGAGGACGGCGCGCTGGAATTCGACGGCAACCTATACGGCGCACAAATCGGCGTGGACTCGATGGTGCGCGACGATCTGTTGGCCGGCGTGGCGTTGTCGTGGAGTGAGGGCGAGTTGGCATATAACTCCGGCAGCAGCGGCGGCGGCACGGGCGACTACGAGGTGGATGTGGTTTCCCTGCATCCCTATCTCGGCGGTCGCACCGGACATCTGGACTGGTGGGCCACTCTGGGTTACGGCAACGGCGAAGTGGAAATCACCCCGAATGGTGGTCAAACCGCCTCCAACGATATAACCATGACAACCGTGGGCGCAGGCGGCAGTAGTTTGCTGTGGTCGCGGGCGGAAGATCGGGCGCGCGTGCACCTCAAGGGCGAATTCACCCGCACGCGGATGGAAATGGACAGGAGCGCGCAGGTCGATTCGCTGTCTGTGAACGCCCATCTCGCGCGAGTTGCTCTGGCGACCAGCCGCACGCGCAGTTTGGCGGGCGGCGCTCGGATGTCGCCATCCCTGTCCCTCGGCGTGCGCCAAGACGGCGGAGATGGCAACATCGGCAGCGGCGCGGAGATCGGCGGCAACTTGCGCTACGACAATTCGGCAAGCGGCGTGAGCGCATCCGTATCGGCGCACGGCTTGTTCGGCCGAAGCGACTACGAGGAATGGGGCATACAGGCATTGGTGCAGATGTCCGCCGGTGCCGATGGTCAGGGTTTGTCCTTCGAGATGCGCCCCGGCTACGGCGGAAACGCAAGCACGGGCGCTGGCGACACCGGCCGAATCTGGTCTCACGGCCTGCGCGGAGACGCCACCCCCGCCACCGACGATGCGAGCGGGCGGTTGGAAATGCGCATGGGCTACGGGTTGTCGGCTTCCGGCCAACGAAACGGCCTGCTGACCCCGTGGAGTGGCCTGACCTTGCACGACAACGGCACACGCTACCGCATGGGACTGGATTGGGCCTCCGCCGGGCAGTTCCCGTTCACCCTGCGCCTATCCGGCGAACGCCGCGAGCATGAAAATGCGAACACCGACCATGCCGTCTTGCTGAAGGGCGAGATGCGATTCTGACCTCCGGCGGCGGGTAACGCTAAGTTGCCCGCCGCCCGTGCGCCTCGTTGCCATTGCCAACGCCGGTGCAGTTCATGGCGTAAAACCACCCGAAGTCCGGAATGTACCGGCCATCCGTACAGCCGCTTGCGTGGTCGGTAGTGAAACCGTACAATACGCGCCCTTCGGGGCCATAGCTCAGCTGGGAGAGCGCAACACTGGCAGTGTTGAGGTCGGCGGTTCGATCCCGCCTGGCTCCACCACAGCACGCAGTCCCCATCGTCTAGTCGGCCTAGGACACCGCCCTTTCACGGCGGCAACAGGGGTTCGAATCCCCTTGGGGACGCCATTTTGTCGGGCGTCGCGGCGCCCCTTTGGTGGCAGCCGTGGTGGCGCGGTTAGCGGGGCGGGGCGGTTGCCGCGAACGCTTCTACCCGATTGGCAGCGGCCAGCAGGTCGCGTAGGTTGTCCAGTCCGTCCAGACTGATGCGCTTGCGAAACAGGCCCCAATCGAGGAAGCAGGCGCCGCGCAGGGCGCCGTCCCGATCGATTCCCTGACTAGGATCGAATCTTCCGTTGAGCGCCTTGAGGCCGCTCGCTACGCGCTTTTTCTGGCGCGCCAGATAGTTGATCCGGTCGGAGCCGACGCCTTCGTTTTCCAGCATGAAAAGGTTGATGGCGCTGTCCAGCAGCGTGTTGGTCATGACGAAGTTTTCGTGGTCGGCGAGGTCGGCGAGGAAATTTCCGCCGGATTTTTCCCGAACATATTTCAGGATCGAACTCGAATCGGTCAGGGTCAGGCCGTCATCGGTCAGGAAGGGCACCTTGGCGGTGGGCGATTTCTCCGCGCTCATCGCATGATCCGTCTCGACAAACTCGAACGCGAACCCCGTTTGCGCCAATGCCACTCGGCAATGGCGGACGAAGGGGGAGGTGTAACTGCCATACAGTTTCATGGATAATTTCCGCTGGGGTTGTTGACTGAAGGGAAAGTCTAGCAAAGAATGGCCGGTGCGGATAGCGCCCCTTCCGGCGCCGCGCAGCCCCAGCCGCCAGCCGCGCAGTCGGTACAACTCGCCAGCCCAGCCACTCCACGATGATGCAATGATCCGCCCCCGCAAATGAGGAAGAAAACAGCCGTCTTGTCGGGGTTGGGATTGGCGCTGTCGCTGGCGGCAGTCGTTGCTACCGCCGCTGCCGAGGTGTCGGCGATCGACAAAAGCCCCATCGACTCCAAGGAATACCGCGCCCTGGTGCTGGAAAACGGTTTGAAGGTGCTGCTGGTGTCCGACCGCGAAAGCGACAAATCCGCCGCTTCGCTGGATGTGCATGTCGGCAGCGGCAGCGATCCGGTCGGCTGGCAGGGGCTTGCCCATTTCCTCGAGCATATGTTGTTTCTCGGCACCGAGAAATACCCCGAAGCGGGCGAATACAAAAGATTCATCGAAGATCACGGCGGCGACAGCAACGCCTATACCTCGTTCGCCCACACCAACTATTATTTCGACATCAGTGCGGCGCATCTGCGCCCGGCTCTGGCGCGTTTCTCGCGGTTTTTCATCGATCCCACTTTCGATGAAACCTTCGTCGCCCGCGAGCGCGCCGTGGTTCATTCCGAATATCAGGCTCGGTACCGAGACGAAAGCCGCCGGTTGTGGGCTGCGCGGCGGCAGCTGATCAATCCCGATCATCCGGGTTCGCGCTTCTCGGTCGGTTCCGAGCACACCCTGCGCGATCGCGACAGCGTCGGCGTGCGGCAGAAACTCCTCGAATTCCACGAACGGCACTATTCCGCCGACATCATGACGCTGGCGGTGGTCGGCAGGGAGCCCCTCGATCAACTCGAAGGATGGGTCACGGAATTGTTCGCCGCCATTCCCGATCGGGACGCTCAGGCCGAGCGGTACCGGCAGCCGTACATGAATCCGCAGTTGCCTCCGTCGCGGCTGGATGTGGTGCCGCAACAGGATCGGCTGCAGGTCGGTTTCCTCTTCCCGCTGCCCACCACCGAACCCCACTATCGCACCAAGCCGCTCGGTTATATCGCCAACCTGCTGGGGCACGAGGGCGAGGGCTCATTGCTGGCGCTCTTGCGTTCCCGAGGTTGGGCCGAGGGGCTGGTCGCCGGCGTCGGTTACATGGATGCGGTGCAGGGCGTGTTCGATGTGTCGATTCAACTCACCGAATCGGGCCTGCGCCACATCGACGAGATCGGCGCGCTGTTGTTCCAATACATCGATCTGGTGCGGGGGGAGGGGGTGGAATTCTGGCGCTACGATGAGGCGCGCCAACTGGCCGAGATTTCATTCCGCTTCGCCGAGGAACCCGGCGCCGCCGCCACCGCCCGCCGGCTGGCGGCCAGCCTGCATCGCTATCCGAGCGAGGCGGTGTTGAGCGGCCCCTACATGATGGAAGACTACCGGCCCGACTTGATCCACGATGTCTTGGATCGTCTGAGGCCGGACAACGTGTGGCTGCAGGTGGTTTCGCGGGATGCCGAGACAACCGGCCGCACGCCCTTCTACGCAGTCGATTTCGCCGTTTCGCCCATCGCGCAATCCACCATCGATCTCTGGCGCGGCGGCGAGCGGGGCGAGCGGGGTGAGCGGAGTGAGCGCCTTGCCCTGCCCGCGGCCAACCCCTTCATCCCCGAACGCCTGATCGCCCATCCCCCCGGCGAGGCATCGCCCATCCCCCGGCGGCTGGAAACCGTGGCGGGGGTGAACGCTTGGCACCACCGCGACGCGCAGTTCGGCACGCCTCGGGCAGCGTTCTACTTCAGCGTGAAATCCCCCCGCGCCGGCGGCAGCGCGCGCAATCTGGTGCTCACCGAATTATTCGTCAGGTTGGTGAACCAGCAGCTGGAAACAGTCGCCTATCCGGCATATCTGGCCGGCCTGCGCCACCAACTGTACCGCCACAGTCGCGGCTTTTCGGTACGCATCAGCGGCTATGCGGACAAGCAGCCGGCTCTGCTGGAGGCGCTGCTGGCGGCGTTGTTGGCGCCGAGTTTCGATGCGCAGCAACTGGCTTTGGCCAAGGCCGAACTCGCGCGGCAGTGGCACAATGTTTCCCTGCAGTCGCCGTCCCGCCAGAGCGTGCGCGAGTTGTATCGATTGCTCGTGCATCCCCACTGGAGCGAACCGCAGCGTCTGGCCGTGCTTGATGAAATCGAGGTCGGCCACCTGCGCGCCCACGCCGCCCGCCTGTTGGAAAAAGTCAGCCTTACCACGTTGTCTCACGGCGATGTGAGCCAATCTCGGGCGATCGCCATGAACCAGATGCTGGCGGCGGCATTCGCCGATTCGGACATGACCGCCGAAGTGGCGCCGCCGCGAACGCGAATGCTGGATGACCACACCGCCCACCTTCGCAGTTTGGATGTGGAGCACGGCGACTCCGCCCTGCTGGCGTATTTTCAGGGCGGCGGCAAGAGCGAACTGGAGCGGGCAAAGATGGCGCTGTTGGCGCGGTTGATGGAATCGCCGTTCTTCTTCCGCCTGCGAACGACCGAGCGAGTTGGCTATCTGGTGCATGTCGTCTCCTGGGAGATTCTGCAAGTGCCGGGGCTGCTGTTTTCGGTGCAGAGTCCGACTCATGGCCCGGCTCGAATCGAACAACTCATCGACGAATTCCTCGGCGAATTCCGCCAGAGCCTCGAACAGATGGACGATCTGGATTTCG
Source organism: Candidatus Poriferihabitaceae bacterium (assembly GCA_965203265.1). Classification (GTDB taxonomy): domain Bacteria; phylum Pseudomonadota; class Gammaproteobacteria; order Arenicellales; family Poriferihabitantaceae; genus JAHRAW01. Next base: position 789,010 of record CBDBBV010000002.1, read on the forward strand.
CGCAGGTGAAACAGGGTTTGATGGATCGCATCCTGACGCGCGACCAGCGGCTCACCGATCGCACCAACCGCTATTGGCGGGAAATCGATGTGAGGGAATTCGGCTTCGACTCCCGCCAACGGTTGGTCGCATCCCTCGACGGTATCGGCCGCAAAGACATCCTCGACTACTTCCAGCAACTCACCGAGGAGCACCCGCGCAAACTGCTGGTGCAGTCGCCGGGGCGACGCCCGCAGGCGGCTGACGGGCGCATCGACGACGAGCGGTATGTGGCCGTGGACAATATCGCCGCATTTCGACAAAATGCCCGCTCATTTTTCCCACCCTATCGATGAAATCCCGATGAACCCGACCACCGACCAGCCGACCAACGATCTCGCCGTCCGCTTGGGGGAACAGTTGCGGCGCCTGAATCACAGCGTCGCCACGGTGGAGTCCTGCACCGGCGGCGGCATTGCCCGAATGATCACGACCGTTGCCGGCAGTTCCCGATGGTTCGAGCGCGGCTTCGTCACCTACAGCAATGACGCCAAGGTGGAAATGGTGGGCGTGGCGCGCGAATTGCTGGAACGCCACGGCGCGGTCAGCGTGGAGGTGGCCGCCGCCATGGCCGAAGGCGGCCTTCGCTTCAGCGAGGCGGACTACTGCATCGCCGTAACCGGCGTGGCCGGGCCCGACGGCGGCAGCGCGGAAAAACCGGTGGGCACGGTGTGTTTCGCCTGGGCCGGCCTCGACCTCGATGGCGAAACCCGCGCCGACCAGACGCATTTTTACGGAGATCGCTTCGAAATTCGCGCGCAGTGCGTTTTGTATGCCCTACACGGCCTGCTGGGTTTGCTCGGCGAGCGGGCGAACGCCGACGACATGCACGGCGAATGAAGTAGAATCACGCCCCGACACCCCCTCCACCCGCGTCGCAATGAACCCGAATTATCTGGAATTTGAAAAACCGATCGCCGAGCTGGAAGAAAAAATCGCGGAATTGCAGCGAGTCGGCGAAGGCCGGCAACTCGATCTCGGAGCGGAGATCGAAACCCTGCGAAAGCGCAACGACCACCTGACTCGGGAGATATTCGCCAGACTCGACGCTTGGCAAGTAACTCAGATCGCCCGCCACCCGTTGCGCCCCTACACCCTCGACCACATCGAGCGAATCGTGGTCGATTTCCGCGAACTCCACGGCGATCGCATGTATGCAGACGATGCGGCCATGGTCGCCGGTTTGGGGCGCATCGGCGAGCAGGCGGTGGCGATCATCGGCCAGCAAAAAGGCCGGGACACGCGCGAGCGGACGCGGCGGAATTTCGGCATGCCCAGGCCCGAAGGCTATCGCAAGGCGCAGCGCGTCATGCAACTCGCCGAACGCTTTCGCCTGCCGGTGATCACCTTCATCGATACGCCCGGAGCCTATCCCGGCGTCGGCGCCGAGGAGCGCGGGCAGAGCGAAGCCATCGCCAAGTCTCTGGAGATCATGGCCACGCTGAAAACGCCGATCATTTCCGTGGTCATCGGCGAAGGCGGCTCCGGCGGCGCTCTCGCCATCGGCGTTTGCGACAAGTTGTTGATGCTGCAGTACTCGACCTATTCGGTGATTTCTCCGGAGGGTTGCGCCTCCATCCTGTGGAAGAGCGCCGACAAGGCCGCCGAGGCCGCCGCGGCCATGCGGGTAACCGCCGCCGAACTGTCTCGCGCCGGTTTCGTCGACGAGATCATCGCCGAGCCGTTGGGGGGGGCGCATCGCGACTATGCGGCCACCGCGGCGCGCATCAAATCGGCGCTGCTGGCGTCCCTCGAACCGTTGTGCGCGCTGGATGAATCCGCCTTGCTGGCGCAGCGTTATGCGCGCCTGACGGGGTATGGGCTGTTTGAAGTCAGGAACTGAGCGGCGCGGAAATGGGGTAGGGCGGTTCGATTCGGCCGCCCTCTGCCGAGTCCTGTTCGAGGAGATCGGCCTGCCGCCCACGGCCGAATTCGCCCTCGCCTACAGCGGCGGGCGCGACTCCCAAGTCCTGTTGCACGCCCTGTCGGCGGCGCGGGCGGAGTACGGTTTCTCCCTGACCGCGCTGCATTTCGACCACGGCCTTTCGCCGCAATCCGCAATCTGGGCGCGGCAATGCGAGGCGGTTTGCCGGGCGTGGGACATCCCCTTCGTCGGCCACCGGCAGGCGTTGTCGCCGCCGCCGGGGGAAAGCGTCGAGGCGTTCGCCCGGCGGGCGCGCTACCGCTGGTTTGCGCGGGCGGTCGAATCCGGCCAAACTCTGCTCACCGCCCACCACGCCAACGATCAAGCCGAAACCGTGCTGCTCAATCTACTGAGAGGGGGCGGGGTGGAATTGCTCGCCGGCATCCCCCGACGCAGAGTCCTGTCGGCGGCGAAATCCACCTGGGTGGTGCGCCCCCTGCTGGCCTTCTCGCGGGCCGTGCTGGCCGAATACGCCCGCCGCCACGCCCTGTGCTGGATCGAAGACCCGGCCAACCGCTCGCCGGATTTCGATCGCAATTTCGTGCGCGCCTCGCTCATCCCCTTGCTGGAACAACGCTGGCCCGGCGCGGTCGCTTCGCTGGGGCGCGGCGCCTCGCGCTGCCGGCAGACCGCCGCATTCCTCGACGAGATTGCCGAGGAGATTTTACAGCGTTGTCAGGCGGCGCATAAACGGGGGGTGTTCTGCCGCGCGCCGCCGCTGGTCGGCAGGGAAATGCAGCCGCTCGGACGCTTCCGCACATACACCCTGATGCGCCACTGGATACACCGCCACGGCTGCCGCTCGCCCTCGTCGGGGCAGCTCGACACCTTCTACCGCCAAGTGTTCGAGGAACGGCGCAAAAGCGCTAGTGTGGGGTGGGATCGATCGGAACTGCGGTATTTCGCCGGCCATTTGTACCTGACCACGCGCCTCGACCCTTGCGCCGACGGCGATGTCGCCTGGAACCTGCGGGCGCGCGATCTCGGTCGCAACGGGCTGCGAGTCGAGGTGGACGAGGTGATGGGCGGCGGCCTGAATCCGCGCCGACTGCTCGGTAGATCGGTGCGCCTGAGTTGGCGCGCCGGAGGCGAGCGCATGACTCTGCCGGGGCGCAAGCACAGCAATTCGTTGAAGAAACTCTTCCAGCAAAATGCGGTGCCGCCGTGGGAGCGCGATGGGTTGCCGCTGGTGGTGGTGGACGGCGAGGTGGCGTGGGCGCACGGCGTGGGTGTCGGCGCGCTGGCTTGCGGCGAGCGGGATGGCCGGGATGGCCAGGGGATCGTCCCCCGCTTTGTGGTGGTTGGCGATTGAGTGTCGCGCCCCAGTTTGGTACGCTACCACTCCGTCCGGGGAGCACTTTCGGGCTTCCCAGATCACTGCCCGGCTCACACTGAAATCGCCTTCTCGTTCTATCTCTATCCGTCTCAGTCTCGATGACCAAGTTTGTCTTTATCACCGGCGGGGTGGTTTCCTCCTTGGGCAAGGGCATTGCGGCTGCTTCTCTCGGCAGTGTCCTCGAGGCGCGCGGCCTCGGCGTTACGCTGCTGAAACTCGACCCCTACATCAATGTGGATCCCGGCACCATGAGCCCGTTCCAGCACGGCGAGGTGTTCGTCACCGAAGACGGCGCGGAAACCGATCTGGATCTCGGCCACTATGAAAGATTCGTGCGCGCCACCATGGGCAAGGGCAACAACTTCACCACCGGTCAGATCTACGAGCGCATCATCCGCAAGGAGCGTCGCGGCGATTTCCTCGGCGGCACGGTGCAGGTGATTCCCCACATCACCGACGAGATCAAGGCGTGCATCCGCGCCGGCGCCCACGGCGCCGAGGTGGCGTTGGTGGAGATCGGCGGCACCGTGGGCGATATCGAGTCCCTGCCTTTTCTCGAGGCGATTCGCCAGATGCGCATCGAGATGGGGCACGACAGCACGTTGTTCCTGCATCTCACGCTGGTGCCGGAAATATCCATGGCCGGCGAGATCAAGACCAAACCGACTCAGCACTCGGTCAAGGAACTGCGCTCCATCGGCATCCAGCCGGATATCCTGCTGTGCCGCACGCGCCTGCCGCTGCCGCAATCGGCGCGCCGCAAGATCGCCCTGTTCACCAATGTGGAGGAGAAGGCGGTCATCTCCGGCGTGGATGTGGACAACATCTACCGCATCCCCCAACTGTATGTGCGCGAACGGATCGACCGCATCGTCACCGACCAACTGCGCATTCAGGCGCCGCCGCCGGATATGTCCGAGTGGAATCTGGTGCTGGAAAACAGCGGCAAAGCCGAGCGCGAGGCCACCATCGCCATGGTGGGGAAATATGTCAACCTGACGGAATCCTACAAATCCCTCACCGAGGCGCTCACGCACGCCGGTATCCGCACGCGCACGCAGGTCAGGGTCGAATACATCGACTCCGTCGAGGTCGAGGAAAAGGGAACCGATCTGCTGGCCGGCGCCGACGCCATTCTGATCCCCGGCGGATTCGGCAAGCGCGGCGTCGAAGGCATGGTGATGGCGGCCGGGTATGCCCGCGAAAACGGCGTGCCGTATCTCGGCATCTGTCTCGGCATGCAGGTCGCCACCATCGAATACGGGCGCAACAAGGCCGGTCTCGCCGACGCCCACAGCACCGAATTTCAGCGCGATGCCGGCGATCCGGTGATCGCCATGATCACCGAATGGGTGAACGATGACGGCAATCTGGAATTGCGCGACGAGAACACCGATCTGGGGGGCACCATGCGCCTCGGCGCGCAGGATATCTACCTCAAGAAGGGCAGCCGCTACCACCGGATTTACCAGTCCGATGTCATTCGCGAGCGCCACCGACACCGCTATGAATTCAACAACAACTACCTGCAGCGGTTCGAGGAGGCCGGGCTGGTGTTTTCCGGTTTTTCCGCCAATGGATTGGTGGAAGTGATCGAGCTGCCCGAACATCCGTGGTTCATCGCCTGCCAGTTCCACCCGGAATTCACCTCCACCCCCCGAGACGGACATCCGATGTTCACCGACTACATCAATGCGGCCTCGAGCCGGAGAGCGGCGCAATGACGCCGACGCCGACTCCGACCCTGCCCGACTTCGCCGCCACCGGCCAGTCGCCGTTTTTCCTGATTGCCGGGCCCTGCGTGATCGAATCCGAGGAGATGGCCATGCGCACCGCAGCGAGATTGAAGGAGATCACCACGGAACTGGCGATCCCGTTCGTGTACAAGTCCTCCTTCGACAAGGCCAACCGCACCTCCGCCGCCTCGCCGCGCGGCCCGGGGCGGCGGCGGGGGTTGGAGATTCTCGCCAAGGTGCGGCGCGAATTCGAGGTGCCGGTGCTCACCGATGTGCATTCCGTGGACGATGTGGCGGCCGCGGCGCAGGTGGTCGATGTGCTGCAAACGCCGGCATTCCTGTGCCGTCAGACAGACTTGATCGAGGCCGCGGCGAAATCCGGCAGGCCGGTCAACATCAAGAAGGGGCAGTTCCTCTCTCCGGCGGAAATGCGCCCGGTGGTGGACAAGGCGCGGGCGGTCGATGCCGACGCCGCCATTCTGGTATGCGAGCGCGGCTCGTCCTTCGGCTATCACAATCTGGTGGTGGACATGCGCAGTCTCGCTATCCTGAAATCCACCGGCTGCCCGCTGGTGTTCGACGCCACTCACTCGGTGCAGTTGCCCGGCGGCGGCGGCGACAAATCCGGCGGCCAGCGCGAATTCGTGCCGGTGTTGGCGCGGGCGGCGGTGGCGGTCGGCGTCGATGGCTTGTTCATGGAAACCCATCCTGATCCGGACAACGCTCTCAGCGACGGCCCCAACGCCTGGCCGTTGGCGCAGATGGAGGAATTGCTGCGCTCTTTGGTCGCGTTGGATCAACTGTCGAAATCCTTGCCGCCCGCATAACCGACCAGACAATCTTTCAATCTTTCGATTACCCAACCCCATTCGCAAATGACGCAGATGACGCAGATGACAAAAATGACCGAGATCCGATCGGCCGACATCGCCGACCTTCACGCCAGCGAAATCCTCGATTCTCGCGGCAACCCCACCATCGCCGTGGAGCTGACCACCAGCGGCGGCGCCGTCGGGCGGGCGGCGGTGCCGTCGGGCGCCTCCACCGGTTCCCTCGAGGCGCTGGAATTGCGCGACGGCGACCCCGCGCGCTATCTCGGCCGCGGCGTGCTGGCGGCGGTGGCCGGCGTCAATACGGAGATACGCTCGCGCCTGAAAGGCATGGATGCGGCGGATCAGGCCGCCGTCGATCGCGCACTGCTGGAACTGGACGGCAGCGAGAACAAGAGCCGTCTGGGGGCGAACGCGCTGCTCGCGGCCTCCCTCGCGGCTGCCCATGCCGCCGCCGCCGCCCGCGCCGTGCCGCTGTATGCCCACCTCGGCGAACTGTTCGGCCATTTCTCCAATGAGCAATTCTCCCTGCCGGTGCCGCAGATGAACATCATCAACGGCGGCGCCCACGCCGACAACGCCATCGACTTTCAGGAATTCATGATCCTGCCGCTGGGCTTCGATCTGTTCTCCGAGGCGTTGCGTTGCGGCGTGGAAATTTTTCATGCCCTCAAGGGCGTGCTGCAATCCCGTGGGCTCGACACCTCGGTGGGCGACGAGGGCGGATTCGCGCCGCAGTGCCGCTCCAACGAGGAGGGCATCGGCCTGATCATGCAGGCCATCGAAGCTGCCGGTTATCGCGCCGGCGAGCAGGTGATGATCGGGCTGGATGCGGCCAGCTCGGAATTCCATCGAGACGGCAAATACCATCTGCAGGCCGAGGGCCTCGAACTCGATGCCGCGAGATTCGCCGACTATCTGGAAAACTGGGTGGGCAAGTACCCGATCATCAGCATCGAGGACGGCATGGGAGAAGCCGATTGGGACGGATGGCAACACCTCACCCGGCAGCTCGGCGACACGGTGCAGCTGACCGGCGACGATGTGTTCGTCACCAATGTGGCGATATTGGAAAAGGGCATTGCGCGGCGAATCGGCAACTCCATCCTGATCAAGTTCAACCAGATCGGCACGCTGAGCGAAACCGCCGACGCCATCCAACTGGCGCGTAAATCCGGCTACTGCGCCACCATCTCCCATCGCTCCGGCGAAACCGAGGACACCACCATCGCCGACCTCGCCGTGGCCAGTGCCGTGGGGCAGATCAAGACCGGCTCGCTGTGCCGTTCCGAGCGGGTGGCCAAGTACAACCGCCTGTTGAAAATCGAACAACTTCTGGGGGATGAGGCCAGATATCCGGGCCGGGCGGCCTTCTCCAATCTGCCTCGGAGTAGATGAAAACGATAACCACCCTGTTGGCGGCATTGTTTCTCGCGCTGCAGTACGGATTATGGTTCGGCGACAAGAACCTGTTCGACCTGTACCGCCTGCACCGCGCCACCGAGCAGAGCCGCGCGGAAAACGCCGCCCTGCGGCAGGGCAATGAACAACTCGTCGCCGAAGTGATCGACCTCAAGGAAGGCGGCGAGACCGTGGAAACGTTGGCGCGCTCCCAGTTCGGTTTGATCAGGCAGGGGGAGACTTTTTACCAGATCGTGGATGAGTGAGCGCGCGCTCAAATCGTTTCTTGTTGCTATCTTCGCTTATTTTCGTTTATCTTCGCCGAAAATCATGCTATTTTCGGTTATCTTGCAAATGCCCTAAAATCAAATCCGCCAATCCGGTGGCGGCGCCGAGGTGGGGTGCCAGACGAATGGGTAGGTTCGGATGGCGCGCCTGCAACTGCGCCACCTCCTCGGGAATATCCTCGGCTACATGGCGGCCCGTGGCCATGAAACAGGGCATCACCACGATTTCTCCGGCACCGGCGGCGATCAGTTTTTCGCCGACCTGCCCGATGGTCGGCTCGGCCATTTCGAGGAAGGCGTGCTCCACCAGATCGAACGGCGATTCCAACTCGCGAATGTGCGAGGTCAAGGCGCCGGTTTCCGCATTGGACAATGCCCGGCGGCTGCCGTGGGCGACCAACAACAGCGCCTTCAAGTGGCGGCCGATTTTGTCGGCGGCGTTCATGTTCGTTCAGGTTTCAGCGCCCATCGCCAGCGCGCGTTGCTTGCGAGCGTGGAGGTCGCGTGCGCGGGCGCGTTCTCGCCAGTCGCGGGTGTTGTCGAGGATGAGGCCGCGCAGCATTTCGATGTGCGCGTCCTGATCGTTCAAGCAGGGGATATAGCCGTATCTCTCGCCGCCCGCGTGCATGAACACCTCGCGATTTTCCATGGCCATCTCCTCCAGCGTCTCCAAGCAGTCGGCGCTGAATCCCGGGCAGATGACCTGCACATCGGAGACGCCGGTTTGCGCCAACTTGGTCAGGGTTTGGTCGGTATAGGGTTGCAACCACGGCTTGCGCCCGAAACGCGATTGAAAGCTCACCTGCCATTCGTGCTCGCCGAGGCCGAGGTGTTCGGCCAACAGCCGCGCCGTTTTGTGGCATTCGCAGTGATAGGGGTCGCCGGCCTCGAAATACGCCTGAGGAATTCCGTGAAAGGACATCAGCAGGAAATCGCTACCGCCGTGGGTTTTGCGATAGTCGCGCACGCTATCGGCCAATGCCGCGATATAGGCCGGATTATCGTGGTAGTGATCGATCAGGCGCATCGCCGGAATCCACCGCTGACGAGACAACGCCGCGCATACCCCATCGAAGGTCGCGGCGGTGGTTACCGCACAGTATTGGGGGTATAGCGGCAACACCAGCAATTTGCGCACACCGGCGGCGGTCAGGCGTTCCACGGCGGCGGCGATGGAAGGGTTGCCGTAGCGCATGCCTACTTCAACCGCAATGGAATTCAGGGAATCCCCATTCAATTTTTGCTGCAACGCGCGTTGTTGCTTACGGCAAACCGCCAGCAACGGCGAGCCGTCTTCGCCCCACACCTTGCGATAGGCCGCCGCCGATTTCCCCGGGCGGACGGTGAGTATGACCAGATTCAGCAGCAACCACCACAGCGCGCGCGGCGCCTCCACCACTCGCGGATCCCACAGGAATTCTCGAAGATAACGACGCACATCGCCGCGCTGACACGAGTCCGGAGTGCCGAGATTGGCCAGCAGCACGCCGATGCGGTCGCCGCCATTGCCGTCGCTAGCGTGGTCGAAAGTGGTTTGTCCTGTGTATTTCATCCTCGCAATGGTACTCTCTTTTGCCTCGCCGCCGCTCTCTCAGGTGGTCAATTTGCGGTAAATGTCGGCGACCTTGAGGGGCAATTTCCCGACCGCGTCCACCACCGCATAGCCGGCCGGCCCGTACATGTGCGGCAGGTAGCAGCCAGCCTCGGTGTCGATGGTGATGCAAAATGGATGGATGCCGGCATGGCGGGCTTCCAGCAGGGCGCGGCGGGTGTCTTCGATGCCGTAGTCGCCGCGATAGCCGTCGTAGTCGTCCGGCTTGCCGTCGGAAAGGGTGATCAGAACGCGGGTGCGCGCCTGCGCGCGTGCGAGGATTTTGCTCAGATGGCGGATGGCTGCGCCCATGCGGGTATAGTCCTGCGGCCGCAGCCCGCTGATGCGCGCGCGCGTTTCCCGATCGTAGGGCTGCTCGAAGGTTTTTACCCGATAGATTTCGCAGCGATTGCGCGTCATGCCGGAAAACCCGTAGATGGCATACCGATCCCCCAGAACCTCGAGAGCCTCGCACAGCAGCAGCAGACTCTCCCGCTCGGCCTCGTTGATCCATCCCTTGGTGGAGCCGCTCACATCCACCATGAACACCACCGCCAGATCGCGTTCGACCTTGTGCATTCGGGTGAACAGCCGCTCGCTCATCTCGACGCCGGTGCGGGCGTCGGCGCAGGCCGTGACTAGCGCATCGAGATCGATGTCGTCGCCGCCGGGTTGCGCCTTGAGCAGTTTGTCCTGATCGCGCAGGGCTTCGAAATGCCGCCGAATTTCGGCCACCAGATGGCGGTGTTTCGCCAGCGTCCGGGCGGCGAAATCATCGTGCACCGGATGGCTGGCCGATTCCCGTAGAACGCACCATTTCTTGCGATAACTCTGCCGGCGAAAGTCCCACTCGTCATAGCGCAAGGCGCCTGCCTCGCGCGCATCCGCCTCCTCTTGGGCATTGCGGCCATCGTCTCCGGCGGGATAGGCGCCGTCTCCGGCGGCAACCAGCCAGTCCGGTGGCAACTGGCGCAAATCCTGCCGCAACGAATTGAGCAGCTTGCCCACCTCCGGCGGCAACGCCAGGGACTCGCCATCGATATCCTCATCGATTACGATGGTCGCCTCGCCATCGTCCCGCTGGGCGTTCGGGTCGATTGCGCCGGGCTTGTCGGCGGATTGTGCGTCTCCTTCTTCCCAGTCCGCCGTCTCCGCATTCGCATCTGCATTGGCGCGCAGCTCGCCGAGTATCCGCTGCAATCGGTGTTTGCCTCGGGCGAGACGACGCTCGATGACCAGCCGGGCCGCCTCGAGGTCGAGCTCGCCCTGATACAACGGGGCATTCGGCCACGGTGTTGGCAGGGGGTAGAGCGCGGCGGCGGCTTCCAGCGTATCCGACACATCAGCGTGCGCGTCTTCCAGTCGATCGATGGCCTGCCGCCACATTTCGTCCTGCGGGTGCGCCATCCGGTCGAGGGCATTTATCTCGCGAAACAGGCCGGGCAATTCCCTTTTGATACAGGCGGTTAGGCGGATTGTTTCCAGTAGGTTGAACAGTTCGAGGGCGCGCTCTCCGGAGTCGAATCGCGCCGGCCATTCGCTCAGATGCGGCGCATCGGGGGTTGCCCGGCGGAATGTGCCGAAGCGGGATTGCGCCCACAGGTGAACCGCCATCGCCTTGTACAACCGATAGTTTTTCTCGCGCTCGGCGAAGCGGCTGATGCGCGCCGGCAGGTAGATCGTCTCGGTGTCGGTGTAAATTTTCTCGCCGGCCTCGACTGCCAGACTTCGCCCCGACAACCCGCGCAGAAATCGCTCCAGCACCGGGCGCACCTCGTCGAGGGATACCGAAATGCCGTCCAGTCGGTGCTCGCGGACGAATTCGTCTAGGCGGGCGAAGGCGGCGCTGCCGGGATACAGCCCGGCCTTGTCGTACACATCCATCGCCCGCAGCAGCCAAGCGCGCGTGCCTTCGGCACCCATCGTGGCCAATGCCTCGGGTACATAACTGGCGAATTGATAGGCCATTTCGGCGTTCGATTTGGCGATGACATCGACCCAGTGGAGGGCGAAATCCTGTTGCGCGCGAGGCAGGGCGGCGAGCCCGTTTGCGGGTTCCTGCGCGGTGCGTCGGCTGGACAACACCGGGTCGAGATATTCGTCCAGCGCCTGTTCGAGCTGTCGGCGGTTCAATGGCGGCAGCGGCGGCGACGGCATGGCGGCGGCGGCGCTCACAGGTTGAAGCGGAAGTGCATCACATCGCCGTCGCGCACCACATAATCCCTGCCTTCGAGGCGCAAACGGCCCGCTTCCCGCGCGCCCTGCTCGCCGTGGTAGTGGATGTAGTCCGCATAGGCGATGGTTTCGGCGCGGATGAATCCCTTCTCGAAATCGCTGTGTATCACGCCGGCGGCTTCGGGCGCGCGCGCGCCGACGGGTATGGTCCAAGCGCGCGTTTCCTTGGAGCCGGCGGTGAAATAGGTGTGCAGCCCCAGCAGGGCATAACCGGCGCGAATCAGGCGATCCAGCCCCGCCTCCCGCAGTCCCATCTCCTCGAGGAACAGATGCCGCTCGTCTTCATCCAGTTCGGCCAACTCCGACTCCACGGTCGCGCAGATGGCCACCATCTCGGCATCCTCTCCGGCGGCGATTTCCTTGATCGCGCCTACATATGGATTGTCGGCCAGCCCGTCTTCGCCGATATTGGCCACATACAGGGTCGGTTTCGCGCTGAGCAGGCCGAGGGGTTTCAGCTGCCGCAACTGCTGTTCGTCCAATCCCAGCGTGCGCGCGGCGTGGCCCTGCTCCAAGTGTCGTTGCACCGCCTCGAGCAGGTCGCGCAGGGCGATCTCGCGTTCGTCTCCGCTCTTGCTGTTCTTGGCGGCGCGGCGTACCGCCTTTTCCGCGGTTTCCATATCCGCCAGGAGTAATTCTGTGCTGATGGTTTCGATGTCGGCGGCCGGGTCGACCACCCCCGGTATGTGGGTAACGGCGCCGCCGCTGCCGTCCTCGAATGCCCGCACTACATGAACGATGGCGTCCACCTCGCGGATATGCGCCAAAAATCTATTGCCCAAGCCCTCCCCGCGAGACGCCCCGGCCACCAGACCGGCGATATCGACGAATTCCACGGCGGCGGGTATGACCTTTTGCGGCTTGACCATCTCCGCCAGCCGCGCCAGTCGCGGATCGGGCACCTCGACCATGCCCACATTGGGGTCGATGGTGCAAAAGGGATAGTTGGCCGCCGCCGCGGCGCGCGAGTTGGTGAGCAAATTGAACAGGGTGGATTTGCCCACATTGGGCAGGCCGACTATGCCGCATTTAAATCCCACGATTCGACTCCGTGGATTCGGCTCCGCCGCCGGGCTCGCCGTGCAGCCGATTCATCGCTCCGGCGAAATCGCCGACAACCACCTGATCGAGCACCTCGAGCGCCCGCGCCATCGCCTCCTCCATCTGCAGTAGTTCATCGGCGCGCGGGGGTGCCAGCACGAATGCGGAAACATCTCGCCCTCGCCTCGCGCCGGGATGGCCGATGCCGAGGCGCAGGCGGGGGAAATCCCCGCTGCCGAGGCGCTTGACGATGTCGCGCAGTCCGTTGTGGCCGCCGTGGCCGCCGGACAATTTGAGGCGCGCGCATCCGGGCGCGAGATCGAGATCGTCGTGCACCACCAGAATTTGCTCAGGGGGAATGCGGTAGAAGGCGGCCAGCGAGGCGACCGCCTGCCCGCTCAGATTCATGAAGGTATCCGGCGCCATGACGCGCACCCGGCGGCCGTTGAGGACGACGCCGCCGACCTCGGCGCGGAATCTCTTTTCGCCGGCGAGACGAAAGCCCGCTTGGTGCTGCAGGCGCTCGATGAATTGGAATCCGGCGTTGTGCCGGGTGGCGGCATAGCGCTTGCCGGGATTGCCCAGACCGGCGATCAGGGCGATGCCCGCGTGCGCCGTGGGCGTGGATGAATGCGGGCCGCCATCGACCTCGCTCCTAGCGCGCCTAGCCGGCCTCGTCATCCCCTTCGGGCGTGGTCGCGTCCTCTTTCTCGGCGTCGGCGGATTCCACCGTCTCCTCCTCCACGGCGCTCACCTTCGGCGGCAATATGGCCACCACGGCGTGGTCGTGCTCGTTGTTTTCGTCGTGCATCAAGGTGGTAATGTGCACGCCTTCGGGCAGTTCGATGTCGGAAAGGTGAAGGGATTCGTTGAGGTCGAGAGCCGATACATCCAGCTGCAGGGACTCCGGCAAATCCGCCGGTAGGCAGGAAATCTCCACCTCGGTCATCAGGTGGGAAATGATGCCGCCGGTGGTTTTCACGCCGACGCAATCCTGCTCGCCGATGAAATGGATGGGCAGGGTCATGGTGAGCACCTTGTCCTCGTCCACGCGCTGGAAATCCGCGTGCAGGATGGCGGCCCGATGGGGGTGGCGCACCACATCCCGCAGGATCGCCTGCTCGCGGTTGCCGTCGGTGTTGATGATGATGATGGCCGAGTGGAATTCCTCCTTCTCGAGGCTGTGGAACAGTACATCGTGCTTGATGGCGATGCTCAGATTTTCCTTGCCGCCGCCGTACAATACCGCCGGTACATCGCCCTCGCGCCGCAGTCGGCGCACCAGTGCGGTGCCGGAACGGGCGCGGATGCGGGCGGTCAGTTCGAATTGGTCGCTCATTTTTCAGTCCTCATTGCAGGTTGTAGGTTGCGTCAATCGACGAAAAGGCTGCTGATGGAATCCCCCGTCGCGATGCGGCGGATCGATTCGGCCAGCAATTCGGCCACGCTCGACTGCTTGATCATCGGGCAGGCCAGAGCATCCCGGCGCAGCGGGATGGAATTGGTTACCAGCAGCTCGTCCAGCTGCGAATTGGCGATGCGCGTGGTCGCCTCGCCGGACAGCACCGGGTGGGTGCAGCAGGCCAGCACCTTGACCGCGCCGTGTCGTTTCAGCGCGGCGGCGGCCTCGCACAGGGTGTTGGCGGTGTCCACCATATCGTCGATCAGAATGCACGAACGCCCCGCCACTTCGCCGATGATGTGCATCACCTTGGCCTCGTTGGTGCGCGGGCGGCGCTTGTCGATGATCGCCAGCTCGGTTTCCAGCTGCTTGGCCAGAGCGCGGGCGCGCACCACGCCGCCCACATCCGGCGAAACCACCACCGGATTGGGCAGCTGCTTGCGCCACAATTCGCTCATCAACACCGGCGAGGCGTAAATGTTGTCGGTCGGAATATCGAAGAAACCCTGAATCTGGTCGGCGTGCAGGTCGATGGTCAGCACGCGGTCGGCGCCGGCGATGTTGATCATCGAGGCCGCCAGTTTGGCCGCAATCGCCACCCGCGCGGTGCGTGGTCGGCGATCCTGCCGAGCATAGCCGAAATACGGCACCACCGCCGTGATCCGCCCCGCCGAGGAGCGCTTGATGGCGTCCATCAGCACCAGCAACTCCATCAGATTGTCGTTGCTCGGCGCGCAGGTCGGCTGCACCACGAAGACATCCTGACCGCGCACATTCTCCATCACCTCCACATTGATCTCGCCGTCGCTGAACTTGTCCACCAGCGCCCGCCCCAGCGGGATGCCGAGGCATTGCACGATCTCGCTGGCCAGTTGGGGATTGGCATTCCCGCTGAATACCACCAAATTGTCGGGTGACACGCCGCCTCTCCTCAGTGCTGCTGGCTGGGGTGGGAGGATTCGAACCTCCGAATGCCGGAATCAAAATCCGGTGCCTTGGGCCACTTGGCTACACCCCAAAATTGCATGAAAATCAACTGGATGGATTCAAAACTCGATTCGCACTCCAACCCAATGCCGACAACTCGGACGGGATCGGCTCGATTTGCGCTGGCGTGGAATGGTTTCGGCTCGGTAGATGAAACCGCATATTGTGATTGCGCCGAGGCGCCGTGTCAATGGATTGCGAGATTTCGTTGCCCACCCGCCGCCCGCGCAATCCCGCGAAGTCCGCTAGGTGAATAATCGAGGGATTTGTATCGCCGACAGTCTTGCCAAGCGGCGCGAATGGGTTATAATCCGCCCCCGTCAATTCGGATTCATTGGCAAATCGCCTAACCGTTCAACCGCAACCAACCTCGGAGAATACGATTATGAATACCCGTAGATTGAACACCCGGTCCGCCCAACCCGCCCCCGCCGTCGGCGTGGATGTGAACATAACCCCCCCCCCCCCCCCCCCCCCCCTTACACGAGGGACTGACCCCACGGGAGGCGCGATGAACGCCGCCTCCCCCTCCCGCCGGAAGGTTTTCCGCCCAATCTTCGCACGCAACCGTCTCGCCCTTCTCTCCGCGTTGTTGCTTGGTGCGCTCAACCCATTCGCCGCCGCGCCGGCCGCCGCCGCCACGCTGGTGAGCAACATCGGGCAATCGATTGCTACTGGGACTAGCTTCCGAACAGTACGCGATTCGTACGCTCAGGGGTTCACCACCGGAAGCTTTGCTCAGGGCTACATACTCTCCGGCATTGATGTGCGGATACGGAATGTGGGTACAGTTGGCGTTGGCCATTTGCTTACTAGTCTCAAGGCGGAGCTGTGGTCATCGACTAGCGCCGGCGCGCCGAATGCAAAACTGGCCAGCCTGAAGCCGCCTGTGAGCAGTTCGCCTGGCAATGTTCTGGCCGCCTGGACGGCGCCAACGGGCACTCGGCTCGCAGCGAATACCTCGTACCATCTGGTTCTGTACAACGGCGCTGATCAAATCCTTCTGCTACTGCCGACTTCGGCCGCCGAGGACTCCGGAGGCGCGGCAGGCTGGAGCATCGCCAACAATCCATTTGAAATCAATTCGGTCACGTTGGCTAGCGGAACTTGGACAGCTCAGACCACGTCGCCGCTTATGATTCGCGTCAACGGCTCGCAGGTCGGGGCGGTAACGCCTCCGGCCGCGCCCACCGCCGTGGCCGCCGCTGTGACCGGCTTCGACGCCCTGACTCTGACTTGGACGGCGCCGACCGGCACGGTAACGGACTACGATGTGCACTACACCTCCTCGACTGATGTCGCCAATGACGCCGCCGTGGGCACGGATGCGGCGGCGGGCTGGGTGGTCGCTTCCCGCGCCGTCGGCGACACTTCGGCCTCGCAGGCGATACCCGAACTGATCGGCGGAGTTCACCGGATTCGAGTGCGGGCGGTGAATGCCGGCGTCGCCGGCGCATGGGCGTTCGCGTTGGGTACGCCAACGAGCAAACCCGCCGGCACTGTCTGGGCAGCAACCTTGAACGTGAAGGATATAACCGAGTCCATTGATAATGGTTGCGTCAATGTGATACACAACACAGCCGGAGCGTCGGAGAAATGTTCGACTTCCGCGACGCTGTCGGAAGACGAGTTTACCGTCGGCGGCGCGACTTACCAGATAACCCAAACTTTAGTCTCTCCCACTGGTTATTTCCATACGTTATTGAGCGCACAACCGAACGCCGCGCTCCAAGCCCTCAACTTCTGCGTCGGCTCAACCGCCGTCACCAAGGTTTCGAGCAATGACTTGCAAAAGAGCAACTCCGGCCTCTCCTGGTCGCCCGGCGATCAGGTGCAGCTGAGCATCGGCAGCACTTGCCCGACAGCCACGGCCTCGACCACCCCGATAGCCGTGGCGCTGTCGGTCTCGCCGAATCCGGTGGCGGAAGGGGAGGCGGCCACGGTTACCGTCTCGCTCGACAAGGCGGCGCTTGCCAAGTATCGGGTGTATCTGACGGAGAGTGGCACCGCATCCGCGCTGTCGGCGACGCGCGATTACCGGTTCGCGGGAGACAGAACCTACATCGACATCGAGCAGGGAGCAAGGATCGGCACGAACTTTCTGGCGGCTCTGTCCGATGCGCGCGTCGAGTCGGAAGAAACCATCGTCATCGACATCGACGACGTTGTTCTCCACTCCACCATAGAAACTACGCCAACCGAAGTATCGACCATCGTCACCAAGATCGGCACCGTGGTTCGCATTTCCGAGGTGGCTCCAGTCGAGGTAACGCTGACGGCCACGCCGAATCCGGTGGCGGAGGGTCAGTCAGTAACGGTTACGGCGACGTTGTCTTCGGCGCTGGCAACCGACGTCTCCATTCCGGCGACGGTAACGGCGGGCACGGCGGAGCCCGAGGATTACGCCACGGCACTCACCAGTTTCGACATCTTCGCCGGCAACACCTCCGCCCAATCCACTATCAACACCAATCAGGACGTGGATGCCGATGACGAGACCATCATCGTAACGCTGGGCTCGCCGCTGCCCGCGGGCTTGGCGGCGGGCAATTCCGGCTCGGTGACGATAAACATCAACGACGACGACACCCCGCCGTCCACCGATGCCGGCCTGCGCGAGTTGGCGGTGAGTGGCGCAACCAGCGCCGCCGGTACCTATACGGCGCTGGACTTCGCCCCGGCCTTCTCCGGCAACACCCTCGCATATCGCGCCGAAGTGCCCAACGACCTGACTCACATCATGGTAACGCCAACGGTGTCCGACAGCGGCAGGGCGACCATCGAGGCGGGCCTGAGCAGTAGCCTGCAGTCGGTCGTCGACGGCACTGCAAGTGCCGCCATCGCCCTCGCCGAGGGCGAAAACCGCATCAATGTAAAGGTAACGGCCGAGGACACGATTACCATTCGCACCTACACGGTAACGGTCACGCGAAGGGAGGCGCCGAGTGCGCTGGAATTGTCGGCGAATCCGCAGGAAATTCCGCAGAGCCGGATGTCAACCATAACGGCGACACTGGACGCCCCGGCGCTGAGTAGCGGTGCCACGGTAACCTTCACCTTCAACGGCGATGCGGTTCGCGGCAGTGGCGCCGATGCCGACTACGATGTGGATACCGATACCATCACAATCAAAGGTAGCCAACTCAGCGGCGAATTCACAATCACGGCGTCGCCGAACGCCCGAGTCGATCGCTCCATCATCCTCACGGCAAGCGTTACCACCGGCACCCTGTCGTTTTCCACTACGCAGGACTTCGAAATCACCTTCACGGCGGCGCGGATGGAGCGCTTGCACGAGGCGGTTCTCCCCGAAGTGGCGCGCGCCGTGGCCGGTCGGGTAACCGGCGCGATTTCGGCGCGGGTGGGGGCGGTATGGCGCGGCGGCGGGAACGGTGCCTCGGCCAATCTCGGCGGCCAGAGCACGCTGGCGGGTGCCTTGCAAAGCCATGCGCCGGGCTTGGTCAACGACGGTCGCCCGATGCGCGACCTGCTCGACGGCTCCGATTTCGTCCTGCCGTTCCACACCAGAGAAGAGGGCGGCGGCCTGCGCAATACCTCCCTGTGGGGTAGCGGCGAATACCGCAATTTCTCCGGTGATAATGACGGCGTGGAATTCGAAGGCAGTTTGTACGGCGCACAAATCGGTGTGGATTCCAAAGTGCGCGACAACCTGCTGGCCGGGGTGGCGCTGTCGTGGAGTCAGGGTGAGTTGGAATACGAGGATAGCGGCAGTGGCCGAACCAGTCAGGGCGACTACGAAATCGACTTACTCGCCATCCACCCCTACCTCAGCTGGCGTTCCGCGCAGATGGATTGGTGGGGCACCGTCGGCTACGGCACGGGCGAA
This sequence comes from Candidatus Poriferihabitaceae bacterium, assembly GCA_965203265.1. Taxonomy (GTDB): domain Bacteria; phylum Pseudomonadota; class Gammaproteobacteria; order Arenicellales; family Poriferihabitantaceae; genus JAHRAW01. The sequence continues at coordinate 807,666 of CBDBBV010000002.1, forward strand.
GCGGAAATTACTCCGGATGAAGGCGAATCTTCCGCCAACGATGTAACCCTGCAATCCGTGAGTTTGGGCGGCAGTGGCCTGCTGTGGTCGCGCGATGATGCCAATATGCGCCTCAAGGGGGAAATCACGCGCGCCGATTTGTCGGTGGACAGAAGCGCCCAAGTTGCCGCCGTGGACGTGTCAACCACCCTGATTCGATTTGCCGCCGAGGCGAGTAGCACCCGCCCCTTGCATAACGGCGGCCACCTATCGCCATCCATTTCCCTCGGCCTACGCCACGACGGCGGAGACGGCGTAGACGGCAACACCAGCACCGGCGCGGAATTCCACGGCACCATGCGCTACGCCAACCCGAAAACCGGCTGGAACGCGGAAACCTCGGTGCACACCCTGCTCGGCAGAAGCGACTACGAGGAATGGGGCATACAGGGGACTCTACGCCTATCCCCCAGCGCAGGCGGTCACGGCCTGTCCTTCGAAATGAGCCCCGGCTACGGCAATCACGGCGGGGACGGCAACACCGGCCAAATCTGGTCGAACGGCTTGCACGAAACCACCCCGACCACTCACGACCCAAGCGGACGATTGGAAATGCGTATGGGCTACGGCCTATCCACCCCTGGCCAACGAACCGGCCTGCTGACTCCGTGGAGCGGCTTGACCATGCACGAAAACGGCAAACTGTATCGTCTGGGGTTGGATTGGGCCTCCGGCGGGCCGTTCCCGTTCACCCTGCGCCTGCACGGAGAACGCCGCGAGCATGGGAACGAGCGCGCGGACGCCGACCATGCAGTTGTATTGAAGGGCGAGGCGCGTTTCTGATTTTCTGAGCGTTACAGGCTACGGACGGCGGGCGGCGGGCGGCGGACGACTTAGCGGCGCCCGCCAACCAAGTTCCGCACCGGTTGCCCAAGGCGGTGGCGATTTCCTCAAGGCGCCGCCGCCTTTTTTTCCACGCCAACGCCATTGGACGGACGCGCGGCAAGGCCGTTCGCGGGCGGTAAATCGGTTATCATTCCCCCGCGAGGACGAACCCGTTCAACTGCCGCCATGCTCTCGGTGCTGCCGGAGGAATTCGCCGGATTGCATTGAGCGGGGCAAAAAGGGGTGCATAATGCCAGAAACATTCTGGACTTTTGGCTGTCGGAAAAAGGGAAGCCGACATGCTGATTCAGCGTGTCGGCTTCCGCGTGCGCGGGATGTATCATGTTGCTTCTTTGGGAATGAAGGAGGCACACATGAGCCAGTCGACCGAAGTCAAACTCCGCGCCCTCGAAGTATGGCGCGAACACGACATTCACGCAACTATGACGGCCTTTCAGGTCAGTCGCAGCACGCTGTATGCGTGGCGCAAGGCGTATCAGCAGGGCGGCGTGGCGGCGCTCACCAATCGCACTACCAAGCCGCTTCGCGTGCGGCGGCGCAATTATCCGCGCGCCCTGATTGAGCAAATGCGAAAGTTGCGCCGCGAGTTTCCCAATATCGCCGGAGAAGCCCTGCGCGTGCATCTGGCTAAGTGGTGCGCGGAAAACAGGATGAAATGCCCAAGCGCTCGCACCCTCGGACGCATCATCGCCGACCAGCCGGATCGACTGCGCATCGCTCCGGCGAATATCACCCGCTACGGCCGGCTCAAAGCATTCACACGCCAGATAAAACAACGACTTAGCCGCGCCATCCGGCGCACCACCATCCCCGGCCGTTGCGTTGCCTTCGACACCATTGTGCGGCACATAGATGGCGTGCGGCGATACCTGATCGTTGCCATCGACCACGCCACCCGCTTGTCTGTGGCCATCTGCCCCGAAAGCGCATCGAGTAAAAACGCCGCCCGATTCGCCGAATTGGTCGAAGCGATGTTTCCGTTTCCCATTGAGAACGTCCTGACCGACAACGGCTCGGAGTTCGCCGGGGCGTTCGACCAGTTTGCGAAAGAAAGGGGCTGGACGCACGCATACACCTATCCGAGATCGCCTAAAATGAACGCCATCGTGGAACGCTTCAACCGCACCATTCAGGAGGATTTCGTGGATTACGAGGAAGACCTGCTACTCACCGACCGCGTTGCTTTCAACCAGCGCCTGTTGGATTACCTAGAAAAATACAACACCCGCCGCCCCCACGCCTCACTGCAATTCCGCTCCCCCGTGCAGTTCCTCGCGGAAAACCATCCGGAGTCCAGAATGTATTGGCATCGTACAAGGGGTTGACACGCGCCGCAAATAGCCTACAATACCCTCTGGAAACACACCGGCAAGTCAAGCGAATGTCAATTTCACCATCCCAATGAGGAACCCGATCATGAATAGCTACCGCCAATCCGCCAGCGTGAATATGAATACGAATACCCCCCCCCCCCCCCCCCCCCCCCTTCTCTACTGAGATCTGACTCGGCGGGAAGCACGCTGCTCCCGCATAGATCGCATTCCGCTCTCCCCCGTTCGCGCCACCTCGTTCGTCTCCCCGCGCTGTTGTTCGGCGCCTTTGCCCTGCTGGCGGCGGGGCTGGCGCATTCGCAGGCGACACTTAGCGTTACGCCTGGTTCGACGCAGACAAAAATGGAGGGCGAAACCCAAACCTACACCGGCACTCTGAGCCAAGTCAGCGTGGATCAAACCATTACGCTTCGCTTCGGCATTTTCGGCGACCAGACGGCATCGCGCAGTGATTACTCGATTGTCGATGCGAACGGCAATCCTCTGAGTACGATTGTTCTCACTTATTCGAATACATCCGTCCCGGCAAACCAATCACAAACCTTCAACTTTTCGATAGAAGTTGTGGATGACAACATTTGCGAATTTGCAGAAAAAATCAGACTTAAGTTCAGCGCCAGCGCTACAGTTCAAGGTGGAAGCGTCACCCCCTCTGCCGATGTTTTTATAGATATTCCTGCCAGTGACGGCGGCCCGGCGTGTCCGCAACCCGTATCGCCCAGAGCGGGCTTTCGGGCGGTATGGGAATCGACATTGACGGTGGATGATCATCCCACCAACACCGCATTTCGGGGATGCAGCAACATTACCACTGGCGTGAACGCCTGCTCCACTGCGCTCACGGACGATGATTTCACACTCGGTGGCACGGATTACACTGTCAACGTTCTGTTTTACTCAGTTCTTACAGGTGTTACTGGGAATACACTTCAGCTATGGGTAGACGGTAGCGGCGCCTTGCCAGCCGACAGCACCCTGCGTACATCGGATTATGTGTTGCGGGTTGGCGACTATTCTACGAGAGACGTAAAATCATTCGCCAAGTCGGGTGTCACGTTTGGAACGAGCAGACACAGGATTTACTGGGGCGGATCCGCTCCAGTATGGGGCACTGGTGCCGAAATCGGCATACGCTTGGAGGTAGCCGCATCCACCGATACCACTCTGAGCGCACTTAGCGGCAATGGCAGCACGGACGGAAGCAACTTTTCCGCCCCCCTCGCGCTGACTCCCTCCTTCTCTGCGGAACAACTCGCCTACTCGGCCTCGGTAGCCAGCAATGTAACGCATGTAAAATTTACGCCCACCACAACCCACAACGACGCAACTGTTCAAATGGGCACCAGCCCGACTAATCTGGCGGCGGTGGCCGCCGGTGCGGAAAGTGCGGCCTACACGCTCACCTACGGCGCCAACACCATCCTCGCCGTGGTAACCGCCGAGGACGAGTTCTCGAAACAGACCTACACGGTAACCGTAACGCGCGTCGATCCGTCCTCGTCTCTTGACCAACTGACGGTGAATGGTAGCACGGACGAAAACAACTTTTCTCCGATCGCCCTCACCCCCTCGTTCTCCACGCAACAACTCACCTACATGGCCTCGGTAGATCGAGATGTAACTCAGGTAAAACTGACGCCGACCGCAACCGACAGCGCCGCAACCGTTCAAGTGGGCACCACGCCCGACAATCTGGCGACGGTGGCCACCGGTGCGGAAAGCGAGGCCATCCTGCTGAATACGGACGACGCCAACACCACCATCCTCGTCGTGGTAACCGCCTCGAACAACTCCTCGACACAGACCTATACGCTGACGGTAACGGTAACGCACGCCGGCGTGGATGAGCAGTTGCATCGCACCGCCCTGCCCGAAGTGGCGCGCGAAGTGGCCGCTCGGGTAAACGGTGCCATCTCGGCGCGGGTAGAGCAGGCGTGGCGCGCCGCCCCCACCGCCTCGGCCAATCTCGCCGGCCAGAGTTCCCTAGCGGGCGTCTTGCAAACTCACGCGCCGAGCCTGATCAACGACAACCGCCCCTTACGCGACCTGTTGAATGGCTCCGATTTCGTCCTGCCATTGAATGGCAGCGATGGCGGCGGCGGGGCGGTTCGTTCGGCCTCCGTGTGGGGTAGCGGCGAATACCGCAGCCTGTCCGGCGAGGACGGCGACCTCGAGTTCGACGGTAGTTTGTACGGCGCGCAACTCGGCGTGGACGCCAAAGTGCGCGACAACTTGTTGGTCGGCATGGCGTTATCGTGGAGCGATGGCGAGTTTGAATACGAAAGCGGAAGCGGCGGCGCGAGCAGCACAGGCGATTACGAGGTGGATGTGATTTCCCTGCATCCCTATCTCAGCGGCCACATTGAGCAGTTCGACTGGTGGGCCACCTTCGGCTACGGCAGCGGCGAGGTGGTGGTAACTCCGGATAGCGACCAAGCCACCTCCAACGATCTGAGCATGGCCACGCTGGGCGTCGGCGGCAGTGGCGTGCTGTGGTCGCGCAACGATACCCGCGTGCATCTCAAGGGCGAATTCACGCGCACGCAGATGGATGTGGACAGGAGCGCCGAAGTCGATTCGCTGTCGGTAAAAACCGACCTCGCGCGCATCGCGCTGGCGGCCAGCCGCACGCGCAGTTTAGCGGGCGGCGGGCAGCGGGTAGTTGTGCCGTCCCTATCCCTCGGCGTGCGCCAAGACGGCGGAGACGGCAACATCGGCAGCGGCGCGGAAATCGGCGGCAGTGTGAGATACGACAATGCGGAAAGCGGCGTGAGCGCGTCGGTATCGGCGCACGGCTTGTTTGGCCGAAGCGACTATGAGGAATGGGGCATACAGGGCATGGTGCGCTTGTCGCCCGGTGCCGATGGGCAGGGTTTGTCCTTCGTAATGAGTCCCGGCTACGGCAACGGCGGAACTGGCGTGGGCGATGGCGGCCGAATCTGGTCGAACGGCCTGCGCGGAGACGCCATTCCCGCCGCCCACGATGCGAGCGGACGGCTGGAAATGCGCATGGGCTACGGGTTGTCGGCGCCCGGCGGGCGAGACGGCCTGCTGACCCCGTGGAGCGGCTTGAATCTGGAAGGCGACGGCAAGCGCTATCGCCTGGGACTGGATTGGGCCTCCGGCGGCTCATTCACCCTGCGCCTGAGTGGGGAGCGCCGCGAAAATGAAAGCGCGGACGCCGACCACGCGATCTTGTTGAAGGGCGAGGCGAGATTCTGATCACTACAATCTGCGGGCGGCGGCCTACTTAGCGACGCCCGCCCTCCAACTCCCGCACCGGTTGACCAAGGCGGCGAATTCCTCAAGGCGCCGCCACTTTTTTCCCTGCCCACTGGATGGGCGGCATGATTCCGAATGCCGTCTTCGCGTGATCGATGGGAGATTTGCCGCGAGTCGGAATCGTTGGCAGGGCAGGGGTTTACCGAATCGCCTTTTTCCGGTACTTTGCGCTTCATCCCGATTGGTAACGCCCGCCCGCCGCGCGGGAAGCCCCATCCGACACGCTCCCAAAACCATCCCATGAGCGAAACCCAACGATTCGCCGCCTGCCTCGAATACTGTGGCCTCGATTATTCCGGCTGGCAGCACCAGAAAAACGCAGTTTCCGTGCAAGATCGAGTGGAAACCGCCATCAGCCGGGTGGCCGATGAGGAAATTCGGGTGGTGGTCGCCGGGCGAACCGATGCGGGCGTGCACGGCAGTGGTCAGATCATTCATTTCGACACCCGTGCCGTGCGCGATTCTCGTGCTTGGTTGCGGGGCGTGAATACTTGGTTGCCGGAGGATATTTCGTTGTTGTGGACGCATCCGGTGAGCGATTCCTTTCATGCCCGTTTCAGCGCGCTGGAGCGCAGTTATCGTTATGTGATATTGAACCGCGCCGTGCCTCCGGCCTATCTGCATGGGCGGGTCGCTTGGCACCATGTTCCGTTGCAGATCGCGACCATGCGGCGGGCGGCTGGGGCGTTGCTTGGGCGGCATGATTTCAGCGCGTTTCGGGCGGCCGGTTGTCAGGCGAAAAGTCCGGTGCGGCGGATTCGGCGCATCCGCATCAAGCAGTGTGGGGCGTGGTTGTGGGTGGACATCAGTGCGGACGGGTTTCTCCAGCAGATGGTGCGCAATATCGTCGGCACCTTGCTGCGCATCGGCGAGGGGCGGGAGGCGGCGGCCTGGGCCGGGCAGTTGTTGGCGCAGGGCGACCGTCGGCGTGCCGGGGCGACGGCGAGTGCCGCTGGATTGTATTTCGTCGGTGCCCGCTACCATCGGCGCTTCCGACTGCCGCCAACTCCCGCCCCCTGCCGATTTTGGTAAAATCCGCCCCCGCGCAACCGGCACGGGAGAGTCGATGAGAACGCGAATCAAGATCTGCGGCGTAACCGACCCCGACACGGCCCGGGTGGCGGTAGCGGCGGGCGCGGACGCCATCGGCCTGATCTTCCATCCACCGAGCAAGCGTCATCTCGAATTGGCGCAGGCGGCCGCCATCTGCCGCGCGGTGGCGCCGTTCGTCTCCACCGTGGCGGTGATGGTGAATCCGACTGCCGAGTTTGTCCGCGCGATCGTCGAGCAGGTCGAGCCGGATTGCCTGCAATTCCACGGCGAGGAATCGCCCGATTTCTGCACCGGTTTCGGGCGGCCTTATCTCAAGGCGGTGCGCATGGCGCCCGGCGTGGATTGGCTCGATGCGGCGCGGCGTCATTCATCCGCCCGAGGCATTTTGCTGGACACCCACGAGGACGAACAGTACGGCGGCACCGGCGCGACTTTCGACTGGGGGCGGGTGCGTTGCGGTGGGGATACCGACCTGCCACCGCTCATTTTGGCCGGTGGGCTGCGCTTGGAGAACATCGCCGAGGCGCTGGCGCAAGTGCGTCCCTACGGCGTCGATGTCAGCAGCGGCGTGGAGCGCGATGGCCACAAGGACGCGGAGCTGATTCGCCGGTTCTGTCAAAAAGTCAATAATTCACATTAAGAAATACTCATAACTAAATGAATTGGTTCGATAAAATAATCCCGCCGAAGATCAAAACCCGTGCCACCCTGAGGCGGCGCGGCGTCCCCGAGGGGTTGTGGGAAAAATGCGATGCCTGTCGCGCGGTGCTCTATGCGGTGGAGTTGGAGCACGGCCTGCGAGTCTGCCCCAAGTGCAATCACCACATGCGCCTCGGCGCCCAGCGCCGGTTGCAGGCTTTCCTCGACGAGGGCGCCCTGCGGTGGTTGGCCGAGGAGGTGGCGCCGCTCGACATGCTCAAGTTCCGCGACCGCAAGCGTTACCGCGATCGTCTGAGCGAGGCGAAGAAGACGAGTTCCGCCACGGAGGCGCTGCTGATCGCCCACGGCACATTGCACGGCACGCCGCTTACCGCGGTGGCGTTCGAATTTCGCTTCATGGGGGGCTCCATGGGTTCGGTGGTGGGGGAGCGCTTCGTCCGCGCGGTCAACCACAGTGTGGAAAACCGCCAGCCGCTGGTATGCTTTTCCGCCAGTGGCGGCGCGCGCATGCAGGAGGCGCTCTTTTCCCTCATGCAGATGGCCAAGACCAGCGCCGCCATCGCCCGCATGAGATCCCTCGCCATCCCCTACATTTCGGTGCTCACCGATCCGACCATGGGTGGCGTGTCGGCCAGCCTCGCCATGCTGGGGGACATCATCATCGGCGAGCCCAATGCGCTGATCGGCTTCGCCGGCCCTCGGGTGATCGAGCAAACCGTGCGGCAAACCCTGCCCGAGGGCTTTCAGCGAAGCGAGTTTCTGCTTGCCCACGGTGCCATCGACATGATCGTCGATCGCCGCTCCCTGCGCGACACCATCGGTTCGTTGCTCGGCCATCTCGGTTATAACGGGGGCGGGAACGAGGACGAGGATGAGGACGAAAACGAAAAGGAAGCGAAGGACGCCTCGACTGATCCGCAATGAGGGATCGGGATTTCTCGCGCTACGCTCTGGCGGATTGGCTCGCGCACATTCAAGTCCAGCATTGGCGCAGCATCGACCTGCGTCTGGATCGAATCGCGCGAGTGTGGGAGAACCTGCGTGGGCGGCGCAGTCGGGTGGTGATCGCCGTCGTCGGCACCAACGGCAAGGGCTCGTGCGTGGCCATGCTGGAGGCGGTGTTGCGCGACGCCGGCTTGCGTATCGGCAGTTACACCTCGCCGCATCTGGTGCGCTACAACGAGCGGGTGCGGATTGACGGGCGCGCGCTGGACGATGCCTCGCTGTGCCGCGCCTTCAGCGAAATCGAGCGGGTTCGCGACGGCGTCCCGCTGACCTATTTCGAGTTCGGCACCCTGTGCGCGCTGTATCTATTCCAGCAGCGGCGAGTCGATGTTTCCCTCCTCGAGGCGGGCATGGGGGGGCGGCTGGACGCGGTCAATCTGATCGACAACGACCTCGCCCTGATCACCTCCATCGGCATCGACCACGCCCGCTGGCTCGGCTCCAACCGCGCCGCCATCGCCACGGAGAAGGCCGGCATATTGAAGGAGAACGCGCTGGCGGTATGCGCCGACCCCAACCCGCCGAAGGTCATCGCCCGCATCGCCGCCGAGCGCAACTGCCTACTCTTGCAACATGGCGCCGACTATCGGATCGAGGAGACCGACGGCGGCATCCTGTGGCACGCGCGCCATCCGGCGGTGGCGGATCGGTGGCAGCGGCTGGCGGGGTTGCGACAACCCCTTCCCGGCGACCAGCAGCTGAACAATCTGGGGGGCGTGGTGGCGGCGCTGGCGCTGACTTGCGCGCGCACCGGCGTTACTCCGGCCAATGTGGTGAACGGTTTGCCTCATACCCGCCTGACGGCGCGCTGTCAGATATTCGGCGACGCTCCGGAAACTGTTCTCGATGTCGCCCACAATCGGGAGTCGGCGGAAGCCCTCGCGGCCTTTCTCGCCCAGCGGAAAATCCATGGGGAAACCCACGCCGTGCTGGGCGTGCTGGCGGACAAGTGCGCCGGAGAAATCGCCGCCGCCGTGAACGGCGTCATCGACCACTGGCATCTGGCCACGCTCGAGGGGGAAAGGGGGCAGAGCGCCGGAGTTTTGCGCGGGCAGTTGGCGGGCGATGGAGTCGGCGGAATCGGCGGCATCGGTGGCACGCGGGTGGCTACCTACCACAACCCAGTCGCGGCCTATCGCTCCGCCGTGGCCGCGGCGCAGGCACGGGGGCGGGTGGTGGTGTTCGGTTCGTTCCACACGGTCGGTGATATACTCGCCCACTTCGAGCACGACCGAGTTCGGGCGGCGGATGTCGGGGAATGAACCCGCCGCAACCGTTCATTCATGCTGCCGTAACAGCTCAGTGAAAGCCCCGTGAAAGCCAAGAGTACCCCACCCGCGCCGCCGCAATACGAGCTGAAACACCGCTTGACCGGAGCCGTCATCATCGTCGCGTTGGGCGTGCTGCTCATCCCGTGGCTGTTGTCCGACCGAGACGGCGGCGTGGCGAAGCGGATGACTGTCGAGGAAATCGAGTTACCCGACAACGGCGGGCGGGACGAGGGAGCCGCCTCCGCCGCCGGCTGGATTGTGCAAGTGGGCATATTTTCCCGCCGGAAGAATGCCGATTCGACCCTCGCCCGGCTGGCGGACGGCGATTTCGACGCCCATGAATCTCAGATCGAAACCGCTGCGGGGGCGCAGGCCACGCGCATCTGGCTCGGCCCCTACGCCAGCGAGGCGGCCGCCGGGGAAGTCAATCGGCGCCTGCGCGCTCTCACCGGCGAGCAGGGATTCGTAACCGAACAAGTTCGCTGAGATGCCTTGCGAAGATCATCCCGGCTGCGCCATGTCGGTTTCTCTGATGCCCGTACTCCCTGTCCCCATAGACACGCCGGCACGGCGCGACCAAGCACCAAGCACCGAGATAACCGGATGAGCCGCCATGAACGGGGTTGACCTCGCCATCATCGTCATCGTTTTCTTTTCCCTGATCATCGGATTGTTTCGCGGCTTCGTTCGCGAGGTGCTGTCGCTGGCGTCCTGGATCGTCGCGCTGTGGGCGGCATATATGCATGCGCAATCCGGCGCGATCTATCTCGCCTCCTACATCGGGCAGGCACCGGTGCGGGTGGTCGTGGCCTTCGCCGTCATCTTCGTAGCGGTGTTGCTGACCGCCTCCTTCCTCGGCAATCTGCTGTGCCGCCTGCTGGCCCTCGGCGGAGTCGGCGGCGTCGATCGCTCCCTCGGACTGTTGTTCGGCGTGGGGCGCGGCGCGCTCATCGTCGCCGCGTTGATCCTCATCGCCATATTCACGGATGTGGCGACTCAACCGTGGTGGCAGCGATCCCTGCTGGTGGATCACTTCACACCGGTGGTCGATCTGCTGCGATCGCTCATGCCGCCGAGTCAGGCGACCCATTTCCAACCCAGCGGCGGTCTCGGCTGATGTGCGGCGTGGTCGGAATTCTCGGCCCCGGCGCGGCCAACCATGCGCTGTACGAGGGATTGACCATCGTGCAACACCGTGGTCAGGACGCCGCCGGCATCATGACCTGCGACGGCAAGCGAGTATATCTGCGCAAGGACAACGGCCTCGCGCGGGATGTCTTTCGCCCCCACCATCTGCTCCAACTCAAGGGCAGCATGGGCCTCGGCCACGCCCGCTATCCCACCGCCGGTTGCGACTCCCGCGCCGAGGCGCAGCCCTTCTATGTCAACTCGCCGTTCGGCATCGCCCTCGGGCACAACGGCAATCTGACCAATGCGGCGCAACTGCGGGAGGAATTGTTCCGTCAGGATTTGCGCCAGCTGAACACCTCTTCGGATTCGGAAATTCTGCTCAACATCTTCGCCCACGAACTGCGCGAGGCCATCGGCACCTCGAGCCTGCGCGCCGCGCCCGAAGATCTGTTCAACGCCGTCAGCGGGGTGTACGCCCGCTGTAGCGGCGCATATGCCGTGGTCGTCATGGTGGTGGGGGTCGGCATTTTGGCATTTCGCGATCCCCACGGAATTCGCCCGCTGGTGTACGGCAGCCGGCACGGCGAAGACGGAATCGCCCATCTGTTCGCCTCGGAAAGCGTCGCGCTGGATGTGCTCGGCTACGCTCTGCAGCGCGATGTGCAGCCGGGGGAGGCGATTCTCGTGGACACTGCCGGCAATGTGCACACCCGCATCTGCGCCGATGCGCCCATGCGCGCGCCGTGTTTGTTCGAATATGTCTATCTGGCGCGCCCGGACTCCATCATCGACAGCATCCCGGTATACCGCACGCGCATGAACATGGGGGAGAATCTGGCGCATCGCCTCAAGCAACATTGGCCGGATCACGATATCGATGTGGTCATACCGGTGCCGGACACCAGCCGCACCGCCGCGGCGGAAATGGGGCGGGTGCTGAAACTGCCCTATCGCGAGGGCTTCATCAAGAACCGCTATATCGGGCGAACATTCATCATGCCGGGGCAGGCCGAGCGCCGCCAGTCGGTGCGGCAGAAACTCAACCCCATCGCCTCGGAATTTCACGACAAGAACGTGCTGCTGGTGGACGATTCCATCGTGCGCGGCACCACTTCGCAGAAGATCATCGAGTTGGCGCGGGAGGCCGGTGCGCGCAAGGTGTATTTCGCCTCGGCGGCGCCGCCGGTGCGCTACCCCAACGTGTACGGCATCGACATGCCGTCCTCGGCAGAACTGGTCGCCCACAACCGCAGCATAGACGAGGTGTGCCGCGCCATCGGCGCCGACCGGCTGTTCTATCAGGAGCTGGACGATCTCATCGAGGCGGTGGCGCGTTGCAATCCGGCCATTAGCGAATTCGACGCCTCGTGCTTCAATGGCGAATACATCACCGGCGATATCACCGAAGTGTATCTGGAAGGGGTAGGGCGAGCGCGCAACGACGGCACCAAGGATCGGGATGCCGAGGACAACGAACTGGATCTGTCGGAAATCACCGATATTGGCGCGCGCCCCGGCGGCAGTGCTCCCCTTCAGTAGCGGACGATGTCGTCCTCGCCCAGATAATCGCCCGTTTGCACCTCGATCACCACCAGCGGCTCCGTTGCGTGGTTCTCCAAGCGATGGCGGCAGCGGCGTTCGATGTAGGTGGATTCATTGGCGCCCAGGGTGAAGGTGTCGTCGCCGTTGGTCACCGTGGCGGTGCCCGCCACCACGGTCCAATGCTCGTTGCGGTGTTCGTGGGTTTGTAGGCTGAGCTGGCCGCCGACGCGCACTTCGATGCGCTTGACCTTGAAGCCGGTGCCGCTGTCGAGCACCGTGTAGCTGCCCCAATGCCGCTCGACCGTGCGATGATAGTCCGCCGCCTCGTGCCCGCGTTTTTCCAGCGCCTCGTACACCTGCTTGGCCGCCTGCATGTTGTCCCGATCGGCCACCAGCAGGGCGTCCGGAGTATCGACGATTAACAGGTTTTCCAGCCCGACCGCGCCGATCACCCGCTTTTCCGCCATCACTGTACAGTTGTGGCTGTCGTGCAGGATCACATCGCCCTCGCTACGATTGCCGTGAGAGTCCGGCGCCGTCCGCCCGCCGAGGGCATCCCAACTGCCGAGGTCGCTCCAGCCGATGTCGCAGGCCACCACCGCCGCCTTGGCGGTGCGCTCCATCACCGCGCGGTCGATGGAATTCTCCGGCATGGCGGCGAATGCGTGCGCATCGATTTCGCTGCGCGCGCCGGGCGCCGCGTCGGATTTGCGCGCCTGTTCGAGGGATGTCTTGGCGGCGGCGACGATGTCGGGGCAATAACTATCCATTTCCGCCAACATGGTTTCGGCGGTGCTGCAGAACATGCCGGAATTCCACAGGAAATTCCCCGCGCGCAGATATTCTTGCGCCGTTTGCGCCTCGGGTTTTTCGACGAATCTCTTGACCGAGCTGCCGTCGCATTCGATGTAGCCGTATCCGCTTTCCGCCGTTCGCGGTTGGATGCCGAAGGTGGCGATGTGGCCGGCCAGGGCGAATTCGCGGGCTTGGGCGACCGCCTCGGCGAAGGCGGTTTGCCGGCTGATCAGGTGGTCGGCGGGCAGGATCAGCAACACCGCGTCTTTGCCGAATTCGGCGGCGCAATACAAACTGGCCAGAGCCACCGAGGGCGCGGTGCCGCGGCCGAAGGGTTCGAGTATGAAGTGGTTGGTGATGTCGCCTCCGCCATCGCCCTTTTCCTCAATTTCCCGATAGTGATCCTGCGTCTTGAAAAAAATCTCGCTGCGGGTAACCGTCATCATCGCCGACACATCCGGCAGCCGAGCGGCGCGCATAAAGGCTCCTTGCAGCAAACTGCGGCCGTCTTCCAGCCGGATGAACGGTTTGGGGTAGGACTTGCGCGAAAGCGGCCACAGCCGCGCGCCGACCCCACCGCCGAGAATGACCGGAATCAGCATGATCTGCGCGACCCGCTTTCGCGCGCGCCCTCGAGCCGAGTTGGGGAAGGGGTCGAGTTGTCGGTTTCGCCTCGGGCGCGCTCGGCGAAGGTCCAGTAGGAGTTGATGAAATAGTTGAAGAGCGCGGCGGGCACGATGGCGATGGTCTGGTGGATCGCTGGCGACCAGCTCGGCAACAGCGCCGACAGTGTGATGAAGGCGGCGAAACTGATCAGCAGCGTGCCGAACGAGACGGCGTTGAAACGCACGCCGCGCACCAGTTTGTTGCCGAGCAGTTGGCGGTGGGCGAAGGTCCAGTGGTTGTTGAGGAAGAAATTCCACAGGATCGAAATCTCCACCGCGATCGGCGAGGCGATGTATTTGTGCGCGCCGAATTCGATCATCAGTAGGAATATGGACAGGTTCACCAGAATTCCGCTGAGGCCGGTCAGGGAGAATTTGGTGAATGTCCATGCGCTGGGGAAACGCAGCATCCACACGCTGGCGAAGAATTCGAGGAGGTCGGACAAACCGAGCTTGGTTTCGCCGTGCGCCCGATCGCTGAAGTGGATGGGGTGCTCGACCACCCGCAGATCGTGATAAACCAGTTGGTGCAGCAGGGCGATCTGAAAGGCGTAGCCGTTGACCGGCAGCTGCCCGTGGGCGATTTTTTCGAGAGCCTGTCGGCGGATTGCGCGGAAACCCGCGGTGCAGTCGCGCACGCCGCGAATGCCGGCGATGCGACGGGCGAGCCAGTTGCCGCCGGTGGACAGCCATCTGCGGAATATGTGCCATCCGGCGTCGATGCTCGCGCCCTCCACATAGCGGCTGCCGATGGCGGCGTCGGCGCCCGCGCGAACCAGCTGCACCAGCCGCAACGCCTCGGCCGGATCGTGGGAGAAGTCCGCATCCATCTGCACCACGATATCCGCGCCGAGCTGCTCCAGGGCCACGCTCATGCCGCGCTTGTAGGCCGCCCCGAGGCCGCGCTTCTCGCCGCTCGACAGGTGGACGCGCGGGCATTCAGCGCGAAATTTCTCCACCACATCGGCGGTGCCGTCGGGACTGCGGTCGTCGGCGATGAGCACCTGCCAATGGTCGTCCAGCGCGAGCACTCGCCGCAGCATTCGGGCGATATTGTCCGCTTCATTGTAGGTCGGGATGACGAGGCATACATCCCGGTTATCCCGGTCGGTGGCGATCTTCGCAGTATTCATAATGGGGTCAGGTGGAGTGGGGGTGGGCGTGGCCATCCGCTTATCGTCTGAGCGCCAGTCTCCCTTGATGATGATACAGCGCGCTTGGCTCGGCATACCAGTCGCCGAGGACATACCGCCAAGCGGGTTTCTCCTGCAGCTGGAATCGATGAACCGCCGGTCGGTGGGTATGCCCGTGAATCAGGGTATCCACGCCGTGTTGCCGCATCAGGGCTTCCACCGCCGCCTGATTGACATCCATGATGGCCGGATTCTTGTCCAGTTTGTCGAGTTTGTCCGATTCACTCTTGCGCCGCATGGCCGCGGCGGTTTGCATTCGTTGTTGCAGGGGTTCTTGCAGGAACGAGTCCTTCCACTTGGCCGAGAGCATCTGCTTGCGGGAGCGTTGATGTTCGTGGTCGTCGGTGCACAAGCCGTCGCCGTGGGTGAGCAGGAAGTCGCGGTTCTCCAATGAAACCACCGTCGGATCCGGCAGCAGAATGCAGCCGGTGCGCTCGGCAAAATCCTCGCCAACCAGAAAGTCGCGATTGCCGCGCATGAAAAATATTCGGGTACCGGCGCACACCGCCGCGCGAATTTTGGTTTCCACCGAGGCGTGTCCGAGGGGCTCGGCGCTGTCGTCGCCGACCCAGTAGTCGAACAGGTCGCCGAGTATGTAGAGGCGCTCCAACAACCGCCCGGCACCGGCGAGAAATTTCTCGAACAATCTGGTGGAGGCGGGGCGCTCCGGCGTCAGGTGGAGATCGGATATGAAGGCTGTGGTCATGGCGTCAGGGGCTGAGCGGCTTGCGCGCTTTTCGCGGGCGGCGTATGCGGCCAACTTCGGTTTATTGTACCATCGCCGGCTTGGCTGCCGCCGTGCCGATGCGTCATGCGTCGGTTTTCAACCTTCACTTTTCACTTTTCACTTTTAATTTCCTTTCGACTACCCGGCGATGAAACTGGAACTGTACGACAGTTACCAACGACGCCTGCGCAGATTCGAGCCGCTACGGGAGGATGAAGTCCGGATGTATGCGTGCGGGCCGACGGTGTACGACTATGCCCATATCGGCAATCTGCGCACCTATCTTTTCGAGGATATACTCCGCCGCACGCTGGAATTCTGCAACTACCGAGTCAAGCATGTCATCAACATCACCGATGTGGGACACCTCACCTCGGACGCCGACAGCGGCGAAGATAAGGTCGAGCAGGGCGCCCGGCGCGCCGGCAAGAGCGCTTGGGAGATCGCGCGACTCTACACCCGCGCGTTTCAGGACGACCTGCAACAGCTGAACATCCTCGCGCCCACCATCTGGTGCCGCGCCACCGAGCACATCGCCGAGCAGATTGCCGACATCGCCGAGATCGAGCGCCGGGGATTTACCTATGTCACCGCCGACGGCGTCTATTTCGACACCACCAAACTGGAAAACTACGGCCATCTGGCGCGCCTCGACGCCGCCGGTTTGGCCGCCGGCGCCCGAGTCGAAATCGGCGAAAAGAAAAACGCCACGGATTTCGCCCTGTGGAAATTCACCCCGCCCGGCCAGATTCGGCAGATGGAATGGGACAGCCCGTGGGGGCGCGGATTCCCCGGATGGCATATCGAATGCTCGGCCATGTCGGTCAAGTATCTGGGCGCGAAATTCGATATTCACTGCGGCGGCAAGGATCACATTCCGGTGCATCACACCAATGAAATCGCTCAGTCCGAGGCGTGCCACGGCACCACTCTTGCCAACTTCTGGCTGCACGGCTATTTCCTGCAAACCGATGAGGCGAAGATGTCCAAGTCCGACGGCGAATTTCTGCGCCTGCAAACCCTGTTGACGCGCGGCTACGACCCGTTGCACTACCGCTATCTGTGCCTGACCGCGCACTATCGCAGCGACCTGAAATTCACTTGGGAAAGTCTTGGCGGCGCGGCCACCGCCCTCGAGCGGCTGCGCGCTTTGGCGCATTCCTGGGGCGAATCCGGCCAAGCGCAGGCGGATGAATCTACCATCGCCAATTTTTCCCGGGAAGTGGGGCACGACCTGAACACGCCGAAGGGTTTGGCGGTGTTGTGGGAGATGGCGAGGAGCGATCTGCCGCCGGCCACCAAGAAAGCCACGGTGCTGCAATTCGATCGGATTCTCGGCCTCGGATTGGGCGACTGGCAACCGCGCGCCGACGGCATTCCGCCCGAGATCGCGGCTCTCGCCGAGCAGCGCGCGCACGCCCGCAAGGAACAGGATTGGTGCGAGGCCGATCGCCTGCGCGCCGAGATTCACGCCCGTGGATTCGACATCGACGACCGTGCCGACGGCAGCGAAATCCGCCGCAGGCGCAAGTGAGCGGCGGGAAATCCCGCCCAACCCGACAAAAACTCTTTTCCGCCTTGCGGAAAAAAACCGCGAGAAACATTGAAACCGGGCATTTGCATCGGTACAATGCGTCCCCCCGATGCGGGGTGGAGCAGTCTGGCAGCTCGTCGGGCTCATAACCCGAAGGTCGTAGGTTCAAATCCTACCCCCGCTACCAACTGCCGACAGGCGCTAGGACCCCGCTACGTGCGGGGTTTTAATTGTGTGCCTGCAGCAGGTAACGGGGTAACGGGCGTTCAAGGGGATGGGCCATGCGCCCATTTTTTGTGAACGAGTGTGGCGGAGGTGGCGGCCAGTGCGAGAGCGCGCGATGAACATCGACTTGGAAACACTGCGGAATCTGCTCGAACCACCGCTCGACCGGATGGGCTATGAATTGCTGCACCTCGAGTGCGCCACCGATGGTGGGCGGCGTGTCCTGCGTCTCTATATAGACGCCCCCGGCGGCATCGGCGTGGACGACTGCGAGGCGGTCAGTCGGCGGGTGAGCGTGTTGCTTGATGTCGAGGACGAGGACGAGGACGCGCTGCCGTCGGCCTATCTGCTCGAGGTGTCGTCGCCGGGACTCGACCGCCCGCTGGTCAAGCCGGAGCATTTCCGGCGATTTGCCGGCACCGGCAGTCGGGCGCGTATCGTCATGCAGGCGGGCGTGGGTGGGCGACGGCGCTTCACCGGCGAACTGCGGGAGGCCGACGAGCGGCGCGTGGTGTTGGAAGTGGATGGCGAGCATCACGAGCTGGCCTACGACCAGATGGACACCGCTCGGCTCGATCCGGTGTTTTGATACGATAACTCGGCTGGCGGGGCTGGCCGAGGTAACCGATACAACGATTTGGTGGCGAAAGACTATGGCGATTACCAACAATGAAATTCTGCTGATGGCGGAAATGCTCTCCCGCGAGAAAGACCTCGAACGGGAGATCATCTTCAACGCCATCGAGGCGGCGCTGGCGACTGCCACGCGCAAATGGCACAGCGGCGACATCGACGCCCGCGTGAGCATCCACCGGGAAACCGGAGAATACGACAGCTACCGAGTCTGGGAGGTGATCCCCGACGATCTGGAAGTGGAATTCCCCGACCGGCAGATCATCCTATCCCAAGCGCGGCAAACCCATCCGCATATCGAGGCCGGGGAAATGGTCGAGCAACCGATGGAAAAGGCCGCGTTCGGCCGCATCGCCGCGCAGGCGGCCAAGCAGGTGATCACGCAGAAGGTGCGTGAGGCGGTGCGCCAGCAGGTCGCCGAGCGCTATCAGGACAAATTCGGCGTTCTCATCTCCGGCACGGTCAAGCGCTTGGAACGCGGCAATGCCATCATCGACCTCGGCGACACCGACGCCATCCTGCCGAAGAGCGGCATGATTCCGCGCGAAGGGCTGCGTCCGGGGGATCGAATCCGCGCGCTGCTGCAGGAGATCGACACGGAAGCGCGCGGGCCGCAACTGGTGCTGACTCGATTGACTCCGGAATTCCTCATCGAGCTGTTCAAGCTGGAAGTGCCGGAAGCCGGCGAGGGCATCATCGAAATCCTCGGCGCCGCCCGCGACCCGGGTTTGCGCGCGAAAATCTCCGTGCGCACCAACGACGCCAATGTTGATCCGGTGGGCGCCTGCGTCGGCATTCGCGGCTCGCGGGTGCAGAGCGTGTCCAACGAAATCGCCGGCGAGCGCATCGATATCATCGTCTGGTCCGACAATATGGCCGAGTTCGTCATGAACGCGCTGGCGCCGGCGGAAGTCGAATTCATCTATGTGGATGAGGAGCCGAAGACCATGGATGTGGTGGTAACCGAGGAAAACCTGTCGCGCGCCATCGGGCGCGGCGGGCAGAATGTCCGTCTGGCATCCGAACTGACCGGTTGGGAATTGAATCTGATGACCGATCAGGATGCCGCGGAGAAACAGGAATCCGAGCAAAAGGCGTTGGTGGAGAATTTCCGCGTGCAGCTGGATATCGACGAAAATGTCGCCAGCATCCTCGTGCAGGAGGGCTTTCACTCCCTCGAGGAAATCGCATATGTGCCGCGGCAGGAAATTCTCGATATCGAGGAATTCGACGAAGCGCTCGTGGACGAATTACGCAATCGCGCGCAAGACACCTTGCTGA
Organism: Candidatus Poriferihabitaceae bacterium; assembly: GCA_965203265.1. Taxonomy (GTDB): domain Bacteria; phylum Pseudomonadota; class Gammaproteobacteria; order Arenicellales; family Poriferihabitantaceae; genus JAHRAW01. Next base: position 826,879 of record CBDBBV010000002.1, read on the forward strand.
CCAACGCCATCGCCTCGCAGGAAGCGAAGGAACCGGAAGAGGATTTGCTTGGTATGGCGGGCATGGATGAAGACACCGCGCGGGCGCTGGCGCATGGCGGCGTGCGCAGCATGGCGGACTTGGCCGATTGTGCCGTTGACGAGGTACTCGATATCGTCGATATGGAGCGCGAACGCGCCAGCGAGCTCATCATGACGGCGCGCGCGCCGTTGTTCGCCTAGGGCGCGCCGCAGCGGCGAACAAACACCCGGAGTTGTCATGTCGCAAGTTACCATCACTGATTTTGCCAAGCAAATCCGCACCAGCATCGACAAATTGCTGGAGCAGCTGGAGCACGCCGGAATTCCGGGGAAACATGCGGACGACCTGCTGGATGACGCCGAAAAGGTCAAACTGCTGAAATTCCTGCAGGGCAACCGCGCCGACCCCGCGCGCGCCGCGGGCGGGCAGCAGATCACCCTCAAGCGCAAAACCACCAACGAAATTCGCCAAACCTCGCGAACCGGCGCCGCCCGCACGGTGCATGTGGAAGTGAAGAAGCGGCGAACCTTCATAAAGCGCAGCGTCATCGAAGCCCAACAGGCCACCGAGGCGAAAAACCGCGCCGAGGAGGAAGCGGCGCAAAAACGTCGGGAGTCGGAGGCGGAGGCTCAACGCCAACGGGCGCGCGAACAAGCCGAGCAGGAGGCGGCGAAAGCGAAGGCCGAGGCGGAAGAGAAGGAACGCGCGGCGGCGGCACAAGAACCCTCACAGCCCCAGCCCCAACCGGAAGAGGCGAAGAAGACGGAAACGCCGAGCCCGACTACGCAAGCGAGAGATAAAAAGAAATCTCCGACGAAAAAACAAGTCGAAACCCCACCAACTCGATCAACGCCGCCCGCTCCGGCAACGGACGAATCTACGCCGAGAAAGCCGAAGAAGAGCAAGAAGGGCAAACCCACCGCCGGCACGCCCAAGCGCGCGGAGTTGCATGTGGCCAAAGGGCGCGGGCGCAAAACCCGACGCAAACCCATACGCAAGCCCGGCAGAATTTCCTCGGCCATTTCCGACGCCCATGCGTTCACCAAACCGACCGCGCCGGTAGTCCGCGAAGTCAACATTCCGGCGACCATCAGCGTGGGCGAATTGGCGCAGGCCATGTCCATCAAGGCCGCCGAGGTCATCAAGACCATGATGGATATGGGATCGATGGTGGCGATCAATCAGCTGCTGGATCAGGATACCGCCATTTTGCTGGTGGAGGAGATGGGGCATGTGGCCAAGGTCATGGTGGAAGAAGATCCGGAGGCGCTGCTGCTGGCGCGAGACGAGGCGGACTTGGTTTTGCAGTCGCGCCCGCCGGTGGTCACGGTCATGGGGCATGTGGATCACGGCAAGACTTCGCTGCTCGACTACATCCGCAACGCCAAGGTCGCTGCCGGAGAGGCCGGCGGCATTACCCAGCACATCGGCGCCTACAAGGTGGCGCTGAAGCAGGGCGAAATCTGCTTCCTCGACACCCCCGGCCACGAGGCGTTCGCGGCCATGCGGGCGCGCGGCGCCAAGGCCACCGATCTGGTGATCTTGGTGGTGGCGGCGGACGACGGCATCAAGCCGCAAACCATCGAGGCGATCCACCACGCGCGCGCGGCGGAGGTGCCGATCATCGTCGCCCTCAACAAGATCGACCGCGAGGAGGCCGACGCCGACAAGGTGCGACAAGCCCTGTCCAGCCACTCGGTGGTCTCCGAGGAGTGGGGCGGCGATGTGCTGATGAACGAAATCTCGGCGCTCAGCGGGCAGGGTGTGTCCGAACTGCTCGAATCCGTCCTACTGCAGGCCGAGTTGCTCGACCTGAAGGCGCGGCACGACGGCCCCGCTTCCGGATTGGTGGTGGAGGCTCGCCTCGACAAGGGGCGCGGCCCGGTTGCCACGGTTCTGGTGCAACAGGGCGTGCTGCGGCGCGGCGACACCATTCTGGCGGGTCGGGAGTCCGGGCGGGTGCGGGTGTTGAGCGACGATCAGGGTCGGGCGGTGCCCAGCGCCGGCCCCTCCACGCCGGTGGAAATTCAAGGCTTGGCCGGCGTGCCCGTGGCCGGCGACGATCTCTTCGTAGTCGGCGATGAGCGCAAGGCGCGGGAGATCGCGCTCCATCGGCAGGGCAAATACAAGGAGGTCAAGTTGGCCAAGCAGCAAAAGGCCAAACTGGAAAGTATGTTCCACCGCATGGGGGAAGGGGAGGTCAAGTCCCTCAACCTGTTGATCAAGGCGGATGTGCAGGGCTCCGTGGAGGCGCTTTCCGAGGCCATCGAGAAGATGTCGAGAGACGATATTCAGGTCAAGGTGGTGCACGGCATGGTGGGCGGCATCACCGAGTCCGATGTCAATCTGGCGGTGGCCTCCGGCGCCATCATCATCGGCTTCAATGTGCGCGCCGATGCCACCGCGCGCAAGTTGATCGAGAACGAGGGCATCGATGTCCACTACCACAATGTGATCTACGAGGTGACGGATCTGGTGAAGGTGTTGATGGCGGGCATGTTGTCGCCGATCGTCAAGGAGGAACACGTGGGCTTGGCCGAAGTGCGCGATGTATTCAAGGCGCCCAAGATCGGCACCGTCGCCGGCAGCTATGTGCTCGACGGCATGATCAAACGCAATCTGCCGGTGCGGGTGCTGCGCGACAACATCGTCATATTCGAAGGCGCGATCGACTCCCTGCGCCGTTTCAAGGACGATGTCAACGAGGTCAAGAACGGCTTCGAATGCGGCATCGGCATCCGCAACTACAACGATGTCCGAGTCGGCGATCAAATCGAAGTGTTTGAAACCGTCGAAACCATCCAACAACTGTAACTGCGGAAAGCGAAAGCCGGCGCCGCAACAATCGGTCGGGAACATGAGCGAAGTGGAGCGAAGCAGGCGCGTATCCGAACTCATCCGCCGGGAATTGTCCGGCTTGATCGCGCGGGAAGTGGATGATCGGCGCGCCCATCTGGCTTCGGTTACCGCCGTTCGCCTCAGCCGGGACTTGAAGCAGGCGACCGTTTATGTGTCCAGCGTCGGCCAATCGGTTCCCCCCGACGAAGTCGAAGACGCCCTCAACAACGCCAGTAAATACCTGCGTTACCTGCTCAGCCGCCACCTCAATCTGCGCAGCACTCCGTGTCTGTCGTTCAAGTACGACGACAGCATTCGCCGAGGCATGGAGCTGAGCTCGCTGATCGATTCCCTCAACCGCAAACATGTCGCGCGGTGAACGTCGCCGACGGGGCGTGCCCGTGGATGGGATGTTGTTGCTGGACAAACCGGTCGGACTCTCCTCCAATCAGGCACTGCAACAAGCCAAGCGCCTGCTGAACGCGCGCAAGGCCGGACACACCGGCAGCCTCGACCCCATCGCCACCGGCCTCCTCCCGCTGTGCTTCGGCGAAACCACTCGAATTTCGAGTATGTTTCTCGATGCCGACAAAACCTACCGAACCACCATCCGCCTGGGCATCGCCACCGACACCGGCGACCACGAGGGGCGGGTAGAGCACCAATCTCCGGTGGATTGCAACTCGCAACAGCTGCACGCCGCCCTCGACAGTTTCCGTGGCAGTTTTGCGCAGACGCCGCCGATGTATTCCGCCCTGAAAAAGGACGGCCAGCCGTTGTACAAGCTGGCGCGGGAGGGGATAACCGTGGAGCGCGAGCCGCGGATGGTTACGGTGTATTCGCTGTCATTGGAGGCGTGGCACGATGATCTGCTGGAGCTGACCCTGTCCTGTTCCCGTGGATTCTATGTGCGCGCGTTGGCGGCAGACCTCGGCGAGATACTCGGCTGCGGCGCCCATGTATGCGAACTGCGGCGAACCGCGGTCGGGCACTTATCCCTCGATCAGGCGGTTACGCTGGATCGACTCGAATCTGCGGACGCCGCCGAGCGTGAAAAATTCCTACTACCGACCGAACAGGCGCTGGCGCATCTGCCCGAAGTCCATCTGCCGGAGAATCTGGCCTTCTACCTGTGCCGGGGGCGACCGGTGCGCGCTGAATCCGTGCCGCAAGGCGGTTCGGTGAGAGTGTATTCCGCCGGCGCCGGTTTCCTCGGCCTCGCGGAAATCACCGAGGACGGCAAAGTCGCGCCGCGCCGGTTGTTTCGTGGGGATTGAAGTCGGGCCAGGGATTGAAGCCGGGCAAGGGATGAATGGCTCCCCGGGACAGACTCGAACTGCCGACAGGGTGGTTAACAGCCACCTGCTCTACCAACTGAGCTACCGGGGAACGGGAAGGCGAATACTAATTGCCCCGACCGTGCAGGTCAAGGCATGCGGCCTCGGATGCGCCGATGTTTCCCGCCCCGTGCGGCTATAATCCAGTGGATGAAAACCGCCGAATATCAACTGGAAAGCGGCTTTGAACCTGCCGGCGACCAACCCGCGGCCATTGCGGCGTTGCGCGCCGGGCTGGCGCACGGGGAGGCGTTTCAAACCCTGCTGGGGGTAACCGGCTCCGGCAAGACTTTCACCATGGCCAATATCATCGCCGCCACCGGTCGGCCGGCGCTGATATTGGCGCACAACAAGACTTTGGCGGCGCAGTTGTATTCCGAGATGCGCGACTTCTTCCCGCACAACGCCGTGGAATATTTCGTCTCCTATTACGATTACTACCAACCGGAGGCGTACATCCCCAGCTCCGACACCTATATCGAGAAGGACGCCTCGGTCAACGACCACATCGACCAGATGCGCCTGTCGGCCACCAAGGCACTGCTCGAACGCCCGGATGTCATCATCGTCGCCACCGTATCGGCGATCTACGGACTCGGCGATCCGGTGGCCTATCACGGCATGATCCTGCACCTCAAACAGGGTGATCGGGTGGATCAGCGCGCCATCATCCAGCGCCTCGCGGAAATGCAGTACACGCGCAACGATCTCGAACTGCGTCGCGCCACCTTCCGCGCTCGCGGGGATGTGATCGACGTGTATCCGGCGGAATCCGAGCGGTTGGCGACGCGCATCGGGCTGTTCGGCGACGAGGTGGAAAGTCTGGCGCGATTCGACCCCCTCACCGGCGCCGTCGAGAGCCGACCGAAACGGGTAACGATCTACCCGAAGAGTCACTATGTAACCGCCCCGGACACCATCCTCGGCATTCTCGACGGCATCAAGGATGAATTGCGCGAGCGCTTGGCGCAGTTGCGGCAGCAGGAAAAACTGTTGGAGGCGCAGCGGCTTGAGCAGCGCACTTTGTACGACCTCGAAATGATGCGGGAATTGGGCTATTGCACCGGCATCGAAAACTATTCCAGATTCCTCTCCGGGCGCGAAGCGGGGCAGCCGCCGCCGACCCTGATGGACTATCTGCCGGCCAACGCCATCTTGTTCGTCGACGAAAGCCACGCCACCATTCCCCAAGTCGGGGCGATGTATCGCGGCGACCGTTCGCGCAAGGAGAATCTGGTGGAGCACGGCTTTCGCCTGCCGTCCGCGTTGGACAATCGCCCGCTGCGATTCGACGAATTCGAGGGCTTACTGCCGCAGACCATCTTCGTTTCGGCGACGCCGGGGCCCTACGAGGAGCAGCGCGCCCCCGAAGTCGTCGATCAGGTGGTGCGGCCGACCGGCTTGCTGGAACCCGAACTCGAGGTGCGCCCGGTGGAGCAGCAAGTGGACGACCTGTTGTCGGAAATCCGCCTGCGAGTCGAGCGCGAGGAGCGCGTACTGGTAACCACTTTGACCAAGCGCATGGCCGAGGATCTCACCGAATACCTGCACGAACACCGCGTGCGGGTGCGCTATCTGCACTCCGACATCGACACGGTGGAGCGAGTCGAAATCATCCGCGACCTGCGCGCCGGTGTCTTCGATGTGCTGGTCGGCATCAATCTGTTGCGCGAAGGGTTGGACATTCCCGAGGTCTCGCTGGTGGCCATCCTCGACGCCGACAAGGAGGGCTTCCTGCGCTCGGCGCGCTCCCTCATCCAGACCATCGGCCGCGCCGCCCGCAACATCAATGGCCGGGTGATCCTGTACGCGGATCGGATCACGCAGGCCATCGAGCAGGCCATGCGGGAAACCGAACGGCGGCGCGACAAACAATCCGACTACAATCGGCGCCACCGCATACAGCCGAAGAGCATCGTCAAACCGGTCAAGGACATCATCGAGGGGGTTACCGCCAACGACATGAAGTGGGCCGAGCTGCCGGACTATCCAGCCGTCGCCGAGAACGATGAGGAGTATATTTGCGCGACACCGAAGGAACTTGGCAAGATGCTCAAGCAGCTGGAAAAGGAGATGTACAACTACGCCAAGAATCTGGAATTCGAAGCCGCCGCCGCCACCCGCGACCGCATCAAGCGAATTCGAGACGGCAGTTTTCTCAGCGAGGCGAGTGCTTGATGGGGAGGGGCGCGGCGCGCACGGCTAGAGCAACGCCACGCCCGCCTTCTCCAACATATCGATCAAGCGAATCAACGGCAGCCCGATGAGGGCGTTGGGATCGTCCCCCTGAAGTCGCTTCAACAACGCAATCCCCAACCCCTCCGCGCGCACGCTGCCGCAGCAGTCGTAGGGCCGCTCGGTTTCGAGATAACGCTCGATCAGATCCCGCGTCAACTGCCGGAACTCCACCACGAACGGTTCCACCGCCGACTGAAAATCATCCCGCGCGGCATCGTACAGAACCACGCCGGAATACAAGGTGATGACGGCGCCGGACATACCCTGCAACTGCTTCACCGCCGCCGCGTGGTTGCCCGGCTTGCCGATGATTTCCCCGTCGTGGTCGGCCACTTGATCCGAACCGATGATGAGCGCATCGGGAAAATGTTCCGCCACTGCCTTGGCCTTGGCCAACGACAACCGCGCCACCAACACGGGCGCGGATTCGTTCGGTAGGGGGGATTCATCGATGTTTGCCGCGTGAGGGGTGAACGGCAGGTTGACCTTCTCGAGAATTTGCCGCCGCCAGGGGGAGGCGGAGGCGAGGATGATGCGGCGGTTCATGGTGTGGGGAAAATTACGCGCCCACCCGGTCGCACTGTTCCTTCACCGCCCGCATGGCATTGATCAGTCGGCGCGCCTCGTTCTCGTTCGGTAGCGAATTGTTCGGATGCTGATGCACGAAGCGGTTGCGGATGCCGACCGCCGCCTTGCAGCCCACAATGAATTCGTGTTTCCGATACCGCCGGCACATCTCATCGACCAGTTCCGCCAAGGACGACCGGTCGTTTGGCGATTCCTTGATCAGCCGCGCCACATAGCACTCGAATTCGATGCTGGCGATCTGGCCGGCGAGGTGTACATCCGTGGCCAAAAGCGCCTCCGCCAACTGCCACCGTTCCAGTTCATCGAACAGCTGGCGAGTCAGATTGCCGACCCGAATTTCCCGCAGCGCCCAATCCTCCTTGTAACCCTGCAGCAGGGCGCGGTATTCGTGCCCGTCCTCGCCCAGTGCATTTTTCAACGCCCCGTCCAGCACGCCCACCTGCAACACCCACAAAGCCATATCCACATCCGCCGCCGTGTCGAAATTGCGCGCGTCCCGGATGGCGCGCAGATTGCCCACATATTCCTTGTACTTTTCCTCGTGATTCTCTCGCGGGCCGAGGCCGAGCACATTTTCCATCGGCGGGCTCAGAATGCCGTATTCCCGAGGCATGACGAAGCGCAGGATGGTGGAAACCAGTTCGATCTGGTGAAACACGCCCATGAGGTCGGCGATGGCGCTGTCCTCCTGCTTGGGCAGATTCCAGAAATCCCACTGGATGGACGCGAGGAGCGACTCGATGTCCCCGCGCGGCGGGAAATAGCCGAATTCGTGGCGATCCCACCCCTTGGCATCGCGGATATGCTTCACATCGTCGAAGGTAAGTTGGCGGCTGGAGCGGACGCGCTCCATATACTTTTGAATCTCGTCGAGATTGTGTTGCTGGCCGTATTGAATTTCCGTCAGTTTGCCGTGCAGGCGCAGGCAGTCGTGTAGGTAGTCGTTGGGCATTGTCGTTTCAAAATTGTTTCATCGCTGGCCGACAATAGTAATTACGCCGCCTACCCATGTCAAAGATATGCCGCCCACCCAAGCCCGTGGCATTGACGGCGCACCGCCCGGCGGCATATCCTCGAACCGAACGACAATCACACGAGGCAAACACGGCATGACCAAGAAAAAACGCGCAAAATCGAATGGACAATCGGGCGGCACGGACTACAAATCCGGCCTGTGGCGCATGGCCGACGCCCTGCGCGGCAGCATGGACGCCGCCGAGTACAAGCACATCGTGCTCGGCCTGATCTTCCTCAAATACATCTCGGACGCCTTCGAGGAACACTACGCCCAAATCGAAAAGGAGGCGCAGGCCGGCGAAGGCACCGACCCGGAAGACCCGGACGAATACCTAGCCGAGAACATCTTCTGGGTGCCGCCCAAAGCCCGCTGGGCGAAGCTGCAAGGTCAGGCGAAATCGCCCACCATCGGCCGTGCCGTGGACGACGCCATGAACGCCATCGAGCGCGACAACAAAGTGCTCAAGGATGTACTCCCCAAGGACTACGCCCGCCCCGCTCTCGATCAAACCCGCCTGGGCCAAGTGGTCGATCTGGTCAGCAACATCGACATGGGCGGCGCCGAGGCGCGCGCCACGGATGTGCTAGGCAGCGTCTACGAATACTTCCTCGAACAATTCGCTCTGGCCGAGGGGCGGCGAGGCGGCGAGTTCTACACCCCACCCAGCGTGGTGCGCCTGCTGGTCGAGATGCTGGAGCCGTACAAGGGGCGCGTCTACGACCCCTGCTGTGGCTCCTCCGGCATGTTCGTGCAGTCCATGGCCTTCATCCACGCCCACGCCAACGGCAACGGCAATGGAAACCGAAGTGGCGGCAAGGCCGGCGGCGACCTCTCCATCTACGGGCAGGAATCCAACCACACCACTTGGCGCATGGCGCGCATGAATCTGGCCATTCGCGGCATCGCCGGCCGCATCGCCCACGGCGACAGTTTCCACAACGACCGCCATCCGGACCTCAAGGCCGACTACATACTCGCCAACCCGCCCTTCAATGTATCCGACTGGGGCGGCGAACGCCTGCGCGAAGACAAGCGGTGGCAATACGGCGTGCCGCCGGTGGGCAACGCCAACTTCGCCTGGGTACAACACTTCCTCCACCATCTGGCGCCGCGCGGCATCGCCGGTTTCGTCCTCGCCAACGGCTCCATGTCGTCCAGTCAGACCGGAGAGGGGGAAATTCGCCGCAACATCATTGAGGGCGATCTGGTGGACTGCATCGTCGCCCTGCCGAGCCAGCTGTTTCGCTCCACCCAGATACCCGCCTGTCTTTGGTTCCTCCGCCGCGACCGCGGGGCGCGGCGCGGCGAAACTCTGTTCATAGACGCGCGCGAATTGGGGAGGATGGTTGCGCCCACCCGCCGGGATTTCGACTCGGATGATCTGGCGCGGGTAGCCGACACCTACCACGTTTGGCGTGGCGGAAAGGGCAGGGGCGGAGCCGAATACGCCGATATTCCCGGCTTCTGCAAGAGCGCCACGCTGGAAGAGATACGCAAGCATGGGCATGTGCTCACCCCGGGCCGCTATGTGGGCGCGCCGCCTCGGGAGGATGACGGGGAGCCTTTTGCCGAAAAGATGGCGCGGTTGGCTGATCAGTGGCGGGCGCAGCGGGAAGAGGGGAGGCGGTTGGATGGGGAGATTGGGGTAAACTTGGCGAGACTGGGATTTGGAGCAGGAGAATCGCCATGACCATCAACACGGATTTTCTCGTGCGCTGCATCGACACGCTGGAATCGGCCTTCCAGCAGATGCAACAGCGCGAACCGTCCGACACTTTCTACGATATATTCCGCGCGGCCTCCGTGAAGGAATTCGAAATCGTCCTCGAACAGTCCGGCAGCCTGTTGCAAAAACGCCTGCGCCCCTACTTCGCCAGCAACCGCCAAGTGGATCGGCTGACCTTCAAGGACACCTTCCGACACGCCGTCAAACGCGGCCTCATTTCCGCGGAAGCCTGCGAACGCTGGCTAACTTACCGCGACAACCGCAACGACACCGCGCACAAATACGGCGAGGGATTCGCGGAAACCACGCTCACCTTGCTACCCGACTTCATCGGCGATGCCAAGGATCTGGCGAAAGTTCTGGCAGAGGACACCGATGACTGACCGCCTGACCCTGCCGCGCCGCCATCGGGCACAGTTGGAAACACTGTTGCGCGAGTATCTGCCCGATGTGGAAGTGTGGGCCTACGGTAGCCGTGTCAGCGGCGAATGCCACGAGGGTAGCGACCTCGATCTGGTATTGCGCGGCCCGAACCTGCAACCACTAGGCAACGATTTTCACGATCTGCGAAAGGCCATCGAGCGATCCAACATCCCCATCCTCGTACAAATCCACGACTGGGCCGGCCTGCCTGAAGTCTTTCATCGGGAGATTGAGCGGGATTATGTGGTGGTGCAATATGGCGGGGATGAGCAGGGGGTGTGGGATGGTGGTGCAGGGGCGGCGGCGAAGTCTCGGGAGGGGGGCAAGGCGGGGATGGTGGGTCGGGTGGCTGATGTAGATGTGGTGGAGTTGGGGGATGAATAGGGGTTGGCGGGAGGTGGCGCTTGGCGATGTGCTGAATTTTTCCAATGGCGCGTCTAGTCCAGATCGCTCTGACGACTTACCATATCCAGTATATGGTTCAAATGGAATACTCGGTTTTACTGGAGAAACGAATACGAATTCCAATACAATTGTTATTGGAAGGGTAGGAAGTTGTGGAGCACTGCATTTTAGTAAAAAGCCATGCTGGGTAACAGATAATGCTATTCGGGGTTCTACAGTAGAAGGGAACGATCCCAAATTTCTATTTTATCTGCTTCATACTCTTCGCCTGAATAATCGGAGAACAGGATCAGCCCAACCATTAATTAACCAAAACACTCTTTCGTCGATTTCTATACTTATACCACCTCTCCCCGAACAACGTTCCATCGCCTACATCCTCGGCACACTTGACGACAAGATTGACCTAAACAACCGCATGAACCAAACCCTCGAAGAAATGGCACAGGCACTCTTCAAATTCTGGTTCATCGATTTCGGCCCCGTCCGCGCCAAAATGGAAAGCCGCTGGCACCGTGGCCAATCCCTTCCCGGCCTGCCTGCTGATTGCTACGATTTGTTTCCTGACCGGCTTGTGCAGTCGGAATTGGGGGAGATACCGGAGGGGTGGGAGGTGAAACCGCTTGACGAAATCGCCAAATTCCAAAATGGACTTGCTTTGCAGAAGTTCCGGCCAACAGGAAATGAAAATCGTCTACCAGTCGTAAAGATTTCTCAACTACGAAATGGGCACGCGGAAGGCGCAGAATGGGCTATAGATAGTATCAATCCAGACTGTATAATTGACGATGGCGATGTCGTTTTCTCATGGTCAGGTAGCTTGCTTGTCAAAGTTTGGCGTGGTGGGCGGGCTGCCCTCAATCAACATCTATTCAAAGTAACATCAACACAATACCCGAAATGGTTCTATCTAAAGTGCACTGAATTGCATCTGGCAGAATTCCAAGAAATCGCTGCGGGCAAGGCTACGACAATGGGGCATATCAAGCGAGAACACCTGAAAAGCGCAAAGTGCGTAGTGCCAAATCAGGAAATTTTTAGCGCGGTTGATGGTATTTTCTCTAAATTGCTCGCACGGCAGAATTCTGCTGACTTGCAATCTCGATCTTTAGCTGCCCAGCGGAAAGTTTTATTACCAAAACTGGTAGGCGGAAAGGTAAATTTTCTTAATACAAGGTGAAAACTGATGCCAACTAATACACTTACAAGTTTAGCAATTTTGAGGGTGAACAGAAGCAACAGCACTGATTACCTTGACTATCTTCGCCCATTTGTTCTTCATATTCTGAGTGAGAATAAAATTGAATCAATCACTGATGACGAAGTGAAAAAATGTATCCTAGAAAAATTTGGCTTAGAAATACCGCACGCCACAATTGCGATTGTTTTAAAGCGTCTATCGAAGAAACGTTATCTAAAGAGAGAAAGAGGTTCATATTGGATAATTGGCGATTTACCAGATACCCAAATAATTCCCGAACAGGCAAAAGCAGCTCGAAAAATCAATGCTATACTGGCAGGATTACAGCAATTCTCACAAGAAACAACCAATCCAATTAATGATAATGAAAGAGCTATTATCGCCATCTGTGCATTCCTTTCTGAGTTTGATATTTCATTCCTACGATCCTATTTACAGGGAACAGCCCTTCCCCAGATAAATACAGCTCATTCAAAAGATGTCGTATTAGTTGCTCAATACGTGCAACATATAGAAAAATTTTCACCGGATCTATTCGATAGTTTCTTTATATTAGTACAAGGGCATATGCTTGCGAATGCTTTAACGTGCCCAGACCTGCATAGTATTTCTCCCACATACAGAGGGGTAACATTTTATCTCGACACACAGTTGCTTATTTATATTCTCGAACTGGGAGGTCAAGCTAACGAAGTTTCATCCCGCGAACTGATTGATTTACTAATCGATCTTGGGGGGAAAGTGCGGACATTTTCTCACTCTTTCCAAGAATTGAAACGAATTCTACAAACCATTGCAGATAAATTGGATCCCACGAAAATTTACTTGCAGGATGGGTATGGAACCATTTTTTATGAAGCAAAAAAAAATAATTTAAGCAGTTCCGATATATTTATTATAATAGAATCATTAGAAGAAAAACTTAACGAAAAAAGAATTATAGTAGAACGTACCCCACCTTCCAACAAAAGATTTCAGATTGATGAATCTGCTTTCGGTCGCATTCTTAACCATCATGTGAACTATTTTAACCGTCATATGAACTATGAAAATTTTCTTGCAAAAGATCATGATATCAAGTGTGTCCGTAGCATCTATGCAATTCGGCAGGACAAGCTATCGCTTTCAATAGAGAAGACCAATTCCATATTTGTTACTAACAATAGCGGTTTTGCAAAAGCAGCTGGGGAGTATGTGCCTGAACACAGTTCGCGTGAGGAAATTTCGAGCGTGATCACTTCAACTAGCCTAGCTAATATAGCTTGGTTAAAGGCACCAATGAAGTCGCAATCAATACCGAAAACTCAGCTATTTGCAGTGGCTTATGCTGCGCTCAAACCTTCTGATGTTTTGCTAAAAAAGTACTTGATGGAAATTGATGAACTTAAATCGAAAGGAAAAATTACGCAGCGCGCACACCAACTCCTTAGAAGTAGCTCGCAAGCAATCGATGAAGTCATGAATCTGACACTTGGAGAACAAGATACGCTAAATGAGGAAACAGTGATGCAGATCAATAATAGACTGACATCAACAATTAAAAAAGAAGAATCTGATAAACTTGCACAGGAGAAAAAAAACCATGAAAAAACCCGCAATTATCTATTGCGTGAACAGTCTATTAATAAAAAAATAATTGAAAATATTAACAGGAAATGTGATAAAACAGCTACTGTAATGGCTTGGATTTTTTCAATATTGATTTCAATTTGCGTGTTAGCAGCCTTACTTATTTTTGTGTTTATCAAGTATGAATTACACACAATAGATTTGTTGATATTATTGGGTTTTGGAATATGTTTTGTTGTAAGTTTATTAGTTTGTTCTATAGACACAAAACTTGCTAATAATTTGAAAAAACTGCATCAATGCGCAAAAACTAAATGCAAGATTTTCTTTGTCAAAAAAGCATGTAAGTCTGTCGGGATTGATTTCAATGAATGGGATAATCTTTTGAAATGATCATTTTTATAGACTATGAAACAAATCAAATTACTAACACCATTACCATAATAGAAAAATACCATGAAACCAGCTCTCTACCACACCGACCACTTCCCACCAAAAAAATTAAACTGGGAAAAAATTCTACCAATAATAGGCCATGCCCACGCCGCAGTCGCCGCATATAGCGCAATGCTGTACCGCATGCCCAACACAAGCATTCTCCTATCACCATTGGCCACACAGGAGGCCATCCTGTCCAACCGAATCGAAGGAACAATTACAACCCTAACCGAGGTGTTGACCTTCGAGGCGGGCGGAAATTTATCCACGGAAAGAACGGATGCCGGCGCAGACATACAAGAAGTATCCAATTATCGTTACGCGCTAACCGACGCCATTGAATCAATGACCAAAATACCCATTTCACAACGACTAATCAGAGATACGCATAAAATTTTGATGCGAGGCGTGCGTGGCGCCAACAAGGATCCCGGAAACTATCGCCGCATAGCAAACTGGATTGGCCCGCCGGGCTCTACAATCGAAAATGCCAGATTCATACCCTGTCCGGTCGAGCATTTACCCGATGCCATGAGCGCATGGGAATCCTACATACATGAGGATACGCAAGACCATCTGGTACAACTTGCAATCGTCCACGCGGAGTTTGAAGCGATACATCCTTTCTTGGATGGCAATGGACGGCTGGGTCGGCTGATTGTGCCCCTGTTCATGGTTGCAAAGGGCATTTTGTCGCATCCCCATTTCTACATCAGCGAGTATCTGGATTCTCATCGAGACGAGTATTATGAGCGACTTTTGGCCGTGTCCCGGGATGACGATTGGACCGGCTGGTGCACATTTTTTCTGCAGGCCATTACCGAACAAGCGCAAAAGAATCGATCAAGAGTCCAAGATATTCTCGATCTCTACAATGAACGGCTGGAATGGATATTGGAGAAAACCCATTCCCAATACGGCCGCCGAGCCCTCGATCGGATATTCCACACCCCCATTTTCAGCACATCGGATTTCACCGCCAATTCGGGCATTCCCAAGCAGACGGCAAATCGAATTTTGCGCATTCTCAGGGACAATGACATGCTGCGGGTGCTGATGGCTCCCCGAGGACGCCGCCCTGCAATTCTGGTATTCCTCGAACTGCTGAATATCGCCGAGGGCAGATCGGAATCATGAATTTTGGGGTAAAATCAGCATTTAGAACTGCGGTAGGGCATGGCTAGCTGTAAGGTGTATACAGGGCAAAAATCAACTTAGCAGAAAGAAAAACGAGTAGATGAAAATGGTCGATTCTATAGATTCACTGGCATTTTCAATGCAGGCGAACCCAGGGGTGTATGCCCTCCTTATTGGGTCGGGCGTATCCAGGGCGGCTGAGATTCCAACAGGTTGGGAGATAACGCTTGATTTGATTCGCAAACTGGCAAAGATGAAAGATGAATCTGCGGAATCTAATCCAAAGGAATGGTATTGTGAGAAATACAAAGAGGAACCAGAATACTCCAAAATCATAGACGAACTAGCAAAAACCCAATCCGAACGGCAACAATTACTGCGCCCGTACTTTGAGCCTAGCCAGCAGGAACGCGAAGAAAATGAAAATACCAAACAACCAACCGCGGCACATCGGGCAATCGCCCGATTGGTTGCCAAAGGGTTTGTCAAGGTTATTCTAACAACGAATTTCGATCGTCTGATAGAAAATTCGCTAAAAGACGAAGGGGTTGAACCTACTGTATTGACTTCTCTAGATCAAGTGAAGGGCATGGTTCCGCTCGTTCATACCCCGCCTTGCGTAATCAAATTGCATGGCGATTATCGTGATACTCGCATACTTAACACGACAGGTGAACTGGAAAACTACCCTCCCGAATTCAACAAACTCCTTGATCAGATTTTTGATGAATTCGGACTTGTCGTGTGCGGATGGTCAGCAAAATGGGATACTGCACTGAAAAAAGCGTTGGAGCGTGCTTTATCTCGACGTTTCACCACTTACTGGACAATTCATGGAGAAATCAGTGGAAAAGCTGAAAGATTAGTGAAACATCGCAGTGCCGAAATGATTCAAATTTCAGATGCTGATAAATTTTTTGAGACAATCCAGCAGAAAGTCGATTCGATTGAACAATTTTCGCAACCACACCCATTATCAGTTTCTATCGCTGTTGAAAGTATGAAGAGGTATCTTTCCGAACCACGATATCGAATAAAACTCTCGGATCTCATTGCTGATACTGTTGGGCAAGTAGTCGATTCAGTGTCGAATCTCGACTTTGACATGCACGTACAAAGCATAGACACTAATACAGTAACCGAACGATTTCGCGCTTACGAGGCCGCTTGCTCCCCTTTACTGGGCATGGCATCAATCGGCGGTCATTGGGTAGAAAAAGATCATTTTGATTTATGGCAAAAAGCGCTAGTATGTCTTGCAACAATGCATGAGGTATCAGAGAATTCAATGTGGATTTTTTCCCGATTATGCACAACGGCTTTTCTGCTATATGCTCTTGGTTTGGGAGCGATTTCATCTAACAAATCAAATGGAATACGATTTATTTCTCATATACTTTCAACTAATATTGATGAATTATACCGACTAGAAAATCGAGATCAGTGTATTGACTCATACGGAAAAACAGAACAAGAATTCATTACGCAATTTCTATTTGCACACGGTCGTTTACATGCAGACCAACTCAGTATTCATATAAGTAAAACATTGCGTAATCACATAAAAAATATTTCTAACGACGCAGAATATGACCTTATTTTTAATAAATTAGAAATTTTTATAGCACTTAATCTCATATACCATGAAAAATCGCTCAGAGGATGTGCAGCTTTCCGTAGTAAATATGCCTACAAAAATCAAAATACGAACATTATTTTAGGTGAGATCGATGATTCTATTCGCACACACAGAAATAACTCACGGCTCGTCAAAAATTCTATTTTCGGGGAAGACGCAGAAGAATGTTTGCAAAGTCTTGATGACTTTAAGAATTTTTTGGGTATCTAGATAAGGAGCGAGAAAATCAATGCTAACCAAACTAACAATCCGCAACTTCAAACGCTTCGGGAATATCGAGGTAGAACTCGGCAACCCCGTTGTATTCATTGGGCAAAACAACTCGGGAAAAACCTCGGCAATGCAAGCACTAGCGCTATGGAGCATAGGCGTCAAGCGCTGGAACGCAAAAAGGGGTGGAGCAAAGTTACCCGAAAAGCGACCGGGCATCACGATAAACCGTCGTGATCTCGTAGCAATTCCGGTGCCGGAAGCGAATTTGCTCTGGCGCGAGCTGCGCACCAGAGATGCGCAAACAGAAAATGGCAAGACACGGACGAACAACATTCGCATCGAGATCATTGTCACGGGAGTAACCGCGAGTAAAGAGTGGGAATGTGGACTTGAATTCGATTATGCGAACGCGGAATCCTTTTACTGCCGCCCTCTGCGCCTCGGCAGTGCAAACGACTCCAAGCGCATGCCCATACCGGATGAAGCCGGAAAAGTCGAGATAGCGTTTCTCCCGCCCATGTCCGGCCTTACGGCAACGGAAACTCGACTGGAGCTTGGCTCCATCAACGTGCGTATCGGAGAAGGTCGCACCGCCGAGGTATTGCGCAATCTCTGTTTTCGCATTCAAAGCGAGACACCTGATCAATGGAAAATATTGAAAGAGCAAATAAGGGAACTGTTTGGCGCTCAGCTCGATACACCCAAGTACATCGAAGAACGCGGAGAAATTACCATGAGTTACCGCGAGCGCAATTCCTCACTCGATCTATCTTCCAGTGGACGCGGACTACAACAAACTTTGCTGATTTTCGCATACATCTACGCCAACCCCGGCGCCATATTGCTACTGGATGAACCGGACGCGCATCTGGAAATACTACGGCAACGCCAGATATACGGACGCATCACCGAGGCGGCAGCCGAGACTCAGAGTCAGATCATCGCCGCGAGCCACTCGGAAGTCTTGCTCAACGAGGCCGCCGGAAAAGACATGGTGGTCGCGTTCGTTGGTCGGCCGCATCGTATTGACAGCAGCAGTCAAGTACTGAAAGCGCTTCGGGAAATTGGCTTCGAGCAATACGCGCAAGCCGAGCAGACTGGTTGGGTTCTCTATCTGGAGGGTTCGACCGATTTAGCCATATTGCAGGCATTCGCCCGCCGCCTGAATCATGAAGCGGCATTGCGCGCGCTGGAACGCCCCTTTGTTCACTATGTTGGAAACAAATTATCACATGCCAACAACCATTACCACGGACTTCGCGAAGCCGTACCGCATCTGAAAGGCATCGCCATCCTCGATGAGATACCCGATGGGACATCCGACCCTGAAACCGGCCTCGTGTCTTTGGAGTGGCAACGGCGCGAGATCGAGAACTATCTATGCTCCCGCGCAACCCTTGAGCGATACGCAACGGAAACCGCGCAACAAGCTACAGATGGACCACTGTTCGCCCCGGACGAAATTCGGAAACGAAAACGCAGTATCGATGAAGCAATCAGCGAGGTGAAACAGGCGATGACAACGCTTGATCGCGGTTCGCCGTGGGACAAGGGGACGAAAGTGAGCGATGATTTTCTATCGCCTTTATTCCGCGCCTACTTCAAGAAACTCCGCTTGCCAAACCAGATGAACAAGGGCGGTTTCCAAGAACTCGTCCACTATGTTCCCGAAGACGAAATCGATCCCGAAATCGGCGAAAAACTGGACGAAATCGCGGCCATTGCCGCACAAGCCACGCCCGCCGGCGATGACTATTGACAGCCTCGGTCGGCGCGTATTTTGCCGGGCAGGGGTGCATTTTGCGTATCATCCATTAAACACAAACCCGTTTGTGTATCATAAAACCCGAAATATGAGCCACAAACCAGATTGTGCCGCACAAATGAGCCACAAACGCCAACCGGAACACACCCCATGCCCCTGACCGAAGCCGATGCAGAGCAAGCCGCCCTGAACTGGCTATCCAACCTCGGCTGGCAAACCACCCACGGCCCCGAAATCGCCCCGAACGCCCCCAACACCGAGCGCGCCGATTACGCTCAGATTGTACTTCCGGGCCGCCTACGAGACACCCTCGCCCGGCTGAACTCCGACCTGCCCACCGCCGCGCTGGGAGACGCCTTTGGCATGATCACCCGGCTGGATGGCGCCGCCCTCGATGCCCGCAACAGCGTCTTTCACTGGATGCGGGCGGACGGCGTGAGGGTCGCATGCCGGATGGCGCAGGGTAGGGCGTGGGGATCGGGTTCGTGTCCTCGGCCTCGGCTCGCTCGGTGTGTGTCGCGTCAACTGTGCTACCATTGAATTTGCTCGTATCCGAATGCCGGTGTGAGCGGTTGTCGAACGCAGATATGTTCGATTGGTTTCTTGGCTTTTCTACGGAAATAATGAAATGAATGCGATTACAGAGGGCAGAGCGCCACCGCGAATCGAGCGAATCAAGATACAGAATTTTCGTGTCCTGCGAAATGTCGAGATAAGGAATCTTACCCCGCTCACCGTGTTGTTGGGTCCAAACGGCAGTGGAAAATCCACGGTGTTCGATGTTTTCGCTTTTTTGGCCGAATGCTTCGAGAGTGGTTTACGCCGGGCATGGGATAATCGTGGCAGGGCACAAGAGCTGAAATCACGGGGCGGAAAGGGGCCTGTTCTGATCGAAATTGCGTATCGTGAAAAACCGAGAACGCCCCTGATTACCTACCACCTCGAAGTGGATGAACAAAAAGGGAGACCTGTTGTGGTGCGTGAGTGGCTCCGATGGAAACGGAAAAGTCGTGGAGCACCCTTTCACTTTCTCGACTACTTCACCGATGGGAGTGGGAGCGTCGTCTCTGGCGAACTACCGGACGCGAAAGATAAACGGATCAAATTCCCCCTGAGCTCTTCAGATGCCCTTGCGGTCAATGCACTGGGTCAACTGGCGGAAAATCCCCGTGTCGTCGCTATTCGTAAATTCATCATGGGGTGGCATTTGTCTTATCTCTCTGCTGATGATGCGAGAGGTCAGCCCGAAGCGGGACCACAGGAACATCTGAATAAGACGGGAAGCAATCTCGCCAATGTGGTCCAGTATCTATCCGAGGATCACCCCAATCAGCTGGAATCTATTTTTAGGAAACTCAGGGAAATGGTTCCCAAGATTCAAAAAGTAACACCGAATCAGATGCCGGACGGCAGACTGCTACTACAAATCAAGGATGTTCCGTTTTCTGAACCGATCATGGCCCGTTTCGCATCGGCTGGCACGCTCAAACTGTTGGCATATCTGGTGTTGCTGAACAACCCGGAACCACCTTCGTTCATCGGCATTGAGGAGCCGGAAAACTTTCTGCATCCCCGCTTGGCTTACGGACTTGCGGAAGGATGTCGTGAGGCGACAGAATTCACGCAGATTCTCATGACAACCCATTCACCATACTTCCTTGATGCGTTACACCCCGACGAGGTGCGGGTGGTGTGGCGCGATGAGGACGGTTACACGCAATGTCACGCTCTCGACGAAGACCCAAAAGTCAAGGCGTTCATGGATTGTGGCGCTCAACTGGGTGATCTCTGGATGGAAGGACACTTCGGTGTCGGAGACCCATTGACCAGAGGTGGGATGCGCGAAGTAGGCGGCAACTGATATGCCGGCATCCCGTCTTGAATTTCATGTGGAAGAACGTTCCATGGAAATGTTTCTCCGTGCTTGGCTATCAAGATTTTTACCGAAAAATTGCACTTTTGGAATTCGCGCATATGAGGGGAAGGAAGCGCTGTTGCGAAAGATTGGTGGCCGCCTCAAGGGTTACGCGCACTACATGAAAGGTTATGCGAGGTATACGAAGGACGATTTTCGCATCGTAGTGATCGTGGATCAGGACAGAGACGATTGTAAGGAACTTAAATCCCGACTGGAGAAAATCTGCGAGGATTCTGGATTGCGATCCAAGCGAGCAGTTGGCGGCCCCGATTGGCAAGTCGTCACGCGGATCGCCATAGAAGAATTGGAGGCATGGTATTTCGGCGACTGGGAGGCGGTACGCGCGGCTTATCCTCGCGTATCAGTTTCCGTGAAAGCTCGCCACCGAAAGCCGGATGCAATCAAAAACGGCACTTGGGAGGCATTCGAGCAGGTTATGAAAAAACATGGCTATTGCAAGCAGAGATTGGCCAAAACGAAAGCTGCAACCGAAATCGGAAAACACATCGACCCAACACGAAACCGCTCCCACAGTTTCAAGGTTTTCTGGAACGCCATCGTCGAGAGCATCGCATGAAGTTCACCGAAGCCGAGGTCGAAGCCGCCGCCCTGAACTGGCTATCCAATCTCGGCTGGCAAACCGCCCACGGCCCCGACATCGCCCCGGACGCCCCCAACACCGAGCGCGCCGACTACGCTCAGGTCGTTCTCCATGACCGCTTGCGAGACACCCTCGCTCGGCTGAACCCCGACCTGCCCACCTCCGCATTGGAAGACGCCTTCGCCAAACTCACCCGCCCGCAAGGCTCCACCCTCGAAGCCCGCAACCGCGACTTCCATCGGATGTTGGTGAACGGCGTGACGGTCGAGTACCGCGCGGCGCAGGGCAGGGTACGCGGTGGGCAGGTTTGCATCATCGACTTCGATCACCCGACCAACAACGATTGGCTGGCGGTCAATCAATTCACGGTTAGCGAGAACCGCCACACCCGCCGGCTCGACATCGTGCTGTTCGTCAACGGCCTGCCGCTGGGCATTATCGAGCTGAAGAATCCCGCCGACGAGGACGCCACCACCCGCAGCGCTTGGCATCAGTTGCAGACCTACATGGCCGAGTTGCCGTCCCTGTTCGCCATGAACGAGGCGCTGTTGGTTTCGGATGGCGTGCAGGCGCGTATCGGCACGCTCACCGGCGGGTGGGAGTGGTTCAAGCCGTGGCGCACCATTACCGGCGAGGGGTTGGCCGATCAGCGGTTGAACGAGCTGCAGGTCGTGTTGGAAGGCGTCTTCCAGCCTCGGCGGTTTGTCGCTCTGGTGCGCAATTTCATCGTGTTCGAGGACGACGGCGGCGGCGCGCTGGTCAAGAAAATGGCGGGTTATCACCAATTTCACGCGGTCGAGGTTGCCGTCGATGAGACCCGGCGGGCGGCCAAGTTGCAGTGGGACGAGCAGAGCGACGACACCGGGCGCTATGAGTCGGGCAGCAAACCGGGGGGCGAACCCGGCGACCGGCGCATCGGCGTGGTGTGGCATACGCAGGGTTCCGGCAAAAGTTTGACCATGGCCTTCTACGCCGGCGCCATCATCCGCGAGATTGCCTTGGAGAATCCGACCGTGGTGGTGCTCACCGACCGCAACGATCTGGACGACCAGCTGTTCGCCACCTTCTCCCGCTGTCAGGACTTGCTGCGCCAGACGCCGGTTCAAGCGGAAAGCCGCGCCGACCTGCGCAATCGGCTGGCGGTGGCCGCCGGCGGCGTGGTCTTCACCACCATCCAGAAGTTCCTTCCGGAGGCGCCGGGCGACACCTATCCCGCCCTGTCCGAGCGGCGCAACATCGTCATCATCGCCGACGAAGCCCACCGCAGCCAGTACGACTTCATAGACGGCTTCGCCCGCCACATGCGAGACGCCCTGCCCAACGCCTCTTTCGTCGGCTTCACCGGCACGCCCATCGAGCGTCAGGACGCCAACACCCGCGCCGTGTTCGGCGACTGCATCAGCATCTACGACATCCAGCGCGCCGTGGAGGATGAGGCGACGGTGCCCATCTACTACGAAAGCCGTCTCGCTCGGCTGACTCTGAACGAGGCCGAGCGGCCATCCATCGATCCGGACTTCGAGGAGATCACCGAGGGCGAGGAGGAGGTGCGGCGGGAGCGGTTGAAGACGAAGTGGGCGCAACTGGAGGCGGTGGTCGGCTCGGAAAAGCGAGTCGGGCAGATTGCCGAGGACATCGTGGCGCATTTCGAGCGGAGATTGGAGGCGCTCGACGGCAAGGCCATGGTGGTGTGCATGAGCCGGCGCATTTGCGTCGATCTCTACCGCAATCTGGTATCCCTGCGCCCCGACTGGCACGACGGTGATGACGGCAAGGGCAGCATCAAGGTGGTGATGACCGGCTCCGCCTCGGATCCGGCGGACTGGCAGCCGCACATCCGCAACAAGCCGCGGCGGGAGGGGCTGGCCAAGCGCTTTCGGGATTCGCAGGACTGCCTGAAGGTCGTGCTGGTGCGGGATATGTGGTTGACCGGCTTCGACGCGCCCAGTTTGCATACCATGTATGTGGACAAGCCCATGCGCGGCCACGGCCTGATGCAGGCTATCGCCCGCGTCAATCGGGTGTTCAAGGACAAACCCGGCGGCTTGGTGGTGGACTATCTCGGCTTGGCTCAGTGCTTGAAACAAGCGCTGGCAACCTACACAGAGAGCGGCGGTGCGGGGCAGGCGGCGCTGAATCAGGAAGATGCGGTGGCGGCGATGCTGGAGAAGTACGAGGTGTGCTGCGACCTGTTCCACGGCTTCGACTGGACGAGATGGATCACGGGCACGCCGCAAGAACGCTTGAGCCTACTGCCCGCCGCACAGGAACACATATTGGCGCAGGCGGATGGCCGGGAACGCTGTCTGCTGACCGTGCGCGAGCTGTCGCAAGCATTCGCCCTGGCCGTGCCCCACGAGGAGACCCGTCGCATTCGCGACGATGTGGCGTTCTTTCAAGCAGTGCGCGTCGCCCTGTGCAAGCGCGCTGAGAACGAACCGCGCCCCCAAGAGGAGCTGGATTTGGCAGTGCGCCAGATCATCACCCGCGCGGTGGCCGCGGAAGGCGTGATGGACATCTTCGCCGCCGCCGGCCTGAACAAGCCGGACATCTCGGTGCTGTCGGACAATTTCCTGAACGAGGTACGGGATATGCCGCATCGCAACCTAGCCGTCGAGCTATTGCAGAAACTGCTCAAGGGGGAGCTGTCCATTCGCCGAAGAAAAAACGTGGTACAAGCCCGCTCCTTCGCCGAAATGCTGGAACAAACCCTCCGCCGCTATCAAAACCGCGCGATTGAAGCGGCACAGGTTATCGAGGAATTGATCCAACTCGCTAAAGATATGCGGGCAGCGGATGCCAGAGGGGAAAAACTGGGTTTGAATGAGGATGAATTAGCCTTTTACGACGCGCTGGAAACCAACGATAGCGCGGTGCGGGTGTTGGGGGATGAGACTTTACGCGCGATAGCTCAGGAATTGGTTCGCACTGTGCGGAATAATGTGACCATCGATTGGACCTTGCGGGAAAACGTTCGTGCTAACTTGCGGCGGTTGGTTAAGCGTATTTTGCGCAGGAATGGTTATCCGCCGGATAAGCAGGATCGGGCAACTCAGGTTGTGTTGGAGCAGGCTGAGGTTTTGTCTGAGGGGTGGGTGGGGGTTTGAGGTTTACTCTAAATCCTAAACACTCCATGCCTATTATGACGAAAGTCGTTGAAAATCTGGTTTGATTTTTTTAGTCTGAAATTGGACTGATGGCTCGGACATCTTGCTCTGATATACTTTTTATAAATCGGTATATCCTACCAGCTTCAGCATGGCGTTCTAGATAATCTTTGTAGGCATTTCTGGCATTTTCAATGAGTTGATCGTAGGTGACTATCCGTGCGTTGAAGGCTTCTAGAGACTTGCGAGAAGGGTCGTCCCAATCTTGTGGCATTTTTCCTACTACGCACACGATATCAAGGGGTTCGTCTTTTCTATCAAAATCTAGTACCTTTTTAGCTACTGTATAGTATTTCCTAAGTTGATTGTGTATTTCATTAAATCCTAAAATTCGATTAGCCCGCTTGAGTTCAATGATAACATGCTTGTTCACATTCGTTTGATAGTAAATATCAAATCGGGCTCTACTTTCTTCTTCAGTCAACGAATCTTCTGTAGTCAAAGATTCGTTATTTTTCCTAAGCGCATGACGAATACGTTTTTCCATTTCGCTGGTATGCGTCGCACGTTCCCAAGATGGGTCCAAAATCCACAAGTGCTGAAAAAGATGTTCTTGTAAAGCTCTTTCTTTTGCATTTTCATCTGCTAATCCTGTCAATTTCTGAATTACATCCAATCGATCTTTGGTTATTTGATAATAAGCGCTAGCTTCAAGGTCATCCAATTGAATAAAAACATCATTCAATACTTCGAGATTTTCTACTGAAACATTATCTAGGCGGTGAAGCATATTCCTAAATTTCATACTTTCGAAAGCCAGAACCCCACTAACCAACAGTTGTCGTTTTTGATTCGGATCGTCAATCGGCAATTGATTGATGCGACCTAATAATTTTTTGGCTGATTGTTTCTGGTCCGGATTCAAATCATCGAACCATTTCTCAATCTGAGGCGAAATTGAAAATGCTTGCTTACTCCCTTGTGTATTTCTCAATTCCGTCCATTTTCCTTCGATATATCTTAGTTCACGACGTAGTTTTTCCCACAGTTTTTTATAGCGAAAATCTTCTTCGATAAAGCTTTGGCGGTCGGTATTGGCTATATCATCTTCGTTATCTAAGTCCAAGAAATCAGCGTGAATTTCTCCAAATATGTACTTGGTGTATAGTCCCCCCTCGCCAAATGTATCCAAAATATTTTCTTGTGCTAGTTTCCCCCGAACCATGATCACAATTTTATTGATACTATCCTTAGTGTCTGGATCATTTAATTGCCCAGATTTGAAGGCAGTTCCGATCCAGCCTTCGATTGTAGAGTCGGGGTCATCACCTATTTGACCGGGGCGTTCTTCATGTGCCTCCTGATTTTTGGCAGCATTACGGCTTTGCATGCCCAACTCCCCAAATGTCCAGATGTACTGGATTTTATCTTGATAATCCCTATCATCAATCGTAACTGGATGATTATTCAAATAAATCTCAAAATTGTGCTTGGAACCAATAATGCTAAACCGGCGCGCGAGGCGCTTTTTCAGCGGTTTTTCTGTCCATGCAAGTTTGCGTTCTATATTTGACAATACGATTCGAGTCCCACGATCAAGTCCGATCTTCTCAATCGGAATTGCCCTTGGGCTGTATTTACCTTCCGTTTCATCTTTGATCATCTCTTTTATCTCTTTCACATCCATAGAAAATCCATGTTTTGTATTATCTTTAACACTATGCACTTCTACGGTGCGGGCTATCGAAAATAATGATAATTTTCCGATCCCTTTTCTCCCCATTACTGGTCTATTAAAGTGCGGCGTTCTAGGTGCATTTTTGCGTCGCTCATATCCCACGCACAAATACTTCCGATTTGCATCTTCGATTGTCATTCCATGCCCATCATCTTGAATGACTACTTTTTCATGATTCTTATCAATAGTGATCCAAACATGTTCAGCATCTGCGTCCCAGGCATTGGCTACGACTTCCGACAAGACGGCGGATATGTTGCTGTATAGCCCAAAACCAAGATGATTCAAAATGGTAAGGCTCAGAGTCATTTCATACTGCGGATTTTCAGTTTTCATAACGATTCCTCCACGTGCGTCATGATTGATTTTCCAATAGTTTCACCAATTTTTACGGGAACTGCATTCCCGATTAAACGGGCGATTGTTGCGATGCGTACAACTTCGTTATTTGGAACGAACGAGTACTTCTCCGGGAAATTTTGCAAAAGTGCCCCCTCCCGTAGAGATATGGCGCGATCCTGATCTGGATGTCCGAAACGGCCGTTGCCGAATCCATGGAATTGGGTGGTAATCGTTGGGGCAGGGCGATCCCATTGCATTCGTCCATAGACACTTGGATATGTGCGTCCACTATCGCGCAAATGACAATCTGCACGCAAATCGTCATCCCAGTCCCGCCAAGTCCCTCCGGGTTTCGATTTACGGATTCGGTTTAGGTTTCTATGCGATAGACCGCTTGATTTGTGTAAAGGGTCGGATATGGCGGTGGTTCCAGCCTTTATATTCTCCAAATGTTGAATCGTGTCCCTGACCGTTACGAAATTATCATCGGTATGCGTTCGTGGCACCAGACCAATCTCGCCTAGTCGAGAAGCCAAGAGTACAAGGCGAGATCTGGTTTGGGGAACGCCGTATTCGGCACAGCGGACTATCTCATACTTGTAGTCATATTTGGCCTGATCGAGTATAGATAGAAAATTCTGGAACACCGCATACTTGGTAAGACTGGGTACGTTTTCCATCGTAACGATTTCCGGCTGCAGTTTGAGGATGATTTCCCCAAATTTGTCAAGTAATTGCCATTGGCACATCCTAACATCACGTCCATTTGTGTAGTTAGAAAATGGTTGACACGGTGCGCAGCCAGCAAGCACCCTCACATCTACACCACGGAAGAGCGATTCAACGAAGTCAGGTGACAAATTGGATATGTCTCGCTTGTAGAATTTCGATTTTACGTTGGTTTCAAAAGGATATTTGCAGGTCGGATCAATATCAATCCCCCCGATAATCCTCATGCGGGCTTGTCGCATCCCATATGACAGCCCACCAGCGCCGCAAAAAAGATCGACCGCTGCAGGTTTCGGAAAATTGCCTTTTGATCTCATGTCTCTAGCCTATTGGCCGACTATTTTCCCCGACCGCCGGTATGGGTGTCAAGCTTCAAATAAGTAGCGGCAAAGACCATATCCGAAAGCCATCGTTGAAACGACTCATTTTCGTAGTATTGTTTGAACAGCTCGGCATGGTCGGCAAGGTGGTCGGTTATGGCTCGTTGTAGGGCTTTGTCGTGTTCGATTCGGGCGTTTTGTTTGTCGGAGTTGGCTCTTGCATTTTGGTATGCCTTATCTTGGGCGACCTTTTCCGGTAATTCTTTGGTGATCACTGTTTCGATTCTGTCCTGATTGTTCCATTCGATGTCGCCGAAGCGGCTGTTGAATTCCTCGATGATTCTGGAGAGGCGATCCATTTCCGCTTCCGCTCTTTGGCCGCCGCTGCCGGTGGTTACCGGTTCGATCTCGGCATCCTCGTCGGCGAGATGGAGTTCCTGAATCGCCTGCTTTTCCACCCGGTAGCTGTCCATGTCGATGGCTTCCAAAATCCCCTTCGACAGGTCGTCCTCGATGGGGGCGGGGAGTTTGGGGACTAGGAAATTCAGGAATATGGATAGTTTCTCCCATTCGGCGTATGGGTAGGGCAGGATGGCCGAGAGGAATCCGTAGGCGCGTAGGAAGTTCTTTGCCGTACCCTTGAATTCCACCTGATTATCCTCGTCCAGTTGCTGCCGGTAGTGTGCGGCGCAAGTGTCCAAGATGAAGTCGAGGCCGTCTCGCTTGGCTTCGGAAAGGAATAGATTTACCAACTCGTCCACCTGCGCCGGGCTGTACACCTGATGGCCGTCCAGAGTTGCCTTGAGATCGTGCAGTCGGTTGGGATCGGTTTCCTCCGATAGAATGGTGATTCGATAATAATCGGCGAAGGCGCGTTGAATCGCATCGGTATCGTTGGCGAAGTCCAGCACGAAGGCGTCGTGCTTCTCGGGGTGCGCGCGGTTTAGTCTCGACAGGGTTTGTACCGCCTTGACGCCGGACAGCACCTTGTCTACATACATCGTATGTAGCAACGGCTCGTCGTAGCCGGTTTGAAATTTATCGGCGCAGATGAGAAATCGGTATGGGGCTTCTCGAATTTTCTCGGCAATTTGGCTTGATGGGAAGCCATTGAGGGTTGCCTCGGTAACACTCTTACCATCGTGTTCGTGTTCGCCGGAGAAGGCGACGATGGCTTCGTAGGGACTCTTGCGTTCCTTCAGGTAGTCGCGAATGGCGCAATAGTAGCGCACGGCGCGCTTGATGCTGCCGGTAACCACCATGGCGCGCGCCTGCCCACCGATCTTGCGTTGGCCGGCTACCTGCGCGTGGAAGTGATCCACCATGATTTCCGCCTTCAGGCGCGTGGCATGATCGTGTTCCTCAACATAGCGGCGCAGTTTCTTGTCGGCTCGCTTGATGTCGTACTCTGGATCGTCCGCCACCTTCTTCACCAACCGATAGTAGCAGTCCACGGGTGTATAGTTGGCGAGCACATCGATGATAAACCCCTCCTGAATGGCCTGCTTCATGGTGTAGGCGTGAAAGGGGGCGTGCGGAGTTTTTTCATCCTCCGGTTGCGGCGTGCCGAAAATTTCCAGAGTCTTGTTCTTCGGGGTGGCGGTGAAGGCGAAGTAGCTGGCGTTGGTCAGCAACTTCCGCGACTCCATCAGCCGGTTGATCTTGTCCTCGACGGTCTCATCCTCATCTGCATCCTCGCTGCCGGCCTGTCCCAGCACTCTGGACATGGACGCGGATATCCGCCCACCCTGACTCGAATGGGCTTCGTCGATGATGATTGCGAATGTACGCCCCCGATGTTCGTCGCCGATGGCGTCCAGTATGTGTGGAAATTTCTGGATGGTGGTGATCACGATCTTCTTCCCGTCTCGCAACAACTTTCCGAGATGTTTTGATGTTCCCGCGTGGCCCAGGATGGAGGCCACCTGAGCGAATTGCCCGATGGTGCCCCGTATCTGCTGATCCAGCACCTTGCGGTCGGTAACCACCACCACCGAATCGAACACCATTTCGCCGCGCCGTTCCAGCCCGATGAGCTGATGCGCCAGCCATGCGATAGAGTTGGACTTGCCGCTGCCCGCCGAATGTTGGATGAGATATTTGTGGCCGGCTCCTCGGTGGGATGCGTCGCTCAGCAGTTTCTGCACCACATCCAACTGATGGTAACGCGGCCATATCTGCTCCCGCCGCTTGCGCCCGGTTCGCTTGTCCTTCTTCTCCACGAACTGGGCGTAATTCTCGATGATGTTCGTCAGCCCGCCGCAAGAAAGGGTCTGCTTCCACAGATAATCGGTCTTGATGCCATTGGGGTTGGGCGGATTGCCCGCGCCATCGTTCCACCCCCGATTGAAGGGCAGGAACCAGGATTCCTTGCCGCGAAGATGCGTGCAGAACCTGACCTCGTGATCGTCCATGGCGAAGTGGACAAGACAACGGCCAAGCGCGAAGAGTTTCTCTCTAGGGTTGCGATCCCGCTGATACTGCGCCACGGCGTCGCTCACCGTCTGTTTGGTCAGGCTGTTCTTCAGCTCGAATGTTGCGACAGGCAGGCCGTTCACGAACAGGCACAAGTCCAGAGCGAGCTGGGCATTGTCCTTGCTGTAGTGCAACTGCCGCGTTACGCTGAAGCGATTTTTCTCATAGCGAGCACGGGCAATCTCGTTCCCCCGCGATGGCGTGCCGTAGAACAGGTCGATATTGTGCTGCCCATGTTTCACGCCCGTGCGAAGCAAGTCGATGGTTCCCCGCTTGTCAACTTGCCCTTTCAACCGAGCCAGAAACTTGCGGCGCGTTGGACTGTTGGGCTGTTTCAAGTCCAGCGATTTGGCGATGGCCGGTTGGGTGTCGTGGAGGAAGGTTGAGAGATAGGCGATGTCCACGCAATACTCTTTGTCGTAGTCTTGGGAATTTCCGTATCTCCAATGGTGGTAGCCGGCCGATTCATCACGCACTGAATTATCCGGTGAAGAATCACTGGCGGAATCCGTGAGCGCCGCGCAGATGATGCGCTCCAATTCTTTTTCGCTGGTGTCGGTGGTCATGGTGATTTCGCTTCTGCCAGTTTGTTTTTTTGACTGAGAGATTCCAGTTCGCTGATCCACTCCGAAAAATGGCGGCATTTCTTTCGTAGGGTGGTCAATCCGATTTTCTTGGCGATTATTGGGCCTGAGGAAGCCTTTTTTGTATCATATCCCGCTATTTCGTTGATTATGTGTTTGGATGGTGAGGTTTTGTCATTGATTAGTTCCGGGTTGCAAGTTTTCTCGGAGATTTGAATGAGTTCCTTGATTCCTGTGGGGTGCTCGAATTCAACTTTAAACTTATCAGGATCGGAAAACAAAAGCGCCTCGAATTCATGGAGCTGAATGTAAGGTACGAATCGCCAGTCGGAAATATCCTTACGCAAAGCATCCTCCAACACTCCGACACGGGAATATGGATCATCATGCAATTTCTTGGCATCCGCATAACCTGGAAAATCGTCAGGCAGCGCATAGAAGTCGATCATGGTCGTAAAGCGAGCATCGGAATTTTGATCTTCTTTCATCCAACGTTCTATATCCCTCTTCGTCTTGTGGTAATTCGGGATACCTCCACTAAACTTTCGACCACGCGACCGACTCGTCTCGACACAACGAGCATAAACCGAAATCGAATGATCGGCAAAGTGTGGGCCTAGAGTATCCTTAACGAAGTCGCGTTCCGTCTGGCCTTCAACGACAAAGTGTAATCTAATATCCATCAAGGCTGCCCGCCCAGCACATTTTTTTCCCACAGTTCGGAAAGAGAATACTCCTCAAGCCATTCCGCCAATTTTTCGGAATCCAAATGCTTGAAGTCGGATTTCTGCCCATCGCGCTCGACAACAACAATGTCTTCGGGAGTAAAGCAATCCACCAAGGCAGTGGATTGCGTAGCTACTATCACTTGACTGGTTTTCGCCACAGTGTTGATCAATCCACCCACTATAGTTATTGCATATGGATGCAATCCCAACTCCGGTTCATCGAGAATCAAAACATCCGGTAGGCTTTCTTCCGGTTGTAAGAGGAGGGATATCAGGGCAATGATCCGCAACATACCGTCCGAAGCCTGAGAGGCGTAAAATATCTGGTCATTACCCCGTTCTCGCCATGCCAGTAACACTTTTCCGTATTTGCTTTCCAATTCAAAATCGAAAAAAAATGGCAGGATCAAACGAATGCTCTCCACAATACGGCGGTAATGCCATCCTTCTCGTTCTCTTATGCGCAACAGGAATGGAGCGATATTTCGCGCATCTCCCTTCAAAGATCGATTGTCCTCCACTGAGCAACGCCCCCGGATTAGAGAATTATAGGCTGTGTCATGAAACTGATACACGGAAATTCTTTGCAAAATTTCTCGAATAACACGGGCAATGGGGTCCACCAATGACCGATCAATAAGTTCTGGAGATCGATGACCGGGACCCATTTTAGTCCATCGAGTCGAGGTGCTATGACCAAGTTCTAAAAAACGGTACTTTTCAGAAGCAAATATCAGAGTATCACCAGCGGCCCACGCGAGACGGAAAGAGTATTGAATCTCTCCCTTGTCAGTTTGAATTGCTAACTTGGCTTCAATCTCCTGTGTAATTTTTGCCCCGCCATACAATAAATTGTTCCCCCCTCCTTGTAGACTCACATGCAATATATGATCTTCACGACCTGACAACATCAAATCTATCATACGAAAGAATGCTATGAAATTCGACTTGCCCACACCATTAGGGCCAATAAGAACCGTGAGCGATCGCGGCTCGAAATCATGCAAGTCTTGAATACTCTTGAACCCTCGCAAGGTTATCGATTTGAGTCTGCTTTTCATAACAATTACCCCGTTCTTGTCAAGTTATCAATCTCCTCGGAAAACTCCGTCAGGCGCCCGCGATAGTCATTTACCGAAACTGAACTGCCCAATTCCGCCACGCGAGCACGGGCGAGTCTGTGAGTTTTCTCGTCGATGGATATGGTGATGCTTTTCACATTCACGGTTTCGCGGGAATTGTGAGAACATTATAGGAAAAGGGTGTTCTGCGTCAAGGGCACGGGCAAAGTCACGAACAAGCCGAACAGCCACCCGCAGGGACGTGGTGGAACCCACAACGAGCACCCGCCGATTACTTCTGTTTCAAACACGATCATTTCATCGGAAACCACTTGCGCATAACATCTACAAATTCTTGAAACGACTTATCCTTACAACTTGTCAGAGAAACTTTTTCTGCTATTTTTTGGTACAGCGATGCGCTACGAGGTCGTTGCGTCTTCCGCAACGCCGCTTCAAACGCCTCTTTCGGGCGTGACGGCTTGATTTCACCCACCTGCAACCAGCCCTGATCAGTCAACCAGCGGCGCAACGACGGATTCTGATTTTTCCATCCCGCAACATCGTCAACATGGGTGGAACCACTCCAGATCCACGCTTCAAGCTCGGGAAAAATGACGATCGCTCTCGCCCGATCACCCCAAATCGAATTTGAGAATTTCTTGTTTATTTTTCCCTGTAACTTTTTGGGTTCTATTCTCTCTTTTCCGCTTCCTTCGTGATCAAATATGAGCAAACCATGGTGATACATTCTCGAAAGATTGGAAAGTGACTCGACGCCACGCAACGCGCAACCCGGATCGTGTAGATCATCGACAAAGATATTCCACTTAATTGGACGAATTTGCAGTGAAGGTAACCTCGTAAGTATCCCCTTCAGTGCATACTCCATATTTTTATCAGCCACGAGAATGACTAAATCTTTCTTCACCCCAATACTCCTGATGCAAGTAAAGTACCAAGATCAACTGCTCCCTGCCATTCTTTTAAAACAGGGTGTTCTGATCCAAGAACAATATCGGTAGATCCCGTGTCATCTTTGGCGAAACACAGGACAGAATTCAAATCGGCAGAGCGCAACATGGTAGGCGAATGAGTTGCCAAAAGTACTTGAGACTCGTACACTGATGACAAAGAATCATACGCAGTTACTACGGCCTTGGGGTGAATACCATTCTCTGGCTCCTCTATCAGATAAATACCCTTAAACTTTGGCAAATATGCTGGCAACGTCAATGCTGTCAGTCGGAGGGTTCCGTCGGACACCAGCCAAGAAGGTACCTTCAGTCCACCGGCATACTCGTAGACCATATAGCAATGCTTATCCTCTAGTCGTTCGACTGTTGAAATGTCCACCAGATCGGGGAGAGACGTACGCAAGTGTTCAATCCAACTTTTGAATTTGTCCGTGGCTTCTTTTCGCAAATTTGCAATGACCCAGGGGAGATTCGAACCGTCTTGTGATAGCTCAACTGAGGGACGCCCCGGAGGACTTGGCCTTTTGATTTTACGACTTTCGAGTAAGATCGGTTGAACGCCGCCCATCAGATAATCTCGAAACCAGATGGCTACCGGGAAAGCACTCTCGTCTGCCGGAAGATTTTTGAGGGCCGATCTTCGGCTACCGAGTTTGAAAGATGGTATCCAGCCTCTATTTGATCGGGGCTTGGTCTCGTTGTAGAAATTGGCGTTGCCCTCTTTTAATTTGTTGACCACGGGCAGAATATTTCGTTGGCGCTTGCGGGTAAGCAAGGAATCCGGCGAGTCGAAAGACTGAGGGAAAAATGTGCGCTGTACAGACTTTGGCTCGACATCATTCTTCAGAAGGAGCATCTCGGCCTTGAATTCAGGTAGGTATCCCGATTCGTCAAATCCAATTTCAATCTCGTATCGTACCGAATCCAAATCTGGTTGGGATGTCAACTTCCGTAGTTCCTCTGGAATTCTTGCCTCAACCGCGAGCCCCAACTTGTCCTCTTGACCTTTGAAGAATAGATTTCTGGCATCTGTAGTCCGAGATTCAAAGGCAGTATCCAACCCATCGTACACTACATTTTGTAGAAACCCGATAACATCCAGAAAAGTCGTCTTGCCGGATGCATTCGGGCCGACCAAAACATGAAACGGCCCCAGCGACCTTTTCACATAACGCAAGCAACGGTAGTTCAGGGCTTCAATCAAGGTGATCATTGAATGTCTCCGTTGGGTGATATGGATTCTCCTTCGGCCTCATCTGGTAGGTGCGCCGCTGCTTCGCGTACATCCAGCTTGCCGGTGACTACATCGGCGATGAGTCGGGTGCGGTATTCTTGCATGAGATCGAGCTGGCGGCGAACGCGGGCGATTTTCGTGTCGATGCCAGTCGTGACCTCATTAAGGAATGTTACAATCGCCGTTTGTTCATCCAAACGGGGAATAGCCACCTTGATGTCTGCAATTTCCCCTTCACTAATTGCAGGAACAGGACCGGGTTTTGCAATAACAGCAAAATCTATGCGTTGCAATAGTAGGAAAATAAACTCAGGATTACCCCTATTAACAATGCAACCCATAAGGTTGTTATCTATACAGCATGCCTTTATTACAACACGCCTTTTATTCGTAAGCATGGCACCTCCAACTTTAGGAAATAGAATAGTTCCAGCTGGAAATATTGTTGATCCTAATTTTGATGTAGTAATTCGAGATACTGTATTGTTCCAAGATTTCATAAATTTTTTATTTCCGATCAAATTCATATCCGAAACTTTGAAGAATGGAAATTCAAGGTCTTGTTGACCTTGTTCATCTACAGGAAAGCCAGTTCCACTTTTGAAATTTGCCAATCGTTTCAAAGCAAGCACTTCCCAATGCTCCGGCACATCCCCCAACCACTCGACACCGGAGGGTTTGAGGCGGACATCGGGGTTGAGTCCCCGAGTAACGGCTCGGTTGACGATGGCCTGCCGCTCTTCCTCCAGCAACGCAATGAGTTTCCGCTTGGCGGCGATATACCGCTGGATGCGTTGATCTATGTAGTCCAAGTAGTGGACGATAGCCTGTTGCTCCGGGATAGGAGGGACCACCGTAGGTATTTTTTCAACTTGCCCCTCGTTCACTGACGGCACTGCGCCCGGATTGACTGTCATACCCAAATCGATAGTGTTCATCCAATACAACACCCAAGCGGGGTAGGCTGAACGTGGGATAAACCCCATCATGTTATTGTCGATACAAGATGGACAAATCAACAGCCTTCGTCGGTTAAGCATGAGTGCGGCACCTACTTTTGCAAATACTACAGTCTTCGGCGGGAACACGTAGGCACCTAGCGTTTCAGCAGTCTCATTAGAAATTGTGTGTTGCCACTCTTTCATAAGTTTCGCATTTTCCTTAACTCCCATGTCGCCAACTTTGAAGAAAGGGATGCCATGAGTCATTTCGCCCTGATATTGGTGCGGAAAACCTGCACCACCTTTCAACTGGCCAATATTTTTCAGCCGTTGCACCCCCCAATGCCTCGGCACATCCCCCAACCACTCAACCCCAGAGGGCTTGTATTCACTATACGGTTTCACAGCGCTTCGGTCCCCTCCCTCAGAGTCTCAAGGTATCGATCATAAACGAACAGCCGGTTGCGAGATTGGCCGGTGATCTCGTGGACGATGCCTTGGTCAACCAGCCATTTCATGGACGAGTCCGCCGTATGGAAAACTAGTTCTGTGAGTCTGCAGGCGACACTTAGGGATATGATGGGACGCTCTTTCAACGCTTCATGTACGCGCAACACGGAACCCGCGCGCCGCCCAGCCTCTTTTGTTATCGTAGCGCGATCCTGCCCGAACATATCCGTCAGGCGGCGGGCTGTGGCTACCGCGCCATCTGCAGTCGCTCGCATGCCTTCGAGAAAGAAGGTGAGCCATGTCTCCCAATCGCCTGTTCTCCGTACTTGGTCGAGTAGGCGGTAGTAGGTTGCGTGGTGCTGCTTGAGATACAAACTGATGTACAGGAGTGGTTGACTCAGTACGCCACGCTCCATGAGAAGGAGGACGACGAGTAGCCTGCCGACTCGCCCATTGCCGTCCAGAAACGGGTGGATGGTCTCGAATTGGAGGTGGGCAAGGCCAGCGCGAATCAGGGTGGGTAGCCCGTCTTCCTCCGCGTGCAAAAATCTCTCCAAATCCCCCATACAGTCGGGCACCGCGAGGTGCGGCGGCGGCACGAACGCGGCGTTGTCGGGGCGGGTGCCGCCAATCCAGTTTTGCGAGCGGCGAAATTCACCCGGCAATTTGTTGCTTCCTCGCCCCCGGGACAGCAGGATACCGTGAATTTCGCGCACCAGTCGGTTCGATAGTGGGAAGCCCTCCGCTAGCCGACTTTGGCCGTGCTCCAGAGCGGCAACATAACTCGATACTTCGACCACATCATCAAACGGCACGCCGATGGCCTCGTCCAACTCGAAGCGCAGCAAGTCGGACAGTGAAGATTGGGTTCCCTCTATCTGCGAGGAGAGCAGCGCCTCCTTGCGCACATATGAGTACAGCAGGAACCCACTATCCGGTAAATGCGTTGCGATGGTGTCCAGCCGACCAACGGCAAGCGCCGCATTTTCGAGGGTTTGCTGTAATGCCCCCTCCAGCGCCAGAGGCGGTTTCGGCGGCAACGGCGCCGGCACGAAGGCGTTAACGCGCGCATTCCCTACGACTTGGGGGTCGTATCTGCCGATTTCCTTACGCTGCATCAGGTTCGCCTTCTCGTATTTGGTGGAAAATCATCGTATTCTGCTACTGGCCACGGGTAAAAATGCGAATTTTTATTGTATTTTCTACAATAACACTTTTTCTTATTTCATTTAAGCGGGTAAATTACAATAAAACCGAGCGCACGTGCTCCCTCGCCCCCCGTTCACCGTTCAACCGCCGACAATCTCCCCTCCGCCTCCCGCTCCAGCGCCGAAATGTCATCCCGTATTTCATCCGAGTGTGCTCCATGGAGAATTTCCTGAATTTCGCCTCTGCTTGTTAAAGTCTACGGATAATATGGCGTGGTTCGGTCTCCATATTACTGGCTAACTTTAATATGGAGAAAAATCCCGTTTTTATTTCAATTTTGATAATAACGCCGTTTCTTATTCAATTTAAGCGGCGAAATTATAATAAAAACCGCGCAATCGCCGCCCCAATCCCCCTCAACCCCCAACAATCTCATTCAACAACCCCTCCGTCTCCTTCTCCAACGCCAGAATATCCTCCCGTATCTCCTCCAACGAGCGCAAAGGCTGCGGCTTGTAGAAGTGGCGGGTGAAGCTGATCTCGTAGCCGATCTTGGTCTTCGCCGGCAAATACCAAGCGTCCGGCGCAAACGGCAGCACCTCGCGGTGGAGGAAGCCCTCGACGCCGCCTTCCGCTAGCAGCGGCACCTGTTCGGTGTCGCGCAGGTCGGTGTCCGGTTCGTATTCCACCACCGCACGCTTGCCGTTGATGGTGGTCTCGAACAGGCCCTGCAGCGGGTCGGCCGCCGTACCCCGCTTGTGTATCTTTCGGATCACCGGCGCCGCCTTCTCACTACGCTCACCGTTCTCCTTCAGCCGCTTGATTTCCGCCGCCTTGTGCGCGCGATTCGGGTCGGCGCCCTGAATGCGCAGGGGGCGCTCGACTATGACCTTCCAGTAGCCGAAGTCCGCGTTGGCGAATATCTTCGACTGCTCGGTCTCCTCGAAGGCTAGGATGGTGTCGCAGATGCGCCGAATGTCCGCCTGATCCAGCACGCAGTTCTTGTTGCCCAGATTCTTGCGCAGTGGCTTGAACCACTGGGTGGCGTCGATGAGCTGCACCTTGCCGCAACGATGCGCCGCCTTGCGGTTGCCGAGCACCCAGATGTAGGTGGCGATGCCGGTGTTGTAGAACATGTTGAGGGGCAGGGCGACTATCGCTTCGAGCCAGTCGTTCTCGATGATCCAGCGGCGGATGTTGCTCTCCCCCTGACCGGCGTCTCCGGTGAACAGGGAGCTGCCGTTGTGCACCTCGGCGATGCGGCTGCCCAACGGGGTGTCGCGCTTCATCTTGCTCAGCATGTTGGCGAGGAACATCATCTGGCCATCGCTGGAACGGGTGACTAAGTTGTATTCCGGATTGTCGGCGTGCGTTACGGCGAATCTCGGATCGCCGAGTCCGCTTTTGCCGCCCATGCGTTCCAGTTCGGTCTTCCAACTCTTGCCGTAGGGCGGGTTGGAGAGCATGAAGTCGAACTCGCGGGCAGGGAAGGCGTCGTCGGAAAGCGTGGAGCCGTAGCGAATGTTGTCGGCTTCGCTGCCTTCCCCCTTGAGGATGAGATCGGCCTTGCTGATGGCGTAGGTCTCCGGATTCACTTCCTGCCCGTACAGGTGCACCGACGCCTCCTTGCCGCGCTCGGCGGCCAGCTGCGTCAGGGTTTCTTCGGCGACCGTCAGCATTCCGCCGGTGCCGCAGGCGCCGTCGTAGACTAGGTAGGTGCTCGATTCCATCTGCTCGGCCACCGGCTCGAAGATGAGGTGCGCCATGAGCTCTACCACATCTCGCGGGGTGAAGTGCTCGCCGGCCTCCTCGTTGTTCTCCTCGTTGAATTTCCGGATGAGTTCCTCGAAGACCGTGCCCATGCTGTGGTTGTCCAGGCCCTGTAGCCGTATCGAGCCGTCTGCGTTGAGGACCGGCCGGGGACTGATATTGATCGAGTTATCCAGAAATTTCTCCAACAGGAATCCGAGCGCGTGCGATTGCACCAATCTGGGAATCTGGTTGCGGAACTCGAATTTCTCCAAGACTTCCTGCACATTGGGCGAGAAGCCGTCCAGATATGCCTCGAAGTCCGCCCGCAACTGTTGTTTCGACCCGATGGAAGTCAGGTCGCACAGTCGGAAGGGGGATGTGTTGTAGAACGCCTCGCCGGATGCGGCGCGCAGCGCGGCCTCCTGATTGGTGATGCCGGCCTTGTCCAGTTGGGCTTTTCGCTGCAGCACCGCCTCCTTGGTCGGCTCCAGCACGGCGTCCAAGCGGCGGATGACCGTCATCGGCAGGATGACATCTCGATACTTGCCGCGAACATAGACATCGCGCAGCACATCGTCCGCAATGCCCCAGATGAAGCCGCTGATATTCAGGGCGCTAGCCAATTTCGACTTCCCGTTGCCGACCTTCGATTCATACCGACCCCACCGAGCGCCCCAAGCGCATAATCTTGAATATGAAACATGGACATAAAAAATGGCGGGCCTGGAGGGACTCGAACCCCCGACCACCTGGTTCGAAGCCAGGTACTCTATCCGGCTGAGCTACAGGCCCGCGCAAGGCGTGTTTGTACCGCAAAACGGCTCGCTAGTCGAGTTCTTCGTTCAATTTCTCGCGCAATATGCGGTTTACTTCGCCGGGGTTGGCTTTGCCGCCGGTTTCCTTCATCACTTGGCCGACTAAATAGCCGAATACCTTTTGTCGACCCTCCCGATACTGCTTCACCTGCTGCGGGTTGTTCGCCACGATGCGCGCGACTATGGTCTCGATTTCGCCGCTGTCGGTGATCTGTTCGAGGCCGCGGGCGCGGATGATTTCGTCCACATTTCCTTGCCCCTGCCACAGGGCTTCGAATACCTCCTTGGCGATCTTGCCGGAGATGGTGTGGTCGGCGATGCGTTCCAGCAGGCGCGCCAGTTGTCGGCTTTGCACGGGAGATTGCTCGATGGGCAGGTCGTGTTTGTTGAGGGCGGCGCTCAGGTCGCCGAGAATCCAGTTGGCGATGGTTTTCGTGCTCGCCGGAGTGTGTGCGGCCACCGCCTCGAAATAGTCGGCGACGGCGCGCTCGCCGGTCAATTTTTCGGCGTCGTCCTCGGACAGGCCGAATTCCGCTTGAAATCTGGCCATCCTAGCCTCCGGCAATTCCGGCATTTGCGCGCGCACGTTGTCGATGAAGTCGTCGTCCAGCAGCAGTTCCGGCAGGTCGGGGTCGGGGAAATATCGGTAGTCGTGGGCTTCCTCCTTGGAGCGCATGGCGCGGGTGCGGTTGCGCTCGGCGTCGTACAGGCGCGTCTCTTGGGTGATGCGCCCGCCGTCTTCGAGAATTCCGATGTGCCGCTCGATCTCGTATTCGATGGCCTTTTCCACGAAGCGGAAGGAATTGATGTTCTTCAGTTCGCATCGGGTGCCCAGCGCCTGTTGCCCGGCGGGTCGCACCGACACATTGGCGTCGCAGCGAAAGGAGCCCTCCTGCATGTTGCCGTCGGAAACGCCGAGATAGCGCACCAGCGCATGCAGTTTGCGCAGGTAGGCAGTGGCCTCGGCGGGCGAGCGCAGATCCGGCTGGGAGACGATCTCCAACAGCGGCGTGCCGGCTCGATTCAGGTCGATGCCGGTCATGCCGTGGAAGTCCTCGTGCAGGGACTTGCCGGCGTCCTCCTCGAGATGGGCGCGGGCGATGCCGATGGTCTTGGTGCCTTCGGTGGTGGCGATTTCCAGACTGCCCGCGCCGATGATCGGCTGGTCGTACTGGCTGATCTGGTATCCCTTGGGCAGGTCGGGGTAGAAATAGTGCTTGCGGGCGAACACCGAGCGGCGGTTGATGCGCGCATTGATGCCGAGGCCGAAGCGCACCGCCAGACGCGCCGCTTCGCGATTCATCACCGGTAGGGTGCCGGGCAGGGCGATGCTGTGGTCGCACGCCTGCGTGTTCGCCTCGGCGCCGAATGCGGTGGCGGTGGCGGCGAACAGCTTGCTGCGGGTGGCGAGCTGCACATGCACCTCGAGACCGATGACCGACTCCCAGCGCATCACTGCCATCCCTGCGGCGACCGCAGGTGCCAATCGGTTTCCCGCTGATATTGGTGGGCGAAGTTGAGCAGGGCGGCTTCGTCCAGATAGCGCCCGATGAGTTGCAACCCCACCGGCAATCCCTTGGAGTCGAATCCGACCGGTATCGATATGCCGGGGAGGCCGGCCAGATTGACCGGGTTGGTGAATATGTCGTTCAGGTACATGGCGACCGGATCGTCGTTCTTCTCCCCCAGAGCAAACGCGCTGCCCGGCGTGGTGGGCCCGGCGATCACATCGCATTTCTCGAAGGCGAGATTGAAATCGTCGGCAATCATCCGGCGTAACTGTTGCGCCTTGAGGTAGTAGGCGTCGTAGTAGCCCGCCGAGAGTACAAATGTGCCGATCATGATGCGGCGCTTGACCTCCGCGCCGAAGCCCTCGGTGCGGGTGTGTTCGTACAGGTCGGTCAGATCGTCCTGTCCGGCGGCGCGGTAGCCGTAGCGAATTCCGTCGAATCTGGCCAGATTGGAAGACGCCTCGGCGGGCGCCAGCACATAGTAGCAGGGGATGCCGGCCTCGCTGTTGGGCAACTCCACCGGCACCGTCTTCGCCCCCAGATCGCGCAACTGCGCGAGCGCCGCCTCGACCGCCTCGGCCACCCCATCCTCCACGCCTTCGCGGAAGAATTCTCTCGGCAGGCCGATGGTCTTGCCGGCGATGGAACTTTCGAGCAGGGCAGGGTAGTCCGGCACATCCAGCGGTAGCGAGGTGGCGTCGCGGGGGTCGAAGCCGGACATCGCCTGCAGCGCGACGGCGGCATCCTCGGCGCTGCGCGTCAACACGCCACCCTGATCGAGGGAGGAAGCGAAGGCGATCATGCCGTAGCGGGACACCCGGCCGTAACTCGGCTTGATGCCGGTCAGCCCGCACAGGGCGGCGGGTTGGCGGATGGAGCCGCCGGTGTCCGTGGCGGTGGCGAAGGTGGCCAGCCCGGCCGCCACCGCCGCCGCCGACCCGCCGGAGCTGCCTCCCGGAACGGTGGATTCGTCCCACGGATTGCGCACCGAGCCGTAGTGGCTGGTTTCATTGGAGGAACCCATGGCGAATTCGTCCATGTTGCTCTTCGCCAGCATCACCGTGCCGCGCCGCGCCAGTTTGTCGACCACGGTGGCGTCGTAGGGGGCGATGAAATTTTCCAGTATCTTCGAGCCGCAGCTGGTCAACACCCCGCGAGTGCAGAACAAGTCCTTGTGCACCAACGGTATGCCGATGAGGGGATCGGCGTCGCCGCGGCGTAGCCGTTGATCCGCCTGCTTCGCCTGCTCCCGCGCGCGTTCGGCGGTCACGGTGATGAGCGCGTTCAATCCCGATGCGGCCTCGATTCGTTCGAGGAAATGGCGAGTCAACTCGACGCAGGAATACTCGCCGGCACGCAGGGCGCGGGCATGGGCGGTGATGGATTTTTGCTGCAACTTCACGAGATTCCGTGGTATCGGTGGGATCAGCGATCAGCGATCAGTGGTCAGTGGGGCGGCGGGCGTGCCGCGCGGATCTTATTCGATGACTTCGATGACTCTAGGCACCAGATACAGCCCCTGCTCGGTGGCCGGGGCGATTTGCTGGTATTCCTCGCGTCGGTTGGGCGCACTCGCGCTCACCTCATCGTCGCGCAGGCGCAGGGCGCCCGCCTGCGGATGG
The DNA here is from genome assembly GCA_965203265.1 of Candidatus Poriferihabitaceae bacterium. Classification (GTDB taxonomy): domain Bacteria; phylum Pseudomonadota; class Gammaproteobacteria; order Arenicellales; family Poriferihabitantaceae; genus JAHRAW01. The sequence continues at coordinate 869,489 of CBDBBV010000002.1, forward strand.
GACATGGGAGTTACGCCGCGCGTGTCGATGCGCTCCATCTGCTCGACCACGGCGAGGATGCGAGACAGCTGGTCGGCGTGGAATTCGGCTTGCTGCGGATCGATGCGCAGGCGAGCCAGACGGGCGATGTGGGTAACTTGTTCGCTGGTTATGGACATTCGGAGGATTCGTTTCGGCGGTCGTTTGGGCGGTGGGAGCGCCCGCAAAAGCGGCGAACATACCACAGGAACGCGCGGTTGAATAGTGCCGTTGCCATTGGTACAGTACGCGGGTTTCTTTTCCGGCTGCAAAGCTGCCCATCCAATCCCCTCACACCAAGAAATCCTCATGCTGAAACGCCTCGCAGGCTTCTTTTCCAACGACCTCGCCATCGACCTCGGAACGGCCAACACCCTCATCTACGTCCGCAACAAGGGCATCATCCTCAACGAACCCTCGGTGGTCGCGATCAAGAGCAGTGTCCACGGCAGAGGCGGCAAGCGCGTGCTGGCGGTGGGGCATGAAGCCAAGCGCATGTTGGGGCGGACGCCGGGCTCCATCGAAGCCATTCGACCGATGAAGGACGGCGTCATCGCCGACTTCAACATCACCGAGGACATGCTCAAATACTTCATCCGCAAGGTGCAGGAAAACCGACTCTTCTCCAGTCCGCGCATCATCATCTCCGTGCCTTGCGGTTCCACTCAGGTCGAGCGCCGCGCCATCAGCGAGTCGGCCTCCAGCGCCGGGGCGCGGGAGGTCTACCTGATCGAGGAACCGATGGCGGTGGCCATCGGCGCCAATCTGCCGGTGGCCGAGCCGACCGGCTCCATGGTGGTGGACATCGGCGGCGGTACCACCGAAGTGGGGGTTCTGTCCCTCGGCGGCACGGTTTATTCCAGCTCCCTGCGGGTCGCCGGCAATGCCTTCGACGAGGCCATCATCAACTACATTCGCCAGCGCCACAGCGTGCTCATCGGCGAGGCCACCGCGGAAAGAATCAAGCAGAACATCGCCGCGGCGTGGTCGGAATCCGAACATTTGGAGATGGAAATCACCGGCCGCGACACCTCCGAAGGGCTGGCGCGCACTCTGGTGATCACCAGTGCGGAGATTTACGAAGCCATCGACGATGCCCTCAAGCAGATCGTGCAGGCGATTCGCCGAGGGCTGGAGAACACCCCGCCGGAACTGGGTGCCGACATCAGCGATCGCGGCATGGTCATCGCCGGCGGTGGCGCGTTGTTGCGCGACATCGATCGCCGCCTGATGCAGGAAACTGGCTTGCCGGTGGTGGTGGCCGATGATCCGATGACTTGCGTTGCCAGAGGATGCGGCCGAGCGCTGGAAGAGATGGAGGCGCTCGGCGACATTTTCGCAAATGACGCCTAGCGCGGCGAAAATCGGGCGCGCTAGCTACCGGGCAGGTCGGCGCAATTCGGTGGTGGCCGCGTTTGTCATGCCGACGAGCGCGTGTGGGCGCAGATGAAACCACCATGCGCTTTCGCCGCCTCCGCAACATGGGTTTCAATCGGATCACGTCCCTCTATCGCTTTCTCTTCCTGCTGATTTTTTCCGCAGCCCTGATGATCGTGGATCACCGCAGCGAGCTGCTCTCGCCGGTGCGCACGGTCGGCACGGCGATCAACCTGCCTTTCCAACTGTTGTTCAATCTGCCGGCGAAGATGCGCGGCCTGATCGAAGCCTATTATCCAGACGACCAGCTGCACCGAGAATATCAGGAGTTGGCAGCCAAGCAACGGGAGCTGGAAGCCCGCTTGCAACGCTACGACGCGGTGGAGGCGGAAAACCGCCGCCTAGCCAAACTGCTGTCCATGTCGCGCGAATTCGACAATCGGGTGTTGCACGCGGAAATCGTCGATATCGGGCTGGCGCCGTTCACCCATCGGGTAGCGCTCAATCGCGGCGCGGAAGCCGGAATTCATCTCGGCCAGCCGGTGATCACTCCGGACGGCGTGCTCGGTCAGGTCTCCGGAGTCGGCCTCTATCGTAGCGTGGTCACCCTGATCACCGACCCCGGCCATGCCATTCCGGTGCAGGTACAGCGAAACGGCTTGCGCACCATCGCGCAGGGGCTGGGGGTTGCCAATCAGCTCGAAGTGCCGTTCCTGTCGGGGCAGGCGGATATTCAAAACGCGGATGTTCTGGTTACTTCCGGACTGGGCGGGGGGTTTCCGGCGGGCTACAAGGTGGCGCAGGTGCGGGAGATCGTCACCGACGCCAACGAAACCTTCCTGATGGTCAGCGCCACCACCTTCACCAACATCGATCTGGTCAAGGAAGTACTGCTGCTGGGGAACAACGAGGCGGCGGCGGATCAAGCCGCGCCGCCCGCGCGCCAATGAAAAAACTCCGCGACAGCCTATTCGGCCGCTGGCGAATCGTTCCGGCGACCTTCCTGTTGGCTCTATTCCTCACCGTGATTCCGGTGCCGGATGCGATGAAATTCGCCCGGCCCGATTGGGTTACTTTGGTGCTATTCTATTGGTGTCTGGCAGCGCCCAAGCGAGTCGGTGTCGGCTACGGCTGGGTGATGGGGCTGTTGCTCGACCTGCTGCAATACACACTGTTCGGCCAGCACGCCGTGGGCAAGGCGCTCATCGCCCTGATCGCGGTCGGTGCCCATCGGCGACTGCGCTTGTATCATCTCTGGCAGCAATGCGTAGTGATTCTGGCGCTGGCCGCCCTCGATATCGCCATCGTCGCTTGGATGCATTCGCTGGCCAACGGCGTCCCATTCTCCCCCAGCTGCTGGCAGGCCGCCCTGACCACCGCTCTGTTGTGGCCGGTGGTGTATGTGTTTCTGCGCAAATTGCGCCAGCGAAGCGGAATCGTCAAGCGATGATCCCCACCAGCGACTACCGGCACGACAGCCACATCGTGCGCCGCCGTATCCTCTTCGTCGCCACCCTGCTGGCCGCGCTGGCGCTGCTATTGGTCGCCCGGCTGGCCTACATTCAGCTCGCCCACCATCAGCGATTTTCCACGCTGGCGCACAACAACCACATCAACCTCATGCCCCTGTCGCCGGTGCGCGGGCTGATCTACGACCGCAACGGCGAAGTGCTGGCGGAGAACCTGCATGTCTACAATTTGGAGATATTGCCGGATCAGGTCGATGATATGGATCATCTTCTCGACGAACTGGATGATTTGATCGAATTGGATGAAGAGCATGTGAGCAGATTTCGTGCGCTGCTGCAAAGCCGCCCGTCGTTCGAGCGGCAAACCCTGCGCGCCAAACTGAACGAGGAAGAGGCGGCTCGCATCGCCCTGCACCAGCATCGATTGCCCGGCGCGGAACTGCAGGCGCGGCTGCAGCGCCACTATCCTCGGGGCGATTTGACCGCTCACGTGGTCGGCTATGTGGGGCGCATCAATGTGGAAGACCTCAAGAAGATCGACCGGCAAACCTATCGCGGACTCGAATACATCGGGCGCAGCGGCATCGAGGCACAGTACGAAGGAACCCTGCGCGGCCAACCCGGATTCGAGCGGGTGGAGACCAATGCCCACGGCAAGGTAGTGCGCACCATCGAAAGAAACGTTCCGGACACTGGGCGAACCCTGCATCTCAGCCTCGATATCGAGCTGCAACGCAGGAGCATGGAGGCGCTGCAAGGCTATGAGGGGGCGATCGTCGCCATGGTTCCCGACAGCGGGGAGGTGCTGGCCTTCGCCGGCTCCCCCAGTTTCGATCCCAATCCATTCGTCAACGGCATCAGCAAAAAGGCATATGATCTTTTGCGCGCCTCCCAGCGGCGGCCGCTGCTGAATCGCGCGCTGTACGGGCGCTATGCGCCGGGCTCCACCGTCAAGGGATTCCTGCTGCTGGTGGGCATGGAGAGCGGCATCAACCCCAACCGGCGCATTTTCTGCCCCGGCTGGTATAGCCTGCCGAATCGAAAACACCGCTATCGGGATTGGAAGCGCGACGGCCACGGCGAAGTCGACGGGCGCGACAGCATCACCCAATCCTGCGATGTCTATTTCTACCGGCTCGCCCGGCAGATGGGCATCGACCAAATGTATCGCGGCATGTCCCAGCTCGGCTTTGGCACTCGCACCGGCATCGATCTGCCGGAGGAACCCACCGCGCTGATGCCGTCTCGGGATTGGAAACTGCACGCACGCGGGCAGGCGTGGTATCCCGGCGAGACCGTCATCACCGGCATCGGCCAGGGCTACATATTGGTCACCCCGCTGCAACTCGCCGCAGCCACGGCCACGCTGGCCAATCGCGGCAAGCGGGTGGCGCCGCGATTCCTCGCGGCGGTGGAAAACCCGCAAACCCGTGCACGGCAGGCGGTCGCGGCGAACGCCGCCGAGAAAGTCCCCATCGGCAGTGCGCTCGCATTCGACTATGTCATCGACAGCATGCGCGATGTGGTGCATAGCCCCAAGGGAACGGCGTGGACGATCAGCCAGGGCCTTCGCTATAAAATGGCGGGCAAGACCGGAACCGCGCAGGTGCGAAGTTTGCCTCAGGACGATGACGAGCGCGAAGACGAGGATGAGGTGGAAAAGAAATTCGTCGACCACTCCCTGTTCATCGCCTTCGCTCCCATCGACGATCCCGAAATCGCCATCGCCGTGGTGGTCGAGCACGCCGGCAGCGGCAGCGGCACCGCGGCGCCCATCGCCCGCAAATTGATCGACTACTACCTGATCGAACGCCTCGGCATGTTCCCGCAAACGGTCGCCGAGCAATGATGCCGATGCGCACCGAGGACAAACCGCTGGCGCTCGACCTGCCGCTGTTGAGCGCGGCGATCATGCTGTGCGGATTCAGTCTGGTGGTGCTGTACAGTGCCAGCGGGGAGAATATCGATTTGCTGGAACGGCAGGGTGTGCGCATGGCCTTCGCCTTCGCGCTGATGTTGCTGTTCGCCCACATCCCTCCGACCACTCTGCGGCGCTGGTCGCCCATACTGTATGGAATCGGCATGGTGCTGCTGGTTGCGGTTCTCGCCGCTGGCATAATCGGCAAGGGCGCCCAGCGCTGGCTCGACCTCGGACTGCTGCGCTTCCAGCCGGCGGAAATCATGAAAATTGCCGTGCCGATGATGGTGGCGTGGATGCTGACGCGCACGCCGTTGCCGCCGCGTCCGTTGGTCGCGCTGGTCGCGCTCGCCGTGGTGCTGCTGCCGGTCGCGCTGGTGGTGGCGCAACCGGATCTGGGCACGGCGATTCTCATCGCCATCGCCGGCATCATGGTGATATTCCTCGCCGGCATCAGCTGGAAACTGTTGCTGGCCACGGGCATCGCCATCGGCGCGGCCACGCCGTTGCTGTGGACTCTGGTACTGCACGACTATCAGCGGCGGCGCATACTGACCTTGTTCGACCCGTGGGCCGATCCCCTCGGCGCGGGCTATCACACGGTGCAATCGATCATCGCCGTCGGCTCCGGCGGCCTGCGCGGCAAGGGCTGGCTCACCGGCACCCAGTCGCGCCTCGACTTCATTCCGGAGCGCAGCACCGATTTCCTCTTCGCCGTATATGCCGAGGAATTCGGTTTTCTCGGTTCCCTCCTGTTGCTGGCGCTGTATCTGTTCGTGGGGTTGCGGGGATTGCGGATCGCCTACTATGCCCCCACCAGCTACGCCCGCCTGCTCGCCGGTTGTCTGGCGGCCACCTTCTTCTTCTATGTGTTCGTCAACATCGGCATGGCGGTCGGCATCCTGCCGGTGGTCGGCGTGCCGTTGCCGCTGCTCAGTCAGGGCGGTTCCTCCATGGCGACCTTGATGATCGGCCTGGGCATCCTGATGAGCATACATCGGGGGAAAGGAACGCTGATACAAAAATAGCGAAATGGAAATGAATTCAATCAAAACAATTATATATGGCGGCATTCTCATGTCGATTCTGGCAACAGGCGCTGCCCATGCCGTGGACTATAAGCGCTATCCGCAACTGCGCGAGTTGGTGGACGCGATGGTGCGCAAGGACGACTATCCTCGGGAGGAATTGGAAGCCGTCCTGCGCGATGCCGTCATCGACGAGTCCGTCATCCGCGCCATGAATCGCCAATACGAGGCGCTGCCGTGGCACAGATACCGGCGGCTGTTTCTCAGCCAAGAGCGTATTCGCAAGGGCGTCGTCTACTGGAACGCCCACGAGGCCATCCTGCAGCGAGCCGAGCAGGAATTCGGCGTACCGGCGGGCGTGATCGTCGCCCTGATCGGCGTGGAAACCAATTACGGCAGCAATTTAGGGGGGAAGCGGGTGCTCGACAGTCTGGTCACCCTGACCGCCGAATACCCACGGCGGAGTCGGTATTTCGGCAAGGAACTGCGCGTCTTCCTCAACGCCGCGCGCGCCGAAGCCATCGACGCCGGCTCCGTCACCGGTTCCTTTGCCGGCGCTATCGGCATCCCGCAATTCATGCCTAGTAGCTATCAAGAATATGCGGTCGATTTCAACGGCAACGGGCGGCGGGATCTGGTCGATGAGACCGAGGATGCCATCGGCTCCGTGGCCAACTACCTCGAGCGGCACGGCTGGAGTGCCGGGCAAACCATCTTCGTCCCACTGTCGGCGCCACTCCCCCCGCAGGCCGCCAAACTGGTCAGCGCACGCGCCAAGCCCCATCTGAGCGCTGCCCAACTGCGCGCCGCCGGAGTGGAATTTGTCGCCGGCAACGGCAGCGGCAGCGAGAAGATGGCGCTGTTGAGTTTGCAGGAGGAGCAGGGCGAGCGGCACATCATCGGATTCGCCAACTTCTACGCCATCACCCGCTACAACCCCAGCGTGAATTACGCTCTGGCCGTGGTGGAGTTGTCTCGGCAGATCAGCCGTCGGCGCGACCAATGAGGGTCGCTCGCACTGGGATTCGCCCGCGCCCCCGCCCTCGCATTGGCCCTGCCATTGCGGTCGCGCCACTGGTGCTGGCGGCGTTGCTCGCGGCGGGGTGTTCCGGCACCCCCAAGGTTTCCGACTCCGGCGGCTATTACGGCGGCGACCGCCCACCGCCGAAGGTGCCGGCGAATCTGGACGCGATCCCCGACGCGGTGCCGCGCCACGAGCCGCTGAGCGCCACCGGCAACAAGCCGTACACCGCGCTCGGCAAAAGATACCACCCGCTCAAATCCGCCAAAGGCTATGTCGCGCGGGGTACCGCCTCGTGGTACGGCAGCAAATTCCACGGGCGGCGAACCTCCAGCGGCGAACCCTACGACATGTTCGCCATGACCGCGGCGCATCCGGTGCTGCCGTTGCCCTCATTCGTGCGCGTGACCAACTTGGACAACGGCAAGTCGGTGGTGGTAAAAGTCAACGATCGCGGGCCGTTCCTGCACAACCGCATCATCGACCTTTCATTCGCCGCCGCCCACAAACTCGGCATCGCCCAACGGGGCACCGGCCGCGTGGAAGTGCGGGCGCTGAACCCCTCTTCCGTTCCCGTTTCCACCGGCAGCACGGCAACCCCCCGCCAGCCGTCCGCCGCCGGGCGCATTCTCATTCAGGTGGGCGCATTCGCCGAGCGCGACAACGCGCGCGCCATGCAAAACCTGTTGCAGCGCGCCGGTTACCGGGTGGTGCCGCTTGCGGATGACGAATCGGCGCAGTCCTTGTATCGAGTTCGGGTTGGTCCCTTCGCCAGCCGCGACGAGGCGGACACCGCTCAGCAGGAACTGGAGTCGTTGTTGGGGCGTCCGGTGGCGGTGATCGTGCAGTAATTAAAATCAATAAATCAGGCAAAATAATCCATGCAATCAATTGATGTAAAACGATATTTCAAGCGAAATGTGATCCGATCTCGATACGGATACGCGCTCCTGATCGCGCTCCTGTTGGGTGCCGGCCAATCCTGGGCGGAAGCCCTACTGGAAGAAATCCCGCCGCCGATCAAGTCCCAACTGCCCGCCCCGCAAATCGACGCCGATGTCTGGCTATTGGCGGATTTCGAGAGCGGCTGGATACTCGGCAGCGCCAACGCCGAGACGCGCATCGAGCCGGCCAGCCTGACCAAACTGATGACCGGCTATCTGGTGTTCGACGCCCTTTCCCGTGGGGAAATCCGCATGGAAGATCAGGTATACATCAGCGAAAAGGCGTGGAAAACCAGCGGCTCGCGGATGTTTGTGCGGGTGAATACTCAGGTCGCTGTCGAGCAACTGCTCAAGGGGTTGATCATCCAATCGGGAAACGATGCGGCGGTGGCGCTGGCCGAACATCTGGGCGGCTCCGAGGCGGGATTTGCGATTCGGATGAACCAGATGGCGGCGCAGCTGGGCATGCGCGAAACCCACTTCGTCAACAGCAACGGCCTGCCGCATCCCCAGCATTACAGTTCCGCGCTGGACATGACCATCCTCACCTTGTCGCTGATTCGCCGATTCCCGCAGTATTACCGCCTCTATTCCCACAAGGAATACACCTACAACGACATCACCCAGCAAAACCGCAATACCCTGTTGTGGCGGGATCCCAGCATAGACGGCATCAAGACCGGCTACACGAGCAAGGCCGGCTACTGCCTGATCGGTACCGCCAAGCGAGACGGCATGCGGCTGATCGCCACGGTGATCGGCTCGCAGAGCGCGAAATCCCGCGCCGAGCAGGTGTACGAGTTATTGCAATACGGCTACGCCGCCTACGAGGGCATGGTGGTGTATCGACCCGGCGGCGAGGTCAAGTCGTTGCCGCTGTGGATGGGGCAGCAACCCACCGCGCAGGTCGGCGTGCGGCGCAATCTGAGCATTGTCTATCCTCGGGGGAGTCGGGACAAACTGTCGGGCGCGCTGAATTTGCCGGACAGTCTGGTGGCGCCGCTGCAAGCCGGCCAGTCGGTGGGCGACATCACGCTGAAATTCGACGGCAACCCCATCCGCACGGCCAGTTTGCACATCGCCGAGGACTACCCCTCAGGGGAGTGGTGGTCGCGGTTGCTCGACTCGGTCAAGCGCCTGTTCCACTGAACGCGCTGAACGCGCCGATGGAGACCCGGCAAACCATTTCACCACCCGCAGATGCCCACCACGATCTGGTTACCATCCGGCACTTGGGCCTGTGCCACTACCAACCGATCTGGCAGCGGATGCAAAATTTCACCCGCCTGCGGTGCGCCGCCGACGGCGACCAGATCTGGCTATTGCAGCACCACCCGGTATTCACTCGGGGAAGCAGTTGCCGGGCGCAACCACGCTCCGCTCCCGGCAGCGCCGAAATCCCCCTGATTCATACCGACCGGGGCGGACAAATCACCTACCACGGGCCGGGCCAACTGGTCGCCTACCTACTCCTCGACCTCAAACGCCGACGGCAGGGGCCGAAATCGCTGGTGGCGCAAATCGAGCAAGTGGTGATCGACCTATTGGCCGGCTACTCGGTGCAAGCCGCGCGCAATTCCGGCGCGCCCGGGGTGTATGTGGGCGCGGCGAAGATCGCCGCCCTCGGCCTGCGCATCAAACGCGGCTGCTGCTTCCACGGCCTGAGTCTGAATGTGGACATGAACCTCCAGCCCTATCGCCGAATCGACCCGTGCGGCTACCCGAATTTGGCGGTCACCCACCTGCGCGCGCATACCCCGATTCCGGTGGAAATCGGCGAAGTCGAGGACGACCTGGCGCGGCAACTACGCGCGCAATTCGGCTAGGCAAACCGCTGCCGCGCCTGCTCAAGCCGCTCCGGAGTGCCCACATCGAGCCACTCGCCCAAGTGCATCTCCGCACCGACTCGCCGCGCGGCAACGGCACCCTCGATGATCGGCCGCAACGGAAAACACCCCGAATCGAGCCCGTCGAAAACACTCCGGCGAAAGCAGCCGATACCGGAATAGGTACACGAGCGACCCAGCCCGGCAGCGGGCGCAACCAACCGCCCGTGCACCAGCGAAAAATCCCCGCAGCGGCGATGAGGCGGATTCGGCACCATCACCAGATACATATCGTGCCGCCGAGACACGCCCAACCCGGCGTAGTCGAAATCACACAGAATATCGGCGTTGATCACGATGAACGGATCGCTCTTCAACACCCCCAGCGCGTTGACAATACCGCCGCCGGTCTCCAACGCTCGCTCCCCCTCATCGGAATACCGCACGCGCAACCCGAAACGCCGACCATCCCCCACATGCGCCCGAACCTGCCCGCCGAGCCAAGCCAGATTGATCACCACCCGCCCAAACCCCTGCGCCGCCAGACTCGCAAGATGATGCTCCAACAGGGTTTTCCGCCCGACCTGCAAGAGGGATTTCGGCGTGGAATCGGTGAGTGGGCGAAGGCGTTGTCCCCGTCCGGCGGCGAGAATCAGTACATCGAGCATGGCGTGTTTGATCTGATTGGCGTGGCATTCAGCCAATGAGATCGGCTTGATCGGGCTCCCGTTGTACCGTAAGAATTTCCCACGCCTGCTTCCGGTCGAGGTGGACATGGGCAAATTGATTGCGGTAACTGCGGAGGCAACCATAGCAACTCGAATCACATCCGCAACCGCCCTTTACGCGCTCGGCCGCACTGCTAAGTACCCTTTCGAATACATCTTCGTGTTCCAACTGTGCCACAAGTCCAGCGCCTCCCGGAACGTTGTCGTAAAGCACGACTGCGGATTCACCGGGCCTGTCGCCGACAGTAATAGTAACGTTCAGGTCGGTGTTCGGTACTTCCAAAGTATCCGCCGCGCCCAACAGGATTGCGTAGGCGACGGAATACGCGACCCACTCGTCATTTAGCCGTGGAAACTGGAGGCGAACAACATCGGTGGTCAATTCGTGGCCGAGGGAAAACTGATCCAGAGTTCCATTGCAATCCGAATTTAACGGCGATTTGTGGCTCGGCTTCGGTGTTGCCATATGACAACCACAGGCACGGCAAATGTAGAAACCCCTCTTGTTCTTGCCCTCGCACAAAATTACCAGTTTTCCAGGAACGGCTCTAGTCACCCGGACACCGCGAATAGTATTCACCTCAGGTTGAGTTTTGAAACCAGGGAAAAATGGGCGTGTCGTGTATAGCCGTCGCGCTCGGCCTTTTGGTTTCGATGGATTCTTGAACAGAGGCGTTACGAATCCGAACTCGGGAATGAGGTATTTCCGGGCGTTCGATGACTCTGCCGGGGCTTCAGTCCATTGCTCAAAGTTTCGTGCGTCGTCGTACCGGTAATGGCGTACTGGCCATGCCTTGCCGGAAATTGCCTTCACGCCGCAGGATTCCCATTCCAGCTTATTTGCAACTACTTTTCCGCCCGGCGCGTATTCCGCGATAGCTTGGGATAGGTCTCGTTGGAGCGAGACATCAGTTCGGCCACGATACTTGGAGCGAACATCAAGTTCAACAACGTCCACCGGGAAACCGTACTTGGGAATTACAGCTTTTCGAGAGAGAAAGTTGAGCGTCCGCTCACCGGCGATAGTCTTCATCCGATCACCGATGTTATCGATTTTCTCGCCTCGCTCAAAGTACGCTTTACGAAGCTTTTCCATCTCGATGTAGTCCGCACAAACTTCGAGCTGTGTTAGAGCGAGTTGGCTGTCGGGTCCGGTGATTTCGAGAATCCATTTATCGTTATCAAGGCCAACTTGGTTATGCATGTTCTCTGGAACGGTGCGGAGCAAAGAATCTTTCAAATCACGGTTGTTGTCGCAGAAACTGCGGAGGTTGCTCGCCGCTTGAGGATTATGCCAATCACTAACGAAATTCTCGACGTTCTTGAACCTCAAACTATGTTCCTTGAAGAATTCGGACAGGGCAACAGCGACCATATGCCGTCGAATGATCTTTTCGTTCGTCATTTTCAGGCGCGGCGGATTTATTTTTCCTTTGAGCACTCGTTCTTCGGGATCCTCGTAATGATAGAGATCGTGCGGATTGCGACGACAGTAAGTCAATACCAAGCCAGGCGTATCCCGACGGCCCGCACGCCCGGCGCGCTGGGCGTAGTTGAATGATTCCGGGGGAACATTGCGGAGAAATATAGACTCCAAGTCACCAAGGTCGACTCCAACTTCGAACGTGGTAGAGGAACTGAGAAGATGGATGTGGCCGTTCTTGAACTCGTCCTGCCGCGTGCCCGCCTCCTCGGTGTCGATTTGCGCGGTATGTTCTTTTGCAATCAATTTCGGAGGTAATCGGGTACTCTCATAGAGTATTCGATAGTGGTTCCCGGCAAGGCGCTCTTGGTTGGCCGGTGACAAAGTGCCTGGACAACGGTTCCGGGGGCAGACACCTCGAACGTTGTAACTGCTGATGGTTGCACAGGTATTGCATTCCCAAATTTCTTCAAGATGAGGGTGAACAGGCTTGATTCGCAGCCAGCGTGAGTCCAAACGAAACGTACCATTATTTTGTGCGGGAACAAGCATGGGATCGTGATCATAATCGCGCACTGCATGCCACACGTCCTTCATGAGTTTATTAGACGCCAATTGTTTTTCGTTCTCGGCTAGGTCACTGTCTGCGAGGAGCCGGTGCAGAAAATGCTGCACAATGGCAGATTGCGGACTGCCCCAATGCGAAACATTGCGCCGCCCGCCCGGTGGCGCGATACCGAATGCTTGTTGTGGCCAAGGCGAGACATCTCCCCATACTGGTGTTTCGGTATACTTCGGTAAGCTTATGGCACGACGCGGGCGCATCTCGTCCAACAAATACGCAACAAGCATGCGAGCCTCGTCTTCGGTGAAATTCCATGGCGATCGCCCCAGAGTGTCCGGCAAACGTAGGGCACGAGGAATCGCGACGAACCACTTGACCAAACCGACACCGCTCAACGACAGTCTTCTTTCATCAGTAACCGCTTCACGCAAGATCGACTTGAGTACCAAACGGATCTTTGTCGTCCTAGTATCCGATCCGCTGAAGAGACCCGCCTGTTCCCACTGCCTGATCAATTGGTTCCGCAAATCATCAATGGACAATCCCTCTTTGGCGACATTGTTCGATTTAATAGCTCTGAGGAGGAGATTGCGGTCGCGCAGTTTCTCATAGGAATCCTCGGCGTACCAAGCGAAGAACGCCGCTTCCTGGCGGCTATCGGCGAATGCCAGAATCTTGCGCTTGTTGATTGGAAGTAGCTCATGCAGGGCAGTCGCAATGACTGAGTTCGGGCCATCCGATCCATGCACGATTTCTTGCACGGGGTCGCCAATTCCGCCCCGCTGATAACCGCAAGTTTCGCATTGCTTCAATTGATCTGAATGTTGATCGTGAGATTTGCATTTTTTGACAGGGATTGAGGCATCGCAATCGCAACGCGGCGTATCCTTAGAGAGCGCACCACATCGTTTGCATAGAAGTTCACCGCCAGATTCTGTTGGTAGGCGTAGGTAGTAATCCACGCCGAAACCGGGATGGCTGGGGTCGCGATTGCCTTCCTTCAATTTTCCGTCTTGCGCCCGGCCAACATAATAGTGTTGACCGCACTCTCGGCATAGTGCGATTTCTAGGGGTTCACTAGCGACTCCATTCGTGTTTTCGTCACGCTCGCGGTTGAGTACGACGACATCCTCACCATCTCTATGGACTAGAAAAGCCCCTTCCAGTGCACGAAGAAAAGCATGGTAACGGCAGGGCGATGTGTCGTTGTCAGTGGGTTGAAAATTTCCAAAAGCGATGCCGCATGATTCGAAAGGTTCGCCGAAAAGTTCCTTCGCGAACTCGGCAACCATCTGCTTGTCTTTTTTATCCTTACCGGACGAAATGGTTGCACTGGTGGCGATGCATCGGAACGGTCCCTGCCGCCCACCATCGCGCAACCGTTGCTTGAGCCGCCGGATCAACATCCCCATTTCCATGCCCTTGGCACCACGATATTGATGCGCCTCGTCCAGAATAAGATACTTCCAGTACGCACCTCGTCCACCGTCGAACAGAGGACTATCATCCGGCCGGATCAGCAGGTATTCGAGCATCGAGTAATTGGTCAGTAGAATGTGGGGTGGGCTTTGGCGCATTTCGTCACGAAAAACGAGTTCTCCGGGCAAACGCTTCTCGGCACACGCTGTAGCGTTATGCCATTTGCTGTTGTCTCTCGCGTTTTCCGGTGTTTGGCCAATGTATTGCCCGAAAGTCGGTTCGAAATCGGATCCTGCATCGCGCAAATCCTGACAGATTGCCCCGAGGCGCTCACGCTGATCGTTCGCAAGCGCGTTCATGGGATACAGAATCATGGCTCGCACCCCCGGTTCGTCCAATTCCCCCGCGAGATGTTGGCGATACAATTCGAAAAGGATCGGATAGAGAAAACTCTCAGTCTTGCCGCTGGCTGTGCCCGTGGCGACAACCACGTTCCCGGCATCGAAATGCGCGGTGCGAATGGCGTGTTCCTGATGCGTATATAGCTGACCATCGAGCAGCGCAGGTAAAAGACCCTTGGCATCTTCAGAGAAACATTCCTCCGCCAGTTCTCGCGCGGGCAGTCCTCTCTTGAACCCACGGGGGGGTTCATGAATAGGCCCCTTCAAAAGACTATCCTCTTTGCGCAAGGCTTCCTGAAACGAATCCCGTAAGCGGCGATCCGCAAAGAAAAACGAGGTTTTCAAATAGTTCTCATAGCGTTCGCGGATTTTTTCCGGCCACTCTGTTACGTCTATTGTGTCAGTCATCGAGCAATCTCCTGATTGTGTCTACATTGGCAGAATGCGAGCTCCGCCGACGTTTGTCAATGGGAAGGGAGCGGACAATCGCCTCCCGTAGTGTCAGGCCAGCGGCCTTGATTTCGGTGGCACTGAATCCCTTGCCTCTTTTCCATCCTTGCCGCCTGCTACACCAAATAATGGCCCCCACTCTCTCATCGGTATCGGGGGTCGGATACACGGTAACGACAACGGTTTCTTCCACACCATTCGCGTCGGGAATGGACAAGGTCAGTCTGTATCTCGTGGTTCCGGTGGGCCGAATAACACATGTCCCATGGGGTTCGACAATACCGATTTCAGGATTAATTGCAACGCGGGCTTGCTCTACATTCCGGGTATCCCATTTCAGGATTGCCCCTTGACCGGTGAAAATCTTCATCGGCTCTGCGGTGAATGAGATAATCTCCGGCATGGGGTCGGCAGATACCCGGATGAGCGGCAATTTCCGTCCCGCATATTCAATAGCGAAATAGACATCGTCATTCAGCCGTTGGTAGATCTGATAATAATCGGCAAAAGGCTCCAAGGGGATCGAAATACGATCTTCCGTTTTTTTTCGACTATATTGCCTTAGCTCGTCCGGTTCATTGTCGAACCCTGCACGAACCGATTCAAATCGCCTCGACAACAGCCACATCGTCCCGTCCGAGTGAGCGTATTTCCGAAATTCTTGTCGTGTCATGGTCAGCGGCTTATCGCGCCACTCGTCAGAGTCAGTCTGGCTGTCACCCAATCGCCACCAAATTCGTGGAAGGTCCAATACGATGCACACGCCACTCGCATCCGATTCAAGGCTGCACGATATACGATCCGCTTCCGGCCTCGGCATAACCTCGATAACGCCGGAGCGTACCGTCGCATGAGAATCTCTGGACGGCAGGGCAGGTAGAAGAGTCGAGCCGTCTGCGCCGACAAAACGTACCTCCATATGCGAATATCCAGTCGAGGCCGGCAAAATCACCGTGTCTTGCGTATATTCATCCCCATCCACAAGAATTTTCCCCAAATTGGGGAGATACCGGAACATCGTGCTGTCCCTGTCCACCAATTTACTTTGCGAATCGTAAACGCGGATAAAGAAATACCCCGTTCGGCCATTCATGACCGACGAAAGCGATCCGTTGTCCGGCTTGAAACTCTTTCCCCAACCAGTTCCAGTCCCGGCTTCCTCGCCGACCTGCGCCCATTTGATATTCAGCGGCAATTTCAGGCTTGGCGGGTCGCCAACGAAGAGGTCGCCTTGGTCGGAATCATCAAAGACACGGCTGCCCTCCAATTCAATTCCGACAGAGGAATATAATGGCCACTCCTTGAACCCTAAGGCACCATCTTCAGGCGGTGTTTTCTCCTGATAAAAATAGTGCGCTCGGAAATTTTCATCCGCACAGTTTTTCGGTTCAACCGGCACATGACCTATCCTTTCCCATCCCTCCGGCGCGATGACTATAAAGTGTCCAGTCGTGATTCCCGATGTCTTGCGCCCATCGCCAGTCCAGTCTTTTCGTAATTTGAATATGAGAGGGGCGTCGTTAAACAGTGGAATATCCTGCTCTTTCCCATCCTGAAACGAGACGGTCAGGTGGCCGGTCAGGGATGGGATACGGCATTGCTGTTCTTCAAAGTCCAAAGGCTCACCTTGAAGATGCACCGCTGTAATTTGAGAATCCTCATCCGCAGACAAAATGACCTCCCACATCGTGGGACCGAGCTCCCGACAGATCAATTCCCGGTGGGAATACGGGGTTTGTGGCCGTTCCGATCTCGATTTCCGGGGGGTTCGACCTCGTCTCCCTGGCATTCGGCGTGGCTCGCGCTCCGTTTCCCGTGGTTTCCCTTCGCCTGTGCTTTCGCCGGTAGTCCCATCTGTTTCGTCATTTTCAGGGTGCTCATCGGTTGCCGGTGGGGCACGTTGCTGGTCGTCGCCAGATGGCGGATCAGCTGCCGACAGCTCATCGGGCTCAATATCCGCCGGAGTGGCCACTCGTTGATCAGCGTGATTGGAAGAAGTAGACGGGTGTTCCGGGGGGACAGAATCAGCTGGGGGCTCGGCTGACTTGCTCTCGGCTTCAGTGGTCTCAATATCGGCATTGACCGGCCTTTCGGGCAGGATTTCGTCCGCTGGCTGGGGTACCGAATCTGGAGCAAAACTATCCCGATCTGCCGGTAGAGTCTTGCGACACCAAAGCCGTTGCACCAATGCCCGCAGTGCGGCAATCAACCTTTTCATCCGCATCAGTCAGTCCGAGGCCGATAATCGTATAGGGAGGCTCATATCCATGATTGGCTATCATACCGTAATGGGGCAAATACGCAAACTGGTCGAGCAGGGTGTAGTCGAATTCCCCGATCATCCGCCAATCTACTTCACCTCTTTCCCTGTCCCGCATCAGTTCACCATTGCGCCCACCCATGAATTATAATCCGCAGCCGACCCATCCCCCACCACCCACACCCCCCGAAAAACATGCGCCGCAACGAATCCGCCGAACGGTTTGTCCGGATGTTGGTTGCCGGTTGTGTTGTCGCCGCAATCTGTTCGAGCGCGGGCGCGCAGAGTCCGGTGTTGGACGAGCAGGTCGGGTTTGCCTCGGTGGAGATATGCGAGGTGGAGCGGATCGGGATTCCGCTTGCGTTGCGAAGGGCGGCGGGGGAGTCGGATGGCGGCGACCTGCCCATCCACAGTGAGGCGGATTCGATCGAGAGTGAGGCGGACGGTAGCATCGTTCTGCGCGGCAATGCGCGCATCACGCGCGGCGGCCACGGGGTGTATGCCGATCAGATCGTGTATCGTCGGGACACGCGCCGTGCTCGTGCCGAGGGGGGGGTGGTTTTGTATACCGCTGGCGGGGATGAAATTCGGGCGGATGTTTTGCAGGTGGATGTGGACAGCTTTGCCGGCGAAGGGGCGGACATTCGCATCAGGATGGCGCGACGCGATGGCGACGGCGATGACGCCACCTATATGCGGGCGCGGGCGACGGCGCAGAGCGCGCATTTCACGGGCGGCGACTTCCAGCGGTTTGATCAAGTTGCCCTGACCACTTGCGCCGAGGGTAGTCGGGATGTGATCCTGCACGCCAAGGAACTCGAACTCGACCATGCCGCCGGATTCGGCTCCGCCAAGTCGATGACCGTGCGATTCAAGGGGTTGCCCATATTCCATTTCCCCACGGCCACCTTTCCCATCGACGACCGGCGCAAAACCGGTTTCCTCTTTCCGGCGGCGGGTTACGACGGGGAATCCGGCCTGATTCTCGAAACGCCCTATTACATCAACATCGCCCCGCAGTACGACGCCACGCTGACCCCCCGCCTATTGAGCCGGCGCGGCGCGCAGATCTACGGCCAATTTCGCTACCTCGGCGCGAACGGCGGCGGTAGTGTGCGCGGCGAATTCCTGCCCTCGGATCGCGCTTTCGATGAGGAAGATCGCCACGCCTTCGGCCTCGACCATCGGCAGAAATTCGGCGACAGATGGCGCGCGTTGGTGGATTGGCGAACCATTTCGGACGCGAGTTACCTGCGCGACTTCTCCGATGCCGTCGGCAGCGACGCCGCCTCGAGCTATGTGGCGCAACGGGCGCAACTGGATTATTTCGGCGACGACCTGCGCATCAGAGCGCGCGTCGCCGCCCACGACTCGGCCAATGACGCCGTCGCCAGAGCCGATCTCCCCTACGAAGTCCTGCCCGAATTGAAGTTCGACTGGAAGCCGCAGCAATTCGGCTTGTTCACCACTGCCATGACGGCGCAATACACCAACTTCCGCCATGCCCACCGCGATCGCATCCACGGCAGCCGCTTGCGCGCCCGGCCATCGGTCAGCATGCCGTTGGAAAGCAGCTGGGGCTATGTCGCGCCCACCGCATCCCTGCAGAGCATTCGCTATTCGCTGGAGGACCATGCGCCGAGATCGGATGATTCGCCGTCGGTGGAGATCCCTATCTTCAGCATCGACGGGCACCTGTACTTCGAGCGGGACTTCGACTACGGCGGCACGCCCTATCGACACACCCTCGAACCCCGGCTGTTTTACCTTACAATTCCGCGTAAACTTGCCCAACGCGAATTTCCGAATTTCGACACCAGTGACGGCAGCGACAGCAGTTTCGATCATTTCTTCCGGGAGAACCGCTTCTTCGGCGGCGACCGGGTGGGCGACACCGAGCACATCGCCGTGGGCGTGAGCAACCGCATCGTCGACGACCATACCGGCCGCCAGCGCCTGCGGCTGAGCCTCGGGCAGGTCTTCTACCTGCGCGATCGCAAACTCGGCCTGAGCGCCGACTCCGAACCCGACACCGAGGACACCTCGGGCCTGCTCGCGGAAGTCGCCGCCGCCATCTCCGCAAACTGGAATTTGCGCGCCTTCGCCCGCTGGGGGGAGGGCGGCGGCGAAATCGATTCGGCGCGCCTCGCCGCCGATTACCGCCACGGAGAACGGCGCAGCGCCCACGCCGCGTACATCTTCAAGGACGACGACTCGGAACAGGTCAATGTGGCATTCGAAGCCCCCGCGGGGCCGCGTTGGCAACTGCACGGCAACGGCGCCTATTCCCTCGAAGAGGACGAGACGCGCTCGGCCGGCCTCGGTTTCAGCTTCGACGGCTGTTGCTGGGCCGCGCGGGTGGTCGCCCAACGCTATCTCGACGGCACCGGCGACTACAACAATCGACTCACATTCACCTTCGAACTGGACGATCTCGGTCGGCTGAGGTCTCGACTATGATGATGCAAAGAAAAATGTTTCAACTGGTGGCCGCCGTCGCACTACTCGCGCTCGCGCCGACCACGACTTTCGCGCAGGCGCTTGCCATCGACAAGGTGCTGGTGGTGGTCAATGAGGAGCCCATCACCCTGAGCGAATATCAGGCGCGCCACCAACGGGAGGTGCTGCAACAAACCCGAGGAATCGAACCCTTCGACGGCAGCATCGATTCACGCATCCTCAACCAGATGATCAACGACCGCATTCTCGCGCAGATGGCGTTGCGCAGCGGCATTCGGATACAGCAGGCGGAAGTGGACGACGCCATCGCCACCATCGCCGACCAAGTCGACACGACCCCCCAGCAGCTCATCGAGCGCCTCGCCGACGACGGCATCGCCCCGGATCAATTCATCGCCAACATCCGCGAACGGCAGCTGATTCGGCGACTGTCGGACATCGTGGTGAATGCTCGGGTGGAGGTCAGCGAGCGCGAGATCGAGAACTATCTGGCGAACCACGAGGAACTCGGCGTCTCGGACGAAGCCTACGAGGTGTCCCATCTGTTCGTTCCCTTCGGCGAGAAATCCGACAGCGAAGTGCAGTCCGCCTACGACAATCTCGAACGCATTCGCCGAGGCTTGATCGAGGCGCAGTCCGCGGATAACGAAGGCGAAGGAGCCATTCAGGAATTTTCCGACAGCGCGAGCGGGCAGCGCGGGCGCTATCTCGGCTGGCGCAACATCGACCAACTGCCGCGACCGTTCGTGCAAGTGCTGCAACGGACTCAGATCGGCGGCGTCAGCGAGATCATCCGAGGCGAAAACGGGCTGCACCTACTGCAGCTGCACGATCGCAAGAGCGGGGGGAAAATCGTCGAGCAGCAATATATCAGGCACATTCTGGTGCGCCCCGAATCGGCATCTGGGTTGAACGATGCCGAGGAACAGGCCGAATCTCTGTATGCGCGCCTCGTTGCCGGAGAGGATTTTGCAAAAATCGCTTTGGCGCATTCGGCGGATCTGGCGAGCCGCGCCGACAGCGGCCGTCTCGGCTGGATCAACCCCGGCGATTTCCCGCCGGAATTCGAACAGGCGGTGCGCGCGCTCGAGATAAATCAGGTGAGCAAGCCGTTGCGCATGGGCAGCAACTATCATCTGGTGGAGGTGCTCGAACGCCGCCGCCGGGACATCAGCGCGGATCTCGCCGTCAAGCGTGCTCGGCAGATCATCTTTCAGCGAAAGGCCGCCGAGTTCTACGATAACTGGTATCGAACCATCCGCGATGCGGCGCACATCGAATATGTTTCAGTCACTCCCTCCGGCTAGGCCGCCATTACCATGATCGACAAACTGGGCGAAGCCATCGCCGCACTGCTACCGGCGGACTTGGCGGCGGAACTGCGCGGCAATATAGACGCCTTGCTGCGCAGCAATTTCGAGAAGATGAATCTGGTCACCCGCGAGCAGCTGGAAATTCAGGAAAAAGTGCTGCATCGAACCCGCGCGCGGGTGTTGGAGTTGGAAAAGCAGGTGGCGGAGCTGGAGAAACTGGTCGCCCCGACCACCACCGCCACCGCCACCGCCGAAAGCGAAAGCGAAAGCGCAACCAACGAAGAGGATGGCGCGGACAACGCCACCCCCACCCCCACCCCCACCCCGTAGCGGCGTATAATGCCGCGCGCAGGGATTTCGCGCATCACCACAACAAGGAGGTACCAGAAATGTCGCTTGCCATCGTACACAGCCGCGCCGAATCCGGCGTGGACGCCCCGCAGGTTACCGTCGAAGTCCATCTGGCGCGCGGCCTGCCGCAGTTTTCCATAGTCGGCTTGCCGGAAACCGCGGTAAAGGAAAGCCGCGATCGGGTGCGCGGCGCCATCCTCAATTCCAACTTCGAATTCCCCCGCCAGCGCATCATCGTCAACCTCGCGCCGGCAGACCTGCCCAAAGAGGGCGGGCGCTTCGACCTGCCCATCGCCATCGGCCTGCTGGCCGCCAGCCGGCAAGTGCGCGGCGAAGACATCGCCTCATTCGTATTCCTCGGCGAACTCGCGCTGAGCGGGGAATTGCGCGCCATTCGCGGCGCGCTGATTGCCGCCTTGTCCCTGCGCCACAGCGAAAAGAAACTGGTACTGCCGCACGACAGCGCCCAACAAGCCGCGCTGGTCAACGGTGTGGAAGTGTTCGGCGCCAACTCCCTGCTGCAAATCTGCGCGGCGCTCAATCGTCGGGAGCCGCTGCCGACGCCGACGCCATCGGTTCCGGCGGAGCCCGCGAAAATTGCCGACATGAGCGAGGTGGTCGGGCAGGCGTTTGCGAAACGCGCGTTGGAGGTCGCCGCCACGGGCGCGCACAGCATGTTGATGACGGGACCGCCGGGAACCGGAAAAACCATGCTGGCCAATCGCTTGCCGGGTATTCTTCCGGTGATGAGTGAGGAAGAATCTCTGGAATCCGCGGCCATGGAATCTCTCGGGCGAAACGGCTTCGATCCGGCCAACTGGATGCGGCGGCCGTTCCGCTCCCCCCACCACAGCGCCTCCGGCGCCGCCCTGATCGGCGGTGGCAGCATACCCAGACCGGGGGAAATTTCCCTCGCCCACAACGGCGTCCTGTTCCTCGACGAACTGCCGGAATTCGACCGCAAGGTGTTGGAGGCGCTGCGCGAACCGCTGGAATCGGGGGTAATCAACATCTCCAGAGTGGCTCGCCAAACCCGTTATCTGGCGAATTTTTTGCTGGTGGCGACCTCCAATCCATGCCCGTGCGGATACCTCGGCGACGAGTCCGGGCGTTGTCGCTGCACGCCGGAGCAGGTGCAGAGGTATCGGGGGAAATTGTCGGGACCGCTGCTCGACCGCATCGACATTCAGGTGCTGGTGCCGCGAGTTCACTACCGAGTGATCAGCCGCGCTGAGGGCGTCGAGGAAGGTAGCGACAGCATTCGCCGGCGCGTGGCGGAGGCGCGCTTGCGGCAGCTGCGGCGGCAGGGGAAGACCAACAACTTGCTTCAAGGGAAGGAGATCGAGCAGGTGTGCCCGCTGGATGAATCGTGCCTTCGACTGCTGGATGCGGCCATGAATCGGCTTGGATTGTCGGCGCGCGCCTATCATCGGGTGCTCAAGGTCGCCAGAACCGTCGCCGACCTCGAGCAGCAACAGCGCATTCACCCGCAACATCTCTCGCTGGCCCTGCAGATGCGTTGTTTCGATCAGGCCGTGGGGCGCTGAGGCGCTGATCAGCGGCAGGGCAGGGGGGCTTCAGGCGCTCAGAATATGCGGGATTCCAGACCGGCGGCCATCAGGGTGCCCAGTTGTTCGCATTCGTCGAGAAATTCATCCCGATATTCGCCCTTGAACACCAGAGTCGGCTGTACCAATTTCCATTTCAATCCGGTGAGGATGCGCTCCACGCCGGTTTTCGCGCCCTGACCGTCCAGCCCGCCCTTTACATATACGGCGACCGGCAATCCCTCGGTTTTCTCCAAACACGGATAGTAGATTCTTTCGAGGAAGTCCTTGATCAAACCGCTCATGTAGCCGAAGTTCTCGGTGGTGCCGAGGATGATTCCATCGGCCCACAACACATCCTCGGCGCCCGCCTCCAAGGGCTCGCAACGGCGCGTTTCGACCCCCTCGATGTCCCCGTGGCAGGCGCCGGTATACACCGCTTGCCACATTTTTCGGGTGTTTTCCGAGGGGCAGTTGGCGACCAGCAGCAGATTGGCCATGGCGAACCCCTAGATGCGCCGGATTCCGTCTTCGTCCATGCGGATGAACAGCAGGTCGCCTTGCCGCTGCAGTTGGCCGGTAACGCGCACCGGTTCACCGGCAAATTTCGCCAGCAACTCGGAGGCGCTGGAACCATCGGCGCGCACCACGATGTAGCCGAAACGCTGATCATCGGCATCCCCCTCCGTGACAACCAGCATCGGGGGAATTCCGCCCAGTAGGCAGAGTTCGGCGCAGGCTTTGTGCACTTTCCCTGCGCCGGGCTTCATCACGCCGAGGAAGCATTTCGAATCGACGATCTCGCCCACCAACTCGATGTCACCCAGCGGCTCGATTTCCAGTAGGGCTTGCAGCTCGGCGGCCTGCTCGTCGCTGCCACGGAGTATGGCGTCCTCGCTGGGCACTTCCAGCATGCTCCAGCCGCCGCGCCGGATGCGATAGCCCGACACGGAGACCGCCTGCCCGGCGTGGCGCGCCGAAAATTCATCTGCGTTGTGCTTGCCCTGTCGCACCAGCAGCACCGATTCCAGCGTAGCGGGTTTTTCCGGGTTTATGCGGTGTAATACGGGGTAGGGGGCGTTGGTCAGTATGCCCTGCATGGTGGTGGTGTGGGCGGTATCCCACAGAGCCGGCTCCGTTGATTTTTGCTGCGCCGCCGCCCAGTAGCCGGCCACCCCGCAAACTACCACCAGCAACACCGCCAGCGGCCAGTAAAACCGCTTCAACTGCGGCGGCATGGGTCGGTATCCGACGAAGAACGGCGGCGGCTTGGAATCAGCCATCTTCCAATTCCCCGATCCCGATGTGCGTGATGGGGCGGGGGGCACCGGCGGGCAGGGGGATGGGATCCACCAATACCCGACCAGATCGCACAGCAAGATGATAGGTAGCGATCCGCTCGGTGAACGGCGGCGGCGCGCAGCCATCTTCCGGTTTGTACTGATAGCCGTGCCACGGACAGGTGATCAGCCCGTCAATCACCCGACCCTCGCCGAGGGGCCCGTTCTGATGGCGGCAAACATTGGAAACCGCGGCCAGCTTGGTTTCGTCATAGCGGAATATGGCGATGCGCTCGCCGTCGCCGATGGAGAGGGTGATGGCGCGGTTATTCGGTATGTCCCGCCAGGAACCGGCGTCCACCCATTCCCGCCCGTCATCCGCGGCGGCGGCGGCGGCGGGAGATGTAACGCTGGCCCCCGACCTCACCAACGCGGCCACGATATGCAGCCCACCGACCAACAACACGCTCACCAACGCCAGCCACGGCAGCAATCCGGTGTCGTCCTGCCGCAGCGCGCCGAGGGCGATGTGCGCGATCACCAGCGCGTAGGCCGGGTAGACGAGCATGTGCAGCGCCTTCCACAGCGGCCCCCCCAGACTGGCGTTCCAGTAATCGTGGCTGGTGGCGGCCAACAGGAACAACAGCACCAGCGCCACCGCGCCCAGAGATTGAAAGGGGATGTCGTCCACCGAGCGATAATCCCCGCCGGAAACGAAGATCGAGACGATGGGATTGACCACGCCGAAACCGTGATACCAATACACCGCCACGGCGCCGTGCAACAGCGCGATGACGAACAGCGACACGCCCAGATGCCGCCGGTTGTACAGCAACGGCAGGAATCGCCGATCCAGCCGCGCCAGCGGGCCGATGCTCAGTATCACGGTCAACAACAAAAACGCGCAACTGGCGAGCGCGCGCATCAACAGAATCGGGGCGGAAATCGCTTGAACCTGATCTCCGGAGTGAATCATGTTGCCGACCACCACAAACACCGCCAGATAGAGCACGATGCAAACCCACGCGCACACATCGTACAGCCGCTTGCGCCGATTCCAATGCACCGCCACATAGCCGCTACTCATGGCAACGCCCCCTTGCCGGCATGAGTATCTTGGATGGGGGCATTGGTGGGTTGAACATCCCCCTCGGGCAAACCGAAATACAGAATCATCGCCAACAACAACGGCGTCAAGAGTAGCCAGATCAGGCGATGAATTGCGAGTTGCCGCCTGATCATCGGCGCTGCCCACCCGCCCCGTCTCCGCCCCGCGCCGCGCAAACTGCCCGCGCCCATTTCCAAACCAGAATCGGCCACAACGCCACCGCCGCGGGCATCCACAACAACCGAGCGGGCAACGACGCCCCGCGCGCCTGCGGCACAATCACCGCATACCCGCGAGCGAAAAACCCAACGGCAAACGCGCCGCCAACGAGCAGATAACAGCAGGCGATTGACAGGATGAGCATGATTCGGGCGCCTCGATTCGGTGCGTGGGATTGTACTCGGTTTCGCCGTTGCGGGCGTGGTAAGGCTATAATGCCCCCCGAACTCGCGCCACGGCCGGACATGAGCACCCACACAACCCGATCACCGCAAAATCAAGCCGAACCCGTTGCCGGGGAAACGCCCGGCACGCAACCCCCATCCATCCGATCGCGCACCTGAGCGCCGAGCAGTGAAAAACAGAGCAGGCTCCAGATGGGTCGTGCTGGCCGCGCTGGTCGGAAACGCCTTGATCGCCGTTACCAAATTCATCGCCGCCGGCATCACCGGCAGCTCCGCCATGCTGAGCGAAGCGGTTCACTCGGTGGTCGATACCACCAATCAGGGCCTGCTCCTATGGGGCATGAATCGATCGCAAAAACCGGCGGACGAACAACACCCGTTCGGCTACGGCATGGAGTTGTACTTCTGGACCTTCGTAGTCGCCATCCTGTTCTTCGCCATCGGCGCCGGCGTCTCCCTATACGAAGGCTTTCACAAACTGGGTGCGCCCACCGAAATCCAACGCCCCATGGTCAACTATGTGGTGCTCGCCTTCGCCCTGATGTTCGAGGGAACCGCGTGGACAGTGGCCTTCCGCGAATTCCGCAAACGCAAGGGCTCGGCGGGCTACTTCAAAGCGGTGCGCCTGAGCAAAGATCCAACCGTGTTCACCGTACTGTTCGAAGACAGCGCCGCCATACTCGGCCTGCTGGCCGCCTTCATCGGCCTACTTCTGGCGCAACTGCTCGGCAACCCCACATTCGACGCCCTCGCCTCGGTCGCCATCGGCATCATCCTCGGCTGCACCGCCGCCGTACTCGCCTACGAATGCAAAAGTCTACTCATCGGCGAAGCCGCCAGCCGAGAAGTACGAGACGGCATCCGCCGCATCCTCGCGCAAGAACGCACCATCATCAGCATCAACGAAATGCTGACCATGCACCTCGGGCCGGAAGAAGTGTTGTTGACCATCAGTTTGGACTTCACAGACTCCATCTCATCGAGCGATGTGGAGGAAGTGATCAGCACACTGGAAACGCGCATCAAGGGGAAATATCCGGAAATCGCCCGCATATTCATCGAGGCGCAGAGTCAGACCGGGCATTTGCGTAATATCAAGCGGCGGGGGTAGGGGAGGGCGGTTTCCCGGCCAAGCGAAAGGTTGTTATACTGCAAATATGGCGAAAATAACAAACCGAGATGCCGAAGCGGGCTGTGCCGCCGTCCGCGGGTGCGCGCCCCATGAATGGCCGCCCGAACTGCTGGGCCGGCGTGCCCAACCGAGCGACATCGGCGAACAACCGACTCTGGCGGTATGCTGGTATCCGCCCCTCTCCGGCGTCATCTATCTGGTGGACTTCGCCTCCGAGCGAGACATCAACCCGGCGCGCCTTGCCGCCGTGGTGGAGAAATCCGCCGCTACCCAATACTCTTAAGCGGGATTCATTATGCCAACCACGGGAAGCCTGATTCGGAACATGCACAGGGCGAAAAGGGCGAAGAACGATGAGTTCTATACCCAAATTTCCGATATTGAAAGAGAGCTGTTGCATTATACAAACCACTTTCGTGGCAAAGTGGTTTATTGCAACTGCGATGATCCGACTGTGAGCAACTTCTTTCGTTACTTCTTTCTCAATTACAAGGAATTAGGATTGAAGAAATTGATAACGACTTGCTACAAGAATCAGAACAGAGACTTGTTCAGTCAGCATGATTGCGAAAAAGCTATTGGCATAGAATTCAATGGGGCCAAGGAGCAGGTATTTGAGTTGGAGGGTGATGGGGATTTTCGTAGCAGGGAATGTGTGGAGTTGCTGAAACAGGCTGATATTGTGGTTACGAATCCGCCGTTTTCCTTGTTCCGCGAATATGTGGCGTTATTGATAGAGCAGCAGAAGAAATTTCTCATTATAGGCAACACGAATGCTATTGCCTACAAAGAGATTTTTCCGTTAATCAAAGAGAATCAGGTATGGCTCGGCATTACGCCGAGAGGTCAAGATATGCTATTTGACGTGTCGGAGGATTATGCACAGGAACTAGTTGCAACTAAGACGGAAGGCAGCGCCTACAAACTTATCAAGGGAGTTGTCAAAGGAAGATTGGGTAATGCAGCTTGGTTCACGAATCTTGACTATCCTAAGCGACATGAGGATTTAATACTCTACAAAAAATACTCGCCAGACGAATATCCTAAGTATGACAATTATGATGCGATTGAAGTGAGCAAGCTAAAGGATATCCCCATTGATTATGATGGAGCAATGGGAGTTCCCATCACGTTCCTTGGCAAATATACCCCAAGTCAATTTGAGATTATTGGGTCTGATTATGAAGTAAAAGAAGGTTTATTACCTGAAATTGTCAATCCAAAATGGGAAGGAAAAATCGATAGGGGCTACATAAATGGCAAAAGAATGTATGCGAGACTTTTAATCAAAAACAAAAGGCTAGGCGAATCAAAAATTGTAAGCAGTGAAAAAAGCAGGTGAGACATGAAAATTGAACTGAAAGAAATCAAGATTCGCGAACTTGTTGCGGATTATGTTGATGATGGTGAAGGTGGCGTTAGGGGATATTCCGAGCAGTTGGATATTCGCCCACCTTATCAAAGGGAATTTATCTATAAAGACAAGGAGCGGGATGCCGTGATCGACTCGATAAAAAAAGGCTTTCCGTTGAATGTGATGTATTGGTCGGTTCGAGACGACAATACATTTGAGATTATAGATGGCCAACAACGAACGATTTCCATAGCGCAATATGTAGAAGGCAATTTCTCTTTTGAGGGGTTGTACTTTCACAACCTCCCAGAAGATAAAAAGAACGAAATTCTGAATTACAAACTTATGGTATATCTTTGCAGCGGGACAGACAGCGAAAAACTGGACTGGTTCAAAATAATCAACATTGCGGGAGTAAAATTGACCGATCAGGAACTTCGGAATGCAGTATATGCCGGCTCTTGGGTGTCCGACGCCAAGCGATATTTCAGCAAGTCGGGATGCGTCGCCTATCAGGTAGGGCACAGTTATATTAAGGGAAGCGCAGTCAGACAGGAATATCTTGAAACCGCGATCAAGTGGATAAGTAAAGATAAAATCGAAGAGTACATGGGACAACACCAGCACGACAAAAGTGCCGTCCCACTATGGAATTATTTCCGATCCGTAATGGATTGGGTTGAGGCAACTTTCACAAAGAAAAGATCAGCGATGAAGGGAGTGGATTGGGGAATGCTGTATGACACATTCAAAGACAAAAATTTAGACCCCATGAAAATAGAGAAAGAAATTGAAAAACTTCTCATTGATGATGATGTAACAAAGCAGGCAGGAATATATCCATTTGTGCTCACCAGAGAGGAGAAATACCTGAGCATCCGCCAGTTCACTCCCGGCATGAAACAGAAGGTTTACGAGAAGCAGAATGGAAAATGCAAGATATGCAAAAAGCACTTTGAACTAAACGAAATGGAAGCAGACCACATCACGCCATGGTCGGAAGGCGGCAAAACAATCGAAGAAAACTGCCAGCTGCTATGCAGAGAGGACAATAGGAGGAAGTCTTCGAAATGAGAAATAATTGCCTCAGTCTGTGCAAAAATCTCTAACCCGCACCAAAGAGAGAGTTGCAACATGAAATTGCAGACAATTCGCATCGAGAACTTCCAAAGCATAATTGATTCAAGCGAATTCGATGTTGGAGATATAACCTGCTTGGTGGGAACGAATGAGTCGGGGAAAACCGCCATACTGAAAGCGCTTCATCTTTTAAATCCAGCGATCCATGGAACTGGCACTCCCAACTTAGCAGATCCTTTGATTTCTCACTATAATTTTGAATCTCATTATCCTAAAAAGCTCCTTCGAATATACAAACAAAATGAAGAGTGCAATCTGCCTAATGTTGTCACTGCTACTTTTATCCTTAGCAAAGACGACAAAAGTAGAGTTGGACTTTTCGCCAGAAGAGAAAACATGCCGGATGGCGATCTCATTCTCACGATTACTCGAGGATACGACAACGAAATTAAAGCCAAAGAACTAAGTTTACCGGAAGAACAAGCTATAAAAGATCTAATATCGCATTACAAGCTTCCTGATACTGTATCCGACAAAGTGCTAGAATTTTCCACTGCAGAAAAAATTCTTGATTATTTCCTAAGAAATGACATTGCCATTTCTCTACCAAAACACCTACAAGATAAGCTTAGTGGCGTAAAAAATAATAGCTTACATGGATTTTTGTTTAAAGAATATCTTCGGAGAAGAGTACCAAAGTTCCTTTATTTTGATAAATACTACCGGATTCAAGATAAATACAATTTGGATACATTACGAGAACGTAGATGGACTGGAAGATTCGAAAAACCTGACTATCCGCTACTCGGCTTGATTGATCTAGCTGGGTTTAGTTTGGACGATCTTTTTGAAAATGATGACAATGAACAACTCATGGCTGGCTTAGATGCCGCAAGCTCTCGACTTTCTGAAAATATTTTTGATTTTTGGTCTAATAGCAATCATTTAAGTATAAAATTTGAGGTTCGATCAGCAAAAGAAAATGATGGTCCGGGCATGACTAGCGGCAGAAATATATTCGTTTACATAGTAGATACTATACATGAGGTGTCCACTCCACTCGGCACTCGTTCAACGGGGTTTATTTGGTTCTTTTCGTTCCTAGCATGGTATGGAAAATTCCGAAAAGATAACCCAAACTTCATTCTACTGTTAGACGAACCAGGTTTGTCATTGCACGGGAAAGCTCAGGCCGATTTACTTGCATATTTCGAAAAATACATCAAGCCACACCATCAAATAATATATACAACTCACTCACCATTCATGGTTGATCCAACGCATTTTGATCGCGTTCGAATAGTTCAAGATTTGAGCATCGAGTCAAATTCGGAAAATCTACCGAAAGACAAGCAAGGAACCGAAGTTTCAACGGATGTGCGTAAAGTAGAATCTGATAGTATAGTCCCGCTTAAAGGCGCCCTGGGATACGAGATTTATCAATTGTTATTTTTTGCCCCGAATTATTTAATCGTTGAAGGGTTTTCCGATAAATTGTACATACGAACCATATCTGCCGCTCTTCAACGGAAAGAAAGACAGGGATTGAATGTAAATTGGGAAATCATCTATGCTGGTAGTGTCGACAAAGTATCAACTTTCGTGAAATTCATTGGGGCTAATCCGAAAATGAATGTTGCCGTTCTCATCGATTTCGAGAAAAATAGGCATCAAATCATAAAAAATCTCTACAAGGAAGAGTTACTTGACAAGAGTAAAGTCATGACATTCGCAGACTTCACTAATACTGAGGAAGCCGATATAGAGGACATGTTCGATCCAGATTTTTATTTGAAGTTGGTAAATGGTGAATTCAACACATCTATCAAACTTGAACAGCTTTCTTATAAACATCCAAGAATTACCCAGCGATTTAAAAAATATTTTGAGAAAGATCCCCTTCTGAAAAAGGAGAATTTCTCACGAAACCATGATCGCCCTGCCAAGTATTTGAGCAAAAATATCAGTACACTTGAACAGGATTTGTCTAAAGGGACTCTCGACAGATTCCAAAAAGCGTTCGATGAACTGAACAAACTCCTCTAATCGGAACAGCCGAAAGACAAGAGGAGAGCCATATTTCCAGGTCAGGCGGTATGGTCGGTGGAAACGGGGCGGGGCGTTGATACGGGCGAAATATCACGCATCAGGAGCGTTATTAGATTTTATTGAAATCGAATTGAACATCCCCAATGACATTTTTCCCTTATAAAACAAGCGACTAATGCACCATGATTATGCGAAAAATCCTTTCCAAAAGTCGAATTGGGGGCGAATTGAAATCGTATTGAAATATCAGTGGGGTATTAAAGGGGAAATAAACTTGCCCATAACCGAAGCCACCCACGCGCAATTTCCGATGACCCGCCACACGGCGGAGACCGGCTGGGCGCCTCATGTTCCGCAGGCCACCCCCGCCAGACGAAAGCGCGGGGCAGGTTTGCCGCCCTGTGCCCGTCCATCGGTAGATGAGCAACGGAAAATCACCGCCATTTCCACCGCCATCGACTATAAAATCGACTTCCACCAGCGAAAACGCGCTGTGCTGTATAATTTGCCCAACGCATTGTTGCACAACTTGATGACGGGAAAATTCAGGTGGGAAAATTGAACACTCAAAATGAGGTAAGAAAATGACTTCAGAACAAGATAGAGCATCCGAATCCTATAATAGACTGACAGCGCTTCTACAAGAAGTTCGGGATCGGACGACTTTTGACGATACAACCGGACTTGATCGTGGTAAAGCCCTTAAAAATGCAAACGCAACCAAAGTAAAGAAAATATATGGTAGAGATCGTATGCGGGCATCTGTGATGCGTCCTAATATGCCAGAAGATCTGCTTGACAATTTGACCAATTTTCTTCGTGAGTTCTTGAAAAACTACATTGTAGATGACTGCATCGGAGATGAAATTAATAGGATTGGAGGCTTTGCTCTAAGTAAACCAGAAATAAAACAATACGCACTTAGACTAGCTTTACCCACTGCTATATTAGAAGCAGAACGGGTAGCTGAATTGCTGTGTGAATGGAAAAATGAGAAATCTATTCACTGTCGAATATATGCCATTTTCTATGGCGCATCCATTGATGAATTATTTACTTTGAAAGAAGGGGTAAATCTTAATCATGATCAATCTTCATTTGATATTCGACTAAAGAACACCTCTATTTTTAAAAACTATCCAAATATATTCCAAGTGGAGATTGAATCAAAAATCGGCCACGCATTTTTCAGACCCGATGAAGAATTTACAACATCCACTACTGAATTTTTTGAGAAGAGTTTATTAACTGCAATCAGTAGAGCGCTATCTTTAGCGTCAAATCGTTGTGTACTGTGGAATGTTTCATGTATTGATTTCGGAGATTTAGACGCTTTCAGGGAATGGCCGTATCTAATGCGATCATTTAATCCTGATGATAATATTGACCTACCTGATTCAAATATAACGCAAAGACAATTAAAACACGCAAGAAATTTACTCGATAAACTGCTCACATTTAAAAATCCAAATGAGAGATTAATTCTTGCCATCACTAGATGGATGAAGTCCAAACAACAGACAAATACTTCGGATAGTTTCATTGACTTGCGTATAGCCTTGGAAGCGCTTTATATAGTAAAGAGTAAGCAAGGTGATTATTCTTTTCGAGTTGCAAATTCTGGCGCATGGCATCTAGGAGATCATTCTAATGAAAGAGACGAATATCGGGAGATACTTTTGAAAGCCTATGATAAAGCATCTACTGTAGTCCATGCAGGTACAGTAGAGGATAATGAGGAAAATCATAACTTGCTTGTGGATTCCCAAAATTTATGCCGCGAAGGAATTCTGAAGATACTGGACGAAAATGGATTACTCTTTGATCGACTGCACAATGCAAAACTCTGGGAGAATCAACCCGCCACCGGTTCGATCAGCGACCTTGACGCGGAAGAGATTCGACAGGCAGTTGCGGATGCAGTCCAGTGCGGTCGGCTTGCGGACCCCGGAAGTCAAGACCCTTCAGATCTCTTGCGGGGGCTTCGTCTTTTGTGTGATGGTGTGCTGCTACGAGCGGCAATGGTGCTATTCGGAGATAGAGAGCAGTCGGGTTTCCGCATGTCGGAATGCTGCCCATACCTGCGCATTAAAGATTCCCGGGACACGAGCAAAATGAAACATTCAGGAAAATACATATGCCTCGGCCAAATCGACCACAACGCTTTTGCTCTCCTCAGGGAAGCGGAAAACTACATCTCTGATATGACCGACGAATCTGCCTACCCGCATTCGGCTGTGCGCGAAGCAATTGCAAACGCCTTGTGCCACTGCGACTATTCCATCGGAGAGGGCTCTATCAACATCGAACTCCACGATGACCGCTTGGAGATCATATCCCCCGGTTCATTGCACTTCGGCCTAACCAGCGAAGAATTATTCAGACCACACGAGTCGCGCCCGTGGAATCCGCTGATTGCCCGCACATTTTATCTGCGTGGCATTATTGAGGAGTGGGGTAGCGGGACGCTGAAGATGGTGGCGGAGGCGAAAAAGGCTGGTCTTCCGCTCCCAGAGATCGAGGATAACGGCGGGTCTGTAACTGTGCGGTTCTGGCGCGGGCGGTTTCCGCTTCAAGAGATACCAATTTTGCTGGAAAGCACAGAGGAGGGGTTGACACGCCGAGAGATTCACGCCCACTTGAGCCCCGTGGTCAATGAACGTCAGGTGCGAAGGGCGTTGGAAGTGCTGAAAGAAAAGGGGTTGGTCATATCCCCAGGTCAGGGGTCAAAAGGTCAATGGAAACTTGCTCCAAAGACATGATTTTGCGCTTCAGGGGGCATTGTAGGGGCGAAGTGAACATTCCAAATATCATTTTTCCCTTATAAAACAAGGAACTAAAAGCGCCATGATTATGCGAAAAATTCTCTCCAGGGGCAAAGTGGGGGCGAAGTGAAATCTTATTGAAATACTAATGGGTCATTAAACAGGCATTAAACGGGACATAACCATACACATCACCGAAGCCACCCAAGCGAAATTCCCGATGATCCGCCACGTGGCGGAGGTCGGTTTGGTGCTCGTATCGCCGCAGGATGCCGGGGGGATGAATGCTTGATGGGTGCGTGGCCGGGGGACGTGCTACTGCACATTAGGGGGCGTTATTAGGGGCGAATTAAAAGAAAATCGGGCATTTTCAGCATAATTTTTCCATAAAAAGCAAACAGATAAGATCGACATGGAAATGCGCCAAATTCTCTTCAGGGGGCGATATTGGGGGCGAATTACGGTTTTATTGCAGATTTAATGGGGACTGAACCGATATTCCCGCCAACCCAAACGCGCCCACCTACGACAGCGCGTCGCCCACTGGTCGGCGCGCATGGAGATTCGCCCGCGGCGAGTGTGCATTCGCGCGATGACTCGTAAGTGGGGTTCCTGTTCGACCTCGGGAATCATCACTCTGGCCATCGACCTCGGCGATCAGGAAACCAACTTTCAGGACTTCGTCATCGCCCACGAACTGATCCACCTGCGCGTGCCGAATCACGGGAAACTGTTCAAGGCGCTGCTGAGCGCGCACATACCCGACTGGCGGAAATACGATACCGGGCGCGGGCGCAGGGGTTGAGCGGCGCGGCGGCGGGAATCGCGCCGTTTCGTTCGGTTCTCATAATGTATATTATGTAAAGTAACAAATTATGCCGTCCGCGGCACAACGCAACCTACCCCTCGCTCCCCCTCAGCTGCCGCACGATGCTTTCCACCCCCTCGTGGCGTACATCGGTGCCGTGTTTGATGAAGACGATGTGGCCGGCGATGTTTTTCGCGTGGTTGCCGAATCTTTCGAGGGCGCGGATGCCGAGTACGATGTCTACGAAGTGGCCGATGTTGCGCGCGTCTTCCATGACGAAAGTGCTCAGGTGGCGCAAACTGGATTGCAGTTGGTCGTCCAGTTTCAAGCCTTTTCCGAGTACTTCCAGCGCCTTGTTCAGGTCGAGGTCGTCGAAGGCGGCCATCACCGCCGTGAGCATTCCGCCGACATATTCCGACAGCGAGTAGATATCCTGCAATATGCGCTCCGCCGGCGCTTTGGCTTTGTCGTCGGCGCAGAAGCGGATGGTGAGCCCGGCGATTTTGCGCGCCTCGTCGCCGGAGCGTTCCAGTTCGGCGATGATCTTGCTGACGGCGATGATCTCGCGTAAATCCCGTGCCATGGGTTGCCTGAGGGCGATGATGCGGACAACCTCGTCGTCCGCCTTGACATCGAGATCGTTGAGTTTCCGGTCGTTTTCGATGACCCAGCGGGCGCGCTCGACATCCTGCCGCTTCAGGGTGTTGACGGCCTCGCACAACTGCGCCACGGCCAATTCCCCCATCTGCACCACCAGCGTGTGCAAGTGGCGCATTTCGCTGTCGTATCTCTTGAAAATGTGTCCGTCTCCGGTCTCGCTCATCTGATCACCTCGTTTCACTGAATACTGGAATAAAATGTTTCAACTGATTGTTTTTCAACCAAATCTACCCGTGATGTACCCTTCCGTCAATTCGTGCATCGGGTTGGTGAAAATATCCTCGGTTCGCCCGACCTCGATCAGGTTGCCCAGATGAAAATAGGCAGTTCGTTGGGACACCCGCGCGGCCTGCTGCATGGAATGCGTAACGATGCCGATGGTGTATTGCTGGCGCAATTCGTCGATGAGTTCCTCGATGCGCGCCGTGGCGATGGGGTCGAGAGCCGAGCACGGCTCGTCCATGAGGATCACCTCCGGTTGGATGGCGATGGCGCGGGCGATGCACAGTCGCTGTTGTTGGCCGCCGGACAGTCCGGTGCCCGGTTGGTTGAGGCGATCCTTCACCTCGTTCCACAGCCCCACCCGTTGCAGGCTGGAGGCGACGATTTCATCGAGGTCGGCTCTGTTGCGGCTCAGGCCGTGGAGTTTCGGGCCATATGCGACATTTTCGTATACCGACTTGGGGAACGGATTGGGCGTTTGAAACACCATGCCGACGCGAGCGCGCAGGTAGACCACATCCATTTCTCTGGCGTGAATATCGTTGCCGCGCAATGCGATATCGCCGCGCACGCGACAGCCGTCGATGGTTTCGTTCATGCGGTTGAGACAGCGCAACAGCGTGGATTTGCCGCATCCGGACGGGCCGATCATGGCGAGCACCTCGTTCTTCGCCAAATCCAGAGAGACATCGAAGATCGCCTGCTTCGCCCCGTAATGCACATTCACATTGCGGCAGGTCATCTCCGCATCATCGACGAAGGCGTCGCCGACCGTTTCGCCGAATCGCTGCTCGGCGTTCGTTTCATTTTGCATGGTATTGGTCATCCCCGTTCACCAGCGTTTTTCCATCTTGCTGCGAATCAACGCCACCACGCCGTTGATCGCCACCAGCACCGCCAGCAACACCACAATCGCCGCGGAGGTGCGCTCCACGAAGCCCCGTTCCGGGCTGTCCGCCCACAAGTATATCTGCACCGGCAAGGCGGTGGCCGGATCCTCCAGTCCGCCGGGAATATCGACGATGAAGGCGACCATGCCGATCACCAAGAGCGGCGCGGTTTCCCCCAACGCCTGCGCCAGCCCGATGATCGCGCCGGTCAGCATGCCCGGCAACGCCAACGGCAGTACGTGATGCACCACGGTCTGCACGCGAGACGCCCCTACCCCCAGCGCCGCCTGCCGAATCCGCTGAGGCACCGCCGCCAGCGCCGCGCGGCTGGAGATGATTATGGTAGGCAGGGTCATCAGCGCCAACACCATGCCGCCGACCAACGGCACCGATCTGGGGAAACCGAAGAAGTTGATCAACACCGCCAATCCGAGCAGGCCGAAGGTGATCGAGGGCACGGCGGCGAGATTGTTGATGTTCACTTCCACCACATCCACGAATTTGTTGCGCGGCGCGAATTCCTGCAGATACACCGCCGCGGCGATACCCACCGGCAGCGCCAGCAACATGGTCACCAGCAGGGTGAAAATCGACCCCATCACCGCCCCGAGAATGCCCGCCTGCTCCGCATTGCGCGAGTCTCCCGAGGTGAAGAACGGCTTGTTGAATCTCTTCTCGATGCGTTTTTCCGCGACCAGCCGATCGACCCAGGCGATGGCCTGATCCGACAGTCGGCGGGTGGATTCGGGTTGATCGCGGTCGATGTTGCCCTTCATCAGCATATCCACCTCATCGTCCGCCAGCACCCAGAAACGGCGCGTCTGCCCGATCAAATCGGGCTGCGCCAACACCGCATCGCGCACCGCATACTCGGCACCGTCGCTGACAATGCCGTACAGCCGCCGTTTATCCGCGCGGGTTTCCGCCTCGGGGAAGTCGGCGCGCAACGACGCCTTGATCATCCTGCCATAGGGCGCATCGGCGATGGCGCGACGATCCAGCGGCGCATCGAACTGATCCGCCTGCAACGCGATGTCCACGGCGAGATAGGTCTGGAAGAACGCGCCGGATGCCTTGTACACGCTCGTGCCCAGCAGCCACAGCAGAAATAACATGCCGACGGCGATCGCCGCCGCGCCCAACAGGCGGAAGCACCTTTCCGTGCGGTAGCGGGCGCGAATGCTGCGCCGCAGCGCCAGCTCCATGTTCGTCTCCATCTCCGTCTCCGCCGGGTTCATTCGTACTGCTCCTTGTATTTGCGCGCCACCCGCAGGGCGATCACATTCAGGCTCAGCGTCATGACGAACAGCACCAGCCCCAGAGCGAACGCCGCCAGCGTCTTGGGGCTGTCGAACGCCTGATCGCCGACCAGCAGGGTTACGATCTGCACGGTTACCGTGGTCACCGATTGCAACGGATTGCCGGTCAGGTTGGCCGCCAGCCCGGCCGCCATGACCACGATCATGGTCTCGCCGATGGCGCGCGAGGCGGCCAGCAGGATGCTGCCGACTATGCCGGGAAAAGCCGCCGGCAATACCACCCGCCGGATGGTCTCCGAGCGCGTCGCGCCGAGCCCCAGCGAGCCGTCTCGCAGGGCGCGAGGCACCGCGCTGATCACATCGTCGGACAGCGAGGACACGAACGGCAGAATCATGATGCCCATCACCAGCCCGGTCGCCAGCGCGCTTTCCGCGGTCGCCTCCAGCCCGAAGAACACGGCCACATCGCGCACCAGCGGGCCCACCGTGAGGGCGGCGAAGAAGCCATAGACCACCGTGGGGATGCCCGCCAGAATTTCCAGAATCGGCTTGCCCACGGCGCGGGCGCGGCGGTCGGCGTATTCCGACAGATAGATCGCCGCGAGCAATCCGAACGGCACCGAAACGCACAGGGCGATGGCGGTAATCAGCAAAGTGCCGGTGAACAACGGCACGGCGCCGAACGCTCCGCTCGATCCCACCTGATCGTCGCGAATGGCGGTTTGCGGCGACCATTCGAGGCCGAAGAGAAAGTCCCCCAGCGAGATCACCTTGAAAAATCGAATGGCCTCGAACAGAACCGACAGGACGATGCCGACGGTGGTGAAAATCGCCAGGCAGGCGCACAGCAGCAGGAAGTACAGGAAGACCTTCTCGATTCGATGGCGCGCCGTGCGCTGCCGCCGCAACAGGTGCGCCGCCAGTAGCAACGCGACCGGCGTGCCGATGAAGAACAGGCATAGGGCGGTGAGTACGCTCATATCTGTTTTCGTGCATGCAAGCGTGGCTTAAAAGAGATGCGCCGCCGACGATGGCCGCCATGGGATCAGGCGGCAGTCGTGGGCGGCGCTTTTTGTCGGCTACCCGCAGGCGGCCGGATCAGCTCACAGTGACTGCAAGCGGGTTTTCTTCTCCGTGGCCGCGCGGAAAGCCCTGCGTTCCGCTATCGGCATGGGAATCAGCCCCCGATCCGTGAGGTAGCCCTCATCCCCCCAGGTGTCCTCGTCGGTCAACTCGGCCATGAATTCGGCCATGCCGGGAACCACGCCGATGTGCGCCGATTTGGCGTACACATAGAGCGGTCGGGATATGGGATAGGAGCCGGCCGAGATATTCTCGAATTCAGGTGCCACGCCTTCCACCAACGAACCCTGCACCACATCGCCGTTCTGGTCGAGGAAACTGAAGCCGAAAATGCCGAGCGCATTTGGATTGTTGGCCAGTTTCTGCACGATCAGGTTGTCGTTCTCGCCGGCCTCGATGAATGCGCCGTCCTCGCGAATGCCGTGGCAGATGCCTTTGTAGGCCGATTTATCGGTCTTTTTCATGGCCTTGATCCACGGGATTTCCTTGCAACCCCCTTCCATGCCCAGCTCGACAAAGGCATCCCGGGTACCCGAGGTCGGCG
Source organism: Candidatus Poriferihabitaceae bacterium (assembly GCA_965203265.1). Classification (GTDB taxonomy): domain Bacteria; phylum Pseudomonadota; class Gammaproteobacteria; order Arenicellales; family Poriferihabitantaceae; genus JAHRAW01. The sequence goes on from CBDBBV010000002.1 coordinate 908,645, forward strand.
GCGGGCCGAGTACCTCGATATTGCTCGCCGGAAGGGCCGAATTCACCTCGGCCCAGGTGCGGTAGGGGTTGTCCACCAACGACTCGCTGCCATCCGGATTCGGCACCTTCTTGGCCAGCGCGAGGAAAATATCCCTGCGAGTCAGGGAAACTCGCGGCGCCGTATTGCTGTTGGCGAGGACGATGCCGTCATAGCCGATTTTGATCTCGATGATGTCGGTTACGCCGTTTGCCTGACAGCGGTCGAATTCGGATTTCTTCATCCGTCTGGAGGCGTTGGCGAAATCCGGATGTTCATCGCCGACGCCGGCGCAGAACAATTTCATGCCGCCGCCGGAGCCGGTGGATTCGATGATGGGGGTTTTGAAGTCCGTGGATCGGCCGAATTTTTCCGCGACCACGGTGGCGAAGGGATAGACCGTCGAGGAGCCGACTATGTGGATATTGCCGCTTGCCTGTGCCGCCGTTGCCGCGGCAAACAGGGCGAGGCCGGCCAGTATCGCGCCGACGCCCGCGCCCGCCGAAAGCGAGCGGGCGGTATGTCTTTCACCGGAAAAACCGGCTGAGGCTGGGACTGACAAAAACGTGGTGTGTGTGTTCATTGGATAAACTCCGCAAGGAAAAAAAGGAAAAAAGCAAAGGAAACCGGTCTTACAGCGAAAACCGGAACGGGGATTATACCAAAATGCGACCGCTGAGGGCTGCGCCGACGGCACGCGAAGACGAAAGCGATGAGGGCATTTCTTCAGGCCAACCCCGCCTGCCGCGCGCAATCCCGCTCATCCGCCCTGCCCTGATTGCGCCATCGGCCGGCTACCGCCGCCCAAGCGCTCGGCAAAATCCCGCCCTTACCCCTCACCCCCGCCCCCGATTGGCGATCAGGTCGTCCACCACCGATGGGTCGGCCAGCGTGCTGGTATCGCCGAGGTCATCCAGTTCATTGGCCGCGATCTTGCGCAGGATGCGCCGCATGATCTTGCCGGAGCGGGTTTTCGGCAGGCCGGGCGCCCATTGGATCACATCCGGCTTGGCGATGGCGCCGATCTCCTTTCGCACCAGATTCACCAACTGCCCGCGTAGTTCGTCGGCGGGTTCGCTGCCAACCATCAGGGTGACGAATGCGTAAATCCCCTGCCCCTTGATTTCATGGGGACAGCCGACCACCGCGGCTTCCGCCACCTGCTCGTGCAGCACCAGCGCGCTTTCCACTTCGGCGGTGCCCAAACGATGGCCGGACACATTGATCACATCGTCGACCCGCCCGGTGATCCAGTAATAGCCGTCCTCGTCCCGGCGGGCGCCGTCTCCGCTGGTGTAGTAGCCGGGATGCGCCGTGAAATAGGTCTCGACAAAACGCTCGTGGTCGCCGTAGACGGTGCGCATCTGCCCCGGCCAGGACTGCTTGAGCACCAGATTGCCCGAAGCCGCGCCCGCCACCTCGTTGCCGTCGGCGTCCATCAGCGCCGGCTGAATGCCGAAGAAAGGCAGGGTGGCCGAACCCGGCTTGAGAGCGGTGGCACCCGGCAGCGGCGTGATGAGAATGCCGCCGGTCTCGGTCTGCCACCAAGTGTCGATCACCGGGCAACGCCGCTCGCCGACCACCCGGTAATACCATTCCCACGCTTCCGGATTGATCGGCTCCCCCACGGTGCCGAGAATGCGCAAACTCTTGCGGCTGTGCTTTCGCACCGCCTCGTCGCCCTGCCCCATGAGCGCGCGCAATGCGGTCGGCGCGGTGTAGAAGATGTTGACCGCGTGCTTGTCGACCACCTGCCAGAAGCGCCCGGGATCGGGCCAGGTCGGCAGCCCCTCGAACATCACGGTAGTAGCGCCGTTGGCCAGCGGCCCGTAGACGATATAGGAATGCCCGGTAACCCAGCCGACATCGGCGGTGCACCAGTAGACATCGCCCTCTTGGTAGTCGAACACATATTTGTGAGTCATGGCGGCATACAACTGGTATCCGCCGGTGGTGTGCAGCACGCCCTTGGGCTTGCCGGTGGAGCCCGAGGTGTACAGGATGAACAACGGATCCTCCGCATCCATTTCCTCCACCGGGCAGTTCGCCGAAGCCGCCTCCATGGCCTCGTGATACCACACATCCCGCGACCCATTCCCGCGCACCGGATTGCCGGTACGCTGCACCACGATGGTGGTATGCACATCGGGGCACCCGATCAGCGCCTGCTCCACATTCTCCTTCAACGGAACATGGTTGCCGCCGCGCAATCCCTCGTCGGCGGTGATCACCACCCGGCAATCCGAATCGAGAATCCGATCGCGCAGAGCATCCGGCGAAAACCCGCCGAACACCACCGAGTGAACCGCCCCGATACGCGCGCAAGCCAACATGGCCACCACCGCCTCGGGAATCATCGGCATGTAGATGGAAACCCGATCCCCCCGCTCGATCCCACGCGACTTGAGCACATTCGCAAACTTACAAACCAACTCGAACAATTCCCGATAAGTGATTGATTTATCGATATTCGGATCGTCCCCTTCCCAGACAATGGCCACCTGCTCGGCGCGCATAGCCAGATGCCGATCGACGCAGTTATAACAAGCATTCAACCGCCCGCCGACAAACCAAGCAATCCGCGCCCGATGAAAATCCACATCCATCACCCGCTCCCACGGCTTCGACCAACTGATAAACGCCTTCGCCTGCTCACTCCAGAACCCCTGCGGATCATCAATCGAATGGCGATACATCCGCCGATACTGCTCGGCATTCAAATGAGCGCGCGCGGCGACTTGTGCGGGTACTGGGTAAACCTTTTCCTGAGACATGGCGTTCACCGGCTGGGGGGTGTGAGACGGGCGATTACTGTACCCACTCGATGGGGGATTGGCAAGCCGCCTCGCCACTGATACCGGCGTGCGGCGCCAACTGTTGTATACTGGCTCGCAATGTTGCAATTCGGGCGCTATACGCTACACGCGAAATGCAGGCTGACATGACGACTAAATTACCGGAGTGCTCGTACCACACAGGCATAACGAGCAAGAACCTGCACGCCAACAATTATCTCCGATACGCGGATTCGGTTATATGAGCGGGACTGCAACGCTAGCAGCTGAACAAGCCTCGGCAGCGGCCGAAGATTGGACCTTTCGCACCGCGAACACCAAGCAGATCAGTCATGGCATCCATCCCTATCCGGCCATGATGATCCCGCAGATCGCGCAGCGGCTCATAGACAATTACGGGAGCGTCGGCGCTATTTTGTTCGATCCCTACTGCGGCTCGGGCACAACGCTGTTGGAGGGAATGCTCGCGGGCATGGCCTCGGTCGGAACGGACTTGAACCCGCTGGCGCGGTTGATCGCCCGCGTCAAGACTCGGCCGCTCGGCATTGACGAAATCGATTGCGAAATCGCGCGTTTCCACGGCACCGGAGCATTTGCCGAGGCGACGATCCCCCCCGTCCCCAATGTGGATTACTGGTTCTCCGCCGAAACCCAGCGCGATCTGGCCGCCATCCGTCGGTACATCGACAACATCCCCAACGAGGCGGTCGCGGATGTGTTCCGCGTAGCCTTCAGCCTGACGGTTCGCAAGGCGTCGTGGACGCGGAACTCGGAATTCAAACTGTATCGCATTCCGGCCAGCCAACTGGCCGAGCACAATCCGGATTCGCGCGCCATCCTGAGGCAGGCGCTCGACAATGTCCGGCGCGCATTGCAGGCACTCGAATGTGTCGTTGGGGATGAATACGAGATTCCGGCCATCCACGAATTCAACACCGTTTCCGGCGTACCGGCCAGAATACTCGCGCCGCAATCCGTTGATCTGGTAGTAACCTCACCGCCCTACGGCGATTCCCGCACCACGGTTGCCTACGGCCAATTCTCACGACTGTCGTCGCAATGGCTCGGCTACGCGGACGCGAATCGCGTGGATGCGATCCTCATGGGAGGCGGGAAACTCGATCAAACCGCGCAATTCGGCTTGCACGAACTCGACGGCGTCATCGCCGGCATTGCGGCGCTAGATGAGCGCCGCGCCTGCGAAGTCGCGGCGTTCTTTGCGGATTATCGGGCGTCCATCCGCCATGTTGCGACTGCGGTAAAACCCGGCGGATACGCCTGTTATGTGGTCGGCAATCGCACCGTAAAAGGCCACACGATACCCACGGCGGAAACTACGGCGGCGTTCTTCGAGGAAAACGGCTTTGAAACAGCGGCGATATGCACGCGCAACATCCCCAATAAGCGGATGCCTTCGGTGAATTCTCCGAGCAATGTTGCGGGCAAAGTCGGCAAGACGATGACCGCGGAGCACATCGTGATTTGCCGCAAGGTTCGTTGACCATGCGCCTACCGGAATTGCGGCGGCTACTGCAAGAGCTGAACGAAGTGGAGTTTGTGGAGTCGGAGCGAGCGGGGCCAACCGGAATCGGACACACGCTGGAAGAGTGGCTTGGCGTTTCCGAGAACAACCTGCCCATCCCGGACATCGGCGGCCGCGTGGAGATCAAGGCGACACGCCGCGCGGCCAACAAACTCATCACCCTATTCACATTCAATCGGGCGGTATGGAAGCACGCGCAAACGGACATCATTCGCCGTTGGGGTTACCTGGACGAGAACCGGAGCCGCCCGGCACTCTACAGCACCGTATCGTCCAGCGCGCCGAATACTCAGGGCTTGCAGGTGGCCTTGCCGCCACAAGGCGATACACTATCCGTCATTCATGCAGAGAGTGGAGAGGTGTTGGCCTCTTGGGATCTGTTCCATATAGTCGGCAAGTTCATGACCAAGTTCGAGCGATTGCTACTGGTGCATGCGGATTCGCGCAAGACGGGACGGGTGGAAGAATTCCACTACAACACAGCCTACCTGTTGACGGAACCAAGCGCGCAGACATTCCGCAACTGCTTCTTGTCCGGCAAGGCATTCATCGACATCCGAATGCACCAACCGCCAAGCGGATCGGTGCGCAATCACGGCACTGCGTTTCGGGTGCATGAACACGACTTGCCTAGTTTGTTCGGGCGTATCGACAATTTGTTGGGGGGAGGATGATGGAGAAGAAAGCGGTGTTGGAGAGGGGGGTTCGGGCGTAGGTCAAGCCGTGTCATCGAGATTGATGCGGTTTCGCTACATTCACCTCTCGCTTGAATTTTGTGGAAAACTATCTAGGAAGCAGTCATGAATAATTCTGCACTAAAACCTGTTTTCCGTTACTTGGATTTTGTTATAAGGGATATAAGAATTCACGACCGTAAGCATGCGCGACCGGGACAAGTAGAATTTTCCGAATCGTACCCGTACAAACTTCAGGAAGACGTTTGCGTTCAAACAAAAATACAACATGGAAAAAGACTTATCACAGAGAATGAATTAGCTTCTTTAGACAAAAATGGATTGTTAAGAATTAAAAAGGGATTTATCTGGAATGGGGCAAATGTAATTCCCGACACGCGATCAAACATGTTTGCGGCACTTGTGCATGATGCCTTATACCAGATAATGCGAGATTATCAAGAGAATATGGGCGATATAGATAGAGAAGAGTTCAGGGAGAGCGCCGATAAACTTTTTCTTGAACTTTGGATAAAGAATGGAGGAGGTTTTTTCGCAAAACGCTGCTACTCCATACTGAGACGTGCCGGTAGTCGTTATACATCGCGAAAAAGAAAGCCACCCCGTCGGAACCCTAATTCAAAACCCGTGGAAAAATGTTCTCCAGCTCAAGGATCGATAACATGCCCGCAAGCCGAAATTGCTGATTAGATAAAAGGGATGAGTTTTCCATATCGCGAATTTCATCCAATCCCCGATGGCGTTTCGTTTTCCGCAATTTTGCTATTTTCCCGTGGGGCGAGATGAATCTATAGCAGATTTCAGTTCACTTGTTCTCATCTCGTATTACGCGAAGGCCGTATTCAACAATCAATTTTGCAAACTGCTCACCATCGACCAATTCAATCGGGATGTTTTCCTCAACTTCATACTTCTCCGCCCTGATGGTCGCTTCATCACTGAATATCCCCGATGTGATCACCATTCCAAGTGTTACACGCTCTCCACCTTCCCTAATCCCGCGGATCAGTTGGTCTACAACATCAGACCCCACTGGATAATCCGGTTGGAAATGCTTTGCCTGTATCCCTACCACATGTTGGAAAATACCCGCAACCGTAAAACGCGCATAGATATCAATACCTTTATCTTGCTTTCGCGAAACTCTCTCTGTTGAAACCGCGCCTAATCCACGAAACACCGTCTCGATCAGTTCTTCAAAACCATATCCTTTCCCCTTCATTCGCCCGCTTCTCAATTCGTTAAGGGTCTGGTCTAGTAATTTGCGTTCCAAGTCATTTTCAAAGGATGGTATTTCATCCGATTTCGCTATGGATAAGCAATCATTGATTTGATCCAAGAGATCTGTCGCATACCCATTTGTTCCCCGTATCCCCATACGCGAGGTAAGCGCAGATTTTGCATACACTCTGGGAATGGGGCTTTTGCCGTTCAACCACTCAACTGGACGTCGATACGCCGAGTCTTCGTCTACCTTGTTTTCATCATAGATGGCAGAACCTGTAATCCTGCCAATATAGAAATTTGAGTAGTGGGGAACCACAACCAAATCATCGTTGTCCATGTCCCGAATAAAACGCCATAGATGTCCGCTTGCATTACCGGCTCCCCTGAGATTTTCATTCGATGGGTAGTACTTCTTCCTGACGATCTCCCGGAATTCTTCCCATTCAAGTTTTGGGTCAAGGAGACCTCCCGCCTCTGCCCACCCAATAATCAGTTGATTTGCCTCTAAAGCCTCTTCGACACGATCAATCCCGCTTGGCGCGATGCGCTGTATAAATGCCTGCTGTTTCTTCATCAAACCACCCTCACTTGTACTAAAATTTCAAGAATTAGTAGTCTACGTTAAGTTAACGTCGATTTCAACCATCTGTACGATGCCAATACATTCTGGACTCCGGATGGTTTTCCGCGAGGAACTGCACGGGGGAGCGGAATTGCAGTGAGGCGTGGGGGCGGCGGGTGTTGTATTTTTCTAGGTAATCCAACAGGCGCTGGTTGAAAGCAACGCGGTCGGTGAGTAGCAGGTCTTCCTCGTAATCCACGAAATCCTCCTGAATGGTGCGGTTGAAGCGTTCCACGATGGCGTTCATTTTAGGCGATCTCGGATAGGTGTATGCGTGCGTCCAGCCCCTTTCTTTCGCAAACTGGTCGAACGCCCCGGCGAACTCCGAGCCGTTGTCGGTCAGGACGTTCTCAATGGGAAACGGAAACATCGCTTCGACCAATTCGGCGAATCGGGCGGCGTTTTTACTCGATGCGCTTTCGGGGCAGATGGCCACAGACAAGCGGGTGGCGTGGTCGATGGCAACGATCAGGTATCGCCGCACGCCATCTATGTGCCGCACAATGGTGTCGAAGGCAACGCAACGGCCGGGGATGGTGGTGCGCCGGATGGCGCGGCTAAGTCGTTGTTTTATCTGGCGTGTGAATGCTTTGAGCCGGCCGTAGCGGGTGATATTCGCCGGAGCGATGCGCAGTCGATCCGGCTGGTCGGCGATGATGCGTCCGAGGGTGCGAGCGCTTGGGCATTTCATCCTGTTTTCCGCGCACCACTTAGCCAGATGCACGCGCAGGGCTTCTCCGGCGATATTGGGAAACTCGCGGCGCAACTTTCGCATTTGCTCAATCAGGGCGCGCGGATAATTGCGCCGCCGCACGCGAAGCGGCTTGGTAGTGCGATTGGTGAGCGCCGCCACGCCGCCCTGCTGATACGCCTTGCGCCACGCATACAGCGTGCTGCGACTGACCTGAAAGGCCGTCATAGTTGCGTGAATGTCGTGTTCGCGCCATACTTCGAGGGCGCGGAGTTTGACTTCGGTCGACTGGCTCATGTGTGCCTCCTTCATTCCCAAAGAAGCAACATGATACATCCCGCGCACGCGGAAGCCGACACGCTGAATCAGCATGTCGGCTTCCCTTTTTCCGACAGCCAAAAGTCCAGAATGTTTCTGGCATTATGCACCATCATGCACCGCCAAACTAAGTAATCCATATCAATCGATAGAACCATCTACAAATACCGCTTCAAACTCGGCAACAAAATCATCCACACCGGTATCGTAAACGATATAGACCGGCGCGAGATTGAACACATGCGCGAGATCGGATGGAGCAAGAGACCCATCAAACAATCAGGCACTCACATCACCTATGACGCCTTGCTGGAATGGGAGAAGGAGCCAGTCCCAAAAGGCAAACCGGTACGCAAGGAATAGCCCTTGACTTTCACTCCCACGGATGGGAAATTCACCCCCTCGGCAATGAGGCGACCGGAAAATCGCCTCCTACTACTCGCTCAATAGGATGGAACCAATGGATACTAGCGATTTACCAATTATCGACCTACCGACTTTGCGCCGGGATTTATATTTCGTAATGGGCCTGCTTTTAGCCGACAAATTTGTGGCCAAAATTGAAAATGTGAGCATTTGGACAAAGCCATTCTACGAAACCGAGGTAACAAAATTGTTGCTCTGGGTGGCAACGGCCAGTCGTAACCTGCTGGATTGGTCGGACGACAAAAATTGCGATTATGCTGATCGATATTGCGGAGAATATTGGAAAGATTTTGCAGATAAAACAGAGGGAAAATTGACATTCAGGCAGGCTTGCAATTCGGCTATTCATGCCAAAGATATTGTGCTGTACAAGATTCCAGAACAAGAATTAGAGAAAACGGATTCGTACGATCAAGTGTACCTTGACAGGCTCACAATCAGTGGAGAATATCGGGGAAAGATAACTCGCGCCCAACTTGATATAATCCGCTTTCTGCAAATAGCAGACCTTTTAATCAACCTTTTCGAGGGAAATGACCATGCCAATCGATAGAATCATTTACAAATACCACTTCAAACTCGGCAACAAAATCGTCCGCACCGGTATCACCAATGACATCGACCGGCGCGAGATTGAACTCAAGCGCGAGCCGGGATGGAGCAAGGGGCACATCAAACAGGTGGGCTTCCGCTCCACCTACGACGCCGCCATCGCATGGGAGCAGGAACAGGCTAAAAAAGGCAAGCCGGTATTCCGGGACTAGTCCCTTCTCCCACCAATGGGAAATTTACTCTTTCTGAGGGAAATGCCATGCCAACCGATAGAATCATCTACAAATACCACTTCAAACTCGGCAACAAAATCGTCCGCACCGGCCTCACCACTGACCTAGATTGGTGCGAAATTGAACTCAAGCGCCAGCCGGGATGGAGCAAGGGGCACATCAAACAGGTGGGCTTCCGCTCCACCTACGACGCCGCCATCGCCTGGGAGCAGGAACAAGCCAGAAACGGCAAGCCGGTATTCAGGGACTAGCCCTTGATCTCCCCCCACGGATGGGACACCCACTCCCGAGGAAACGAGTCCATCGCGGCCCACCGCAAAACCGCCTTCCTCTGCTCCCGCGACTACCCAGCCTCAGCGGTTCTACGCATCTACGATTGGGCACGAGACATGCGCGCAAGCGGCGAGTGCGTCATCTCCGGCTTCCATTCCGCCCTCGAGCGCGATGTATTGGACATTCTCATCATCGGCAACCAGCCGCTCATTCTCGCCGCCGCGCGTGGGTTGCCGAAGCGTCATCCCCCCGCCGTGCGCCGCGCCTTGGATGAGGGGCGGTTGCTGATTATCAGCCCCTTCCCCGACTCCGTCACCCGCATCACCGCCGCCACCGCTCGCATGCGCAATCGCTTCATGCTTGCCTTCGCCGATCGCATCGTAGTCGGTTATGCCAGCCCGAACGGCACCCTCGCCCAAGCATTGGCCGCCGCCCCCACGGGTAAGTCAATCATCCGGCTGGTCGATTAGGCCAGAGAGAGGGCGCAATCCCGGCGCCCCGCCCTACCCTCACCCCTGCACCACCCGCCGATCCGAAAAAGCCTGATTCAGCGTCCCCGCATCCATATATTCCAGCTCCCCCCCCATGGGCATACCCCGCGCCAGCCGCGTCACCTTGATGCCGCTCGGTTGCATCAAGTCGATGATGAAGTCGGCGGTGGCTTGTCCCTCGGCGGTGAGGTTGGTGGCGAGGATGATTTCTTCCACCGAGTCGGCCTTCACCAACTCCAGCAGGCGGTCGATGCCCAGTTGCGCCGGGCCGATGTCGTCCAGCGGGGAGAGGCGTCCCATCAGCACGAAATACATCCCCTGATAGGCGCCGGCCTGTTCGATGGCCTCCACATCCGCCGGAGTTTCGACTATGCACAGTTGGGTGGCGTCCCGTTTGGCCGAGGAGCAGATCGGGCATTTTTCCGTTTCGCTGAAGTTGTTGCAGCGGCGGCAGTGGTTGATGCGCGCCAGCGCTTGGCCGATCGCCTCGCCGATCTGTCGGGCGCCTTCGCGGTCGCGTTCCAGCAGGTGGAAGGCCATGCGTTGCGCCGACTTCGGCCCGACGCCGGGCAGTCGCCGCAGGGCTGATTTGAGCGCCTCGACGGCGCGCGGGTCGGCCATTTACCGTTACAGCGGCAGGTTGAGGCCGGGGATGTTCAGCCCGGCGGTCAGGCCGCCCATCTTTTCCTGCGTCGCCTGCTCGACCTTGCGCACCGCGTCGTTGATCGCGGCGGCCACCAAGTCTTCGAGCACCTCGCGATCGTCGCTCATCAGCGCCGGGGCGATCTCGATTCTGCGCACATCGTGGCGGCAGGTCATGGTAACGCTGACCATGCCGCCGCCGGATTGCCCGCGCACCTCGGTGTTGGCCAGTTCCTCTTGCGCCTTTCGCATGTTCTCCTGCATGGCTTGCGCCTGCTTCATGATGTTGCCGATTCCGCCGTTCATTCGCTTGCCTCGCTGGGTGGTGAGTCGGTGGGGTTGGGGGATGCGGGCGGGCGGATGGAGTCGCTGACGATTTCGGCGTCGAACAGGTCTACCAATTCCTGCACCTTGGGGTCGTGCTGGAAGGCTTGCACCGCCGCCTGCTGCTCTTCCCGCTGGGCGCGCGCCTGCCGCTGCGCCGGAGTTTCCGTGGGCGCATTCGGCGCCGCACCGCTCGGTGCCGTGGTTACTACCAATTTGACCGGCAGCGAAAACCGCTCGGCCAGATGTTGTTCGACCTTTTTCAAGCGGCTGTCGTCGAGGAGCGCAGTTTTGTCGGCATCCAGCCGCAGTCGCAGGGTGTTGCCGTCGACCGATTCGGGCAGCATGTGCAGCATCATCTGCCGAGTCAGCCCGTTCAAACCGGAACGCTCGACGCACGCCGCCCAGCGCGCGCCGTCGAGCAGTTGCGCCACGGTATCGACCGCCGGGGCGCTCGAATCCGCCGCCGGGTCGGGGGCGGCGTCCGCTTCGGCGGCCTGTTCGCGCTCCGCGTTTGCCGCCTCGGACACGGCGTGCGCGCGCATCTGGTCGGTGGGGGGATAGGCGGTATCGTTTCGCCCGATGGGCTCGGCTGTCGGCGGCGGTGTTGGCTGAGCCGGCGCGCCTTGTGCGGCGGCGGGGGCAGCGGGTTGCCGGTTTTTCGCGGCTACAGCGGGCGTTTTGCCCGGCGCGGGGCCAGGGCCAGGGCTCGAGCCGGCAGCGGCCTGTTCCGGGCGGAACGCGATCATGCGCAGCACCACCATCTCGAACCCACTGCGAGGGTCCGGCGCCAGCGGCAGGTCGCGCTTGCCGATCAGGGCGATCTGATAGAGCAGCTGCAGCAATTCCGCATCGGCCTGCTGCGCCAACTCGGCCAGAGCGGACGAGTCGACCCCCTTCCACTCCACCGCCTGCGGGTTGAGCTGATACAGGGAGAGGTCGTGCAGGGTGCTCAACACCTCGTCCAATGCCGTAGAAAAATCCACCGAGCGCTGCGCCATCTCCGCCACCGTCTCCAACGCCTCCGCCGCCTCCCCCCGGCAAATCCGAGCGAGCAGCTGGTTAATGAACTGATCGTCGATCATGCCCAGCATGGCGCGCATCTGCTCGCTGTTCACCTCGCCGTTGCCGAAGGCGATGCCCTGATCGAGCAGGCTCAGAGCGTCGCGCACGCTGCCGTCCGCCGAGCGCGCCAGAATCAGCAGGGCGGCGGCGTCGTACTTGACTCCTTCGGCCTTGAGAATCTTCTCCAGCTGGGCGGTCAGGCGGCCGATGTCCATGGCCTTCAGGTTGAATTGGATGCAGCGCGACAGGATGGTGGTCGGCAGTTTTTGCGGGTCGGTGGTGGCCAGCAGGAATTTCACATGTTCGGGCGGCTCCTCCAGAGTTTTCAGGAGCGCGTTGAAACTGTGGGTGGACAACATGTGCACCTCGTCGATGAGGTAGATCTTGAAACGCCCCTGACTGGGCGTGTACTGCACGTTATCGAGCAATTCGCGGGTGTCGTCCACCTTGGTGCGCGAGGCGGCGTCCACCTCGATGAGATCGATGAAATTCCCCTGATCGACCCCCTGACAGGGCACGCACTGCCCGCACGGCGTGGAACCAATGCCCTGTTCGCAATTCAACGCCTTGGCGAAGATGCGCGCCAGCGTGGTCTTGCCGACTCCGCGAGTGCCGGCGAACAGGAAGGCGTGATGGATGCGCTGATTGTCGAGGGCGTTGACCAGCGCGGACACCACGTGTTCCTGGCCGGTTACTTCATCGAATGTCTTCGGACGCCACTTGCGGGCGAGCGCTTGGTAACTCATTGGTTGCGATTGCAGTTGCGGGTGCGGCTGGGAATGCTGTTTTTTGGGTGGCAGGTTGTGGTGATCTCCGGCAAATCCGACCCACTCATACCATATCGGTGGATTACGCGGTGGACGGCACGGCGGAATCGCTTGAAGGTGGCGGCTCCGGCCGACCTGACCCCGGCGCTCGAGTGCGCTGCTGCGGCTGCTTCCTTCCGGACCTGACCGGATTCACAACTGATCGCCGCCGGGGAGACCGCCCTTCACCGCCATTGATGAGGGTCGAACCTCGGGGGTATTATACCCTCGGGCGAGCTGCAATGGCGACCGCCGCCTGTGCGCCTTACACTTTGCATTTCCTTCGAGGCGGCGCGCCGGAGACCGCCCCAGCGCGATGATTACGACTGCGACTCCCATTCCCAATGCCCCGCTCGCGGACGACAACCCGTTGCGGATTGCCGTTCGCGCCGCTTACCACGCCGATGAAACCGCCTGCGTGCAGCGCCTGCTCGCCGAATTGTCCGCCGGCGTCGACGACGAGCAACGCCGCCGCATAGACGCCATGGCTCGCCAACTGGTGACGGCGGTGCGCGCCGACCCCCACGGCCACGGCGGCTTGGACGCATTCCTGCAGGAATACAGTTTGTCCAGCGAAGAGGGCGTGGCGCTGATGTGCCTCGCCGAAGCCCTGCTGCGGGTTCCCGATGCGCCCACCGCCGACGCCCTGATCGAGGACACGCTGGCCGGCGCCGACTGGAAATCCCATCTGGGCCACAGCGAATCCTTCTTCGTCAATGTTTCCACCTGGGGCCTGATACTGACCGGCCGAGTGATTTCGCTGGACAAAAAAACCGTGTTGAACATCGGAGAATTCCTTGCCAGATTGGTGGCGCGCGGCGGCGAACCGCTGGTGCGCGCCGCCCTCGCCCGCGCCATGCGGATTCTCGGGCGGCAGTTCGTGCTGGCCGAGAACATCGACGCCGCCCTCAAGGCCGCCCGCACTCAGGAAAGCCGGGGCTATGGCTATTCCTACGACATGCTGGGGGAGGCGGCGCGCACAGCGGCGGACGCCGAGCGCTACTTCACCGGCTATGCGGAAGCCATCGAGGCCATCGGCAAACACGACACCTTCGCCGACCCCCAACGCAGCGCCGGAGTATCGGTCAAGTTGTCGGCTCTCCACCCCAGATACGAATTCTCCCAGGCCGAGCGCGTCCTCGCGGAATTGTTGCCGCGCATTCGGGCGTTGTGCCAAATGGCGCGCGCCCACGGCCTCGGCCTGACCATCGACGCCGAGGAATCCGAGCGGCTCGACCCGTCCCTGTCCGTGTTCGAGCGGTTAGCGCTGGATGCGAGTTTGCGGGATTGGGACGGCCTCGGCCTCGCCGTGCAGGGGTATCAGAAACGCGCCCCGGCGATCATCGACTGGTTGCAAGAACTCGCTGGAAGAAGCAAGCGCAAGTTGATGATCAGACTGGTAAAAGGCGCCTATTGGGACAGCGAGATCAAGCAAGCGCAGGTGGCCGGACTGGGCGGCTACCCGGTATTCACCCGCAAGGCGGCCACCGATGTGTCCTATCTCGCCTGCGCGCGCAAACTGCTGGCCGCCCCGGAGAGTTTCTACCCGTTGTTCGCCACCCACAACGCCCACACCGTGGCGTCCATATTGGCGTTCGCCGGCGAGCGCCGGGACTTCGAATTCCAGTGCCTGCACGGCATGGGGGAGGCGTTGTACGACCAAGTGATCAGCCAACACCGCCGCAACTGCCGGATTTACGCGCCGGTGGGCCCCCACGAGGCACTGCTGCCCTATCTGGTGCGGCGGCTGCTGGAAAACGGCGCCAACAGCTCCTTCGTCAACCGGCTGGTGGACGCGAAATTGCCCATCGAGCAGATCATCCGCGACCCGGCGGCAACTCTGGCGCAAACTCGCCCCAAGCCCCACCCGAACATACCCCTGCCGGCGCGCCTCTATCCCGATCGGCGGAATTCCGATGGGATGAACCTGTTCGACAGCCCCACTTTGGCGAGTTACTACCGCGCCGCCCGCGCCTTGCGGGATACGGCATGGGTGGCCGAACCCAAGACCGTGCCCAGCCGCCGGAGTTCGCGCGGCCAACTCAAGCGGGAAACCGCCGCCATCCTCAACCCCGCCACCGGCGAAAAAATCGGGGTGGTTCACCACACCTGCGAAGACGACATCGAAGACTCCGTAGTTTCGGCAAACGCCGCGGCGGGCGAGTGGGATCGACTGGGGGGAGCGGCGCGCGCGGACATTCTCGAGGCCGCCGCCGAGCTCTATCAACAACATCGCCACGAGCTCATGTTCCTGTGCAATGTGGAGGCCGGCAAGACCCTGCCGGACGCCGTCGCCGAAGTGCGCGAAGCGGTGGATTTTCTGCGCTATTACGCCACACTGGCGAGGCGGGATTTTGCCGGGGCGCAATCCCTGTGCGGCCCGACCGGCGAAAGGAACCAACTCTCCCTGCATGGCCGCGGGGTGTTCGCGTGCATCAGCCCGTGGAATTTCCCGTTGGCGATATTCACCGGCCAATCTAGCGCCGCCCTCGCCGCCGGCAACTGCGTCATCGCCAAACCGGCGGAGCAAACCCCGCTGATCGCCGCCCGCGCCACCGAACTGCTGCATCAGGCCGGCGTCCCCGAATCGGTCTTGTACTGTCTGCCCGGCACGGGCGCCGAAGTCGGTGCGCGGCTGGCGGCGGATACGCGCATTCACGGAATCGCCTTCACCGGCTCGTGCCGGACAGCGCGGCGGATTCAGTGCATTCTGGCCAACAACGAGGGCGAGGGCGAGGGCGCGATCCGCCCGCTCATCGCCGAGACCGGCGGCATCAACGCCATGATCGTCGACTCCACCGCCCTGCCCGAACAGGTGGTCGGCGATGTGATCGCGTCCGCCTTCCACAGCGCCGGGCAACGCTGCTCGGCTCTGCGGGTGCTCTACCTGCAAGACGATGTGGCGGACGGCATTGTCGAGATGCTGCGCGGCGCCATGGCGGAGTTGCGAGTCGGCGACCCGATGGCAATTTCCACGGACCTCGGCCCGATCATCGACCAAGCCGCGCGAGACGAATTGCTGGCGCACATCGAACGTTGCCGCCGGCGCGGTTTTCCGGTGGAGATCGGCCCCGCCGCACTCGCGCCCGCATCGGACGGGGGTACATTCTGCAGCCCGGCGATCATCGAAATCGGCGGCATTGCCGATCTCGACGAGGAGGTGTTCGGCCCCATATTGCACATCGCCAGATTCGCCGCCGCCGAGCTGGATCGGGTGGTGGACGAGATCAACGCCGCCGGTTACGGCCTGACCTTCGGCATCCACAGCCGCATTCAATCCACCGTGGCGCGCGTCTGCGGACGCATTCGGGCGGGCAATGTGTATGTCAACCGCAGCATGATCGGCGCGGTGCCGGGGGTGCAGCCGTTCGGCGGCGAAGGCAGGTCGGGCACCGGCCCCAAGGCGGGCGGGCCGAACTATCTGCGGGGTTTCGCGCTGGAGCGCGCCGTCAGCACCGACACCACCGCCGCCGGCGGCAACGCCTCGCTGCTGACGCTGGAATCGTCCTAGCGCCGCTCGGCGCCGCCTATGCCTTGCGCCCGTCTCGCGTCATGTTCAGCGTGAGCACCGAGCAGGGAGAAAGGGTGGCCAGTTTCGTGCCGCAGGAGCCGAGTAGCAGGTCGCCGTTGCGGCTTTTCTTGCTGCAACCGATGATCAGCAGGTCGGAATTGCGGCGGCGGGCGGCTGTGAGTATGCGCTCCGAGCGCCGGCCCACCGACACGCTGGTGGTCGCCCGAATATTCATGTTCATGCGAACCAATTTCTTCAGATTCGCCGCCATATCCTGACGCGCCTCGCGCTGGGCATCGGCGGGGAAATACGTGGCCACCAGCGGCATGCCGTATCCCGGCATGACCGTGGTTACATGAACCTCGGCACCGAATACCTCGGCCAACTGATCGACCTGCTTGAGTATGCGCGCGACAACGGCTTTGTGCTGCATGTTGACGGGCACCAGAATTTTCTTGAACATGATGTATTGCCGTTGGGTTGACAGGCGGCAAACAAGTATAACCGGAGCCGGGACGCCGCCCTACCCTAGCAATCCAGCGTGTGATCGTATTCCCACTGACTGATTGCCCGGCCGTATTCGTTCCATTCCTCCCGTTTCAGTTTGCAATAACTCTCTACCAATTCGGCGCCGAGCCCCTCCTTGAGGGATCGGCTTTTTTCGGTGGCGCGGATGGCGTCGAGCAGGTTGAGGGGCAGTTTCTTCAGCCCCCTCTGCTTGTGTCCCTCGGTGTACATGTTGACATCCCGGCGTTTGCCGGGGTTGCGTTTGTTGACGATGCCGTCGATGCCGGCGGCGAGGATGCCGGCTTGCAGCAGGTAGGGATTGGCGGCGCCGTCCATGAGGCGCATTTCGAAGCGCCCTTTGTCGGGAACCCGAACCAGATGGGTGCGGTTGTTGCCGGAGTAGCTGACCGCATTGGGCGCCCAAGTGGCGCCGGAGAGGGTACGCGGCGCGTTGATGCGCTTGTAGCTGTTCACCGTGGGATTGAAGAACGATGCCAATGCTTCGACATTGTGCATGATGCCGCCGAGAAACCGGTAGGCCAGAGCCGAAAGGCCGAGTTCATCCGCATCATCCGCGAACAGGTTTTCCCCGCCGTCCGCATCCCACAAGGAGACATGGGCGTGGCAGCCGTTGCCGGTCAGGTGGGCGAACGGCTTGGGCATGAAGGTGGCGCGCAGGCCGTGATCCTCGGCGATCTGCCGAGTCATGTATTTGAAGAAGACATGGCGGTCGGCGGTGCGCAGGCAGTCATCGTAGGTCCAATTCATTTCAAACTGGCCGTTGGCGTCCTCGTGATCGTTCTGATAGGGCGCCCAACCCAGAGTGATCATGCTGTCGCAGATGGCCGAAACCACATCGAATCTGCGCATCAGGGCGGACTGGTCGTAGCACGGTTTCGCCTGCGTGTCTCTGGAGTCGAAAATGCCGCTGCCGTCCGCTTGGATGAGGAAATATTCGCATTCCACGCCGGTTTTCAGCCGCCAGTTCATCTCTTTCGCCCGCGCGACTTGCCGCTTCAGGGCGACTCGCGGGGAAGCCGCCACCGGCTTGCCGTCCATGTACAGATCGCTGGCGAGCCAAGCCACTTGCGGCTTCCACGGCAGTTGAATCAAACTGTCCGCATCCGGCAGGGCGAACATATCCGGATGCGCAGGCGTCATATCGAGCCACGAGGCGAAACCGGCGAATCCGGCACCATCTCGCTGCATCTCGCCGATGGCTCGAGCCGGCACCAACTTCGCCCGCAACACCCCGAACAAATCGACGAAACTGATCAGGAAATACTCGATCTCATTTTGCTTTGCCACACTGGCCAGGTCTGTTGTCATCTGCGCACCTATTTGGTTGGTTGACTATGCCGGCAGTCCGATCCGTGAATCGAACACCCGCCTTACGGCAATCGGGCGGCTAATTTGCTAATCTAGCACAAATTTCGCAAGGCGCAAGCCGAGGGAACATTCGATGATCAGAACCGGGCGACAATATCGAGAGAACTTGTGCGATGGGCGCGAGGTCTATGTGGACGGCGAACGCATCGAATCGGTCGCCGACCATCCCCAGTTCAAGCCGGTGGTGGATGTTCGCGCGCGCATTTATGATATGGCGCACGAGGAGGCCACGCAGGACGCCATGACCTACGAGGCCGACGGCGAGAGATTTGCCATCGGCCTGAAACTGCCGAAAAACCGGCGGGACTGGCGGGCGAAACGTGCCGCCGTGGACTTGGCTCTGCGCGACATCGGCGGTGTGGTAACCCGAGTCGGCGACGAAACCATCGGCGAAATGTGGTCGCTGTGGGACGGCGCCGACATCCTCAATGAAATCGACGACCGATTCGGCGAGAACATCGAACGCCACATCCACACGGCGATACGCGAAGACTGCTTCCATGTATCCGCCAACACCGACCCCAAGGGGGATAGATCGAAACGCCCGCAGGATCAGGATCCGGACATGCTGGTACACGTGGTCGGGGAAGACGACAACGGCATCGTCATTCGCGGGGCAAAATACGAAACCGCCGCGGCCTATTCGGATCAAGCCTTCCTCAAGCCGACCATCGCCAACTGGGGAGACGCCGCCCTGTCCGATTACGCGGTCGGCTGCATACTGCGAATGAATGCCGCCGGAGTGAAACACATCTGCCGCGCCGGTTTCGCCGGCAAGGGCACGGCGAAAGATTATCCCCTGTCCAATCGCTTCGACGAGGTGGACACCCTCATCGTCCTCGACGATGTTCACATCCCGTGGGAGGATGTTCTGTTCTACCGCCACACCCGCGCCGCCGCCTTCATCCGCGCCACCCTGCACCGCTATTCCGCCTTCCCCTTCGTACAGAGAATTCTCACCTATACAGACCTGATGATCGGCGCCGCCCTGTGGAACATCCGACAAACCGGCCTGGAAAAGCAGCCGGCGGTGCAGGAAAAACTGGCGCAACTGGCGGTATACCGCGAGGGCATCAACGCCCATCTGAGCGCCTCCATCGCCGAAGGGGAGCGCAGTCCGAGCGGCTTGCTCATGCCCAATCAGTCGCTGCTGTTCACCGGGCGGGTGCACGCCTGCGCCAATCTACCGGCGATGATGCACATTGCGCGGGAATTGTGCGGCGGGCAAATTTGCGTGACTCCGGACGCCGCCTCGTTCGACTCGGCGCACACCGGCGGGTGGCTGGAGAAATTCTATTCCATCAACGAAAACTGGGTCGCCGAGGATCGGCGCAAACTGCTGGCGTTCGCCCGCGACCTGCTCAATTCCGGCTACGCCAGCCACCGCCTGACCTTCCAACTGTTCGCCCAGTCGCCGCCGTTCGCCCATCAGGCCGCGGTGTATCGAAATTTCGGCTGGGACGGCCCTCTGGATCTGGTGAAAAACGCCGCCGAACTGTCCGACAATGTGGTCGGCGGCGAGCGAGATGAATGAGACAACCGAGACAACTGAGACGAAAGCCATGACGACCCGCCCAACCCATCGCCGCCATCGCCAATTCAACACCCGCGAAACCTACCCGGAACAGCGCTTGGATAACGACCTCTGCCAAGTGGTGGTGGCGCGCGGCACCACGGTGTTCGTGCGCGGGCAGGTCGGGCAGGAAATTGATGGTTTCGCCAGCATCGCCGACGCCGGCGCCGCCGCTCAAGCGGATCAGGCCATGCGCAATGTGGCGCAACTGCTGGCGGAAGTCGGCTCCGACCTTAGCCACATCTGCCGCATTCAGGTATACATCACCGACCGCGCCCACCGAGACGAGGTGTATCAGGTCATCGGTAGGTGGTTGAAGGGCGTGTATCCGGTTTGCACCGGCCTGACCGTCAGCGGCCTCGCCCGCCCGGAATGGCTCATGGAGATTGAGGCCACCGCGGTTATACCGGAGGCGGAGGCGGAGGACGGCGAGGCAGAGCCGGAGACCAACCCGCAATGACCTTTTCCATCGTTGGCCGTTGTCGGCGCAGCGGCATGTTGGGGGTAGCCATCACCACCTCCAGCATCTGCGTCGGCGCCCGTTGCCCCCATGTTCGCGCCGGAGTCGGCGCGGTCGCCAGCCAGAACATCACCGATCCGGCGCTAGGCACGGCGATCCTCGACCAACTCGCCACCGGCCTCACCTCGCCGGAAGCGTTGCGTGCGGCTCTGAGCGACCACCAACATCCGGCCTATCGACAAATCGCGGTCATCGACCACCACGGCAACAGCGCCTGCCATGCCGGCAGCCGAATGCTCGGAATCCACGGCGAATCCGCCGACACCGACTGCCACGCCGCCGGAAACCTGCTGGCGAACGAATCGATCCCCGCCGAAGTCGCCAGCCACTTCGCGCGGCACGAGCATGAACGCGACCACCTAGCCGAACGACTGCTCGGCGCCCTCGAAGCCGGGCTGGCCGCCGGTGGCGAGCAGGGCGAAGTCCACTCCGCCGCCCTCTTGGTGGCACACGCCCACCCCTTCCCGCTGGTAGACCTGCGAATCGACTGGCACGACCACGATCCGGTGGCCGCCCTGCGCGATCTGTGGCACGACTACCGCCCGCAAATGAACGACTACCTGACTCGCGCCTTGAACCCCGCTACGGCACCGGCTTACGGGGTTCCGGGGGATCGATAGTGTTTGCACAACTGCCGACGGCATCCCTATAATCCGCGCATGGGAAACGAACCGCTGTTCACCCGACTTGCCACGGACGCCATCGAATGGCGCAACGGCGGTTATGACTGCGATGGTTACCCGCTGATTGGCGAAATTCTTGCCTACCAGCGGGAAATGCAAGAGGGCGGCGGCTTCAAATTTCTGCGCGAACCCCAATTTCTGGCGCTTGAAGTGTATTGGTATGTGCGCCTTGTCTTGGAAACGCCGCATATTATCGGCCTGTATAAACGGTATTACGGGGACGAAGCCTTGCTTGATGTTCTCGGTTATCCAAACTCGCGAGAAGCCTTGAATTTCACCGATGCGGATACCGTTTTGGAAAAGATCAAAACGGATCCCGACCTCGCCAGAGAGAAGAAAATTCAGGCGTTGCACGAAGCCCTGAATCTCGACTACCCAAACTACATTCTCGCGCTGGCGATGGGGGCAGGCAAAACCGTGTTGATCGGCGCGATCATCGCCACCGAATTCGCCATGTCCCTGCGTTATCCGAAGGGAAATTTCATGAAAAACGCCTTGGTTTTCGCGCCGGGAACGACCATCATCGACAGTTTGCGCGAGCTCAGCGAGATACCCTACGAAAAGATTTTACCGCCCGACCTCAATCGGGATTTCCTCGCCAACTTGAAAATCGAATATCCGAACAAGGGGAAAGAGATACAAGCGCAAACCGGTAGCATTTACAACCTCATCGTTACCAACACCGAGAGAATCAGCCTGCGCGCCAACCGGCGGAAAAATCAGCAACAGGAAGTATTCGAGCGGGAGGAATTACAGGCGAATCTGCGGCTACAAAAGATCGCGAGTTTGCCGGGGCTTGGCGTCTTTTCGGATGAGGCGCATCATACATATGGGAACACTTTCGATAAACTGAAGCGGGTGCGGGAGACCATCAATTACATCCATGCGCAAACGGCGATAGTGGCCGTGGTCAACACCACCGGAACACCATATTACAAGCAGCAATATCTTAAGGAAGTCATCGTGTGGTATGGGCTTGGTGACGGCATCCGGGACAACATTTTGAAAGAGTTGTACAACGGCATTCATCAATACAATTTCAAAGTGCAAGAGGAACGAGAAGTATTCGACGAGGTCATTCGGGAATTTTTCCGAACCTACGGCAAGGTTTCTCTTCCGAACGGGAGTAAAGCGAAGATCGCCTTCTATTTCAAGACTCAAGCGCATCTGGATGCTTCTCGCCAACATATCGAACGGGCAATGGCAAGCATCGGCGAAAGCGTCTCCCAAATACTGGTCAACACCCAGCAATCGAGCGGCGCCGAAGTGGACAACTTCAAACGACTCAACAATCCCGGCAATCAAAAAAGGATCATTCTGCTCATCGGCAAAGGCGTGGAAGGTTGGAACTGCCCCAGTTTGTTCGCCTGCGCCCTGATCAAGGAGCAGACGACCAGCAATAATTATGTACTGCAAGCGGCCACCCGCTGTTTGCGGCAGACACCGGGCAATCGGCATTCGGCCAAGATATTCATGGATTACGGCAACGCCAGGATTCTGGATAAGGAATTGCAGGCCAACTTCGGCACCGATCTCGGCCGGCTCAGTGCCGGGTCGAGAAGCAAGGAAACCATCACCCTGCGCATTCTCAAGACGGAACTGCCGAAATTGGAAATCACCCGCACCCGAAGGCGGGCGGTGCGAGCGGGAAAAGCGAATGGCGAAATCAAGTTGGAAAAACCTCGGTCGCAACCGATTCCCAAGATACTGCGCAGCATACTGACTCCCGATTTCAGCGGCCCCAGGGAAATACTGTTGCCGACCGGCGACACCACGGAATTGCCCGTCCGCGATGGAAAAAAGGACTGCCATACCGCCGCATGGGAAATCGCTTCACGATACCATTTGCCGGTGTTGCCGCTTTTGCACAAACTCAAGGAATTCTATCCGAAGGGGGAGATGCCGAGTAGCCATCTGTATGGGATTCTGCGGCAGGTTGAACGGCAACAGGTGAACTACAAGACGATTGAGGAGAAAATAACCGAAGTGATGGCATTGATTCGAGTGCAGGACGAGCGTGGCCGGGAGGTTTTCGAGAAAGACGAGGACGGTACCTACATTCACCGACTGCGACTGCTCAAGGATACCGTCGAGCAGATGCGGGACGGCGGCTTGTTTGCCGAACGCGAAAAACACAAGGACCAACACGATTTGAGCTTCCACTATACGCCCTACCACTTCGACAGCCAGCCGGAACGCTCCGTATTCCAACAGGTATTATCCATGCTGAACGCCGACCCCGACGATGTGGAGGCGTTTCTGTTCACCGGCGGGCTGACCGACCCGAAGAAAACCGACTTCCATTTCGAATATCTCGGCGAAGATGGGCGTTATCACCGTTATTTTCCCGATTTTGTGGTTGTAAAAAAGACCGGAGAGTTCTATATTATCGAGGTCAAGGCCGAGCGGGAACGAGGCGATGCGGTGGTGGAGGCGAAGAGGAAGGCGGTGGAGCGGTTGCAGGGGATGCAGCCGGGGAAATTCAAATATCAGGTAGTATATTCTTCAACCCCGGATGTGGAAGTGCGTGAATTGGCCCCCGTAATGAATTGGAGTAAGCGTAAATC
The DNA here is from genome assembly GCA_965203265.1 of Candidatus Poriferihabitaceae bacterium. Lineage (GTDB taxonomy): Bacteria > Pseudomonadota > Gammaproteobacteria > Arenicellales > Poriferihabitantaceae > JAHRAW01. The sequence continues at coordinate 932,116 of CBDBBV010000002.1, forward strand.
ATGAAACCACTGGATAGTTGCATCAAGGAAAAAATGAAGCACCCGATAAAAAGTATCGGATACCGAACAACCGAAGAAATTCTGAGGCGAAATCCACAGATATCCAAGTCGGTTGTTACGCAATATGCCGAGCTGGAGAAGAAGCTGAAAAACTTAGGAGTGGATACAAAACCTCGCTACACGTTGTCTCATCCTTTTCGTGGAATTGATTCAAATTCTCAAAAACAGTAAGTTGGCATCCAACATCAAAATCACTCCCTTGAAAGGTCGCCCGATGTTGCATTGGGTCGACAAAAAGCCGCTGGATGTGGTGCAGCATTTTCCGGCGCAGTTGTGCGAAACAGTGGGTATTGGGAATCCACCAAACGAACCGTCGTGGAAAGCGTTTAGCAAGAGTCAATACAACCTGCTGTTTCACGGCGACAACAAGGAGGTTCTTTCATCGCTTTTGATTTCCGGATTTCGGGGCAAGGTAGACTTGATCTACATCGATCCACCGTTTGATTCAGGTGCTGATTATGTGCGTGCAGTGAAATTACGCGGGCAGAATCAAAAACTGGATGGTGAAGGACATACTCCCATTGAGCAGGCACAATACGAAGATATTTGGGCGAACGACAATTACTTGCAATTTATGTATGAACGATTGATCTTGATGCGAGAATTATTGAATGAGAGGGGAGGTATCTATCTTCATTGCGACTGGCACAAGAGTCATCATTTACGGTTTTTATTGGACGAAGTATTTGGAGCAGACAACTTCGCAAATGAAATTGTCTGGAAAAGGACTACATCTCGAGCTGGGAGCGCTTATTACAACCATGTTCACGATACGCTATTCTTTTACAGAAAAAGTGATTCAGCAATTTGGAATCAACAACACACGCCATATCAACAACAATATATTGACTCTATGTTTACAGGGCAGGATGCGGATGGCCGGCGATGGCGAAAAACTCCTTTGACGGCTAGTGGAACAACAAGAAACGGATCATCTGGAAAAATGTGGCGTGGGATTAATCCTGCTGATATTGGCGATGGTAGGCATTGGGCTATACCGGGATTTGTACACCACCTGCTCAGCCCGAAAGCACAAAATGATACATTGTCCGCATTGGATGAATTGGAAGAAATGGGGCGCATTGTTTGGTCGCAACAAGGCAAGGGCAGACCGGATTTGAAGCAGTATCTCGATGATCGAGAAGGTATTGAATTGCAGTCATTATGGCTTGATGTAAATGGTGAAAACCCCTATTTCCCCACCCAAAAACCCGAAGCCCTACTGGAACGCATCATCAAAGCCTCCAGCAACGAAGGTTCCATCGTTCTCGACTGCTTTTGCGGCAGCGGCACCACCGCCTCGGTCGCAGAGAAATTGAACCGCCGTTGGATCATGGCGGATTTGAACAAGGGCGCGATTCAAACCACCATCAAGCGTTTGCAGGGCGTCATCAATGGAAAGAACGGCGATTTGGCGGAAAAGAACGGGCATGGGTTGATTCACTATCGGGTAAACAACTACGACTGCGCCAAGCAGAATGGCCTCAAGCGAATCATCATTTCAAAATACGGCGTGCAAACGGATCGTAAAGACCTCTTCTTCGATGGCATCGTAAGCGGCCAACTGGCGAAGATCATCGATCTGGATCGGCCATTGACTCGACTGGATATTCAAATCGTCAAGGACGAAATCGCCAACAATCGACCGGATGAAACGCGCGATATTACGATTTTTTGCAACGGTTCGGAATTGGAAATCATCAACGAACTCGGCAAGGAGAAGAGTCCGATCAACAAAATCACCATCCGCGATATTCAACAGGACGGCATGATCACCAACCAACCGGCGCAGGCGGAGGTGAAGATCACAAAGAAAAACAAGAAGGCATCGGTGAAAATCACCGAATACATCAGCCCTTCCATCTTGGCGCGAATGAACATCGATCGCACGCTGTTCGATGCACGAATTGACGACTTCCGTGCGCAGATAGATTGCGTGCTACTCGACAACGATTACGACGGCAAGCATTTCAACATCGTCGCCAGCGACCTGCCGAAAAAGCGAACCGACTTCATCAAGGGCGAGTACGAATTGCCCCTCCCCCGCGCCGGCGCGAAAGTGGCGGTGAAAATTGTGGATATGCTGGGCGAGGAGCTGATATTCATCCAATGATCCGATGATCCGATGATCCGCCCCCACGGAACGGATCGACAACCGCCCTGCCCCACTCACGCCTCCCGCAATTCCGCCAAGTCGCGGAAATGTTCCAATGCTTCGGGATTGGCCAGCGATTCGATGTTGCCGACCGCTTCGCCGTGAATCACATTGCGCACTGCCAGTTCGACTATCTTGCCGCTGCGGGTGCGCGGGATGTCGGGTACGGCGATGATTTTTTGCGGTACATGGCGGCGGGTGGTGTTGGTTTGGATGGTGGCGCGGATGCGGGTGGTCAGTTCATCGGTCAGGCGAGATTCGGGGCGCAGTACGACGAACAGCACGATGCGCACATCGTCCTCCCAGATTTGGCCGACGCACAGGCATTCGAGCACTTCGTCCACCTTTTCCACCTGCCGATAGATTTCCGCGGTGCCGATGCGCACGCCGCCGGGGTTGAGTACGGCGTCCGAGCGCCCGTGGATGATGACGCCGTCTCGCTCGGTGATTTCGGCGTAATCGCCCTGCGCCCAGATGTCGGCGAAACGGCTGAAGTAGGCGGCGCGATAGCGGCGTTGGTCGGGTTCGTTCCAGAATCCGAGGGGCATGCTGGGGAAGGGTTTGGTGCATACCAGTTCGCCCCGGCCCCGGCCTGCTTGCACTGCGCCGCCGTCCCCGTGAATTTCCACCGCCATGCCGAGGCCGCGCCCCTGAATTTCGCCGCGATATACCGGCCGCAGGGGGTTGCCCAGTACGAAGCAGGAGACGATGTCGGTGCCGCCGGAGATGGAGGCGAGCATGAGGTCGGACTTGATGTGGCGGTACACATAGTCGAAGTATTCGGGCGCGAGGGGCGAGCCGGTGGAGAGGATCGCCCGCAGGGTGGTCAGGTCGCATTGCGCGCCGGGGCGAAGTTGCCCCTTGGCCAGGGCGGCGAGGTAACTGGCGCTGGTGCCGAACACGGTGATGCCCACTTCATCCGCCAGCTGCCACAAACTGCGGCGGCGGGGGAAGAACGGCGAGCCGTCATAGAGGACGAGGGTGCAACCGCTGGCCAATCCGCTGACCAGCCAGTTCCACATCATCCAGCCGCAGGTGGTGAAGTAGAAGAATTTGTCCCGCCGGGCGAGGTCGAGGTGGAGGCGGTGTTCCTTGAGGTGCTGGATGAGGGTGCCGCCGGCGCTGTGTACGATGCACTTGGGGGCGCCGGTGGTGCCGGATGAATACAGTATGTACAGCGGGTGGTCGAAGGGCAGTTGGGCGAAGTCGATTTGCGCGCGCGCCGGGGGGAATTGGTCGAAACGGGTGGCGTTGGGCAGTGAGGAAAGGTCGGGCGATGAGTGCAGAAAGGGCACGATGATTATCTGCTCGATGCTGTGCAGTTCGCTGGCCACCGCCGCCACGGATTCGCGCAAGTCGAAGGGGCGTCCGTTGTAGCGATAGCCGTCCACGGCGAACAGCACCCGCGGAGCGATCTGGGCGAATCGTTCCACGACCCCGCGCACGCCGAAATCCGGCGAGCAGGACGACCAGACGGCGCCGATGGCGGTGGTGGCCAGCATGGCGATGACGGTCTCCGGCGTGTTCGCCAGATAACCGGCAACCCGATCTCCGGGGCGCACGCCGAGGGATTTCAGGTGTTCGCTGAGGCGCGCGACCTCCGAATACAGCTGCCGGTAGGTCAGTTCTCGGTGTTCGCCGTTTTCCCCGCGAAAGAGGATGGCGCGGCGGTGGTCGCGGTGGCGCAGCAGGTTTTCGGCGAAGTTGAGGCGACTACCGCGAAACCATCTGGCGCCGGGCATGGCATCGCCGTTTTCCAGCACGCTGTGCCAACGGCGGCTGGCGCGGATGCCGGTGAATTCCCATACCATCTGCCAGAATGCCGCGCGTTGGTCGATGCTCCAGCTGTATAGTGAGTCGTAGTTGGCGGCGATGCCGTAGGTCGCGGATGCCTGTTGGATGAAGCGGAACATGGCGCTTGCGCGCATGGCCGCCTCGGATGGGCGCCATAATGGTTGTGGTTGTGGTTGTGGCGGCGGCGCTGCCATCAGCGCGTGGCGTCAGTACTGGGATTCCGGTACATGGACGATCAGGCCGTCCAGTTCCGGAGTGATCTTGATCTGGCAGCTGAGGCGGCTGGTTTCGTCCACCCCTTCGGCGAAATCCAGCAATTCGCTTTCCAGTTCGTCCTTCGGCGGCAGTTTGTCGTACCACGATGGGTCGATGTGGACATGGCAGGTCGCGCAGCTGCAGGCGCCGCCGCATTCCGCCAGAATGCCGGAAAATTTGTTGCGCACGGCCACCCTCATCACTACATCGCCATTCTTGGCGTCGATGGCGTGGTGACTTCCGTCGGCGAGGATGAAATTGATGGTGGTCATTGGCAGTGGTCGATAGCGATATGGATAAATGGGAACTGAATTCAGGTTGTCGGGCTGGCGTTACACCAGATCCGGGTCGGACATGATCTCCACCAACGCCGGCCCGGAATGAGCGAGGGCTTTTTCGATGGCTCGATCCAGCTTGCTCGCATCAACCACCCGTTCGCCGAAGGCGCCGCACAGTTTCGCGTAGGCGGCGAAATTCGGATTGTGCAACTTGGTCTGCCACACCGTCCATTGCGCCGCCCGCTGCTCCTTGCTGATCTTGCCCAGTTGGTGATTGTTCAACAGGATGTGGGTGATGTTCATGTTGTATTTGACCGCGGTGGTGAAGTCGCCCAGATATTGGCCGAATCCGCCGTCTCCGCCGATGGACACCACCGGCCGCCCGCGCAATTCCGCCTGATCCTGTGTCGCCGCCCACGCCCCCATAGCCGCGGGGAAGGAGAAGCCGATGGAGCCGAGATACCCCGACATCAATACGGATTGTCGGGCGCACTCGAAATAGCGCCCGAATGAATAGGTGTTGTTGCCCACATCCACGGCGATGATGGCGTTGGCCGGTAGGAGGCGCGTGAGGGCGTCGAATATGATGGCGGAATTGAGGCCATTGCCGCGATCGTCTCGTTGCCGGCTGCACTTTTCCCGGCGCCAGATTCGCCAGCGCTCGGCGATTTCCCCGCGTTGATCCACGGTTTTGAGCCGTCCCCGTCCGTCTATTTCCGCCGCCAGTAGCCGCGCGGTAACCCCGATTTCCCCCCACACCGGCAGGGTTACCGGGTGGAATTTGCCCAGCGCCATCTGCTCGAAGTCCACCTGAATGATCGGTCGCTTTTCCGTGATGCCGGTGTGGTTGGAGAACGACGAGCCGAACGCCAGAATCAGATCGCATTCGTTCATGAACCAACTGGCGATGGGCGTGCCGGAGCGCCCCAATACCCCCGCCGCCAGCGGGTGGCTGTCGGCGATCTGCCCCTTGCCCTTGAAGGTGGTGAGCACCGGCGCGTGGAGTTTTTCCGCCAACTCGATCACCTCGTCCATGGCCTGGCGGGCGCCGTAGCCGACGATGACGATGGGGCGGCGATGCTCGGCGATGAGGGCGGCGGCGCGCGCCAGCGAATCCGCCGAGGGGGCGATGGCGCAATCCCCTAGACGGCCCTGAGGGTGGCCGGCGCGGGCGTTTAATCCGGCCTCGATGGTTTGCACATCGTCGGGGAAGATGAGGTGCGCCGGTAGGCGATCGACCACGGCGTTCTTGCACGCCAAACTCATCAGCTCGCCGTGTTTGCTGGTGTGCAATACCGTTTGGCTGAATTCCGCCACGGACTCGAAGGCGGACGCCAGATCGATCTCCTGAAAGGCGCCGGGGCCGAACACCTGCACATTCACCTGCCCGGTCAGCGCAATCACCGGCGCGCGATCGACCTTGGCGTCCCACAGGCCGGTGAGCAGATTGGTGGCACCGGGGCCGGCGATGGTCAAACAGGCCGCCGGTTTGCCCGAAGCCTTGGCATAGCCGGAACAAGCGAACGCGGCGCTGCCCTCGTGGCGGATGCCGTAGTAGCGGATATTGCCCTTGCGCTCCTGCAACCGCAGAGCCTCGGCCAGCCCCAGATTGGAGTGCCCGACCATGCCGAACACGGATTGCACCCCCCAATTCACCATGGTTTCCACCATGACATCGGAAATGGTCGGCGGCCTTTGCGGCTCGGCCTCGAGCCCCACATAGATGCCGTCGTCGCGCACTTCCAGCGGATAGCATTTCTGCCCCGAATCCTCGTGTCCGCCGGGCGGCAGGCCGGTTTGCGGGTCGAAGTCCCAGCCGTGCCACGGGCAGCGCAGCCAGCAGCGGCCGTCCTTGCCGATTTCGATGGAGCCTTCCCCCAGAGGGCCGCCCTGATGGGGGCAGCGATTGTCCAGCGCGGCATAGTTGCCGTCGACATGGGTCAGCGCCAGCGACAGCGCACCCGCCGTTACCGTCTTGACTCGGCCTTCGGGCAACTCGTCCGGCGTGGCCACTCGGTGCCATTCCAGTGCGGGTTTTTGCTGGGTGGTCATGATCGTTCAGGCCATTCGGGAGGCCGCGATTTTTGCCTAGGCAACGAGGATTTGCAATGCTCGGCGCTCAGTGATCAGTGGCGGCTGGTTCGCTGCTTGTAGTGCCCTTGAATGATGCGGTCGATCACCATGGCGCAGAACAGGATGGCCAGCCCGGCCAACATGCCCTGCCCCTTGGCGGCGTATTGCAAGGCTTCGAGCACATTGCGCCCGAGACCGCCGGCGCCGATGAGCGAGGCGATGACCACCATGGAAAGGCACATCAGGATGGTCTGGTTGATGCCGGTCATGATGGACGGCATGGCCAGCGGGATTTCCACCTCGCGCAGCAACATGCGCTTGGTGGCGCCGAATGCCAACGCCGCCTCCTTGGTGCTCTCCGGCACGCCGCGCATACCGAGGGCGGTGAGGCGGATCACCGGCGGCATGCCGAAGATGATGGTGGAGAGGACGCCCGGCGGTTTGCCGGTGCCGAAGAAGGCGATGATCGGGATGAGGTAGACGAATGCGGGCATGGTCTGCATGAAGTCCAGCACCGGCAAGGCCACATTGTAGGCGCGCTCGTTCTTGCCGAACCACAGGCCGAGGGGAATGCCGAAGATCAGGCAGAGGAAGGCGGCGGCGCCCAGCAGCGCCACGGTCGCCATGCTGACTTCCCACAGCCCGAGAAAGGCGAGGTAGGCGAGGGAGGCGGCGGTGAATATCGCCACCCGCGGCCCGGCCAAGCGCCACGCGGTTACCAGAATCACCGTCATCACCACCGGCCACGGAGTTTGCACGAACACCACTTCGAGGCCGTCCAGCATGGTTCGGACGCCGCTGATGATGCCGTCGAAAACTCCGGCGCCGTGGATGGACAACCAGTCGAAGCCGTCTTCCATCCAGTTGGCGATGGGGGTGAACAGCTGCTTGTCCACGGGGAATTCGGTGATGAACGGATGCGGCTTGGCGACGGTAAAGCGGTACAGAGTCAGGGGCACGATGGCGAGCCACAGCGCCGTGGAAAACCCGACCCAGACGAGGCTGAAACCGCTCGGGGTGGCGGGTTGCGCGCGCCACGCCAGATACTGCTTCTCGTAGCGCAGGTTGGCGTAAAACCCTTGGAATAGGCGCAACACCAGCAACATGATCATGCCGATGACGATGAGGCGAGTGGCGCCGGCCGCGGCTTCGTGGGCCTCCGCCAACAAGCGCTCGGCGGCGCGCTTGAGGTTGCCGGCGGTGGTGAGCATGCCCTGAGCGTCCGCTTCCCCCGCCTGCAGAGATTGCTGCGCCTGATCGTACAGTTCGCGCCAGCGCACCTCGAGTTTTTCCGCGCGGGCGAATTTTTCCGCGCCCAGTTCCCCCCACAAGCCGCGCCCCAACTGCACCAGCGCCAGCAATTCGAGCACGAGAAAGGCCCAGAAATACCCCCACAAACCACGCGCCGCGCCCCAGAAGGGCCCGGCCAGCGCCGCCATCGGATTCCACGAATGCGGCAGTTCGGTGGCGGACTGGATTTTGCCGAATTCGCGGGTGTAGTAGGGCGCGTTGCGGCCGACGAATTCGCCGATGGAGCTGCCGAGGGCGTTGCCGCCGCCGCCGTTGTCGTTGCCGTTGCCGTGGTTCGCGCTCATCAGTCCCGCCCTCCTTTGATGCCCTGCAGCAGGGTGATCTTGTCCACCACGCCCACATCTTTGCCGTCGGCGGTGATGAGGATGGGCAGATCGGTGTCGGCGGACAGGTCGATGAGGCCGCTCAGGTCGGTGTCGTGGGGCGTCCGCGGCGCGCCGCTCAAGTCCTGACCGGGGCGGGGTTGGTATTCGTCGATGGCGATCATGATGGAGTGGGCGAAGATCAGCTTCAGGGTGGAAATTCCCTCGACGAAATCGCGCACATAGTCGTCCACCGGATTGGTGACGATCTCTTCCGGCGAGCCGATCTGCACGATGACGCCGTCTTTCATTATGGCGATGCGGTTGCCGATGCGGATGGCCTCGTCCAGATCGTGGGTGATGAACAAGGTGGTCTTGCTCATATCGGCGGACAGGGACATGAATTGCTCCTGCAACTGCCGGCGGATGAGTGGGTCGAGCGCGGAAAAGGGTTCGTCCATGAGCAGCACTTCGGGATCGGATGCCAGCGCCCGCGCCAAGCCGACTCGTTGCTGCATGCCGCCGGACAACTCGCTGGGGAATCGATCCTCGTAGCCGTCCAGATTGACCAGCTGCAGATATCTTTGGGAGACTTCCCAGCGCTTGGATTTGGATTCGCCGCGCACCTGCAGCGGAAAGGCCACATTGTCGCGCACGGTGCGGTGGGGCAGCAGCGCCATATGTTGGAAGACCATGCCGATGTGGGCGGCGCGCATTTCGCGCAATTCCTCTTCATTCAGCGCCAGCACATCTTTGCCGAGCACGTTGACGGCGCCCGCGGTGGGTTCGATCAGCCGATTCAGGTGGCGCGCCATGGTGGATTTGCCCGATCCCGAAAGGCCCATGACGCAGAATATCTCCCCCTTCGCCACCGTGAATGAGCATCCGGCGATGCCGATGACGCAACCGAATTTCTCCAGCACCTCGGGTTTGCTCAGACGTTCCTCCTTGACGGCAGCCATGGCCGCACGGGAGTCGAGGCCGAATATCTTCCATACATCCTCGAAGATGATCACATCTTCCGCCATGATGGTCTCCTGCGGGGGCGAGCCGGGCGGCGCACAACAACCGCCCGGCATCCCGTTATCCGTGGAAATAAAACTCGTCTATTGGAGCCATTTCGCCACGGTATCGCTGTTGTCGGCAACCCATTTCAGGGCGAAATCGTGTGCCTCCTGTTTTTCGATGGCCAGCGCATAATCCATCAGCGCGTTCGTGTCACTGTCCAGTTTCACCTTGGACAGCAACGACGCCACTTCGGGATGGCTGGTTTCGAGAGAGGTCGAATAGTGGATATTCATCGAACCCAGTGGCCAAGCGACCGCAGCGGAGGAATTTTCCAGCCACTCCGCGTCATCGGTGGGCTGAAACACCGTCCATTTACTCGCATCGTGTTCCGGCTCCTCCAATATGACCAGATCATACAATTCGAATAAGAAGCTCGGCTTCCAGCAGTAGAACACGAACGGCTGTTCCTTCGTCACCGCGGCTTTCAACTCGGCCATGGCGAGCGACTGGCCCAGTTCCTTGAGGTGCATGGTTTCGGCGTAGCCATAGCTCTTGGCGCGGACTTTCTCCACATTGGTCGATGCCCATCCGGTTCCACCGATCCAGACTTCCCCAATATCATCGCCGTCGGTGTCGAATATCTTGGAAATGTCCGGATTGGTGAGGTCGGATATCTTTGATACGCCGTACTCGTCCGCCGTGTACTTGGTAACGCACATGCCCTGAAACTGATCCACCCCGTTCGGGTTCATGCGTACCGTCCCATTTTGCGTGACGAACTTGTCGTGCAAATTGGCCTGATTGGGCAACCACACTTCCGGGTGAACATGCATGCTACCTTTGTCCATCCCCTCGAATATGACCGCGTTGTTGCCAGTTTGCAGTTCCACATCCAAACCCAGATTTTCCTCGATGACGATTTTCAACACATGCGCGGTGGCTTGTGCCGCAGGCCAGTTGGGTTTGCCAACGATGATATCCGCGGCTTGCGCCGGAATAGACATCGTGAGTGCGGCAGCGCCTGCTGCCAGATATTTCAGTGATTTCATTGGTTTATCCCCCTTTGGTGATAAGGTTTTGATGAGTATTGTGTCTCACCACATCATGAGTGGCTCGCCATTTCGGGCGAAACCGCTTGGCCGGACAAACTGAAGCGCTCTCTGCGGTAGTCGGAATCATATTCCGACTGACCGAATGCCCTACCCAAGCGATGTCCGGCAAAAATCGCATGGGCAATCAGCCCGGGAGCGAGACAGTCTCCAATCCGGACAACGGATGCGATACCGGCATCGGCAAAAACCGCCTGCTTCGCCAGAATCGCCTGATACAGCGCGTCGTCCGGATAGCGTGAGGTTACCAGCAATAAATAGTCGGCGGCAAGCGATACCGTGCGATTGGAAGTCGTATCGAGAAATTCGCATGATCGGCCACCGCTCAGCAGCTCGAGTCCCGTGCGTATCGTCACGCCACATTCCAGCAGTCGAGATCGCAGCCTGCCCTGCTCCAGAGTCAGGCGGGTCCAGCGGGCGAAATGCTCATGCGGCGTTGCGATGGTAACGTTCGCCCCCTGACTCAGCAGTTGTTCGGCCAATGCGCTTGCCAGATACCCGCCGTCGTCGTCGTAGAGCAACACATGTCCGTCTACCGCCTTGCCATCCAGAATATCGTCCGGAGTCAGCACTTCGGGGAGCGCCGGGATGGGCGCGTAGTGGGTTCGCCCGACTCCGTCATTGCGCCATCTCGCGCCGGTCGCCAACACCACATTCTCGAAGCCGAAGCCGATCAGGTCGTCCGCGTCGAGATGCGAATCCCGGTAAAGTGCCACATTGGACATCCGGCTCAGATGCGCAAGGCGGTAGTCGCGCACGCGAATCCATTCCGCCAACCCCGGAAGACGACTCTCGCGGCGCACACGCCCGCCGAATTCGCTCGCTGCTTCCGCAATCACCACTTCGCAACCGCGTTTGGCCAGCGTCAGCGCCGCCTCGAGGCCCGCGGGACCGGAGCCGACAATGAGCACGCTCTGCGGCTTTTTCATGCGCGGCACCTTTTCGGGATGCCAACCGCGTCGCCACTCCTCCATGATCGTCGGATTTTGCGTACAACGCATCATGGAAAACGAGTTTTCGCCCATCACGCAGATATTGCAGCCGATGCACTCGCGAATTTCGTCCACCCGGCCCTCGGCAATTTTTCTCGGCAAAAAGGGATCGGCAATCGAGGGGCGCGCTGCGCCAATGAAATCCAACACGCCGCGGCGAACCTGCGCGAGCATGGTATCGGGCGAGGTGAATCTGCCAACCCCAACCACCGGCTTTTCCGTCACGCCCTTGACGAAGGAGATGAGGTTTTCCTGATGGCCTTCCGGTGCGAAGCGCGAGGTCGCCGAATCGTGCGACCAATCGTTGATGTTCACATCCCACAGATCCGGCATGTTTGCCGTCGCCGCAATGATGTCGTGCAATTCTTCCCGTTCAATCAATCTGCGGCGCTGCAACTGCGCTACGGAAAAGCGTATCGCAATGGCGCATCGATCCCCCACCGCTTCCTTGGTCTCTGCCAATACTTCGTGAAAGAGGCGCATCCGATTGCTCAGGGAGCCACCGTATTCATCTTGGCGGTCGTTGAGGTAGGGGGAGAAGAATTGCGAGAAGATCGAATTCTCGTGGGAGCAGTACAGATAGATGATGTCGAATCCGATGCGGCGCGCCCGCAAGGCGGCCTCCCGATGGCGGCGGTGGAACGCGCGAATGTCGGCTTTGTCCATTCGCCGACACTGCATCGGATCCGTCGACTCCAAGGTCATTCGGCTCGAAGGCCCGAGAGGGATGTTGCGACTCAGGCGATTGCTCGCCGCCATGCCGAAATGCGCCAGCTCGCAACCGGCCAATGCGCCGTGCAAATGGATTTTTTCCACCGAAAGCGCCTGCAAAGCGGCATCGTCCTCGTCCCACAGGCGAACCGCCGGAAACGGATTGATGTCGCTCCACGGATCCACCATGAGGTTTTCCGTGCAGACCACGCCCCAACCACCTTCGGCCTTCATGCCGCGCATTGCGGCGACAGATTGGGGTGCCCAGTCGCCGGCGCCGTTGCAATGGGGAACTTGGTAAAAACGATTCTTCGCCGTGACCGGGCCGATGACAACGGGCTCGAAGAGCAATGCAAATGGATTTTGCATCACGGCCTGCCCGGTGTGTAGCGCCAACCGCCGCGCGCGAGTTTGCTCGTTCAGCCGACCGAATCCCGGCGCAGCGCCTGACTCAGGCAATGCACCCCGCCGCCGCCCAGAGTGAACTGGGACATATCCGGATCGAACACCTCGAAACCTCGGGCGCGCATTTTTTCGTTCAACTTGGTCGAGCCCTGCATGGACAGCACCTTGTCGTTGCCCAGAGCCATCAGGTTGACTCCCAGATTTCTCGCTTCGGCGTAGTCCACATCGATGAGTTCGAAGCGTCTGGACGCGAGCCATTCGAGCAACCACGGCTCGAGCGCGCCAACGCAGGTGACCAGCAGTTTTTCCGCAAGGGGCACGAGCAGCCCGTCCAGATGGACGAATTCCCGCGAGATCGGCACGGTCAGCGCCTCCCAACCCTGCGCGCGGACGAATCCCGCCACCTGCTCGGCGCCGGATTTCTCGGAGCGCTCGCCGCTGTAGCCGATGAGGATGGTGCCCGGTTCGAGGATGACGAAATCGCCGCCTTCGAAATGCCCGGCGGTGGCGTATTGCCAGATGGGAATGTGGTTGTCCTGATAGAACCTGATGGCGCTCACATAGTCGGCGCGGCGGCATTTGATCTGTATGTGGCAGATGAGCGCGCCCCAGGGCGTCATGGCGGAGGAATCCCGCGCGAAGAAGTTGCGATGCAAGGTTTCGTCCGCCTCGAGATAATGGCAGTCGACTCCCGCCGACTCGTAGATATCGACCATCTGCGCATGTTGCGCCAGCGCGGTATCGAGACTGAAGCGAACTCCGGTTCTCTCCTGATTGGCCAGCGTGCGCCCGATGATGGGACCGGCTTCCACCCAGCGGTAGTAGGTCGGCCGGCCGAGCAGCACGGCGCGCAGTCGGGCATAGTCGTTGTCTATGCCCCAGACGGTGTCGGTGTGTTGCGTTTGTTGCGAAGTTTGCATATTCATAGTGGTTCTCCTAGTGAATTTCGGTGATTGTTACAAAACATCAGCGTTGGGACGGCAAGTTACAGCACCCCCGCCCGCCGCATCGCAGATTCCACCTGCCCGTGGTATTTCTCCGACAGCCAAGTGAGCGGCAGGCGAATCCCATCCGCCGCCAGCCCCAGTCGCGACACCGCCCATTTCACCGGAATCGGATTCGATTCCACGAACAAGGCGGCGTGCAGAGGGTCGAGGGTTCGGTTGAGGCGTTGCGCCAGCGGCATATCGCCATCAGCGCCGCCCAGCGCCGCTCGGCACATCTCCCCCATGGCCTTCGGCGCAACATTGGCGGTTACCGAAATGCACCCGTTCCCCCCGGCTTGAAGCAACGCCAACGTGGTGGCGTCGTCGCCGGAGTAGATGGCGAAGTCGTCGCCGCAACGGGCGCGCAGATCGGCGACCCGGTCGATGTCGGCGGAGGCGTCCTTGATGCCGACTATGTTCGCAATCTCGGCCAACCGCGCCACCGTGTCGTTGGCCATGTCGAGGGCGGTGCGCGACGGCACGTTGTACAAAATCTGCGGCACATCCACCGCCTCGGCGATGGCGCGGAAGTGGCGATAGAGGCCCTCCTGAGTCGGCTTGTTGTAATACGGCACCACCAACAGGCAGGCATCCACGCCGACTTCGGCGGAACGAGCGGTGAGTTCGAGGGCTTCGCTGGTGGAGTTGCCGCCGCTGCCGGCGATCACCGGAATTCTGCCGGCGGAGATGGCCACGGTGTGGCCGATCACCTCGATCTGCTCGTCGACGCCGAGGGTTGCCGACTCGCCGGAGGTGCCCACCGAAACGATGCCGTTCGTACCGTTTTCAACATGGAAGTCCACCAGATTCCGTAGGCTATCCAAGTCGACGCGGCCATCCGCATGCATGGGCGTGATCAAGGCGACAATACTGCCTGTGAGCATTTTCAATCTGTCGGTATGGTGTTGGGGAAAGTTTGCATGGTAACCGCGCCGTCGGCGTGGGGCAAGCGCCGAGCCGCCCGTAGGGAATGGCGGAGAGAGAGGGATTCGAACCCTCGATACGCTATTAACGTATACACACTTTCCAGGCGTGCTCTTTCAACCACTCAGACATCTCTCCGCGTATCAACGCATTCCGGCGAAGGGTATAGCAAGCGCACTATGGGGCACAAGGGCGGGTCAGGGATACAGGCGGCTGATTTCCCAAGCGAACCGCGACGGGTCGCGGCGGGTGTAGCAGATGCGATCGTGCAGGCGGTGGGTTCGGCCCTGCCAGAATTCGATTCGCTGGGGGCGGATGCGGTAGCCGCCCCAGAATTCCGGCAGCGGCACCTCCCCCCCGCGAAATCGCTCGGTGATTCGCGCCATTTGCTCCTCGAGAACCTGCCGCGACGCCAACGGCTCGCTCTGGCGGGAAGCCCACGCGCCCAGCTGAGAGTTTCGCGGGCGGGAGTGGAAATAGGCGCGAGACTGCTCGGCGTCGATGGGGAGGACGCGGCCTTCGATGATCACCTGACGGCGCAGGGCATACCACGGAAACAGAGCGGACACCGCATTGTTCTCGCGGATTTGGCGGGCTTTGCGGCTGCCGTGATTGGTGAAGAATACGAATCCATCTTGATCGAATCCCTTCATCAACACGCTACGCAGGGAGGGGGAGTCGATCGCCGTCGCCAAGATCATGGCATCGGGTTCCGGAATGCCGGCGGCGCAGGCTTGCTCGTACCAACTCCGAAATTGCGCTAGCGGATCGCGCTCCAAGCCGGCTCGATCAAGTCCGGTTTCAGGCACTCGGTCGCGTGCTTCCTCTGGGCTACTCACCACGATGGCTGCACCGAGTCGGCGGCCTCAAAACGGAATATCGTCGTCGAAATCATCCGCCGGTTCGCCGGATGGGGCACCGGCCGGTTCTCTCGGCGCGGATGGTGCGGATTGATCGTAATTTCCGGATGAGCCGCCGCCGCGTCCGCCCAACATCTGCATGTCTCTGGCGATCACTTCGGTGGTATAGCGATCCTGTCCGCTTTGATCCTGCCATTTGTTTGTGCGCAAATTACCCTCAACATAAACCTGACTGCCCTTTTTCAGGTATTCATTCACGATTTCGGCGAGACGGCCAAAGAACACCACGCGATGCCATTCGGTTTGTTCCCGCTTTTCCCCGGATTGTTTGTCGGTCCATGAATCAGTGGTTGCGATACTCACTTTAGCGACCGCCGATCCGCTTTGGGTATAGCGAATTTCCGGGTCGTTTCCCAGATTGCCAATCAGGATAACTTTGTTTACGCCTCTTGCCATTTTCAAACTCCTCGTTTCGGGTTGGTTGTCCGTGTTGTCGGGTGGGCTATTCTAGCAAACTGCCCGGCACAAGGGGAATCCGAATTCGCGCCGAGCGCCAAGCGGCGGGCGGCGATGGTATACTGCCCAGCGGCCATGAGTAGACGTACCGGCAAGCGCAGCAAAAACAGGCGGAGATCGGACTGCGCAAACCACGGCGCACCACCTCGCGCCGCAGATTGCACCAAGCAGTCGACTCGACCCTCTCCAACCTCCCTCCTCATCCAACGACTGCGCGCCGCACCGTATACGGTGGCGGCGATCGGCGTGCTGCTGGCCGCCGCCTATCTGTGCTTGGTGAATCTCGACTACGTCGCCCTGTGGCACGACGAGGCGCCGAGCGCGCTCATCGGCAAGAACCTCATGGAAACCGGAGACATATCCGGCTGGGACGGGCGCAATCTGGTGGGCGGCACCAACGGGCGCACCTTGAATGCGCAGTTGCGCGATGTGCTGCCGCCGCTGACCTATCTACTCAACGCCGCCACCTTCCACCTGCTCGGCGTCAGCGAAACCACCGCGCGCCTCGCCCCGGCACTGGTCGGGATTCTGTCTCTGGGGCTGCTCTTTCTGCTGTTGCGCCAGCACCTGCCGAACCATCCACGTCTGGTTTTTCTCATGTTCCTGTTCGCGGCTTGGTCGCCGCAACTGCTGTTGTATTTTCGCCAATCCAGATACTACGCCTTCATGGTGTTCGGCGTGATCGCCGCGTTCTATCTGTACGAGTGTTGGTGGCGCAGTGGCCGCATCCGCCATCTCGCCGCGCTGGCGCTGGTGGCCGCTCTGGCATTCTTCAACCACTACGCCGGCGGCGCGGCCACCATGCTGGCGCTCGCCACTTGGCACCTATCCTTGCGGGCGAAAGCGACGACGCCGCGCCAATGGCTGGAATTGACCGTCGGCGGCCTCGTCGTGGTGGCGCTCGGCGGCGCGTATCTCTTCTGGCTGGGCGTGATCGGCGGGGAACGCAGCGGAGGATTCCTCGCCTGGGCCGGCATGGCCAACATAACGGATTATCACGGCGCACTGCCCGTCGTGCTCATCCGCTTGTGGATATACACCCGCGACCTGTTCACCACCGACTGGATTTCCTGGCCGGTATTCCTGTGGTTCGCCGGCACGCTGGCGTTCATCGCCGTGCGCCGCCGACGCGGCGCTCGACCGGAACGCAATACCCGTGCCGGTAATGCCAAACGGCGGCACGCGGACGATCTGCCGTTGGCCACGGTGGGTCGGGTGGTGCTCATGGGCGCGCTGTTCGCGCTGTTCTCCACATTGCTGTCGGAGCAACCGGTGTGGAACAACCCGGTTGCCGCCCTGCGCTACTATGTGGGTGCGCTGCCGCTATTGCTGGCGATGAAGGGGCTGTTCGCCGAGTGGGCCTGGCGCAGATCGAAATTTATGGGGACGGCGGCGCTCGCCGTACTGTTGCTATCCAGTGTCGGCGCTTGGCCGTTTAACATGAATATGAATTACACTGGCGAGCGCACTCTCGGCCTGCACCTGCCGCAATTCGTGCGCGAAGTGCATCGCCCCTATCGCAGCTCCACGCAAGTCGTATCGGACTATCTGCTGGAACATGCCGAGCAGGACGATCTGGTCTATGTGCCGGACTTCGCCGATCGCGAAACCCTGATCTTCACCATCGGCCACCGAGTGCTGTTTTGCTGCGTGCTGAATGAGTTGACGCCCCTGCCGCCGGAAAAGGTCGCGGCGCTGCCAGATTGGCTCTCTACCGAGAACAATATACCCGACTGGATCATCCTGTTCGGAAAGGTGAACTCCGGAAAACTGAAGCAGATCGAGAAGCAGTATGTCGTGGTGGCGGAGCCGGATGTCTTCTTCTATCCGACCCAGCGGCCAGAACTGAATTGGCACGCCTTCACGCCGCTGTCTACCGCTACTGCTGTCGCCGCCTACAAGGACTTCCGCGTGCGCATATTCAAGCTGAGAGATGGAATTTCGGCGCAGTGAGCGAGCTCACCAGCCAAAGGGCGGCGACTGCCGCGCAGAACCAATACACGCTATCGGCGCCGAAACGACCGCTGAGCCAACCGGCGGCCAAGCCGCCGACGAACATGCCGAGGAATTGGAAGCTGTTGTACACGCCGAGCGCGGCGCCCTTGCCGCTGGCCGGCGCCAGACGCGACACCAGCGACGGCAACATCGCCTCGAGCGAGTTGAAGGCGACGAAGAACAGCCACAGCGCGAACAGCAACGCGCCGATCCCGCCGCCGGCAGCCCACGCCAGCGCCGTGGTGGCCAGCAACAGCAGCCCTACGGCGCCGTTGAACGCCGAGGCGACGCCGTGGTTGCGCGATCCCAGCAGCACCAGCGGAGCCATGCCGACCACCGACAGCAGCAGCACCGGCGCATACAGTTGCCAATGATCCGCCAGCGCTATGCCGCTGTTCGCCTGCAACAACTCCGGCAAGGTTACGAACAGCGCGGTCAGCAACAGGTGCAGGGAAAACACGCCGAAATTGAGGCGCATCAGCTGGGCATCGGCGAGGACGCCGCCGAGGTGCCGCGTCAACGGCGTGGGGCGGCGAGGCGCGAGCACATCGGGGTTCGGCACCATGCACCACAACATCCCGATCGCCGCCAATGCCAGCACGGCGCTCAGCCAGAAAATCCCCGCCACCCCGATGACGCTCTGCAACGGCGGCGCGAGCATCAGCGAGAGTAGGAAGACGCCGCCGATGCTTACGCCGATCACGGCCATCGCCTTGGTGCGCTGGGTTTCTCTGGTGAGGTCGGCGGTAAGCGCCAGCAGCGCCGCCGAGATCGCTCCGGCTCCCTGAATCGCCCGCCCGATGATCAGCCCGCCGATGGAGTCCGCCAGCGCGGCGATCACACTGCCGGCGGCGAATACCAGTAATCCGGCGGTGATGACTAGTTTTCGTCCGAGGCGATCCGAAGCCAGGCCCAGGGGAATTTGGAATAGTCCCTGAGTGAGCCCGTAGATGCCGAGGGCGAGGCCGATGAGCAACGGGGTGCTGGCCGGCAGCAGGGAGGCGTGAATGGCCAGCACCGGTAGTAGCATGAACAGGCCGAACATGCGCAGGGCGACGATTGCGGCGAGAGCCGACACCGCCTTTTTTTCCGGCACATTCATGGCTTGGGCAGGACTGCCGGTCAATTTATTTGTTCAGCCGAGGGGAAGGCGGTTATAGTATCAGGTTTGCTGTTCGCATTCGGAAACTGCTCATATGAATCCCCAAAAAACCATCGAAATACGCGGCGCACGCACGCACAATCTCAAGGGCGTCGACCTCGACCTGCCGCGAGATGCACTCATCGTGATCACCGGTTTGTCGGGCTCCGGCAAGTCGTCTCTGGCCTTCGACACGATCTACGCCGAGGGGCAGCGGCGCTATGTGGAATCGCTCTCCACCTACGCTCGGCAATTCCTATCCATCATGGAAAAACCGGAGGTGGATGTGATCGAGGGGCTGTCGCCGGCCATCAGCATCGAGCAAAAGTCCTCCTCCCACAATCCCCGCTCCACGGTCGGCACGGTTACCGAGATTTACGACTACCTGCGATTATTGTTCGCCCGAGTCGGCGAGCCGCGCTGCCCCACTCACAACATCGCCTTGGCGGCGCAGACCGTGAGTCAGATGGTGGATCAGGTGCTGGCGCTGCCCGAAGGCACTCGCCTGCTACTGCTCGCCCCGGTGGTCAACCAGCGCAAGGGGGAATTTCACCAGTTGCTGGGGGAACTCCACTCTCAGGGCTTCATCCGCGCGCTGATCGACGGCAACACGGTGGAACTGGATGCGCCGCCGAGATTGGACAAGCGCTACAAGCACGACATCGAGGTCATCGTCGATCGCGTGGTGGTGCGCGCCGACAATCAGCAGCGGCTGGCCGAATCCTTCGAGACCGCCCTCGCCCTCGCCGACGGCGCCGCCAGAGTGGCCATTCTCGACGAGCGCCGCGAAATCGTCGATACCATGCTGTTTTCCAGCAAATTCGCCTGCCCCCATTGCGGCTACAGTCTCGGCGAATTGGAGCCCAGACTGTTTTCCTTCAACAATCCGGCCGGCGCCTGCCAAGACTGCGACGGCCTCGGCCACCGGCAATTCTTCGACCCCCAGCGAGTCGTGCAGGATGCGACCCTGTCCCTCGCCGCCGGCGCCATTCGCGGTTGGGATCGGCGCAATGCCTACTATCACACCCAGCTGCTCTGCCTCGCCAACCATTACGGCTTCAGCATCGACACCCCGTTTCAGGATTTGAGCGAGGAACACCAGCAACGGATCCTGTACGGCAGCGGCCGGGAAGCCATCGAATTCGTCCATGTCCGCCCCGGGCGCAGATACCGCAAGCGACACATCTTCGAGGGCGTCATCAACGCCTTCGAGCGCCGCTATCGGGAAACCGAATCCAACTCGGCCAGAGAGGAGTTGGCGAAATATCTGAGCGCTCAGGTATGCGGCAGTTGCGACGGCAGCCGTCTGCGCACGGCGGCGCGCCACGTGTTCATTCAGGATCACGCCATTCACCAGCTGACCGCGCTGCCGGTGGATCGCTGCCTCGAATTTTTCGAGGGGCTGAAACTGCGCGGTCGGCGCGCCGAAATCGCCGACAAAATCGTCAAGGAGGTCAAGGCGCGGCTGGGGTTCCTCATCAATGTGGGGCTCAACTACCTATCCCTCTCCCGCGCCGCGGAAACCCTCTCCGGCGGGGAAGCCCAACGAATCCGCCTCGCCTCGCAGATCGGCTCCGGGTTGGTCGGCGTCATGTATGTGCTGGACGAACCCTCCATCGGCCTGCATCAGCGGGATAACGCGCGACTGCTCGACACCCTCCTCCACCTGCGCGATCTGGGCAACACCGTGATCGTGGTGGAGCACGACGCCGAAGCCATCTGCCAAGCCGACCACGTGGTGGACCTGGGCCCCGGCGCCGGGCGACACGGTGGCGCTGTGGTCGCTCAGGGCGCGCCGAGCGAACTGGCCGAGTGCGAACAATCCCTCACCGGTCGATACTTGAGCGGGCGGGAAGCCATCCCCCTCCCCACCGCGCGCGTGCCGATGACGCGCGGCAAAACTCTCAGCGTGGTCGGCGCCGCCGGCAACAACCTGAAAAACATCCGCGCGCACATACCGGTGGGCCTGCTGACCTGCGTTACCGGCGTCTCCGGTTCGGGCAAATCCACGCTGGTCAACGGCACCCTCTATCCGGCGGTGGCGCGCCAGCTCGGATTGGTGCGCGCCAACCCGCAGCCGTTCGACTCCATTCACGGCCTCGAGCACTTCGACAAGATCATCTCCATCGACCAAAGCCCCATCGGCCGCACTCCGCGCTCGAATCCGGCCACCTACACCGGCCTGTTCACCCCCATCCGCGAATTGTTCGCCAATACTCAGGAGGCGCGCGCGCGCGGCTACAAGCCCGGCAGATTCTCCTTCAATGTCGCCGGCGGGCGCTGCGAAGCCTGTCGCGGCGACGGCCTCATTCGGGTGGAAATGCACTTCCTGCCGGATATCTATGTCCCCTGCGATGTATGCCGAGGCAAAAGATACAATCGGGAAACGCTGGGCATCCACTACAAGGGCCGGAACATCAGCGAAACCCTCGACCTGACCATCGAGGATGCCGCGAACTTCTTCTCCGCCGTGCCGGTGATCAAGCGCAAACTGGACACCCTGCTCGATGTCGGCCTCGGCTACATCACCCTCGGCCAGAGCGCCACCACCTTATCCGGCGGCGAGGCGCAACGGGTGAAACTGGCGCGGGAACTCTCCAAACGCGACACCGGGCGCACCCTGTATGTGCTCGACGAACCCACCACCGGCCTGCATTTCCACGATATTCGCCAACTGCTCACGGTACTACACAGACTGCGCGACCACGGCAACACTGTGGTGGTGATCGAGCACAATCTCGATGTGATCAAGACCGCCGACTGGATCATCGACCTCGGCCCCGAGGGCGGTCAGGGCGGCGGCGAAGTGGTCGCCAGCGGCCCGCCGGAAAAGGTGGCCGAAATCGCCGCCTCCTACACCGGGCGGTATCTCGGCCAGATGCTACCCGCCGCGACCAACGCCACGGAAAGCGCGGCGTAGTCACCCGGCTCCACTCATAGCAAACCGGCTCGCCCCCCTGCACGGGTTGCGAGCCGGTTCGGTTGTTGCGCCAAATCAGGCGGCGGCTTTACTGCTACCGAGGGCCTCGCGCACGCCCTCGGCGTAGGCCGGATCGGCCGCGGCGAAGTGCGCCATTTGCCGCTCGATGATCTCCTGCGGTACGCCCTGCATGGCCTCGGCGATGTTGGCGAACAAGCGTTGCTGTTGCTCGGCACCGAGCAGGCGGAACAGATTGCCGGCTTGGGTGTAGTCGTCGTTGCCGGCGCGGTGGTCGTAGCGGGCGGCGTCTCCGCTGATCTTCAGCGGCGGCTCGGCATACCCCTCGTCTTGCGCGGGGCCGGCGAAGCTGTTCGGCTCGTAATACGCATCGGGGTTGCCGTGGCGTTCCGGAAAGAAGCGCATGGGGCCGTCCTTGTGGTAGTGGTGCACCGGGCACTTCGGCGCGTTGACCGGCAGGGCTTCGTAGTGGGTGCCGAGGCGATAGCGGTGCGCGTCCGCATAGGCGAATATGCGCGCCTGCAACACCTTGTCCGGCGAAAAGCCGATGCCGGGGACGATGTTCGACGGGGCGAAGGCGGCTTGCTCGATTTCCGCGAAATAGTTTTCCGGATTGCGATTCAGCTCCAACACGCCCACTTGAATCAGCGGATAGTCGCCGTGCGGCCATATCTTGGTCAGGTCGAACGGGTTGTAGGGCGTCTTTTCCGCATCCGTTTCCGGCATGATCTGCACCTTCAAATCCCAACTCGGAAAGTCGTCCCGTTCGATCGCGCCGAACAGGGCTTCCTGATAGGACTCGCGGGTGCGACCGATGACCTCGGCGCTCTGCGCGTTGGTGTAGTGGCGGTGACCCTGACGAGTCTTGAGGTGGAATTTGACCCAGAAACGCTCGTTGTCGGCGTTGAGCAGGCTGAAGGTGTGCGAGCCGTAGCCGTTCATGAACATGGGCGCCGTGGGGCAGCCGCGATCCGACATCAGAATCGTAACCTGATGCAGGGATTCCGGCGACAGCGACCAGAAGTCCCACATCGCCGTCGAACTACGCAGATTGCTTTTCGGGTGGCGCTTTTGCGAGCGGATGAAGTCGGGGAATTTGTAGGGGTCGCGGATGAAAAATACCGGCGTATTGTTGCCCACCAGATCCCAGTTGCCTTCCGGCGTGTAGAACTTCACCGAAAAACCGCGCACATCGCGCTCCGCATCCGCCGCGCCCAGCTCGCCGGCCACGGTGGAGAATCTCGTCAGCACCTCGCACTCGGCGCCGGGCTGCAGGCAGGCGGCGCGGGTATATCGGGAAATATCCTCGCTCACGGTGAATTTCCCGTAGGCGCCCCAGCCTTTGGCGTGCACCACCCGTTCGGGTATGCGCTCGCGGTTCTGGTGGGCGAGTTTCTCGATCAGCTGGTAGTCCTGCAACAGGACGGGGCCGCGCTCACCGGCGCTCAGCGCGTTCTGGTTGTCGGCCACCGGCGCACCGGCGGTGGTGGTCAGTACCGGGCATTTGCTCTTTGCCATGATGCTACTCCTCGACGGAATCCGCCGTGATTGGTTAATCGAAACCCGATGCTAGAGCGGTATTATCGAAAAGTAAAACTAATTGTAACTATGCGATCGATATATTCCAGTTATCGGAATTATCGGAATTCCCCACCACCGGCTCGCCGCACGCGCAACACATCCGGTATGCGCGCCAACCGCCGCATGATTCGGCTGAGTCGATTCAGGTCGGATATTTCCAGCCGCAGCAGAATATCCGCGCCATGCTCGTCATCGGCTTGCCGATTCAACTTGATCACCACGATGTTTTCGTCCTTGAGCAATTGGGTGATCTCGCTCAACAATCCGGCGCGCTGATAGGCCGAAATGCGAATCTCCACCGGATAGGCCCCCGCCTCCGACTCGCTCCACTGCACCTCCACCAAACGGCTGCGACGCAGTTCGTCCAGATTGCGCATGTTGCCGCAGTTGCGCCGGTGAATGCTCACGCCGTGGCCGGTGGTGATGAAGCCGACGATGTCGTCGCCGGGAACCGGGCGGCAGCAGTTGGCTATGCGTGTCAGCAAATTGCCCACGCCGTGCACGCGCAGATTGCCGGGGCGCCCGAATTCCCGCCGCCGATGGGGTTTCGCCGACAGCCCCGTCGGCGCATCGGCGGCACGGCGAAACGGCGCCAGCGCCTTGGACAGCTTGAAGTCGTTGGCGCCCAGCGCCGCCAGCATGTCGTCGGTCTTGTGGAAATGGGTGTGGCGGGCGATGGTGTCGTAGCTCAGATCGGTCATGCCGAGACGAGACAGTTCGCGTTCGAGCATGGCGCGGCCGTCGGCGAGATGTTGGTCGTAGTCGGCGCGCTTGAACCATTGGGCGATGCGGTTGCGAGCGCGGCGGGTGCGCACTTGGCCGAGGTCGTGGCGCAGCCAGTCGCGGCTCGGACTGCCGCCCTTCATGGTCTGGATATGCACCTGATCGCCGGTTTGCAGCGGATGGCCGAGGGGCACCATCTTGCCGTTGACCCGCGCCCCGCGAGTGCAATGCCCCACTTCCGTATGGATGGCGTAGGCGAAATCGATGGGAGTCGCGCCCGCGGGCAGGTCGATCACCGTGCCCTTGGGGGTGAACGCATACACCCGCTCGGCGGCCAGCGGCTCGCCGTGCCGCTCGCTCGGCAGCGGCAAGGTCTCCTTCCATTGCAGCAATTGCCGCAGCCGCGCCAGTTTGTGGTCGATGCCCTCGTCCGCCTGCACATTCTCCTTGTAGCGCCAATGGGCGGCAACTCCGAATTCACTCTGCCGGTGCATCTCGCGGGTTCTGATCTGCACCTCCACCGCCTGCTGCCGCGGCCCGAGAATCACGCTGTGCAGGGAGCGATAACCGTTTTCCTTGGGGGTGGCGATATAGTCGTCGAACTCCCCCGGCAACGGCTGCCAGTTGGCGTGCACCACCGCCAGCGCCGCATAGCAGTCCGCCTCGTCGTCCACCAGAATGCGCACGGCGCGCACATCCCGCAGATTGTCGAACGCCAAGCCCTTGTGTCGCATCTTCCTCCAGATGCTGTACAGGTGCTTCGGCCGACCCTGCACCTCGGCGACGATGGCCGCCTGCTCGATGGCGTGCTGTACGATCTCGATGAATTCGCCGATGTACTGCTCCCGATTGATGCGCTTTTCGTCCAGCATCTGCGCCAACTCTCGATAGTCCTGCGGCGCCAGACAACGCAGCGCGTAATCCTCCATGCGCCACTTGAGCTGGCGCACGCCGAGGCGGTTGGCCAACGGCGCGTACACCTCCAGAGTCAGGCGTCCGAGGGGTTCGCGCACGGCGCGGTCGGCCTCCTTGCTGCGCTGCAACAGGGACAGATGGCGCGCCAATTCGATCAACACCACGCGCACATCATCGACCATCGCGATCAACATTTTCCGCAGGTTTTCCTCGTTGACGCGGGGATTGGCGAATTCGTCCCGGGATTGAGACAAGGCGGAGAGTTGCCGCATGCGCGCCGCGCCGTGCAGCAGCTCCATGGTGGATTTGCCGAAGCGCGCGGCCAGCAGCCCCCGTTCCTTTGCGCTGAGAGGCAACAGCGGTTGCAACAACGCCGCCAACAGGCCGCGATCATCCATCCCCAAAGGCCGAAGAATTTCCACCGTTTCCATGCCCGCGCGCAACGCCTCTTCGGCGTCTTCGCGGCAATGGGAAATCACCCAGCAGGCGGCCGCCGCGAGATCGTCGTCGGCGAGAGCAATATCACCGGCTGATTCGCCGGCCTGATGTTGTGGCATGTCGAAAATCCGGACGAGTCGGCGAAGCGGACGCAACGGACGCGATTATAGCGTAGCGCTATCCGCGCGGATGATGCTGCCGATGCAGGGACTTCAATCGCGCCGTGGCTACATGGGTATAGATCTGCGTGGTGGACAAACTGGCGTGCCCCAACAGCATCTGCACGCTACGCAGGTCGGCGCCATGGTTGAGCAGGTGGGTGGCGAAGGCGTGGCGCAGGGTGTGCGGCGACAAGGACTCGATGACACCAGCGCGTGCCGCATGGCAACGGATGTTGCGCCAGAACGCCTGCCGAGTCAGCCCCCTACCCCGCCGAGTTACGAACACCGCCGCGCTCTGCCGCCCGCGTAGCAGGTCGGCGCGAGACTCCGACAGATAACTCTGTAGCCACTCCACCGCCGGTTCGCCCAACGGCACCAACCGCTCCTTGCTGCCCTTGCCGATAACGCAACACACGCCGGCGACCAGATCGACCTGATCCAGTCGCAAGGACACCATCTCGCTCGCGCGCAAACCGGTGGCGTATAGGGTTTCGAGCATGGCGCGATCGCGCAGGCCCAGAGCGGTGGTGGTATCGGGCGCCGCGATTAGGTGTTCCACCTCCTCTTCCGAGAGGATTTTCGGCAGGAATGTGCCTATCGCCGGTGCCACCGCAGTGGCGCTCGGGTCGGCGTCGATCATGCCCTCGGCGAGTGCATAGTGGTAGAACCGCTTGAGTGTAGACAGGGTGCGCGCCGCGGTGCGTCTGGCGCGTATCGCGGTGGAGTCGCTGAGATACTGTTGCACCAGCGGCGCATTCGCGGTGATCAAGGTGCGCTTCCGGCGATTCAGCCAATCTATGAATTTTCGCAGGTCGCTTCGATACGCCACCAGCGTGTTGTCGCTCAGCCCCGATTGCAGCCACAGTGCATCGAGAAAGCGATCGACCAGCTTGTGATCGTCGCCGGTACTGCCCGTGCCCGCGCGCGCTTTAGTCGGCATGGTTCGACTGCAGTAGCCACAGCCGCTGCAATTTTTGCCGCAGCGTACTGCGACGAACTTCGGAGTCGGCGCGCGCGAGCAAGTCCTCGAACAGCGCTTTGGCGTCATCGAACAATCCGGCCGCCGACAACGCCTCCGCCGCGCGAAACCGCGCCGCCTCCCCCCAGCGATCGAAACCGTCCGCCTGTTGCAACGCGGAGTGCAGGAACAGGTCGGCAGCCAGATCGTATTGCCCGCTGCCGTGGTAGGACTCGGCCAGCCAGTAGGCGATTTCCCGGTGGTACTTGTCGGTTTCGCCGCCCGCCGCAATGCGCGCCTCGACCTTGTGCAACAAAGCCAGCGCCAGATCATGTTGCGCCACGGTTTGCAGGTCGAAGATCGGCTGCAGCACGGCATCGATCTGCTCTGGCGCGAGGCGGTTGAAGGCGGCCAGCCACTCGTCCAATTTGGCGGCGCCGGTTCGATGGCGTCCGGCGAATATGTCGATTCTAGCGGCCTGCAACAGCCAATCCGTGCGCGCCACCCCGGCGGGCAGTTGCGACAAATTGGCGTTGGCGTCGGCGGCCAGTCGGTAATCGCCGTTCGCCAGCGCGTGCGCCGACAGGCGCAATCCGGTTTCGCCGCCGAGGGACAATTCGCCCAATCCGACCTGAGCCGCATCGCCGAACAAACGTTCGATCAGGGCGGTGCGCCGAGTGTCGATGAGGATGTTGACATAGCCGTCAATCGCCTCCTGACGAACCTGCGAATCGCCCGCGGCGGCGGCGAGATGGGCGAACAGGGATTTGCGCGCCACCGTGGATTTCGCCGGAATCCGCCGAGCATGTTCGAGC
Organism: Candidatus Poriferihabitaceae bacterium; assembly: GCA_965203265.1. Classification (GTDB taxonomy): domain Bacteria; phylum Pseudomonadota; class Gammaproteobacteria; order Arenicellales; family Poriferihabitantaceae; genus JAHRAW01. The sequence goes on from CBDBBV010000002.1 coordinate 959,520, forward strand.
CAACGGCGCTCCTCACCGACCAGCAAGCCGGCACGGTTGCCCTGCTCGCGGGCGATGGCGGTGTACACATCGAGCAAGTCGCGCGCGGTGAATTGTGGATAGACCCGGCGCGAAGCGGGATCGTGCGGGGTTGGCGTCAGCAGATAGTCCTCGAACACATCCACCAGCGGATAGAGTTTGCCCGCCTCAATGTTCGCTTGGGCGATCACCGCCAGAATTTCCCGCTCCATCCCCTTCCCTTGCGGCGAAGTCAGCAGGTCGAGGGCGTGATCGACGGCGCGATCCGGCGTCAAACTGCGATTGTGCAGACGGGCGTACAGCCGCAGCAGGCGCGCCTCGGGCTGAACCAGCGGAGCGAGCAGGTTGACCGCGCCGTCCGCATCGCCCGATTGCAACAGCACTTCGGCGCCCAGTAGCCAATCCTCTTCCCACGTGCCGTAGTCCCGGCGAAATCTCGCCAGCGCGATGCGGGCTTCTTCAATCAGGTTGTCGGCGAGATAGGCCGAGATCATGGATTGCCTGAGCTGTCGTCGGTAGGTTTCCGGCGCCGCCGGCAGTTGTTGTCGAATCAGATGACGCGCCGCCTCGCCTCGTCTCAGCGCGATCAGGGCTTCGATCGCCTGCAGCGCCGCTTGCCGACGAATCGGCGGCGGGAAGGATGGCGGCACGCGACGGGTACGTTCATATAGCGCCTGCCACGCGCCCTGCACGCGATACAGCGCCCACAACTGCCGCTCCCACTGCCGCCACTGCGCGGTGGGTTGTAGCGCGGGCGCGCGAGTTTCCAGTATTTCCCGCGCGAGGCCGAGTACATTGGCGCGAATGAGATTGCGCACGCGCGCCAAGTCCGCCGCCGATTGCGATTCGCCCTCGCCGAACTGCCGCGGCTGGGCGTGGCAGATGCCGACAACGCCAAAAACGCCGACCGCGCCGCAAGCGCCGAGGAGCGCAATCGAACAATACAGGAAACGAGCCAAACGGCTCGGAGAAACCAAGGCCTTCGCGGGATTGACGAACACGCGACCGGCTCGATTCACCTACCCGCCGATCTTTTCCTTGATGCGCGCGGCCTTGCCGGTTCGTTGGCGCAGATAGTAGAGTTTGGCGCGGCGCACATCCCCCCGACGCACCACCTCGATGGCGGCGATCAATGGGCTGTGAGTCTGGAACACCCGTTCCACCCCCTCGCCGCCGGTGATTTTGCGCACCGTGAAGGACGAATTCAGCCCGCGATTTTTCTTCGCCAGCACCATGCCCTGATACGCCTGTAGCCGCTCACGACTGCCCTCCTTGACCCGCACCTGAACTCGCACGGTGTCTCCCGGGGCGAATTCGGGCAGATTCTCTTTGCACTGCTCGTTTTCGAGTTGCTCGATGATGTTACTCATGGTCTTGCTCCCATTGGTACGCTTTCAACAAATCGGTCTGTTCCCGGCTCAGCTCGCGCCCAGCGAGCAGGTCGGGGCGGCGCTGGTCGGTTCGGCCGAGCGCCTGCATGGTGCGCCAACGCCGTATCGCCGCGTGATCGCCGCTCATCAGGACGCTCGGCACGGCGCGCCCCTCGAAAATTTCCGGGCGGGTGTAATGCGGGCAATCCAGCAACGGTTTCGGTTGCGAACCCGAATCCGAATCGGAATCCGAGAAGGAATCCTGCCGCGCCGATTGCTCGTTGCCGAGCACGCCGGGCAACAATCTCGCCATACCCTCGATCAACACCATCGCCGCCAGTTCACCACCCGCCAGCACATAATCGCCGATGGATATTTCCCGCTGCACCCGACTTTCCACGATGCGCTGATCGATGCCCTCGTATCGGCCGGCCAGCAATATCAACTCCGGCAAGGCGGCCAATTCCGCCAATATCCGCTGCTCGAGCCGCTCGCCCTGCGGCGACAGATAGATCACCGGCTGGTCATTTTCCCCTCGAGCTCTGGCCGCGTCTAGGGCCCTGGCCAACGGCTCCGGCTTCATTACCATGCCGGCGCCGCCGCCGTAGGGTCGGTCGTCCACGCTACGATGGCGATCCTCGGTGAAATCCCGCGGATTCCACAGAGTCAGGGACAATGCGCCCTTGTTCACGGCCTGCGCGGCAATCCCGTTTTCCGAAACCGCCTCGAACATCCGTGGAAATATCGTTACTACGGAGATGTTCAAACTACCCTACCCCGCCTCGCCTATATTATTCGTCCGCATCCCATTCCACCCGCAGGCGCCCGCTGGCGACATCCACCTCGACGATCACATCCGGCGACCACGGCACAAGCACCTCGTCTCCCTCGCCGCGCGAATTGTGGCCGCGCACCGCCAGCACATCGTTCGCGCCGGTCTCGATGAGATGATCCACCACACCCAATTCGACGCCATCCCGATTGACCACGGAAAGACCGATCAGGTCGCTCCAGTAGTATTCATCCGGCGGCAGTTGGGCGAGTTGGTTGCGATCGATGGCAATCCACATCCCGCTCAAATCCCCCGCAACCTCGCGATCATCCACCCCCTCGAGTTTCACCAGCAGTTTGCGCGCCTGTCGTCTGGTGGATGTTACCCGCAACGCGCGCCACTCGGCGGCATCGCTCCGATCCGCCAACATCCAGCGATCATATTCGAGAATCTGCGCCGCCGGTCGGGTATACGAATATACCTTGAGCCAACCGCGCACGCCATGTTGCCCGATAACCCGTCCTACGATCACCGGCGGCGGGTTTGCAGTGTGATCTGCGTGGGGGCACATAAATCGGCGCTGATGAGACGTCCCGGCCGAGACGCCGCTGGCCGAACTAGGCGGGTGCCACCTCCGTGGCCTTGGCCTGCTTGTACAGCTGCGCCACCCGTGCGCTCGGCTTGGCGCCCTGACTGATCCAATGATCGATTCGCGCGGTGTCGATGCGCATCGACTCAGCCTGCCCGGAGGCGATCGGGTTGTAGAAGCCCACCCGCTCGATGAATCGCCCGCGCGGCGAACGGCGTTGATCCGCCACCAGAATCGAATAGAACGGCCGCTTCTTGGAACCGCCTCGGGACAAACGAATTGTTACCATTACCGACTTGCTCTCCGCTGGAGTACTGTTGATTTTGCGGGGCGCGATTCTAGCACAAAAGAGTTTGCCTCAAGTGTCCAGTATGGGATGCCGACTCACTCGGATTGCGTATTCGATTATTGAAAAAAGGGCGGCGGCGCATTGAGGAAACACCGCCGCCCTGAGCAAATGATGCATAACCTGAACGACGCGACCATAGCCATACAGCACGCCGTTCGTGATGGTTAGAATCGTGTCTCGCCATTCAATAGAACTGCGTGGTCGGCGTCCGCATTCGCCGATTCGCGGCGTTCTCCGTGCAGGCGCAGGGTGAACGGGAACGAGCCTTTGGAAGCCCAATCCACGCCCAGACGATACAGTTTGCCGTTTTCTTGCAAGGTCAGGCCGCCCCACGGGGTTAGTAGGCCGTTTCGTTGGCCGGGGGCGGTCAGGCCGTAGCCCAGGCGTATTTCCAGCTGTCCGCTTGGGTCGTGGGCGGTGTGGGTGGCATCCCCGCGTAGGCCGTTCGACCAGATTTGGCCGGTGTTGCTCGCGCCGCCGCCGTTGCCGTAGCCGGGGCGCATCACGAAGGACAGGCCCTGGCCATCGGCGCCGGGGGAGTTGCGTAGGGTGGCTTGGATGCCCCATTCCTCGTAGTCGTTGCGGCCGACAAGGGCGTGGGCGGTGGCGGTGGCGTTTATGCCGGTTTGCGGGTTGGTGTAGCGCACGCCGGTGGTGATTTCCGCTCCGGCGCCGGTGTGGCCGTCTCCGCCGTCGTGGCGCATGCCGACGGAGAGGGTTGGGGAGAGGTGGCCGCCGTTGGTGAGGCTACGAGTGCGGCTGGCTTCGGCGGCTAGGCGCATTAGAGTGGCATCTACCGTGAGGGCGGCGGTTTGTTCGCTTTTTTCTACCTCCATCTCGGTTTGCGTGAACTCGCCCTTGAGGCGCACGCTGGCGGTGCCGCTCGACCACAACAGGCCACTGCCGCCGGTGCCGATTGTGCGCAGGTTCACATCGCTGGATGTGGTCGTGCTGCCTTCGGGGGTGATTTCCACTTCGCCCGTGCCGTAACCGGCGGTGGCCCACCAACTCAGCGCGCCTGAACGCCAGCCGAGGTAGGGGTGGATGGCTTGTAGATCGATCTCGTAGTCGCCCTGGCCGCCGCCGCCTTCGCCGGTGTCTTGGTAGTCGAACTCGCCCTGACTCCACGACAACGCCACGCCCGCCAACAGGTTTTCGCGCAGTTCGCTGTCTACGCCGATTTGTGCGCCGTGCAGGTTGCCGTCGAATTCCAACCCGTCATTTTCGCCGGAGAGGTTGCGGTATTCGCCACTGCCCCACAGGGAGGTCTTGCGCACGCCGTCTCCGCGACTACTTTCGGTGTGAAACGGCAGGACGAAGTTGCTGCCGTGCAACAGGTCGCGTAGGGGGCTGTTTTCGTTGATCAAGCTCGGCGCGTGAGTTTTCAAGGCGCCCGCGAGGGAACTCTGGCCGCCGAGATTGGCCGAGGCGGTGTTGCCGCCGCCATTCAGTACCTGCCCCACTCGCGCCGAGATGGCGCCGGTTACCCGACCGGCCACGGCACGCGCTACTTCGGGTAGGGCGGTGCGGTGTAACTGCTCGGCTTGTAGCGGCGATACGACTTCAATCACGAGGGGGGCATATGTCAGGCTGTAGTTGCCGCTCATGGGGTCGATCGCCGTGATTTCGATTTTGGTGCCGATGGGGACATCCTCGCCCACTGTGAAGGCGGCCCCGCCGGTGCTGGTCTTGGCGCCGGTGGCGATGGTGAGGGTGGGCGGATCGGGATCGAACGTATAGGCGCCGGTGCTATTCGAAGGCGTATAGGTCAGCATGATCTTGGTATCGGCGGGCGCTTCTTCGTCGATGGCCGCCGTGATGGTCGCCGTGTCGCCCGGACTCACTTGCAGGGTGCGCAGGGTGTCGGCGGAGAGGATCAGGGTGCTTGGGGCTGTATCGTCTATGGTAACCACCTCTGAACTCGGACTGCCCACGGACACGCCGGTCGGCGGCGTGCCGATTGCCACTGTGAAGGTTCCATCCGTATTATCGTTGTCGTTACTGGTGGTGATGGTGCCCGTGCCGGTGGTTTGGCCGCTTGGGATGGTGATGCTCGACAACGTGCCGTAATCGCCGGTCTCAATGCCGCTACCGGCAGTCAGGATGATCGGAATGGACGCATCGCCGGTCGTCAGCGCCTGCGACAACCGCAGGGTTACCGTTACCGAATCCCCCTCGCGCACTCGTTGCGGGTCAACCGACAGCGACACCGTGGGGGTTGTCGGGGCGCCGGTGCCGGCGCCGGTGATGGTTATGGTCACCGAGTTGGGACTGCCGGCGGTTACCGTGGCGGGTAGGGTGCCGAGGGAGACGGTGAAGGTTTCGTTATTGGAATCGCCGTCCTGCGTGGTGGTGATGGTGCCGGTGGCGCTGGTTTGGCCGCTTGGGATGGTGATGCTCGCCAGCGTGCCGTAATCGCCGGAATCGGTGCCGCTACCGGCAGTCAGCGTTAGCGGGATAACCACATCGGCATTGGCAGTCAGCGCCGCCGACAGGGTGGCCGTTATGGTTACCGACTGACCCTCGGTTACCGTGCTCGGCACGGCCGAGAGGGATACCGAGGGGGGTTCCGGGAGAGTTACCGATTGCGGCAATCGTAGGCTGACGGACACTGCGTTGCCTTCGGTCCAGGTCAGGCCGGTGTTCGACCAGACCAGTTCTCTACCGCTGATCGTGGCGCTCGACAAGGCGAAGGCGGTGGTGCCGACATGGAACGAGTAGAGTTTCAGTTTGGTGCTGGGGGCAATAGAGAACCCCACGGTCAGGGTGCCGTTGTTGAGGGCGACTTTCACAATCGTCGCAAAAGCGCCATCAATCACGGGCTTCGATTCGGTCAACCCGTTGTCACCGTCCGTACAGGTGAGAGCCACAGCTCCACCAGCGCAACCCAAACCGTCCGTTCCAATGTCCACAACGGTCAGCGTCGCCGACCACAGGGTGCGCCCCGGCGTACCCGTACCCGTAACCCACGGGCCGCCGCCGCCCTCGTTCACCGCCCGCACCCGCACATCGTAGGATGTGTCGTCGGTGAGTCCCGTGACCTCCCCGCTCGCCGTGGTGCCGGTGTGGGCGGCGTCCACCCAACCGGTGGACGGATCGCCCGCCGTGGTCGCGGTCTGATTCGCGGCGCTCGTCAACTTATACTGCACATCGTAGCCGCTGAGCGCACGCGATCCGGTGTCTGTCGGCGCAGTCCAGAAGGCGATTAACTTGCCGGGATTCTGTTCAAGCAAGAGTTCGGTGGGCGCGCCGCCGGGGGCGACTGCCGCCGAGCGTTGGAGCGTTACCGGCAATACCTGCCCCGCGCTCCATGTCTGCGTGATGTCCCACGTAGCGGTCGCGCCCGTTTCCGTATGCAAGGGGAAACTCTCGCCGCCCACATGCAACGAGTACTCCCGCAAGGCGGCGCTCGGCTCCGGATTGAGAGAGAACTCAAAGTTGGTGCTGGCAATTACGATGCCTGTGACGTTGCGTGTCGCACTGTTAAAGTTGATCGTATTGTTCGTCAGTCTTGCTGTGTCGGTGCATCGGATAGCGGTCTGAGAGTCAGTGCAACCGAACAGGACAGACGACAGCTCCCCCACCGTCAGCGTAGCCGCCCAAATCGGCTGGCCGCTGGCGTCCTGTCGGGTGATGCGCACCATGTAGGTCTTGGTGGTCGTGGTGTCCTGCGCGGTAACCAACACAGTGATGGCATTCGCCCCTTCCGCCAACTCGATGGCGGTGCTGGCCGCGCCGCCGTTCACCGTTACCGTGGCATTGGTCTCGTTCACCGTCGGCGTCAGTTTGACATGGGAGATCGAGTTCGCCACCAATGCCGAGTATTCGGTGGTGGTGGCGGCGAAGGGGGAAGGGGACAGGGTGAGCGCCGAGAAAGTGCCCGCCGCGCTGGTGCTGCTGGTGGCGGTCAAGGCGCTCAGGGTGGCATCGGTGGCGAGCGTAATCTCGCCGTTGACGCGAATGCGCGGTACGCTGGCACTGCTCGTCCAAGTACCCGATGTCGGCTGGTTTCCTGAACGACGGTAACTGTTATTGGCAATGCTCCAGCCGGCGGCCGCGCCGCTGTCCTCGCCGTCCGATAGCGTGCCTGAGAATCTGAGTTTTGTCAGGTCGCCGGTTGTGTAGAGGACGGCGTGATAGGTGGTATTGGCGACCAAACTCGTGCTCGCCGGCGCCGTAAAGGCAGCGAAGACGCCAGTAGTGAGGGATGCGGGCGTAGTCAGGTCGAATTGTTTCGTATCCGGCCGGCCGCTGGTGGACGACCAAAGTTCGGCCTTGATGGTGGCGCGCTCGGCGTTGCTTATGCTGCCGGTGAAGCTGAGTTCGAACTCGATGCTGGTCAGTGTGTAGCCGTTGCTGTTGCTTCCGGTGGTGAAACCGATTGTGGTGTGCTGGCCGCCGAAATTGGGATTGGAACTGCCTGTTTTTTCGCTATTGCCGACCAGCACCGCGGCGGAAGTTGGGGCGGCGGCGAGAAAAAACAGTGTGCCCGCGAGCAAGGCGATGGGGAGCGATGCAAGGCGGCGGATGGATGCGCCGCGTGCCCGTTCGGGTCGGAAACCCTTTCGGCGGGGGGCGTTCATCGCGCCCCCCGTGGGGTCAATTCCCCGTGAAAGGGGGGGGGGGGGGGGGGGGGGGGGGGGGGGTAATGTTCAGGTTGGTGTTTACATTCGCACCGGCGACAAGCGCAGTGGCGGCGGCCGAGGCGGTGCGGGTGGCGGTGGCGGATTGGGTGATTCGGCTATGGGTGTTCATGGTTACATTCCTCAAGGTGAGTTGCGGGATCAGGCGATTTGCCGAGCAATTTCGCATTGGTGGAGGGAGTATAGCCATTTCTCGGCGTTTTGCAAGCCTTTGTACGATGCCGGTATACGCCGGAATTCCGGCGGTTTTCGGCGGTTTTCCGCGATAAATGGGCGGACGAGCGGAGTTGCAGTTCGGCTTGAATACTCGCCTGCGCCCCGATTGTGGGAAAATAGTGCGATTTTTGGCATTATGCACCCGAACCCTCACACCGCCATGACGACTTCCGACACAACCGCTCTGGGTGATCTCGCCACTCGCGAATTCACCACGGATTTGCGTTCCCTCGCCCTGATCGAGGTGCGCGGCGAGGATGCGCAATCGTTTCTTCAGGGCCAATTCAGCAACGACATCACCGCCATCGCGGCCGAGGCGGACGGCGCGCGGCGTTGCCAGCTGAACGCCTATTGCAATCCGCAGGGGCGCGCGCTGGCGCTCATTCGGCTGATTCGGCACGACTATGGATTCCGCATGATCGTGCCCGCCACCCTCACGGACAGCCTGATCAAGCGGCTCAACCTGTTCATCCTGCGCGCCCGCGTCCGCCTCGAGGTGAACACCCGATTCGCCCTGTTCGGCCTGATCAACGGCGGGGAGGACACCGCCGGCCTCCCTATCGTCGAGCGCGTGTCGGTTGACGGCATCCTTCCCCGGCAAATTCTGCTCGTCGAAAAGCGGATGGCCGACTCCTTTCAAGATGCGAGATTCGACCGCCGGATGGACGGCAACGCCGCCCTCGACGCCTACGCGCGCACTTGGTCGCACGAAAACGGAGACGAGCTGTGGCGACTTCTCGACATCCTCTCCGGCATCCCGCAGATCTATCCGCAAACCGTGGCGGCATTCATCCCGCAGATGATCAATCTGGATCGAGTTGATGGCCTCAGCTTCACCAAGGGCTGCTACCCCGGTCAGGAAATCATCGCCCGGTTGCGCTATCGCGGGCGGGTGAAGCAGCGCATGCTGATCGGCCGCGCCAGCGAACTGGAAAGCCTCGCGCCCGGCGATCCGCTGTATCCGCCGCAGGACTGCGGGAAAAAGCCCGGCGTGGTGGTCGATGCGGTGTCGAATGGCGACGGCGAATACACGCTCAGCGCCACGGTGCCGACTGATCTGCCGGAAGACGAGGTGTTGCGGGTGGGTTCGCCCACGGGCGCGGCGTTGACTCGCCTTCCCCTGCCCTATTCGGCGGAAACGGAATAGTTGCATCCCTCCGAACTCACTCGGCGAGTATGAAAATTCTGCTGCAACGGGTCAGCCGCGCGCGCGTTGTCGTCGACGGCGAAACCATCGGGCGGATCGACCACGGCGCGCTGTTGCTGGTGGGGTTCGGGCGGGAGGACGAGGCGCCACCGTTGGCGCGCATGGCGGACAAGATCGCCAACTTGCGCATTTTTGCCGATGACGGCGGCAGGCCGGAGCGGTCGCTGCTGGATGTGGGCGGCGGGATTCTGGCGGTGCCGCAGTTTACCCTGCACGGCCGCACGGCCAAGGGGCGACGGCCCGACTTCACGCAAGCTCTGGCACCCACTCTGGCGGAATCGCATTTCCACTCGTTTGTCGATTTCCTCTCGCAGGCCGGCGTGACGAAGGTGGAATGCGGGCGGTTCGGCGCGCAGATGGCGGTGGAATCGGTGAACGACGGGCCGTTCACGTTAGTGCTCGACGGGTAACACACGCGCGCGCAGTTGTACTAGAATATGCGCCCTTCCGAGCGGGCGCGAAGCGGCATTCAGCGCAATGGCTCCGGCAAGGGAACCTCGAAAATCACTCACTGTTCAGGCCGGTTTCATCGACATCGACATCGACAGCGGCGGCTTGGACGACAATCCGGATACAAGACATGACACGACAAGAGCAAATTCAGGCGTTGCAACGGGAATGGGACGAGTCCCCCCGCTGGAAGGGCATCACTCGCGGCTACAGTGCCGAGGATGTGGTGCGGCTGCGCGGCTCGCTGCAACCCGAATTTACCTACGCCCGCCGGGGCGCGCTGAAACTGTGGGACCTGATAAACGGCGCGGCGAAAAAGGGCTATGTGAACTGCCTCGGCGCCCTGACCGCCGGTCAGGCGGTGCAGCAGGCCAAGGCCGGTATCGAGGCGATCTATCTGTCGGGCTGGCAGGTGGCCGCCGACAACAACAGCTCCGAGGCCATGTATCCGGATCAGTCGTTGTATGCCTACGACTCGGTGCCGACCGTGGTGCGGCGCATCAACAATTCCTTTGCCCGCGCCGATCAGATTCAGTGGCAACGCGGTTTGGCGGAAAGCGAGCACGCCATCGATTATTTCCTGCCGATCGTCGCCGATGCGGAAGCCGGATTCGGCGGCGTCCTCAACGCCTTCGAGCTGACCAAGAACATGATCGCCGCCGGTGCCGCCGGAGTGCATTTCGAGGATCAGTTGGCCGCGGTGAAAAAATGTGGGCACATGGGCGGGAAGGTGTTGGTGCCCACCGAAGAGGCGATTCAGAAGCTGATCGCGGCGCGGCTGGCGGCGGATGTTACCGGCGTGCCGACTCTGCTGCTGGCGCGCACCGACGCCGAGGCGGCCAATCTGCTGACCTCGGACATCGACGAACGCGACAAGCCGTTCCTCACCGGCGAGCGCACCTCCGAGGGTTTCTACCGAGTCAAAAACGGCTTGGAGCAATCCATCGCGCGCGGCGTGGCATATTCCCCCTACGCCGATATGATCTGGTGCGAGACCGGCACGCCGGATCTGGGTTTCGCGCGGGAATTCGCGCAGGCGGTGCGCGCCCGTTATCCCGAACAATTGCTCGCCTACAACTGCTCGCCGTCCTTCAACTGGAAGAAGAAACTGGCAGACAAGGCCATCGCCTCGTTTCAAGACGAAATCGCGGCGATGGGTTATGTGTATCAGTTCATCACCCTCGCCGGCATTCACAACGCTTGGTACAACATGTACGACCTCGCCCACGACTACGCTCGCGGCGAGGGCATGCGCCACTATGTGGAAAAGGTGCAGGAGCCGGAATTCGCTGCCGCCGCCAGAGGTTATACCTTTGTCGCCCATCAGCAGGAAGTCGGCGCCGGCTACTTCGACGATGTAACCACCACCATTCAAGGCGGCGCCTCGTCGGTAACCGCTCTGGCCGGCTCCACCGAAGAGGATCAGTTCTAGCGCGTCAGCGTGCGGGGCGCGCGAATACGCCATGAGCGCCGATCTGGTCGAACAAATCGCCGGCACCATCCTGAAGGGGTTCAACCGCCACTTTTCGCTGTTTCAGGAGATCACCCGCGCCGCGCAGGATCGCTTCGAGGCGGCCGACTGGGCCGGCGAGGTCGCGGCGCGCCGGGAGCGCATCGACTACTACGACCTGCGCGTCAGCGAGGCCATCGACGAGCTCAATGCGAGATTCGATCTCGACAAGCTCGACAAGAAACTGTGGCAGGACATCAAGCGCTGGTACATGTGGCTGCTGTACGATCACAAGCAGCCGGAGCTGGCGGAGAGTTTCTACAACTCGGTGTTCTGCCACCTGTTCGATCGCAGCTACTTCCACAACGCCCACATCTTCGTGAAGCCGGGGAGCGCCATCGATTATCTCGACATGGACGACCCCGCCTACACCAGCTATTACCCGGATGAAACGGGGATGCACGATGCTTTTCGGGCGATTCTGCACAGCTTCGGCCTGACTCGTCCGTGGGCGGATCTGGAGCGGGATCTGCGCCTCGTGGTCGCCCGTTTCGAGGCCGAGTTGCCGTCCGGCTTCATGCCGACGCCGTATCGGCAGCTGCATGTGGTGTCGTCGCTGTTCTTCCGCAACAAGGCCGCATATGTGGTCGGGCGCGCCGTGGTGGGGGTGGAAAGCCAGCCGTTCGTGCTGCCCATCCTGCTCGACGACAATATGCATCTGTATGTGGATACCGTGCTCACCGAAGCCGACGATCTGGCGCTGATATTCAGTTTCACCCGCGCCTACTTCATGGTGAACACCACGGTTCCGGCGGGGCTGGTTACTTTCCTGCAATCCATCCTGCCGAGCAAGACGCGCGCCGACCTGTACACCAGCATCGGCTTTCAAAAGCAGGGCAAGACGCTGTTCTATCGGGAATTTCTCCACCATCTGGAACATTCCACCGACAAGTTGATCACCGCGCCGGGCATTCGTGGAACGGTGATGAGCGTGTTCACGCTACCTTCTTATCCCTACGTGTTCAAGGTCATCAAGGATCGCTTCGACCCGCCGAAGAAGATCGACCGCGCCACGGTCAAGCAGAAATACCAGACGGTGAAAATGCACGATCGCGCGGGACGCATGGCCGATACCTTGGAGTTTTCATTTGTGGCCCTTCCGGTGGAGCGGTTTTCCGATGAATTGCTCGCGGAATTGCACGAGGACATCGCCTCCAGCATTCACATCGACGAGGGATTCCTCATCATCCGCCACCTGTATATCGAACGCCGCATGGTGCCCCTCAACATCTTTCTCGAACACGCCGACGAGGCGATGCTCGATCACGGCATTGCCGACTACGGCAATGCCATCCGCGAGATGATCGCGGCCAATATCTTCCCCGGGGACATGCTGTCCAAGAACTTCGGCGTTACCCGCCACAATCGGGTGGTGTTCTACGACTACGACGAGATTCGCCATATGGATGAAATCCGCATTCGCGCCATGCCTCGGGCGACGAATGCCGAGGAGGAAATGGCCGACGAGCCGTGGTTCCACGTGGGCGAGAACGATTTCTTTCCCCAGCAGATGAAAAGTTTCGTGGTGAACCATCCCAAATTCCGCGAGCGTTTCCTCGCCCACCACGGGGATTTGCTGGAGCCGGCCTATTGGAAGAAGGTGCAACGGGACATCGTGCAAAACAAGCGATACGATATTTTCCCCTACCCCCAGCACAAGCGATTCTGCCATCGTCGCTGAGGCCGTGTGGGCCGTGCGGAGCCGCGCGGGGGCGGCGGAGTGATCGGGGGTCGGGGGGATTCGGCGGGTTGGCGGGGGTGCCCCGCTTTATCAGTCAGGAAAGCTGCTTCTCGCGGATTTCATCCAGCGTCTTGCAATCGATGCACAACACCGCGGTAGGCCGCGCCTCGAGCCGCTTGAGCCCGATTTCCTCGCCGCAATTGTTGCAGTAGCCGAAATCTCCGGACTCCAGACGGGCGATGGATTCGTCGATCTTCTTGATCAACTTGCGGTCGCGGTCGCGCCCGCGCAATTCCAATGCCATATCGGTCTCCTGACTGGCGCGATCGGTGGGATCCGGGTGGTTGGCGGTCTCGTCCTGCATGTGCACGACCGTTTTGGTTGTGTCGCTGCTGAGCTCGGCGCGCCAAGCGGTCAATATCGCCCGGAAGTGTTCCAACTGAGCCGGCTCCATGTATCCCTCGCCCCGCTTGCGCTTGTAGGGTTTGACGCCGTGAATCAACAGATCGGGTTTTCGCTTTGCAACCATCGGATAGCGGTTCGTGTTGGGTTGAGTTGGGTTGGATGGGATTCCGGCGGTGCCGCCGGCGGACAAAATTCAGGGGCAGTTTTATACCAAAAGGCGCATTCCGGCGCAATGCGGTACGCGACCGCGCCCTACCCCACATCGGTGCGGCGGCGGCGTGCTTCCACCGGGCTCATTTGCAGTGGGCGGTAAATTTCCACCCGATCGCCGTGCGCCAACGGCCAATCCAACGGCCGCTCGCTGCCGAAAACTCCCACCGGCGTCCTCGCCAAATCGATCTCCGGAAAACGCCGCAGGATGGATGAGGCGCGAATCGCCTGCTCGATGGTCACCGGCGGGGGCAATTCCACTCGCTCGACCACTTGGCGCGCGGGCAATGCATATACCACCTCCAAGATGATCGACGATGGCACGCGAGATTCCATGCCGGATTCGCGTTGCCCACTTTCCCCGCTGAGCGAACTCGACCGCCGCCCGCCTCCGCCGTACAGCCGATCAGCCCGCTGCACGAAGGAATCCACCAGCGAATCGGCGATGCGCGCGAACACCGGCCCGACGATTTTGCCCACCACCGCATTGGAAAAATCGAACCGCAGGTCGAGGGAAATTCGGCACCCGCCCCGAGACTGCGCCGGAGACTGCGCGAGCGGCGTGAACGCCCAGATTCCGGACAATTCGCTGAAGGGGCCGTCCACCAACTCCATCTCGATTTTTTCACCGGGCAGCAGCCGGTTGCGGGTGGTGAAGGATTTGCGCACGCCGCGAAAGGCGATGCCCACCTGCGCGACCACCTCCCGCTCACTGCGCGCAAGCACTGCGGACGCGCTGCACCACGGCAGGAACAGCGGGTAGGACTCGATGTCGTCCACCAGCGAGAACATGTCCTCGACACTGTGCCGCACCAGCGCCGAGCGCGCGATGGTGTGCATGGCCTGTATCCTCTCTATCCTACGGAAAAAATCTGCGCGCGCCATTATACTGGAAGGCCGTTCAGCATGGCCGAATACACGGCTGCTCAGGTCATGGCCACCCGCAAAAAGCAGGATTCCAACAACACCATCGCGCGCAACCGCAAGGCTCGATTCGACTATTTCATCGAGCAGGAGTTCGAGGCCGGCGTCGCCCTGCAGGGCTGGGAAGTGAAGAGTTTGCGAGACGGGCGCGCCCAGTTGAAGGAAAGCTATGTGGCCATCGTGCGCGGCGAGCTATTCCTCATCGGCGCCCACTTCGCGCCGCTGGGATCGGCCTCGACTCACATCCACCCGGATCCGGTTCGCAGCCGCAAACTGCTGCTGCACAAGAAGGAAATCAGCCGACTGATCGGCGCCCGAGAGCGGGAGGGCTACACCATCGTGCCCCTCAGCCTCTACTGGAAACGCGGCAAGGTCAAGGCCACAATCGCTCTGGCGCGAGGGAAGAAGCAATACGACAAGCGCCACACCATCAAGCAGCGGGAATGGGAACGCGACCAGCGCCGCCTGTTCAAATCCTGACCCCGCCACGCCCACCACCCCCCATAGCCCGCGCAGGTTCTGCTATACTCCCCGCCCGTGGGGGTGACTGGCTTCGACGTCGGTCGCGAAACCATCGGAGCATGCCGAGGCGCAGACTACCTCGTTAATCCACCTGCAATTCAATAGTTGCCAACGACGACAACTACGCACTAGCCGCCTAAACCGGCTAGTCCTTTCACCCGGTTCGCCTTCAGGCTGGGGCTGGAAAGGTCATCGAATGAAGGCTCGCGAGTCAGGCCGGTCCGTTGCCTGACAGCTAAAACCAATCGGACTCGCCAACGTGCGCGTCAGTCTGCCGACTTTCACGCTGGTTAACTCGAAGGCAGAACAAGCATGTAGCCGCCGATGCGCGTAGGACTTACGGACGCGGGTTCGATTCCCGCCACCTCCACCAAGTTTTGTAATAAGTAAGAGACATTTGCTGATATTTTGATTGGCGATGTTGCTGGCAAACATGCCGAGTTGGATCACGGAATTCACCGGGACAGTGGCTACCGATGGTTGACTCGCATTTTCTCGAAAATCGACGGAGGAGATAGCGATTGACCATTGACACCACAATCAAAGAAGGTCATATCCTTACCGGGTCGCAGTTCAACGAGCCGATGCGTGTGGAGACCGTTCGCCGGAATGGCCCGGACTCCATGTTGGCGGGCCTCGTCGGGCAACACACAGAGCGTTTTCGGAGGGTTACGCTGTCCACAGCCGACCTTGCCGAAATCGATGTATCAAACTCCACCCCTGCCTACGACGGGGACGGCCACCTGCTTCGGCTGGGCATCCAAGCCTACTCCCTCGGCATTGCCCACGAGTTCGACCCTTACTTTGGCCTTTCCATATCCCGGGTAGACCCGCTGCCTCACCAGCTCGAGGCCGTCTACGATCATCTTCTGAAGCTTCCAAGCGTACGATTCTTGTTGGCTGACGACGCCGGGGCCGGCAAGACCATCATGGCCGGCCTACTCGTTCGCGAGCTCAATCTGCGGGGATTGGCCGAACGAATTCTGGTCGTGTGCCCTGCGAACTTGGCGTTCCAATGGCAACGAGAACTCAAAGAGAAGTTCGATGAACAGTTTCTGGTGTTGAAGGGCAACAACATCCGGGAACAATTCGGTGTCAATCCGTGGCTTGCTCAAAAACGGGTCATTACGTCTCTAGACTTAGCTAAACGCGAAGACATCCTGCACGGATTGAGACAGGCGCATTGGGACTTGGTAATCGTCGACGAAGCCCACCGGATGTCGGCACGTGACGAAACTCACAAGAGTCAGCGTTACAAGCTAGGTGAACTGCTCCGCGACAACACCAACAACATGCTACTGCTCACTGCAACTCCGCATAAAGGCGATCCCAATAACTTCACCCTCTTCCTGCAACTCCTTGATCAGGATGTATATGCAGATGTGCGATCCATCCGTGAGGCGATGGAGTGCAGGCGTGCGCCCTTCTATCTTCGGCGCACCAAAGAAGCGATGGTATATTTCCCGGAACGGCAGACGGATGGAACTTGGGCCACCATGCCGGTATTCACCAAACGAATTACCCACACCGCTGATTTTCAATTGGATGGAGATGAATTCGACCTATACACAAATGTAACCCGCTTCGTAAAACGGCAGAGTGCCCGAGCGGCGGCACAGGGAGATGATCGACGTGCCCGCGCTGTTGGTTTCCTCGTGTCGATGTACCAACGGCGGCTTGCATCAAGTACATATGCAATGCGCCGCTCATTGGAAAATCGGGCAAAGCGGATGGAGGATGGCCTACAGAAAGCCCAACATCTGGCGAAGGGAGCACCACCCAACCTGCCCGACTGGGAAGATCTGGAAGAAATGGAGGACGTCGAGCGGGAAAAACTGGAACGGATGCTGGAGGCGATCACATTAGCTGAAAGCGCTGATGAAATTCGTAAGGAAATAACCGAATTGCGAGAACTTGCCGAACAAGCGAAAAAAGTAGAAGAATCGGGGGAAGAAGCCAAGCTCAGTCGCCTTCATGAAATCGTGCGGGAGCAGGGATTCTTCGACAATCCCGACCAGCGCCTGCTTATATTCACTGAATTCAAGGATACCCTTGATTATCTGGTAGATAGGTTGAAGTCCCGAGGCTTCCGTGTGGGGAGCATCCACGGTAGCATGAAATCGGGTTCACGAGACGAAGAGGGTTCCCGCCTCTACGCAGAGCAACAGTTTCGAGAAGGGGAAATTCAGGTTCTTGTCGCGACCGAAGCGGCTGGCGAGGGCATCAACCTCCAATGCTGCCATATCCTGTTCAATTACGATATTCCCTGGAACCCCAACCGTTTGGAACAACGTATGGGGCGCATCCACCGATATGGGCAACGCTTTGATTGTCTCATCTTCAATTTCGTCGCCGCCAACACCATTGAAGGACGAGTGCTTCAGCGACTCCTGTCCAAACTCCAGGAGATTCGGGATGCCTTGGACGACGACGCAGTGTTCAATGTGGTCGGTGAAGTCCTGCCGGCTGCCCATGTCGAACATGTCCTACGAGAATACTACGCAGGTCGTTTGGGTGACGCAGATTTGGAAGACCGGCTTCTGCGAAACGTGGACGAGGAGCAGTTTCGCGCTATCTGTAAAACAGCGTTGGAAGGGCTGGCATCCAAAAATATCAATCTGGCCATGCTGATCGAGCGCCGCGCACGTGCCCAAGAACGGCGCGTGGTGCCGGAGACCATAGCGCGTTTTCTATCTGAGAGCGCTGAGAGCGCAGCCCTCACCCTCAATCCGGTACGACAACTGCAGCATACCTTCGAACCGGGCCGGACACCAAGCATCTTGATGGAATATGGGCGCGACCCCCACCGAAATCTCCCTGAGGTTGGCCCCCGCTATCCCCGCATATCAACAGACCGTAACACGGCAGAAAAACACAACATCGAATGGGTTACGCCGGGCCACCCCCTGTTCGAGGCGCTCCGCCTCCATTGTTTGGAAATGAGCAGGAAGCCCTTCTCTACGGGCGCCTGTTTTCATTCTCTTGACCACGAGACCTCTGCGCGTCTCGATTTCTATCGCGCCCGGGTCGTTGACGGCCTTGGTCAAGTCATTCACGAGCGGCTGTTCGCTGTGGAACTGTCCGATGAACATGCCCCCTGCCTCCGGGAGCCGGAGACACTCGGCAACCTGATTCCTGCCCCTGCCCCAGATGACCTACCTACCGTGGCCTCGTTTTCGGAAATGACCGAGTGGCTGAATGAGCATGCGCTCATCCCTTTTCTCGAAGAGGTGCGCACCGAGCGACTCGCAGAGGTAGACCGAATTGCCAAACACGTCAAGTTATCGTTGACCGAGGTGATTCAACGAATCGATCAGGAGATTGGGCGGGCTAGCGAAGATAGAGACAATCAACTTATCGGTGCCGAGGGGCGTCTTGCTCGGGCCGAAATCCGTCACGATGAAGCGACTGCACGCCGCAAGCGGCGGAAGATTGAACTTACCAAACAGCGGGCGCTCACACTTCAGGGTGTGGATCGATTGGCCAGCGTCCTGATCCTGCCCCATCCCGAAGTCAACACACCTGAGGTTACTCGTTTACGCCCCAACGCTGCGACCGAAATGACTGCCATGCAAGTGGTGATGAAGTACGAAACAGATCAGGGGCGTCAGGTTTGCGATGTGCATGAAAAAAATCTGGGCTATGACTTGACCAGCCTTAATCCGAAATCCGGAGAACTACGTTTGATAGAAGTAAAAGGCTTGGCCGCTAAGACTGGGACAATCCTGCTCACGCCCAATGAGCGTCGGGTGGCAGAGGATCGCGGGGATTGCTACTGGCTTTATGTGGTTGCCAACTGTGCTGATGAGCCTGAACTTCGAGAACCAATCGCAAATCCGGCTCGGTTTTCGTGGAACGAGGTGGAAAAGGTGCAGTACTACTGGTTAAAAGTAGACACCATGACTAAACCCATGCAGATTAAGGATGAATAAGGGAAACACGAGGTAGGCAGATAATCTTGAATCGTGCGAACAAATCAGAAAGATCGTTCGAGAAACGAAGGATGTTACCGGACTCGACATAAGACTTTCAATAAAAGAGCACAGCCAAACATATTTGAATCGCGCTACCCAAGTTACCAAACGAATCCCTGATAACCATAAAACCCAACGGTGCAAAGCAGAACCATGATCCCCAAAGATTGCAAACGTCTGGCTGAAATCGACTTCCCCATAGCAGAAGTCTCGAAACACGCGGCACGGGAGAAATCGATTCGCCGTGGGCATCCGTCCACATTACATCTGTGGTGGGCACGGCGGCCACTGGCATCGTCGCGAGCTGTGTTATTGGCGTTATTGCTACCAGACCCATGCGACCGGAATTGTCCAGAGGAATTCAAAACGCGGGCACGCGAACTGCTTCCACAAACATCCGGGTCGGTGAGGAAAGGAGACTTGGCGTTGCGCGAGAAACTGATGAAATTCATCGGCGACTTTGCCAACTGGGACAACGCTGCGAAAGCCACCTATCTGGATGTCGGCCGTGGACTCGTGCGTGCGGCGCACAATGAGGAATCGCCACTGGTGGTAGACCCTTTCGCCGGCGGCGGCTCCATCCCTCTGGAAGCCCTCCGCCTCGGCTGCGAAACCTTCGCCAGCGACCTTAACCCTGTCGCTTGCCTCATCCTCAAAGTGACGCTGGAAGACATCCCTCGCCACAGACCGGGATTGGCCGAGGAACTGAACAAAGCTGGCACGGAAATCCAAAATCAAGCCGAGAAAAATCTGGCCGATCTCTACCCGAAAGACCCGGATGGCTCAAAGCCTATCGCTTACATCTGGGCACGCACTGTGCGTTGTGTGGCGCCCAACTGCGGCGCAGAGATACCCCTGATACCCTCCCTTTGGCTGTGCAAAATACCCAAGCGCAAGTGGGCGTTGCGCCCCAGGATAGTACAAAATGAAGGGGAAATACCCCGAGTGGAATTCGAGATATACAAACCACAGATCGAGGAAGAAGTAGACAGCGGTACCGTGTCCCGCGCCCGGGCTACCTGCCTTTGTTGCCGGGCGGTTCTACCCCCGGAACAAGTACGCCCTCAGCTTGTCGCTCAACGCGGCGGGACTGACACGATATTCGACGAACATGGCGATCGCACCGGCGGCGCGCGCATGACGGCGGTGGTAATTCTCAAACCTGGCGAGAAGGAACGGCACTACCGCCTACCCACCGAAGCCGACTACGCAGCGGTATATTTGGCGCAAAAACGTGTCGCGAACATGTTGAGTGAATGGGAGTGCAATGGGAAACAGGGTATCTGCCCGGTACCGGATGAGCCTACACCTATTGGTGGAGGATCAGGAGCAGGGCGCGCCTTCAGTGTTCATAAATATGGTATGGTTCAGTGGAATCACCTGTTCACAGCGCGGCAAAAGATAGCGTTGATGGTAGTGTCCAATTTGATCAAGTGTTCGCACTTCGACGGTACAGTAAGGTCGCTATTGGCATTCGCACTAAACGCATATTCTAGAGCATGCAACGGCAACGCTCGATTACGACCTAACTCATCGGTTGCACCTTCCTTTGGCATGCAAACCTTGCCGATAACATGGTCTTTCCCAGAAACCGTTCTGTCTGGTGGTAACTCTGCACACCTAGATGGTGTGCTATCCAATTTTAAAAAAATTATTGAGATTCTTCCGCAAGTTTCCGTTGGCCAATTTGAACAAGCCGACGCAACACACCATCCTCTTCATGATCAAGCTGCCCACGTTTGGTTCACGGACCCACCGTACTATGACGCTATCCCATATGCTGACCTTTCGGATTTTTTCTTGGTCTGGCTCAAACGAACACTGCCCGACCTTTCGTTCCTACGGGACCCACTTGATCTAAGAAATCAACTTTCACCGAAGAATCGTGAAATTGTTCAGGACGAAACAAAAAAAGACGGCGGCCGGAAAAAGAATCGTGCATGGTTTGAAGAAAATATGGCTGATGCATTTTCCGAAGGCCGTCGTATTCTGAGCGAAGACGGCGTGGGATCGGTAGTCTTTGCACACAAAACTACTGAAGGCTGGGAGGCGCTACTTTCAGGTATGATTCAAGGGGGTTGGACTATCACCGGATCATGGCCCATTGCAACGGAAGCGACCTCGCGAATCAGAGCAAGAGAGTCCGCAGCCCTAGCCACCAGCGTCCACCTCATCTGCCGCCCACGACCTGATGACGCGCCGGTTGGCGAGTGGGCAGATGTCCTTCGTGAACTTCCGAATCGGGTTGCCGACTGGATGCAACGACTTCAGGGCGAGGGTATCCGCGGCGCGGACTTGGTGTTTGCCTGTGTCGGGCCTGCTCTGGAAATCTACAGCCGCTACCGTTCGGTGGAAACAGCGGAGGGCCGGGAAATCGGCTTGCCGGAGTATCTCGAAAAAGTGTGGGAGGTGGTAGGTCGTGAAGCCCTTGAACAAGTTTTAGGCACGGCAGAGGCTCAGGCGCGTAACGGCGCAGCCGGCGCATTGGAAGAGGACGCTCGGCTGACCGCCCTGTTCCTGTGGACCCTGCAAAGCACCGGCAACGGCGGGGTGAATCAGGTAAAAGAGACGGACGAGAAATATGAAACACCCCGCCGCCGAATCTCAGGGTACAGCCTGCCTTTCGATGTGGCCCGTCGCTTTGCCCAGCCCCTCGGCATTCATCTGAATGAATGGGAATCACGCATAATCGAAATCGAGAAGGGTGTGGTGCGGCTTAGGTCGGTTAACGAGCGAAGCAAGGAACTTTTCGGCGAATTTGGGGCCGGCGCTCTGGCCGACGAAATCGAAACCAACCCAACGGCATCCGTTCAACTCAGCTTATTCCCCGATGATCCACCTACTGTTCGGGGCAGGACACGGCGGCGTGGCCATTTTTCCGGGCAGGTTGCCGGCGATCTGAACACCCCAACGGAAGCAACAACCCTGGATCGGGTACATGCCGCCATGCTATTCCAAGCATCGGGCCGCACCGAAGCCCTACGCAGTCTGCTGCGCGCCGAGCAGGAACGCGGCCCCGGCTTCCTACGCCTTGCCAATGCCCTCACCGCACTCTATACTCCCGGCAGCGATGAAAAACGCCTGCTGGACGCAATGCTACTGGCTGTGCCGAGATGAATAGGTGAACTATTATGAATGAAATCAGACTCGAAAACTACAGATGCTTTCACGGAGAGCATAAAGCGCGTCTAGCGCCCTTGACCTTGCTGGTAGGTGAGAACAGCACAGGAAAGACCTCCTTTCTGGCGATTATGCGTATCCTCTCGGATATTGCTCGTACTTTTCAGAACCCGGATTTCAAGGAATACCCATACGACCTCGGTAGCTTTGACGAAATTGCTCATCATCGAGGGGCCAGGGGCGGGAGAGCAGAGAAATTCGAAGTAGGATTCAATATAAACGATAAAAGAGGATTGGCTACCAAATTGAAATTCACATTTGGAAGAAATCGGGCTATCCCTGTACCTGTAGGTCGGCGTCTTTCTCGTGGGAAAGCCTGGATCGATGAAACCTTTTTCATTAATGAACCTTACCTGCTTCGAGTTGGAACCAAGCGGGGAAGTTGGGAGATACAAACTTCAAAAATGGACGAAATCTCCCGCAACGTTGAAAACAACTTGATATTCCTTAATCACTACTTTTTAGTAGATCGTTTAATCCGCTACGATAACGATGCAAAATTTAAGCCGGCGACAGGAACTCCACCTGTTAGTGTGCGAGACCGTGAAACACTAAGTGAATTAGTGCGATCTATTATGTTGGACCTTCGCCAACAGCGGCCCTTCGCAAGCGCCCCTGTGCGCTCCAAACCACGCCGCACATATGATCCTGCTCGTCTCACGCCTGACCCCGATGGCGATTACGTTCCTATGTATCTTGCCGACATTTCTTCCCAAGGAGAAGCATGGATTAATCTTCGGAAGAGGCTCCAAAAATTCGGACAAGAATCTGGGCTATTCGATGAGATATCCATCAGAAGGCTGGGGAGACATGGTAGCGAACCTTTCCAGATACAAATCAGGAAATTTGGAGATGGATTGAGGGGGCCTAAGCGTAACCTCATTGATGTGGGGTATGGAGTAAGTCAGGTTCTGCCAGTAATCACGGAAATGCTACGACCGAATGCACCATCTCTGTTCCTGTTGCAACAGCCGGAAGTGCATCTCCACCCAAGGGCTCAGGCTGCTCTCGGCAGTTTGTTCGGCGAAATTGCGGGGCCGAAATGCCAAATCGTGGTCGAAACGCATAGTGATCACTTGATGGATCGGGTTCGTATGGACATACGTGATCGTAAAGTGAAACTTAAGCATGATGACATTTCAATTCTATATTTCGAACGAAACAACGCCCTAGACGTTACAATTCACTCACTCCAAATCGGTGAAGATGGAAATATATTGAATCGGCCTGATGGATACCGGAAATTTTTCATGGATGAAACCAAGAAAATTCTAGGGCTATAAACATGTGCGCAATAATAGATGCCAACGTCGTTCACGAAGTATTCGGCTCCAATCGTCAATCCGCTGGTAAGAAGTTTTTTGACTGGATTGACACAGGAAGAGGGGAATTGGTCATAGGCGGAAAACTTACAGATGAACTCTATGATTGCGAGGAGTTCAGATTGTGGGCTATGGAAGCTGAAAGAAAGGGAGATTTGAGAGTCAAAAGAAAAGAAATCGTGATGAAAGAGTCGAAAAGAATAAGCACATATTCTAATCTTAGATCTGATGACCCCCACATCATTGCTTTGGCCGTGGTCAGTGGTGCTCGATTACTATACTCTAACGACCAAGATTTACATCGCGACTTCAAGGACAAAAAATTGATAGACGATCCTCGAGGAAGCATCTTTTCGACGAATAAAAACAAAAATTTTACTACACGCCAAAAGCAACTTCTTGAAAGAGATGACCTGTGTCGACCGAATTCGTGATAACGTAATCAAGGAACGATTCGTCGTAATCATACACTACGGATAAATCGGCTATATCGCTTTACAGAATTTTGAGACTAAAAATCATGAAGCCATGCCCATGCAACCCTGGTACAAAATAGTAACACCTCGCAAGGAGGTCCGAGAGGGGCGTTCCTTCAGCCCGGATGAATTTGCCATCGCTCTGGAGCAGGTGGTGGCTGGGACTGCCCCATCGGATTACAGCGACCCGGAACAGTTTTTCTCGCGCACCTACTTCACCCGCGCATTGACGGAACACTCCGGGATGATTTTGCGCCGTCTATCCGGTAAAACGGAAAACACTGCGCCCGTCCTGACGTTGATGACCCAGTTTGGAGGGGGCAAAACTCACACGCTCACTTCGTTGTATCACCTCGCCAAAGCAGGTAAAAACGTCCACGCCCTGCCAAACACATCTGACCTTCTATGCAAAGCCGGTATCTCCGCTGGTCTGGACGCCCGCGTCGGTGTTTTTGTTGGAAACGCTTGGGATCCATCAGAGGGGCGGGAAACACCCTGGATCGATTTGGCCAATCAACTCGCAGGCGATGCGGGTGTAGCCGCATTAGGCAATGCAGCACCGTTCACGCCGCCGGGAACCGAAGCGCTGTCAAATATTTTCGCTTTAGCGAATGCCCCTGTTCTGCTCCTGTTTGACGAGGTGCTCAATTTCGTTAACCGCCACCGCAACATGGCTGACAGTTTCTATGCGTTCCTGCAGAATTTAACGGTCGCCATCACCGGAACGACTTATGCAGCGGCAGTTATCAGTCTGCCCCGCAGTCAGGTGGAAATGACCGACTGGGATCAAAAATGGCAGGATCGCATTATCAAGGTCGTGCGCCGAGTCTCCCATGACCTTATTGCCAATGACGAATCCGAAATCAGCGAGGTCGTGCGCCGACGGTTATTTGAAGATTTGGGTAGCGATCAGGTGCGAAAACGGGTAGCCCGCATCTATGCAAAATGGTGCTTTGAACGCTCTGCTCGGCTACCTGCTGAGTGGACGACCGTGGACACTGCTACCAAGTCATCCAAGGCGCAAGATGTTATCAGGAACCGCTTCGAGGCTTGCTACCCGTTCCATCCTGCGACGCTCTCCGTCTTTCAGCAGAAATGGCGAGCGCTCACCCAGTTCCAACAAACCCGTGGGG
The DNA here is from genome assembly GCA_965203265.1 of Candidatus Poriferihabitaceae bacterium. GTDB lineage: Bacteria > Pseudomonadota > Gammaproteobacteria > Arenicellales > Poriferihabitantaceae > JAHRAW01. Next base: position 984,471 of record CBDBBV010000002.1, read on the forward strand.
CCCTGGCCATGCTGGCGCAATGGATTTCATGGGCTTCGCGGGAGCAGTTCCGTCAAGCGCGGAACGAGCCACTGATCACCCTGGGTTCTGCCCCATTGCATGTACCGGAGTTCCGCGCCGTAATTTTGGGGCAGATGGGCGAGCCACGCCTCCAAGCAGCCATCGACGCAGACCTCGCCGGAGAGACGGCTCACGCCAAAGCTCTGGATGCCGACACCAAGGACGCCCTGCGGGACATTCACCGTAGGGTGGGAACTGCGATTCTATTCGAGTCATCCGGCGGTCAGGTGGACAAAGTAGCCCACTTGCCGGAGCTACGGTTCGCGCTTGGCGAACCTGATGTCGAAACCACAAACGTCGACAACGCCGCGTCAGCACTCGAAAGGAAAGGCTTTTTCATACGCAAGGTCGGCGCGGACGGCTACCGCATCCATCATCAGGCAACTCTGCGGAAAATAGTTAGCGACCGACGAGCATCCCTAGATGAAGGGAAGGAGGTCAAACCTGCACTCCGAAAAGTCGTGGAAGGTGAATTTTCCCGAGGCGCAACAATCCCTATAGTCTACTTCCCAGAAGATGGCAATGCGGTACAAGACTCACCGCGACTGACGCTAGTCATCCTCGACCCAGCCGAAGAGTGGCAGGAGAACGAACAACTCGAGGAGAGCATTGGCCGATGGACCCAAAAAAAGGGCAGGTCGCCTCGGCTCTATCCCGGCGCGTTGGTTTGGTGCATCAAAAAACCGGGACATGATCTCAGAGAGCGTATTGAGTTACAACTTGCTTGGCAACGGGTCGCCCACGAGCTTTCTCAGGGTGTCCTCGGTTCGGAATTCGACCAGACGGATCGTACCGAAGTACAGGACAGTCGACGAGATGCGGAAGCGGCAGCGAAAAACGAGGTGTGGGCCGGGTATCGCTATGTTGTGCTAAGAGATACAAAAACCCCACATGGAATCAAGGTCATTGACCTCGGGGCTGGCCATTCCAGCAGCAGTGAGACGCTTTGTGGGCGCATCATCACCGCGCTGAAAACAGGAGCATTGCTCAATGAGTCGGTCGGCGTCGGGTATATCGACCGGAATTGGCCACGCACTTTTCAAAAAACGGGAGCTTGGCCACTCACCAGTCTGCGCCAGAGTTTTCTGGACGGATCGTTGACTCGACTTATTGACCCGGACAAGGTACTTCGACAAAAGATCGTTGAGTTTGTGGAAACAGGGGACTTCGGATTGGCATCTGTCAACAAGGGCGATGACCAATACGAAAGGATGTGGTACAAGGAGCAGATGCGACCGGAAGAGGTGGCCTTCGAGCCCGGAGTTTTTCTGCTGAAGAAGGACAAAGCCGAGGAAATCCGAGCACCATCTGGAAATAAAAAGCAGAATCAGCCGGAATACACCCCAAGCCATAATCTCGGGCCTGAGAAAACAGCCGGGTCTCCTATCGGCGAGTCAGACTCGACGACCAAATCTGCGCCGAAATCGAGCAAGAAAGTTACGCTTCGTCTCACTGGAGATATCCCTCCCGAAATCTGGAATAAATTTGGAACCAGAATCTTGCCTAAGATTAATAGCCCATCTAGAAAAAATCTGCGAATCGGTATCGATTTCTCGGTGAGCGTTGACGAGGCATCGTCCAAAAATCTCCAGCGAGATTTACAGCAGGCACTTGATGATCTTGAACTTGAACAGGTGTCCGTGGCGATTCGTAGGGACTAACCAGATTCCCCCGTAACACCACAATTCAGCGCGCATACAGACACACTCTGCGCCCCATCCTCCGACGCCCCCAAACGGGCGCCCAACCCCCTCACCGAGCCATCCGCCGAATAACCCCCTTGTCCTTATCCCAAAAATGATGCTTCAGCAACCCACCCACATGCAAAATAATCAGCACAATGAACAGATCCGGCAAAATCGCCTTATGCAACCACTCGCCGAAATTGCTGATGGCCTCGTTCTCCGGAAATATCTGCGGCAGGTCGACGAAGAAGAAAGCCACATCGTGTCCGCCAAACGCGCTCATTATGGCGCCGCTTATCGGCCACAGCAGGATGAGTATGTACAGCAGGCCGTGTACGGCGTGGGACAGTTTCTGTTCCCACGGTTTCAGACTGGAGGCGGGTTGTGGCCAGGGGGAGCGGAATAGCCAGATGATGCGGGCGATTACCAGCAGGACTACGGTGATGCCGAGGGATTTGTGCACTACTAGAATCGGATCGAACCAAGCATGGCTGCCGCCTGCCCCTTCGGCGATGATGCCGATGACCATCAATAGGAATATGAGTGCGGCGATGCTCCAGTGGAAGAAACGGGAGGCTCGCCCGAAAAGTTCGGTGGTGTTGCGAGTCGGCAGGGGTTCGGGGGTCGGCGCGCCGTCCGCGGCGGGTTCTCGCAGTGCGGAAACCAACAGATAGACGCCAGCCACTACCGAGATGGCCATGAGGATCAACAGCATGGGAATGTCGTCGGTTTCCTCGAATTCTGCGGTCACGCCGCTGGTAAAGGCGATCAGGATGAATCCGGCGGTTGCCACCAGCGCAAGGCCGAAGCCGATCTGCCCGTAGCGTTGGGTGGCCGCGCGGTGGGCGCTCAGTGCCAGTGCGCAAAATACGAAGAGGGCGAGAATGCCGAGCGATGCCCACACATCCCACATATAGGGCGCGCGCTCGAAGCCCTCGCCGTTGGCCAGCACCAAGCCGGGCGCAATCAGTAGAATCAGGCCAGACGCGCCCCGCCGGAAAATCTGCCAAGTACGCATGTTTCGCTCTTTCGCTTTCGCTATCGTGTTCATCGTCGGTCTCCCGTTTTTGTGGATGTAGCGGTTGATTTTGTGCCCTCGCGAAATTCGCTCAGGGCGGAATTGGATGGCAATTATGCGACCTCATCTACGCGAATGCAACGCAAGCGCGCGCCACGGATTTGCCGAAATCTCCGATAATGGCGTTTTTGCCACATAAATCGTCTTTTTTCACAATTTTTTCGTTTTTTTCGCTGGCAAGTGCGCAAAGAACCCACTATAGTTCGCCCGCCACAGATTCTGTTGCGGGCTATTTGGCTGTTACTTCCGCGTCATCTTGAATTTCCGTCATTTTCGTTTTTCCTTCCCGCGTCATTACCTGTCGCACATTCCCATTCATTCTCATTTTCATTCAGGAAACATGTCATGGCTACAGGCACTGTAAAGTGGTTCAACGAATCCAAAGGTTTCGGATTCATTTCGCAACAAGAGGGCGGCGCGGATGTGTTCGTCCATTTCAGCTCGATCAAGGGCTCGGGTTTCCGCACATTGCACGAAGGGCAAGCGGTATCCTTCGAGATGGAGGAAGGCCCGAAAGGTCTGCAAGCGACCAGCGTTACCCCCGCCTAAGGCTCATCCGAGCCCCAACCGGATCGACACCCCGCTTGCGGCGGGGTGTCGCGGTTGATTCAACCCTACCCCGCCCCCGGCTTCAGGGGGATTTCGGCGCATCGAAAATTCCGAGGGCGTCCTCAATTTTTCGTGCCGCCACCAGTTCGATGCCGCGCGGCGGTTTCTTCGGCAGATTCGCCCGGGGAATCAGGGCGCGTTCAAACCCGAGTTTTTGCGCCTCGCGAATCCGCTCCAGCCCCCGTTGCACCGGCCTGAGCTCCCCCGACAACCCGACTTCGCCGAACACCACCAGATCGCCGCCCACCGGCTGGCTGCGTAGGCTGGACAGGATGGCGACCAGCAACGCCAGATCGGCGCCGGTCTCGTTCACGCGGATGCCGCCGGCCACATTGGCGAACACATCGTGGCGATTCAGGGAAATTCCCGCATGGCGGTGCGCCACCGCGAGCAGCATGGCCAGCCGGTTGTGCTCCAAGCCGACGCACAACCGGCGCGGATTCGACAGCGCGCTTTCATCCACCAGCGCCTGCACCTCCACCAGCAGCGGGCGGGAACCCTCGTGAGTCGCCAGAACCACGCTGCCGGGACGAGACGCGCCCTGCCGACTGACAAACATGGCGGACGGATTGGCGACATCCTTGAGGCCCTGCTCGGTCATGGCGAACACGCCGATTTCGTTGACCGCGCCGAAGCGGTTCTTGAAGGCGCGTATCAGGCGGAAGGAACCGGCGCCGTCGCCCTCGAAATACAGCACGCTGTCAACCACGTGCTCCAGAATCTTCGGCCCGGCCAGCGCGCCCTCCTTGGTTACGTGGCCGACCACGACCACGGTGCAGCCACTCTGCTTGGCGTAGCGCACCAGCCTCGCGGCGCATTCCCGCACCTGCGACACGCTGCCCGGCGCCTGCGGCAATGCCTCGCTGTACAGAGTCTGGATGGAATCCGCCACCAACACCGCCGGCGACTCCCGACAGGCCGTCTCCAGCAGCGTCTCCAAGCGATTTTCCGCCATGACCTTGAGATTGTCGGCGCGCAATTCCAACCGCCGCGCCCGCAGGGCGATCTGCTCGGTGGATTCCTCGCCGCTGACATACAGCACCGGCAGGGTCTCGCTGATGGCCGACAAATGCTGCAGTAGTAGGGTGGATTTGCCGATGCCGGGATCGCCGCCGATGAGGACGGTGGAGGCGCGCACCAGCCCGCCGCCGAGCACCCGATCGAACTCGGCGCTGCCGCCGGACAAGCGGGTGACGGTGGAAATATCGACCTGCGCCAACTGCCGCGCCTCGGCGGACGGCGCGAATCCGCCGAAGCGGTTGGACGACGACGCCTGCGGTTGGGGGATTTTCTCCACCAATGTATTCCAAGCGCCGCAACTACCGCATTGGCCGGCCCATTGGGAACTATCGGCGCCGCATTCGCTGCAGTGGTAGCGGATTCTAGATTTCGCCATCGCCATCCTCCGCGATCTGCCGCAAGATGTTCGCGCCGACTCTGCTCAGCAATTCATATCCGATGCTGCCGGCCCATTCCGCCACTTCATCGACGCCGAGGCCGCGCCCCCACAACACCACCTTACTGCCGGCGGCGACGGCGGCGTCCTCACAGCCGGACAGGTCCAGCGTGAGCAAGCCCATCGACACCCGGCCGATGATGGGTACGCGGGTGTCGCCGATCAGCACATGAGCGGCAGGGCTGATCGCTCGCGGATAACCGTCGCCATAGCCGAACCCGACCACGCCGATGCGCATCGGCGCCGGGGTGACGAAGGTGCCGCCATAGCCGACCGGCTGCCCCGCCGCGATCGTCTTCACCGACAGCAACCGAGATTCCAACTGCATCACCGGGCGCAACCCCAATTCGCCGCCGCGACATCCCCGCAGCGGCGAGCCGCCGTATAGCATGATGCCGGGGCGTACCCACTGGAAATGGGTCTGCGGCCATTTCATCAGCGCCGCGGAATTCGCCAAACTGCGCTCCATCTCGTATTGGTCGGTACATTCGCGGAAACGGCGCGACTGGGTCGCCGTGTAGTCGTCATCGAGGTCGTCGGCGTTGGCCAGATGGGACATCAGGCGGATGCCCTCGACCCGCCGGTTTCGCCGCAGGCGGGCAATGGCGTCGGCGACCTCGTCGGGGGCAACACCCAGTCGATTCATGCCGGTGTCGATCTTGAGCCACGGCGAAAGGGGCGCGCCATCATATTGCTCGACCCATTCCACCTGCTCGAAAGTGTGCACCACCGGCTGCAGTTGATGCTGCCGACACCGATGCAGGTCGGCAGATCGGCGCAAGCCGGACAACACCGTTATCGGCACCGACGGGTTGGTGCGGCGGCACTCGATGCCCTCCGTCAGGGTGGCCACGGCGAATGCGTCCACCCGCTCGGCGATCAACCGAGTGACCACGGCCATGCCGTGGCCGTAGGCGTCGGACTTGACCACCGCCATGATTTTGCTGCTCGGCGCCAACCGACGAGCCAGGGCGAGATTGTGGCGCAGGGCGGCGGCGTCGATCAGCGCCCGGGCGCGGCAGTCCCCGTTCACGGCGTCGGCAAAATGGCGGGGGCGCTCACTAGGCACTAGGTTGGATGCCCGAAATCGTCCGAGGCGTAGTTATCGAAACGGGTGAATTCGCCGCGGAAGGCCAACTTGGCGGTGCCCACCGGCCCATTGCGCTGCTTGCCGATGATCACCTCGGCGACCCCCCGCTCATCGCTCTCGTTGTTATAGATTTCGTCCCGATAGATGAAGAAGATGACATCGGCGTCCTGTTCGATGGCGCCGGATTCGCGCAGGTCGGACATCACCGGGCGTCTATTCGGGCGTTGATCCGGAGCGCGGCTGAGCTGAGACAGGGCGATCACCGGCACATCCAACTCCTTCGCCAAACTCTTCAGGGAGCGGGTGATTCCGGCGATCTCCGTGGCGCGATTTTCCGGGCGGCTGGAGGATTCCGAGCCCATCAACTGGATATAATCGACGATGATCAGCCCCAATTCCTTGTGGTCGCGCCATAATCGCCGAGCGCGGGCACGCAGTTCGGTGGGCGTCAAACTGCCGGAATCATCGACGAATATGGGCGCGTTGCTGAGCATGGTGACAGCTGAAGTGAGCCGCGACCAGTCGGGGCCATCCAGTTTGCCGGTGCGAACCTTGTTGGAATCGATCCCCCCGACAGACGACAACAACCTCATGCCCAGCTGCTCGCCGGGCATCTCCAAACTGAATATCGCCACCGGCAACTCCTTTTTCAACGTGGCATATTCGGCGATGTTCAGGGCGAAAGCGGTCTTGCCCATGGAGGGTCGCCCGGCGACGATCACCAAGTCGCCGCGTTGCAACCCCGAAGTCATGTCGTCCAAATTGGAAAATCCGGTGGGCACGCCGGTGATGGCTTCCCCGGAATGATACAGTTCCTCGATGCGGTGGAGCGATCTGGTGATCAACTCCTGCAACGCGGTAAAGCCCTTGCTGCGGCGGTCGCCGCGCTCGGAAATTTCCAGCATCCGTTGTTGCGCCTGATCCAGCACATCGAGGGGGGATTTCCCCTGCGGCGCGTGCGCGCTTTCGGCGATGTCGTTGGCCGCCGCGATCAGCTCCCGCAGGATGGCTCGCTCGCGCACGATCTTGGCGTAGGCCATGATGTTGGCGGTGCCCGGGGTGTTGTGCGCCAGTGTGCCGATATAGGCCATGCCTCCGGCCTTGTCGAGATCGCCCGATTTTTCCAGCCACTCGGTTACGGTAACGATGTCGGCCGGGGCGTTTTCGCCTTGTAGCCCGCCGATGGACTCGAATATCAGACGGTGATTGTGGCTGTAGAAATCCGTGGGCGCGACCTCATCGACGACCTCGTCCCATTTGCGGTTGTCCAACAACAACCCGCCCAACAGCGACTGCTCGGCCTCGAGTGCCTGCGGGGGGAGTTTGGGGGGAGCAGCGGAGTCGGGCATGGCGGTCGGTGCGGTCGCGGATGCTGAGCGGGGGCTATGCGAGCCTCGGCGGGCGCATAAAAAAAGCGCCGAAAAGCGCTTTTTCAAGACTGGCCACGGGGATCATTCTTACTCCTCGCTTGCGGCGGAAACCTCGGCCTCGTCCGTTGCCCCCGCCTCCGCCGCCTCCTCCTGCCCTTCCGCCAGCACGCTGACTTGTACGGTGAAGCGGACTTCCGGGTGGAGAACAACCTCCGCCGCGAACCGGCCAGTGTGCTTGATCGAGCCGTCCGCCTGCTCCACCTCGGCCTTGTCGACCGCCGAGCCCCCTTCGCTCAGCGCCTGCGCGATGTCCGCCGACGAGACCGACCCGTACAGTTTGCCGCCCTCGCCCGCCAAGCGGGTAACGGTGATTTCCCGCGCCAACAGACCGGCGCGCGCCTGCGCGACCTCCAGCCGATTGCTCTCCTCTTCGGCCAGTTGGCGGCGGCGCTCCTCGACCACGGCCTTGGCCTCGGCGGTCGCCAGCATGGCCTTCTTCTGCGGAATCAGGTAATTGCGAGCATAGCCGTTGGCCACCCGCACGGTTTCGCCGAGGTCGCCGAGGTTTCGGATTTTTTCCAGCAGGATGATTTCCATGACGCCCCCTTAATTGTCGTGCTGATCGGTGTAGGGAATCAGCGCAAGATAGCGGGCGCGCTTGACCGCGGTGGCCAACTGACGCTGGAAATGCGCCTTGGTGCCGGTGCTGCGGCGCGGCAGAATCTTGCCGGTTTCGCTGATGTTGGCCTTGAGGATTTCCAAGTCCTTGTAGTCGATGGACTCGATTCCCTCGGCGGTGAAGCGACAAAATCGCGGGCGGCGCGGCATTCTGGCCATTATGATTTCTCCGGTTGTTTTTCAGGTTCGCTGTGCTGCGCGTCCGTCTCCTCTTGCGCGCTCTCGGTGGGTTCGGCAGCCTTGGCGGCCTCCACCGCTTCGGCGGTTTCTTCGGACGGAGATTCGTCGGCGGTGTCGCTGGATTCGGCAGTAGCAGCAGCGGCCTCGCGCTGGGCGGCGCGCTTTTCGGCTTCGATTCGTTCCTCTTCGGCCTTCGCCTTGGCGAGGATCGATTGTTCGCTGATGGCGTGCGCGCGGCGCAACACCAGACTGCGCACGATGGAGTCGTTGAATTTGAAATTCCGCTCGAGTTCCCGCAGGGCGTTCAGGCCGCACTCGATATTCAACATGGCGTAATGAGCCTTGTGAACGCCGTTGATCATATAGGCAAGACGCCGCCTGCCCCAGTCCTCGACACGGTGAACCAACCCCTTTTCGGCGGTTACCATATCCCGATAACGGCCCAGCATCGCCGGTACCTGTTCGCTCTGATCCGGATGAACCAGCAGCACGATTTCATAATGTCTCATGGACCTCCCCTTGGGTCATATCTTCCCGCCACGCTCGGCGGTCGGTGAAGAAAGGAGTGCTTGTGGAATAACGAGGGCGGGATTATAGACGAGGCGATGGCGGCGAACAACGGGTAATAGGTTTACATACCAATTCACGGCAAACTGCCCCACTGAGGCCACTGAGGGCGGGGTTGTTCGCAGGCAGATCGGCCATTCATCCGCTATCCACCATTGGCCAGTGAAAAACGCAGCGGCGGCTTCGAGGAAAACGTCGCCGCCGCCCGTGGATGGTCAGAAACGCATTTCGCCCTTCAGCAAAACGGCATGGTCGGTGCCCGCGTTCCCCCGCTCGCGACGCTCGCCGTGCAGTCGCAAGATGAACGGCCCGCGGGGCGACCAATTCAGGCCCAGACGATAGCGTGTGCCGTTGTCGTGCAAGGTCAGGCCACTCCACGGCGTCAGCAGGCCGTCTCGCCCGCCGGGGGCCGACAAGCCGTAGCCCAATCTCATTTCCAACCGCCCGCTCGCATCGTCGGTGGCGGGGGTGGCGTCTCCGCGCAGGCCGTGAGACCAGATTCGGCCAGTGTTGCCAGCGCCCGCGCCGCCATTGCCGTAGCCGGGGCGCATCTCGAAGGACAAACCCTGACCATCGGCACCGGGCGACAAGTGCACCATGCCCTGTATGCCCCATTCCTCATAATCGCTTCGGCCGAACAAGCCGTGCGCCGACACGGATGCGCTCACGCCGCTTGCCGAATTGTCGTAGCGCAAGTTGCCGCCGATCTCCGCGCCGCTGCCGATGTTGCCATCTCCGCCGTCTTGGCGCACGCCGAGGGACAGGGACGGCGACATCCGAGCGCCGCCCGCCAAACTGCGCGTGCGGCTGGACGCCAGAGCAACTCGTGCGAGATGGGCGTTCACAGACAGCGAATCGACTTGCGCGCTCCTGTCCATTTCCATCCGCGTGCGGGTGAATTCGCCCTTGAGGTGCACGCGCGCCCGATCTTCCGCCCGCGACCACAGCAAACTACTGCCGCCTGCGCCCACGGTTGTCATGGTTATATCGTTGGAGGCGGTTTGACCACCATTCGGGGTGATTTCCACTTCGCCGTTGCCGTAACCCAGAGTGGCCCACCAGTCCAGATGTCCGGTGCGACCGCCGAGATAGGGATGCAGGGAAACCACATCCACCTCGTAGTCGCCCGTGCCGCCGCCGCTGCTGCCGGAGTTATATGCCAACTCGCCCTCACTCCACGACAACGCCACGCCGGCCAACAGATCGTCGCGCACCATCGAGTCCACGCCGATTTGTGCGCCGTATAGGTTGCCGTCGAATTCCAGCGCGCCGTCCTCGCCGGACAGGTCGCGGTAATCGCCGCTGGCCCACAGGGAGGCCGAGCGCAAGCCGCCGCCGTTACCGCTATCACCGTTCAGTGGCAGGGCGAATCGGCTGCCGCTCAGCAGGTCGCGGCGGTGGTTGGCCGGATTCGCGCCATAATCCGCCAATGCGCCCGCCAGAGTGCGTTGGCCGCCGAAACCGGCTGAGGCTGAGGCAGTGCCGCCGCCTTCATCGCTCCCATTTCCACTAAGCGCCCGCCCGACGCGCGCGGAAATGCCCCGGGTGGTGCGATCCGCTATGGCGCGCGCCACTTCGGGCAGCACTACCCGATGCAACGGCTCGGACTGCAACGGCTCGGCCTGCACCGCCGCCAGAATGGTGAGGCGCAGGGGGGCGGCGGGGTCGGTGTTCAGTACCGGATTGGTGCTGATGGCCTCGATGGTGATGGTTTCGCTTCCCTCGTCCATCTCATCGGTGAGGATGGTCAGCGTGGCCGTGCCGGTCTGCCTGCTTGCGGCGATGGTGAGGGTCTTCGGGGCGAGTGTGTAATCGGTTCCCTCGGTCGCCGTGCTACCGGGATCGATGGCCAACGTTATGGTCGTGCCGCCGGTCGGTGCCGGTTCATCGAGGGTTGCCGTGATCACGGATTCGCCGCCTTCGGGGATTTCATTGAGGCTGGCCGAGAGGGTCAGGGTGGTCGGCGGCGAGGCGTCGTTGTCGAGGATGGTAACCACCACCGAGTTGATCGCCGTGTAGCCGCTCTGCAACGACGAGCCGACCGACACAGTGAAGGTCTCGTTGCCTTCTACCAAGTCGTCATCGTTTGTGGTGATCGTGCTGGTGGCGGTGATTTCGTTGATCGGCACGGTGATGGAAGTGAGGGTGCCGTAGTCGGCGGTCGCGGTGGCGGTACCGGCGGTCAGCATGATCGGAACCACCAAGCCGCCCTCCGCATCCACCGCCGCCGAGAGGGTTACCGTTACGGTTACCGACGAACCCTCGTTTACCTCTTCTGGCATGGCCGAGAGGGTGACTGCGGAGTCGGTCGTTGTGCTTACATTACCCCCATCCCAAGCGCTGATACCACCGCTAACTCTCGCGGCTACGCGCACCCGATAGGTCGTTGCGTAGTTCAGACCAGTGATCGTGTGCGAGGTTACCGTGCCGGTGTGGTTTGCGTCCACCCACTGGGTGGCTGGATTCGAGCCTACAGTGCCCGAATCCCACAACAGGGTGGCCGAGGCGGCAGCGGTGTAATGTACGTCATATGAGGTAGGCACGTTGCCGCCAGAGTTCCTATCCCACGACACATTCAGCGTGTTGCCGCTCGCTGACGCCGACACGTTTATCGGCTCAAATACTTGGGCGGAAGCCGCGTTGGGCAGGGCGAATACGCCGAACAACAACGCGAGAACGGGGAAAAATCGGTAGAGGCGGGCGGATTTCATCGCGCCCACCGCGAGGTCAGTCCCTAATATAGGGGGGGGGGGGGGGGGGGGGGGGGTAACGTTCACATTCTCGCCAGCGGCGATGGTAGCGGATTGGGTGATTTGACGATGGGTGTTCATGGTCAGATTCCTCCGAGGTAGGGTGGTTGTGGCGTCGGCTGATCGGCCGTTTTGCATTGGAGTGGGTACAGTACAGGATATTCTCGGCGCTTGGCAAGCCCTTTTACCGGCCAAATACAGCCACATTCGAGAAATTGCCGCATTTTGCGCCGCCCGGGCGGTGCCGTTCGCTCAACGAGCCTCGGAACTGCCGCCACTGGGTGCAAGGGGGAATTGGGCGGCGGCGCAACCCACCAACGCCGCCGCCGCCCAAAAAGGTCAGAAACGCGCCTCGCCCTTCAGCAAGAGCAGATGGTCGGCGTCCGCGTTCTCCTGCTCGCGGCGCTCCGCGGACAAGCGCACGCTGAACAGCCCGCCGGAAGTCCAATCCAAACCCAAGCGATAGCGCTTGCCGTCGCCTTCCAGCGCCAAGCCGCCCCACGGAGTCAGCAGGCCGCTTCGCTCGCCGGGAGTCGACAGGCCGTAGCCCATACGCATTTCCAGCCGCCCGCTCGCATCGCGGGCGGTGGGGGTGGCGTCTCCGCGCAGGCCGTGAGACCAGATTTGGCCGCTGTCGCCCGCACCCACGCCCGCGCCGCCGTTGTTGCCGTAGCCGGGGCGCATTACGAAGGACAGACCCTGCCCATCGGCTCCAGCGGACAGCCGCACTACTGCCTGTACGCCCCATTCCTCGTAGTCGCTACGACCGAACAGGCCATGCGCCGATATGGATGTGCTCACGCCGCTCTCGGCATTGTTGTAGCGCAGGTTGCCACTTACCTCCGCGCCGGTGCCGGTGTTGCCGTCGCCGCCGTCGTGGCGGGCGCCGAGGGATAGGGACGGCGACAAACTCCCGCCGCCCGCCAAACTGCGCGTGCGACTTGCCTCCAGTGCAACGCGCGCGAGGGTGGCGTCCACTGCCAGCGAATCGACTTCCGCGCTTCTCTCCACATCCATCCGCGTGCTCGTAAATTCGCCCTTGAGGTGCACGCGGGTGCCGTCTTCCGCCCGCGACCACACCACGCCGCTACCGCCCGCGCCCAGCGTGGTCATGGTTACATCGTTGGAGGCGGACTGCTCGGTTTGCGGGGTGATTTCCACCTCGCCGGTGCCGTAGCCGAGGGTAGCCCACCAGTTCAACGAGCCGGAACGCCCGCCGATATAGGGATGCAGGGCGACCACATCCACCGCGTAATCGCCCTCGCCGCCGCCACCTCCGGCGTTACTGTCCTCGTACTCCAGATCACCCTCGCTCCAAGACAACGCCACGCCGGCCAGCAGGTTGTCGCGCACCATCGAGTCCACGCCGATTTGCGCGCCGTACATGTCGCCGTCGAACTCGATGCCATCGCTGTCGCCGGAGAGATTGCGGTATTCGCCGCTACCCCACACGGAGACCGAACCCAAGCCGCTCCCGCCGCCTCCGCCATCACCGTTCAACGGCAGTACGAAGTTGGAGCCGTGCAACAGGTCGCGAAGGGGGCGCTGGTCGTTGATCAGGCTCGGGGCGTGGGTTTGCAAGGCGCCTGCCAGCGTGCCGTGGCCGCCGAGACTGGCCGAAACAACGCCGCCGCCCTCACCGCTTAGCACCTGCCCCACTCGCGTGGAAATAGCGCCGGTTACCCGACCGGCCACGGCACGGGCGATTTCAGGCAGGGCGGTTTGGTGGAGTGATTCCGACTGTGTCTGCGAGCCGATGGTGATGTCGACTGTGGCGTTGAGTCCACTATGGGCGCTACTGCGGGCGATTGCATTGAGCCGGATGACGGTGCCGATGACGGCATTCTCGCTCGCCGTGAAGGTGGCGGTGATGCTCCTTCTGGCGCCGTTGGCGATGGTGAGGGGGTGAGGCGCGACGGTATAAGTGTATGTATAAGTGCCCGAAGTGCCGGTATAAATGCCCGCAGTGCCGGTATAAGTGTAAGTGCTCGAAGGATCGCTCAAGGTCAGCGTAACCTCGGTGTTGGCAAGCGCCGGTTTATCCAATTCCGCCGTGATGATCGCAATGCCGCCGGGGCGCATTTGCCGAGTGTCGGTTTTGATGGCCAGAGTGGGTGGCGATGCCTCGCCAAGACTCAACGAAACCAACTGCCCATCGATCCAATCTCGGGTGGGCTTGTACGGCCATTCGAGGCCAAATGAGCCGACACCGGCACCGACGGCGAAAGCCGTGCCGTCGATGTACAGGATCAACGAACCGATGCCCGACCTGACCGTCGAAGCAACCAGATCATTGTCGCCTTGATCCCTGAAATAAATGGTTATTTTATCAGTGGAGGAATCCCAGTCAAAGGAAGCGATTTTATAGGATGAACCCGAATAGGTGAAGATGTCGTCCGTGAGCGCCGAGGCGCAGTTGCTGCCACTGCCGCCGCAGCCAAAAGATCCGCTGCTCTCGTCTACTGTCAGCGTGGCCGCCCAAATCGGCTGGCTGTCGGCGTCTTGCCGGGTGATGCGCACCATGTAGTTATTCTTGGTACTGCCGTCCTGCGCGGTAACCTCCAGCCTGATGACGTTCTCCCCCGGCGTCAGCGCGATGGAGGCGCTGTCCTCGCCGCTGTTCGAGCCGCTGAACACCGAAATCAAGGTGTCCTTGCTCACCTTCACGGTGGCGTTGAGTTCGTTCAGCGTCGGTGCCAGTTTGACATGGGTGGTCGAATGCGGCACCAGCGCCGAGTATTCAGTGGTGGTGGCGGCGAAGGGGGACGGGGAAAGCGCGAGCGCCGAGAAATCGCCCGCCGCGCTGGTGTGGCTCTTGGCGGTCAGGGCGCTCAAGGTGGCGTCGGTGGACGGGTTCAGATTCCTAAGACTCACCGAAACCGTTTGCCCTTCGACCCAAGCCGGGCTGGGGGTGTACGGCCAGCTGATTTCGACTACACCATTCTCCGCGCTGCTGACGGCAAACGCCGTCCCGTCAACGTACAGGGTCAACGAACCGATGGCCGCCTTGGTCTCCGACCACGTAAGGTCATTCCCGTCTTCTCTGAGGGCAAGAGTGAATTTACCAGTGGAGTCTATCCGGTACAGGTCATCGATAGTATAGGCTGTCCCCGAATAGGTGAATTCATCGTCCGTCAAGACGCTGGGGGACGAACAGTTGTCTTGGCCGGGGTCTGAAGAGTCGCAGCCATAGTAATCACCCGTGCTATCTACATCCAACGTCAGCGTCGCGCTCCAGATGGTGATGGACTGGGCGGCGGGTGCGGGCGCGGGGCGGGTCGTTGCACTACTTGCAGTAGTCGAAGCAGACCAAGCGCTGGTAGCACCGGCGGCACTCGCGGCTACGCGCACCCGATAGGTCGTCGCATAGTCCAGACCGGTGATCGTTTGTGAGGTCGTCGTACCGGTGTGCTCCGCATCCACCCATTCGGTGGCCACGTTCGATCCGAGAGCGGCAGTATGAGCCACGGTAGACGAGGCGGTGTAATGCACGTTATAACCAGTAGGCGTATCGCCACCAGTGCCCCTATCCCAAGTTACGCTCAGCGTGTAGTCCGCCGTTACCATCACGTTTACCGGCGCAGATACCTGAGCGGAGGCTCTGTCGGGCAGGGCGAACGCGCCGAGCAACAAGGCGAGGGCGGGGAGAAGTCGGTAAAGGCGGGCGGATTGGGTGATTTCACGATGGGTGCTCATGGTTGGACTCCTTCGGGTAGGGTTGATTGCGGCAGTCGGTCGATCTGCCGTTGAAAGTGGAATTGTGCCTATCATATTCGATTTTCCGCAGTTGTCAAACCCTTTGACGCGCCGATATACGACAAATTCGGATTGCGGGCGATTTCGGCACGATGCGCCACCAAACGCCACTACGCGCGGTGATTGGGGTACAATTTTCCGCGAGGCGGCGCCGAATTGCCGCATTCACGCCCAAACCATCCGGATGCCCGCTCAGCAACCCCAAACCCAGCCCAACCCCCCATCGGACATCGACGCGGTCGAAACCGGCGAGTGGGTGGATGCGCTGAATTCGGTGATCGATCTGGAAGGCGGCGAGCGCGCCCATTTCCTCATCGAGCGGCTGATCGACCACGCGCGGCGCTCCGGCATACACATCCCCTATCAGGCCGAGACCGCCTATCTGAACACCATTCCGCCGCATTTGGAACAACGCAGCGACGGCGACCACGCGCTGGAGCGGCGCATTCGCGCGCTGATTCGCTGGAATGCCATGGCCATGGTGGTGCGGGCGAATCAGGTGTCCAGCGAATTGGGCGGGCACATTGCCAGTTTTGCCTCGGCGGCCACCTTGTACGATGTCGGCTTCAACCACTTCTGGCGCGCCTCGACGCCCGAGCAGCCCGGCGATATGCTGTTCATTCAGGGGCATTCGGCGCCCGGCATCTACGCCCGCGCCTATTTGGAGGGACGCCTGAACAAGGAAGATCTGCGCAATTTCCGTCAGGAGGTGAACGGCGACGGCATATCCTCCTATCCGCATCCGTGGCTGATGCCGGATTTCTGGCAATTCCCCACGGTTTCCATGGGATTGGGCGCGATCATGGCGATTCATCAGGCGCGCTTTATGAAATACCTGCACCATCGCGGCTTGATCGACGCCGGCGAGCGCAAGGTGTGGGCCTTCCTCGGCGACGGCGAGATGGACGAGCCGGAGTCGGTCGGGGCGCTGTCGCTGGCCGGGCGGGAATCCCTCGATAATCTGATCTTCGTGGTCAACTGCAACCTGCAACGACTGGACGGCCCGGTGCGCGGCAACGGCAAGATCATTCAGGAATTGGAGGGCGAATTTCGCGGCGCCGGTTGGAATGTCATCAAGGTCATCTGGGGCTCCTATTGGGATCCCCTGTTGATGCGAGACGACAAGGGCTTGTTGAAGCAGCGCATGGAAGAGGCGGTGGACGGCGAATATCAGGCATTCAAGGCCAAGGACGGCGGATATGTGCGGGAGAAATTCTTCGGCGTCTATCCGGAACTGGCGGAGATGGTGTCCAACATGACCGACGAGGATATCTGGCGTCTCAATCGCGGCGGCCACGATCCCCATAAACTCTATGCCGCCTACGCCGCCGCGGTGGCTCATCGCGGACAGCCGACGGTGGTGCTGGCGAAGACGGTGAAGGGGTACGGCATGGGCGAGGCCGGAGAGGGGCAGAACACCACCCACCAGCAGAAGAAGATGGGCGAGGCGGCGTTGCTGGCATTCCGCGACCGATTCAATATCCCGCTGAGCGACGAGCAGGTGCGCAAGGCGCCGTTCTACCGCCCGCCACCGGATTCGGCGGAAACCCGCTACCTGCTCGAACGGCGTCAGGCGCTGGGGGGATTCCTACCTGCTCGCCGGAGCATCTGCGCGCCGCCCTTCGAGACGCCGCCGCTGACGCTGTTCAAGCACCAACTGGAGGGCAGCGGCAAGCGCGAAATTTCCACCACCATGGCCTTCGTGCGCATCCTCTCGGCGCTGGTGCGCGACAAGCAACTGAAGAAACACATCGTGCCGATCATCCCCGACGAGTCGCGCACCTTCGGCATGGAGGGCATGTTCCGGCAACTGGGCATCTACTCACCTCAGGGGCAACTGTACGAGCCGGAGGACGCCGACCAACTGATGTTCTACCGAGAGAGTAAGGAGGGACAAGTGCTGCAGGAGGGCATCAGCGAAGCCGGAGCGATGTCGTCCTGGATCGCCGCGGGCACTGCGTACAGCAACCACGACATGTGCGTCATCCCGTTCTTCATTCTCTACTCGATGTTCGGCTTCCAGCGCATCGGCGACCTGTGCTGGGCGGCGGGCGACAGCCGCGCGCGCGGATTCATCCTCGGCGGAACCGCCGGGCGCACCACGCTGGCGGGCGAAGGCTTGCAGCATCAGGACGGCCACAGTTTGATTCTGGCGGGCACCGTGCCCAACTGCGTCTCCTACGATCCGGCCTACGGCTACGAATTGGCGGTCATCATCCACGACGGCCTGCGGCGCATGTATCAACAGCAGGAGAGCGTCTACTACTACATCACGGTGATGAACGAAAACTACCCACACCCGCCAATGCCCACGGGAGCCGAGGAGGGCATCCTGCGCGGCATGTATCGGCTACGCTCGGTGGGCAATCTCGACCACCGCATCCGCATACAACTGCTGGGCGGCGGGGCGATCCTGCGGGAGGTGGAAGCGGCGGCGGAAATGCTCGACGAGGAATACGGCATCGGCGCGGATGTGTGGAGCGTTACCAGTTTCACCGAACTGGCGCGAGACGGCCACGAGGCGGCGCGCTGCAACTATCTGCATCCGCAGGCCGAGCGGCGCCAGTCGTTCGTGGAAATGTGTCTGGCCAATGCCTCGGGCCCGGTGATCGCCGCGACCGACTATGTGCGCCTGTACGCCGAGCAGATTCGCGCGTTCGTGCCTCACAAGTACTATGTGCTCGGCACCGACGGATTCGGCCGCAGCGACACCCGCGCGCGGCTTCGCCGATTCTTCGAGGTGGATCGCTGTCACGTGGTGGTCAATGCCCTGTATGCGCTGGCGGAGCACGAACTGGTGTCGCCGCAGCAGGTCGCCGAAGCCATCGAAAAATACGGCATCGATGCGGACAAACCCACTCCGGCGCGCGCCTGAGGCGCCTGAGGAAAACACCATGCCCCATTCAGCCCATTCAGTCGAGATCAAGGTGCCGGACATCGGCGACTTCGACGAGGTGGAAATCATCGAAATTCCGGTAGTCGAGGGGCAGAGGGTGCGCGCGGAAGATCCGTTGATCACGCTGGAGAGCGACAAGGCGACCATGGACATTCCGGCCCCCGAGGACGGCACCATCGACAAATTGCTGGTAACGGTCGGGCAGATGGTCTCCGAGGGCACGCCCATCGCCCTGCTCGCCGCCACGGACGATGACGCCGCCTCGGCGCAAGCGGAAACGAAAACGGAAGTGGAAACGGAAACGGAAACGGAAGCAGCCCCCCCGCCGGTCGCCGCCGAATCGAAAGAACCGCGCGCGCAGCCGCCGGCGGATGATATGCATCGCCCGCCGCCGACTCTGCCGCCGCCGCTGCCGCAATCCGGCGCCGCCCTGCCTCACGCCAGCCCCGGAATTCGCCGTTTCGCGCGGGAACTCGGCGCGCAACTGTCGCAAATTCGCGGCAGCGGCACCAAGGGGCGGATCCTCAAGGCGGATATCAAGGCTTGGGTCAAGCAGCAGCTGACCGGTGGCGGGCGGGCGGCGGGCGAGGGCGGTGCGATGGGCATCCCGCCGATCCCGCCGGTGGATTTCTCGAAATTCGGCGAGGTGGAAATCGTGCCGCTGTCGCGCATCGCCAAATTGTCCGGCCCCCACCTGCAACGGGCTTGGCTGAACATTCCCCATGTTACCCACCACGACGAGGCGGACATCACCGAACTGGAGAATTTCCGCCAATCCCTCAAGGCCGAGGCGGAGAAAGAGGGGATTCGCATTACCCTGCTGTGTTTTGTCGCCACCGTTCTCGCCCGGGCGCTGAAGAAATTCCCAAAATTCAATGCCTCCCTGCATCCTGACGGCGAGCGCCTCATCGTGAAGAAATACTGCAACATCGGCATCGCCGTGGACACACCGCAGGGGCTGGTGGTGCCGGTGATTCGGGCGGTCGAGCGCAAGACCATCTTCGATCTGGCCGCGGAGATGGGCGAACTGAGTCGGCGCGCGCGGCAGGGCAAGTTGAAGTCGGACGAGCTGCAGGGGGGGTGCATGAGCATATCCAGTCTGGGGGGGATCGGCGGCAGCGCCTTCACCCCCATCGTCAACGCTCCGGAAGTGGCGATTCTGGGCATATCCCGAGCGCAGATGACGCCGCGCTGGGACGGCGCCGAATTTCAGCCGCGCCTGATGTTGCCGCTGGATCTATCCTACGACCATCGGGTCATCGACGGCGCCGAGGCGGCGCGCTTCGTCGCCTTCCTGACGAAATCCCTCGGCGATGTGCGGAGAATTTCATTGTAGATTAGAAATTACCTTGTAAAAATGCCGCAATCCATTGAAAAAAATGATATTCAGGTTGATCTGGCAGTCCTCGGCGCCGGGCCCGGCGGCTATACAGCCGCATTTCGCGCCGCCGACCTCGGCTTGAAGGTGGCGTTGATCGAGCGCTATCCGCACCTCGGCGGCGTGTGCCTCAATGTGGGCTGCATCCCCTCCAAGGCGCTCCTCCATGCCGCCGCCGTGATCACCGAGTCGGCGCGCGCCGAACGCATCGGTCTGACCTTCGCCGAACCGCTCATCGACCTCTCGCGAATGCGGCAATGGAAGGGCGAAATCGTGCAGCAGCTGGTTACCGGCCTCGCCGGGCTGGCGAACAAGCGCAAGGTCGAAGTGATCCACGGAAACGGGCGATTCACCTCCCCCCACACCATCGCGGTCGGCGGCGACGGGGACGGCGGCAGCGGCGGCGAGCAAATCGTGAGATTCGAGCAGGCGGTGGTCGCAGCCGGTTCGTCGCCGGTGAAACTGCCCGACTTCCCCCACGAAGACGCGCGCGTGATGGACTCCACCGAGGCGTTGAAACTCACCGACATCCCCAAGCGGCTGCTGATCGTCGGCGGCGGCATCATCGGCCTGGAAATGGCCACGGTCTACCACGCGCTGGGTAGCCGCATCAACTTGGTGGAGATGCAGGAAAACTTGATGGCGGGCGCCGACCCGGACTTGGTGCGGCCACTGTTCCAGCGGATTTCGCGCCAGTATGAAAACATCTGGCTGAATACCGGCGTGGCCGAGATGAAGGCGTTGAAGAGCGGAATTCAGGTCGCCTTCAGCGCGACGGGGGGGGCGGATGCGCCGCAAAAAACGACCTTCGACAAGGTGCTGATCTGCGTCGGCCGATCGCCCAACGGCGCGCGCATCGACGGCGAGGCCGCGGGTATCGCCATAACCGATCTCGGCTTCATCGAGGTGGATGGCCAACAGCGCACCAATGTGCCCCACATATTCGCCGTCGGCGACATCGTCGGCGCGCCCATGCTGGCGCACAAGGCGAGCCATCAGGGGAAGGTCGCAGCCGAGGTGGCCGCCGGTATGAAAAGCGGGTTCGAGGCGCGGGTGATCCCGTCGGTCGCCTATACCGACCCCGAAGTGGCGTGGGTCGGCATAACCGAAACCTCGGCGAAGCAACGGGGGCTGTCCTACGGCAAGGGCGTCTTCCCCTGGGCCGCCAGCGGGCGCGCATTGAGTCAGGGGAAAACTCACGGCGTGACCAAACTGCTGTTTGACGGCAACGGCGACGGCGAATCCAAGCGAATCATCGGTGCCGGCATCACCGGCGGCAATGCCGGCGATCTCATCGCCGAAGCCGCGCTCGCCATCGAGATGAACGCCGACGCCGAGGACATCGGCCTCACCATCCACCCCCATCCGACGCTGGCGGAGACCCTCGGCTTTGCCGCAGAAGTTTTCGCCGGAGTGATTACCGACCTGTATCTGCCCGCAAGCAAGCGCCGGAGCGCAGGGCTTACAGGACAAGCATCAGGAGCAGCAACAGCAACGCCGCCAGCACAACGCTGAGGCCGTATTTGTTGCCGATGCTCAAATCCGCCCAGAATCGCCTGAATTTCATCGAGATTCCTCGTCTTGGGGTTAGGGTTGATCGGGTAACGACGGGCTGCCCGCAGCCGCCATCGTTTCATCGGCGCGAGTCGGCGGCGGCCAATCCCGCGCCCGATACTGATTCATCTCTCTCAGTACTCGCCGGCAACGAAGCGGGCGGCCATGCAACTGGCAGTCGATGAGCGCGCGCATCAGCCGTTGCGCCTCGTGCAACTCGCGGTCGCAGTGAAACTGCTCCTCGCGCAGGGCGCACAGCGCCCGCCCGCTGATGGCCACGCCGCCGCCATTGCCGTTGCCGCCATTGTCGCCGCGCTCGACTCGCACTGGGCCCTTTTCCGGCACATAGTGGTACTGCCATTGCGCCGAGATGGCTTCGCCGGTGTCGGCATCGTGGTCGAGCACCGCGCCGAAACCGATGTGGTGTAGTAGGTTTTTCTCGAAAACGCGCAGCACCCGGCGGGTTGTCTGCCCATCCGCTAGTTGCGCCAGTTGCGCCATCGCCCGATGATACCGCTCGAACAGGGTTTCGTGGGCGTCATGGCGATGCAGGAGGCGGAGTAGCAACTCGTTCAAATAGAAGCCGCTCGCCAGCGATTGCCCCCTCAGCTGCGGCGGCGCAACCAAACTGGAGCCGGAGCCGCCCTGCTCCGCCGCGGTGAGGGTCGGCAGCTGCCCCTTGCCGGCCCAACTCAGCGACAACGGACGGAACGGGAGGAGCACGCCGCGCCAACGGGATTTGCCGCGCCGGGCACCCTTGGCCAGTAGCATCAAACGGCCATGTTCCCGCGTGAACACATCCACCAACAAACTGGTTTCGGAAAATGGCCGCGCGTGCAGCAGATAGGCCGGCTGTTGCTCGACTTTCATCGGACGACCCCGCTACCCGCTAGTCTTCCACATAGCCGAGGGAACGCAGCATGGCGGCGTTGTCGGCCCAGCCCTTGCGCACCTTCACCCATAGATTCAGGTAGACGCGGGCGTCGAATGCCTTTTCCATCTGCTTGCGGGCGCGCTCGCCAATCGTTTTGAGTTGCTGCCCGCCGCGACCGATCACTATGCACTTCTGCCCGGCCTTCTCCACCCAGATGATCGCCTCCACCCGCAGCAGCCGCTTGTCGTCGTATTGGAAGTCGGCGATTTCCACCGCGCTGGCGTAGGGCAATTCCCGTCCGAGCAGTCGGAAGGTCTGCTCACGCACCAGTTCCGCGGCGAAGAATCGCTGGCTGCGATTGGTGTGCTGATCCGCCGGAAACCCCGGTGCCCCTTGCGGCAAGGCGGCGGTAATGGTGGCGAGCAGCGCGGCGGCATCCGCCTCGGTCATTCGGCGAGCCGAGATCGGCACGATTTCCCGAAAGGGGTGAATGTGTGTCGATTGCTCGATGAGCGGCAGCAGCCGTTCGCGCTCGCGCAGGCGGTCGATCTTGTTGATCAGCAAAATCACCGGCGTGTCCTTGTCGGCCACTTGGGAAAACAAGTTTTCCAGCTCCCTGTTCCAGCCGCGACAATCGATCATGAATAGGATCAAGTCCACCTCGGACAAACTGCTCAGGGTGGTGCGGTTGAGCACCCGATTCAAACCTCGCGGCTGATTGCGATGCAGCCCCGGAGTATCGACGAAAACCAGTTGGGCATTGGCCAGATTTCGGATGCCGAGAATTCGGTGTCGGGTGGTTTGCGGGCGGCGCGAAATGATCGAGATTTTCCTGCCGACAATGCGGTTGAGCAGGGTCGATTTGCCGGCGTTGGGCGGGCCCGAGAGGGCGACGATGCCGAATCGATGCGGCTCAGCCATTCCCTTCCAGCAGGGCCAGCGTCTTGCGCGCCGATTCCTGCTCGGCGCTGCGCCGATTGTCGCCGACGGCGATAACCGGCGCGGCGAGATTCTCCACCCGGCACGCCACGGTAAAAGTCAGGGCATGGGGTTTGCCGGTGCGCTTGACCACCTCGTAGATCGGCAGCGGCAAGCCGTGTTTTTGCAGGTGCTCCTGCAGCCGCGTCTTGTCGTCCTTGGGACTGTACTGAGAGACTTTGGCGAGTTGCTCCTCGAACAATCCGAGCAGGACAGCTCTGACCGTCTCCAGACCGCCGTCGAGATAGATCGCCCCGACTACCGCTTCAAACGCATCCGCGAGAACCGCGTCGCGGTCGTTTTCGCCGCTCTTCAGCGCGCCGCCGCCGAGCAGCAGGCAACTTTGCATGTTCAGACGGCGCGCCTGCGCGGCGAGGGTCTCCCGCCGCACAAGACGCGCCCTCATGCGCGTCAAGTTGCCCTCCGCGGCGGCGGGGAATCTCGTGAACAACGTTTCGGCGATGACGAAGCCGAGTATGCTGTCGCCGAGATATTCGAGACGTTCGTTGTGGCTGCCGCCGCAACTTCGGTGGGTCAACGCCCGCTCCAGCAACGCCTGATTGTCGAATCGATAACCGAGCGTCGCTTGCAGGGAGGCCGAGTCGTTCGCCGCAAGCCGTGGGGTCATGTTGAATTTTGTAGCGAAAATTCGCGGCCTGCCGAGGTCAGGGTATGCGGTTGCCGATTCGGCTCCATTGCACGCCGCCGGACGGGCTACTCCAACTTTTCCAGCTGAACCAGATGAAGAACGCCTTGCCGACCACGTGATCTTCCGGCACGAAGCGCCAGTAGCGGCTGTCGTTGCTGTGGTCGCGGTTGTCGCCCAAGACGAAATAATGCCCCGGCGGCACGCTCGCCTCCATGTCGCGGCCACGCAATTCGCGGTCGATGAGGATGGCGTAGGTGGAATCGTCGAGGGTTTCCAGATGGCGCTCGGCAGATCGGCCACGCAGTTTCGGCTGGGTGAAGGGGAACACCCCGTCCGCCCCGCGCGCCACAGATTGGCCGTTGACGAACAGTTTCTTGTCGCGATAACCGATGGTATCCCCCGGCAGGCCGACCACCCGCTTGACGAAATTCAAATTCGGATCTTTCGGGTAGCGGAACACCATCACATCGCCGCGCTCGGGCGCGCCCACGGGGATGATCTTGCGGTTGATCAGCGGCAGGAATATGCCGTAGGAGAACTTGTTCACGAGGATGAAATCGCCGATGTGGAGGTTCGGCAGCATGGATCCCGAGGGGATGCGAAACGGCTCGACCACGAAGGAGCGCAGCGCGAACACCAGCAGCACGATGGGAAACAGGGCGCGCGCGTATTCCACCAACAGCGGCAGCGGCTGGGTCGGCTTGGCATCCCCATCGGTGGCGGCACCCCGGTCGGCTTCGGCGGCGCCGACGGTCAGGCGAGAACGTTCGAACAGCAGCCGATAGCCCACCGATATGAGCCCGGTAACGACCACAACCGCAAACAAAATTACTGAAAAATCCACTGGTTACCCCACATTTTCAATTCAATTTATGAACATTCATCGAGGCGCGCCGCCACCCGCTACGACCGCTCGGCTTGCAAAACCGACAAAAAGGCTTCTTGGGGAACCGCCACCGCGCCGATTTGCTTCATGCGTTTTTTCCCCGCCTTCTGCTTCTCCAGCAACTTGCGTTTGCGCGTAACATCGCCGCCGTAACACTTGGCGGTAACGTTTTTTCGCAGAGCCTTGACCGTCTCTCTGGCAATGATGCGGCCACCGACGGTGGCCTGCACGGCGACATCGAACATCTGCCGGGGGATCAGTTTCGCCATCCGACCGACCAGTTCCCGCGCCCGCCGACTTCCCTGATCCCGATGCACCAGAACCGCCAGCGGATCCACCCGCTCGCCGTTGATCAGCACATCCACCTTGACCATCGGCGCCGGTTTGCTGTCGATGAAATCGTAGTCGAGGGAGGCGTATCCCCGGCTTGCCGATTTCAATCTGTCGAAGAAATCCAGCACCACCTCGTTGAGCGGCAGTTCGAATTCCAGCATCGCCTGACGCCCATGATAGCGGATGTTTCGCTGGATGCCGCGTTTTTCCACGCACAGCGACAACACCGGCCCGATCAGACTCTGCGGCGCGAGAATGCGCGCGACTATGCACGGCTCCTTGATCATCTCGATTTCCGCCGGCGACGGCAGCGCCGCCGGATTGTCGAGGGTGCGGGTTTCGCCGTTTTTCATGATCAATTCGTAGGTGACCGTGGGCGCGGTGGCGATCAGCTCGAGCCGATATTCCCGCTGCAACCGCTCGCGCACGATTTCCATATGCAACATGCCGAGGAAGCCGCAGCGAAAACCGGGGCCGAGGGCGCGCGAGGACTCCGGCTCGTAGGTCAGCGACGCGTCGTTCAGGCCGAGCTTGTCGAGGGAAACCCGAAACGCCTCGAAGTCGGCGCTGTTGGCCGGATACAGGCCGGCAAACACGGTCGGCTTGACTTCGCGGAATCCATCCAGCGCCTGCTGCGCAGGTTCGCGGCTCAGAGTAATCGTGTCGCCCACCCGCGCCGCCTTGACCTCCTTGAGGCCGGCCACCATGAAACCCACCGCCCCGGCCGGCAACTCGTCCACATCCACCGCCTTGGGGGTGAATATGCCGATGCGCTCGACCTGATAATCGAGGCCGGTGGACATCATCCGCACCCGCGTCTTGTTCGCCCGCAGGCAGCCATCGACCACGCGGATGAGGGAAACCACGCCGAGATAATTGTCGAACCAGGAATCGAGCACCAACGCGCGCAACGGGCGCTCTGGATCGCCGCTCGGCGACGGCAGTCGGGTTACGATCTGCTGCAGGACATCCTCGACGCCTTCGCCGGTCTTGGCGCTGACCGGCAGGGCGTCGGTGGCGTCGAGTCCGATCACATCCTCGATTTCGCGAATGACACTTTCGCACTGCGCCGCCGGCAGGTCGATCTTGTTGAGCACCGGAATGACGGTCAGCCCCAGATCCACCGCGGTATAGCAATTCGCCACAGTCTGCGCCTCGACCCCCTGCGTGGCGTCAACCACCAGCAACGCCCCCTCGCAGGCTTGCAACGAGCGCGAAACCTCGTAGGAGAAATCCACATGCCCAGGGGTGTCGATCAAATTCAGCTGATAGGAGTTGCCGTCTTCGGCGGTGTGGTCGAGGGTTACGCTTTGCGCCTTGATGGTGATGCCGCGCTCCCGCTCCAGCTCCATGGAATCGAGAACCTGCTCCTTCATTTCGCGCGCATCGAGCCCGCCGCACAATTGAATGAAGCGATCCGCCAGCGTGGATTTTCCGTGATCCACGTGGGCGATGATGGCAAAGTTTCGTATTTTCGATTGATCGAGCGCGAGCATCGGTGCGGTGTTGGCCTAGAGCCGGTCGGTGGTTCCCCGAAACGCGGATTGTACCCGCAACCACCGGCGCGCGCAGTCATTTCGGCGGCCTTGCCGAGTTCGGGCGCAAACTCGGCGGTTTTTGTCGGGTCGGCTCGTATAAAATAGCCGCCCTCTCATCCGCCGCAATCCCATGAATGAAACGATCCGAACGATCCCAACGATCCGAATGAAAGCCGAAAAAAACGAATCCGCCGACTTCGCCGCCGACGACGAAAACGATCCGTTGCGCCGGGATGTTCGGCTATTGGGGGACTTGCTCGGGGAAACCATCACCAAGCAACACGGCGACGCCCTCTTTCAGCTGGTGGAAGAGGTACGCACCATCGCCAAGCGGATGCGTATGGGGGAGACCGAGGCCACCCGCCGGTTGATCGACAAATTGTCCGATATGCCGGCGCAGGAACTGCTCAATCTGGCGCGCACCTTCACGCTGTTTCTCAGCCTCGCCAACATCGCCGAGCAACACCACCAGATACGCCAACGGCGACAACAGGAGCAGGCCGAGCGAGACGATTCGGAAGAACAGGCCGGTAGCCCCGGCAGTCCCAGCAGTCCCAGCAGTCCCCTGGGCGCCGAGCTGCAAAAGCTGCTCGCGCGCGGCGTCGAGCCCGAGGAACTGTTCCGACACATATGCAAATTGTCCATCGATCTGGTGTTGACCGCCCACCCCACCGAGGTGGTGCGCCGCAGCGTTTCCTCGAAATTCCTGCGCATCGCCCATCTGCTGGCCAAGCAGGATCGCCACGACCTGTCCGCGCTGCAACGCGCGCAAATCCGTCAGGCGCTACATCGCGCCATCGCCGAAGTGTGGGCCACGGATGAAATTCGCCGGCTGCGCCCGACTCCGGTGGACGAGGCCAAGACCAGTTTGGTGATCGTCGAGGATTCCCTGTGGGATGTGGTGCCGAAGGTGTTGCGGGAACTGGATCACGCGCTCATCCGGCACACCGGCCAGCGCCTGCCCCTCGATGCGGTGCCGCTGCGCTTCGGTTCGTGGAGCGGCGGCGATCGCGACGGCAATCCCAATACCACGCCGCTGGTCACCCGACGGGTATGCCTGCTGAACAAG
The DNA here is from genome assembly GCA_965203265.1 of Candidatus Poriferihabitaceae bacterium. GTDB lineage: Bacteria > Pseudomonadota > Gammaproteobacteria > Arenicellales > Poriferihabitantaceae > JAHRAW01. The sequence goes on from CBDBBV010000002.1 coordinate 1,011,905, forward strand.
CTCAAGGCGGCGCGCATGTTCCTGCGAGACATCGACCAACTGCGGCGGGACTTGTCCATGCGCCACTGCAGCCCGACCCTCCGGCAGATGGTCGGCGCGGATGTGGCCGAGCCGTATCGCGCCCTCTTGGAAAAGGTGATCCGCAAATTGGAGGCCACGGTAAAGTACTACTCGCGGCTGTTCGACGAGGAAAATCCGGACACCGCCAAGCGCGTCCCGGTGCCCTTGCCGCGCAAGGGAATCTACAGCCGCCGGGAACAGTTGCGGGCGCCGCTCATGCTGTGCCACGACTCGCTGGTGGAATGCGGCGAGCAAATGATCGCCGAAGGGCGGCTCACCGACATACTGAGGCGGCTGGACGCATTCGGCCTGACTCTGCTGAAACTCGACATCCGTCAGGAGGCCAGCCACCATACCGCCGCCATCGACGCCATCACCCAATATCTCGGCCTCGGCAACTACGCCCAATGGGACGAAGCCCGCCGTCAGGAATTTCTGGTGCGGGAGTTGAACAGCAATCGGCCGCTCATCCCCTCGACCTTCCCCGCCTCCGGAGAAGCCGGCGACGAGGCCGCGGAGGTGCTGGCGACATTTCGCATGTTGGCGGCGGAAAATGCGGAATCGTTCGGCGCCTACATCATCTCCATGGCGGCGCGCCCGTCCGATGTGCTCGCCGTTGAACTGCTGCAGAAGGAATGCCGGGTGCAGCGGCCATTGCGCGTGGTGCCGCTGTTCGAACGGCTCAACGCCCTGCGCGGTGCCGCCGAGTGCATGGATCGGCTGTTCAGCATAGACTGGTATCGGCGGCACATCGGCGATCGTCAGGAGGTCATGATCGGCTATTCCGACTCGGCCAAGGACGCAGGCATATTGTCCGCCGCCTGGGGCCTCTATCAGGCGCAGGCGGAGCTGGTCGAGACCTTCGCCAAGCACGGAGTCGCGCTGACCTTGTTCCACGGGCGCGGCGGTACCGTGGCGCGCGGCGGCGGGCCGGCGCGTCAGGCGATTCACTCTCAGCCGCCGGGGTCGGTGAACTGCTCCATGCGGGTTACCGAGCAGGGGGAAGTCATTCAAGCCAAGTACGGACTGTCCGGCATGGCCGAGGAGACCTTGCAGGGGTATATCGGCGCGGTGCTGGAAGCCACTCTGACGCCGCCGCCGGCGCCCGCCGAGGCTTGGCGTCGGCAGATTTCCCAGTTGTCCGAGGACGCTCTTGCGGAATTTCACGGCATCGTCCGCCAACACGCCGATTTCGCCGCGTATTTTCGCTTGGCCACCCCCCAGCAGGAATTGGGCAAACTGAAGATCGGCAGCCGCCCGGCACATCGCGGCAAGGGCGGCGACATCGGCAGTTTGCGCGCCATTCCGTGGATATTCGCGTGGACGCAGACGCGCCTGATGCTGCCCGCCTGGCTGGGCGTCGGCAACGCGCTGCAACAGGCGCGGGCGCGCGGCGATCGGGATGTACTCATGGAAATGCGGGAAAACTGGCCGTTCTTCCGCGCCACGCTGGACTCCATCGAAATGGTGTTCTCCAAGGCCAACCCCAATGTGTCGGCCATCTACGATGACCGGCTGGTGAGCGCGCCGCTGCAACCGCTGGGCGACCTCCTACGGGAGAAGTACCAACAGACTGTCAGCCTACTGCTGGAAATCACCGGCCACCGCATCCCGCTGGAAAACGAGCCGGTGGTTCGGCGCTCGGTGGATGTGCGCAACACCTACGTGATCCCGCTGAATCTGCTGCAGGTGGAATTGTTGTCGCGGGTGCGCAACGGCGCGCCGGGGGAGGTCGAGGACGCCCTGCTGATCGCCATCAACGGCATCGCCGCGGGAATGCGCAACAGCGGCTGAGCCGTGGGGAAACGCCCACCCATCCCCCCTGCGCGTGCCGCCGCAACGCCGATGAAATACCCACGCACTCGCGGCAACGCCGTGCCGCTAGCGATGGCGGCGGCGCTGGCGCTGCTGTTGGCCAGCGTCGGTGCCTTTGCGGAGAGTCATCTGGTGCGGCTGGCGACCACCACCAGCACCGACAACTCCGGCCTGCTGGATCGCCTCCTACCGCAATTCGAGCGAGACAGCGGCTATGCGGTGCAGGTCATTTCCGTGGGCACCGGGCGCGCCCTGCGGTTGGGGGAAAACGGCGATGTGGATGTGCTGCTGGTGCACGCCCCCCAGCGCGAACGGCGCTTCATGGAGCGCGGCCACGGCGTCCACCGAAAAGGAGTCATGTTCAACGACTTCGTGGTGGTCGGGCCGAACAACGACCCCGCCGGAGTGCGCCAAGCGACCTCGGCGGCGGACGCCTTCGCCAGAGTGCGCCGCAGCGAAAGCCGATTCGTCTCGCGCGGCGACGAATCCGGCACCCATCTGAAGGAACTCGCCCTGTGGCAGCAGGCCGGAGCCGGCGTGGTGGATTTCGGCTCACGGCGTCTGGAAACCGGTCAGGGCATGGGCAAGAGTTTACAAGTTGCGGATGAATTGCAGGCGTATCTGTTGATCGATCGGGGAACCTGGATCTACCTCGAAGCGCAAACCTCGCTGGCATTGCTCTATCAGGGCGACGAGTCCCTGCGCAATCCCTACGGCGTGATGGCGGTCAATCCGAAGCACCACCGCACCAACATCGCGGGCGCCGTCGCCCTCATCGACTGGCTCGCCTCCCCTCGCGGGCAGGCCGCCATCGGCGCATACACGGTCGCCGGCAGCCGCCTGTTCACGCCAACCGCCGCCACCGACAACGACAACGACGGCAACGACTGATGCAATCCCTCGGCGATGCGACTTGGCAAGCCCTGTTGCTGCTCCTACGGGGAGACGGCGAATTGTGGGAAATCATCGGCATTTCCTTTCGCGTCTCCGTGAGCGCCATCGCCATCGCCATCCCCCCCGCCCTGCTCACCGCATTTCTGCTGGCGCACCTCGCCTTTCCCGGTCGGCGGCTGCTGATTTCCCTGTTCAACACGCTGCTGTCCCTGCCGGCGGTGGTGGTCGGCCTGACCGTCTATCTGTTGTTGTCGCGGCAGGGGCCCCTCGGCGAGTGGCGGCTGCTGTTCACCCAATCGGCCATGGTGCTCGCCCAGATCATATTGTCGTTCCCCATCCTCGTCTCCATGAGCCACGCGGCGTTTCAGGCGGCCGATCAGCGCGCTTGGGAAACCGCCCGCACCCTCGGAATTTCGCCGTTGCGCGCCTTTTTCATGGTGGTCGGGGAAGTGCGTTTCGGGCTGCTGGCGGCGATTCTGGCGGGATTCGGGCGCATCATCGCCGAGGTGGGGGCGTCGATGATGGTGGGCGGCAATATCCTGCACCACACCCGCAACATCCCCACCGCCATCGCGCTGGAAACCAGCCGGGGCAATTTCTCGCAGGGCATCGCCCTCGGCATCGTGCTGCTCCTTCTGGCCTTTCTACTCAACATGTCGTTGCAGTATTTTCAAGGGCGTGGGAAGCTTGCGGCATGAACGCTCTCAGCACTCTCAGCGAAATCCACTACCGCGAAATTCACCAGTTCTTCCACCGGCGGCATCTGCTCGACGGCCTGTCGCTGTCCCTCGAAGGCGGCAACGCCACCTTGCTGTCCGGCGAAAACGGCTCGGGCAAGACCACCTTGCTGCGCATCCTCTCCGGCCTGACGGCGCCGGCGCGTTGCTTGGTGGATTTCGGCGCGGGGAAAATTCCCTGGGGGAAATGCCGCAGAAAACTGCAGCGGGAAGTGATGTACCTGCACCAGCAACCGTACATGTTCGACGGCAATGTGGTGCGCAATCTGGCGCTGGCGCTACCGCGAACCATGCCGAAACTGCAACGCCGCAAGAAAATCCGTCAGGCGCTGGAATGGGCGCAGCTCGATGGCCTCGCCGGAGAGTGCGCGAAAACCCTCTCCGGCGGCGAAAAGCAGCGGGTGTCCCTCGCCCGCGCGTGGCTGCGGCAGTCGAAATTCCTGCTGCTGGACGAACCCATCGCCAACATGGATCGGGAGTCCCAAACGCGCACCGTGGCTCTGTTGAAGCGCCTCAAGAACGCCCGCGTCGCCCTCATGATTTCCAGCCACAACCACGAGATATTCCACGAACTCATCGACCACCGCCTGACTCTCGACCGCGGCAAACTGCTCCCCACCCAATCTGCGCCGCTACCCGCCAATGTGACCCCGCTGACCACGCGCAATCGCCCCAGCGGGACGAGTACGGGGAATGCCGCGCGCTAGCACTGGCGGGGTGGCCGCAGCTACAACCGACGTGAGCGCGGTGGTACTCGCCGGCGGGCGGGCGATTCGCATGGGCGGCGTGGACAAGGGGCTGTTGCCCTTTCTAGGGGAACCGCTGGCGGCGCGGGCGTGCAGCCTGCTGACGCCGCAGGTGGCCGAGGTGCTGATCAACGCCAATCGCAATGTGGGAAATTATCGGCGGCTGGGCTACCGAGTGGTCGAGGACGAACTGAGCGACTATCAGGGACCCCTCGCCGGCATGCACGCCGCTCTGCTGGCGGCGGCGCATCCGTGGCTGTTGACTCTGCCGTGCGACGGCCCTTTCGTAAACGCCGACTATGCCCGGCGAATGTTGGCCGCCGCCGAGGCGGAGGATGTTTTCCTCGCGGTCGCCCACGACGGCGAGCGCCCGCAGCCGGTTCATTCCCTCATCCACCGCGACCTCGCCGACAGTCTCGCCGAATTTCTGCGCGGCGGCGAACGCAAGATCGATAGATGGCACGCCCGACACGATTTCGCCACGGTGGATTTCGCCGAGGATAGGGATATGTTCGCCACGGCCAACACGCCGCAGCAGCTGGCCGAGTTGGCGCGCAAGATGGCAGGCGGAGACAGCGGCGGCGACGATGAAAGTCAGCCGCCCCCTACCGCCCGCGCATGAACCACTTGTCGATCTCCGGCAACGACACGCCCATCCAAGTGGGGCGTCCGTGGTTGCACTGCCCGGAACGCTCCACCTGCTCCATCTGCCGCAACAGGGCGTTCATTTCCGCGTGAGTCAGCCGCCGGTTCGCCCGCACCGAGCCGTGGCAGGCGACGCTGGAGAGAATTTCGTGCTGGGCGTTGGTGATGCGATCGCTACTGCCGTGCTCGAGCAAATCCGACAACACATCGCGCACCAGTGTCTCGATGTCGGCTCGAATCAACAACTCCGGCACCGCCCGCACCACCAGCTGTTCTTCGCCCATGCGGTCGAGATCGAATCCGAGGGCGGCGAAATTGTCGCCGAACTGCTCAGCGGCCTCGGCCTCGGGGCGGCTGACGATGATGTTCAGCGGCACCAATAGCGGCTGGCTGCTGGTGGATTTCGCCTCGGTTTGCCGCTTCAGGGTTTCGTAGGTGATGCGCTCGTGGGCGGCGTGCATGTCCACCATGATCAGGCCGTCTCGGTTCTCGGCGAGAATGTAGACGCCCTTCAACTGCGCCAGCGCGTAACCCATCGGCGGCAGCTCGGCATCTTCGACTTGGTCGACGTCCTGCGAGGAGTCGGCGGGGGGATGGAGCGCCTGATAGCCCTCCATCTGAGCGGCCATGGTCGTGCGCAGGTTGCGTTGCGCCGCCGCAGTGCCGAATCCGCCGTGGCGGGCGGCGGCGGCGGGCAGGGAATAGGCGGCTTCCGGAGTCGGCAGGCGCACTTTGCTCTCGCCCGGAGTCAGCGAGGCGATGACGCGATGCAGGGTGCGGTAGATGTAGTCGTGCACCGCGCGGCTGTCGCGGAAGCGCACCTCGTTCTTGGCCGGATGCACATTCACATCCACCAGATTCGGCTGAATTTCTAGGTACAACACGAATGCCGGATGGCGTCCGTGGTAGAGAACATCGTCGTAGGCGCGCCGCACCGCATGGGCGATGAGGTTGTCGCGCACCGCCCGATCGTTGACGAAGAAATACTGCAGGTCGCGGCGGCTACGGGAGAAGGTCGGCAAGCCCATCCAACCGCGCAGGCGCGCCGGTGCCGCCTCGTCCTCGAAATGTACGCTCTGCTCGGCGAAGGCGCTGCCGCAGATGCTGCCGATGCGCTGGGTGAGTTCGTCCGGCGCGCGCGCCGATCGGGCATGGAACACTTCCTTGCCGTCGTGGGTGAGGCTGATGTCCAGCTGAGCGCGGCTCAGAGCGATTCGCCGCACCGTGTCGTCGAGGTGGCGCAGCTCGGTGCGCTCGGCGCGCAGGAATTTTCGCCGCGCCGGAGTGTTGTAGAACAGGTCGGTGGCCTCCACCGTGGTGCCGGGCGGATGCGGCACCGGGCGAGATTCGGAGACTTCGCCGCCGCCGTGGCAGGTTACCTGCCATGCCGTGGAATCCTGAGCGGTGCGGGAAGTCAGGGTAAGCCGGGAGACCGCGGCGATGCTCGGCAGCGCCTCGCCGCGAAAACCGAGGGTGGCCACATTGAACAGGTCATCGGCGCAGGTCAGCTTGCTGGTGGCGTGGCGCGACAGGGCGAGGCGAGATTCCCCTTGCGGGATGCCAATGCCGTTGTCGCGCACGGCGATGCGCTTGAGGCCGCCGCGCTCGGCGTGTACCTGAATTTGCGTGGCACCGGCGTCGATGCTGTTCTCCAGAAGTTCCTTCAACAGCGACGCCGGGCGCTCGATCACCTCACCGGCGGCTATCTGGTTGATCAGCCGGTCGTCGAGCTGGATGATGGCGGCGCGGCGCTCGGCGGATGGTTTCGTGGATGGATCAGCGGGTGGCATATCGGCTGCGGTTCTCCGACACATATTTCTCGATGCCGGCGACGATGGCGGCGGCGATGCGATTCTGGTGGGCGGCGCTCATCAACAGTTTCTCCTCATGTGGGTTGGTGATGTAGGCGGTTTCCACCAAGATAGACGGGATGTCCGGCGATTTCAACACGGCGAAACCGGCCTGCTCCACCTGCTCGAAGTGCACCGGGCCGATTTTCTTCAACTCGGCCAGCACCTTCCGCCCGAAATCAATGGACTCGTTGACGGTATTGCTCATGGACAAATCCAACAATACTCCGGCCAGCTGATTGTCCTTGTCCGCCAGCGTGGCGCCGCCGAGCAGGTCGGAGGCATTTTCCTTGTTGGCCAGCCACTTCGCCTTTTCACTGGAAGCGCCTCGCTGGGACAGGGCATACACCGAGGCGCCGCGCACCGATGTTTTGGTGAAGGCGTCGGCGTGCACCGAGATGAACAGGTCGGCCTGATGGCGGCGCGCGATGCGCGTGCGTTGGCGCAGGGAGATGTAGTAGTCGCCGGCGCGCGTCAGCTCGGCGCGCAGGCCCGGGCGGCGGTCGATGCGATCTTTCAGTTTCTTGGCGATCTGCAGTACCACGATTTTCTCGTAGGTGCGCTTGCCGACGGCGCCCGGATCCTCGCCGCCGTGCCCCGGGTCGATCAGAATCAGCAATTCGGATTTGGACTTGGGCCTGGACTTGGGCGTCGCTGCGCCGCCGACGGGCTGGAAATCGACCACCAGCCGATATTGATAGCGACCGCTGGGTTTGAGCATTTGCACGGAGTACCGAACCGGCTGCTTCAGGTCGAACACCAGCCGCTTGGTGTTCGTTTGCGGAGACCCCTGACGAATTCGCTGGATGAACTGCCCGACCGCATTCGCCTTCGGCAGCGCGGCGCGCATTCGCACATCGGTCAGATCGATCACCACCCGATCGGGACTGGCCAGATCGAATACATTGAACGGCGCCTGCCGATCCATGTCGAAGACGATGCGCGAACGCTCGGGGGCGTGCCACATGCGGATGTCCTGAATGGTGGCGGTGCCGCCTGCCGCCGCCGTGAAATCGCCCGTTACCGCCGCGAGCCGGGTGGTGCCGGGGGCGCAGCCTTGCAGGCCCAATCCGAATAGGAGTGCGATCCATAGCAGGCGGCTCGGATGGGTTAGGCGACGCATATTCAACATGGCCCCGGCAACCCCCCTACTCCATCGGCGGCGCGAACCCGCACCTGACGCCCCGACCCCCGGCTGCGATGGCGAATTTCCACCTGAAAATGCGGCGTCGGCATCCGCCCCTTGCCGCGTTCCGGCCATTCCACCAAAAGAAGCGGCGATGAATTGAGCATATCGCGCAATCCGATCATCTCCAGCTCGGCCGGCTGCGCCAGTCGATACAAGTCGAAATGGTATATCTCCCGCCGCGCCAGCGAATAATGCTCGACCAAAGTGTAGGTCGGGCTGGGCACCGCCCCGCCGTGGCCCAAACCGCCGAGAATTCCGCGCACCAACGTGGTCTTGCCAGCGCCGAGATCGCCGTCGAGGAACACCACGGCGCCGTCGCCATCGGCGAGGCGGCTCGCCCAGCCGTTGCCCAGCGCAAGCATGGCGGCTTCCGTGGGTATGTCGAAGGATTGCATCAGCGTGTTGCTCCGGGTTGTCGGCGTCGGCACAAGGCGAAGTGGGTTGCTGCGCCGACTGTGCCGCAAATCGGTGGACGGGATTCTAGCATTTCGCCGCGATTCGGTCAGAAGGGCTCGACCTGCCGGATGATCTGCGGCAAATGGTCGATGACATCCCGCGCCAGCAAACTCCTCTCCCCCAACCGCCGCGCCGCCGCATCCGCCGCGCTCGCGTGCAACCACACTGCGGCGCTGGCCGCTTGGCTCAGCGGCAAGCCCTGCCCGACGAGCGCGCCGACCACGCCGGACAGCACATCGCCCATGCCGGCGGTGGCCATGCCCGGATTGCCGCGATCGCACAGGAACATCCCGCCGTCCGCATCGGCCACCAGCGTACCGGCGCCCTTGAGTATGCACACGCCGCCGAATTTCGCCTGAATTTCCCGCACCGCCCGCAGCCGGTCGGCCTCGATTTCGGCGGCGGTGCATTGCAGCAGTCGCGCCGCCTCCCCGGGATGGGGCGTGAGCACCCAATTCGGGCGGCGGCGGGGCCCAGGCGAGATTCGCGCCAGCCAGTTGAGGCCGTCGGCGTCCACCACCAGCGGCGCCTTACAGTCGATGAATCTCGTGAATATCCGTTCGCTCCACTCGGACTGGCCGAGGCCGGGTCCGAGTACGATTACATCGGCGGCGTCCGCGTCCTCCAACGGAAGCCGCTCCGCATCGGCGCTCATCAATTCCGGGCGGTGGCGGGCGGCGAAATCCAAGTGCGCCGCCGTGCCGGCCACGGTGACCAACCCGGCGCCGCAGCGCAACGCCGCTTCTCCGGCCAACAGCGCCGCCCCCATCATGCCGCCGTCGCCGCCGACCACGAGGAGGCGACCGGCCTCGCCCTTGTGCATGTCGCGCGCGCGTTTCTCCAGCACGGGCGGCTGGATGAGACGGGCGCTCAGCGCCACCGCGTGTCGGGCTTCCGCCGGGATGTGCAGGTCTTCGAGGACGATTTCACCGGCGTGACTGCGCCCCCGACCGGTGAACAATCCGATCTTGAGGCCGATGAAGGTGATGGTGAGATGCGCCGCCACGCACGGGTCGAACGCCGCGCCGGTGTCGCTGTGCAGGCCCGAGGGCATGTCGAGAGACACCAGCGGGCAACCCGAAGTGGCCGCCGCATTCATCCGGCGGATCAAGTCGGCGGCGGTGCCTTGCGGGGCACGGCTCAGGCCGGTACCGAACAGGGCGTCTACCACCAAGTCGGCACTGGCGGCACTGGCCAGCGGGCTCAACGAGCTAAGGTCGCCTTCGCATATCGTGCCGCCCAGCTGGCGGTAATCCCGCGCCGCCGTGGCAGCACACTCAGTGGCGGGCGGGGCGGATGCCAGCGCGGTTACGCGGATGCCGATTCGATGGGCGCAACTGGCCACCACATAGCCGTCGCCGCCGTTGTTGCCGAGCCCGCACACCACCACCAAGTGGTCGATGGCGGCGTAACGCGCCATGATCTGCCGGAACGCCGCCTCTCCGGCGCGGCGCATGAGGGTGATGCCGGGTATGCCGTGTTGCTCGATCACGGTGCGGTCGATTTGCCGCATCTGGGTCGCCCCGTAGAGCGCTTCGGGGCGCGGTGCGGCGGGGGTGGGGGGCGGGTTGGACACGGGCTAGCTCATCGCCTCGGGGCGGCGCACTTGGTTGGGGTTGGCGAGAACGAGGGCGGCGTCATGTCTGTGTAGGCGGTGAAAATCAGGGAGTTCCCCGCAGGCGGCTGGATCATACATGGCCGGTGCATAATGCCAGAAACATTCTGGACTTTTGGCTGTCGGAAAAAGGGAAGCCGACATGCTGATTCAGCGTGTCGGCTTCCGCGTGCGCGGGATGTATCATGTTGCTTCTTTGGGAATGAAGGAGGCACACATGAGCCAGTCGACCGAAGTCAAACTCCGCGCCCTCGAAGTATGGCGCGAACACGACATTCACGCAACTATGACGGCCTTTCAGGTCAGTCGCAGCACGCTGTATGCGTGGCGCAAGGCGTATCAGCAGGGCGGCGTGGCGGCGCTCACCAATCGCACTACCAAGCCGCTTCGCGTGCGGCGGCGCAATTATCCGCGCGCCCTGATTGAGCAAATGCGAAAGTTGCGCCGCGAGTTTCCCAATATCGCCGGAGAAGCCCTGCGCGTGCATCTGGCTAAGTGGTGCGCGGAAAACAGGATGAAATGCCCAAGCGCTCGCACCCTCGGACGCATCATCGCCGACCAGCCGGATCGACTGCGCATCGCTCCGGCGAATATCACCCGCTACGGCCGGCTCAAAGCATTCACACGCCAGATAAAACAACGACTTAGCCGCGCCATCCGGCGCACCACCATCCCCGGCCGTTGCGTTGCCTTCGACACCATTGTGCGGCACATAGATGGCGTGCGGCGATACCTGATCGTTGCCATCGACCACGCCACCCGCTTGTCTGTGGCCATCTGCCCCGAAAGCGCATCGAGTAAAAACGCCGCCCGATTCGCCGAATTGGTCGAAGCGATGTTTCCGTTTCCCATTGAGAACGTCCTGACCGACAACGGCTCGGAGTTCGCCGGGGCGTTCGACCAGTTTGCGAAAGAAAGGGGCTGGACGCACGCATACACCTATCCGAGATCGCCTAAAATGAACGCCATCGTGGAACGCTTCAACCGCACCATTCAGGAGGATTTCGTGGATTACGAGGAAGACCTGCTACTCACCGACCGCGTTGCTTTCAACCAGCGCCTGTTGGATTACCTAGAAAAATACAACACCCGCCGCCCCCACGCCTCACTGCAATTCCGCTCCCCCGTGCAGTTCCTCGCGGAAAACCATCCGGAGTCCAGAATGTATTGGCATCGTACAGCCGGTTGCTTTCGTGGACGGATGGTAGATAATAGGGGAAAATCGGCTCGGAGAACAATTCATTCGCGCCGAACTCCGGCAAACCATGTACCCATTCCACGACTCCGGCAATCTGCGGGAACTGAGCGAGCTGATCAAGGCTTGGGCCATCCAACTGGGATTCGCCCATGCCGCCATCAGCGATGTGGACTTGAGCGAGGCGGAGGGGCGCTTGGGGGACTGGCTCAAGCGGAATTTCCACGGCGAGATGGCCTACATGGCTCGCCACGGCAGCCGCCGCACCCGCCCCGGCGAACTGCACGCGGGCACCGTGCGGGTGATCACGGTGCGCATGAACTACCTGCCCGAATCCATGGAAAACGCCCGCCGCGTGCTGGCCAATCCGCAGGCGGGCTACATCGCCCGCTACGCACTCGGACGGGACTACCATCGGGTGATTCGCCGCAAACTGCAGAAACTGGCGGAACGCATCCGCGCCGAGGTCGGGTCATTCGGCCATCGCGCCTTTTGCGACAGCGCTCCGGTCATGGAAAAGGCGCTGGCGCAGAAGTCCGGCCACGGTTGGCTCGGCAAGCACACCAACCTGCTCAATCGGCACGGCTCGTGGTTCTTCCTCGGCGAACTGTACACCGACCTACCCCTGCCGCCGGACGCTCCGGTCGGCGACCACTGCGGCAGCTGCACCGCCTGCATGGACATCTGCCCCACGGACGCCATCGTCTCCCCCTACCAACTGGACGCCCGGCGCTGCATCTCCTACCTCACCATCGAACTGCACGGCGCCATCCCGATTCCCTTCCGCAGGGCTATAGGCAACCGCATCTTCGGCTGCGACGACTGCCAGCTGGTGTGCCCGTGGAACCGCTACGCCCGCCTCGGCCAACCGGAATTCGCGGCGCGGCATGGGTTGGATGGGGGTTCGTTGGTGGAATTGTTTTTATGGGACGAGGGGGAGTTTGCGCGGCGCACCGAGGGGTCGGCGATTCGGCGGATCGGGTATTTGCGGTGGCTACGGAATATTGCGGTGGGGTTGGGGAATGCGCCTGCTACGGAGGGGGTTGTTCGGGCGTTGGAGGGGCGGAGGGGGCATTCGAGTGAGTTGGTGCGGGAGCATGTGGAGTGGGCGTTGGGGGTGCATTTGAACGGATTACACACATCACCGTAAATCACACATAGCAAGTTTGTTTGGGCTATAAGTACATCTGTACTCATCGCCTCCGCCTTCGATAGACCAATTGCACCCGTCCCCTCCAAGAGCATTACTAGAACCACAAGTAGCCCACCTTATCCCACCAGTGAAGGTTTCGCTACTGGAGACCGCACCCATCCAATCACTCCCCCATGCAGGAATATACTTCAATTTATCGTAATAACGCCCACCATGATACGTACCGCCACATCCAACATCACTTCTTCCAGCAGCCGCCACAAAACAATTCCACATTGCAACGGGGAAATTACACTTGTTCGTTATCATCCACCTTCCCGCCAAGCCACCTCCATGGGAATAGCTGTGCTTTACGTCCAAACACCCTTCAGATTCGTCTTTAGGACTATGCGCTGCTCCGCTTCCATATTGGCCAGCATCCCCACTACTTCCATAGACATCATCTAGCGAAGCGTCTCCAACGCTCCCACCTGATTGTTCAGCCACTTCCTTCGCTATATCTGTCGCTAGTTCTAGCGTCCATTTTAACGTATCGCCTATCGAACTGCAGCCAGTAGTCGCTAGCAAAACGGCGGCCGGGAACGACAACTTGAAAACAGAAATGTGAAAAGGGTTTTTCATGGTATATCCTCGCTTTTTCCAGTGGTTAAGTTAAATTGTATTCATTCACAGAATATGGAACGATGACAGTCTCCTACAAACTGTTGCAGTCAAAAGCAACAGCCTTGAATTCGGGCGAATCTGAATCCGACTCGCCCAAAATCATAATGTCGGTTTGGGAGTATTCCGCTAACTGGCTTTGCGCCCGCTCATCCCCCTGTATCGCCGCTTTGCAATACCAGCGCATTGCCTCGCGCTCATTCTCGGCAACAATGCCGCACGACTTCATGTCGTACATTGCACCCAATTCATATTGGGCTTCCACATCCCCCTGCTCTGCCGCCCTACGAATCAGTGTTACCCCCTCGCGTGTGGCCTCGGTGGCGGGCGCGCTGGAATAACCGAAGAAACTGCCGGTGCAATATACCTTTCCCAACAAAAATTGCGCCTCCGCATCTCCCTGCTCTGCTGCCTCGCGAAGCCGCGGAAATTTTACAATTCGCTCGCTGTCCGAATGTCCCAGTTCGGCGGCCTGACGAAACCTGCGCATCGCATGCGTTTCATTTCGGGTGGCGATTTCGCCCACAAAATATATCGAGCCCAACTCATATTGCGCAAGATCATATTCCTGCTCCGCCGCCTTGTCATACCAGCGCATCGCTTCAAATGAATCCTGGGCAAATTCGTCCGATCCGTGTCGATAATAATTGCCCAATACATATTGCGCTTCCGCATCCCCCGATTCCGCTGCTGTGCGAAAATTATCGACTGCTTGTTGGGCTATTGGCGCACAAGCGGCGACAACCAGCAAGGTAGCGGCCAGAGGCGGAAAAAGGTAGCGAAACAAGTAAGTTTCCATAACATTTTCCCTTTCGGGAGTCAGATTTCGGAGCCTAGGTTGGCCAGTCTGCCCCCCCCCCCCCCCCCCCCCCCCCCCCCTGTCAATACCTGATTGCGACCTATAATGATTCAAAAGCGACATTATTGCCAAAAAAGAGCAATTCACCGACCTTGCCGGCGTGAGGGAGCGCATCCAGCGCACAGAATGTACAGCCCATTGCCGGACGCCCAAGCGCCGCCCACAGGCAAGACTACTTGCCGAGATACAGCAGAATAATAAGAGCGATTGCCAGCGGAATGACGGCAACCAGTGCGGCTGCGAGGGCTGGGTCCATGGTCAACTCCGTTGCGTGAAATAGGTCAAGGGTCTTTCCGATTATATACACCCGGTCGGCTTCGGCAACCCGGCGTACCGACAAGCCTGCTTAGCCGGCCCGTACGGAAACAACTCATACAAATATTTGCTATTACCCTTCTCCTTCCCCAGCCGCCGGCCGATGATCTTGACCAGTACCCGTACCGCCGGGGCGATCTCGTATTGGGCGTAGTATTCCCGCAGGATGGTCAGCACTTCCCAATGATCCGGCGTCAGCGGGCAGTCGTCCAAAGCGGCCATGGCTTCGGCCACTTGGGGGTTCCAGTCGGCAATGTTGGCTAGGTAGCCGTTTTTGTCGGTTGCGTAGGTTGTGTCGTTTACTGTCAGGGGCATTGCGTTTTCACTCAGGACTCAGGAGTTGGCACTCACAGCCAGGATTGTACCGCGCCGCAATTCACGGCTAGGTCTACGAATTCGCCGTAGCCGACCACTTCGATGCCTTCGATCAAGCGAGATGAATCGATGCCGCGTGCCTTGAGGTCGGCGCCGAGGGCGTACAGCGTCAAGTTTCGTTCATTCATGTTTTCGCGCACGGTAGATTCGTGGATGGTTCCGGTGAGCGCGCCGTAAACGCCGTCTTCGATTAGCAGGATGTGGCTGCCGGGCGTGCATAGCCGCAGGCAAGTGTCTAGGCTGTTTTTCTCGAAGGGGGATTTGTTGACGGTGTGCAGCATGGTTAGAAATTCAGCAGTACATCTTGTTGCGCGATGATGCCCGCCAGAGTGCGCCCGTCTACGATTTGCACTAGGGGTTTCGGCGTGTGCTCCTCTTCGTCCCCTTCCTCGAAATAAGTCAGCGGCATCAGTTCTTCCGCGGTCAGGCCGCGTTCGCTCAAGGACTCCCGCTCGACGAAAACTCGCCTGACCTCATAATCTCCGAGGGCGGCGAAGGCGGCGGTGAAATTCTTCATGCCGATTTCGCCGGTGTCCTGCCCGCGCTTGAGTTGGAATACGCCGTCGTCGATAAAGGCTAAGGACACTTCCTGATCGAAGGCGGCGCCAATGAGGGCGACTTCCAGCCCTTCCTGCGGGTAGTTGCTGCCGTGGGGTGCCCGCCGGTTGATGTACATGAATTTCTTGACGGGGCGCTTTTCGTTCATTTCCGGCATTACGGGTTGGGTTAATCGCCAAAGGAGATCAGTCGGTCGGACTGTATGCCCGCCTCGATCAGCTGGCCGAGCCCACCGATGCGGAAGCCGGTGGCGATGTTGTCGGCATCCTTGTCGCCGCGAAGCCGCTCGGCGGCATCGACTATGCCCCGGCGCTGAGCCGCCGCCACGCACACCACCAGATCGAGATCGTGTTCGCCGGCCAGTTCCGACCAGCGGTTGACGATGTGGCGGTCGTCTTGCGGCGGGGTGGTCAGGCGGGTGCCGTTGTGGACGCCGTCGTGGTAGAAGAACACGCGGTGGATTTCATGGCCGCGCTCGAGGGCGGCGCGGGTGAAGTGATAGGCCGTGTCGCTCGCCTGATGGGTGTAGGGGCCTTCGTTGACCACGATGGAGAATTTCACTTTCACACTCCGGGGCTACCCACCGATGACGACTCACGCTGAGGCGTCGGCCCGAAGAAAAGTCCTGCGATAGAATTTGAGTTCGGCGATGGACTCGCGAATATCGTCGAGGGCGCGGTGGGTATTGTTCTTGCGGAAGCCGTCCAGCAGATCCGGGCGCCAGCGCACCAGCAATTCCTTGATGGAGCTGACATCGAGATTGCGGTAATGCAGATAGGATTCGAGTCGCGGCATGTATCGGGCGAGGAATCGCCGATCCTGACAGATGGAGTTGCCGCACAGGGGCGAGTGGTTGCTCGGTACATGTTTGGCGATGAAGGCTAGGGTGAGGCGCTCGGCTTCGGCCTCGTCCATCTCCGATTCGCGCACGCGATTGACCAGCCCGCTTTCGGTGTGGGTGCGGGTATTCCACGCATCCATCTGCGCCAGCCGCACGAGGGATTGGCGAATCGCCAGAACCGGGCCTTCCTCGATGAGGTCGAGATGGGGGTCGGTAATCACCGTGGCGATTTCGAGGATGCGATCGTCGCGCGGCGAGAGGCCGGTCATTTCCAGATCGATCCACACGAGGTTGTGGTTGCGGTTATTGTTGCGAGGCATGGTCAGGGTTGTTCGATCAGTTGGTTGGCCACCGCCAGCAGTGCGATTGCGGCGGTTTCGATTCGCAATATGTGGGCGGCCAGCGCGATGTTCGACACGCCGTGGCGCGCCAGCATTCGAGACTCGGCGCGGCTGAGCCCGCCTTCGGGGCCGACCAGCAACACGATTCTTCGCGCGCCCCGAATTATGCGCCCATCGAGCCGAGAAAGCGACAGGCCATCGCGCGCGCCGACGAGGATTGGGGTATCGGCGTCGGCTTGCAGCAGGGAGGGAAGGTGCATTTCCGCCTCGACTACGGGGAAATGGCATTGGCGGCATTGCTTGCAGGCGCTGGTGATGATTCGCTGCCAGCGGGGGCGCATTCTCGGCTGGAATGCGACCACGCTGCGCTCGCAACGCAGGGGGATGAATGCGGCCACGCCCAGTTGGGTCGCCATGTCCAGCAGAACCGCCTGCGCCTCGCCTTTGGGGACGGCGGCGGCCAGTACCATTTCCACGGCGGGGCGGGGTATTTTCTCTACGCGCTCGATTTGCAATTCCAGCGTGAGGGGGCGGGGCAGGCAGGATGTCAACTTGCAGTGAGCCAGATTGCCGTTGCCGTCGGTCAGGTGCACCGCATCTCCCGAACCGAGGCGCCGAGCGCGGTGGATGTGGGCGGCTTCGTCACCGCTCAGGGCTACCAGCTGGCCGGGTTCTCCCAACTGCGGATGATGGAACAGCGGCGGGGATTTCGGCGATTCCAATTCCAATTCCAATTTCGATGGGATTACCGTGCGGTCGGTTTGTAGATGTCGAAGCGCACCAGTTTGCCGCCGATCTCGCCGGATCGCCCCGGATACAGCGGCGGCGCGCGGCGCGGGCGCTTGATCACGACCCGTTGAGTGGCATGGCGCAAGGCTTGCTCGAATAGTCGTTCGCAATCGTCCGCAGGGTCCGTGGTATCCGTGGGGGCCGCCAGCATTCGCAATATGGTCAGCGGCTTCTTTGCCGCCGCCGATTTCGCCGTGGGCGGATACATCGGGTCCAGATACACCACATCCGGGTGCGGGTGGTTCGCCGCCGCCTCCAGATAGGCGATGCTGTCGTCGTGGATGATGGAAAGCCGCTCTCTGAGCGCCTCGTCCCGGCAGCGGGCATGGGCATATACGAGCAGGGCGGCGACCACGGGGTGTTTCTCCACGGCGATGACTGCATAGCCGGCTCGCGCCAGATGCGCTGCGTCCGCGCCCCATCCGGCGGTGGCGTCGAGCACCGTTTTCGCGCGGCGCCCGATTGCTCTTACCAATGGGTCCGAGCCGCGATTCCCGCGCGGGCGGTCGAAGTCGATGCGCAACGGCGTCTGTTGCGCCAACGCCCGGCCATGCAATGTCAGGCCCTGGCGGCTCGGCTCGACTCGGAAGTCCGCCGTATCCGCCTCGTCCGCGCGCAACAGCGGCGCCCCAAGTCGGCGTGCCAGCTGCCGACACAATCGATCATATCCGGGGTGGTAGCGCACCGATACCGACACGGGGCTCTGTTTCATTGTCATGGTGATCGTTCTTTGCCGTGATGGGATTTTGATTTTGACAACGCACCGAGCATAGGGTAAAACCCGCAACGCAAAAATCGCGCGCTCGGTGCCGGACGCCGGGCGCGTACTCTCCAAGACAGTGTAGCAAAAGAGGTTGAAAATGGGTTTTTTGACGGATAAACGGGTTTTGATCACCGGCATCGCCAGCAATCGCTCGATCGCCTGGGGCATCGCGCGCGCCATGCGCGGGCAAGGGGCGCGGCTGGCGCTCACCTACCCCAACGACAAGATGAAGCCGCGAGTCGAAGACTTGGCGGCGCAACTCGAAACGGAGGCCGTGTTGCCCTGCGATGTCGCCAGCGATGAGCAGATCGAGCAGCTGTTCGTCGATCTCGGCGCGACTTGGGATGGCCTCGATGGGCTGGTTCATTCCATCGCCTTCGCCCCCCGCGAGGAATTGCAGGGACTATTTCTCGACGCGGTCAGCCGCGAAGGGTTCAATATGGCTCACGAAATCAGCTCCTACAGTTTCGCCGCGCTGGGGCGCGCCGCCCTGCCGCTGATGCGCGGGCGGGGTGGCGCCATGCTGACGCTCACCTACATCGGCTCCGAGCGCGCCATGCCGGGGTATAACGTGATGGGGCTGGCCAAGGCCAGTCTCGAGGCCAATGTGCGCTATATGGCGCAGTCCCTCGGCGCCGAGGGCATTCGGGTGAACGGCATATCGGCCGGGCCCATCCGCACTCTGGCGGCTGCCGGCATCGGCAATTTCAGGAAGATGACGGCGCACTTTGAAAAGGTCGCCCCGCTAGGGCGCTTGGTGACCATCGACGAGGTCGGCAATGCCGCCGCGTTTCTGTGCTCCGACCTGGCTTCGGGCATTACCGGCGAAATCACATTTGTCGACGGCGGCTTCAACACCATCGGCATCAGCGAGAGTTTGATCGAGGGGGACGGGTAGCCGTCAGCGGCGTCAGCGCAGGCTCAGGCCCTGTAGTGTATCCGCGGTGGGGACGCCGTTTTTATCCCATCCGCGCAGCTGGTAGTACTGGGGAATCAATACATCCAACTCGACCACGCCGCCTTTGGCGAATCCCGAGGGCACCGGTTCGTTCAACATGCGCGGCGGCAGGGTGTCGTCGCGGCGGCTCAGGCCGGCCTTGAGGTTGAACAGCCGCTCCAGATTCCAAGTTCGCTCGCCGATTTGCCGCAGGCGCTCTTCCGACCAGTCGCCGGGACAGGCAGCGTCCACCATCTTGCGGTATTCGCCGGGGCCCCAGGTGCCGGTGGTGAACAGGCACAGTCCGGTGGAATCGACCATGGCGACGAAGTCCTGAGAATCGCGGCAGGCTTGCGCCTTGCCGGTTGTGCCGGGATCGACCATATCCACATCGAAGGTATCGTGCTTGAGGTGGCAGGCGCCGCGATTGCTGGTGGCATAGCCCAAGCCCATGCCCTGCATGGCGCGGCCATCATAACCGGCGAATTCCTGACCCTTGGCGACCATGGCCAATTCCGGGCGTCCGTATTTTTCGCACAGGCGCTTGGCGCCGAGGCCGAGGTCGCGTCCGAAACCCTGATATTTCCCGGTTTTTTCCGACATCACCACCAGCGCCTCGGCGCTGCCGAAGTTGAGCGGGATGCCGTCGGTGTGCGTCTCATCGATCACCCCCAGTTCGTACAATTCCATCGCCGCCGCCAGAGTAACGCCGAAGGAGATCGGATCCATGCCGTGCTCGTTCATCATGAAACCGGCGAAGGTCAGCGCGTCCAGATCGTCTACCCCCACCACCGGGCCGAAGGCGAACGCGGTTTCGTATTCGAGGCCGCCGGAAGCGTCCCAGTATTCCCGGCGGTCGGCCACGCTGAAGTGCTTGGGATCGATTCTGGCGATGCGCCCGCAGGCGATGGTGCAGCCGAAGCAGGCGGCGTTGGTGAGCAGGTTGGTGTGGCCGTTGCGGTTTTTCAGGGTGACTGCGCGGGCGTTGATCTTGTCCACGCCGCCGAATGAGACCTTGCGGAAATTTTCGGTGGGCAGGCCGCCGAATTCCTGCATGTTGTCCATCATCGCCAGCGTGCCGTAGCGCATCAATCTGCGCCGCGCCAAACTGCCGTGCAGGACGCCGTTGACCTCGCCGACGGCGTCCATGAATCGCTCCGGCGCATCCACCTGCACGCCGATGCTGCCGCGCACGGCGATCGCCTTCAAATTCTTGCTGCCCATCACCGCGCCGACTCCGGAGCGCCCGGCCGCGCGGTGCAAGTCGTTGATCACGCAGGCGTATTTCACCCCCCGCTCGCCGGCCACGCCGATGGCGGCGACCTTCAACAGGGGATGCTGGTGGCGCTGTCGCAGCCAGTGGTCGGCCTGCCACACGCTCTGCCCCCAGATTTCATCCGCCGGCAGCAATTCGAGGCGATCGTTGTGTATCCACAGATACACCGGCTTCGCGGAGCGCCCCTTGATGATGAGCATGTCGTAGCCGGCGTATTTGAGCTCGGCGCCGAATTTGCCGCCGGAGTTGGAGCAGGCGATGGCGCCAGTGAGGGGGCCCTTGGTGATCACCGTATAGCGCCCGCTGGTCGAGGCCATGGTGCCGGTCAACGGGCCGGTGGCGAAGATCAGGGTGTTTTCGGGGCCTTCGGGATCCGCCGCCGGATCCATCTCTTCCCACAGATACTTGCTGCCGAGGCCGCGACCGCCGAGGTATTCCTCGGCCCATTGGAGATTCAACGGCTCGGTGGAGATGCTGCCGTCGGTGAGATTCACTCTCGCGATTTTGTTCTGCCAGCCCATGATTGCCTCCGGTGGATCGGGTTCGGTGGAAAAGGATACGGTAATCGTCGCCGATTTTCGCGGGGAATTCCAGTCTTAGGGGTGATTCGGGGGTCAGCGCGAACGCGAGCGCGGTAGCGAGCGGATTTTTTCCTCGAGGTCGGTGGGGGCGGCGAAGAGGAATTTCTTGCCGGACTTCACCTGTTGCAGCAATCCCGCCTGCTCCAGGGCAAGCAGGTCGGTGCGCGCGGTTTGGTAGCTGATGTTTTGTCGTTTCCGGTGGCTTTGTATGGTGTAGGCGAAGTCCGGATTCTTCGCGGCATGGGCCAGCAGTTCCAGTTGGCGCGTGTTGAAGTGCTGGCGGGTGGACGCGGCGGACAAGATGTTTTGGATGTTGCGCAATTCCTTGCGCTTGCGCTCGACGAATCGTTGGAACGATTGCATAGCCTTTTGGATGACGGCGGCTTGATGCAGCAGGAAATAAGTCAGGTCGCCCTCGTCGGTCTCTGTGTACAGGAATGCGCGGCTGTATTTCGCCGGCGCTCGGCGAATCGCCTCGGAAATGGAAATATATTCCAGCGTCCAATACCGACTCTTCAGCATGCGCCAATAGAACAGGGCGCGCGCCGTTCGCCCGTTTCCATCCGTGAACGGGTGCAGGTAGGCGAGCAGGAAATGCACGATGATGGCTCGCAATGCCGGATGCAGGAAACCGGTTACGCCCTCGTCCGCGTTCGCGTTCGCATGACGGGGCGTTTTCTCGTTGGCGAAATCGCACAGGTCGCGCAAGGCGGACGGCAGATCGCGCGCCGCGGGCGGGCGGTATAACAGGGTGTTGTCGCGATCGTCGTAAACGCCGAAATTCGGGTCGCTTGAATCGTTTGAGCGAATGCGCCCGCAGTCGGATTCATCCATCGTGCCTTCGGTCAAAATCCGATGCAGTTCGCAGATCATTGGCACGGTGAGCGGTTTGTCGATGAGCCCTCGGATGCGCGAGATGGCTCGGTAATTGTTGACGATCATCCGCTCGTCGGTATTCTTCGGCTGGTGTTCCTCCTTCAGCATTTTGCGCGCGTCTCGCCGGGTAACCGAGGCGCCTTCGAGCAGACTGGAATGAATGGCTTCCTCCATGAGGGAATGAACGAGATAACGTTCGTTGTGTCCATGAGAGCTGCCGGTTTCATCGGGAGTCGCCAACCGGCCCGCCGCGTCTTTGTCGATTTCGTGGCAGAACGCTTGCAGTTTGTCGATCGGGCAAAACACGAAGCCGTCGCCGTTGTTTTGTCGAAGCGGGAGTTTTTTGTAGGTGGTTTTGCGCGCGATCTTCAAAAAACGCCAGTATTCCTCGGCGTCCAACCCGCCCGATGGGGGGCGATGGCGAGCTTCATCCCAGTGCAAGTAACGTCCGTTTTCATCCACCGCGGAAAATGAGGAAGATGCCTTGGTGTAGCGAAGCATCGCGGACTTCAGATCCTCGGAAACGGAAAAAGGCGGCGGTGAAGGTGGAATTTTCATCTTTGTCGGTGCTCGCAAGGGGGTATCCGGTTTCAATCGGAAGCCCCAGAAGCCAAATGTCAATTTGCTGTCAACAAATGTCAAAATTAGTAGTTGGTGCGGGAAACCGGATTGTAGAGTAAATGTCAATCTGCTGTCAACAAATGTCAAAATTAGTAGTTACGATCTCGAAAATGGCTTGATTCCGCCCTTCGGAGGCCCCCCCGCCGCTCACCCTTCCCTCTCAAACCGCGCCATGGACTCGATGCCCGCGGTGTGCGGGAACATGTCGATCACGCCGGCGTGGGTCATTTTGTAGCCGTGCAGGTGAGTCAGAATGCCGGCGTCCCGGGCAAATGTGGCCGGGTTGCACGAGGCGTAGACGATGACGCGCGGGTCGATTTCGGGAATCAAGTGCTTGACCACATCCACCGCGCCGGATCGCGGCGGGTCGAGCAAGACTTTCTCGAATTTCCGCCCAAGCGCCGTGGGCTGGTGAAGATCCGCCACCTCGAAGGCGGCATTCGCCAAGCCGTTGCGCGCGGCATTCTCCCGCCCCCGATCGACCAACCCGGCCTCCCCCTCGACGCCGAGCACCCGCGCCCCGCTGCGCGCGATGGGCAGGGTGAAATTGCCGAGGCCGCAGAACAGGTCGAGAATATCGTCCCCCGGCGCCGGTGCCAACAAACCCATAGCCAGTGCGATCATCCGCTCGTTGGCCGGCCCGTTGACCTGAATGAAATCCGTCGGCGCGAATTCCATCTGCAGATCGTAGTCGTCCAAGCGGTAATACAACGGCTGCGGGGATTCGGGCCAGAGCGGCGCGACCGTGTCGAGCCCGCCCGGCTGCAGAAAAAACTGCACCCCCTCGCGCCGCGCGAACTCCCGCAACAGCGCCCGATCCGCATCGCATAACGGTTGCAAGTGGCGCAGTACCAGCGCCAGCGCATTGTCCGCCGCCACCATCTCGAGCTGCGGAATCCGCTCGGGGCAGCTGAGCCGTTGTAGCAATTCGTGCAGCCCCGGCAACAACTCGGACAACCCGGCATCGAGGGTGGCGCAACTCATCAGCGAGGTGATGTAACTGCTGTTGCGCTCGCGAAAACCCACCAGAATTCCGCCCTTCTTCGGCACATGGCGAATTCCCGCGCGCGCCTTGCGGCGGTAGTGCCAGATGGGGGCGCAGATGGGCCGCAATCGGTTCTCCGGCAGGGTTTTGGCGTTTTGCGCCAACGCGTCGAACAGGGCTTTTTCCTTGAAGGCCAGTTGCGCCGCCGGTTCGATATGCTGCTGGGCGCAGCCGCCGCATACCCCGAAATACTCGCAACGCGGCACGACCCGATCGGCGGAAGGTTGGATGATTCGCGTGAGGCGGCTCGAGAATTTCCCCCGCCGTTTCTTGCGCATCTCGAATTCCACCACCTCCCCCGGCAACACGCCGTCGATGAAATACGCCCTGCCCTCGACCTCGACCACCCCCGCGCCGTCGCGGGCGAATTCCTCGACCCTCGATTGCGCCAACGCCATGGCGCTCAGACGATCTCTTCGGAGTCGGAGTCGGAGTCGGAGTCCGGCAATTCCCCCTGTTCCGCCTCTTCCCAGGCGCCGAGGAATTCGAGCAAGTGTTCCTGCCCGGATTGACCGAGCCACTTCTTGAGCAAGGCGCATTCCAGCTCGAACGATTCGTC
Organism: Candidatus Poriferihabitaceae bacterium; assembly: GCA_965203265.1. Classification (GTDB taxonomy): domain Bacteria; phylum Pseudomonadota; class Gammaproteobacteria; order Arenicellales; family Poriferihabitantaceae; genus JAHRAW01. Next base: position 1,035,656 of record CBDBBV010000002.1, read on the forward strand.
GGTCAGATTGCCGCGCACCAATTCCCAGCGCAGATAGACCAGATAGGTGTTGAGCACATCGGTTTCGCAGTAGTGGCGGATTTTGCGTATGCCGCCGGCCAGATAGGCGTCCCACACTTCCGACCCGTGCATTCCCGGTTTGCCGGGGAAGTCGAGCATCACGGCGATCTCGTCCAGCGGCGCATTGGCGCGCGGGGTGAATCCGGCGAGCACGTCCATCAGGTCGATGTGCCGCCAGTGGAAACGGTTGAGGTAGTCGCTCTCCCAATAGTGCGCGGCGGGCACGCCGTGCAGCAGCGAGCGATAGTGCAACACCGGCAGATCGAAACCGCCGCCGTTCCAGCTGACCAGAGTTGGTTTGCAGCGATCAATCACGCCGTAAAAACGGGAGATCAAGTCCCCTTCTGACGAATCCTCGCGGCCAAACGACTCTACCTTGACGTGTTTGCCCCTTCGCAACACCGCCGATATGGCCACGATGCGGTGGAGATGCAGCGGCAGGAAGTCCGAGCCGCCGGTCTTCTGCACCCGCTTGGCGAACATGGCGCGGGCGATGTCTTCCTCGGACAGGCCGTCGAGATCGTACAACCTGCTACCGCTGATCGTGTCCGGCACGGTTTCGATGTCGAATACCAGCGTGTTCATGTCCCGCCGCCCGTCTCGCTCACGGCGAGCACGATCTTGCCGAAGTGGCTGCCGGCCTCCATGGCGCCGTGCGCCTGCGCCGCCTGCGCCAGCGGATACACCTCGGATATCAGCGGCACGATCGAACCGTCCGCCATCAACGGCAGCACCGTTTCGGCGAAACGGGCGATGAGGGCGGCCTTCTCCGCGGGCGGGCGGGAACGCAGCACCGAGCCGATTATCCGTTGACGCTTGACCATAGCGAGGGCGAGGTTGAGTTCCGCCGTGGCGCCGCCCATCACTCCGATCAGCATCAGCGTGCCGCCGACCGCGAGGCAGCGCATGTTGTCCGGCAGATAGGGGCCGCCGATGTGATCGAGAATCACATCTACGCCGAGTTTGCCGGTGATGTCCCGCACCCGCTCGGCGAACGACTCGCTTCGATAATCGATCACGTGGTGCGCGCCGAGTTGCTGTACCCGCGCCACCTTGCCGCTGGAGGCGGTAACGATGATGACGCAGTGCGGAGCCAGTTGCCGGCAGAGTTGTATGGCGGCGGTGTTGACGCCGCCGCCGCCGCCGTGTAGCAGCACGCTCTGCGCGTTCTCCAAGCCGGTAATCAGGAAGAGGTTCAGATACGCGGTCAGGTAGGTTTCGCACACGCAGGCGGCCTGATGGAAATCCATGTTCGCCGGCACGGCCATGGCGTGGTCGGCTCGGGCGACGGCATATTCGGCATAGCCGCCGCCAGCGAGCAGCGCCATGACCCGATCGCCCACCCGCCAACCGGTCACGCCGTCGCCGATCTCCGCCACCGTGCCGGCCACCTCCAAGCCGAGAATTTCCGATTCCCCCGCGGGCGGCGCATAGTGCCCTTCGCGTTGCACCACATCGGGCCGGTTGACCGAGGTCGCCGCAGATTGGATGAGAATCTGCCCGGCGGCGGCCACCGGGCGCTCGGCGTCGGCGAAAACCATCTTCTCCGCGCCGCCGAAACCGTTCAGCAGGATTGCCTTCATGTACCGATCATGCCGAGTCTGCGCCCGCGCCGGAATCAGCCCGCCGCCTCCACCCGCGCGGCGCAGAATTTGAATTCGGGAATCTTGCCGACCGGGTCGAGAGCCGCATTGGTCAGTATGTTGGCGGCGGCTTCGGCGTAGCAGAACGGGATGAACACCATGCCGTCCGGAACCGCATCGTCCACCCGCGCCTTCAATTCGATGGCGCCGCGCCGAGTGCTCACGCGGATGGGATCGCCGGGCGCGATATGCAGTTTGCCGAGGGATTGCGCCGACAGGGTGGCGACCGCCTCCGGCTCGATTTCATCGAGCACACCGGCGCGCCGAGTCATGGCGCCCGTGTGCCAATGCTCCAGCTGGCGGCCGGTGCTCAGAATCAGCGGGTAGTCTTCATCCGGCAATTCATCCGGAGCGATGAGGCTGGCCGGGACCAGCTTGCCGCGCTTGCTCGGGGTGGGGAAGCCGTCGGTGAAGACGATCTCGTCGCCGGCCCGATCCGGCCCGCCGCAGGGATAGGTGACCGCGCTTTCCTCGGTGAGACGTTGCCAAGTGATGTTGTCGAGAGACGGCATGACCGAGGCCATTTCGGCGAAGATGTCCGCCGGCCCCTCGTACTGCCAGGGCAGGCCCAGACGCCGAGCGATCTCGTGGGTGATCCACCAATCCTGACGCGCATCGCCTGGCGGCTTCAGGGCGGCGCGCCCCATCTGCACCTGTCGGTTGGTGTTGGTAACCGTGCCCGCCTTCTCCGGCCACGCCGAGGCCGGCAGCACCACATCGGCGTGGAACGCGGTTTCCGTGAGGAAGATATCCTGCACCACCAGATGGTCGAGCTTCGCCAGCGCGGCGCGGGCGTGGCGCACATCGGGATCCGACATGGCCGGATTCTCGCCCATGATGTACATGCCGCGAATTTCATCGCGATGAATGGCGTGCATGATTTCGACCACAGTGAGCCCGCGCTTGGGATCGAGATCGGTTCCCCAAGCGTGCTCGAAGCGCCCGCGCAGAGCGGCGTCGTCCACCGCGCTGTAGTCCGGCAGCATCATCGGAATGAGGCCGGCGTCGGAAGCCCCCTGCACGTTGTTTTGCCCGCGCAGGGGGTGCAGGCCGGTGCCGCGGCGACCGACCTGACCGGTGATCAGGGAAAGGGCGATGAGGCAGCGGGCGTTGTCGGTACCGTGTACGTGCTGGGATATGCCCATGCCCCAGAAGATGATCGCCGCCTTGGCGTTGGCGTAGGTTCGCGCCACGGTGCGTAGGGTGGCGGCGTCGATGCCGCAGATGGACTGCATGCGTTCCGGGGTGAATTCCGCAATGTGCGCGGCGAGCGCTTCGAATCCCTCGGTATGATCTCTCACATAGTCCCGATCGTACAGTTCCTCCTTGACGATGACATGCAGCAGCGCGTTCAACATGGCCACATCGGTGCCCGGCTTGAATTGCAGCATGTGGGTGGCGTGGCGCTTCAAGCCGGTGCCGCGAGGGTCCATGACGATGAGCGTGCCGGTTTTCGCCGCCTGCTTGAAAAAGGTCGCCGCCACCGGATGATTGCCCACCGGGTTGGCGCCGATGACCACCACCACATCGGAATCCTCGACCGCGTTGAAGGGTGCCGAGACCGCTCCGGAACCCACCCCCTCCAGCAGCGCCGCCACCGACGAGGCGTGGCACAGCCGGGTGCAGTGATCCACATTGTTGCTACCGAATCCGGTGCGCACCAGTTTCTGGAAGAGATAGGCTTCCTCGTTGGAACATTTGGCCGAGCCGAATCCGGCCAGCGCCGCGCCGCCGCCTCCGTGAGCATCGCGAATTTCACGCAGCCCGGCGGCGGCGAAATCCAGCGCCTCCTCCCAGCTGGCCTCGCGGAAACAACTGGCGGGATTGGCCGGATCGATCTCGAGATCGCCGCCCTTGGGGGCGTCGGCTCGCCGGATGAGGGGGGTGTGCAGCCGATGGGGATGGGACACATAGTCGAAGCCGAAGCGCCCCTTGACGCACAGCCGGTTGCGGTTGGCCGGGCCTTGACGCCCCTGCACGGCGATGATTTCGTTGCGCGCGGTTTGATAGGTGATCTGGCAGCCGACTCCGCAATAGGGGCAGACGCTGTGGGTGTGCTCCAACGAATCCGTCGGCGAATCGAACTTGGCCACGCCGCTTTCATCCACCAGCGTTTTCTCCATCAAGGCGCCGGTGGGACACGCCTGTACGCATTCGCCGCAGCCGACGCAGGTGCTGGCGCCCATCGGGTCGTCCATGTCGAAGACGATCTTCGCGCGGTGGCCGCGCAGCGCCATGCCGATCACATCGTTCACCTGCACTTCCCGACAGGCGCGCACGCATAGGTTGCACTGGATGCAGGCGTCCAGAGCCACATACATGGCGGGGTGGCTTGCATCCGCCGCCGGCACGGCGGATGACGGGCGCGCCTCGAAGCGACTGCCGTCCAGCGCCATCCGCTCGGCCCAGCGCCACAGTCGGGAATCGCGCTGGTGAGCGACGGGTCGCGGCGGCTGGTCGGCCAACAGCAATTCCATCACCAAATCCCGCGACCCCTGGGCTCGCGAACTGGTGGACGAAACCACCATCCCCTCACTCGGCCGCCGCAGGCACGAGGCCGCCAATACCCGCTCCCCCTCGATTTCCACCATGCACGCGCGGCAGTTGCCGTCGGGCCGATAGTCCATCTCGGCGGAATGACACAGATGGGGAATCTCGACTCCCTGCCGCTGCGCCACCTGCCAGATGGTTTCGTCGGCGCGCGCTTCGACCTGAGCGCCGTCTAGGGTGAAACGAATGTTGGCGGCCATCACAAATCCTCCGGAAAATATCTGATTACGCAGTTGATCGGATTCCCCGCCGCCTGCCCCAAACCGCAGATGGAGGCGTCCGCCATCACCGTGCTCAAATTCTGCAGCAAGTCGGTGTCCCACTTCGGCTTTTTCATCAGCGCCACCGCCTTTTCGGTGCCGACTCGGCACGGCGTGCACTGCCCGCAGCTCTCGTCCTCGAAGAATCGCATCAGGTTGAGAGCCACATCCCGCATGTTGTCGTGCTCGCTGAACACGACTATGGCGGCGGAGCCGATGAAGCAGCCGTGTTCCTGCAAGGTGTCGAAGTCCAGCGGCGCGTCCGCCAGCGAGGCCGGCAGTATGCCGCCGGAGGCGCCGCCGGGCAGGTAGCCCTTGAAGGCGTGGCCGTCGAGCATGCCGCCGCAGTATTCCTCGATCAATTCGTTGGCGCTGATGCCGGCCGGGGCGAGTTTCACCCCGGGATTCTTCACCCGCCCGGAAACCGAATAACTGCGCCATCCCTTGCGCCCGCGCCTGCCGGCATCGGCGAACCATGCCGCACCCTTTTCCACGATGTCGCGCACCCAGTGTAATGTCTCCACATTGTGCTCCAGAGTGGGCCGCCCGAACAGGCCGACTTCGGCCACAAATGGCGGGCGGTTGCGCGGCAGCCCGCGCTTGCCCTCGATGGATTCGATCATGGCGGATTCCTCGCCGCAGATGTAGGCGCCCGCGCCCCGGCGAACGATGATCTCGGTGTGCGAGATCAAGCCCGCCGCGCCTACCTTTTGCAGCTCGGTTTGCAGGATTTCGCGCACCGCCGGATACTCGTCGCGCACATACACATAGCATTTCTCGGTCTCCACCGCCCACGCGGCGATGAGCATGCCCTCGATGAATCGATGGGGGTCGGATTCGAGATAGAAGCGATCCTTGAAGGTGCCGGGCTCGCCCTCGTCGGCGTTCACCGCCATCAGGCGCGCACCCGTGTAGCCGCGCACGATGCGCCACTTGCGCCCAGCCGGGAAACCGGCGCCGCCCAAGCCGCGCAGGGCGGAGTCGTCCAGTTGGGTGATGATCTCCTCGGCGCGATGTTTCCCCGCGAGGCAATCCGCCAGCAGCCGGTAGCCGCCATCCTGTCGGTATTGCGCGAAATCGATGTAATCGGGCAGTTGCACGTGAACGCAATCCTCGGCGGCGGCTTGCAGCACGCTTTCGGCGGTGGCCTCGATCTCGTGGAAATGGCCGATTTCGGCGACCGGCGCGACCTCACATCGCCCCATGCAGGGGGCGCGCAGGATGCGCGTGTTCGCGGGCTTGGCGGCGCGCAGTTCCCGCAGCAGTTCCTCGGCACCGGCCAGTTGGCAGGCGATGCTGTCGCATACCCGAATGGTGCGCGTCGGCGGCTCGGCCTCGCCCTCCTTGACGATGTCGAAATGTGCGTAGAACGACGCCACCTCGTACACCTCGGTCATGGACAATTTCATGAGGTCGGCGAGAGCCGCCAGATGGGCGGCGGACAGGCAGCGGTAATGATCCTGAATCCGATGCAGATACTCGATCAGCATATCCCGTTGCAGCGGCTGCTCGCCCAGCAACGCCTGTACCCGCGCGCGCGCCTCGGCGTCCACTTGCCGGCCCTTGGGGGTGGCGCGGGATTTACTGCGGCCGCGACCGGGGTGGCGGCGTTTCATCGGGGTTTCGGTTGTCGCGGTTGCCATTTCTTCTCCGGGCAAAACAAGGGTGCGAGCGGTTCACGCTTCGGCGCGCGCGCCTCGGCGTCAGCGCTCGCTAGACGGATTGCGCATTTTCCCATTTCCGCGAGCCGCATGAAACCACCGCAGCGGGTTTGTGGGCAATTCGGATTCGGCTTCGGCTTCGGGGTTCATCCGGCGAGCGCCTCCTTCAGCGTGCGTCCCAGCGAGGCGGGGGAATTCGCCACGGCGATACCGGCGAGATTGAAGGCTTCGATCTTGTCGCCCGCGGCGCCTGTGCCGCCGGCGATGATCGCTCCGGCGTGCCCCATGCGCCGACCCGGCGGCGCGGTCAGGCCGGCTATGTATCCGCATACCGGCTTGTTCGTCCCGCTGCGGCGGATGAATTCCGCGGCCTCCTCCTCGGCGGTGCCGCCGATCTCGCCGATCAACACGATGGACTCGGTGTCGTCGTCCGCCAGAAACATCTCCAAGCAGTCGATGAAGTTGGTGCCGGGAAGCGGGTCGCCGCCGATGCCGATGCAGGTGCTCTGGCCGATGCCTTCGGCGGTGGTTTGCGCCACCGCCTCGTAGGTCAGGGTGCCCGAACGGGAGACGATGCCGGCAGTGCCGCGCGCGTGTATGTGCCCCGGCATGATGCCGATTTTGCATTCATCCGGAGTGATCACGCCGGGGCAGTTCGGGCCGATCAGGCGAGTAGGGGAATTTTCCAGCACGCGGCGCACACGCACCATGTCGAGCACCGGCACCCCCTCGGTTATGCACACCACCAGCGGGATTTCGGCGTCGATGGCTTCGAGAATGGCGTCGGCGGCGAAGGCCGGCGGCACATAGATGACCGAGGCGGTGGCGCCGGTTCGCGCGACCGCCTCGGATACGGTGTCGAATACCGGCAGCCCCAAATGAGTCATGCCGCCCTTGCCGGGGGTTACCCCGCCCACCAGATCGGTGCCGTATTCCAGCGCCTGTTGGCTGTGGAAGGTGGCGGTGGCACCGGTGAATCCCTGACAGATCAGCCGCGTGTCCCGATTCACCAATATCGCCATCAGGCGCTCTCCGATACCGCGGCGACCGCTTTTTTCGCGGCCTCCGCCAGATTTTCCGCGGCCACCACCGGCAGCCCGGAATCCGCCAGAATGGCCTTGCCCTGCGCCACATTGGTGCCCGCCAGCCGCACCACCAACGGCACCGCCAGCCGAGATTCTCTGGCGGCGGCGATGATCCCTTCGGCGATCACATCGCAGCGCATAATGCCGCCGAATATGTTGACCAGTATGCCCCGAATGTTGGGGTCGGAGAGGATGATGCGGAAGGCCGCGCTTACCCGCTCGGCACCGGCGCCGCCGCCCACATCGAGAAAATTGGCCGGCGCGCCGCCGTACAGTTTGATGATGTCCAGAGTGGCCATGGCCAAACCGGCGCCGTTCACCATGCAGCCGATGTTGCCGTCCAGTTTGATGTAGTTCAGGCCGTGTTCGTCCGCTTCCACTTCGGCGGGGTTTTCTTCGTCGCGGTCGCGCAGTTGCGCCACTTTCGGTTGGCGGAACAAGGCGTTGCCGTCGAAATTCATTTTGGCGTCGAGGGCGAGCAATTCGCCGTCTCGGGTGACCACCAGCGGGTTGATCTCCACCAAACTGGCGTCCAGCTCGGTGAACGCCTGATATACGGCGCTGATTTGGGCGGCCAGCGCGCGCGCCTGACTGCCGCCGCTGCTGCCGTTGATGCCGAGTGCGTGCGCCAGCTTGCGCCCGTGGAAGGGTTGCAGGCCGATGGCCGGATCGATCTCCACTTTGGTGATTTTGTGCGGCGTCTCGGCGGCCACTTCCTCGATGTCCATGCCGCCCTCGGTGGAGGCGACCACGGTAATGCGGCCAGCGGCGCGGTCGATCAACATGCCCAGATAGAGTTCGCGCGCGATGTCGCAGCCCGCTTCGATGTAAATCCGCCTAACCGTCCTGCCGTCGGACCCGGTCTGCGGGGTGACCAGATTCATGCCGAGAATCTCGTCGGCAGCCCGCTTGGCCGCCTGCGCCGAGTCCGCCACCCGCACGCCGCCGCCCTTGCCGCGCCCGCCGGCGTGAATCTGCGCCTTGACCACCCATTTCGGCCCGCCCAGATGAGCGATCGCCGCGGCCGCCTGATCGCGGGTGAATGCCGCCCGGCCCGCGGGCACGGCGACGCCGAATCCGGCCAACAGCGACTTGGCCTGATATTCATGGATGTTCATCTTCGGGGAACCGCTCCCTTCATTTTGCCGCTATCGAGCGCACTATGATCGAATTGCATGGCTCCGTAAAATACTGGCAATCATGGCAAATAGCAATGCGACCAACGACCTCGGAATGCCCCTCGGCGAAATCGTCGAAGGCTGGTCGCCGCCGCCGCGTCCGCCTCGGCGGGCGTTGCGCGGGCGGTATTGCACGGTCGCGCCCATCAGCATCGCGCAGCACAGCGCCGATCTGTTTCACGCCAACCGTCAGGATCGGGAAGGGCGCAACTGGGTATATCTCCCCTACGGGCCCTTCGACACGCTGGAATCGTATCGACGCTGGCTCGCCGCGACTTGCCTCGGCGACGATCCGATGTTCTTCAGCATCATCGACCGACAAAGCGGCAAGGCGCTGGGGGTTGCCAGCTATCTGCGCATCAAGCCCGAGGCCGGCTCCATCGAAGTGGGGCACATCAACTACGCACCGGCCATGCAGCGCACCCCGTTGGCCACCGAGGCCATGTATCTGATGATGGCCAATGCGTTCGATCTGGGCTACCGCCGCTACGAGTGGAAATGCAACGCCCTCAATCAGCGCTCCCGCAACGCCGCGCTGCGCCTCGGATTCACCTACGAGGGCATATTCCGCCAGATGCAGCTGAGCAAGGGGCGCAATCGCGATACCGCTTGGTATGCCGTGATCGATGCGGAATGGGCGGCGCTCAAGGGCGCCTTTGAAACTTGGCTGGCTGCGGGCAATTTCGCCGGGGACGGGCGCCAACGACAATCCCTCTCTGCCCTGACCGCGGCCGCGCTCAGTGCGCTCCGGGGCGAATCTTCTTCTCGACGGCGGTGAATATCCCCCGCAACATGCGGATTTCCTCGGCGTGGGGACGGGCGCGGTTGAACAGGCGAATCAGTCGGCGCTGCAGTTTGACGGAGCTGCCCTGACCGAATTCCAGCAGGGTGAGCAGGCGTTGCAGGTGTTGATGAAAATGCCGCAGATCCTCCGCCAGCGCCGGTTGCTCGCCCGTCGCGACTTCTTCGCCCAACCCCCCGCCGTCCTCCAGATCGACCACGCCGCGCAATTCGTACAACAACACCATCACCGCCGAGGCGATGTTGAGGGATGGAAATTGCGGGTTCGCGGGAATATGCACTAAGTTGTGGCATCGATCCAATTCGCGGTTGCTCAGCCCCCGGCTTTCGCGCCCGAACAACAGGGCGGTGTGAGCCGCCTGAGTCGCGTGGGTGCCGCGCGCGGTTTGCGCGGCTTGTTGCATGGCCTGCTTGGGCGACAACTGCGGCCACTCGATGCGCCGCAAACGCGCGCTCGCGCCGATGACCAGAGCGCAGTCGGCGATGGCCTGATCGAGATCGTCCACCACCACGGCCTCATCGAGAATCCAATCGGCACCGGCAGCGCGGGCGGTGGCTTGGGCGCTGGGGAAATCTCGCGGTTGCACCAGAGTCAGCCGTGACACCCCCATATTCGCCATGGCACGGGCGACAGCGCCGATATTGCCGGAATGGGTAGTCTCAACGAGTACGACTCGGATATAATCAAGCGTTGTCATTGCGGCATTGTGCCGCAAGCGGTTATTCAATGGAATGCCTGCGCGGGTCGTCTCGCAACGCGCAAAATGTGAAATTTAACGATGAGCCCCATCCTTACTGTCGCCGTCAAGGCGGCACGCCGAGCCGGGCGGACCATCCTCCGTTCCCTCGACCGTCTCGATCAGGTGTCGGTCGAGGAAAAAGGGCGAAACGACTTCGTCAGCGATGTGGATCGGATGGCGGAGGCGGACATCGTGGACACCATCCACCACTTCTACCCGAACCACCACATCGTCGCCGAAGAACGCGGCGGCGCCCTCGGCGGTGGAAGCGATGCGAAGGAATTCGAATGGATCATCGACCCGTTGGACGGCACCGCCAACTATCTCCACGGCCACCCCCAATTCGCCGTTTCCATCGCCGCTCGGCAAAATGGGCGGATGCAACACGCGGTGATTTTCGACCCCCTGCGCGACGAAATGTACAGCGCCTCCCGAGGAGGCGGCGCGCAACTCAACAGCCGCCGCATTCGCGTTACCCACCAGCGCAAGCTGGGGCGCGCCCTGTTGGCCACCGGTAGCCCGTTCCGCCAACCGGCGCAGATTGAGCCGTGGATGGGAATTCTCAACACCCTGTTGCCGCGAGTCGCGGACATTCGCCGTTGCGGTTGCGCCTCCCTCGACCTCGCATTTGTGGCGTGCGGTCGATTGGACGGCTACTGGGAATCCGGCCTCGGCGCCTGGGACATCGCCGCCGGCAGTTTGCTGGTGCGCGAGGCCGGCGGCTTGACAACGGATTTTCAGGGGGAGCAGAATTTCCTCGAAACTGGTCAAATAATCTCCGCCAACCGGCTGATTTTCAACGATTTGATCGCCCTTCTCTCCAATCAGGATGCTCCACCATGAGGCGGAAAAGATGACAACAGGGATCGCCCGCAACGCCGCGCGGCAGGCTGGACACACGCCGGTGATGCGCCAGTATCTGGCGATCAAGTCCCGCTATCCCGATGCGCTACTGTTCTATCGCATGGGCGATTTCTACGAATTGTTCTACGAAGACGCCGAGCGCGCGGCCAAACTGCTCGACATCACCCTCACCTCCCGCAGTAAATCCGCCGGCCAGCCCATCCCCATGGCCGGTGTTCCGTACCACAGTGTCGATCAATATCTGGCCAAGCTGGTGAAGCAGTCGGTGGCGGTCGCCATCTGCGAGCAGGTCGGCGATCCGGCGACCTCCAAGGGGCCGGTGGAACGCAAGGTGACCAGAGTGATCACGCCGGGCACCCTGACCGAGGAAAACCTGCTGGCCGACCGCCGCGAGAACATCACCGTGTCCCTGCTGGAATCGGGCGGGCGAATCGGCGTGGCCGCGCTGGAAATTTCCAGCGGGAGATTCACCGGCTTCGAGGTGGTCGGGCAGGAGCGTTTGCAAGGCGAACTGGAACGCATGGACGCCGCCGAAATCCTCATCCCCGAGGAGCAGGCGCATCTGGCCGAGGGGACGACGCCGACTCAGCTGCCGGACTGGTATTACGAGTCGTCTCGATCCACCCGTATATTGTGCGACACCTTCGCCGTACACGATCTGGTGGCCTTCGGCGGCGACTCCCACCCGCTGGCGACGCGCGCCGCCGGTGCCCTGATTCAGTACATCCACGATCTCTACGGCAGCGAAATTCCCCACATTCGCGGCATCGAGTATCAGCAGGATGACTCCACCGTCATCATCGACTCGGTCAGCCGCCTCAATCTGGAAATCGAGCGCAGTCGAGACGGCAACCGCGCGCACACCCTGATCAACCTGTTCGACCACTGCGCCTCCCCCATGGGCGCGCGCATGTTGCGACGCTGGTTCAACAACCCCAGCCGCGACCACGCGGCGCTGCGGGCGCGCCACGACGCCATCGACTGGCTCCTAGAAAACCGCCGCCACGAAGCCTTCGCCGCCCCCCTCAAGGAGGTCGGCGACATGGAGCGAATTCTCGCGCGCGTCGCCCTGAAAACCGCCCGCCCGCGAGACTTGGCGCGGCTGCGCGCGGCACTCGCCGCATTGCCGCGAATTCATCCGCAACTGCCGCTGGCGGAGGACGTCGCATCGGTACCGGCGTTGCTCCTGTGCCTGCGCAACCCGTTGTCGCCGCAGCCGGAAATTCTCGATTTGCTGGAACGCGCGGTGGTGGAAAATCCCCCCAACTTGATACGCGAAGGCGGCGTTCTGCGCGATGGATACGATAAAGAATTGGGCGAACTGCGCCACCTGCAGCGGGATTCCGGCGAATTTCTGCTGGAATTGGAAGAACGCGAAAGGACGCGCACCGGCATAGCCAACCTGCGCGTCCAATACAACAAGGTGCACGGTTATTACATCGAGCTGCCGAGATCGCGCTCGGAGGAGGCTCCGCCGGACTACATCCGCCGGCAAACCGTGAAGAACGCCGAGCGTTTCATCACCGAGGAACTGAAGGCGTTCGAGGAAAAGATGCTGGGGGCGCGCACTCGCGCGTTGGCGCGGGAGAAGCATCTCTACGGCGAATTGCTGGAAAAGCTGGCGGTGCATGTGCCGGTATTGCAGGACTGCGCCGACAGCCTCGCTCAGCTCGATCTGCTGGTCAATCTGGCGGCGCGCACGGTGGCGCTGAATCTGGTGCGACCGGTGCTGAGCGAGGCCATGACCCTGCAGATCGAGGACGGACGCCATCCGGTGGTGGAGCGGGCGCTGGAGGGCGGCTTCGTCCCCAACTCCATCCATCTAGACGACACCACCCGAATGCAGCTGGTTACCGGCCCCAACATGGGGGGAAAGAGCACCTACATGCGTCAGGTCGCGGTCATTACCCTGCTGGCGCACACCGGTTGTTATGTACCGGCTCGCAGCGCGGTCATCGGTCCGGTGGATCGCATATTCACCCGCATCGGCGCCGCCGACGATCTCGCCGGCGGGCGTTCCACCTTCATGGTGGAGATGACCGAAATGGCGCAAATCCTGCGCAACGCCACCGCCAACAGTCTGGTGTTGGTGGATGAAATCGGGCGCGGCACCAGCACTTTCGACGGCCTCGCTCTGGCCTGGGCCTGCGCCGCCGACCTGTCTCGGCGAATCCACGCCTGCGTGCTGTTTTCCACCCACTACTTCGAGCTGACCACGCTGGCCGAGCACTTGCCGGGAGTCGTCAATGTGCATCTCGATGCGGTCGAGCACGGCGACGAAATCGTGTTCATGTACAGCGTCAAGCCAGGGCCGGCCAACCAGAGTTTCGGGCTGCAGGTGGCTCGGCTGGCCGGTGTGCCGGAGAGTGCGATCAGCGTTGCCAGAGAGAAACTGCGCGCCCTCGAAGAACACTATGTGGACGACCAAACCGAGGCTCGCCCCGAACCGCAGACCAGTTTGTTTGCGGTGCATCCTCCCGAGGAGCGGGCGATCATGGCGAAACTCGAGGCGGTTGCGGTCGATCAAATCTCCCCCCGTCAGGCTCTCGACCTGCTGTACGAGTTGGACGAACTGCGGCGAGGGAAATTCGGGCGCGGATGAAGCTCGATTAGGCCGATTAGGCCGATTAGGCCGTGCCGGTGTACCCGGCGGCGCGGAATACATACAATAACGCCTTCCCGACTTGCGCCGAACCGGAGCGTTGCGAACATGACATATGTGGTTGCCGAATCCTGCATCCGTTGCAAATACACCGACTGCGTCGAAGTGTGCCCGGTGGATTGCTTTCACGAGGGGCCCAATTTTCTGGTGATCGATCCCGAGGAGTGCATCGACTGCAGTTTGTGCGAGCCGGAATGCCCGGTGGACGCGATCTATTCCGAGGACGATCTGCCGGCGGATCAGCAACATTTTCTCGAACTGAACGCGGAGTTGAGCGAAATCTGGCCGGTCATCGCGGAGATGAAACCGGCGCCGGAGGATGCCGACGAGTGGCGCGAGAAGAAGGACAAACTGCCGCTTCTCGAGCGCTAGGCGGCGCTCAGTCTCTCGGCCCTCGACCCGCGCACATACACACAGGAATACGGGGAATACGGTAAAAGCGCATGGAAGCCAGACCTTCTTCGGTGATTCGCCTCGAGGACTACCGCCCGCCGCCGTTTCGCATCCTCGAAACCGTGCTCGTCATCGATCTGGATTTCCGCGAAACCCGCATCACCGCCCGCCACCGGGTGGAGAGAACCGACTCGGCGCAACAACCTCTGGTTCTCGATGCGGATGCGGACGCCTTGACGCTCGGCGAAATCCGCGTGGACGGCGTCGCCATCCCCGCCGCCGCATTCCGAGTCGAGGCCGACAAACTGACCATCCACCATCCCCCCGCCGCCGCGACCTTCGACCTCGCCATCGAAAATTCCATCCGCCCGGAATGCAACACCGCATTGAGCGGCCTATATAGTTCCGGCGACATGCTGTGCACGCAATGCGAAGCCGAGGGATTTCGCCGAATCACCCCGGCCATCGACCGCCCGGACAATCTCGCCGTCTACACGGTAACCCTGCGCGCCGAGCGAAAAACCCTGCCGCGCCTGCTGTGCAACGGCAACCTGATCGAGCAGGGGGAGTGCGGCGGCGGGCGGCACTACGCAGTGTGGCACGACCCCTTCCCCAAGCCCACCTACCTGTTCGCCGTGGTGGCGGGCGATCTGGCGTGTCGCGAGGCGAGTTTCGTCACCTGCAGCGGGCGCGGCGTAACCCTGCGCTTTTTCGCCGAACTGCGGGACATCGACAAATGCGCCCACGCCATGGCCTCCCTGCAGCGCGCCATGGCGTGGGATGAACGGGTATACGGCCGCGAATACGACCTCGATCTGTTCAACGTGGTCGCGGTGAGCGACTTCAACATGGGGGCGATGGAGAACAAGAGTTTGAACATATTCAACACGCAGGCCGTGTTGGCCGATCCGGCGCTGGCCACCGACGGGGATTTCGAGCACGTGGAAGCGGTCATCGGCCACGAATATTTCCACAACTGGTCCGGCAATCGGGTAACCTGCCGCGACTGGTTTCAGCTCAGCCTCAAGGAGGGCTTCACCGTATTTCGCGAGCAGCAATTCAGCGCCGACATGGGCTCGGCGGCGGTCAAGCGCATTGCCGACGCCGCCCTCATGCGAAACCACCAGTTCCGCGAGGACGCCGGCCCGCTGGCGCATCCGGTTCGCCCGAATTCGTATATCGAGATCAACAATTTCTACACCACCACGGTGTATGAAAAGGGCGCCGAGGTGATACGCATGTTGCACACCCTGCTCGGCGCCGAGATGTTTCGCCGGGGGAGCGACCTGTATTTCGCCCGCCACGACGGGCAGGCGGTTACCACCGACGATTTCGTCGCCGCCATGGAAGATATCAGCGGCATGGATTTGACCGGATTCAAGAATTGGTACAGTCAGGCGGGCACGCCGGTGGTGGATGTGGAGACCGCCCACGACGCCGCGCGCTCCACCTACACCATCACCCTCAATCAACACTGCCCGCCCACCCCGGGCCAGCCGCGCAAGAAGCCGTTCGTGATACCGGTGCGCGCCGCGCTGTTCGATCGCCACGGCAAGCGCCTGCCCCTCAGCGGCGACGATGGCGATGGCGAAGATCGCCTGCTGGTGCTGTCCGATCTGCGCCAGTCGTTCACCTTCCACGGCGTCGAATCCGAACCGGTGGCCTCCCTGTTGCGCGGCTTCAGCGCGCCGGTGGAACTGCGCCAGCCCCTATCCGAGGACGAACTCGCCCTGCTGCTGGCGCATGACGATGATCCGTACACCCGCTGGGAGGCCGGTCAGCGGCTGTTTCTCCGCTATATCCTCGCCGCCATTCAGTCGGACGCGAAGCCGGATGCGAAGGCGGTTACCGCGGCCTTCGAATCGGTGCTCGATCAGGCCGATGCCGACCCCGCGTTGCAGGCGGAAATACTCACCCTGCCGAGCGAAACCTATATCGGCGAGCACCTATCGCCCATCGCGCCCATCGACCCGGCCGCCGTGTGGCGCGCCCGTCAGGGTTTGAAGCGTCATCTGGGCAAGTCCCTGCGGGCGAAATTGCTGCAGCACTATCGCCGCCTCGACCTCGCCAACGACGGCAGCATCAACGCCGTGCAAATCGCCGCGCGCAGTCTGCGCAACACCTGTCTCGACTATCTCGCCGCTCTGGATGACGCGGAAACCCACATTCTGGCGGCGCGGTTGCTCGCCGATGCCAAGTGCATGACCGATTCGGTGGCGGCGCTGGTCGCGCTGGCCAATTCCAGCAAGGCGGATCGACAAACCCTGCTGGACGATTTCTACCGCCGCTGGCAAAACGAACCGCTGGTGGTGGACAAATGGCTGCGCATTCAGGCGAGCGTGCCGCGCGCGGAGACGCTGGCGCGGGTGAAATCCCTGACCCGCCATGCCGCCTTCGATCCCACCAACCCCAACAAGGTGTATTCCCTGATTCTCGGCTTCAGTCATGCCAACCCGTCTTGCTTCCACGCCGCCGACGGCGCCGGCTACCGCTTCGCCGCCCGCTGGGTAGCCCAGTTGGATTCGGCCAATCCGCAGGTCGCCGCCCGTCTGGCTTCCGCCTTCACCCACTGGCGGAAATACGCGCCGACTTTGAAGGCGCAGATGCGAGCCGCGTTGCGGGAAATCGCCGATCTGCCGAATTTGTCGCGGGATGTGGCGGAAATCGTCGGCAAAAGTCTGGCGGACGAGGACGCGGACGCCGGCGAAACTGCCTGATCACCACCACCATCACCCTCTCACTCTCAGCTACCGGAGAAACTCCAATGAGCGAAGACACCCTGTTCAGCAAAATCGTCAATCGGGAAATCCCCGCGGACATCGTCTTTCAGGACGATCGGGTAACCGCCTTCCGCGACATCAACCCGCAGGCGCCCACCCACATCCTCATCATCCCCAACAAGATCATCCCCACGGTGAACCACATAACGGCGGAAGACGAGGCGGTTCTCGGACACCTGTTCGTCGTCGCCGCCCAAGTGGCGCGGCAGGAAGGCATCGCCGAAGACGGCTACCGACTGCTGGTCAACTGCGGCCGCCACGCCAATCAGGAAGTGTTCCACCTGCACATGCACCTGTTCGGTGGCCGCCCTCTGGGGTGGATGATCCAACCTCAATTGCCGCAATAGCCGCCACGCTACCCCTAGCCGCCGCAACTCGCCAACAGCACCACCGAATACGCGGCGATGCCCTCCTCCCGCCCGCACAATCCCAGCCCCTCGGTGGTGGTCGCCTTGACATTGACGAGATCGGCCTCGATTGCCAGATCGTCGGCGATATTCTCCCGCATCCTCGGTATGTGGGGCGCCAGCAACGGCCGCTCGGCGACCACGGTGCAATCGAGATTGGCAACCCGCCAGCTCGCCTGCGCCAGCATGGCCTGCAGTCGGCGCACGAACATGCGGCTGTCCGCGCCCCGATAACGTTCATCGGTCGGCGGGAAATGGCGGCCAATATCGCCCCAACCGGCGGCGCCGAGGCAGGCGTCGCACACCGCGTGCAGCAGCACATCCCCGTCCGAATGTCCGACCAGCCCGCGCGCCCAGTCGATGCGCACGCCGCCGAGAATCAGTGGCCGGTTTTCCGCCAGTCTGTGCACATCGTAGCCGTGGCCGATTCGCATTGTTGTCGTCATTTTTGCCGAGCCCACTCACCCTCCTCCAGATAGCCCGCCGCCAATTCCAAATCGCCCGGCACGGTGATCTTGATATTGCCCGAATGCCCGGCCACCACCGGCGCGTGCACGCCGCTCATCTCCATGGCGGCGGATTCGTCGGTGGGCACCACCCCGCGCCGCAACGACTTTCGCAACGCCGCCGCCAAGGGCGCGCAGCGAAACATCTGCGGCGTTACCGCCCGCCAGTAATTTCCCCCGCCGCCGCTACCGCCGACGGTTCCCTCGATGATCCCCTCGGAATTCGCCCGCTTCAAGGTGTCCGTCAGCCGCAACGCCAGCACCGCGCCGCCGCCGTGCCCTCTGGCGGCGGCGACCAATTTTTCAATATCCTCGCCGCGCAGGCAGGGCCGCGCCGCGTCGTGCACCAGCACCCAGTCATCGTCGGCGGCGGCGTGCTCCGCCGCGAGATGATCCAGCGCGTTCAACACGGTATGCGCGCGCTGCGCCCCGCCGCGACTGATGCCGAGCAGTTTGGCGTGCTCGAATGGCTGCGACTGCGACTGCGCCCGCCACCAGCGATCGCCGGGGCGAATGCCGACGAGGACGCCGTCCACCAACTCGCTGCGGCATAGCGCCAACAGCGCATGGTCGATGACCCGCCGCTCGGCCAGCGGCAGGTACTGCTTGGGGCGGCGCATCATCATCCGGCTGCCGATGCCGGAAGCCGCCACCACGGCCCAGATTTTTTCCGTATCGCTCAACTGTTTGCTCGTCGGCGGCGGTTACAATCCGCACCCGCCGCCGACCTCCACCATGCCCGATAAAAATCAACCATCTATTGTGCCTGAACATCCCCGCAATCTCCTGCTGAATCCGACTCTCCCCGACCCTGCGCGCGCCGTCAACTGGAGCCAACTGCACGGCAGCGCGCTGGCGCTGGCCGTGGTGGAAGCCTCGGCGATATGTGCCCACGGCACCGGCTCTGGCTCCGGCCCCGTGGTGGTTGTGCTGGAAGATCAGCGCCAGCTGGAAGTCCTCGAAAGCGAGCTCGCCTTCTACCTAGCGGGCAACGCGGACGGCGAGGACACCCCGCCGGTGCTCTCCTTCCCCGGCTGGGAATGCCTGCCCTACGATGTGTTTTCGCCGCATCAGGACATCACCTCCCAACGCCTCGGCATCCTGTCTCGCCTGCCGACCATCGGGCGCGCCATCATCCTCACCACCTGCGCCAACCTGATGCAGCGCCTGCCGCCGGTGCACTATGTGCTCGGCCACAGTTTCTCCCTGCAAACCCGCCAGCGAATCGACCTCCACCACCTGCGCGAGCAGCTACGCAACGCCAACTACGCCGCCGTGCAGCAAGTCATGTCGCCGGGGGAATTCGCCTTTCGCGGCGGTCTCGTGGATATTTTCCCCATGGGTGCCGATACCCCGTTTCGCCTCGACCTGTTCGACGACGAGATCGAGACCATCCGCCATTTCGACCCGGACACCCAGCGCTCCACCCGCCAAGTCGAGCGAATCGACCTCCTGCCGGCGCGGGAATTTCCGATGACGCCGGCGGCCATCAAACTGTTTCGCCAAGCGTTTCGCCGCCATTTCGAAGGCGACCCGCGCGCGCAGAAAATGTACGGCGAAATCAGTCGCGGCCACATCCCCGCCGGCGCCGAGTTCTTCCTGCCGCTGTTCTTCGAGGAAACCGCCACCCTGTTCGACTACCTCGGCGCCGACCCCCTGTGGCTGATTCAGGATGAATTCGCCGAAAACGCGAAAACCCATTGGGCGGAAATTCAGGATCGCCACCACAACGCCGCCTACGACCCGGAGCGCAAGGTGCTGCCTCCGCAAATGCTGCACATCCCGCCTGAGCACCTGCAAAGCCGCATCCGCGCCCACCGCCACATCGTCCATACCCACACTCGCGACCACGACCGCGACCGCCACGACCGCAACCGCCAGAGCAAAACCAACTGGCGCGCCGCCAGCGCCCCCACCAGCCGGATTCCGGTGGATCACCGGGAAGAATCCCCCTATCACCACCTGCTCGCCCACATCGCCGAGTCGAAAAACCGCCTGCTGCTCGCCGTGGAAACCGCCGGGCGGCGGGAGGCTCTGGAGGGCGTATTGGCCAACCACGGCCACATCGCCGAGCGCTGCGCCGACTTCCACCAATTCGCCCAGAGTACCGATCCCGCCATCCCGCTGGGCATCTGCGTCCATCCGCTGGAACGCGGCCTCAACCTGCCGCGTAACGGCATCGAGGTCATCGCCGAAAGCCAGCTGTACGGCGTCAAGGCCATATCCCGCCGCCGCGACCCGAGAGCGCCGGATCCGGAATCCGTCATCCGTTCCCTAGCCGAATTGCATGAAGGCGACCCGGTGGTTCATCTCGACCACGGAGTCGGTAGATATTGCGGCCTGCAGTTCCTCGAAATCGGCGGCCAGCAGACCGAATTCCTCACCCTCGAATACCGCAACGGCGACAAACTCTATGTGCCCGCCCTCTCCCTCAACCTCATCGCCAGATTCGTCGGCGGCGCGCCGGAGCACGCCCCTCTGCATCGCCTCGGCGGCGAGCAATGGCAGCGGGCGAAGAAACGGGCGCGGGAAAAAGCCCACGATGTGGCGGTCGAATTGCTGGAAATGGAAGCCCTGCGCAAGGCGCGTCAGGGTCGCGCTCTCAGCGTGCCTGCCGAGGAATATCAGGGTTTCGTCAGCAGATTCCCCTTCGAGGAAACCGCCGACCAGCAGCGCGCCATAGACGAGGTGCGCGCCGATCTCGAATCCGCCGAACCCATGGATCGGCTAGTGTGCGGCGATGTAGGTTTCGGCAAGACCGAGGTCGCCCTGCGCGCCGCCTTCATCGCCGTGCGCAACGACTGTCAGGTGGCCATCCTCACCCCCACCACCCTGCTCGCCCAGCAGCATTACCAGACATTCATCGACCGTTTCGCCGACCTCGCCGTCTCGGTGGAAATGCTGTCTCGCTTCAAGACCAAGAAACAGGCCGCCGAACTGGTAGCCGGCCTCAAGCAAGGCCGCCCGAACATCATCATCGGCACCCATCGCCTGCTGCAGGACGACATCGGCTTCAAGCGCCTCGGCCTGCTCATCATCGACGAGGAACACCGCTTCGGCGTGCGCCAGAAAGAGCGGATCAAGCGCCTGCGCAGTCAGGTGGACTTGCTCACCCTGACCGCCACCCCCATCCCGCGCACCCTCAACATCGCCATGGCCGGCCTGCGTTCCATCTCCCTCATCGCCACCGCCCCGGCGTTGCGCCTGTCCATCAAGACCTTCGTGCGCGAATGGAGTCGCGGCCTCATCCGCGAAGCCTGCCTGCGGGAAATTCGCCGAGGCGGGCAAGTCTACTTCCTCTACAACGAGGTGCGTCGCATGGAGGGATTCTGCCGGGAACTCGCCGAACTGGTGCCCGAAGCGGACATCCACTTCGCCCACGGCCAGATGAGCGAACCCCAGCTCGAGCGCATCATGCAGGACTTCCACCACCAGCGATTCAACGTGCTGGTATGCTCCACCATCATCGAAAGCGGCATACACAACCCCGCCGCCAACACCATCATCATCCACCGCGCCGACCGCTTCGGCCTCGCCCAGTTGCACCAGCTGCGCGGTCGAGTCGGGCGCTCCCGCCATCAGGCATTCGCCTACCTGCTGATCCCCGGCTGGAAATCGATCAGCAGCGACGCCAAAAAGCGATTCGACGCCTTCGCGTTGATGGACGAACTCGGCGCCGGTTTCGCCCTCGCCGCCCACGATTTGGAAATTCGCGGCGCCGGCGAACTCCTCGGCGAAACTCAGAGCGGCCTGATAGACGATGTCGGCTTCACCCTGTACAGCGAATACCTCAATCAGGCGGTCGCCGCCATCCGCGAAAACCGCCTGCCCGCCACTGCCACCGCCGCCGAGGGGGGCGCGAACGGCGCGCCACCGCCGGCAGTGGTCGATCTCCACCTGCCCGCCATGTTCCCCGCCGACTATCTCGCCAACCCCCACGCCCGCCTCATACTGTACAAGCGCATCGCCGACGCCGCCGACCATCACGCTCTGGAGGAACTGCAGATCGAAACCATCGACCGCTTCGGCCTGCTGCCGCAAGCCGGCAAAAACCTGTTCCGCCTCACCGCCCTGCGCCTGCAAGCCCAACGCCTCGGCATAAACAAACTGGAAATGGACGAAAACGGCGGCGTCATCGAATTCACCGATCTCCCCGCAGTCGATCCGGCCACGGTGCTGAATCTGGTGCAAAACCAGCCCCACCACTACCGTCTGGCCGCCTCCGGCACTCTCAGCGTGCGGCAATGCCTCGCCGACCCTGAGTTGCGACTCGAGCGGGTCGAACAACTGCTGGACGCCCTGAAAGATGGCGGCGGCGGCGAAAAAATGGCGAAATAGGGGTTGTCAAATGCCGAAAAATGGGCTATAACCCGCCCAAGTCCCATTCCCGAGGCGGTCGAATAGCCGCCACACCAACCCTACCAACCGAGAGGATCACCAACATGAACCCCCACTTCCAAACCACGCAAGCCACGCAAACCGTCCACATCGCCGATGACGATGCGAACTTCGTTGCGGTAGATACGACTACCATTACCCCCCCCCCCCCCCCCCCCCCCCCCCCCCCTTCCACGGGGGCTGATTCAACAGCGGGCGCGATGAACGCCCGCCGGCAGGGGTTCCACCCCGCGCGCGGCGCAGCCATCCGCCGCCTCGCTCTGCTCCCCGCCGCATTGTTGGCGGCGGCTCTCGCCCTGCTTGCCGCGCAGCCCGCGCAGGCGTCTCATGGTTACAGCGCCAGCCAGTTCGCAGCCGCGACCGTAACGACGGCACAATCGGGGCAACTGACGGTTACCGCCGCACCATCCAGCTTGGGCTCGAACCAGTTCGATGGTCACATCGTGCGCTGGCGCATAAAGAGTCCCCAAGGGTCCTGGCAGACCGATACGAGTTTCAACACCGGATACATTTTTGGCTCTTCGTGTCAGCCCAACGATAAAACCCAATGTAGCACCACGATATCGAGTCTGACCAACGGTACGGTTTATCAACTTCAGCTGGGTTTACGCACTAGTGGTCATAACCACTGGCCCAGCGGCACCAGTGGCATTGTGGAGGGCACGCCCTCCGCCGGCACCACCCAATCCAACAACGCCAATCTGAGCGCCCTGACCGCCGCCAGCAGCACGAGTTCGACGGACACCTTCTCGGCGCTGTCCATCGGCACCTTCGCCGCCGCCACCACCGCTTATACCGCATCCGTGGCCAACACCATCACTCATGTAAAACTGACGCCCACCAGAGCACAAGCCAACGCCACCATCAAGGTCGGCAAAAGCGGCAGCACCCTGACGGCAGTGAACAGCGGCTCGGCCAGCGGCGCTATATCCCTTTCCGAGGGCGCCAATGCCATCTTGGTCGAGGTAACCGCCCAAGATTCCACCAAGAAAACCTACACAGTAACCGTAACCAGAGCGGCGGCGGCGGCTGTAACCCCGGTCTGGTCGGCCACGCTGACGGTGAAGGACGTGGGCCTTGTACCCGTTGGTGACGAGTTGGGTTGCCGCAACGATTCAACCGGCGGGAAATGCAGCGACACGTCCGTGCTGTCGGACGACGACTTCACGTTCGGCAGTCCCAGCGTCATCTATACGATACAGAATTTCGAACATAGTTCAAACAATCTCTTTTTTATTTTCGACAAGGACGTGACGACGGCTCTGGACACGCTGAAACTCTGCGTCGGCTCGACTGCTTTCGCGTTTTCCTCGGCCACCCATTCGACTAACAGTGCCGAGTGGTCTACCTCCGCCATCAACTGGTCAGTCGGCGACGTGGTATCCTCGAACATCGTGTCCTCCGGCGCGGCCTGCCCGTCCGCCCCCGCCACCCCCATGGTAACCCTCTCGGCCATGCCGACCACGGTTGCCGAGGGTTCCTCGGTTACGGTTACCGCAACTCTTTCGGCGGCGGCGGCAGCCACCTTCACCATCCCCATAACGATAACGGCGGATAGCGCGGAAACCACAGACTACAGTGCGCCGGGCAGCCTAGAGATCGCTTTCGGCGCAACTACCGGCACGGCCACCATCACCACGGCGCAGGACACCGACACCGATGACGAGACCTTCACCGTGGCCCTGGGCACGCTGCCGACCGGAGTATCCGCCGGCAGCACCACCTCGGTGGTGATCACCATCGATGATGACGATGCCGCGCCCACGACCCCCACCACGGTAACGCTGGTGGCTGAGCCGAATCCGGTGGTGGAGGGCGAGCAGATAATACTCACGATGACGCTGTCCAAGGCGCCGGTGGCAGATTTTTCAATCGTGGCAAGGGTAACCTCGAGTACGGCTGAGGAAGGCGACCACGGTTTTACGGAAGATCTTCGCTTCGATTTCCCCATTGGCGTCACCGAGGCCAGTTCGATAGTCGCAACGACGGTGGACGCCGACACCGATGACGAGACCTTCACGGTAGGTCTAGGCACCCTGCCTTCGGGAGTAGTCGCCGGAGACCCTGCCTCGGTAACGATTACCATCACCGACACCACCCCCAGCGTGCGCTTCAGCGCCACCTCGATACGCCTCAACGAAGGGACAACGACCACCTATACGGCGCGGCTGTCCGCACAGCCTTCGGCCAGAGTAACGATGGCGCTGAATACCAACACCAGACTCAATGAAAAACTGACGGTTGCGCCGGAGAATCTGGCTTTCACCACGAGCAACTGGAATACGCCGCAACCCGTTACCCTCACCGCAAAAACCGATGCGGACTCCGAACACGATGAAGTAGACCTGTTCTATTCGCTCTCCGGCGACAGCGACTACACAGGATTGCCGGCGAGCAACCGCACGGTCAAGGTGTTGGTGGTGGACGCCGACGGCGCGGCTTTCCCCACGGTGTCGCTTTCGGCCTCGGCGAATCGGGTAACCGAGGGTTCGCCGGTAACCATTACCGCGGCCCTCTCGGCGGTGCTGACTACCGATGTGGTCATTCCGATCAGTTTGATCGCGGGCACTGCCGAGCCGGACGACTACGGCACGCTCGATTCCATCACCATTCCAAGCGGCGACCTCACCGCCACCGCCACCCTCACCACCAATCAGGATATCGACACCGATGACGAAACCCTCACAGTGCAGTTGGGCGCACAGTTACCCCTCACCGTGGATGCGGGTAGCCCGACTTCGCTGTCGCTCACCATCGAGGATGACGAACCCATCTCCAGCCTACCCACCGTGTCGCTGTCGGCTACGCCCAATCCGGTGCGCGAAGGTTCGTCTTTGACGATAACGGCGACTTTGTCATCGGCGGTGGATAGGGATGTGACCATTGCGATAACCCTTGCTCCCGGCGGCGGCGCGGTTGCTGCGGATGCAGGCGATTACGGTGCGCTCAATTCCATCACCATTCCCGCCAACTCCACCAGCGCCAGCGAAAGCATCCGCATCAACGATGACTCGGATGACAAGGACAACGAGACCTTCACCATCACCCTCGGTACCTTGCCGGTCGGCGTGCGCGCCGGTAGTCAGCGCGAGGTGGTGGTTACCATCGATGACGATGATCCCCTCGGCCTGATCCTCTCGGCCAACCCGCCGCGCGTGGGGCCGGGCGGTACGGTGGTGGTAACGGCGATGTTGGATGAAAGGCCGCCATCCGATGCTATGGTAACGATCGAAGTTGTCGGCGACACTGCCGCCGACGCGGCGAAGGTGTCCGAGGATTACACCAGCGATCCGATCTTGCCAACCACCCTGACCATCCCCACCACCGCCCAGAGCAGTAGCAATGCGGTTACCATCGAGATCGCGCAGAACGCCACCATCGGGCGCACCATCACTCTCACTGCGACCACCCCCATCGGCGGCCTGACCTTAACTTACGAGCAGGTGATCACCATCGTGAACGACTTGGAGCCGGTACATCAGGCGGTAGTGCCCGAAGTGGCGCGCGCCGTGGCCGGACGAGTGAGCGGCGCCATTTCCGCACGAATCGGACAGGTGTTCGAGGCAAGCGGAAACGCAACGAGCGCCTCGGCCAGTCTCGGCGGTCAACGCACCCTATCCGGCGCACTCGTCACCCACGCCCCGAACTTGCTGAACGGCCACCGCCCCGTGCGCGACCTGTTGCACAACTCCCACTTCGTCTTGCCCCTGAACGGTGGCGGCGGCGGTAACAACGGCGCATCTTCGCTATCCCTGTGGGGCGGCGGCAAATACACCAGTCTCTCCGGCGAGAACGATGGCCAATCGTTTGACGGCAGTTTGCAAGGCGCCCAACTCGGCGTAGACACCAAATTGCGCGACAACCTGCTGGCCGGCATGGCGCTTTCGTGGAGTCAGGGCGCATTCGACTACGAAACCGAAGCCGGCAAACAGGGCGACTACGAAATCGATCTGATCAGCCTACACCCCTACTTCGGCGGGCGCGGCGAGCAGATGGAATGGTGGGCGAGCGCTGGCTACGGCAGCGGCGAAATCGAAATCAGCCCGAATGACGGCTTGGCCTCGACCAACGATGTAACCCTGCAAACTCTGAGCGTGGGCGGCAGTGGCCAAATGTGGGCCGATGAAACCGGTGCCCACATTCGCCTCAAGGGAGAGTTCACGCAAAGCGAAATGGAAATCGAGGAAAGCGCCGTGCAACCGGATTCCCTCACCGTGAGCGCCACCCTCATCCGCATCGCACTGGAAGCCCGCCGCACGCAATCCTTGCGCAACGGCAGATCGCTAACCCCATCCCTATCCCTCGGCGCCCGCCACGACAGCGGAGACGGCAACACCGGCACCGGCGCGGAAATGCACGGCACTGTGCACTACAACAACCCGCGCACCGGCGTGAGCGCCTCCGCCTCCATGCACACCCTACTCGGCCGCAGCGACTACGAGGAATGGGGGATTATGGGCATGGTGCGGCTGTCCGCCGGTGCCGACGGCCAGGGCCTGTCCTTCGAAATGCGCCCCGCCTACGGCAACGGCGCGGATGCGAGCGGTAGCGGCAACGGCCAAATCTGGTCGAACGGCCTACGCGAGGACACCGCCCCCATCGCCGACAATGCGAGCGGAAGACTGGAAATGCGCCTCGGCTACGGCCTATCTGCCTCCGGCGAGCGAGACGGCCTACTGACCCCGTGGAGCGGCATGACCCTACAAGAAAACAGCACGCGCTACCGCCTCGGCTTGGATTGGAAAACCGCCGGTTCGTTCACCTTACGCCTATCCGGAGAACGCCAAGAAACCGCAGGCGCAGACACCGCCCACGCCATCTTGCTGAAGGGCGAGGCGCGATTCTAACTTCGATGATCAATGGGCGGCGGGTGACGTTGGTGGCACCCGCCGTCCGCCATTCCCTCAACCCTTGCCCAAGCGGTAGCGTATCTCCAGCGCTACCGCTTTTTTTCGTGCCCGACGGCGGATGGCGGCATGATCTCGATATGCCGGATGTGTCGATAGCGCGCGACCGATTGCACTCCCACTAGGCGCGCACTATACTGGCGCAGGTTATCACTCCCGAAGGTACATGAAATGAAACGCATATTCCCCATCAGTCTTGCCGTGGCAACCGTTGGCGTGTTGCTATGGGCGTGGACGAATCAACCCGTGGTGTCTCAGGTCGAGGCCACCGATGCCACCGACACCCAACCCGCTTCAGCGGTTGCCACGCTGGCCGGCGGTTGCTTCTGGTGCATGGAATCCACCTTCGAGAAGTTGGACGGCGTGCATGAGGTCGTCTCCGGCTATACCGGCGGCCATCTGGAAAATCCCACTTATCGGCAGGTCGGCGGCGGCGATACCGGGCACACCGAGGCGGTGCAGGTGCAGTACGATCCGAACACGATTTCCTTTGGGGAATTGCTGCACCACTTCTGGCGGGAAATCGACCCGACCGACGCCAACGGGCAGTTTGTCGATCGCGGCAGCATGTATCGACCGGCCATCTACTACCACTCCGAGGAGGAAATGGCGCTGGCCGTGGCCTCCCGCGACCGATTGGCGGCATCGGGCAGATTCGACAAACCGATAGTCGTGGAAATCGCTCCGGCAGAGACGTTTTATCAGGCCGAGTCTTATCATCAGGACTATTACCAGAAAAAATCGTCTCGCTACAAGGTGTATCGGTACGGATCGGGGCGGGATCAATTTCTCGAGCGAGTCTGGGGCGATGACCTCCACGCCGAATATGAGGAAACCGAGGAATCCGCGGAATCGGCCAGTGCAACCCACGACAAATACGGCAAACCGGCGGATTCGGTACTTCGCACACAGTTGAGCGAAATGCAATATCGGGTAACTCAGCAAGACGGCACCGAGCCTCCCTTTCACAATGAATTCTGGGACAACAAACAGGCCGGCATCTATGTGGACATCGTCTCCGGCGAGCCGCTTTTCTCCTCCACCGACAAATACCGCTCCGGCACCGGCTGGCCGAGTTTCAGCAAACCCATAGACGAGCACTATCTAGTCGAAAAGGCGGACTACAAGTTGCTGTTCCCGCGCGTGGAACTGCGCAGCAAATACGGCGACTCCCACCTCGGCCATGTATTCAACGACGGCCCCGCCCCCACCGGCTTGCGCTACTGCATCAACTCCGCCTCCCTACGCTTCATCGCCGCGAATCAGTTGGAGCAGGAGGGGTATGGGGAGTATGCGGAGCTGTTCGAGTGATACGAGTTAGTGCAGGCGTATCCGAAGCCAGCGAGTCGGATACCGATCGACTTCGATGATGCTACGAAAACGGAATAAGCATGGCCGCGCCGAACTGGGCTAATCGCACGCTGTTCCACGGAGACAATCTCGACTTCTTGCGCGCCATGAACAGCGAAAGCGTGGACTTGATTGCCACCGATCCGCCGTTCAATAAGGGGAAGGACTTCCACGCCACGCCGGATAGTCTAGCGGCCGGTGCGAAGTTTCAGGATCGCTGGTCCTGGGAACAGGATGTGCATCAGGAATGGGTGGATCAAATTACGGACGACTTCCCCAAACTCATGGAAGCCATCAAAAGCTCGCGCTTCGCGCACAGTGACGGCATGGGCGCGTTTATGTGTTTTATGGCGGTGCGGTTGTTGGAGATGCGGCGGGTGCTTAAGCCTAGTGGAAGTATCTACCTGCACTGCGATCCGACCGCCAGTCACTATCTCAAGGCGATCATGGATGCGATCTTCGGGAAGAAAAATTTTGTGAACGAGATTATCTGGCATTACGCTAGCGGCGGCAGATCGAAGAATCACTATCCGAGGAAACACGATTCCCTGCTCTACTACGCCAAAGACCACCGCAAAAGGCGATTCAACGGCAAAGCCATAATGGTGCCCAGAAACAGGTGTCCTTCATGCAATAGCGAATTGCCCAAGTGGAATAACCTCAAGAAACATGTGGACAAGGACGGGCGCGTCTACAGAACCATCAAATCCGCCGGAAAAACCTACAAGTATTATGACGATGAACCCGTCCTGCCGCCGAATGTATGGTTGGAGTTCAGTCATCTGCAACAGAAAGATCCGGAGCGCACGGGATATCCGACTCAGAAACCCATTGCCCTATACGAACGCATCATCAAGGCATCATCGAACGAAGGAGACATCGTCCTGGACCCCTTTGCCGGTTGCGCCACCACCTGTGTCGCCGCCGAGCGTTTGCGCAGGCAATGGGTCGGAATCGATATTTGGGACATGGCATCCGATGTGGTCGTGGAAAGATTGAACAAGGAAGGACTGTTCAAGCCGAAACGCACCAAGCGTTCGCCCAAAGCGCAGCAGGGCTTACTGTTCGCTCAGTGCTTTCACTTCACTTCGGAGATTCCCACCAGGACGGATGACGCGGAGACGGCATCTCCATTTCTTCGCGTCAAAGTCCGCATCAAGGAACCCGAGGGGGAGAAGATGAGCCGCGCCGAGATGTATGAGTACCTTCTCTCCCAGCGTGGGGCGAAATGCCAGGGGTGCGACAGGATGTTCGACGATCCCCGCTACTTGGAACTCGACCACAACACGCCGCGTTCCGATGGCGGACTCAACCACATTAGCAATCGGATTCTCCTGTGCTCGCCGTGCAATCGGGCGAAAAGCAATCAGTACACATTGAGCGGGTTGCGGAGATTGAACAAGAAAAATGGTTGGATGGCGCAGTAGGTTGCGGAAGATGATTTGCCCATCTACTAGCGCGGGCGTGCCCCCGACCGCTGCCTGACTGCCTCGAACAAAAACAATCCGGCGGCCACCGATACATTCAAGGCGGAGACGCTGCCCGCCAGGGGGATTTTCGCTAGGCGGTCGCAGTGTTGTCGGGTGAGACGGCGCAGGCCGCGGCCCTCGGCGCCGAGGACGATGGCGGTGGCAGCGGTGAAGTCCATTTCGTACAGGGTGTACTCGGCGGCGGCGGCGTCCGCGCCGATGATCCAGATGCCGCGTTTTTGCAGGTCGCTCAGAGTGCGAGCCAGATTGGTTACGCGGAATATCGGTAGATGCTCGGCCGCGCCGGCGGCCACGCGGGTTACGCTGGGGCTGATCGGGCAGGCGCCGTCCTTGGGCAGTATCACCGCATCCACACCGGTGCCGTCGGCGGTGCGCAGGCAGGCGCCGAGGTTGTGGGGATCTTGAATTTGGTCGAGGATGAGCAGTAGCGCGGGGTGGTCGAGTTGCGCGAGTAGGTGGTGTAGTTGCGGTTGGCTACGGCGGGCGCGCGGGCGCACTCTGGCGAGGACGCCCTGATGCCTGACGCCGCGCGCCAGCTGTTGCAGTTCCTCTCGGTCGGTCAGGCGCACGGCGACTCCGGCTTGTTCGAGTTCCTGACGCAGTCTCGTCACCCGTTGATCCCGGCGGCGCAGGTCGAGCAGTACTTCTAGCACTTCCGCCGGCGCCCTCGCCAGCGCGGCGCGCACGCCGTGAAATCCGCACAGGATTTCCGCCTCGGCGGGATGGCGCTCAGGCGGATGCGCGCTTTTTCGCGGGTTTGGCTTTGGTTTTGGTTTTACTGCCACGATGCCGTTGGGCGCCCCGCCGCCGCTTGCCGCGAACGCCGCCGGGCTTGGGCGCGGACGCTCCGCACAATTCAAAGTCGATCTTGGCGTCATCCAAACTGACTCTGGCCACGCTCACCCGCAGGCGGTCGCCCAGCCGGAAGCGCCGCCCGCTGCGCTCGCCGACCAGTTGGAAATGCAGGGGCTCGAAATGATAGTAGTCGTCGCCGAGGGCGGTAACATGAATGAGGCCGTCGACGAAAATGTCGTCCAACTGCACGAATACCCCGAATTCCTTGACTCCGGAAATGACCCCGTCGAACTCCTCGCCGACCTTGTCCTGCATGAATTCGGCCTTCAGCCAAGCGATCACATCCCGGCTGGCGTCTTCGGCACGCCGCTCTGTGTGGGAGCACTGCTCGGCGATTTTCTCCAGACTGTTCTCACCGCCGGCGTCGGCGGACGGCGTCGGCGCCGGCGGTTGTCCGGCGATGATGCGGCGTAGCTGGCGGTGCACCATGAGGTCGGCGTAGCGGCGGATGGGCGAGGTGAAATGGGTGTACACCGGATAGGCCAGCGCGAAATGCCCGTGCGGGTCGGTGCCGTAGGTGGCTTGGCTCAGACTGCGCAGGAGTAGCAGTTGCACCACCGGCGCGATGTCGGCTCGCGCGGCAACCGCCTCCACCAGCCGAGCGTAGTCCGCCGCCTGCGGTTGCTCGCCGCCGGTGATTTCCAACCCCATGCCGGCGAGAAATCTGCGCAGTTCGCCGAGGGACTCGCTGGTCGGCCCCTGATGGTTGCGGTAGATGGCGAGATTGCCCGAATTTTTCTGCAGCAGGCGCGCGGCGCACAGATTCGCCGCCAACATGCACTCCTCGATGAGGCGATGCGCCGGATTGCGCTGGCGAACCGATAGCCGGCTGATCTTCTGCTGGGAATCGAAGTGGATGTGCGCTTCGGGGAATTCGAAGTCGATGGTGCCGCGTTTTCGCCGTTGCTCCAGTAGGCGTTGGGAGAGGGTGTGCAGGTTGTCCAGATGGGGCGCGATGGCGCGCCATTTTCGCCGCAGGTCGGCGTTGCCGCGGGAGACGATTTGGTCGACGATGGTGTAGGTCAGGCGCGCCTTGGAGTGCATCAGCGCGGGATAGAAGCGATAACTCGCGATCTCTCCGTGGGCGGTCAGGTCGATGTCGCACGCCATGCAGTAGCGATCCGCCTCGGGATTGAGGGAGCAGATACCGTTGGACAGCTGTTGCGGCAGCATCGGCACCACCCGATTGGGGAAATAGACCGAGTTGCCGCGCTTGCGGGCTTCCCGGTCGAGGGCCGTGTCGGCGCGCACATAGTGGCTCACATCGGCCACGGCCACTACTAGACGCCAACCGTCGCCGCGCGGCGCGCAGTACACGGCATCGTCGAAATCTCGAGCGTCCTCGCCGTCTATGGTTACCAGCGGCAGGTCGCGAATGTCCTGCCTGCCGTCCTCCACTTCTACCACCTCCACCCCCTTCAGCGCGCGCCCCATCTGCTTCAGCTGGGCGTGCACTTCCGCCGGCCAATCGGTGGGGATGGCGTGTTTGCGGATGGCGATTTCCGTCTCCATGCCGCGTTCCAGCCGCTTGCCGATGACTTCCACGATTTCGCCGACCAAATGGCGATGCTCCACCGGATGGCGGATGACGCGCGCCGCGACGATGTCGCCGGCTTCGGCGCCGTTGCGGTGGTCGTCGGGGATGGTGATGTCTCTGGCGTATCTCGAATCGTCCGGCTCGACGAAGCCGATGCCGCCGTCGAGATGAAAGTGGCCGACTATCTCCCGTTGCGGCTCGACCAGCACCTCGACCACCGCCCCTTCCCGGCGCCCGCGTTCATCAACGCGCTTGAGGCGGGCGAGCACGCGGTCGCCGTGCAGGACTTTTCGCATTTGTCGGTGGTGCAGGAACAAGTCGCCGGAGCCGTCGTCGGCGATGACGAAGCCGTAGCCGTTGGCGTGGCCGCACACTCGTCCGGCTACCAAGTCCATCTTTCGCGGCAGTGCATAGCGCCCCTTGCGATCTTGCAGCACCAGGCCGTGGGCGCACATGCGCTCGAGGCGCGCCGCCAGCGCCTTGGCGTCGGTGGTGGCGGCGGCATGGGATTCGAGATCGAAGTGGGCGTGCAGTTGCGCCGCCGTTACCGGCCCCTTGCTCTCGCCGAGAAACTGCAGCAACAGCAATCTCGATGGAACCGCAACGCCCGAATCATCGGCTGGGCGGAAGCCGCTTGGGGGTGGTTTCGTTGGCATGGGATCGGCTTCACGCCGATGGTGCATTCAAGTGGGATGAAATGATAAAGTAGCGGCCTTCGCTGGAAGGCCGTCGCCGAAAAATCGGGACAAGCGGGGCCGCGAAAACAATCGAAAAACAACCGAGTCGAACACCAAACGAACACAAAACATCGCGACCATCGTTGAGCCAATCATAGCACCAAAAGCAATGAAAATCGGAATCCCCAAGGAAATCCACGAAGACGAGCGGCGGGTGGCGTGCACCCCCGCGGAAACCGCCCGTCTGCACAAACTGGGTCATCAGGTGTTGCTCGAGCGCAGCGCCGGCTTTGCCGCCGGTTTCACCGATCCGGATTACCAGCAGGCCGGTGCCGTCATCATCGATGAGGCCGCCGACCTGTGGGCGCAGGCGCAACTGCTGTGCAAAGTCCGCCCGCCCGAACCATCTGAAGCCGATCTGATGGCTTCGGGCAAGATTCTGATCAGCTTCTTCTGGCCCGGGCAAAATCAGGCGTTGCTCACCCAGCTGGCCGCGCGCGAGGCGACGGTGCTGGCGATGGACGCGGTGCCGCGCATATCCCGCGCGCAGAAGATGGATGCGCTGTCCTCCATGGCCAATATCGCTGGTTATCGCGCGATGATCGAGGCCGGGCAGCATTTCGGGCGGTTTTTCACCGGCCAGATTACCGCCGCCGGCAAGGTGCCGCCGGCCACGGTGCTGGTGATCGGCGCCGGCGTCGCCGGGCTGTCCGCCATCGGCACGGCGAGCAGCCTCGGCGCCGTGGTGCGCGCCTTCGACACTCGCCCCGAGGTGCGCGAGCAGATCGAAAGTTTGAACGCCGAATTTCTCACCCTCGATTTCCAAGAGGATGGCCGTGGGCAGGGCGGCTACGGGAAAGCCATGAGCGAGGAGTTCATTCGGGCGGAAATGGCTTTGTTCGCCGAGCAGGCTCGAGTGGTTGACATCATCATCACGACCGCGTTGATACCGAGCCGGGCGGCACCGAAGCTGATCACCGGCGACATGGTGGCGTCGATGAAAAACGGCAGCGTCATCGTCGATCTGGCCGCCGAGCAGGGCGGCAACTGCGAATTGACCGAGGCCGGTGGTGTGGTCAAGCGGCACGGCGTCAGCATTATCGGCTACACCGACCTGCCGGGGCGCATGGCGGCGCAGTCGAGCCAGTTGTACGCCACCAATATACGCCACTTGATCACCGAGCTGACGCCGCAGCGAGACGGGAATCTGGTGGTGAATAGGGAGGACGAGGTGATTCGCGCCACCACCATCATCCACAACGGGGAGATCACTTGGCCGCCGCCGCCCGCCCCCGCCCCGCCTGCGCCCACGCCCGCCGCCAAAGTCGAATCCCCGGCTACAACCAAACCGACCGCCGCCGAGCCCGGCCGCCGTGGTAAACGCGGCTGGATTACGCTGGCGGGGGCCGCTGTCGGCGCCGCCGCCATCGTCGCCGTGGGGGCGGTGGCGCCGCCGACTTTCATGAATCACTTCATCGTCTTCGTACTCGCCTGCTTTGTCGGCTGGCAGGTGATCTGGAATGTGACTCCGGCGCTGCATACCCCGCTGATGAGCGTTACCAACGCCATCAGCAGCATCATCGTCATCGGCGCGCTGCTGCAAACCGGCTCCCCCCAGTGGCTGGGGCTGGCGCTGCTGGCGCTGTTGCTCGCCTCCATCAATATCGCCGGCGGCTTTCTGGTCACCCAGCGAATGCTCAAGATGTTCCGCAAGTAGGTGCCGCCGATGTCCTCAGGCATGGTCAACGCGGCCTATCTCATCGCCGCCATCCTGTTCATACTCAGCCTCGGCGGGCTGAGCCGTCAGGAGAGCGCGGCGCGCGGCAATCTGTGCGGCATCGCCGGCATGGCCATCGCCCTCATCGCCACCTTGTTGAGCGACTCGGTGGACAACTACGCGCTGATCGCGTTGCTCATGGTGGTCGGCGGCACCGTCGGCGCGGTGGTGGCGGCGCGCGTGCAGATGACGGATATGCCGCAACTGGTGGCGATACTGCACAGTTTTGTCGGGCTGGCGGCGGTGCTGGTGGGTTTCACCACCTTTCTCGACAGCGGCGGCAGCGGCGCCCCCAGCGGCGTGGAGAAAACCATTCAGGAGATCGAAATCTACATCGGCGTGTTGATCGGCGCGGTAACCTTCACCGGCTCGGTCATCGCCTTCGGCAAGCTGCAGGGGATCATCGGCAGCGCACCGCTGGTGCTGCCGGCGCGCCACTGGCTCAACCTCGCCATGCTGCTGGCCTGTCTCTATCTCGGCGCGGAATTCATCGGCGCCGGCGCCGTCTCCGAAGGGCTGACGCCGTTGCTGATCATGACCCTGCTGGCATTTCTGCTGGGTGCCCATCTGGTCCTGGCCATCGGCGGCGCCGATATGCCGGTGGTCATCTCCATGCTGAACAGTTATTCCGGCTGGGCGGCGGCGGCCACCGGATTCATGCTTTCCAACGACCTGCTGATCATCACCGGCGCACTGGTGGGGTCGAGCGGCGCGATTCTCAGCTACATCATGTGCCGCGCCATGAATCGGCATTTCATCAGCGTGATTCTGGGCGGCTTCGGCGCCACCGCCTCTCACTCGGCCACGGTTGCCGGAGAAACGGCCGCCATCGGCGCCGATGAAGTCGCCGAATTGCTCGACAACGCCAATTCTCTGGTGATCGTTCCCGGCTACGGCATGGCGGTCGCCCAAGCGCAGCATCCGGTGTCGGAATTGACTCGCCGACTGCGCCACAAGGGGGTATCGGTGCGCTTCGGCATCCATCCCGTCGCCGGGCGAATGCCGGGGCATATGAACGTATTGCTGGCCGAGGCCAAGGTGCCCTACGACATCGTGCTGGAAATGGATCAGATCAACGACAGTCTCGGCGAAACCGATGTGGTGCTGGTGATCGGCGCCAACGACATCGTCAACCCGGCGGCGCTCGACACTCCGGACAGCCCCATCGCCGGTATGCCGGTTCTGGAGGTGTGGAAGGCGCGAATGGTGATCGTGCTGAAGCGCAGCATGGCGAGCGGTTACGCCGGCGTGGAAAATCCGCTGTTCTACCGAGACAACACCCGCATGTTGTTCGGCGACGCCAAGGAAAGCATCGACCGGGTAGTGGGCGACCTCGGCTAGGGCGAGCGCGTTCATTTCGATTATAATTTCGAGATTTTGCGAGCGAGCAAGCGATGAGCAAGCACCTGAAACTGGGCATTCCCAAGGGCAGTCTGGAATCTGCCACCACGGAATTGTTTTCCCGCGCAGGCTGGAACATCACCGCCCGGGCGCGCAATTACTTCCCTTCCATCGACGATCCGGAAATCAAGTGCGCGCTGGTGCGCTCTCAGGAGATGGGCACTCATATCGCCAACGGCACCATTGACGCCGGCTTGACCGGTCAGGACTGGATCGAGGAAACCGGCGCCGATGTGGAGGTGATCAGCCATCTGATGTACTCCAAGTCGTCGGACAATCCATGCCGCTGGGTGCTGATCGTCGATCGGAATTCGGACATCCACTCCCTCGAAGACCTGCGCGGCAAGCGCATCGCCACGGAACTCGTACACTTCACCAAACGCTTCCTGCAATCTCGTGGCATCGACGCCACGGTGGAATTTTCCTGGGGCGCGACCGAGGCGAAGGTGGTGGAGGGGCTGGCGGATGCAGCCGTGGAAATCACCGAAACCGGCAGTACCATCCGCGCCCACGGCCTGCGCATCGTGTGCGATCTGCTGCACACCCACACGGTTTTCGTGGCCAACCGGAAAACCCTCGCGGATCCGTGGAAAAAACGCAAGATCGATGAGATCGCCCTGCTGCTCGAAAGCGCTCTGGCGGCGCGCGACAAGGTGTTGCTGAAGATGAATGTGTCGTCCGAGGGGATCGAGGAGGTGGTGAAGAAATTGCCCAGTCTGCACGCGCCAACCATCAACCGGCTGTACGGCGAGGAGTGGTTCGCGCTGGAAACGGTGGTTGCCAGAGGCGAAGTGCGGGATTTGGTACCGGCGCTCAAGGCGGCCGGCGCCGAGGGGATTCTCGAATTCGAGTTGCGGAAGTTGGTTACTTGATGGTGGGAGCCGGGAGCGCCGCCGCAACACGGGTAACCTGAAACAAAACGCCGCCCGCCGACAATCTAGTTGCGGCGGGCGGCAGGCGTCAGGCAGGGTTAGGGGGAAGTACTCAGATACTGCTCGTCCGACTCTTCCACCGGCCCCACGGCCCAAGCCCCTCGATTTCTGGCGTGCCGGACAGCGGCGCCGATTGCATCCTCGGAGGAATCTCGCGGTATATCCAGAACCTGACCGGGATAGATCAAATCGGCATCGCGAATTTGCCCCAGATTGGCCTTGTACAGTAACGGCCATTGTTCGGACGCATTGTATACCTCCTCGACTCCGGCAATTCCCCACAGGTGCTCGCCTTTGGAGACGATCCAGCTGGTCAGTACTTCGACTTCGGGTTCGGCTGGCTCTTCGGGTACCTCGACCACTTCGGGCACCTCGGGCACATCAACCACCTCGGGCACATCGATCACCTGAGGCAAATCGGGCACCTCGGGTACATCGACCACGATGGGGGTTTCAACCACAGGCTCCACTACGGGCTCCTCGACCGGCGCCACCGCGGGTTCCGCGATTTCGGCGGTTTCCACCGGTTTACTCTTGGCGGTGATGCAACCGCTCGCTACAACTGCGGCCAGCAAAATCACGCCCATTTTCAGAATCGTTTTCAGGTCGAAATCAATCGTGCTGTTCATTTTCGACATGTCGTGGTCTCCTAATTTCGATTGTGATAACAGTGATGCAAGGCTACTTGCGCGCCAACATCCTCTGCAAACGCGCGAAGTGTAGCGCCAAACTCACTCCCGCGCAAGACTTTTTATCGCTGGCCGCAATCCGGCACGAATGGATGCTTCACGATGATGGCGTCGTTGCGTTCGGCGCCGGTGGACACGATATCGATGGGCAATCCGCTCAGCGCCGACAGGCCGGCGAGATAGGTCTTGGCGTTTTCCGGCAAGTCCTGGTAGCGGCGAATGCCGCCGGTGGGTTGTTGCCAACCGTCGAAGGTCTGGTACACCGGCTCGCATTCGGCCATCGCCTCGGCGCCGTAGGGCGGCAGTTCCACCTGCTCGCCGCGATAGCGATAGGCGACGCATATCTTGATTCGCTCGAGTTCGTCCAAGATATCCAGTTTGGTCACGCACAACGCGCTCAGACCGCACACCTGCGTGCTGCGGCGCAATGTTACCGCGTCCAGCCAGCCGCAACGCCTCGGGCGACCGGTGGTGGCGCCGAATTCGTTGCCGCGCGCACCGAGTTGCTCGCCGACTCGGTCGAACAATTCGGTGGGAAACGGCCCGGCGCCCACGCGAGTGGCATAGGCTTTGGTGATTCCGAGTACATAATCCAGTTCCAGCGGGCCGATGCCGCTACCGGCTGCCGCAGCGGCGGCGGTGGTGTTGGAAGAGGTTACAAACGGATAGGTGCCGTGGTCGATATCCAGCAACATGCCCTGAGCGCCCTCGAACAACACCGATTTGCGCTGCGCCCGCAAGTGATGGAGTCGGGCGGAGACATCGCCGAGCAGGTCGGTAACTCGCTCGGCCTGAGCGAGGGTTTGCTCGAGGGTCTCGCGGTAATCCACCGGCTCGGCGTGGAAGAAGGATTGCAGCACGTGATTGTGGTATTCCATGACCTCGGCGAGGCGTTGGGCGAAGAATTCCGGCTGCAGCAAATCCCCCAACCGCAACCCCCGGCGCGCCACCTTGTCCTCGTAGGCCGGGCCGATGCCCCGGTGGGTGGTGCCAATCGCCCGGCTGCCGCGCGCCTTTTCCCGGGCGGCATCCAGCGCCGCGTGATGAGGCAATACGAGGGGACAAGCGTGGCTTACCAACAAGCGCTCACGCACCGATATGCCGGCGCCGGCCAACTCGTCGATCTCCTTGAGCAACTGCGCGATCTCGACCACCACGCCGTTGCCGATGAGGCATTCCACTTCGGCGCGCAGGGCGCCGGACGGCACCAGATGCAATACCATCTTGCGGCCATTGACCACCAGCGTATGGCCGGCATTGTGCCCCCCCTGAAAGCGCACCACCGCGTGGGCGCGCTCGGTCAGCAGATCGACGATCTTTCCCTTGCCTTCGTCCCCCCATTGGGTTCCCAGCAACACGACTTGATTTGCCATGCCGAAAGTCCGCTATGCCATCGAATCGCAACTAGCGCGCGAAATACAACAACGCCACGCCGGCCACCATGCTGACGGCGCCCACGCGGCGCACGGTCGAATCTGCCGTATCACTCATGCTTGCCATGAAACGCTTGAATCCGGATGGATTGATGAATGGAACAATGCCCTCCAGCACCAGATAGAGCGCGAAGGCGGTCAGCAAATCATGCCAGTCCATGCCGAGGGGGTTTTGTGCCTCCCGCCTCAGTTGGGTTGCGCGGATTTCGATTGTTTGAAGTAGCGAAAGAAATCTGCGCTTGGATCGAGCACCATCAGGTTGTCCTTGCCGTCGAAGGTCGCCTTGTAGGCGTTGAGGCTACGGTACAGATTGTAGAATTCGCGATCCTGACCGAACGCCTGCGCGTAGATTTCGGTGGCCACGGCGTCGCCTTCACCGCGAACTTTCTGTGCATCGCGTTCGGCGTTCGCCAGCATGATCTGCCGCATGCGATCGGCGTTGGCGCGAATTTTCTCCGCCGCCTCTTCACCCTGCGCGCGCAATTCCTTGGCGACGCGCTCGCGCTCGGCATTCATGCGGTCGTATACCCGCTCGCTGATGGCCGGATCAAGATCGACCCTTTTGAGGCGCACATCGATGATCTCGATGCCGAGACTGGCGGCATCCGCATCCATCGCCAAGCGCACCACATCCATAATCTTGCGCCGATCTCCCGAGATTACTTCCTGCACCGAGCGCTGACCGAATTCCTGACGCAAGCTGTCGTTGACGCGCTGGGAAAGGCGTGAGCGGGCGTTGGCTTGGCGCCCCTGAAGGCGGGTGTAATACTGGTGCACATCCCGAATTCGCCACTTCACGAAGGAATCCACCACCAGATTCTTCTTCTCACCGGTGAGGTACAGCTCCGGATCGGCGTCCATGGTTTGCACGCGCGCGTCGAAATACTGCACGTTATTGATGAACGGTAGCTTGAAGTGCAAGCCCGGCTCCAGATCGGAATTGACGATTTCGCCGAATTTGAAGACGATGGCCTTTTGCCGCTCGTCGACGAAAAATACCGAGGCGAATCCGATCGCCGCAACGATGGCGACGATGATCAGGGACAAGGTAACTCTAGCTTTCATGTTCAGTTCCTCCCGCTGCGGGTTGTACTGCGATCGGACGATCCCGATCCTTCACTGTTGAATTGCGCGGCGTCGACTCGATTGCTCGAAGACGCCCCCGCCCCCGGCGCACGCCCGCTGCCCGGTACGAGATTGCGACCTTGCAGCAGTTGATCCAGCGGCAGATACATGACGCTGTTGCCGCCTTGTTGGTCGATGAGCATCTTGCTGGATTTGCCCAGCACCTCCTCCATGGCTTCGAGATACAGCCGATCGCGGGTTACATCCGGCGCCTTGGCGTATTCATCCAGCACCTGATCGAAGCGGGAAGCCTGCCCCTCCGCCTGCGCTACCACCGAGGCGCGATAGGCTTCCGCTTCCTGCGTGATGCGGGCGGCGAAACCGCGCGCCTTGGGGATGATGTCGTTGGCGTAGGCTTGCGCCAGATTCTTGATGCGCTCCTCGTCTTCGCGCGCCCGCACCACATCGTCGAAGGCGTTCTTGACTTGAGACGGCGGTTGGGCGTTCTGCATTTCCACGGTGCGGATGTTGATGCCGGTCTGGTAGCGATCGAGGATGCGCTGCACCAGCCCCTTGGTCTCGGCGGCGAGTTGGGCGCGGCCCTCGGTGATGGCGAAATCCATGGTGCTGCGGCCGACTATTTCGCGCACCGCGCTTTCGGTGGCTTGACGCACCACCGTCTCGGCCATGTTGCGAGGGTCGAATTCGCTCACATTGAAGAGCAGGTCGGTGGGATCCTTGATATCGTACTGCACCGCGAATTGGACATCGATGATGTTTTCGTCCTGCGTCAGCATGAGCGCCTCTCGCGGCACCGTGCTCAGGCTGGTGGCGCTACCTTTGCGATACCCCACCTCGACGGTGTTGACATTCTGCGTGTTGATGATCTCCACCTTTTCGAACGGCATCGGAATATGCCAATGCAGGCCGGCGTCCTTGGTCTCCTGATACCTGCCGAAGCGCAGTTCGATCGCCTGTTCGCCCTGATCCACCGTGTAGACGCCGCTGAACAGCCAGATGCCCAGCGCGACCAACAGCACAAGGCCGACCATGCCGCCGGGGATGTTGAGCGATCCGGCACTGCCGTCGCCGTTACCACCACCACCGCGACGGCCACTGCCGCCGCCACCAAGTAGCGACTCGAAGCGGCGTTTCAGCTCGCGAAAAATTTCATCGATGTCCGGCGGCCCTTCGCCGCGGCCGGGTCGCCGACCAAATGGGTCGCGCCCGCCGGGGCCGTCTGATCCGTTTTGATTCCAAGGCATTTAGCTATTCCGGGTAAGGTGAATGGTCGGCTTGACGAAAGCTTCGGTGGAGCGGCGATTATACGCATCCCGGCAGTCATGCGTCCATCCCTTCGCGCGCTGCGGCGAAACGTTCCATCGCGGCGCCCGAATCGAGCGCCCGGCGCGCCTGCGCGGCGCCGTCTTGCAATCTCGTGGCCAAACCGCTGTGGTACAGGCAGATCGCCGCGGCGTAGATCAAACTATCGCGCATCGCGCCGGATTCTCCGGCGAGCGCCTGTGTGCCGAGTTCTACGCAATAGGCGGCGGTCGCCCGCGCATCCAGCGGCGAGACGATACCGGCCGCGGCGGAGTCGGAGTATACCGGCGTCTCCCGCAGTAGATGGGGCGGTAGCGGCACCGCTCTGGCGGATTGGGCGATGCCGAGCTGTTGCGGGGTAATTCGGGTTTCCCGCTCGCCCTCTGCCTCACCATCCCCATTTTTGTAGTGAAAGAATTTCGCCGGCTGGGCGAGCGAGGGGATACATCCGCCCTCGACGCCGCGCACGATCACGGCGCCGTCATACCCCGCCGCTCGCGCCAACGCGGCGTATACGGGCGGGTAGTCCTTGTGCACATAGCCGGTCAGGAGATGCGTTCTGCCGCGAGCGCGGGCGCGCGCTCGTAGTGGGCCGAGCAATACTTCCAGCGTGGTGAGGCAGGTACGTTTCACCATCTGCGCGCGCAGGTCGATCAGGCGATGCAGTGGGGGATGGTAGAGCGATTGATCGATATAGGCCCAGCCAATTTGCGGATCGGCGATCTGCCTTGCGGCCTCCTGCGCCGACAGGTATAGCGGAATTCCGGCAGCCAGATGAACCAGATGGTGGGTGACTCCGTATTTCGGCCCCACCGCGCGCACCCCGTGGGAATACGCATTCAACCCGCAGGCGGCCAGCAGCGGCGGGAGAAATGGCGTCGCCGGCACGCCGCGCGCATAGCCATTGAACGGGTCGGCAATATCCACCAGTTGATCGCAATCGACAGATTGGCATTCCCTCGATTCGAGCAGCGCGTCCAGCGAGCCGAGATTCTCCTCGTCGGTCTCCCGCTTCATGCGCATGGCGATCAGGTAAATGCCCGCCTGCACCGCGTCCACCCGTCCCTCGATGATCAGTTTCATCGCATCTCGAGCGGCGGCGCGACTGATGGACTTGCTCAGCTCGGGCCCGGTGGCGACTTGCTGCAGATAGGCGCGCATGCGCGCCTGTGGCGGGGTATTGTGGTGGTCGGTATTCAACGGCTTCGGGCGATTGCGGGCACACACCACGACGGCGGGGCGTCGGCGCGGCGGATCAAGGTGCGGCGGTCGCGGAGATCGGCACCCCGTAAAACGCCTCCGGCGGCGGTCAGCGACTGCTGCCGACGCCGGAGGCAATGGTTGCCGCTACAAGCTGTAGTACATGTCGAATTCACACGGATGGGTCTCCAGCCGCAGGCGATCGACTTCCTCCATCTTGAGTTCGATGTAGGCATCGATCATGTCGTCGCTCATCACGCCGCCGGCGGTGAGGAACTTGCGGTCGCCGTCGAGGGCTTCCAGCGCCACATCCAGCCCGTGCGCCACGGTCGGCAGCTTTTTCTCCTCTTCCGGCGACAGGTCGTACAAGTCCTTGTCCATCGGCTTGCCCGGATGAATCTTGTTCTGAATGCCGTCCAGCCCCGCCATCAACAGGGCGGTGAACGCCAGATACGGGTTGCCGGTGGCGTCCGGAAAGCGCATTTCGATGCGCCGCGCCTCGGGATTGGCCTCGTGGGGAATGCGGCAGGAGGCGGAGCGGTTGCGCTTCGAATAGGCCAGCATTACCGGCGCTTCATATCCGGGCACCAGGCGCTTGTAGCTGTTGGTGCTGGCGTTGGTGAAGGCGTTGAGCGCCCGCGCGTGCTTGAATATGCCGCCGATGTAGTACAGCGCGATCTCGCTCAGGCCGCCATACTCGTCGCCGCGAAAGATGTTGCTGCCGCCTTTGAATATCGACTGATGTACGTGCATGCCGGTACCGTTTTCGCCGACCAGCGGCTTGGGCATGAAGGTGGCGGTCAGGCCGTGATTGTGGGCGACATTGCGTATCACATACTTGAGCATCTGCACTTCGTCGGCCTTTCTCACCAGCGTGTTGTAATGTGCGCCGATCTCCCCCTGACCGGCGGTGCCGACCTCGTGGTGATGCAGTTCCACCTCCACCCCCATATCGGCCAGCACCAGACACATCATCGAACGCACATCGGAATGGCTGTCCATCGGCGGAGCGGCGAAATATCCCCCCTTGACGCCGGGGCGGTGCCCCATATTGCCTTCCTCGTATTCCTTGGATTTATTCCAGGCCGCTTCGTGGGCGTCGATCTCGTAGAATGCGTCGCCCATTTCATTGCCCCACCGCACCGAATCGAACAGGAAGAATTCGTTTTCCGGGCCGAAATAGGCGTGGTCGCCGATGCCGCTGGCGGCGAGATGCGCTTCGGCGCGCTTGGCGATGGTACGGGGATCGCGATCGTAGCCCTGCCCGCTGGCCGGCTCGAATATATCGCAGCGCAGATTTACCGTAACCTCCTGATAGAACGGATCGATCACGGCCGAGGTCGGTTCGGGCATCAGGATCATGTCGGAATCGTCGATCCCCTTCCAACCGGCGATGGATGAGCCATCGAACATCTTGCCGGTGGCGAAGGCGGCCTCCTTGATCGCGGAGGCGGGATACGATATGTGCTGCTCCTTGCCGCGCGTATCGGTAAAGCGGAGATCGACAAACTTGGCTTCGCTGTCGTGAATGAGTTTCAGGGCATTTGCTACAGGCATGGTTTACCTCTTTGGAAATAGCGATTAAATGTAATCCACGCTCGGCGGTTGGCCGAGCATGAATCGAGTATGATGGAACGCAACTTCCGGCGGAGGAATCCGGCTTGAAGGGGAAGCTGTATGTGTTCGATCAGGGCTGTATGCCTGGCGTTGCATTGTACCGCACCCAGAGCCGCAGCGGAACACTTTTTTCACGCGCCGCCGAGATCACTCCTCCGAATCGAGCCGAACCTCGAGGTCGCTGAGCCCGACCTCGCCGCTACCGCCACCGCCGCCGGCATGGGCGAGACGGCATACATCGGTGTTGGCGTGCACGCGGTCGAACAACCCCTGCGCGATCAGGGACAATCCGCCGGTGGACAACGCCGCCCACACCGTGGCGCCGGACTGCAACAGCCTGCTGGCATCGGCCTCGATTCTCGGCGCCGCCAGACTACCGCCGAGGCGGACGACCTTGGCCAGCGAAAACAGGTTGACGCCAAGCCCCTTGCGCGCCTTGGGCACGATCAATATCTGCAGCGATTCGTCTCGCAGGTCGATGTTGCCGCCGCCGAGCAGGGTCACCTTGTCGGTTTTCATCGCCAGTCCGTCCTCGGTGGTGGCCACCCCCTGATCGATTTTCACGCGGATGATGCCGCACTCGATATCCACATATTCGCCGACCGAGCGAGCCGGATTGACCGCGGAGATGATGGTGGAAAAAATATCGCCGCCGATGGTCTCCAGCGACTGATTCTTCATGCGCGCTCCGTGCAGGCGCAGGAATGTGCTGCCGTCGGCGG
This sequence comes from Candidatus Poriferihabitaceae bacterium, assembly GCA_965203265.1. Taxonomy (GTDB): domain Bacteria; phylum Pseudomonadota; class Gammaproteobacteria; order Arenicellales; family Poriferihabitantaceae; genus JAHRAW01. Next base: position 1,080,619 of record CBDBBV010000002.1, read on the forward strand.
AGGCCATCAGGTCGGCGAGGGAATTCCCCGTGGCGACAAAATCCATATCCGCATCGAAAGTTCCGCCGTCGAGATAATCGCCATTACGAAACGACACCAGCCCGGCCGTGTCGAGCTGCTTGCCATTCATCATGAATTCCGCCGAGAGCGGTTGGGCATTGGCGTCGATGGTCAGAGTCGCATTCAAATCGCCCTGCCCCATCCTGCCGGCAATGCGTTGCGTCAAAATCCCCCCCTGCAACAACATCCCCACCGTGGCATAGCGCAAGTCCACCACCCGATTGCTCAGCGCCCCGGCGGACAGATCGATGTGCCCGTCCGCCTTGTGAATCCAACCGGTATTGATGGGAACTGCCGAAAAGAAACGGTTTTCCTTCGGCGTCGGCGCGAGAATTTCGCGCAGATCCAGCCGCTCGGAAAACAGTTTGCCGTGGACGCGCGGCACCCCCCGATCGCCCTCGGCATTGGCAGCGAGCCACGCCCAATCCAGCGTGCCGCGCAGGTCGCTGGCGCCGAGTGCGATGGAATCGATGTCAACGCCCAGAGTGGGATGGCCATGCTGGGCATCGGCGCCGAAGGTAATGGCGAGCGTGCCGGAAACCGGCTTTTCCGGATTGAGCGAATCGAGACGCGACCACCCCAGCGCGGCCACATCCGCCGCCTCGAATTCAACGCGCGCGCTGCCGGCGGTGGTCGCGCCGAGACGCTCGATATCGCCGCGCAACCCCAGCTGGGCATCGTCGGAAGCAATCTCGGCAACGATATTGTCGAATCTGAATCCATCCGGCTCGGCCAGCATATCGAGAGACAACTCCAACTGCCCGCCGGCCGGCCTCGGTATATCCCATCTCGGCGGGATGCGGGAAACCGGCAACCGCGCAATTTTCGGATGAAACTGCCCGATCAACGGCGCGAATTGGTCGATTTTCCCGGACAACGCCGCCTCCACGTCGTCCGCCAGCGATCTCACCTCGAGATTGCGCATCCCCCAATTCCTCGCCGCGAGCGAATACAGGGTTGCCGAAGATTGCACCGGTAGCGTGGCTTCCACCGCCTCGGCCCATTGCGGCGCACCGAAAAACGGGCGTAGCGGCGTCGCCGAGGCAAGCCGCAAGTCCACATCCAATCGGGCGCGCATGGACGCGCCGAGACCACGCACTTCTCCCTGCGCTTCCAATTCGAGTAGCGGATCGGTGAGGGATGCGACGATATCGGTGAGGTCGAATTTTCCGGATTCGCCATCGACCAATCTGGCGCGCAAATTCAGCGGTTCGGTGCGGGGAAACTTCCGGCTCGTCGGCGTCGGTAGCCGGTGTAGCCCGGCCGCCCGACCGGTAACCGCCAGATCGACGCCGCGCCAGCGATGCAATTCCTCGACCACGCCGGCGGCCGACAGATCGACCCCGTACATCCGCCCTGCGAGTTTGTCCACATCGGCGCGCAGGGTGCCGGGGCGGAAGGCAATGGCGGCTTCCAGCTGCAGCTCGGTTATCGGCGGCAGGGGGTTGTCGAACCACGGCTGCAGGTGGCTGCCGTCGGCGGCCTCGGCGATGACATACAGGTGTCCGGCGGGCTCGGCGAGCAGGCGATTGATCGCCCCGGCCGCTTTGATCGTCAACGTTTCACCCGCCAGCGACAGTTTCACATTGTGCAGATTCCATGCGCCCTGATCGCGCACCAATTCGGCTTCGGCCTGAATCGGCTCTGCTCCCGATTGCGAATCCCCCGACGGCGTCAAGGCGCCGATATTCCCGATCGTGAGGGAAACGGGCAGCGCACCGCGCCATGCACCTTGCAGCAATTCCAGTGTGCCCTGAGCGGCGAGGGACAACTCGGCATTTTCCGCCTTGGCACTTTCGATGGAGAAGTCGAAATCGCGCGCCGACCCGCGCAAGGTGGCCTTCAGGCCGACCTCGAGGGGGCTGGCGATCGCCAAGGAATCCAGCGACGGCGGCAAAACCGGATCGAACATGCCTGCCATCGAAAGGCGCAGGTCGATTCCCTCGCGGCGGTAGGGTTTGGCGATTTCCCCGACTAGGGTGCTGTGTACGCCGAAATGCGTCGCCGTCAGTTCGATCCACGGCAGCGATATACCGGCGACACCGCGAGTTTGGCGAAATCGGACGCGGCCATTCACCGGCCCGATGTCCGCCAACTCGATATTGGCCAACGCGGACAATTCGTCGGTGTGCGCCACTTCCAAATCCAGCCACAGATCGGCCTCGCGCCAGCGCAGCAGATTGCCCACTTTGCCGTTCACGCGCATGCGGTTGCCCTCGCCGCCGACCTGGCCGTCGGCGGACAACTCGGACGGCTGCTGGGCAAACAGGGTTTCCAGACTGCCGAGGGTCGCGCGGGCGGTAATCGGAGTTTGCTCGACCTCCCCGCGAAAATCCACGGCAACGGGCTCATCCCGCCCGGCGCTCTCGGCGTTCGCGTGGTGGATGCGGATGTCCCACTGCCGCCGCCGCGTGGTGACGGTGATCTCACCGTTCAATATTTCCGCGGCGGAGAGGTCCAACCAACTCGGCATGGATGTGGCTCGGCCGGTGCGTCGCAGGGCTGGGTCGATGGTGATGTTGTAGACGCCGGAGGCATTTTTCTCCACCCACATTCGCGGGCTGTGCAGAGCGATGTCCTCCACCAGCAATCGACCGCGCAGCAACGCCCAGGGATCGACCGCAAACACCGCCCGCTGCACAGTGATCGCCCAGGGTTGCTCGGCCCAGGGCGCATTCGGATAGCGCACGGATTCGGCGGAAATTCGGGGTTTTATGCCGAAGGCCAGTTTCAAATCGCCTTCGATCAGGAGCGGTCGCCCGGTTTTCGCTTCCACCGCGCTGCTGATCTGCTGCTTGTAATGCGCCTCATCGAGCAGCAGGACTACTACCAGCGGCACCAACAGGAGCAGCGAAAGCGCCGCGATAACCCCGCGCAGGAGAATCTTCATCGACGCAAGCGGACGCCCACGGGCGTCGTCGGCTGATTATCCTTGCTCCGGTTCATGGCTTGGGCGCGGCATGTGCATGTGCATGTGCATGTATCAGGGTACCAACGCCACGGCGTCCAGTCCGGCGGTTTCCGGCAGGCCGAACATCAGGTTCATGTTCTGCACCGCCTGACCGGCCGCGCCCTTGACCAGATTGTCCTCGACCGCGAGCACCACCACGGTGTCGCCGCCGCCCGGCTGGTGCAGAGCGATTCGACATACATTGCTGCCGCGCACGCTGCGCGTATCCGCATGCGCCCCCTGCGGTAGCACATCTACGAAGGGTTCATCGGCGAAACGTTGCTGATACAGTTCCCACAATTCCGCCAATTCCGTGCCGGATTTTCGCAGGCGGCCATACAAGGTGGCATGGATGCCGCGAATGATCGGTAGGAGGTGGGGGATGAATACCAGCCCGACCGGATGGCCGGCCAGTTTGCCCAATTCCTGCTCGATTTCCGGCTGATGGCGGTGGCCGGGCGCGCTATACGCCTTGAACGAGTCGCCCGCCTCCCCCAGAGCGGTGTTCAGGCTCGCCTTTCGGCCCGCGCCGGAGACGCCGGATTTGACATCGGCGATCAGGTGGTCGGTATCGATCAGGCGGTTTTCGATGAGGGGCAGATAGCCGAGTTGAACCGCGGTGGGATAGCAACCGGGATTGGCCACCAAATGCGCGGCGCGAATCCGCTCCCGATTGATTTCCGGCAGGCCGTACACCGCCTGCTGCAGCAACGCCGGGCAGGCGTGCGGTTCGCCGTACCATTGTTGCCACAGGCGCGCGTCCCGTAGGCGAAAATCCGCCGACAAGTCGATCAGTTTCACCCCGGCCTGCAGCAACTGCTCGGCGTGGTGCATGGCGACGCCGTTCGGCGCCGCGCTGAACACTACATCGCATTGCGCCAATCGGGATTCCTCCGGGGCGGTGAATTGCAAATCCACCACCCCCCGCAGAGCCGGAAACACCTCGCCGACCGGCTGCCCCGCCTGCGCGCGCGCGGTGATGCAGGTCGGCGTCGCATTCGGATGGCGTGCCAACAGTCGCAACAATTCCACGCCGGTGTAGCCGGTGCCGCCGATGATGCCTGCCGTAATCTGTTTCATTGCTCATTCACGCCGGGGCGCGCACAATTCATCGCCCGCCGCCGCCAGTTGCCCTGTTAGAATAGTGAGATGAACCCCCGCCCCGAACCGTGCGAAGTGTACCGCCATTCCCACCGGGATTGTAACGCCCACGGGAGCGAGGGAGCGGCCGAAATGCCTCCAGTCGGCACCCGCTTGCATCGCCTCCAGGAACGGATCGAGCGCCTGACTGCCGCCTACCAACGCCCCGCCGGCTCGGTGACGCTGGTGGCGGCGAGCAAACAGCAGGGGGTGGACAAGGTGGTGCAACTCGCTCGTCTGGGGCTTGCGGATGTGGCCGAGAACTATGTGCAGGAGGGTATCGAAAAGATCGAATCTGTGCGGAGATTGCGCGGCGACGGCGCCGCTCCCTTGCGCTGGCACTTCATCGGCCACATTCAAAGCCGGAAATGTCGTCCGATTGCGGAAAATTTCCAGTGGGTGCACACCGTAGACAGCCTCAAGGTGGCGCATAAGCTGAATCAATATCGCGCCGGAAGCAGTCCGCTGAATGTACTCATTCAACTCAATCTCCAAGCCGAGGCGTCCAAATCCGGCGTGGCCGAAGGGGAATTGCTGCCCCTTGCGCGGGGCGTGGCGGCATTGCCCAACCTGCGCCTTCGCGGGCTGATGATCATCCCCAAGCCGGAAAAGGCGTTCGAGAAACAACGGGCGATATTCCGCAGATGCCGGGAAGTGCGCGATGGGTTGAACGCGCGCGGCTTCGACCTCGCCCATCTTTCCATGGGCATGAGCGACGATCTGGAGGCGGCCATCGCCGAAGGCGCCACCATGGTTAGAATCGGCACCGCCGTATTCGGTTCCCGCCCGGCAAAACCATCCACCTGAAAGAACCCCCCATGAAAACCCCCACCCCCACGCCGACAAGACTCGCCTTCATCGGCGGCGGCAACATGGCCGGCGGCATTATCGGCGGGCTGCTCGAGTCGGGTTGGCCGGTGGAAAATCTATCGGTGTCCGACCCGGACGACGAGCGGCGGCGGGCGCTGAGGCGGCGCTTCGGCCTGACCTGCTTGCGCGACAACGCGCAATGCGCCCAACGAGGCGAGGTGGTCGTGCTGGCGGTAAAACCCCAATTTCTGCGCGCCGCGACGGCTTCCATCGCCGCGCTACTGCAGCGGGAAAAACCCCTACTGATCTCCATCGCCGCCGGCATTCGCTGCGCCGATGTGCTGCGCTGGGCCGGCGGCGAGTTGGCGCTGGTGCGAGTCATGCCGAATACGCCCGCATTGGTCAACGCCGGCATTTCCGGGCTGTTCGCCAACCCGCTGGCGAGCGAGGCGCAGCGGGAGTTGGCGCAGACCGTCATGCAGGCGGTCGGCGAGACGGTGTGGGTGCAGCGGGAATCGCTGATCAATGTGGTTACCGCCGTCTCCGGCAGCGGCCCGGCGTATTTTTTCAAACTGATGGAGTTGCTGGCCGCTAGTGCGGCGGAGCACGGGCTCGACCGGGAGACTGCCGAAAAACTGGCCATGCACACCGCGCTGGGCGCGGCAGTTCTGGCAGGACGGGACGGACAGCCGCCGGCCACCCTGCGCCAACAAGTTACCTCCCCCGGCGGCACAACCCAATCTGCGCTTGCCGAAATGGAATCTCGCGGTTTGCATCAGGCGGTGCAGGCGGGTGTCGCCGCCGCCGTGCGCCGCGCCGAACAACTCGCAGACGAATTCGGAGCAATCTGATGCCCTACCTCAACAACGCTCTGGCCTCCCTCATCGAAACCATTGTGGGCCTCTACCTGATCGCGGTGATTCTGCGCTTCCTCTTTCAGCTACTGCGGGTAAATTTCCGCAACCCGCTGGTGCAAGCGGTAATCGTGGTCACCAACCCGCCCCTGCGGATTCTGCGGAAATTCGTCCCCGGTCTCTATGGAATCGACCTGACCGTGGTCGTTCTCATCGTGCTCGTCGGGCTGGTCAAACTGACTTTGCCGCTCCTCATCGCCGGTTATTCCTTCCGCTGGGGCGGCGCGTTGGTGTTGAGTCTGGCGAACAGCATGGACACCATCGTCTGGGTATTCCTCATCGCCATACTCGGGCGCGTGGTGCTGAGTTGGGTTGCGCCGCAATCCCGCCACCCGGCGGCGTACATCATCGCCGAGCTGAGCGAGCCGCTGTTGGCGCCCTTCCGCCGTCTCCTGCCGCCGTTCGGCGGGTTGGACTTTTCGCCGATCGTGGCGTTGCTGGCTCTGCGGATGGTGCAGCAGCTGACGCTGGCACCATTGGTGAATCTGGGCGCGAGTTTGCTCTAGGGAGTTCTAGGGAGTACGAGTCGGCGGCAACCGGTCGAATGCCAGCCGCCCGCGGGCGAGCCAGATGAGGGCGAGGACCGGCAACCCCAGCAGGGTGGTGAAGACGAAGAATACATCGTAGCCGAGGGCGTCCACCATCGATCCGGAGTATCCGCCGAGAGCCTTGGGCAGCAACGTCATCAGCGAGGTGAATATGGCGAATTGCACCGCGGTGAATCGGATGTTGGTCAGAGCCGACAGAAACGCCACGAAAGCCGCGCTCGCCAGCCCGGCGGACAGGTTGTCGGCACTGATCACTATGTAGAGCAGCGGCAGACTGTTGCCGGCGGCGTTCAGCGTGAGGAACAGCAGATTGGTGGCAGCCGCCAGCAACGCCCCCAGAAAGAGGATTTTCATCACGCCGTAGCGAAAGGCCAGCGCGCCGCCGAGAAATCCGCCGGCGATGGACAGGAACAGGCCGTAGGTTTTCGCCACCGTGGCGATTTCGACCTTGGTGAAGCCCAAGTCCTGATAGAACACGTTGGCGATGACGCCCAGCACGATGTCGCTGATTCGGTAGACGCCGATGAGGGCCAACAGCAACCAAGCGGTGGCGCGCCCTTGGCGCTCGAAAAAATCGCGGATGGGTTGCACATAATTCCTCGTCACCACCGGCGCATTCACCCAGCCGAGGCGAATCAACCCCGCCGAGATCACCCAACCGCCCGCCAACGCCAACAATAGCCGCAATAATTCCACCAACAACCCGGCCAACACGCCATTGCCCACCACCGGCGTGAGGATGGACTTGAATTCTCCGGCAACTCCGGATGTGAATCCATATACCAGCACGAAGCCGCCGACCGACAAGGCGAACAGGCAGAGCAACTGCATATTTTGCCGCACCGGCGGAGTCGGGCGATTCCGACTGGAAGACGGTTCGGCGACGATCAGGGTGGTGGCAACGCCGATCGCCATCGCCGCCGCCATCCACAGATAGGCGTTGCGCCACGCCGGATAATGATAGTTTTCCGTGGTGGAGCCGTAATAACTCGCCAGAAACAGCGCACCGGCGCCGGCTACCAACATGCCGATGCGATAGCCGCAGATATAGGCCGACGACATCAGCGCCTGCAGTCGCGGCTCGGCGGACTCGATGCGATAGGCGTCGATGACGATATCCTGCGTGGCGGAGGCAAACCCCAGCATCACCGCGAACAGCGACAGATACACCAGTATATGCCGCCCTTGCAGCGGATCCTGACAGGCCATGCCGATGATCGCCGCGATCACCAGCGCCTGAGAAAACAGTATCCAACTGCGACGCCGACCGAGCCGAACCGTCAACCACGGCAGCGGCAACGCATCCACCAACGGCGCCCACACGAACTTGAAGGAATAACCGAGCGCGGCCCAACTGAACAATGTAACCAGCGAGCGCTCCACGCCGACCTCGCGCAGCCACAGCGACAACGAGGAAAATATCAGCAGCAACGGCAACCCGGCGGAAAATCCGAGGAACAACATGGCGACCACGCGCGGATGCAAAAATGCCGCGAGGGTATCGCGCCACTGGGCGACGGTCGGGGGGGTCGGGTGATCAGGTGAAACCACGGGGTGGTTGGTGTGCACGGGGGCGATTTGGAGTTTTCATTATAATATACCCGCCGGCCAGTCGGACTACCCATAATGGTTGCCGCCATCCCGGTTTCACATTCCCAACAGACAGCCCCCGCCCATGAACCCCGGAAAATCGGAATTTGTCGAGTTGTGCCTCGCCAACCAAGCACTCCGCTTCGGCGAATTCACCCTCAAGTCGAACCGCCTCAGCCCCTATTTCTTCAACGCCGGCGTATTCGCGCGGGGCACCCAGCTGAGCCGCCTCGCGCAACACTACGCCCGCGTGATCGTCGAGCGGGTGCCCCCCCCATTCATGCTCTACGGCCCGGCGTACAAGGGCATCCCGCTGGCAGCCGCCACCGCCCTGAAACTGGCCGACGACCACGGCCTCGATGTCGCCTACGCCTTCAACCGCAAGGAAGCCAAGGATCACGGCGAAGGCGGCAATCTCATCGGCGCACCGCTGCGCGGCCAAGTGGTGATCATCGACGATGTCATCACCGCCGGCACCTCGATCCGCCAAGCGGTCGCCGCCATCCGCGCCGCCGACGCCACCCCCCATTGCGCGGTGATTGCCCTCGACCGTCAGGAAGTGGCCGACAACGACAACGGCAACCACTCCGCGACCCAGCAGATGGAAAGGGAATGCGGCATCCCGGTTCACGCCATCATCGCATTAGGGGATTTGATCGACTATCTGCAACAGACCGACCCCACCGGCGGATTCACCGCCGCCGTCCGAGCCTACCGCGAGCGGTACGGCGCTTCATAAAGCGGTGCGGGTTGGCTATCGAGGAAAGTGGAAGGGGAAGTGGCGCGCCCGGAGAGATTCGAACTCCCGACCCCCTGGTTCGTAGCCAGGTACTCTATCCGACTGAGCTACGGGCGCCGAACCCGAAGAGCGCGATACAGTAGCGAAAACCGGCGCGCATTTCAATGCGTTGTACCATGCCGATATTCCGCCCGACTGCGGCCCATCGGCTAGCGAGCATGGAAAAAAAGGGCGGCGGCACCTTGAGGAATACGCCACCGCCTTGGGCAATCGGTGCGGGACTCGGAGGGCGTGATTCGCCCGCCGCCCGCAGATTGTAACGGGTCAGAAACGCGCCTCGCCCTTCAATACAACCGCGTGGTCGGCGTCCGCGCGCTCGTTCCCATGCTCGCGGCGTTCTCCGTGCAGGCGCAGGGTAAACGGGAACGACCCGCCGGATGACCAATCCAACCCCAAGCGATACAGTTTGCCGTTGTCATGCAAGGTCAGGCCGCTCCACGGAGTCAGCAGGCCGTTTCGCCCTCCGGGCGCCGACAAGCCGTAGCCAAGACGCATTTCCAATCGTCCGCTGGGGTCGTGGGCGGTGGGAATGGCGTCCCCGCGCAAGCCGTTCGACCAGATTCGACCGGTGTCGCCCACGCCAGCTCCGCCGTTGCCATAGCCGGGGCTCATTACCACGGACAAACCCTGACCATCGGCGCCGGGCGACAACCGCACGAATGCCTGTACGCCCCATTCCTCATAATCGCTTCGGCCAAACAAGCCGTGCGCCGATAGGGACGCGCTCACGCCGCTTTGCGCATTGTCGTATCGCACACTGCCGCCGATTTCCGCGCCAGTGCCGGTGTTGCCGTCTCCGCCGTCTTGGCGCACGCCGAGGGATAGGGACGGCGACATCTGCCCGCCGCCCGCCAAACTGCGCGTGCGGCTGGCCGCCAGCGCGATGCGCGCGAGGTCGGTTTTTACCGACAGCGAATCGACTTCGGCGCTCCTGTCCACATCCATCTGCGTGCGCGTGAATTCGCCCTTGAGATGCACGCGGGTATCGTTGCGCGACCACAGCACGCCACTGCCGCCGACGCCCAGCATGGCCATGCTCAGATCGTTGGAAGTGGCTTGGTCGCTATCCGGAGTTACCACCACCTCGCCGCTGCCGTAGCCGAAGGTGGCCCACCAGTCGAACTGCTCGATGTGGCCGCTGAGATAGGGATGCAGGGAAATCACATCCACCTCGTAATCGCCCGTGCTGCTCGCGCCGCCGCTTCCGCTTTCGTATTCAAACTCGCCATCGCTCCACGACAACGCCATGCCGACCAACAAGTTGTCGCGCACTTTGGCGTCCACGCCGAGTTGTGCGCCGTACAAACTACCGTCGAACTCGAGGTCGCCGTCCTCGCCGGACAGGCTGCGGTATTCGCCGCTACCCCACACGGAGGCCGAACGAACCGCCCCGCCGCCGCCATCGCCGCCATTCAATGGCAGGACGAAATCGGAGCCGTTCAACAGGTCGCGTAGGGGGCGGTTGTCGTTGATCAGGCTCGGCGCGTGAGTTTGCAAGACGCCCGCTAGGGAACTCTGGCCGGCGAGATTGGCCGAGGCGGTGGGGGCGGCGCGCCACGCCTGCTCTACCCGCGCCGAGATGGCGCCGTTTACCCGAGCGGCCACTTCGCGCGCCACTTCGGGCAGGGCGGTGCGATGCAACTGCTCAGCCACGCCGGCGTGCGTTACCGTTACCGTCAGCGTATAGGTCTGTGTCGAGGAGTTGTTCGAGGCGGTTACCACGACGAGGATGGTGGTGTTGGCGTCGTCCGTATTCAGCAGGATGACCTCGCTTTCCGCACCGGTGGCCACCGTCGCCAGATTGTCGGGCGTGGTGCCCACTTGAACGGTTGCGGCGCTGTCGGTTGCGGTCGGCGTCAGTTTTACCTGAGTTACATCTCGATCTACCGAGGCCATGTAGGTGAGTTGTTGCGTGGAGAACGAGGGGGTGAGGGCGATCGGAGAAAAGTTGCTTTCGTCCGTGCTGCCATTCACCGTCAGTTGGTCAAGAGACGAGGACGGATCGACGCGCGTTACGGTTACCGTGTAGGTCTGTTTCGAGAACTCGTCCTCGGCGGTTACCACGGCGAGGATGGTGTTGGCGCCGTAGGTGAGCGTGTAAGCCGCACTTTCCGCACCGGCGATCACCGCCGCCGCTAGATTAGTCGGGCTGGTGCCCATTTGAACGGTTGCGTCGTTTGTGGTGGGCGTAAATTTTACATGCGTTATATTGCTGGCTACCGAGCCCGAGTAAGCGAGTTGTTCCGAGGAAGTCAGCGTGACGGGAACGGAAAAGTTGCTTCCGTCCGTGCTGCCATTGCCGCTAAGTGCGCTCAGAGTGGTATCGGTGGATGCGGGTACCTCCAAGCGCACGCCGACTTGGGAGTTGTCAGACCAATCCAGAGGTTGGACGGCGGCGGGGCTGTCCCAGAAAACTCTGGGGTTGCTCGAATCGAACTGGCCACTCGCCTTGGTGAATGAGCTGACGCCGGTATTAAAGTTGCCAACCCGCAACACCCAATCCGATGTGCGCAGTGGGGCGTCGGCTGGCAAGGCACCGCTGCCAGGAAACCATATAGCGAAATTTTTCCCAGAATTGGGAGTTGCTTGAAACAGATCGCTCACAGTGTAATCCGTGCCGCCGAGTGTGAAATCATCGTCCATGAGCGCAATGGAGCAGTTGTCGATGTCAGTGGGGACCCGATTGGAGCATCCCCGAAAATTGACGTTGACGCCGCCGCCGCTGCGAATATCCACCGTCAATGTCGTGTCCCAGATCGCCCGAAAGCCCGCTCTGGGCGATACGGGGTGCGGACACGCCGGGCCGCCGTCACTGGGGGCAATAGCTACACTAGATTGACGCGAGGGGGTGACGTTTCCAGGACCTTGAGCTACGGCGGTGGCTATGAGCTGAATTGGCGAACTTTCCTCAGGTTCGCAAATATCGTCATCCACAGCTTCCACCACATATTGGAAGGTTTGTGATCGGTTTGCCGGGACCGTCGCTGTATTCGTGTAAGTGAATGTCATCTCGCGCAGGGGATTGCCGTTCGTATCCTTTATCGCGAAATCAGCGTTCTTGCTGCCGTTTAGAACCACGAAGCGAAGCGTAATGGTTTGATCCACTTGGACTTGGTTCATCGTAGCGGTGAAGGTTTTGCTTTCGCCCTCATTTATTCTCTGAGGAACACTAGGCGAAATAGTAATTGCCACCTGCGAATGCGCCAACCCCGCCGCGAGCAGGGCAAACGCGCCGAACAACAGCGCGGGGAGACGAACGAGGCGGCGCGAACGGGATGGAGCGGAATGCGATCTATGCGGGAGCATCGTGCCTCCCACCGAGTCGGCTCTCAGCAGAGAAGGGGGGGGGGGGGGGGGGGGGGGGGGGGGGGGGTAGTGTTCACGTTCGCATCGGCGACCGAGGCGGCCGAAGCGGCTGAAACGGCAGGAGTGGACTGGGCAAATCCAGCGATTTGACGGTGGTTTTTCATGATCATATTCCTCACTACGGGTGATTGCGAAAGTCGAAAGCCGGTTGACTGGCCAGTGTGATCAGGCCGGATTATAGACCATTTTGCCGATTGGCAAGTGTTTGTACGCTCTGTCGATGGAATAATTTAGCATAATTTTCGGCGATTGAGCGCCCCACAACCTCACTGCAACCTCAGCCTGCGCCCAATATCGTGGCGACCGTGCTGCCCATTTCCGAGGGGTTGGGGGCGATGGTTACGCCGGATTCCTTGAGGATCTCCACCTTTTCCGCCGCCGATTCGCCAAAGGCGGAGACGATGGCGCCGGCGTGGCCCATGCGCCGGCCCTTGGGGGCGGACAGGCCGGCCACATATGCGGCGACCGGTTTGCACATCTGGTCGCGGATGTAGACGGCTGCCTCGGCTTCCTGAGAGCCGCCGATTTCGCCGATCATCATTACCGCTTCGGTGTCCGCATCGGCTTCGAAGTGTTCGAGGATGTCGCGGAAGGAGCTGCCGTTGATCGGGTCGCCGCCGATGCCGACGCTGGTGGAGACGCCGATGCCCAGTTTCTTCATTTGCGCCGCCGCCTCGTAGCCGAGGGTGCCGGAGCGGCTGACGATGCCGACTTTGCCCGGCGTGTAGATGTGGCTCGGCATGATGCCCATCATGGCTTGGCCCGGGCTGATGGTGCCGGCGCAGTTGGGGCCGGTGAGGATCATGCGGTTGTCGGCCTTGTAGCGGCGCATGTAGCGCTTCACCTTGATCATGTCCTGAGTGGGGATGCCGTCGGTGATGCACACTGCGTAGCGGATGCGCGCGTCGGCCGCCTCCATGATGGAGTCGGCGCAAAACGGCGGTGGCACGAATACCGCGCAGGCGGTGGCGCCGGTGGCGGCTACCGCTTCCTTCATGGTGTTGAACACCGGCCGATCCAGATGGGTGGTGCCGCCCTTGCCGGGGGTTACGCCGCCGACCACTTGGGTGCCGTAGTCCATCATTTCCCGAGCGTGAAAGGAGCCGATGCGCCCGGTGATGCCGGCCACGATCACGCGGGTTTGTTTGTCGAGCAAGATCGCCATGTTTTTCTCCTGTCTATGCGGGGTGTCCGGAGCGACCGATTGCAGCACGCCACGCCGCCACCACCTTTTCGGCGGCTTCGGCGAGGGTTTCGGCGGTGATCACATCCAAGCCGCTCTCGCTCAGTATGCGGCGGCCCTGTTCCACATTGGTACCGGCCAAGCGCACCACTAGCGGCACCTTGACCTCCAACGTCTCGATCGCCTGCACCACCCCTTCGGCCACCCAGTCGCAGCGGTTGATGCCGGCGAATATGTTCACCAGTATGGCTTCCACGGCCTCGTCGGCGAGCACCGAGCGGAAGGCTTTGCTGACCCGCTCGGGGGAGGCGCCGCCGCCGATGTCGAGGAAGTTGGCGGGTTCGCCGCCCACATGCTGGATCATGTCCATGGTGGCCATGGCCAGGCCGGCGCCGTTGATGATGCAGCCGATGTTGCCGTCCAGCCCCACATAGCTCAGGCCGCGATCGGCGGCGTAGGTTTCGCGCGGATCTTCCTGCGATTTGTCGCGCAATTCGGCCACTTGGGAATGGCGATACAGGGCGTTTTCGTCGAAGCTCATCTTGGCGTCCAGAGCGGTCAGATGGCCGTCTTCGGTTACCACCAGCGGATTGATCTCCACCATGTTGGCGTCCAGTTCGGTGAAGGCTCGGTAGCACCCCTTGATGGCGCGCACGGCATTGGCGATCTGCGCCGGCGGCAGACCCAGGCCGAAGGCGATCTCGCGCGCCTGAAATTCCTGCAGGCCGACGGCGGGTTCGATGGAGGCGCGCACGATGCTGTCCGGGTTGCCGGCGGAAATTTCCTCGATTTCCATGCCGCCCGCAGCCGAGGCCACCACCATGACGCGCTCGCTCTTGCGATCCTGCACCAAGCCGAGATAGATTTCCCGCTCGATGGGCACCGCTTCCTCCACATAGAGGCGGTATACCCCCTTGCCCTGCGGGCCGGTTTGATGGGTTGCCAGTTTCCTGCCCAGTAGCTGATTGGCCGCGTCCCACACATCCTTTTCCGAGTCGCACAAGATGATGCCGCCGGCCTTGCCGCGCGCGCCGGAGTGGATCTGCGCCTTCACCGCCCAACGCTGGCCGCCGATCTCCGTGGCGCGATAGGTGGCCTGCTCCGGGCTGTACGCCAAGCCGCCTCGGGGGACTGGCACATCGAAGCCCGCCAGCAACTCCTTGGCCTGATATTCGTGTATGTCCATCAGCCTTGCTCGGCCGGGGAGCGCCCGGCGCGGATCAGGTTGTCTATGTTGACCACATTCTCCGCCATGCGCGCCGAGGCGGCGTCGATCATCCTGCCGTCCAGCTGCGCCGCGCCCTTGCCCTGCGCGGCGGCCTCTTCGAGCGCCGCGAGGATGCCGCGAGCGCGCTTCACCTCGTTTTCCGGCGGGGAGAACACCTGATTGGCCAGCTCGATCTGGGATGGATGGATGGCCCACTTGCCCTCCAGTCCGAGAGCCGCGGCGCGGCGGGCGGCCAGCAGGTAGGCGTCCGCGTCATTGAAATCGCCGAAGGGGCCGTCGATGGCGCGCAGGCCGTAGGCGCGGCAGGCCGCGGTCATGCGCGCCAGCGCCGCATGCCACTGATCGCCCGGATAGTCGGGATTCAGCCCGCCGATCACCACCGTGCGCGCGCGACAGCTGGCGGCGTAATCGGCCACACCGAAGTGCAAGGCTTCGAGGCGCGAACCGCTCTGGGCGATAACTTCCACATTGGCCATGCCGAGGGCGGTTTCGATGAGTGCCTCCAAGCCGATTTGGTGGTCGTAGTTCATGGCCTGCTCGATTTGCGCGCACAGCACTTCCACCATGTAGAGGTCGCCGGGGACGCCGACCTTGGGCACCAGGATGGTGTCCAAGTGCTGGCCGGCCTGCTCCAGCACATCCACCACATCGCGATACATGTAGTGGGTGTCCAGACCGTTGATGCGGATGGACACGGTTTTGCCCTTGCTTTTCCAGTCGATGTCGTTGAGCGCCTGAATGATGTTGCTGCGCGCGCGCACCTTGTCGCCGGGGGCGACGGCGTCCTCCATGTCGAGGAAAACATAGTCGGCGGCGCTGTCGGCGGCCTTGTCGATCATGCCGGAATTCGACCCCGGCACCGCCAATTCGCTGCGCTGCAGGCGGGTGGTAACGGGATGATGGATGGTATGGCTCACGATTCTTTTTTCACCGGGTGAGTGGATGGATGCGCCGCACGACTACGGCGCAGCGGGTGATTGGTCAACTTGAACTCGGAACGGGGTTTCAGCGATCAGCTATCAGCTGGCGGCGCTTTGTTGCGGACGCGCCTCGGCGACCTCGCCTGCTGAGTAGCCCTGAGCCGCCAGAGCTTCTTCCAGCGCCGTAAGGCACAGCTGCACATTTTTTTCGTTACAGGCGTGCCCCATCAAACCGATGCGCCAGATGCGCCCGCTCAGGGGGCCGAGGCCGGCGCCGATTTCCAGATTGTGGTTTTCCAGCAGATGCCGCCGCACCTGCGCCTCATCGATCCCCTCCGGCACTAGCACCGCATTCAGCTGCGGCAGTCGATAAGGCTCATCCACCAGATAGGTGATGCCCAGCGCCTGCAAGCCGTCTCGCAGGCGCAAATGCAGCTGCCGATGGCGCGCCCAGCAGTTTTCCAGCCCTTCGCGCTTGAGCGCCAGCAAGGCTTCGTGCAGTGCGTAGATGGCGTTGACCGGGGCGGTGTGGTGATAGGTGCGGGCGCCGCCACCACCGCCGCCGCCGTTCCAGTAGTTCATCACCAGACTCAGGTCGAGGAACCAACTGGGCGCCTTGGTGCGCCGCCGCTCGATGGCTTCAAGCGCGCGCGCGCTGAAGCTGACCGGAGAAATGCCGGGCGGCACCGACAGGCATTTTTGCGAGCCGGAATAGATGGCATCGATGCCCCATTCGTCCACTTCCAGCGGAACACCGGCGAGGCTGGTAACCGCATCGACGATACTGAGGGCGCCGTGGGAGCGCGCCAACTCGCACAGCGCGCGGGCGTCCGAACATGCGCCGGTGGAGGTTTCCGCGTGCACGAAAGCGAGAGCCTTGGCGTCGGGGTTTTGCGCGAAAACTTGCGCCACCTTGTCGATGCTTACCGGCGCGCCCCAGGGGTCTTCCACCAATACGCACACGGCGCCGACTCGCTCCACATTCTCCTTCATGCGCCCGCCGAACACGCCGTTTTGACACACGATCACCGTGTCACCCGGCTCGATCAGGTTGACGAAGCATGCTTCCATGCCGGCCGACCCCGGCGCCGAGACTGCCATGGTGAGCGGGTTGTCGGTTTTGAAGGCGTATTGCAACAGCGCCTTCACTTCATCCATCAATTCGACGAATTTCGGATCGAGATGGCCGATGGTGGGGCGCGCCAGAGCGGCCAATACGGCCGGGCTGACATCCGAGGGGCCGGGGCCCATCAGCGTGCGGGCGGGAGGGTGGAATGACTGATTCATGGGCGGTTCGCGATGTTATGGCTTCAAAGTGCCTGCCTCAAAAGCACGAAAAGGCGTTTCCCCAGAGAAACGCCCGATTACGGGGCATTGCCGCGGCCTGAAAGCGTTCGATAAATCCAACTGCCGAGCCGGATACTGCGTGCCCCAAGAGGGGGCGAATGCTAAACCAGCGGTTTTTCATTTACAATGGGCAATTCGGCCTTATCTTCATGCTGGCCGCGCCGGTCAAGTCTGCCAACCCCCAACCCCACTCCCCTACGCACACACCATGCAACCAGTCGACCAAGTGATCATCCCGCGCTGGCTGATTCCCGTGGACAGTGCCGGGTCGGTGCTGGAAGAACATGCGCTGGCGATTGCCGATGGCCGCATTGTCGAGATCGGCTCGCGCGAGTCGATCAACTCCGGATACCGCGCCGAGTGCGAAGTCCACCTGCCTCGGCATGTAGTGATGCCGGGGCTGGTCAACGCCCATACCCACGCCGCCATGACGCTGTTGCGCGGATACGCCGACGATCTGCCGCTGCAGGAATGGCTCGCCGATCACATCTGGCCGGCGGAGGCCGCGTGGGTGGATGCGAGTTTCGTCGAAGTCGGCACGGACTTGGCGCTGGCGGAAATGATCAAGAGCGGCACCACCTGCTTCAACGATATGTATTTCTTCCCCGAGGTCGCCGCCGCCCGTGCGGAACGAGCCGGGATGCGCGCCTGCATCGGCATGATCGTCCTCGACTTCCCCAGCATCTGGGCGCAGAACGCAGACGAATATGTCAACAAGGGGCTGGCTCTGCGAGACGAGTTGCGGCATTCCCCGCTGATCACCACCGCATTCGCGCCCCATGCGCCCTATACCGTTTCCGACCGAACTCTGGAAAGAGTGCGCGTTCTCGCGGACGAACTCGATTGCCAGATTCACATGCATGTCCACGAGACCACCACGGAAATCGAGGAATCCACCGGACGCTACGGCATGCGCCCGCTGGAACGCCTCGATCGGCTGGAACTGGTCGGCCCCAGGCTGGTCGCGGTACATTTGGTTCATCTACTGCCGGGGGAGATGGAAATCTTGGCCGAGCGGGATGTCAAGATGGTGCACTGCCCGCAATCCAACCTGAAACTGGGCAGCGGCCTAGCGCCGGTGGCGAAACTGCTGGATTGCGGCGTTACCGTCTCCATCGGCACCGACGGCGCCGCCAGCAACAACGATCTCGATCTGCTGGACGAAATGCGCTGCGCCTCCCTGCTGGCCAAGGGGGTCAGCGAGAACCCGGCGGCGCTGCCGGCTCATCTGGCATTGGAGGCGGCCACCCGAGGTGGGGCGAAAGCGCTTGGGCTGGCCGATCACATCGGCTCGCTGGAATCCGGCAAGCAGGCCGACCTCGTCGCCATCGACCTGTCGGACTGCGCCACCCAGCCGGTGTATCACCCCCTCGGTCAGGTCGTCTACAGCGCCACCCGGCAGCAGGTGAGCGATGTGTGGGTGGGCGGAAAACGCCTGCTGGAAGATCGCCGATTGACCACGCTGGACGAAACCGAGATCACCCGCAAGGCGGCGGAATGGGGACGCCGGATTGCCGCCGGAAGATGATAAATCAGATTAGAAGTCAGTTTTATCTGTTTGCAATAAAACAATAATCATGCCAACCATCGATCAAAACAACGAGAATGTGGATGCGGAGGAAATCCACAAATTCGCCAGATTGGCGTCGCGTTGGTGGGACCCCCACGGGGAGTTCAAGCCGCTGCATCGGATCAACCCGCTACGCCTCGACTTCATAGACGAGCGCTCCCCGCTGGCGGGCAAGACGGCGCTGGATGTGGGCTGCGGCGGCGGCTTGCTGGCCGAGGGGATGGCGTTGCGGGGCGCCGAGGTGTGCGGCATCGACATGGGCGAGGCGGCGCTGGAAGTGGCGCGACTGCACGCGCTGGAAAGCGGCGTCGCCGTAGACTATCGACAAACCACCGCCGAGCAACTGGCCGAAACCCAACCGGCGCAGTGGGACATCGTCTGCTGCCTCGAACTGCTCGAGCATGTACCCGACCCGGCTCAGGTGGTGGCGGCGTGCGCCACGCTGGTCAAGCCCGGCGGCGCGGTCTATTTTTCCACCATCAACCGCAATGCGAAAGCCTTCCTTCTGGCCATAGTCGGCGCGGAATATGTGCTCAACCTGCTGCCCCGAGGCACCCATCAGTACGAAAAATTGATCCGCCCGAGCGAGCTCGACCAATGGTGCCGACAATCCGGCCTACTGGTCACCGAACTGACCGGCATACACTACAACCCCCTCGGCAAAACCTACTCACTCGAGCCGGATGTGTCGGTGAACTACCTGCTGCACAGCACCACGGCGTGAAAACGGCGTGAAAAAAAATGGCGCCATCGATACCGTCCTGTTCGATTTGGACGGAACCCTGCTGGACACCGCCGGCGACTTCGCCGCCGCCCTCAACATCGTATTGCGCCGCCACGGGCGCGCGCCATTGCCGCCGGAACGCATCCGCCCGCATGTATCTCAGGGCGGCATGGCGCTGGTCTGCCTGGGATTCGGCATAGACGCCGCCGATGCCGCCAACGCCGGCAACGAGCAGGCGCAGCGGATTTATCACGAATTGCTGGAAACCTACCGACAAAATCCGAGCACCCACACCCGCCTGTTCCCCGGCATGGAATCGCTGTTGGCACGCATCGAGAGCAGTGGCCGGTGCTGGGGCATCGTCACCAATAAGCCCGCCTTCCTCACCACCCCCCTGCTGCGCGACATGAATCTGAGCGCGCGCACGGCCTGCGCCATCAGCGGCGACACTCTGTTAAAACGCAAACCCTGGCCCGAGCCGCTACTACACGCCTGCGAGCTCATCGGCACCCCCTCGGCCAACGCCGTGTACATCGGCGACGACCCGCGCGACATCGAATGCGGGCGGCGCGCCGGTGCACACACCATCGCCGCCGCCTACGGCTACATCGCGCCGGGGGAAAACCCGCGAGAATGGGGCGCGGACGCCGTGGTCGACCACCCGGACGAAATCCATCACTACCTCGAGCAGGGTTTTCCCGCCAAACCATGATCCACACCCTGCCCGACCCGCAAAGCGCCGCGAGTTGGTGCGCGCAACAACGCGCGCGCGGCAGGCGCATCGGCTATGTGCCCACCATGGGCGCCCTGCATCGCGGCCATCTCTCGCTGGTGGAGCGGGCGGTGCGGGAGAACGACATCGCCTGCGCCAGTTTATTCGTCAATCCCCTGCAGTTCGACAACCGAGACGACCTGCGCAACTACCCACGAGACGAGCAACGAGACCTCGCCCTGCTGACGGACGCCGGCTGCGCCATGGCATACACCGGCACATTGGCACAGTTTTTTCCGGAAGTGGACAACGCCGATGAAATCGAACCGAGCGACACCGACCCCGACCCTGGCCCCGCCGCCCACGGGCTGGAAGGCGCATTTCGCCCGAATCACCTGCAAGGGGTATGCGCCATCGTCGAGCGGCTGTTCCGCACAGTGGGCGACTGCAACGCCTATTTCGGCGAAAAGGACTTCCAGCAAACCCTCGTGGTCGAGCATCTGGCGCGCAGTTTCTCCGGCATCGAAATCGTCGTCTGCCCGACCGTGCGCGAACCGTCCGGCCTGGCCATGTCGTCTCGCAACCGCCGCCTGAGCCGCCCCCAGCAGGTGGTCGCGGCGCAGCTGTATCAATCTCTGCTGGCGGCTCGAGCCGCGTGGCGAGACGGCCAACGAGACGCCGCCGAGATCGAGTGGATCATGCGGGAATGCTTACGAGACGAGCGCATTCGAGTCGAGTATGCCGCCGTGCGCGATCCCGAGAATTGGACAGCAAATACCCCAGATGGCCGGTTGCGGCGGGCGCGGGCGCTGCTGGCCGCCTACATCGGCGAAATCCGCTTGATCGACAATCTCAGCCTCGATCGGGATTGATCGACCTGCCGCGCCGAATCGTGCCCTTGCCGTAGCGTTTTCGGATGGTGTCCATCAGCTCGTCCACCGCCTTCTGCCGCGACCGCCGCCCGCTGCGAAACAAGTCCATCTGCGCCGCTTCCGCACCCACCTGATCGAAATTGGCAACCCCCACGCCAATCAGCCGCACCGAGAACCCCTTGCCGCCCAGCTCGCGCCGCAGCAACTCGGCGGCGAGTCGCCAGATGTCGCCGGTGGCGTTGCCGGCCACGGCGGCACTGCGCGCCCGCGTGATCGTGGAAAAGTCGGCAAAACGCAGTTTGAGGGTTACCGTCTTGCCGCGTAGGTCGGCTTGACGCAGCCGGTAGCAAACCCCCTCGGTCAAGTCCAGCGCGGCAGCCAGCAGTACATCCAAACTGGAAATATCCGTGGCGAAGGTGGTTTCCTGCGAGATGGACTTGACCTCGCTATCCGGAGTTACCAGCCGCTCATCCAAGCCGTGCGCCAACTGCCACAAGCGCGCCCCATGTCGCCCGAATTCGCCTTCGAGACGAGCCACGCTTGTGCGCCGCAGATCGGCCACCGTGCGAATACCGGCGCGATGCAGGCGCGCCTTGGCGGCCTTGCCCACTCCCCAGATGCGCTCCACCGGCAAATCGTCGAGAAACGCCTGCGCCTGATCGGATTGAATCACCATGAACCCATCCGGCTTCCCCTGCCCGCTCGCCAGTTTCGCCAGAAACTTGTTGGGCGCCACCCCCACCGAGGCGACCAATCCCAGTTCGGCGCGGATGTCCGCCTTGATGGACTGGCCGATTTGCGCCGCATCGCCGTGCAATCGCTCGCTGCCGGCCGGGTCGAGAAAGGCTTCGTCC
Source organism: Candidatus Poriferihabitaceae bacterium (assembly GCA_965203265.1). Taxonomy (GTDB): domain Bacteria; phylum Pseudomonadota; class Gammaproteobacteria; order Arenicellales; family Poriferihabitantaceae; genus JAHRAW01. Next base: position 1,102,206 of record CBDBBV010000002.1, read on the forward strand.
AGAGAGAGCGGCTCGATGATCGGCGTGTATCTATGGAAAATGCCGTGAATCTGCGCCGACACCGCGGCATACAGTTCCCCCCGAGGCGGCAGAATGAGCAGCTGCGGGCACAGGCGCAGCGCCGTGGCGCTCGGCATGGCGCTGTGTACGCCGAATTCCCGCGCCGCGTAGTTGGCCGCCGACACCACCCCGCGCGCCTGCGGGCGACCGCCGACCACCAGCGGCCTGCCGCGCAGGGCGGGCTGTTCGCGTTCCTCCACCGAGGCGTAGAACGCATCCATATCGATATGCAGAATCACCGCCCGAATCATGCCAGATTACGAGATTTGCGGCCGCCGCAATCATCCATGCCGCCGATTTGCACGATTTATCGCCGAAAGACTTGCCAATCTGCGCGAAATGGCTATAATCTCCCCACCAATGCGGAATTTCTCGGCAAATCGTCCGACCGCCGCAAACCACTTTGAGGACTGAAACCATGAACATCAATAGCCGAATCACCCGATCCACCACCGCCGCCCACGCCGCCTCGGCCACCGCCGCCGGCGCGAATGGGAATGCCAACCTGAACCCAAGCCCCCCCCCCCCCCCCCCCCCCCCCCCCTACTAGAATTTGACGCGGCGAGGCAAGATGTTCGCCGAATCTTTTCCCGAAAAATCCATTTCCCAAACGCCGCACGCGGCAAATCCCTCCGGCGACCAGTCGGCCTATCCGCCGCATTGCTGGCCGTGGCGCTTGCCCTGCTCGCCAACACACCTGCCATTGCCCAGCAGTCGTCCGACGCCACGCTGAGCGCCCTGACTGCCACCAGTAGCACCAGTTCAGCGGGCACTTTCTTGGCGCTCACCCTGTCCCCTTCCACCTTCGCCGCCGCCACCACCGAGTACTCGGCATTGGTGGCGAATTCGATCTCCCATGTCAAACTGACGCCGACGGTGAACGAGTCCAATGCCACGGTAACGGTGAACGGCGGCGCGGCCAGCACCGCCATCGAGTTGGCGGAAGGGGCGAATGCCATCGCTGTGTTGGTTACCGCGCAGGACGGCACGACCACCAAGACCTACATGGTGCGCATCACCCGAAAAGACGCCAACGGCCAGCCGATTTGGGCGGCTACGCTGACGGTGGGGAGCGGCAGCGGTGTGCTCGGTTGCGACAATACCTTGAGCGGCGTCATCTCATGCTCCGACACATCGGCTCTCTCGGACGATGCATTCGATCTGAGCGGCACAACATTTGGGGTGAACTGGATCTATGTCCAAAGTACTTCGATCAGTTTCGGTCTCAACAAGGTACTGAGCGCTGCCTTAAAGGAGTACTCGTTTCATATAGGCGGCGAGAGTTTCCCCTTGCACATGGAAACGGGTTCGAGTGCGAGTTGGACTACCGCGCAGACTTGGAGCGCGGGGCAGGTGTTGCCGGTAACGCTACAGCGCACGGCGGCAATCGCCCCCGGCGGCGCGCCCAGAGACCTCTACCTTGAACAGAATCCCGGCAAGCTGATCGCCACTTGGACTGCGCCGAGGGACATCGGCTCGCGGGCGCTCAGCGGCTACGATGTGCAGTACAAGGAAACAAGTGCGGCGGATCAGGCGGCGAACCCGGCGAGCGACCCGTCCACCGGTTGGGTGGACGCCGCACACACCGGCACCACGGCGAGCGATGAACTCACGGGACTGACCGACGATACATCCTACGATATACGGATGCGGGCGGTGAATGAGGGCGGCAGTGGCCCGTGGGTTACGGGCACGGCGACACCGGGTCGCAATCTGTGGTCGGGCACGCTGACCGTCGCTGACCTTGGGTCGGGGGATTTGGGCTGCTCACCCTGTTTCCATGTTGGGCTAAGTTCCATCGTGCTTGATGGCGGGACTGTGTCAATTAATGCATTCAGACTCAATAACGGCACCCTGACCGTGCAGTTCGGCCTTGCTCCCAGCACCAGGCTGAAAACCTACTCGTTCTATGTCGGCACCACCGCCTTCGCCCTGTCGGACGCCACGATCACCGGTACCACTGCCGTCTGGTCGAGCACCGGCCTGACTTGGACCACAGGCAACACAGTATCCCTCAGCCTACGACTGCCGCAATCGGCATCGACCACCCCCACTGTGCGGCTCTCGGCCACGCCGAGCACGGTAACCGAAGGTTCGCCGGTAACCATAACGGCCACCCTGTCGGCGGCGCTCAGCCCCAATGCCGATGTGGTCATCCCCTTAACGCTGACTGCAGGTAGCGGCACTACTTCCAGCGATTACGGCACGCTGTCGAGCATCACCATCCCAAGCGGCCAAACCAGCGCCACCGGCACCATCACCACCACGCAGGATGGCGATTCCAATAACGAAACCTTCACAGTCTCCTTCGGCGCCCTGCCCGCCACGGTAACCGCCGGCAGTCCCAACTCGGTGACGATAACCATCACCGGCGCCGGCGCCCCGACAACCCCCACGGTGTCGCTGTCGGTTGACCCGCAACGAGTGCGCGAGGGGGGTTCGGTAACGGTAAGGGTAACGTTGTCGCAGGCGCTGACGAGCGGCGATGCGTCCATCCCCATAACGCTGACTGCCGGTAGCGGCATTGAGACCGGCGATTACGGGGCGCTGTCGAGCATCACCATTCCAAGCGGCCAAACCACCGGCACGGGCACGATCACCACCAGTAACGACAACGATAATACGGATGGAACCTTCACAGTGGCAATCGGCACGCCGCCGACCGGCGTATCGAAGGGCAGTCCGAGTTCTCGGTTGGTTACCATAGACGACAAAGACCCTCGCACCCTGACCCTCTTTGCCGATACCCAGCGCACCCTGCAAGTGAGTCCGGGCGACACGGCGACGATCACGGCGGCCATTGACGAAGAAGCGCCCGCCGATACCGTGGTAACGCTGAACGAGCCTTCGAGCGACTATACACTCGCGCCACGCACCCTCACCATCACCAGCGGCGACACGAACAGCACCGCCGCCATCCTCACGGTGAGCGAGGATGTTGACATCGGCACCAAAATCGAAATCACGGCGACCGACCCCATGAGCGGCAACTACAGCCTGACCGCTGACCCCCTCATAATCGAAGTCGTATCGCCGCTACAAGCCGAGCAACTACACCGCACCGCCCTACCCGAAGTGGCGCGCGCCGTGGCCGGTCGGGTAACCGGCGCCATTTCGGCGCGAGTGGGGCAGGTACTGAATGGCGGCGGCAACACCGCCTCGGCCAATCTCGGCGGCCAAAGTTCCCTCGCGGGCGCCTTGCAAACCCACGCGCCGGGCTTGATCAACGAAAATCGCCCCCTGCGCGACCTGTTGCACGGCAGCAACTTCGTTCTGCCGTTTCACACCGAAAGTAGTCGCGCAGACGGCGTGCGTAAGACCTCCCTGTGGGGCAGTGGCGAATACCGCAACCTCTCCGGCGAAAACGACGGGTTGGAATTCGACGGCAACCTGCACGGCGCGCAAATCGGCGTAGACAGCATACTGCGGGAAAACTTGTTGGCCGGCCTAGCCCTATCGTGGAGCGAGGGCGAGTTCGACTACCAAGACACCGGCGAAGGCGGCGGTGGCCAGGGCGATTACGAGATCGATATACAAGCCATCCACCCCTACCTCGGCTGGCGTTCAGGCGCGCTGAGTTGGTGGGCTACCGCCGGTTACGGCAGCGGCGAAGTGGAAATCACCCCCGAAGGCAGCGCGGCCACATCCAGCGATGTGAACCTACGCACAATCGGCACCGGCGGCAGCGGCCTGTTGTGGAGCAGCGGCACCGCCAACGTACGCCTCAAGGGCGAATTCACGCAAACCGAGTTGGAGGTAGAAAAAAGCGAACAAACCGCCGCCCTCACGGTAGATGCCACCCTAATGCGCCTAGCCGCCGAAGCCAGCCGCACGCGCAGTCTGGCGGGCGGCGGCCACCTTTCCCCGTCATTCTCCCTCGGAATGCGCCACGACGGCGGAGACGGCCACACCGGCGCCGGCGCGGAAATCACCACCGGCGTGCGCTACACCAACCCGCAAACCGGCATAAACGCCTCCGCCACAGCCCACGCCCTACTTGGCCGAAACGACTACGAGGAATGGGGCATCCAAGCCACCCTACGCAACTCCCCCGGCGCCGATGGGCAGGGCCTGTCCTTCGAGATGAGCCCCGGCTATGGCAACAACGGCGGCGGCGCGAGCAACACCGGCCAAATCTGGTCGAACGGCCTGCGCGGAGAGGCCACCCCCACCGCCCACGACCCCAGCGGACGGCTGGAAATGCGCTTGGGCTACGGCCTATCGTCCCCCGGCGAACAAAACGGCCTGCTGACCCCGTGGAGCGGCCTGACCTTGCAAGAAAACGGCAAACTGTATCGCCTAGGATTGGATTGGGATTCCAGCGGTTCGTTCCCGTTCACCCTGCGCCTATCCGGAGAACGCCGCGAATCGGCGAATGCGGATGCCGACCATGCAGTTTTATTGAAGGGCGAGACACGATTCTAACCATCACGAACGGCGTGCTGTATGGCTATGGTCGCGCCGTTCAGGTTATGCATCATTTGCCCAAGGGCGGCGGCGATTTCCTCAAGGCGCCGCCGCCCCTTTTTTCTCCATGCCCACTAGCCGATGGATCACAAACGCCGCCGTCAGGTGGTCGGGCGGGATGTAGCGGCATCGTACACATACCTTGACACCACCTGCCCCGCGTCGGCATACTCCGACCACTGATACAAATCAGTGCCCATTGGAAAGCAGGTGCCGCCGCACAGCGGACTAATCCAGGGTGCCGACAGCGTGGCGGCGTTGTCGGCTTTTATTTTGCCTTGCCATACACCAGCTCCCCCAAGCGAACCTTGCGATCAAGGTAGTCGAGCCAGTGCTCACCATCAGCGTGGAATCCCGTAACCATCTCCCACCCATCAGCCCCCCATTCGAACACCGCCAGCGTCGGCAGCGTCCTCTCCGCCTCCTGCCAAACCTTCACATAGCGCCGCTTGATGACCACCTTGCGTTTGCCGCCCACGGTCGTGATGTATTCGGCGTTCACCCATATCTCATCCAGATCGGCAATCGTTCGCGCCACCGCCCGCATGTACCGCCCGCGTCCGCGCTTGTCTATCTTCGATTTCCGCTTGGCGCGCGACAAAAACGCCTCCGCCCCCATGCGTAATCGCACCCCGTCTTGTCCCTGAAAATCGGCCGCTCCACCGAAGCCCCGAGCGCCAGATGAAACGCCTGCAAATACTCGTCGTCGGACAACCCTCCATCCAGCAACATCTCCCGCTCAAGCGCCTCCAGCCTGAACCCCACCATTTCAATCACTTGTCGCCTCCTGCGTCGTTTCAATCGCTGTCTTTTGGATTATCGCAAAGAATACACACGCGCCGACTCCACGCCTCGGTGCAGATCATCGCGGGAAACCACCCAGAGTCCGGGATGTATCGGCATCGTATACATCCTTGACATCCATCTTCTCGCGTCGGCATACTCCGATCACTGATACAAATCAGTGCCCATTGGACAGCAGGCACCGCCGTGGAACGGACGAGTCCAGGGTGCCGGGAGCGCGGCGGCGTCGCCGGCTTTTATTTTGCCTTGCCATACACCAGCTCCCCCAAGCGAACCTTCCGGTCAAGGTAGTCGAGCCAGTGCTCACCATCAGCGTGGAATCCCGTAACCATCTCCCACCCATCAGCCCCCCACTCGAACACCGCCAGTGTCGGCAGCGTCCTCGAGAACGGAAACGGTACGGATGAGCGCGTTGTTACGAGCGTTGGAAGAAAATACGGACTATTTCGAAATCCAAAACTATTAGAATGGCGGCAACGCCGATGCCGACTGCGCCGAACAATATCCGGTATTTCAACTTGGTAATAGCCAATTCGACATCTTTTCGGGTTGCCATACCATCCATATCCTTCACCAGTTTCTTATACTTGTTTTTCAAATCGTTTTGCCCGCTCTCCATCGCATTAAAGCGCTTTTCGATTTCATAACTATCTCGGCTCACATATTCTTGATGAGAAAAGACTGGTTCGGTATTGTTGTTTTGATTTTGCTTTCGAGTCATCCGTTGACCGCTCGTCCTTGATCAATCCTGAGCATCCGATCTTGCTCAGCCTGAGTGGAAAACCACTCCCAAAAATCCTGCCGCGCCATACCGGAACTACTCCCGCCCAAATTGACGGCAACACCGCCGGATTTCGAAGCATCGGCGTAACTCTTGATGTCTATTTTTTCGGTAACTTCCAATGACGAATCCGTGGTATGTATGAAAAAGCAGGTTTCACCGAAGGAATAATGTTCGGGATACACCTCTGCAATCCGTTTCGCTATTTCGCTATCGGGTTTTTCAAGAATGAGCGCGTGCACGTTCATATTTTGCCTCTGTTGCCTCTGCCTCTCAGTAGGGAATACAAAAAATGGTGAGTACCAATGAATCGATTGTGTACCTGAATTGTCGAAAAATGCAAGACGGAAAGTCGAAAAATTCATTCCCCGACAACGCCAATCGTACCAGTCGCCGGCGGCATCGCCATCGCCCATCGCGAATTGCCTTGAGATAAACCGGCGAAAGCCATACACTGCGCGGTTTTCGCGCCGCCGATCCGGTGATAAATCAATCCGTCCTCGAGGCATCCGACCTGCAATGCGTGCGCGGTCAGCGCCGCCTGTTTCGCGATCTGCATTGTCGGCTGGAAAGCGGGTCGATACTGCAAATTCGCGGGGAAAACGGTAGCGGCAAGACCTCGCTTCTCGGAATTCTGTGCGGATTGCGCTTGCCCGAATGCGGCGAGGTTCGCTGGAACGGCGTCCCCATCGCGGATGATCGCCCGGAGTATTACCGCTCGCTGGCCTATCTCGGACACCGGGACGCGCTCAAGGGGGAATTGACGCCGGTGGAAAATCTGGATGCGGCTGCCGCCGTGCGCGCCCACGCCGCCCGCCCGAATCGATCCAGCCGCGAGGCGCTGCATCACCTGAATCTGGGCGACTGCCTCGATCTGCCCTGCCGAATGCTGTCCGCCGGCCAGCGGCAACGGGTTGCCCTCGCCGGAATTCTGCGATCCGCCGGCGGCATCTGGATTCTCGACGAACCGGCGGCGGCGCTCGATGCGGCGGGGATTCGACTGCTTGAGATGATGATCGACGAGCAGATCGCCGTCGGCGGCATGGTGGTTTTCACCAGCCATCGGGAGTTGGCGCTGAGCGGGCGGCGGCGGCAACCGCAGCAACTGCATCTGCAACGGTTTCGATGAACACGGCCTCCCCCGCGCCTCCCTCTTTATTCGCCGCCTTTGCGGCCCTGTTGCGCCGGGATTTTTCCGTCGCCTGCCGTCGGCGCGGGGAATTGCTTCATCCGCTGTGGTTTTTCGTCATCGCCGCATCGCTGTTTCCGCTGGCGGCGGGGCCCGATCCGATTCTACTGAGGCAGGTCGCACCGGCGATCATCTGGGTGGCCGCGCTGCTCGCCACCCTGCTCGCCGTGGACGGCATATTCCGAAGCGATCACGCGGACGGCGTCCTCGAGCAGATGCTGCTGAGCCCGCATCCGCCAAGCGTGCTGGTGCTGGCCAAGACCCTCGCCCACTGGCTGCTCACCGGCGCGCCGCTGATCCTCGTCTCGCCGCTGTTGGCGGGTATGCTGCATCTGCCTCAACACGCTTGGCCGGAGCTGTTGGCCAGTTTGCTGCTGGGTACTCCGGCCATGAGTCTGGTGGGCGCCATCGGCGTCGCCCTGACGCTGGCGGCGCGCGTCGGCGGGGGGGCGTTGTTGGCGCTGTTGATTCTGCCCCTCTACATTCCCGTTCTCATCTTCGGCGCCGGCGCGGTGCGCTCGGCGGCGTTGGGGCTCGATCCCACCGGCCAGTTGCTGTGGCTCGGGGCGATCCTGTTGCTGGCGCTGGCGCTGGCGCCGGTGACCATCGTCGCGGCGCTGCGCGTCAGCCTGAATTGACCGGCGCGCGCACCGGATGCGGTAAAATACGCCGCCTGTGCAGTGGCCCAGAAGCGCAAATGCCCTCCCCTTCCAACCCCCCCAAGTCCGCCTCTTCGCGTCGGCGCCGGTTTTTTCCGTTCAACTGGAACTGGACGTGGACGCGCCTGCATCGTTTCGCCTCGCCGCCGCATTTCTACCGATTCGCCAGCCGTTGGGCGAAACGGCTCGGCTGGCTCGCCCTGCCGTTGTTGCTCGGCGGCGCCTACGGCGGGCTGGCGCTCGCCCCGCCGGACTATCAGATGGGCGACAGCTACCGCATCGTGTATATCCACGCGCCGTCAGCGTGGATGTCCATGTTCGTCTATGCGCTCATGGCGCTGGCCGCCGGAGTCGGCTTGGTGTGGCACCTGAAACTGGGGGATGCCGTCGCCCGCGCCTGCGCCCCGCTGGGGGCGGCCTTCACGCTGTGCGCGCTGGTTACCGGCGCGCTGTGGGGGCGGCCCACTTGGGGCGCGTACTGGGTGTGGGACGCCAGATTGACTTCGGAACTGGTGTTGCTGTTCCTGTTCCTCGGATACATCGCCCTGTCGAACGCCTTCGACGAGCCGCGCACCGCGGCTCGAGCGGCGGCGATTCTGGCGCTGGCGGGATTGGTCAACCTGCCGATCATTCATTTTTCGGTGGAGTGGTGGAATACCCTGCATCAGGGGGCGAGCGTGACCAAGTTCGGCCGGCCGAGCATGGATGTGCGCATGTTGATTCCGCTGTTGATCATGTTCGCGGCGTTCAATCTGTATTTCTTCTCCGCCATGCTCAACCGCGCCTGCTGCGAACTGCTCGAGCGGGAACGGGGGACGAGGTGGGCGGCTGAGGTAGCTGAGGTAGCTGGGGTGGCGCGTGGCTGAATTCCTGCGGATGGGCGGCTACGCATTCTATATCTGGTGCAGCTACGGGGTGGTTGCCGCGCTGCTCGCCTATCAATACTTCGCGCCGTTGCGCAAGCGGCGGAAATTGCTGGCCGAACTGGCTGCGCAAGCCGAGCGGGCCAACGAAGCGCAAGCGCCCCGGCAACCCGCCGAGTCATGAGTTGCCGATGAATGCGCGACGCCGACAAAGGCTGATACTGGTCGTCCTGCTGCTGGTCGGGGTGGGCGGCGCCATGACTCTGGCGTTGAGCGCCCTCAGGCAAAACATCAACCTGTTCCACACACCCACCGAGGTGCGCGCCGGTAGTGTGCCGGACGGCAGCGTTTTCCGCATTGGCGGCATGGTGGTGGATGGCAGCGTGCGCCGCGACGGCGACGGCGCCGCCGCCGACTTGTCGGTAACATTCGACCTCACCGACACCCAGAGCAGCGTGCAAGTCGCCTACAGCGGCATCCTTCCCGACCTGTTTCGCGAGGGACAGGGCGTGGTGGCCCTGGGGCAAATGCGCGGCGGAGTGTTCGTCGCCCGACAGGTGCTGGCCAAGCACGATGAGACCTACATGCCGCCGGAAGTGAGCGCCGCTCTGGAAGCCGCCGAGGCCGCCGCCAACCGTCCATGATCCCCGAACTCGGCCAATTCGCCCTGATTGTGGCGCTGGCGACGGCGATACTGCAGGCAACCCTGCCGCTGTACGGCGCCTTTGCCAACATCCCCGCTTGGGTGGCGCTGGCCAAGCCGGCGGCGCGCTCGCAGTTGCTGCTGGTGGCGGTGGCGTTCGCCTGCCTGACTTACGCCTTCGTGGTCGGCGATTTCTCCGTGGAATATGTCGCCCACCACTCCAACAGTCACCTGCCCCTGCTGTTTCGCATCGCCGGAGTGTGGGGCGGCCACGAGGGTTCGCTGTTGTTGTGGAGTCTCATTCTGGCGCTGTGGAGCGGCGCGGTTTCCCGATACGCCCGGCGTCTGCCGGATGTGGTGGTCGCCCGGGTGCTGGCGGTGATGGCGATGATCAGCGTCGGCTTCCTGCTGTTCATGCTGCTGACCTCCAACCCGTTCGAGCGACTCCTACCGCCGCCGCCGGATGGACGCGACCTCAATCCCCTGCTGCAGGACATCGGCTTGGTCATCCACCCGCCCATGCTGTACGCCGGTTATGTGGGCTTCTCGGTGGCCTTCGCCTTTGCCGTCGCCGCGCTCTTGGGCGGGCGTTTGGACGCGGCCTGGGCGCGCTGGTCGCGGCCCTGGACCAACATCGCCTGGATGTTCCTCACCATCGGCATCGTGCTCGGCTCGTGGTGGGCCTATTACGAACTCGGTTGGGGCGGCTGGTGGTTCTGGGATCCGGTGGAAAACGCCTCGTTCATGCCCTGGCTGGCGGGCACCGCCCTGATTCATTCGCTGGCGGCCACGGAAAAACGCGGCGCATTCAAGGCGTGGACCGTGTTGCTGGCGGTACTCGCCTTCTCCCTCTCCCTCCTCGGCACCTTTCTGGTGCGCTCCGGCGTGCTGACCTCGGTACACGCCTTCGCCACGGATCCGGCGCGCGGCCTGTTCATCCTCATATTCCTCGGCATCGTCATCGGCGGCTCCCTCGCCCTGTATGCGTGGCGCGCGCCGACGGTGATCAGCCGCGCGAGATTCCACCCATTCTCCCGGGAAACGGCGCTACTGATCAACAATGTGTTGCTCGCCATCCTCTGCTTCGTGGTGTTGACCGGAACCCTCTATCCGCTCATTCTCGATGTCCTCGGCGGCGGGAAGATTTCCGTGGGCGCGCCCTATTTCAATTTCCTCTTCGCCGCCATCGGCGCGCCGTTGGCGCTGGCTCTCGGCGTCGGCGCCCTGTTGAAATGGAAGCGGGACACGGGGGCGCGCCTACCCGGCAAACTGGCGTTGCCGGTGTTTTTCAGCGTGATGGCCGGGCTGCTACTGCCGTTGCTCATGCCGCGTTATTCGTGGAATGCGGCGTTCGGCCTCGCCCTCGGCTGCTGGGTCGTGCTGACCGCGCTGACGGCGCTCGCACAAGGACAAGGACAAGGAAGCGGTCGCCCGTTCAGCCTGCGCGTCCCCCGCTCGATTCAAGGCATGGCGTTGGCGCATATCGGCGTCGGCGTGTTCATCATCGGCGTTACCTGCACCAACGCCTACAGCATCGAAGCGGATGTGCGCATGGCCGTGGGCGAAACCCACACGGTGGCCGGTTACCGGTTCACCTTCAACGGCGTGGAGAATCATTCGGGGGCGAACTACGAGGCGTTGCGGGGGGAATTCTCGATCGCTAGTTCGGATCGGCAACTGACGAAACTGTATCCGGAGAAGCGCACCTATCTGGTGCAGAAAAACCCGATGACCGAGGCCGCCATCGACGCCGGATTCACCCGCGATCTGTATGTCGCGCTGGGCGAACCGCTGCAGGGTGATGCGGTGTGGTCGGTGCGCATCCACTACAAGCCGTTCGTGAGATGGATATGGCTGGGCGCGCTGTTGATGGCCCTGGGGGGGCTGGTGGCGGCCACCGACCGGCGCTACCAACGAAATCCGGCGGCGGGCGTGTCGAGGCGTGATGCGTCCTCGCCTAATTCGCCCGCGCCCAAACCCAAACCGAGCACGGCGGCGGCCACCCCATGAAACGCCTTCGCTTCATCGCCCCTCTGCTAGGATTCGTCGTGCTGATCGGATTCCTCGGCGTGGGCTTGACCCTCGATCCGCGAGAATTGCCGTCTCCCTTCATCGACAAACCGGCACCGACCTTTTCCCTGCCGAGATTGCGCGCGCCTGAGCAAAATTTCAGCAGTAGCCAGATGGCTGGGCGAGTGTGGTTGCTCAATGTGTGGGCCTCTTGGTGCGCCGCCTGCCGCACCGAGCATCCGCTGCTCAACCGCATCGCGCAACTGGGCACTGTGCCCATAGTCGGCCTGAACTACAAGGATGACGCCAATGACGCCGACGCTTGGCTGCAACAATTCGGCAATCCCTATTCCCACATCCCGTTCGACCCGAACGGCGAGGTCGGCCTCGAATACGGCGTGTACGGCGTGCCGGAAACCTATCTGATCGACGAGAACGGCCTCATCCGCTTCAAGCAGACCGGCCCCATCACTCCGCAGATTCTGCAACAGCGACTGCTGCCGCTCATCGCCGAATTGCGCCGGGGGGCGGCGTGAAGCACCTCGCCCTCGCCGCCGTCGCGCTCGCCCTCGCCCTTGTGGCCACGGCGGCGGCAATCCATTCGGATTCGGCTTCGGCGCAGGTGGATGCGGCGCAGTTCGCGACGGCGCGACAAACAGCCCTGTACGGCGACCTGATCGGCGAGCTGCGCTGCTTGGTGTGCGCCAATCAGAGTCTCGCCGACTCCGACTCCGATCTGGCCCAGGACTTGCGCGGCAAGGTGCGTGAAATGGTCGCTCAGGGTCGGCGGCGGGGAGAAATCATCGACTACATGGTGGCGCGCTACGGCGAATATGTGCTGTATCGCCCGCGCCTCACTCCGGCAACCGCCTTCCTCTGGCTGGCGCCGTTCATTCTGCTGCCGCTCGGCCTAGGTGTCATCTGGCGCATCGCCATGCGCAAACTCCGGCAGCAACCCGACCCCTACTCGGCCAAGCAGGTACAACAGGCGCGCGCCCTCATTGAGGACGACTCCGAATGATCCCGTTCGGCGTGGGCGCCGTCGCCTTGCTCGCTGTGGTTGTGGGGATGCTGTTGCCCACCCTGCTGAACCCCAAGCCGCTCAAGGGGGACGACCGCGACCGTAACCGAGAAAACATCCGCATAGCCCAGCGGCGGCTGGCGGAACTTGACGACTCCGGCGACGCGGCCGCGCGGGCGGAAATCGAATTCGCCCTGCTCGACGACCTCGCCGCCGACAACCCATCGAAAACGCGCGCGGCGAAGACGCCGGGGAAATTCCGCACCGCGCTGATTCTCGCGGCGTTGCCGATCTTCAGCATCGGCCTCTACCTGCAGCTAGGCAACCTCGCGGCGCTGACGCCGCACGCTTCCGGGGAAATACCGTCTTTGCAGGTGCTGATGGATGAACTCGAACAAAAGCTCGCCGCCAACCCGGCCAATGCGGACGGCTGGGCGCTGGCCGGCAGCGCCTATCTGCGCCTCGGCCAATTCGCCAAGGCCGAGCGCGCCTATCGCACCCTGCACCAACTGACCGGCGACGACGCGGATGTGCTCGCCGCCTGGGCCGACGCCGAGGTGCGGGCGAACGACGGAGTTTTCTCGCCGGAGACTCTGGTGCGCCTCGAACGCGCGCTGGCTCTCGCTCCGGCGCACCACGGCGCCCTGCTGCTGGCCGCTCTGGGCGCCGAATATCAAGGCGAGCATCGTCAGGCGCTGGGCTATCTGGCGCGGCTGGCGCAGGCGCGGGAAAGCGGCGAACAGGCGGATGGCGAGGCGGAACGACTGGCGGCGCGGATGCGGCGAGTGGCGCAGGCCGCCCAGCTGGAAATACCGCAAGTACCGGTGCCGGAGTCGGAGTCGGACTCGGCGGCGTTGCGGGTGGTGGTGAAAATCGATCCGCAGTTGGCTGGGAGAATTCGCCCGGATCAGCAGGTGTATGTCTTCGCCAAGTCCGTGGATGAGCCGCCGATGCCGATACGGTTGGCGGTGAGCAGCCGTCTCGCCTCGGATTTGCCCGTGTTGCTCACGCTGGACGACTCGACGGCGATGGTGGGCGGCTTGAAACTTTCGGACTTCGATCTGGTGTCGGTGATGGCGCGCCTGTCTCGCTCCGACAATCCGATCGCCCAGCCGGGGGATATGGAGAGTAAGAGCGAAAATATCGCGGTGAGCGCCCGGCGCGGCGATGAGCGCCCGTTGGAACTGGTGATCAACCGGGTGGTCGGCGCTCGCCCCTCGGATCGATAACTGAATCGCCGGAAGGCCGGCCGGGGGCGCTACGAATCGGCGAATTCGATGGTAACGCGCCGATTCTGCTTGCCCTTGCTCTTGATGCTCTGCACCCGCACGGTGCCGATTTCGCCGGTCGAAGCCACGTGGGTGCCGCCGCAGGGCTGCAGGTCGATGCTGTCGAATTCCACCAGCCGCACGCGCCCGCTGCCCATGGGCGGCTTGACCGACATGGTGCGCACCAATTCCGGCTGTTGCGCCATTTCCGCATCGCTGATCCAGCGCAGGCGCATGGGGCGATCTTCTCGAATCAGTTCGTTCAAGCGCGTTTCGATCGCCGCCTTGTCCGGCGGATCGGGCAGATAGAAGTCCAGCCTGCCGCTGCCGTCTCGGATGGAGCCGCCGGTAACCGGCGCCGGAATGACGGCGCACAACATGTGCATGCAACTGTGCATTCGCATCAGGCGATGACGCCGCGCCCAGTCGATTTCGAGATGGACTCGCTCGCCCACTTGCGGCAAGGGGCCTTCGGCGACGATGTGTCGGTGCACGTCGCCCGCCTTGCGGGTGTCGAGGACGGCGCATTGGGTACCGTCCGCGCGAGTCAATTTGCCGCGGTCACCGGGTTGGCCGCCGCCCTCCGGATAGAACACGGTTCGATCCACACACACGCCGGCATCGTCCACGGCGGTTACCGTGGCGTCGCAGTGCCGCAAGTAGCCGTCTTCACGGAACAATTCGATGGTCATTTTGCAGTCTCCAGAGATTCGGTGATTTTTCGCCGCACCAGTTGCGCCACTTGCACGGCGATCAGGCCATCCTCGCCGGCGACCAGCGGCCTGCGGTTGTGGCGCACGCACTCGACGAAGTGGGCGAGTTCGGCATTCAACGGCAGCTGAGGTTCGACCGCCACCCGCCGTTCGATCAACGGCGGGAAGCGGCAACCGTCCTCGGCCACCCCCGGATAGATGTGATCCAGCTGCTGGTCGGCGAAATTCAGCCCCAGATAGGCGTCCTGAGAGAACACCCGAATGCGCCGAAAGCGATTGCGCGACACCCGGCTCGCGGTTACATTGGCCACCGCGCCGTTGGCGAATTCCAGCCGGGCATTGGCGATGTCCACATGCTCGGTAACCACGCGAGCGCCGGTGGCGCGCACGCTCTCGAGGGCGGCGGGCACCAGCGACAGCACGATGTCGATGTCGTGAATCATCAGGTCGGCAACCACATCCACATCGGCAGCCCGCTCGACGAAGGCGCCGAGCCGATGCACCTCGATGAAACGCGGATCCTTGGCCAGTTGCGCCAGTTTCATCACGCCGGCGTTGAATCGCTCCAGATGGCCGATCTGCAGAATCAGCAGGTGGCGCGCGGCGAGATCGACGATGGCTTCGCTCTCTTCCACGGTCGGCGCGACCGGCTTTTCCAGCATGGCGTGTATGCCGTTTTCCAGCAGCACTTTGGCCACCGGCAAATGCAAACTGGTGGGCACCACGATGCTGGCGGCATCCACTCGCCCGACCAACTGCTCGGCGGAATGCAGCGCGTCGCAGCCGTGTTGTTCGGCGATTTGCCGAGCGCGTTGGGGGTCGCTATCGACCACGGCGACGAGATCGACGGCGGGCATATCCCGATAGATCTCGGCGTGAATCCTGCCAAGATAGCCGACGCCGACTACCGCGACTCGGAGAGGGGCATTCATCCGGTTGCGCCGCTCGATGACTACGAAATCGCGGCGACCGGCTCGCTTCGGCGCCGGCCCATCATGCGCGTGCCGTTAATCGGACACGAGCGAATGGCCTGACGCAACGCCTCGATGGCGCGCATGCGGGGATAGCCTCGGCGCCACGCCAAGATGACCTCGCGGGCGGGACGTTTGTCGGCGAATTTCTTGACCACCAACAGGCGGCGGGAATACTCGCCGACGCCGGCTGCGGAGCACGGCAGGACTGTCACCCCGACTCCGCTGGCAACCATATGACGGATGGTCTCGATGGAGCCGCCTTCGAGGCTTTTTTGCAACTCGGCGCGGGGGCCGGAGGCTGCGCAGGAGGGGCATTCGTCCAGCACCTGATCGCGGAAACAGTGTCCCTCCCCCAGTAGCAGCACGGTCTCCTTGGCCAAGTCGCGGGTGTGCACGCTCGCCTTGCGCGCCCACGGATGGGACTCGGGCAACACCACCACGAACGGCTCGCGATACAACGGCACGGTGTCCACGCCGGGTTCGTGGAACGGGTTGGACAGGATGATGGCGTCGAGGTTGCCCTGCCGCAGCAGCACCCGCAGGTCGGCGGTGAAGCCCTCTTCGACTATGATGGCCATGCCCGGCACCTGATCGCGCAGTATGGGGATGAGGTGCGGCAGCAGATAGGGGCCGATGGTGTAAATCACGCCGATTCGCAGGGGCTCCACTAGCGGGTCGCCGCCCTCTTGGGCGATCTGCTTGACCCGATCCGCAGCCTCCAGAACCTGTTGCGCTTGGGCGACGATCTGCTTGCCCACGGGGGTCAGCACCACTTTCTTCGGGACGCGCTCGAACACCATCACCCCCAGTTGCTCTTCGAGTTTCTTCACCGCCACACTCAGCGTCGGTTGGCTGACGAAGCAGGAGCGTGCGGCGCGCCCGAAATGCCGCTCTCTGGCGACGGCGACTATGTAACGGAGTTCGATGAGCGTCACGATGGCACCTGCAATCCGGAAGGATAAATCAGTGCAGCGAGTTGAGGTCGCCGACCAGAGACGCGGCCACGGCGGGCGGCAGCGAACCGGTGGAATGGGTGTAATCGGGATGCGCCACACCGATGGTGATGTCCGCGCCGGACTTGGCCGAGGCGATCATCTCTGGAGACAGTTCGAAGCGCAGGAAATGCACCGCCGAAGTCTTGCACTCAGTCTCCCGTTCCATGTCCTCGTTGGCGATCGGATGCACCTTGTCGTGCTCGCCCACCCGCACCCACAGGTTGCGTTCGATGCCGATCAGCCTGCCGAGAGCCTGACGCCGCTCCCGCTCGTCCTCGAATTCGATCATGAAGGTCGCCTTCCAGTTGGTGCCGTCCGGAATCAGCGGGTTGTAGGCCGCCAATTCGTCTTCGATGGCGCCGCTCTCGAAGATCTTCTCGATTCTCAGCACCTCCTGAATCTGATACTGCATGGTGATGCGATCCTCGAAATACAGGGTCGCATTGGGGCCGACCGGCACCTGCCGATTCTTCTTATGCGCCAGCACCTCGGCGCGATATCCGGCGCGCTGTTCCGCATAGCGTTCCAGAGTCATCAGGTCGGATTTATTTAACTTTTTCATGTCAATGGGTTATGCCGCATATGTGAGAAATTGGGTTAGATGGAATACGCGCTTCGCAGTAGCGAGATGGGATGCTCGGTTTTGCTGCCGTCGCCCGCGATGTGCTCGATGAATCTACCGGCCATGGGGCAGTCGCTACCGTAGTGGTCGGCCTCGGCCTGCGCAACTCGATTGACCACCGGGCGGGCGATCTTGGCGGCGGCGGCGTGGAATTTGCTCTTCACCCCGTAGGTGCCGTCATGCCCGGAGCAGCGTTCGATGGCCACCACCTCGGTGTCGGGGACGAGTTGCAGGCAGCGTTTGGTCTGTTGGCCGATCTTCTGCACCCGTTGGTGACAGGCAACGTGATAGGCGACCTTGCCGAGCGGCTTCTTGAAATCGGTGTTCAGCAGCCCGTCTCGATGGCGCAACATGAGATATTCGAACGGATCGAACACCGCCTCGGCGACCTTGCGCACGGCTTCGTCCTCTGGGTACAGTAGCGGCCATTCCTGCCGCAGCATGAGCACGCAGGAGGGCACCGGCGCGATGATGTCCCAACCCCGATCCACCATTTCCGCCAGCATCGGGATGTTGGCCTGCTTCGAGCGTTCCACCGCCTTCAGGTCGCCCAGTTCCAGTTTCGGCATGCCGCAGCATTTTTCCCGATCGACCAATTCAACCGGAATGCGGTTGTGTTCGAGCACGCGAATCAGGTCTTCGCCCAGATCGGGCTCGTTGTAATTGGCGTAACAGGTGGCGAAGATGGCCACCTTGCCGCGAGTTCGCTCGGTGGGTACGGCTTCGGACTCGGATTCGGTTTCGGACTGAGCGGATTTGCGCCGCTTGCGCAAGGTATCGCTGTGATAGTCGGGGATTTTCGCTTGCGGATGCACGCCGAGGGCGTGGTCGAGAGCCTTGCGCCAGGGCTTCGCGCGATTGGCCGCATTGACCGCATTCACCACGATGGGAATGCCCGCCAATTTGCCGACCGCATCGGTGGACGCCAGAATTTTTTCGCTGGTTTTGACCTCCCCCTTGCGAAATCGCACCGCCTTGGCGCGCAGCATCAGGTGTGGGAAGTCGATGTTCCAGTCATGCGGTGGGATGTACGGGCACTTGGTCTGATAGCACAGGTCGCATAGATAACACTGCTCCACCACCGACCAATAGTCGGCTCGCGCCACGCCGTCTACTTCCATGGTCTCGGATTCATCCACCAGATCGAAAAGAGTCGGGAAGGCATTGCAAAGACTGACGCATCGGCGGCAGCCGTGGCAGTGGTCGAAAACCCGCGCGAGCTCGTCCAGCAGGGGTTTCTCCTCGTAGAAACGGGGATTATTCCAGTCGATGGGGTGGCGGGTAGGTGCTTCCAAGCCGCCTTCGACTGGATGTGGGGTGGTCATGGCCGTGTCGCCCGGAGGATACGAAATCGCGCCGCCGGAGAAATCCGGCGGCGCGCGCGCCTCACATTTCGTTCAGCGCTTTCTGGAAGCGGTTGGCGTGGGAACGCTCGGCCTTGCCGAGGGTCTCGAACCAGTCGGCGATTTCATCGAAACCTTCCTCTCTGGCGGTCTTGGCCATGCCCGGATACATGTCGGTGTATTCGTGGGTTTCGCCGGCGATGGCCGCCTTGAGGTTGTCCGAGGTGCCGCCGATAGGGAGGCCGGTGGCCGGATCGCCGACCGCCTCGAGATATTCGAGATGGCCGTGGGCGTGTCCGGTCTCCCCTTCCGCGGTGGAGCGGAATACCGCGGCGACATCGTTGTATCCCTCGATATCCGCCTTGGCGGCGAAGTACAGATAACGGCGATTCGCCTGAGATTCTCCGGAAAAGGCGTCTTTCAGGTTTTGCTGGGTTTTGGAGTCTACCAAGTTCATTTCATTTCTCCGATCGATTGGTTGCGGAATGAATTCATGCCCGAACGAATAACGGGCACGGGCGCAATGATAGCGCCTACCGAACAATTATGCTAATTGATTGTTTCAAACCAAGCAATAGCAAACACCTATCGGATAATCGACCGCCCACCTTCACCTTCACCTTTACAACAGCGCGAGGACGCTCTCGGCACTGCTCACCTTGAACTCCGCGCCCTCCTCCACATTGAGATGGACGATCACGCCGTCCTCGACCACCATGGCATAGCGGCGGGAGCGCACGCCCAGATGGTTCGCGGTCAAATCCAGCTGCAGCCCGACCGCCTCGGTGAAGGCGCCGCTACCGTCCGCCAGCATGAGGATGCCGCCCCCGTCGCCGACGCCAACGCCGTGTGCCTCGCCCCAGGCACCCATGACGAACGCATCGTTCACCGAAAGGCAGGCGACCGCATCGACCCCCTTGTCGGCAAAGGCGTCTCGGTGTCGCACATAGCCCGGCAGGTGGTTCGCCGAGCAAGTCGGCGTGTAGGCGCCCGGCACGGCGAACAGCACCACCTTCTTGCCGGCGAAAATTTCATCGGTGGTGATCTCCGCCGGCCCGTTCGGCGTCATGGTGGCGATGGTGATATTGGGGATTCGCTCCCCGACTCGGATGGTCATGCTCATGCCCTCTCTGTGAACTGTGGGTAAATAGGAAAATTCATTCTAGCACGCCGCCCCGCGCCCGCCGACTACCGGCACGCGAGCGAGTGATGGTAGAGTAACTCCGCCATGAACTACGATCCCAGCCTACCCGGCATACCCGACCTCAAGCGGCGGGCGCGGGCGCGAATGCCGCCCTTCGCCTTCGATTATGTGGACGGCGCCATCGACGAGGAACACGGCAAACTGCGCAACCGCGCGGCGTGGCACAACATCGTACTGACCCCCCGCTACCTGCGGGATGTAACCCACACCGACCTGCGCGCCCACCTGTTCGGACACTGCTATTCCCTGCCCTTCGGGGTAGCGCCCGTGGGCCTCGGCAACATGATGTGGCCCGGCGCGGAAACGGCCTTGGCGGCGGCCGCCCAGCGCGCCAATATCCCCTACATTCTCAGCACCTTCAGCACCACCGATCTGGATGAAATCGCGGCGACCGCGCCGGATGTGTGCTGGTTTCAGCTGTATGTGCCGAAACAGGCGGCGGTTACTGAATGCCTGCTGGCGCGGGTGCGGCAGGCGGGCTATCGGGTGCTGGTGGTAACGCTGGACATACCGGTGGGCGCCAAGCGCAATCGCGAGCTGCGAAACGGCCTGAAACTGCCCTTCCGCCCGACTCCGAAAATCCTGTGGCAGTGCATGATTCGCCCGCGATGGACGCTGCAAACTCTGGCTCACGGCCAGCCGGATTTTGTCAATGTGGCGAGTTATCGGCAGGGGGAAAACCGCAATCTGGCGCAATTCATCAGCAACTTCAACATGACCGGCATAACCCGCGAGCGCCTCGAGATGATCCGCGCCCGCTGGGACGGCCCGCTGGTGCTCAAGGGGGTGCAGCACGAACAGGACTTGCGAGACGCCGCATCCCTCGGCGCCGACGGCGTCATCATCTCCAACCATGGCGGACGGCAACTGGACGCGGCACCGGCCTCGGCGCACAGTCTGGCCGCGGTAACCGAGGAAATGCGCGGGAAAATGACCATCATGGTGGACGGCGGAATTCGCACCGGCACCGACATCGTGCGCGCGCGGGCGCTGGGGGCGCAAATGGCCTTTTGCGGGCGGGCGTTTTTCTGGGGAGTCGGCGCTCTGGGGCGGCGCGGGGGGAATCAGGTGGTGGAGATATTCCGAGACGAAATCGAGCGCACCTTGAAGCAGCTGGGCTGCGAATCGATTGCGCGGATGAATCGGGACTGGCTCGGCAGCTGACGGCTGACGGCTGAAACCGAGCAATCCCCGCCGACTGGGATGATCAGCCCCGAACGCCCCCCCGATGCCGATTGATTCGCCGACACAACGCCTCAGCCTCCGCCGCCGCGGCCTCGGCGAAATCCCCGTTGCTGCCCTCTCCGGCGTGGATAATGGCGCGGGAAACGCTGATGAGCACGCCGGCACCCTCGGCGGTCAAGCCGTGCGCCAACACCGACTCCGGATCGCCCCCCTGCGCGCCGACGCCGGGAATCAGCAACGGCATATCGCCCACCAACCGCCGGATCGCCCCCACCTCCTCGGGCCAAGTGGCGCCCACCACCAAGCCCACATTGCCGTTGCCGTTCCACGAGCCGGCGGCGCGCGCGGCGACCTGATGGGCGAGAGTTCGACCGCCGCTCTGCAGTTGCTGCAGGTCGCCGCTGCCGGAATTGGAGGTGCGGCACAGGATGAACACGCCGCGCTCGGCGTATTGCAGAAACGGCGTCAGCGCATCGCCGCCGAGATAGGGATTGACCGTGAGCGCATCGGCGTCATAGCGCTCGAATGCCTCGCGCGCATACAGTTTCGCCGTGGCACCGATGTCGCCGCGCTTGGCGTCGAGAATCACCGGAATGCCGGGATGACGCCGCTTGATGTAGCGGATGGTCTGCGCCAGCTGATTCTCCGCCGCCACCGCCGCGTAGTGGGCGAATTGCGGCTTGAAGGCGCATGCCCAGGGCGCGGTGGCGTCGATGATCTCCCGATTGAAGGCGAACAGCGGCGTGCGGTGGGCGCGCACCGAGGCCGGCAGTTTTTCCAAGTCGGGGTCCAGGCCGACGCACAGCAGGGAATTCCGGCTACGCCAGCTTTGTGCGAGGATTTCGACAAATTTGCTCATTATGGGTGCGGGGCGCGCTCGGCGCACAGTGATTATAATTCCCCAGATGACTCATAGCACCAACACCGAGGCGCGGGTAATCGAGGCGCGCGAACTCGAAGAGATGCTGCCGCGAGACGACCTGCTCGTGGTCGATGTGGGCAGCGGCGAGAATTACCTGCGCGGGCACATACCCGGCGCCGTACATCTCGATTACAACGGTTTGATACTCGGCCAACCACCGGCGCCGGGGTTGATGCCGCCGTTGGATCAGCTGCAATGGGTTGTGCAATCCATCGGCCTGACCGCCGGAAAACGGGTGATCGCCTACGACGATCAGGGCAATGGCCGGGCAAGTCGGTTGCTATGGACGCTGGAGGCGGTCGGCCACAAGCGATCGGCACTGTTGAACGGCGGCCTACCGGCTTGGTACAACGAAGGTCATCCTCTGGGATGCGCCCCCAATCGCGCCGAGCCAAGCGATTTTTCCGTAGAGTTGAACCCCGCCGTGATCGCCGACAAACAGCGCGTACTAGCCGCCATCAATGACCCGCGAATAACCCTGCTGGACGCGCGCACACCGGAGGAATATAGCGGCACAAGCGTCAAGTCCCCCATCCAACGCCCGGGCCACATCCCCGGGGCGGTCAATCTCAACTGGCTGGACACCATCGAGCGAAACGACAATCTGCGCTTCAAGCCGAAGGCGGAATTGCGCGCCTTGCTGGCACAACTGGGAATCGAGCGCGAGCAAGAAATCATCGTGTATTGCCAGACCCACCACCGCTCCTCCCACAGTTTCATGATGCTGCGGCACCTCGGCTTCGACTCCATTCGCGGCTATCCCGGCTCTTGGTCGGAATGGGGCAGCGACCCGGCCCTGCCGGTGGAATCCCTACCCCCTACGCCTTCTCTCTAAGCCGCGGCAACGAAACCACCTGCCCGGCCTGCAACGACCCACCGCGCAACGCCGGATTGAAGTGATACAGCAGCCACACCGGAAATCCCAACCGGGTGGACAGCGACCACGGCGAATCCCCCCGGCGCACGATATACGACTCCACCCCGACCAGATCGTAGTGTTCCTTGAGGGACTCGATCAGCACCTGATGATAGTCGCTGCGCCGCTGTTCGAATCTCTCGGCCATGTTGGCGTCCTCGACCGGCAGCAGCAGGCGCCTGCCGATGGCGAGGGGGCGATTGCCGCGCAGTCGATTCAAGTCGCGCAGGGCGCTGGTGCGCACCCCCAGCCAATCGGCGAAATGCCCCAGCGTTTCATCCGCCTCCACCCGCACCGCATACACCGGCTCGCCGCCCACATCGCTCACGCGGATGGCGAGATCGGGCAGCGTGTCCAGCAGATTGAGCAGAGCGGCGGCGGCAGGCGCCTGCGCCAACTGCCGCGCGGTGCGGCTGGTATCCGCCACCACCAAGCCCGGAATCTTCAGCCGTTGCCCCGGATGGATGATGCCGTTGGCGTCCAGTTCATTGAGCCGCAGCAACTCGCCGCAGCCAACCGAAAACCACTGCGCCACCCGGCAGGCGCTGTCGCCCTTGCGCACGATGTAGCGGTTGTCGGCGTCGAGGCTACCGCGCCGCCCGCCGCCGGGGATGGACAGTTTCTGCCCAGCGTAAATTTTCGCCGTGCGCCCCAGCCGATTGTGGCCGATGAGCAGGCGGCAGCCGACTCCGAAGCGCTCGGCGATGGCGCACGCCGTATCCCCCCGGCGCACCGTATAGCGACCTGCGGAGTCGAGGTCGCCGCCGCTGCCGAACGTGGCGCCGCCGGGGATGGACAGTTTCTGCCCGGCATAGATCTTCCCCGCCCGCCCCAGCCGATTGTGGCTGATCAGTTGGCGGCAGTTGACGCCGAAGCGCTCGGCGATGCCGCACGCCGTATCCCCCCGGCGCACCCGATAGATGCGCACGCCGCCCGCCGAGGATGGGGCGACCACCAGTTTGCCGGGGATGAGCAGTTTCTGGCCCGGGCGAATGAGGGCGCGCCGACCCAGCCGGTTCGCCAAGATCAGCTCGCTGCAATTCACCTGCACCGCTCTGGCGATGCCGCAGGCGGTGTCGCCGCGCCGCACCGTGTAGTGGTCGCCGCCGGAAATCACCCGTTCGGGCTCGAGGGAAATCAAGGTGGTGCGGGCGATGCGCCAGTCGTCTTCTCGTTGCGGCAGGCGCAGGCGGTAACCGGCGGGTATCAGCCGCCAGCCGCGCCACACGAAGCGCGTCAGCGCGCCGTTCAACGGGCGCAGTTGGGACTCGTCCAGCCCGAAAACCGTCTTGATTCTGGCTATGGAGGTCGGCTGTTGCAGCACCACGATGTGATGGCGCTCGCCCGCCGCCGTTGGCAGGACACCGAAATAGCGCTCGGCGTTGTCGGCGACATGGCGGGCGGCGAGGAAACTAGCGTAGAAATTCTTCACCGCGATCTGAAAGGCAGGCGACTTGTATTCCGCCAAAACGGCGAGGAAGTCCGCATCCACCTGCCGAATGGCGCGCCGCATACCGTTCACTCCGTAGTTGTAGGAGGTGATGATGAACGGATTGATCTGCGCCCGCGTGATGTTCGGGCGGATATCCCGCGCCGCCGAGGTCAGGATACGGTCGGCGCGCTTGAGATATTCCGCCGCCGCTCTGGTGGCCGCCTCCGGATCGAAACGCTCATCCAGCGTGGCGTTCAACTCCAAACCGAGCACCCGCGCGGTGGTCGGCATGATCTGCCAGATACCGGCGGCACCGGCCTTGGAATAGGCCGCCGGATTGTAGGACGACTCGACGAAGGGCAGATAGCGGATTTCCCTCGGCAGATCGTTCTCCGCGAGCACCTTTTCCACCATCGGGCGGTAGTGGTTGTAGCGTCGCAGCCCGCTGACGAACTGATCGCGCACCCCGCTCTGGCAACGGATATTCTCCGCGGCCGCGCGAATTTCCGCGGGATCGTTCGCCGCAAACAACGCCGCCAGATGGCGCTCATCGGCGCCGCTCGGAGACTGCCCGGATTCCAGTTTGGCAGCCACGGCGCGTAGGGAACGCCTGACCTGCTCGCGCTTGCTCGTTACCTCGGCGCGGGCGGCGCGGTGGCAGCCGTGGCCGCTGTCGAACACCGCGTACACCCGCTGGGGGTGATCCGGATCGTGCAGAATCGCCGTTTTCGCGTCCCAGCTGCGAAACACCTCTATCCAGAAATGGATGCGCGGCTCGAGCTCCGCGTGGCAGGGGAAATCGGCGCTGCATTCGAGCGTGTGGGGCGGCAGAAGGTGATGGGCGCGGGCGACCTGCGGCGCAACAATGCCGAGGGTAACCGCCAGCCCCAGAGCGAGCAGGGTTGTACGCCGACTAATGTTCAAGATGGGGAATCGGGACGCGGCCTTGCAGTCGATATCGGGGCGGATTGTACGCCATGCTCGGCGGCTGGTGTGCGCCGATTCAGCTGGTGGCTAGCGGCGAATGGCGGCTCGCTACGCCCGATGTGATGTGGGCGGGAGGCCGCAAGGCGGCTCGCGAGGCGACAATCTGGCAGGCAATGGCGGCAACGGTGGAGGAGTGCCGCCGCCCGCCGCCACCACCCTACGAGTCAGAAGCGCATCTCGCCCTTGAGCAAGAGCAGATGGTCGGCGTCCGCGTTGTCTCGCTCGCGGCGTTCTCCGTGCAGGCGCACACTGAACGGCCCGGCGGTCGCCCAATCCAACCCCATCCGGTATCTTTTGCCATCATCTTGCAGGGTCATGCCGCTCCACGGCGTGAGCAGGCCGTCTTGCCCGCCGGGGGTCGATAGGCCGTAACCCAATCTCATTTCCAGATTTCCACTGGCTTCGCGGGCATCGCGAGCGGCGGCGGCGTTCTCGCGTAGGCCGTTCGACCAGATTTGGCCGCTACCCGCGCCGCCGCCTGCGCGATTGCCGTAGCCGGGGCGCATGACGAAGGATAGGCCCTGGCCATCGGCGCCTGCCGATAGCCGCAACATGCCCTGTATGCCCCATTCCTCGTAGTCGCTGCGGCCGAGCAGGGTGTGCATGGAGAGGGACGCGCTCACCTTGGTCAGCGGGTTGTCGTAGTGCACGTTGCCGCTCATCTCCACGCCGGTGCCGGTGTTGCCGTCTCCGCCGTCGTGGCGGGCGCCGAGGGAGAGGGACGGCGACAGCGACTTGTGGCTCGTCAAGGTTTGCCTGCGGCTCGCTTCCAGCGCGATGCGAATGAGGGTGGCATCCACCGTGAGAGAATCCATTTCGACGCTTTCCTCGACTTCCATTTGCGTCTGCATGACTTCTCCCTTGAGGCGCATGATGGCGACGGATTCGTCGGCCCACACTTGGCTGTTGCCGCCCGCGCCCACCGTCCACAGGGTTACATCGTTGCTCGAAGCCACGCCGTTATCCGGGCTGATCTCAACCTCGCCGCTGCCGTAACCGGCGCTGGCCCACCATTCCAGTTGCTCGTTACGCCCGCCGAGGTAGGGGTGCAGGCTGAGCAGATCGATCTCGTAGTCACCCCGTTTGCCGCCTTCGCTGGTGTAGTCGAAGGCGCCTTGACTCCACGACAGCGCCAGCCCGGCCAGCAGATCTTCGCGCAATTTCGCGTCCGCGCCGAGTTGGACGCCTTGCAAACTGCCGTCGAATTCCTGCTCGGCGTTCTCGCCGGAGAGACTGGTGTATTGGCCGCTGCCCCACAGGGATAGCGAAGACGAACCGCCGCCACCGCTGCCGTCGCCGTTCAATGGCAGAACGAAGTCGGCGTTGCGCAACAGGTCGCGCATCGGGCGGCGGCCGTTCATCACATCCGGCGCATGGGCAACGAGGGCGCCTGCCAACGTGCGCTCGCCGCCGAGACTGGCCGAGGCGTTGCCTTGCCGTTCCCCATTCAATACTTGCCCGACTCGCGCGGAAATGGCGTGGCCGACTCGTCCGGCCACGGCGCGCGCCACTTCGGGTAGCACCGCCTCATGCACCTGCTCCAAGTCGCCGGCGATGGTGATCACGAGTTCCGTGCTGAGAGGTTCCCCGTCGATTTGGATAGATTCGATGACGGCATCAAGGACGATGGTGCCGGCCGAGGCGTCCGGCTCCACCTTGATGGTGATCTCATTGCTACTGAGATAGGTGGTGGTGGGGATGTTTAGGGTATACCCCGACACCGACGACTGTGGCGCCGTGATGGTGTAGTCGCCGGATTCCGCCGTGCTGTCGGAGTTGACGGTAACCGTTACCGTGGCAGCGGGTTGCGGCGCCACATTCAACGATGCAGTTACCGCCACGGTACCGCCCGGGCTCACGCGCGCCGACGGTTTCGCCTCGAGATTCAGTGCGACCGGGTCGTCTTCGCTGATGGTAACCACCACCGAGCGCCGACTGCCCGCCTGCACGCCGGTCGGCAAAGCATCGACATCGAGGGAGATGGTAAAGGTCTCGTTGTCCTTTTTATCGGTGTCGGAAGCGATGGTGATGGTAGCCGTCTGGCTGGTGGAACCGGCGGGGATGGTGATGGAAGTGAGCGCGCTGTAGTCGGTAGTATCAGCCGTACCCGGAGCCAGTGTAATCGGAATGACCGCAGCCGCCGCCGGCTCCAGCGCCTCCGAAAGCGTCGCCGTTACCGTCAGCGACGAACCCTCGGGCACCGGATTGGGCGAGGCCAACAGCGACACCGTGGGGACGCCCGGGGTGGCTGGGTCGGGCGGCGTGTCGTTATCCTCGATGACCACAGGCACCGAAGCCGGGTCGCCCGCGGTTATAGTAAAGGGCAGGGTGCCGAGGGAAACCGTGAACGTTTCGTCTTCGAAGTCGTTGTCGTCCTGCGCCGTGGTCAGCGTGCCGGTGCCGCTACTCGCTCCGGCGGCGATGCGGATGGAGGTCAGCGTGCCGAGGTCGGCGGCTTCCGCGGTGCCTCGGGTCACCGTTATCGGGATGTCGGTATAGGTGCCCGTGGACGCCGGCTCCGACAAATTCACAGTTACCGTCAGCGGGCTGCCCTCCGTCACCCGACGCGGCGTAGCCGCCAGAGTTGCCGTGGGGAAAGCCGAGCCGGTGGCGTCCACCACCAACACTTTGAGTGTACTTTGTTCAATCGGCAATGCTCCGTAGTTGGTGTCGCCGGAGGCGAGATAGATCAGCTCTATTTCATCATGGACGGAGTCCGTATCGGGTTTTGCGGTGAGGGTAACGGTTTGCGGCGTCTCCCAGTCGCTCGTAGTGAAAGCCAGACCCTGCTGCTGCGGATCGGGAACAACCGTCAGTTTTGCAAGGAGTCTGGTATTTGTATTCAGCGCGAGGGTAACCGTGGCCGAAGGTTGCGAGGCCAGCCGCACCGTAAAGGTGGCCGTTCCCCCTTCATCAAGGCGTATCGAGGTGGGACTGAATATCACTCCGGCCTGCGCTTTCGCGGGCGCGGCCTCGAACAGGCACAGCGCACCCGCCAGCAGCGCGCAGGAGAGCAGAGCAAGGCGGCGGATGGATGCGCCGCGCGCCGGGCGAGGGGTTTGTGCGCTTCCATTATTGAAGGATTCGTGGGGATACATAGTCATTTCCTCTCGTTGATGGGTGGGTTGGTAGTCGATTGTTCCGCCGATGCGGTCGGCTGAATGAGTCGAGTGAGCCGGATTATAAGCCATTTTTCGCATTTGGCAATACCCGCGCCGGGGTGGGCGGCGGCACCTAGCCATAGAACAAGTTGAGCATGGCGATCATCACCAGCAGGAACATGACGGTCATTATGCTGCCGGCCTTGAGGAAATCGGATACCTGATAGCCGCCGGGGCCGAGGATGAGGGCGTTCACCTGATGGGTGGGGATGAGGAAGGAGTTGGAGGTGGCGAGAGCCACGGTCAGGGCGAATACCGCGGGGCTGGCGCCGACTCCGATGGCGATGTTGATGGCCAGCGGCACCAGCAACACGGTCGCCCCCACATTGGACATGAGCAGGGTGAAGATAGTGGCGAGCAGGGCGATCACCGCCTGCAGTACCCAGATGGGCATATCCCCCAACAGCCACAGCATCTGCTGGGCGACCCAGGCGGCGGTGTGGCTGTTTTCCACGGCGGCGCCGAGGGGGATGAGGCTGGCCAATAGAAATACGCTCTGCCAGCCGATGGCTCGATAGGCTTCGTCTATCTTGATGACGCCGAACATGATCATGCCGACCGCGCCGGTCATGAGGGCGATGGAGAGGCGCATGTCGGTGAACAGCACCAGACTCAGAGTGAGGGCGAAGCAGCCGACCGCGTATTTGAGTTTTTCCGGGCGGCTGTCCTCTCTGGGGAAGTCGGTAACCACGGCGAAATCGTGGCGGGCGTCGGCGACCGGCAGTAGCTGGCCCCAGCGGATATGCACCACCAGCGTGTCGCCGGACTGCATGACCAGATCCGCCAAGTCCTGATCGATCACATCGTCGGCGCGGAATACGGCGAGCACGGTGGCGCCGTATTGCTTGCGGATTTGCGCCTCCTTGATGCTCTTGCCGATCATCGAGGAGTCCGGCATGACGACGATTTCGGCGATACCGGCGCTGGCGGTGCTCAGCACCTCGGCAAACACATCCATTTCATTTTTGACGCGCAGGGCGTATTCCTCGGCGAAGGCGAGCACGGCCTCGCGCCGCCCCATGATGGCCAGTTCGCTGCCGGCCCAGAATTCCGAATCGCCGCGCGGCGCCACGGTGAGCTCGTCGCCGTTGCGCAGGGCGACGATCCAACCGGCGCGACCGGCGGCGTCTATGTCCGAGAGGGTCTTGCCGATGAGCGGGCTGTCGCGGGTTACGCGGCATTCGTAGACTTCACCGGCGATGCCGTAGACTTCCTTGAAGTACTTGAGCATGCTGCCGGATTCGCCCGGTTTGTGCTTGATGACCGGCAGCACGAAACGACCGAGGAAGACGAAGTAGCACACGCCGACCAGCAACAGGGCGATGCCCACCGGCGTTACCGAGAACAGGCCGAAGGTGTCCATTTGCGGGGTACCGGCGGGCAGTACCTTGTTGGAGGTTTCGATGAGGTCGTTGAGCAGGATCAAGGGGCTCGAGCCGATCATGGTAACGGTGCCGCCGAGGATGGCGCAAAACCCCATGGGCATGAGCAGCCGGGAGATGGCCAGATTGCCGCGCCGGGCGATGCGGTTGACCACCGGCAGGAAGAGGGCGGCGGCGCCGATGTTCTGCATGAAACTGGAGATGACGCCAACCACACTGGAGGTGAGCGCCATGACGCGGCCCTCGGTGTTGCCGCCGAACTTGAGGATTTTGCCGGCCAGCTGGCTCATGATGCCGGTGCGGTCGAGTCCGGCGCCGATGATCATCACCGCCATGATGGAGATGACGGCGTTGCTGGAATAGCCACTGAACAGTTGATGGGGGGCGACTAGGCCATCGTAGCCGGGGATGAGATTGCTCAGGCCGATTAGTACCATGATCGAGATGGCGGCCACATCGACGCGAACCACCTCGAAGGCGAACAGGTAGATGGTGAAGGCCAGTATGCCCAGTACCCCGATCATCTCGGCGGTGAGATGTATGGTCTCTGTCACGCAGTGCTCCGAATCAGCAAGTCGATGGCCGGGCGCGCCGAATCGGGCATACCGAAGGGCAGGTTGTGTACAATCAGCGAGCGCCGTTGCGGGGAGATCCGTCCGGCGCGACCTGCCGCATCCCTGCGCGCCACACAGCGCGGGATTGTAACACCAACCGGCGCCGCCGCACTTGGCGACTTGGAGAGGAGACGCCTCGCTACTCGCACTCGCGCCGGAGGACGATATTTCATGCAGCCTTCATTGATCGCCCTATTCAAACGATTCTCCGGCGCGCGCTACTGGCCGGTGTGGGCGCTGGTCGGGTTGTTGCGGCTGTTGGCGTGGTTGCCGCTGCCGATACTGTATGCGCTCGGCGTGCTGTGCGGCGATCTCGCCTATCGCCTGCACCACACCCGGCGGGAAATCGCCCGGCGCAATCTCGCCGCCTGCTTCCCGCACAAGTCCCCCGGCGAAATCGCCGCCCTCGCCCGCCGCCATTTCCATCTGCTGGCGGCGGCGACTCTGGCGGGCGGGGTGGCGTGGTGGGGCGGCAAAAAACGGCTTGATCGGCTCATATCATTCCGCAATCGCGAAGTCTTGGACGAGGCGCAACGGCGCGGCGACAACATCATCGCCCTCGCGCCGCACTTCGTCGGCTTGGAAATCGGCGGCATTTATCTGTCCGCCGTGACGCCGATGGTGAGCATGTATCAACGCCACAAAAACCCCCTGCTGAACGCCCTCATCAAGCAGCACCGCGCCCGTTTCGGCTGCGTGCAGCACTCCCGCCGAGCGCCCGCCAAATCGATGATCCGATCGATTCGTCAGGGTCGCCTGTTCTACTACCTGCCGGATCAGGACCCCGGGCGCGGCAAGGGGGTATTCGCGCCCTTCTATTCCATCCCCACGGCGACCTACGCAGCCCTCGGCCGCATCGCCCGCTTGGGCAACGCCACGGTGATCCCCTGCGCCACCCTGCTGCTGCCGCGAGGACGAGGTTTCGAGATCGTTCTCGGCCAGCCGCTGGCGGATTTTCCGTGCGGCGACGAGGTGGAAGGCGCGGCACAAATGAATCGCGCCGTGGAGGAGATGATCGCTCATGCACCCGCTCAGTATTTGTGGAGCCACCGGAGATTCAAGACCCGACCCGCGGGGGAGGCGCCGTTCTATTCGGATGAATAGGGTTGGCGGCGGGCGGCGAAGAATTCCCGCAGCAATTCGCCGCACGAGTCGGCCTCGACTCCGGCCACGATTTGGCATCGGTGGTTGAGAAAGGGAGATTCCAGCAGGTTCAAGGCACTGCCGGCGGCACCGAATCTGTGGTCGCGGGCGCCGTATACCAACTTGGCGAGGCGGGCGTGGAGAATGGCGCCGGCGCACATGATGCACGGCTCCAACGTTACATACAGGGTGGCACCGCTCAGCCGGTGATTGCCGATTGCCGCGGCGGCGGCGCGAATGGCCTGCATTTCCGCATGCGCCGAGGGGTCGTGCAGGCTGATGGTTTGGTTGTGACCCTGGCCGATGATTTCGTCGTCCAGCACCACCACCGCGCCCACCGGCACTTCAGCTGCGGCGGCATCGGTATCGGCAGCCGCCCGCCGCGCCAAATCCAAAGCGCGCCGCATATACAGCCGGTGGAGGGCCGCCTGATCTACTCCCACTCGATGGTGGCCGGCGGCTTGTCGGAAATATCGTAGGTAACCCGACTGGTGCCGCGCACTTCGTTGATGATCCGCTTGGAGATGGCCGCCAGAATTTCGTGGGGGATGCGCTTCCATTTGGCGGTCATGAAGTCGGTGGTTTCCACCGCCCGCAGGGCGATGACATAGTCGAATGCGCGATTGTCGCCGACCACGCCCACCGACTTGACCGGCAGAAATACGGCGAACGCCTGCGCGATCTGATCGTACAGGTCGTGTCGTTCCAGCTCCTCAAGGTAGATGGCGTCGGCTCGCCGCAGCAGGTCGGCGAATTCGCGGGTTACCTCGCCGAGAATGCGCACGCCGAGGCCGGGGCCGGGGAACGGATGGCGATGGACGATTTTCTCCGGCAGGCCGAGCTGCAAGCCGATCCGCCGAACCTCGTCCTTGAACAGCATCCGCAACGGCTCGAGCAGTTTCAGCGCCATGCGCTCCGGCAGCCCGCCCACATTGTGGTGGGACTTGATGACCTGAGCGTGGCCGTGCTCGCCGCCGGCGGATTCGATGACATCCGGATAGATGGTGCCCTGAGCGAGCCATCGGGCATTGCCGATGCGCGCCGCCTCGCGCTCGAAAATTTCCACGAAGAGGTTGCCGATGACCTTGCGCTTGCGCTCCGGATCGGCGATTCCGGCGAGGCGCTCGAAGAATTGCCGCTCGGCGTCCACGCGAATCACGCGCACGCCGAGGTGGTCGGCGAAGGTCTGCATGACCAAGTCCCCCTCGTGCAAACGCAACAGGCCGGTATCGACGAATATGCAGGTGAGCTGCTCGCCCACGGCGCGCTGCAACAACGCCGCCGCCACGGAGGAATCGACGCCGCCGGACAATCCCAATATCACCGACTCGCCGCCGACCTGTCGGCGAATTTCGCCGATGGCGGCGTCGATGATGTTTCCCGGCGTCCACTCGCGCCCGCAGCCGCACAGGTCGTGGACGAAGCGCGAGAGGATTTCCCGCCCGCCGTCGGTGTGGGTAACTTCGGGGTGGAACTGTACGCCGAAATAGCCGCGCTCGGCGTCCGCAATGGCGGCATATGGGGAATTGTCGCTGGCGGCGATGGCCTCGAAGCCGTCCGGCAAGGCGGTAACGCGGTCGCCGTGGCTCATCCATACGCCCAGCTCGGTTCCGCGCGGGCCCAACAATACGCTGTCGGCGCAGGTGCGCACCTGCGCATGGCCGTATTCCCGATGCTCGGCATTCTCCACCCGCCCGCCGAGCTGGGCGACCAGAGTCTGCATGCCGTAGCAGATGCCGAGGATGGGTTTGCCGAGGTTGAATATGCCGGCCGGGGCGGCCGGAGTTTCGTCCTCGTAGGCGGAGGCCGGGCCGCCGGAGAAGATCAGGCCGTGGGGGTCGAATGCGGCGATGCGCTCGAGCGGCACATCCCACGGACGGATTTCGCAATAGACGCCGAGCTCGCGGATATTGCGGGCGATGAGCTGAGTGTATTGAGCGCCGAAATCGAGGATGAGAATTCGTTCGGCGGGGGGGTTGTGGCTAGGGGGCATAGGGGTCGGGGATCGGATTGGGTTCGGGGTATCGGTTCGGATTCGGGAATCGGCGGCGCTCAACCTCGCTGATAGTCGGGCATTTCCTGAACGATGGAAATATCGTCTACATGGATTTCCTTCATGGCGTTGCGGATAGCGCACTCAGCCGCGCTGATAATTGGGCGCTTCCTTGACGATGGAAACATCGTGTACGTGGCTTTCCTTCATGCCGGCGTTGGTGATGCGGACGAAACGGCAGTGCGCGCGCATTCGCTCGATGTCGGCGTTGCCGGTGTAGCCCATGGCGGCGCGCAGGCCGCCCATCAGCTGGTGGATGATGTTCACCATGGAGCCCTTGTACGGCACCCGCCCCTCGATGCCTTCCGGCACCAGTTTGTCGGCGCTGTCCACGCCCTCTTGGAAATAGCGATCCTTGGCGCCCTTCTGCATGGCGCCGATGGAGCCCATGCCGCGATAGGACTTGTACGAACGCCCCTGATAGATTTCGATGTCCCCCGGCGCCTCGTCCGTACCGGCAAACAGGCCGCCGACCATGACCGCATGGGCACCGGCGGCGATGCACTTGGCGATGTCGCCGGAATGGCGAATGCCGCCGTCGGCGATGAGCGGCACGCCGCTACCCTGCAACCCCGTGCGCACATCCTGCACCGCGTGAATCTGCGGCACACCGACGCCGGCGACGATGCGGGTGGTGCAGATGGAGCCGGGGCCGATGCCGACCTTGACGCCGTCCGCGCCCGCCTCCACCAAATCCCGCGCCGCCTCGGCGGTGGCGATATTGCCGCCGATCACCTGC
This sequence comes from Candidatus Poriferihabitaceae bacterium, assembly GCA_965203265.1. Lineage (GTDB taxonomy): Bacteria > Pseudomonadota > Gammaproteobacteria > Arenicellales > Poriferihabitantaceae > JAHRAW01. The sequence continues at coordinate 1,136,356 of CBDBBV010000002.1, forward strand.
GCCTGCGCGTATTCCCGTTTGATGCGCCGCACCCGTTCGAGCACGCCGATGGAATGGCCGTGGGCGGTGTCCACCACGATGGCGTCCACGCCGACGCCGAGCAGCCGCTCGACTCGTTCATCCGCATCCTCCCCCACCCCGACCGCGGCGGCCACCAACAGCCGGCCCTGCGGATCCTTGCAGGCGTTGGGGAAGTCGCTGGACTTCTGTATGTCCTTGACCGTGATCAGCCCCTTCAGGTTGTTGGCCTCATCCACCACCAACACCTTCTCGATGCGATGACGATGCAACAAATCCTCGACCTGCTCGGATGCCGCCCCCTCGCGCACCGTGACCAGTTTGCTCTGCGGCGTCATCACCTCGCTGACCGGCGTATCCAGAGAACGCTCGAAACGCAAATCCCGATTGGTCACGATACCGATGGCCTGCGCCCCATCCACCACCGGCACGCCGGAGATATTGTGCCGCCGCATGAGATCGAGCACATCGCGCACCCGCGCACTCTTTTCCACCCGCAACGGATCGCTGATTACGCCGCTTTCGTGCTTCTTCACGCGATTGACCTCTTCGGCTTGGCGTTCGGGCGTGGCGTTGCGATGAATGACCCCTACCCCACCGGCTTGCGCCAGACAGATGGCGGCCTCGGCGGTGGTTACGGTGTCCATGGCGGCGGACAGGAGGGGGAGATTGAGGGAGATGTCGCGGGTGAATCGGGTACGGAGATCGACCTCGCGGGGGAGGACGGACGACTTTGCTGGGGTGAGTAGGACGTCGTCGAAGGTCAGGGCTAGGGGGAGGGATTTCATTGGGGGATTATAGCGGAATGGGGGATTTGACGGCTAGGGTGGTTTGCGCCAGAATTGTGTTCGGGTCGGGCAGATGACTTTGCGCTGGCTTGGTGTAGTGTAGCGGCTCGAAATGTGTAGGGGCAACAGGGCGATTTTGGATATTTACCGATTATGAAGCGAATGAAAATCGATGGTGTGGGCGGGCTGGCGTTTGGCTGGGGTGGGTGGAATTTGGTGTGGGAATGGGCGGGGGTGAGGTTGTGATCAGGAAGATTCGGATACGCGGTTTCAAGCGGTTTGCGGATATCGAGTTCGATTTGCCGGGGCACGTGGTGTTGGCCGGCCCCAACAACACCGGCAAAACGACGGTTCTCCAAGCGATCGCGGCTTGGTCGCTTGCGCTTCGCCGCTGGCGGGGACTCAATGACTTCAATTCAAGCAAGAACGGCTATACGCGCGCGCCAATCGCTCGGCAAGATTTTACCGCGGTTCAGTTGCGCAATTTTGATTTATTGTGGAAGGATCGGAGGTATGAACGCCCGCATCCGATTGAAATTGGTCTCACGCACAGTGATGGCTGGTCGATAACTATGCAGTTCACCGCCGACAGCACGGAGCAAATCTATGTGCGACCGAAGGCGGATACGCCATCGCAGATACTTCGTGATATTGATCTTCGCGTAGCATTCATCCCGCCGATGACCGGTATAGGGATTGATGAACCGGTATTTCAAACGCCGAAGATCGAACAACTTCTCGGACTAGGACGCCCCGGCGAGGTGTTGCGGAATATTCTCGTGGAAGTGCACGAAGACAACAAGGCTTGGGGGAGACTTCAGAACGCCATGCAAAAATTATTTGGCTATGAATTATTGCCCCCGAATGCAGATGGTGCTCACATTTTGGCCGAATACAAAACGGATGAGGACAGTCGGCCCTTGGATATCGCGAGTGCCGGAACCGGTTTTCAACAGGTACTCATGCTACTCGCGTTTCTCAACACGCGACCGGGCGCGGTGCTACTACTGGATAATCCGGATGCCCACCTGCATAGCATTCTTCAAGACACCATCTATCACGAGCTGAGAGCGGCGGCCGCTCGGTACGGCTCGCAACTCATAGTCGCAACGCACTCCGAGGTGGTCATCAATGCGGTGGAATCCCGCGAACTGTATGTCATGCTTGATCAGACGGGAGCGATCACCGACAACGACGAAACCGCCTGATTATTTATTCGACTTGCGCCGATTGCATTTCTTACACAGCATCTGGCAATTATCCTCATTTGTCTTGCCGCCTTCAATCCACGGCGTGATATGGTCGGCTTCCATCTGCGCCAAATCAAACTTATCATCACAACTCGGACAAACACCGGATTGCTTTTGGTATATCTTCAACTTGACAGCATCCGAAAATGCCCTGATATTCAGATGTTTTTCTTCGCGGGTCAGAATGTACGGATAGATACCGGATTTGCTACTCACATCATCGTCAAGAATCAATCTAGCCGTTTCTTCTTCAATCAATATCGGATCCTGTGCAGTATCCTTGTACTGATTGTATAAACTCCCCCAATCAACGCCTCGCATGATTTTCTTTCTTTTTGTTCTAAACGTTTTCCCTATCCACCCGATTACCGATCGAAAGTAATCCCACAGTTCTTTTGCGTTCGGTTCATGCTGATAACGGCCCATGTAATCCGTTATATTGTCGTTGCTTATCCACTTTATTGCAGTCTCAAGATAATCTTGACGAATGGGCGATCCTGTCATGTAATCACTGCCCAATCCATATGCCGCGCAACCGGTTCGGCTGAAATATCTTTTGGCATCCGCAAGCCATGAACCCGAGTAGACGGCGTTTCGTAGTTCCTGATTTGTCAGTTTCTCACCGGCGATATTCACCGTCTTGAACCAATCCAACTTCTCACTGTGAGTACCGCCGCAAACATAAATCATCAATTCGTAATTCAATATCGTGTCTTGCTTTTCTTGTGGTAAATTGTGGAAATACATCTCGTTTACCGAAAAGTCGCTTTTGACATATTGCGCTATGGAAATCGTTCTTTGCTGGCCGTCTATGACTTCAAACGTTCCATCATTCCGATCCGCCCAATACATGACGTTCAGGGGAAATCCCCGATTGATTGTATCTATAACGGCGTCTCGCTGTTTGTCTTTGTAAACAAACTCTCTCTGATAAGGTGGCCGTATATCCAGTGTACCCGAATATCCTTTTATGCCACCTTCGCCATCGTCGCTGTAGTCTTTTACCAGTTCTTCAACTGTGACTTCTTTCAATTCGATTTTCATACTTAAATCCTCTTGTTGCGAATTAGAACTCTTGCGTACGGAACTACTACTTCACCATCCTTGATCATATATAAATCCCCATCAACCGTTCCTCTTTTCTGTATTTCTTTCCTATACATTCTATGTTGTTCTGTATATGGTTTTACACCAATCAATTTACCAAGATTGGCTATACCCAAACCAATAATCTCAAACTGTTGTGGACTGTGTTTATCCAAAAAAGTTATTGGAACACCCATTACACCATCATAATCCATAGGAATATATTTAGTCTTGTCAATGTTTATAGCGTTGAAATTATAGTATGCAGGATATTCTTCGGAATTGTATTCCTTGAACAAAACCAAATTCTCGTGCCTCTGCTGATAATCTAAATTTGTAAACCAAATTCCAGAAGCCCTTCCTTTAACTACTCCATCTACAATCTTATAGCCGCTCCCCTCCTTTTTTGTTTCAATCAACTCCTTTGCATAATCTTTCGACACGTCAAACAACATATCTTTACTCATAGACGTAACGCCAATCCACATTTTGTTTTCCTTGATTAAAGGAAAAACCTCTTTATATGTAATGGCGTTCTTGTTTCCAATGATGATAAAATATTTCTCGTACTGAATGAGTTGAGCCAGATATTCACGGAACAAAGAAAATGGCGGATTGGTGACAACAATATCTGCTTGTTTTAGTAGATCAATACATTCTTGACTTCTAAAGTCTCCATCGGCTTTCATCTCAAATATTCTTTGTTGTAAATCAAGTTTAGAATTTTTCTCTCTAGAAATCTCTATGCCAATGGATTTTTCAACATCATGTAAACTAAAAATATCAGGATTTTGATTCTTGTAACAAGTCGTAATTAGTTTCTTCAATCCAAGTTGGTTGAAATTTAGAGAAAAATATTTGAAAAAATTGCTAACAGTCGGATCATCGCAATTGCAATAAACAACCTTGTCTTGAAAATGATTTTTGTAATGCATTAATTCCCTTTCGATGTCTGTTAATTGAGTGTAAAACTCATCATTTTTATTAATTTGCGCTTTGAGCAAATGCTTGCGAGTAGCCATGTTTATATCCTCTATCCTACCAGCCTTTCACAAGTGAACCGCTTGCCTGCCATACTCCCCAGACGATTCAATTTCATTGATATGCACGAACTCGCGAGGAAAGTACTTGACCGATTTGTGATTGAGCAATCCTGCATATGCCCACGCCTCACTTCAAGATTGCTACCCTTAAAGATGGTGCGATTGAAAAATTGTGCGTTCATGTGGCTGTCCCGTATTTGTAACCATGACGACTGCGAAGTTCGCGAAAGTACTGCATATTTCTAAATTTTGTCAAGTCTCAGACATAATTCTACTGTTTTGTGGGTTGGGCGTGGCATTTTGGGGCCGGGAGCAGTACATTTACCGCTAGGGATTGGTGGCGACAATACCCGAAAACTGTGGTGGGCGAGTATAGAGTCAACCGCCTGATTGATGAAATTTATGGCCTGAAGAGGGCTAAAATCACCGCATTTATGAAAATTTGCAATTATGAACGAGAAAGTGAACGAGCAGTCAACTTCTGAACAAGGCGAACCGCTTCGAGGAGACAATCCGATCAAGAATCCAAACGAGGACCGCCTCGAACGCGCTGGCGTCGCCAAAGACTTTGCCCGGCATGTTCTCAAATTGGATGCTAGCGAAGGCGCTGTCGTCGGCGTCTTTGGCCCCTGGGGTTCGGGCAAAACATCTTTCATTAATCTCGCCCGAAGCACGTTCGAGCAGAACGATGTTCCAGTATTCGATTTCAACCCGTGGATGTTCAGCGGCACGAAACAGTTGGTCGAGAGATTTTTTGCAGAGTTGTCCTCAGAGATGAAAGAGAAGAAAGAGAAGAAAGGAAATCTAACTACTATCGGGAAGGCTTTCGCGAATTATGGAACTGCGTTCAGTCCTACAGCGGGTGCAGTGTTGTCTATTTTGGCCGGGCCGCTAGCTGGAAATCTAACAGAAAACGCCTTAAAGGCTGTGTCGGAAGCAGCCGGCAATGTCACCGCGCAAAAGACAAGTACCATCGCTCTGCGCAAGGAGATTACTTCTGCTCTAGAAAAACGCTGTAACCCGATCGTAGTCGTCCTTGACGATGTAGACCGCCTATCCGCATCTGAAATTCGGGAGATGTTTAAGCTTGTACGCTTGACGGCCAATTTTCCCCATATCATTTACATCATACCTTGCGACAGACTTCGCATCGAAAAAGCACTCTATGAGAATGGCATATCAGGCAGAGACTATCTTGAAAAAATTATTCAATACCCTTTCAAATTACCGGAAGCTCCAAAACATTTGCTTGAAAAAGAACTTTTACGCGAAATCGAAAAAATTCTCGCCGATATGGAAAACATCGACTCTTTCGAGAAAGATCATTGGAAAAGCATGGTACTTCCAGGGATTATCCAACCACTCATTCGAAATATGCGGGATGTGCGCCGCTATACTGTTGCTATACGAGAGACCTTAATTGGGATCAAAGGAGAAGTTTTACTTGCTGATGTGCTTGGACTCGAGGCTATACGAATTTTTCTGCCTGATATATTTGAATTGTTGCCTAGCGCGAGTGATGTCCTCACAGGAGAGTACCATCAGTACCAAGAATTATACGTGTCACCACGAGAAGGCTTCAATAAACCGAGAATGGAAAAGATAAAATCATTGATTCCAGAAGTCAAGAATAACCAGAATGACAAAAATTCTAACGATAGCAACAAAGATTTCAAGATGGCCACAATGATGTTTGACGCTTGGAGAGAAAAAAATGTAGTTGAGTCAATGATCTATCTTCTATTTCCTAATGGTGACAAACTACTGAAAAAGTATTATGGCATGCAGAGAGATAGCGAAGAAAAAAACGAAAAATCTCTCTATACCCGTCGTGTCGGTCATGCGCATATCCTTCGGCGCTATCTTGAGCGTGTGGTTAGCCCAGGTCTACTGGATTTTTATGATGCTGAACACAGTGTTCGGTATATGTTTACTATTGACGGATTTGACAATTTTCTACGCCAGTCGATTTCTCCAGAGCGGTGGCAAAATGTTATTCGTAATTTGCTGGAACTTGATAGTTTATTCCTTCCAACTCAAGTAAAACCAGGCATCACCGTTCTACTAAATTTATGGCCGGATATGCCAAAACCATCTTCAGTTTTAACTACGATGAGCATCAAAAGAATAATCGAACGCTTGCTGTCAGTTTTGAACACTTCCAGCGCTACCGACAATATGATAAATCGTATTTGGCCTGAAGTGAAATCGTTATCTTCTAAGTTGGTATTTTTGCAAATCGTGACGAATAACAAAACTGTTTCAGGAATAGCCAAGCAAGAATTTAAGAATAAGTTTCTAAATGAAATACGATTAGAATCCACCAATGATCCCGAAAAATTTGTCAACGAGCACGCCCTTTCGAAAATCCTGAATTTTGCAATCACGAACATTCATCCATCGGAAGAAAAGTTAAAAATCCCCGACTTACCCAAATTGACTTTTTTTCTTATCCAGATGGCTCACAAGAAAACAACAAATGGAATGCCGCCAGAGCAAGTTATTCTATCACCCCTGCAACTCGACTGCGAATTCCTCATTTCCCTATACGGCGGGAAGGATACTCTCCATACACGAGTCAAAGAGTTGCGAGCGCAGTTCGAGAATCTAAAACCGTGGATAGAGAAACAGGAAGTATCACTTTCGAGGGCAAAAAAGTTAATTGCCCTCGCAGATGCGTGCATAAACGAACAACAGACCGACGAAGATTCACCACCAACAGAAACACAATAGCCGGAAAATCCAACCCCACCAATTGACCCCCCACCCAACTCCCGGCATAATCCCACCCCAAACCACCCCGGAATCCCCCCATGGCAGTCCAAAACGAAGCCCAACAGCTCAAAAAAGTCCCCCTACTATCCAGCCTAGACACCCGGCAGCTCAAACTCCTAGCATTCACCTGCGAAGTGTTCGATTACGCCGATCAGGACTACCTATTCCATCAAGGCGAAACCTCCGATTGCGTATATGTCATCCTCAAAGGCACAGTCGAAATCATCGGCAGCGACCAAGACGGCCAACCGGTGTTGTTGGCGACTTCCCCGGCGAATACTTTGATCGGAGAGATGGCGGTGTTGAGTGGGGCTAGTCGCACGGCTAGTGTGCGGGCGCGGGGGGCGGTTACTACTATTCGGATTCCGAATGAGCGGTTTATCGAGTTGATTACCGGCAATCCGCAGGTGGCGTTGCATGTAATGAGGATGTTGAGTACGAAGTTGGCAACTACCAGTGTTCATGCCGCCGATTTGCAGACTCGTCTCGATCGCTTGGCGGGGGATGGCGCGGGCGATTGCTGAGCCGTTAGGCGTTCGATGCGCCGCTAGGGCATTCCACCCATGGAAAAATCCATCTACAAATACATACTCCGCCACACCACACGGGATCAAGTGTGGCTCGTGTTGTTGACCGCGGCTTCCATGCCGTTGGTGTATTACTCGCTGGAGATACCGAAACTCATCATCAACAAGGCCATCGGCGGCGGCAATGTGGTGTTCTCGTTGTTCGGTTACGAGGTTACGCAGATTCAATATCTGTTGTTGCTCAGCTTCGTCTTCCTCGCATTGGTCATCATCAACGGCGGCATGAAGTATGTCATCAATGTATACCGAGGCGTGCTCGGCGAGCGTATGTTGCGGCGCTTTCGTTATACCTTGTACAGTCGCGTCCTGCGCTTCCCCCTGCCGCATTTCAAGAATCTGAGCGGCGGCGAGATCATCCCCATGGTTACCGCGGAGACCGAGCCGTTGGGGGGGTTCATCGGCGATTCGATTGCCTTGCCGGTTATGCAGGGGGGGTTGTTGATCACTTATCTGTCCTTCATATTCGTGCAGGATTTCTGGTTGGGCATCGCTTCCATCGCGTTGTATCCGCCGCAGATTTATCTCATCCCCCGACTGCAACACAAGGTCAATCAGCTGAGCAAACGGCGGGTGCAAAACGTGCGCAAGTTGTCAGATCGCATCGGCGAGTCGGTCAGCGGCATCGCCGATATACACGCCAACGACACCGGCCATTTCGAGCGCGCCGATGTCAGTCGGCGGTTGGGCATCATCTTCACCATTCGCAACGAGATCTATCGGCGCAAATTCTTCATCAAGTTCCTCAACAATTTCCTCGCCCAACTCACTCCCTTCTTCTTCTATTCCATCGGCGGCTATCTGGTGGTAACGAATCAGCTGTCGCTGGGGGCGTTGGTGGCGGTGTTGGCGGCGTACAAGGATATTGCGCCGCCGTGGAAGGAGTTGCTCAAGTTCTATCAGATCAGCGAGGATGTCAAGGTCAAGTACGCCCAGATCATCGAGCAGTTCGCCCCGCACGGCATGACCGAGCCGGCATTGCTCGGAGTTGGTTCGCAACCGCCGCAACCGCTCACCGGCGAAATTCGCGCCAGCCGTCTGCGCTATGTGGAGGAAGGCGCCACGCAGGTGGACGACTTCGACTTCACCCTCGGCGACGATCGCCACAGCGCCATTTTCAGTCAGGACGGCAGCGCCAGCGACGAGCTCATGCAGCTGTTGGCGCGCCTTCTGGCCCCCACTTCCGGCTCCATTCAGGTGGGCGACGCCGACCTGCAACACCTACCCGAAGCGGTTACCGGCCAGCGCATCGGCTATTGCTCCGCCGCCTCCCGACTGTTCAATGCGTCCATCCGCGACAATCTGTATTACGGCTTGAAGCATCAACCGCAAACACAGGCGGAAACGGAAAACAATGAACGCCGTCAAGCCATCAAGGAGGCCCTCGCCAGCGGCAACTCGATTCAAGACAGCGAGGCCGAGTGGATGGATATTCGCCTCGCCGGCGCCGCCGATCAAACGGAATTCACCCGCATCGTGCACGCCATCATCCAATGCGTCGAGCTGGATGACGACCTGCTCACCCTCGCCCTGCGCACCACCGAGGCCATCGACATTCCGGCCGAGTTGGCTGAGCGCATCGTAACCCTGCGAGATCAGTTGATCGACCGCATCAACAGTGTGGAATCCGGCGCCGTGGTCGAGCCGTTGGATGCGGGCAAGTACATTCACAACCTCACGGTGGAGGAGAACCTGTTGTTCGGCAGCCCAACGGACGGGAGTTCGGCGGCGGAATTTCTCGCGGCCAATCCGCTGGCCGGCGAAATCCTGCAGCGCACCGGCCTGCGCCAAGCCCTCGGCGACATCGGCCTGACGCTGGCGGGTTTGATGGTGGAATTGTTTTCCGATGTGCCCGATGACAGTGAATTGTTCGACCAATTCAGCTTCATCAAGGCCGCCGACCTGCCCGAATATCGCCAACTGCTGGCCGAGGTGGGCAGCGAGGGCACGGCGGCGCTGAGTGCCGAGCAGCGGGCGAAATTGTTGGCGGTGAGTTTCCAACTGTGCCCGGCGCGCCACCGCCTGGACCTGATCACACCGCCGTTGCAGGAAAAGGTGGTGGCGGCTCGCTCGGAGATGATGGATGCGCTCGGCACGGACGGCGCGCAGGTTCGCTTTTACGATCGCGGGCGATACAACCGCGGCATGTCGGTGCAGGAAAATCTGCTGTTCGGCAAGATCGCCTACGCCAAGGGCCACCTGCAACCGCGCGTAACCGAGATCATCAAGGACACCCTCAAGCACACCGGCCTGCACGACAAGATCGTGCTCGCCGGCCTGAATTGCCCGGCGGGCGCCGGTGGTTCCAAACTGTCGGCGGTGGTGCGGCAGAAACTGACGCTGGCGCGCGCGTTGCTGAAGAATCCGGATATTCTCATCATCAACAACGCCCTGTCGGAACTGGACGGCAAGCGTTTCGCCCGCATTCTAGACCGCATCATCGAACTGCGGCGCGGGCGCAATCTGATCTGGGCGCTGAACGATCCGGCGATGCTGCCGAAATTCGACCGCGTCCTCATCGCCGAGCAGAACAAATTGCTGCACGACGACTCCGCCGAGGCGTTGTCGGCGGTGATCGAGGAGCTGAGTCGCTGAGTTCGCCAAGTTCGCCGAGTTCGCTGCGGCAATGCCCAGCGGCGGTGAATCTGGTGTATCATCAAGAACTTTCGCGGCATTCGCGAAATTCCAATCAACCCACCCCGGCCAATCACATTGCCATGAACATGCGCTTTCCCCTGCCCCTGCCCTTTCCGTTGTATGCCGCAACCGCGCTGCTCATCGGCATGGCTCCGCTCACATTCCCATCGGCGGCGAACGCCGCCATCGCCGGCTTGGTGGTTAGCGAAACGCCGGTGGCCACCGAGCGGCAGTCGCGCACCCTTCAGCTGATCAACCAGCTGATCGAAAAATCCCACTACCGCAAACTCCCCCTGAATGACGAATTTTCCGAGTCCGTGCTGCAGAAATACATCGACCGGCTCGATCCCGCCCGAAGTATCTTCCTGCAATCCGACATCGACCAATTCGACAAACTGCGCCACCTGTTCGACGACTTCATCCGCGCCGGCGACCTCAAGCCGGTATTCGCCATCTTCAGCATTTTCCGCGCGCGGGTGGACGAGCGCGTGGAATTCGCCCTCGAACGAGTGCATGAGCCGTTCGATTTCGAGATGGACGAGACCTATCGATTCGACCGCGAGGACGCGGATTGGGCCGCCGACGCCGAGGAGTTGAACGATCTGTGGCGCAAGCGCATCAAGAACGACATCCTCGATCTGCGCTTGGCGGGCAAGGACGAGGCCGACATACCCGACACCCTGGCGCGCCGCTATACCCATCTGGCGCGGCGCACCCGGCAATTCAAATCGTCGGATGTGTTCGAGACCTTCGCCAACGCCTACACCAATTCCATCGAACCCCACACCAGTTATTTCTCCCCCCGCGCCAGCGAGAATTTCGACATTCAGATGCGCCTGTCGCTGGAGGGCATCGGCGCGGTGCTGCGCACGGACAACGAATATACGCAGGTGCAGCGCATCATAGTCGGCGGGCCCGCCGACCTCGCCGGAGAACTCAAGGCCGAGGATCGCATCACCGGCGTGGCGCAGGGCGATGGGGAAATCGTCGATGTGATCGGCTGGCGGCTGGACGATGTGGTGGAGCTGATTCGCGGCCCCAAGTCGTCCATCGTGCGGCTGGAAATACTGCCCGGCGAAAATGACCCGGATCCCCACGCCAAGGTGATCGCCATCCGCCGCGACACCATCAAACTGGAGGAGCAGGCGGCGAAAAAGCGAATCCTCGAAATCGAAACCCGCCGAGGCAAATCCACCATCGGCGTGATCGACCTGCCCTCCTTCTATGTGGATTTCGCCGGCCAGCAAAACAATGTGCCCAACTACCGTAGTACCACCCGAGATGTGCGCAAACTGCTCGCCGAATTCCACTCGGAGGGGATCGACGGGCTGATCATCGACCTGCGCGGAAACGGCGGCGGCGCGCTCACCGAAGCCATCTCCCTCACCGGCCTGTTCATCGAGAAGGGGCCGGTGGTGCAGGTGCACAATTCCAGCGGAAAGGTGCAGGTGGATCGGGATCCGGATGCGGAGATCGTGTACGCCGGGCCGCTGGCGGTGTTGGTGGATCAGTACAGCGCCTCGGCCTCGGAAATCTTTGCCGGCGCGATTCAGGACTACCGCCGCGGGCTGATCATCGGCGAACCCACCTTCGGCAAGGGCACGGTGCAGCATCTGGTCGATCTGGACAGATTCGTCCGCGACCACGACCAGCTCGGCCAGCTGAAGGTAACCATCGCCCAATTCTTCCGCATCAACGGCGACAGCACCCAGCATCGCGGCGTCATCCCGGACATCATCTGGCCGGACTCGCAGGACGATCAGGAATCCGGCGAACGAGCCAATGAAAACGCCATCCCCTGGCGGCAGATCGCGTACACGGTGTTTCGCCCATTCCAGTCGGAATTGCCGCCGGCGGCCTTCGAGCGCATCCGCGAATCCCACGAACTGCGCATATACGCCGACCCGGAATTCCAGTATTTCAAGGACAGCCGGAAACTCATAGACGAACGCCGCGAGCAGCAATTCGTCTCCCTCAACGAAGCGGCGCGCAAGCAGGAGCGGGCGCAGCAGGACGCCCAGCGGCTCGAACTGGAAAACCGCATGCGCCAATCTCTCGGACGGGAGACGGTGGCGTCGGTGGAAGCCCTCGACGAAGAGGAAGAGGAAGACCACGGCGAGGACGGCGGGGATGCCGACGAGGAACCCGATGCCTATCTGCGCGAAAGCGGCAACATTCTGAGCGACTACCTGCGCGAGATGGCATCCGGCGGTGTCCATGCCGGCGCCGTCGCCGGGCCGGCCGGGCTGGCCGAACCGGCTCGGGATGGATTGTCCAACAACTAGAATGGCAACTGGCCAGTGGCGCCGCGCGGCGCCCCGATCGGAGCGATGAAATACTCACGATTTTCCAGCCGGTTCCAGCGCGACAGCGGTGTACTGAGATTGATGCAGGATCTCGGCAACGCCCTCGACTGCGGCGAAAACATCCAGATGCTCGGCGGCGGCAATCCCGCCAACATCGCCGAAGTGGGGGGCGTGTTGCGCCGGGAAATGGAATTGCTGCTCGCCGACGGCGGGAAATTCGAGCAGATGGTGGGCAATTACGATTCGCCGCAGGGCAATCGCGCCTTCATCGAGGCGCTGGCGGAATTGCTGACCGAGGTGTTCGACCACCCCATCGGGCGCGACAATATCGCCATCACCAACGGCAGTCAGGCCGGTTTCGGCATATTGTTCAACCTGTTCGCCGGCCGCTACGCCGACGGCACCTTTCGCAAAATCCTGCTACCGATGACCCCCGAATACATCGGCTACGGCGAGGTCGGCCTCGACGATCAACCGTTTTTCACCGCCAACCGGCCGGTCATCGAAGACATCGACGAGATCACCTTCAAATACCGCGTGGACTTCGAACGCCTCGAGCTCGATGCGGACGCGGAAATCGGCGCGGTGTGCATTTCCCGCCCGACCAATCCCACCGGCAATGTGGTTACCGATCGGGAGATGGAAAAATTGTGCCGGCTGACGCGCGCCGCCGGTGTCCCCCTGATCGTCGACAGCGCATATGGCCCGCCCTTCCCCAGCATCGTCTTCAATCAAGCCAAGCCCCTGTGGGACGACCACATCATCTTCTGCCTGAGCCTATCGAAACTGGGATTGCCCGGCGTGCGCACCGGCATCATCGTCGCCAATGCCGATGTGATCGGGCAAGTTACCAGTTGCAATGCCATCTTCAATCTGGCGCCGGGGCGGTTCGGCCCCTCGCTGGTTAGCAGATTGCTGCGCAGTAGGGAATTGTTGTCCCTGTGCGGCGAAACCATCATGCCCTATTACCGGCGGAAATCCCGCCATGCCCTGCGCTTGGTGAGCGAGCTGATGGCGGACTTGCCAGTGCGGGTGCATAGTTCGGAAGGCGGCATATTCCTGTGGCTGTGGTTTCCCGACATGCCCATTTCCTGCGAAACCCTCTATCAACGCCTGAAACAGCGCGGCGTGCTGGTGATCGCCGGACAACACTTCTTCCCCGGCCTCGCCCAACCCTGGCGACATTGCGACGAGTGCATACGGGTAACCTACGCCACCGACCGCGCGCAGATCGAACGAGGCATGCAGATCATCGCCGAGGAAGTACGCCGCGCCTACGAGAGCGATGCGGCCACCAGCAAAATGACCACGGCGGCAACTCGATAAGGCGTTTCGCTATAATTTACAGGGCAATTTTTCAGGGCAAGGTAAATGATCGACTGGCTGTACGAGTGGCAAATCGAAATCGGTAAGGCGATCGGCTATATCGACATCGCCGCCGCAACCATGATAGCCGGACTGGGCTGGCTGATCGCGGTTCTGTGCATATTCCGCAAACACATTTCGGGCAAAGGGAAATACATCTGCTTCTTCAGCGATCTGGTGGTCGCAACCTTCGTAACGATCACATTCGCATTGGTGGTCGAATTGTCGTTCGGCATCTACACGGACTTGCAAGAGGAAAAGGCCGTCAACCTCTCCCTGCGCGGGGAAATTGCCAACCTGATCTCCGCCAACGAGCAATTACGTTCAAAACTGCTGCACGACACCACCATCGTGGAGAAGATGCAATCCCTCTGGCAAGAAGGCGCGCGCGATGATTTCCTGCAAGTGCCACTGACGGAAATCGGCCACCTCGCAGAGCCCCTCGGCATTACCAATCTGGCCTTCGTGTTTCCGCTGGAGTCCGCGGAGCAAGTACTCTGCACATTGGACGGTTATCTCCTGTATTGCAGAAAGTTGCAGTAAAATTTTCCGGCGCAACCGGCAGCATCCGAACAAAAAACACACCATGGCAAAACTGCTGGTAATCGACGCCCAACGGGATTCCAAGGTTCCCTTCCTGCGGGGAATGTTGACGAGATCGCTACAGGAAGCCGGCCTGAATTTTTCCGATGCCTACCAACTGGCCACCGACATCCGCGACGAGCTGGACGACACCGACGAGATCACCACGGAGGAACTGCGCGCCCGCATCATCGAGGTACTCGCGGAATATCACCCCGGCAAGGTGCTACGGCAATATCGCAGCGAGGACATCTATCGGGAGACTCTTCAGGTGGTATACAGCGACGGCCACAGCCTTCCCTTTTCTCGCGGGATACACGCCCGCCGATTGGAAATCTGCTCCCTGCCGCGCAATAAGTGCAACGCCATCGCCCGCATGATTCACAACGGACTGATTCGCACCCAACGACAGATCACCACGGAGGCATTGACCGCAACCACCTACCGAGCCATCCGCAAGGAACTGGATCAGGAATACGCCGACTACTACCTCATCCGCAACGACTTCATCGACAACGATCAACCCCTCTTGGTATTGCTCGGCGGCGTGCCCGGCACCGGCAAGAGCACCATCGCCACCGAACTCGCCAACATCCTCGGCATCGTGCGCACCCAGTCCACCGACATGTTGCGGGAGGTGATGCGCATACTCATTCCGGAACGCCTATCCCCGCCGCTGCACACCTCCTCATTCAACGCCGGCCAAGTCATCGATGCAACCGACATCTATGCGGTGCGCGACGAAGAACACCTGTTGTACGGCTTCCACCGCCAGACCGAACTGGTGGAGGTGGCGTGTCAGGCGGTGTTGCGGCGCGCCTTGAACGAACGGGTTTCCATGATTCTCGAGGGCGTGCACATCCGCCCCACCCTGCGGCAACACATCGCCGACAGCGACGCCGTAATCGTGCCGCTCACCCTCGGCGTGCTCGACAAGAACCTGCTGATCAGCCACATAAAGGGGCGGCGGGCGAAAACCCAGCGGCGGCGGGCGGCGCGTTATCTGGAGAAGATCGACGACATCTGGCAGTTGCAGTCGGCGCTACTCTCCGAGGCCGACAGCGCCGACATACAGATATTGAACAACACCGAGCGGGAAAAGACCGTGGGGGAAATCATCAAGACCATCACCCTGACCATCGCCGCCACCTACACCCAGACGCGCATTCGGGCGCTGCGAGCCAAATACAAATGAACGCCAAGGGCTTGATGTTCATACTAGACGGACTGGGCGATCGCCCATGCCCGCAACTCGGCGGCAAAACCCCGCTGGAAGCGGCGCACACGCCCACCCTCGACCAAATGGCGCGAGACAACCAATGCGGCATGATGGATCCGCTCATGCCGGGGCTGCCGGTGGACACCCACACCGGCGTCGGCATCCTCTTCGGCCTGTCGCCGGGAGAAGCGGCGCGCCTGCGCCGGGGGCCCATCGAGGCGGCTGGAATCGATCTGGAGTCCCGTCCCGGCGACATCCTGTTGCGCGCCAACTTCGCCAGTGTGGAAAAAACCGAGTCGAACTATCGCATTATCGACCGCCGCGCCGGGCGCATCCGCGACAATGTGGCACAACTGTGCGCCGCCCTGCAGGACTTGGCGGTCGCCCCCGGCATCGTAGCCAGCCTGCATCCGGCGACCCAGCACCGCGCGGTGCTGCGGTTGCGCGGCGAGGGACTGTGCGCGCAGGTCAGCGACACCGATCCGGGGGGGCACGACATCGCTCGCGGCATCCTGCAGTCCGCCCCGGAACCTGCCGCCGAGCCCGCTGCCGCGCTCACCGCAAACGCCATCAACCGCTTCACCCATCTCGCCCACGACATCTTGAAGGATCATCCGGTGAACATCGACCGAGTGGCACGCGGGCAAGCCGCCGCCAACGGGGTGATTCTCAGAAGCGCGGGAGGCTGCCGCCCCTTGCGCACGTTGTTTTCCCGACTCGGCCTGAAAGTGGCCGCGGTGGCCGGCGAAATGACCATCCTCGGCTTGGCCAAACTGTGCCATTTCCACTGCCGCCACAGCCCGCGCTTCACCTCCCTGCCGGACACCGATCTCGCGGAAAAACTACAAATGGCCGGCGAATCTCTGCAAACCCACGATCTGGTCTTCGTCCACATCAAGGGCACCGACACCGCCGCCCACGATCGCAATCCGGCACTCAAATCCGAGTTCATCGCCCGTTTCGACCAAGAGCTGGCCAAAATCGACCTCGGCGACACCATAGTCGGCCTGAGCGCCGACCACTCCACCGACTCGACACGCGGCGAACACAACGGCGACCCGGTACCCGTGCTGATCCGCAATCCCGAGGGCCGACGGGATCGCGTCGCCCACTACAACGAGACCGACTGCATCACCGGCGCCCTCGGCCGCATCACCGCTCAGGGATTCCTGCTGACCATGCTGGACGCCATGGGCGCACTAGACAACCGCGACTTGGTCGATTCGTCCTACTACCGATTTCAGGAACACCCCAGCAACTCGGACTGAGGCTGACGCCTGATCCGCCCTTGCGCCCGCCTCGCTTTGCAAGAAATTTTTGTTTCAAGTACTATGCGGACTCACCTCTCACGAGGCTTGTATCGGAAGCAGCCGATACCGGCACCGCTTCCCCCAATCACCACATCACAGGAGAAAGCAACATGACAACCGACCATAAAAAATCAATCACGCGGCGCACCGTGCTCAAGGCATCCGCCGCCGCAGCGGCCGCCGCCGTACTGCCCGCGCCATTCATCAGACGCGCAACCGCCGCAGAGCCCCTGAAAATCGGCACATATGGTGGATATTTTCAGGATTCCTTCGACCAACACATCTATCCCGACTTCACCCGCGAAACCGGCATAGCAGTCGAATCCATCGGTGAACCAACCGGCGAGGCATGGCTCGTCCAACTGGCAACCGCCGCGCGCGCAGGCCAAGCGCCTGCCGACGTTTCCATGATGGCGCAGGTGCCGCGACTCAAGGGGCAGAAAAGCAAACTGTGGGCAGCGCTCGATGAAACAAAACTGCCGAACGCAAAGCATCTCCCCGATCACTTCGTGCACCGATACGAAGACGGCGCCATCAGCGGCATAGGCGCTGTTTCATGGTATATCACGCTGGTCACCAATACCGACACATACCCCGAAGCGCCCTCATCGTGGAAGGCGTTGTGGAATCCCGCCAACAAAAACCGCATCGGGTTGCTCGCGCTTGCGACCAATTCCTTCTTGCTGGAAATCACCGCTAAAACCTGGTTCGGCGGCACCGCTATCCTCGATAGCGAAGAGGGCATACTGCAAGTCATGGGCAAGCTCGCCGAGGCAAAACCCAATGTGCGCCTATGGTATCGGGATGAAGGACAATTCCAGCAAGCTCTCGAAACCGGTGAAATCCCCATGGGTCAGTACTACCACGATGTTACCGGATTGGCCGCGGCAGACGGCAAGCCGGTTCGCTCCACCTTTCCGGCGGAGGGCGGCGTCCTCGATTCCGGCTCTTGGAGCGTCTCCACGGCGTCCAAACGGCTTGAGGAAGCGCACATATTCATCGACTATATGTGCCAACCCTCCATTCAGGCAAAATTGTCGCGAAATGTTGGAACCGCGCCCACGGTCAGACGCGAGTTGACCGATCTGACCGATGACGAATTCGGTGCCGTCGCCAGCAGCATTCCCCCAGTCCTGCCGCGATACGACATCTACGACGCGCGCGGCGACTGGATCAATCAGAAGTGGGCCGAGCTCATCGCCGGATAAAAAATCGGCGGGCGCGATCTCGCGCCCGCCAACTCGGATCGGGGGACGACTATTGACGCGCATCAGCATTCAGAACCTATCCAAGAAATTCGGCGTCGCCATTGCCGTCGACGATCTCAGTATCGATCTGCCGGACGGCAAATTCATCTGCCTACTCGGACCCTCGGGTTGCGGCAAGACCACCTTGCTTCGCCTCATCGCCGGACTCGAGAAGGAAACCGCCGGGCGAATCCTGATCAACGGAATCGATCAGTCGAACATCCCCGCGCACAAACGAAATTTCGGCATGGTGTTTCAATCCCTCGCCCTGTTCCCCCATCTGAATGTCGCCGAGAACATCACCTATCCCCTGAAAATTCGCGGAATGGAAGACGCGGTTCGGCGCGCCCGCGCCGCCGAACTCCTCGAATTGGTGAAACTTCCCGATATTCAAAACCGGCAAATCCATCAACTATCCGGCGGCCAAAGACAGCGCGTCGCCATCGCCCGCGGCCTCGCCATCAACCCGACACTGTTCCTCCTCGACGAACCTCTCTCCGCGCTCGATGCCAAACTGCGCGAGTATATGCAGGTCGAATTGCGGCTACTCCAACAAAAACTCGGGATTACCACCATCATCGTAACCCACGATCAACGCGAAGCGATGACCATGGCCGATATGGTCATCATCATGGACAGGGGACGCCTGCTTCAGGCCGGGTCGCCAATCGAAATCTACAGACGCCCGGCAAACGCCTTTGTCGCCGGCTTCATCGGCACAAGCAATCTCATCCCTTGCCGCCGCGTGGGCGCGGACACCATCGAAATTCTCGGCCGCGCAATCACCATCCCCACCTCCCTGAGCGAAAACCCCGCAATCGAAATCGGAATCGGAATCGGCGAATCGGGTACATTCTCCATCCGCCCCGAAGACGTGGTCATCACCCCCGAAGAAAAGACGCACGATTTCGCGGGCGTCGTCGAATTCATCCGCGATCTGGGGGCGAGCATCGAGATTTCCGTCATCGTCCATAACTTCAAATTGCTGTCGGTTTCCACGCCGAAAAGCCGCCCCGAAGTCGAAATCGGACAGTCGGTTGGCGTCAAGTTTCACGCCGATCGGGCTACGGTCATGGCCACATGAACTCCGCAAAAGGTAGTTCCGCAACACGCTGGCTGGCGCTCTATCCAGTCGCCGCCCTCGTCGTGTTCTTCATCATACCGTTCGCGATCATGCTCGCCATCAGCTTCTTCAAACGAGTCGAAGGCGCATTCTTCGAACCTTCCTTTGCAATCGAGAACTATGTTCGATTCCTTTCGCCATTCTTCGCGAAAATTCTCGCAACCTCCATCGGATTGTCAATGGCCGCCGCCGCCATCGCCGTCGCCATCGCCTTCCCCTTCACATACTCACTCAGCCGGATGAGCCATCGCACACAAACGCTGGTCTTGATCTTCATCCTGTCCATTCTCTCGCTATCCGAGGTCATCATCGGATTTGCTTGGTCGACCATCCTCTCGCAAACCGCGGGGATCGGAAACCTGTTCGCTTGGATCGGTCTCACGGATACATCCCAAGCCTATACACCCAGCTTGGTCGCGTTGCTGCTCGGCCTGATCTATCTCGGCCTCCCCTACGCCGTTCTCGTGATCTATCCATCCGTATCACGCCTCGACCCGCAGCTGCCGGAAGCCGCGCGCATGTCGGGCGCATCGCCCCTGCGAAGTTTCTGCAACATCATCCTGCCAATCATGCGCAGATCGCTCACGGGCGCGCTGATTCTGGTATTCGTCTTCACCCTCGGCGCCTATCTGTTGCCGCAAGTCCTCGGACGACCGCAACACTGGACACTATCGGTGCATATCACGGATCAAGCCATTTTCCAGTCCAATATACCGTTCGCCGCGGCCATGGCAATGTTCCTGTTGCTGGTATCGCTTGCCCTCGTAGGGCTGTCGCTGGCGATCGGCGCCAACAATAGGGCAAGGGGAAATGGCTGAGCGCATGCGCAACGGATTCATCGCCATCGTACTGGCGTTTCTGGCAACTCCGCTCATCGTGGTCGCGGGCGTATCCGTCAACAAACCGAAGCGCCTCCTCTTTCCCCCAGAGGGATTTTCAATGCGATGGTACGGCGAGCTGTTCACCCAAAGCGACTGGTTCAACGCCCTCGTCAACTCGGTAACGATCGCATTCTGCGCAAGCGTGCTGGCCGTCTCGATTGCCATGCCGCTTGCCCTCTACATCTGGTCGCGCGGCGGATTCCGCAGCCGCGCCCTGTTCGCCCTCGGCGTGGCGCCGTTCATGTTGCCGCCGGTCATTTCCGCCCTCGGATTCCTCGTATTCTGGATCTTCGCGGGGCCCTACGGACACATCCTCACCACCATCATTTCCCACGGCATCTTTCTGGTAACCCTGCCGCTGGTTACCATTTCCCTCGGCCTCCAAGCCATAGATCGCGCCCTCATCGAAGCCGCCCGGACGATGGGGGCAAATCGCAAAACCGTTTTCAAAACCATCATCCTGCCGTTGATCCGACCCTATATCGTTTCCGGCTTTGCCTTTGCCATCGTGATCAGTCTCAATGAGTACATCATCGCCTACATGGTGGCCGGATTCACTGCGGAAACGTTGCCCATCAAGATATTCAACTCTCTGCGATACGGCTACACGCCGGTGATGGCTTCCGTTTCCGTGTTCTTCGTTGTGAT
The DNA here is from genome assembly GCA_965203265.1 of Candidatus Poriferihabitaceae bacterium. Taxonomy (GTDB): domain Bacteria; phylum Pseudomonadota; class Gammaproteobacteria; order Arenicellales; family Poriferihabitantaceae; genus JAHRAW01. The sequence goes on from CBDBBV010000002.1 coordinate 1,157,218, forward strand.
CGCCATGGTCGTACTCGCCGCCATCGCCCGTTTCGGCAATCTCCCACGATTGCTGGGTGTCGAAAGGAGTCATGACGAATGACGGATCAGGACGCTTCGCTGTGCATCGGCATTTGGCAGGACGGCGGCGCCCTCGGCGATGTCAACGCCAACCTGAACGCCATCGAACTGGCCGCCGCACAGGCCGCGGATCGCGGCGTGCAGCTGTTGATATTTCCGGAATGCTTCCTCACCGGCTATTTCAACCGAGATGATCCACGACAAATAGCCGGAAATGTCGACGAAAACACCATCTCCACGGTGGCGAAAATTGCCGGAATCCACGGCCTCGCGCTCTTGGTCGGAATCTATGAGACGAACAAGCGGAAGATTTTCAATTCGGCAGTCTTTGTCGACGCCCACGGCTGCGTGCGAACCTGCTACCGCAAGCGCATGCTCTTCGGCGAATGGGAGCAACGGGTTTTCACGCGAGGGGATACCAGACAAATGGTGAACTGTGGCGGCATTCAGGTCGCCATACTCATCTGCTTCGATGTCGAATTTCCCGAACTGGCGCGGGATTGCGCGCAAGCAGGCGCCGATCTGATCGCCGTTCCGACTGCGCTCATGGCGCCATCCGACAACATCGCGCAGCAGCTGATACCGGCGCGCGCCATGGAGAATCAGCTATACATCGCTTACGCCAACCGCATCGGACACGAACACGATCTACGCTATGTCGGCCAAAGCACGATCTGCGATCCTCACGGCAATATGCTGACGCGCGGCAGCAGCGCAAATACCGAACTGCTTGTCGCCACAATCAGGAAGTCGGTGATTGCCCACGCGCGGCGTCGGTTTTCGTATCTGAGCGAAGTCGATCGAATGGAATTCTGACGGCCACGCCCGCCCGCGCCACCACGACAAAACCACCCTGCCCCGCCCGCAACGGGGCCAACGCGGCATTAGAATGCCGGATCGACCTGCGTCCGCTGGGGCTGCATATATTTCACCAGCATTTCCAGCGATTTCTTGCCGTAGTATTCGTTCACGCGCAGTTGGTAGACCACCCGCACCGTGTTCAACCTCGGGGGGCGCTGGCCGGTTTCGAGCCAGCCGAAGGCGATGGCGTTGAGGCATTCGAGGCTGCCGATGGGGGCGAGGCGCATTTTCAGGTGGTGTTGGCCGACTACCTTTTGCGCGACCACGCGGAATTCGCCGTCGAACAGCGGCGCCGGAAAACTCTGGCCCCAGGGGGAGGCGGTGCGCACCCGTTCGGCGGTTTTCTTGGTCATTTCCGCGGGCGTCAATTCCCCGTCGGTGTGAATCTCCAGAGCGGGCGCGCCGTCGGCGAAATGGGCGCCGACCAGGGCGCTGAATTCGCTGGAAAATACCTCGAGTTGCGCCGCCGGAATGGTCAGTCCGGCGGCCATGGCGTGGCCGCCGAATTTTTCGATGAGGCCGGGATGACTGTGCGAGATGGATTCGAGCAGGTCGCGGATGTGCAGCCCCGCCACCGAGCGCGCCGAGCCGCTCAATTTCTCTGAATTGTCGCGCTCCGGCGCGAAGGCGACCACCGGCTGATTGAATTTCTCCTTGATTCGAGACGCCACCAGCCCGATCACCCCCTTGTGCCATTGGGGATCGAACAGACACAGGCCGAGTTCCCCCGGCTCATCCCGATTGCCCGCGATTTCCTCGACGATTTCCAGCGCCCGCAGCTGCATTTCCTGCTGAATCTGGTGTCGTTCCCGATTCTTGCTGTTGAGGCTGATGGCGTGTTGCATGGCGTCATCCGAGTCGTCGGCGAGCAGGCATTCGACGCCGGCGGACATGTTCTCGAGGCGACCGGCGGCGTTGATGCGGGGGGCGATGGCAAAGCCGAAATCGTCCGCGTCGATTCGCCGCCGAATCCGTCCCGCCACCTTGATGAGCGCCTTGATCCCCGGCCGACAGCGACCGGCGCGCACCCGCGCCAGACCCTGCGCGACCAGAATGCGGTTGTTGAAATCCAGCGGAACCATATCCGCCACGGTACCCAGCGCGACCACATCCAGCAATTCGGCCAGATTCGGCCCATCCGCACCGCCAAACCAACCGGATTCCCGTAGCCGCGCGCGCGTGGCCAGCAGCAGGTAGAACATCACCCCGACTCCGGCGAGGCACTTCGAGGGGAAATCGCAGCCGGGCTGATTGGGATTGACGATGGCGTTTGCCGCGGGCAATTCGTCTCCGGCGAGGTGGTGGTCGGTAACGATCACCGACACTCCGGCGGCGCGCAACATGGCGATGCCGTCGATGCTCGATATGCCGTTGTCCACGGTGATCACCAAGTGCGGCGCGCGCTCGAGGGCGACCTCGGCAATCGCCAGTGACAGGCCATAGCCGTGCTTGAAGCGGTTGGGGATCAGATAATCCACCTCCTTCGCCCCGAGCGCGCGCAACCCCAGCACCGCCGCCGCGCTGGCGGTGGCGCCGTCGGCGTCGTAATCGCCAATCACCAGAATTTTCCGCCCGCCGACGATGGCTTCCTGCAGAATCGTGGTGGCCGCCTCCATCCCCAGAAGTCGTTCCGGCGGCAGCAGTCGTTTGAGTGAATAGTCCAGCTCGTCGAGGCTACGCACATTGCGGTTTTCGAAGATGCGCCGCAACAACGGATCCAGATCGGGCGCGCCGCTCCCTTCGGCGCTCTCCTCGAGGCGGCACAAAGGTTGCCGCCGGACGATTCGCCTCACTTGGCCGGAAGAGGGTGGCATGGCCGATGATCGAGTTGCATGTTGCGCCCGCCCGCCGCGCCCGCGCGCGCCATCAGGACAGACCTTCCAGCCGCAGGCGAATGATTTCGCCGGTAATGGCTTCCAGCTGGTCCAGTTCGACCAGCGCCCGATTCATGTTGCCCTCGCGGGTTTTTTGCGTGAGCATGATGATGGTTACGCTCTCATCCGGCCTTCCCTCCCCCTTTTGCAGGATGGTGTCGATGCTGATGCCGCCGTCGCCGAAAATGCGCGTGATCGCCGCCAGCACTCCGGGGCGGTTGCGCGCACACAGCCGCAGGTAATTAGCGGTTTCCACCTGCTCCACCGGCAAAATGGGCGAGGCCGCCAGCGAACCGGGCTGAAAGGCCAGATGGGGCACCCGATTCTCCGGATCGGTGGTGATGGCGCGCACCACATCCACCAGATCCGCCACCACCGAAGACGCGGTCGGCTCGGCACCGGCACCGGCGCCGCAATACAGGGTCGAACCGACCGCGTCCGCGCATACCAGTATCGCGTTCAGCACGCCGTTCACATTTGCGATCAGCCGGCGGCGGGGAATCAGCGCCGGATGCACCCGCAGTTCGATGCCGTCGGCGGCGCGCCGGGCAAGGCCGAGATGCTTGACGCGATAGCCGAGCTCGCGCGCGTAGGCGATGTCCTCGGCGGCCACCGCGGTTATGCCCTCTATGTGTACTTTGTCGAATTGCAGCGGGATACCGAAGGCGATGGAGGCGAGGATGGTGAGCTTGTGGGCGGCGTCTATGCCCTCAATGTCGAACGCCGGATCCGCCTCGGCATAACCCAACGCCTGCGCCTCCGCCAGAACCTCGTCGAAGCCCCGTGCGTCCTCCTCCATGCGGCTCAGAATGTAGTTGGAGGTGCCGTTGATGATGCCCGCAAGCCATTCGATGCGATTGCCCGCCAGCCCCTCGCGTATCGACTTGATCACCGGAATGCCGCCGGCCACCGCCGCCTCGAAGGCCACCATCACCCCCTGCCGCTGGGCGCTGGCGAAAATGGCGTTGCCGTGCAGCGCGATCAGCGCCTTGTTGGCGGTAACCACGTGCTTGCCGTTGTCGATCGCCCGCAACACCGCTTGCCGCGCGATGTCGTCTCCGCCGATCAGCTCGACCACGATGTCGATGCCGGGGTCGTTGACGATCTCGAACGGGTCGGCGGTGAGGGGGAGATGCGCGCAACCGAGCGCGGGCGGGCGGGCGCGCGCCGGATCGCGCACCGCCGCCTTGACCACGCGAATGTCGCGCCCGGCTCGCCTGCTGATTTCATCCGCGTTCCTGCGCAGCACTCCGAGGGTGCCGCCGCCGACGGTACCGAGGCCCAACAGCCCCACATTGACAGCCTTCACTGGAAAATTCTGTGGAAGTCCGAAGGGGCGGTGTTATAACATGAAAGGGAAACATGAAGCGCCGACTTCCATGAAACTGCACCTCGACAATCGAACGGATGCCCTGCTGGTGCATTCCTGCGCCCTCGCCGCCGTTGCCGACACCGATAGCGGGCGCCATCGCATCAAGATCGCCGACAAATGGTATGACCACAGTTTGCTGCTGACCGCCCAATCTGTGCAAATCTGGGATGTGGCGGAGGCGTCCGCCTTGCGCGCGGCGCATTTCCGGCAACTGGCCGAACTCGGCGTGGAGGTGATACTGCTCGGCACCGGCAAACGCGCCGTTTTCCCCCCGCCGGCTCTCACCCAACCCCTCATGGGCAAGCGCATCGGGCTGGAAGTGATGGACACCGCCGCCGCCTGCCGCACCTACAATGTGCTGGCGGCGGACGGCAGATCGGTGGCGGCGGCCCTGATCGCTTGATTCACCCGATTCACCCGACCCTCTGGCCGCGCCGCGCCGCCAGCATCAGCCGCTTCATCTCCCCCACGGCGCGCGCAAACCCCACCGCCAGCGCCCGCGCCACAATCCCGTGGCCGATGTTCAGCTCCTTGATCTGCGCGATCGCCGCGATCGCCTGCACATTGTCGTAATGCAGACCGTGCCCGGCATGAACCACCAGCCCCAATTCATCGGCATAGCGTGCGGCGGAGACGATCTCGTCCAATTCCCGCTGCCTCCCCGCGCCCGCGCTCGGCGGCGCATCGGCATACCGCCCAGTGTGCAGTTCGACCACCGGCGCGCCCACCTCTCGGCTGGCCTCGATCTGCCGCGGGTCGGGGTCGATGAACAGCGACACGCGAATGCCCGCCTCCCCCAACTCGGCCACCAGATCGGCAATGGCGGCGCGCCGGGCGAGCACATCGAGGCCGCCCTCGGTGGTCAGCTCGGCGCGGCGTTCGGGCACGATGCAGGCGTCGGCGGGCGCCACCTTGAGGGCGAACTCGCGCATTTCCTCGGTGGCCGCCATCTCCAGATTGAGTTTGCTGCGGGTGCGCCGCGCCATCTCCCATACATCCGCCTCGACAATGTGCCGCCGATCCTCGCGCAGGTGCATGGTAATGCCGTCCGCGCCAGCCGCTTCCGCCTCGAGGGCGATCTGCACCGGATCGGGATACGCCGTGCCGCGCGCTTGGCGGATGGTGGCGACATGATCCACATTGACGCCCAGATGGATGGAGGGGGATCGGTTGGAATGGGCGGCCATTTGCGCTTCTCGCTCGTGATTCGGGTTCGGGTAGGAAACGCCGAATGCTACCCCATTGCCGCCCGAATTGCCCACCTGCGGCGCAAACGGCAGCGCCCGCGCGCGCCGATTTTGCCGCCCTGCAACCCCCGCTTCGTGGGAAACATCGCCAAAATCAGCCGGAATCGGCCATGCAAAAATGGCCCCACATCGTACAAGGCCTTGCCAAACGGCGTGAAATAGCTATAATCTGCCCCTTCACCGTGAAATTCCTCGGCGAGTCATCCGGCCGCCGCAACCCATTCTTGAGGTATGAAATCATGAACATTCAGCGACTGATCGGCTCAATTTTCCGGTTCACCCCAATAGACCGTTCCGTTCGATTTGCTGCCGCCGCCTGCGCTGTCGGTGGGAATTTGAACATAACCCCCCCCCCCCCCCCCCCTTCTCTACTGAGAGCCGACTCGGCGGGAGGCACGATGCTCCCGCATAGATCGCATTCCGCCCCATCCCGTTCGCGCCGCCTCGTTCGTCTCCCCGCGCTGTTGTTCGGCGCGTTTGCCCTGCTGGCGGCGGGGCTGGCGCATTCGCAAACGACGGCGTTCATTAGTACTACGCCTGGTGGGACGGTGCTGGTAAAAACGGAGGGCGAAACCCAAAACTACATCGGCACCGTGGGCAATGTCGTAGTGGATCAAACAATTACTCTTCGCTTCGGCGTTTCCGGCACAAACCATACGGCATCGAATGATGATTACGCGATAACTGATGGGAACGGCAATCCTCTGAGCGAGGTTGTTCTGACTTTTTCGAATACATCCGTCTCGTCAAACCAATCACAAACCTTCAACTTTGCGGTGGAAATTGTGGATGACGATCTTTGCGAATTTAAAGAAAGCATTTCCCTTATGGTCAGTACCACTGCCGCAGTTTCAGGTTCTTCAGTCTCCACCCCCTCTTACAATTTCAATATAGATGTTCCTGCCAATGACGGCGGGCCCGGGGCGTGTCGCAACCCCGTGTCGCCCAGAGCGGGCTTTCGGGCGGTCTGGGAATCGACACTGACGGTGGATGATGACAGCCGCGCAACCACAACTCGGGGATGCGGCGATTTCCCCGCTGCCGCTAACGTGAACGTCTGTTCCATGGCGCTCACTGAAGATGAATTCACACTCGGCGGCACGGAATTCACTGTTACCGATCTGTATTACGGAGCTGGGGCTGGGCAGAGGAGATTGCATCTATGGGTAAGCGGTAGCGGTGCCTTGCCGGCCGACAGCCCCCTGCGCACATCGGATTGGGTGTTGCGGATTGGCGACAATACCATAAACGGTGTAAAGTCGTTCGCCAAGACGAATGGCTCGTTTGCATCGAACAGACACAGTATTGACTGGAACCTCACAAGGGGACCTGGGGACTCCCCCAACTTCTTGTTTTGGGGAACCGGCGCCCAACTCGGCGTGCGCTTGGAGATAGCCGCATCCACCGTTACAACTATGAGCGCACTAGCGGCGAACGGCAGCACGGATGGAAACAACTTTTCTTCCTCCCTCACCCTGACTCCCTCGTTCTCCGAGGAACAACTCGCCTACTCGGCCTTCGTATCCCCCGATGTAACCCATGTACAACTGACGCCCGCCACAACCCACAGCGGCGCATCCGTTCAAGTGGGCAAACCCGGCAATCTGGCGGCGGTGGCCGCCAACGCGGACAGTGTGGCCATTACGCTCACTGTAGGCACCAACACCATCCTCGCCGTGGTAACCGCCGAGGACACCTCCTCGCAGCAGACCTACACGCTAACCGTAACGCGCGCCGCGCCGTCCGACGACTCCGGCCTGCGCGAGTTGGCGGTGAGTGGCGCCGCCGGTGCCAACGGCACCTATATGCCGCAGACCCTCACCCCGGCCTTCTCCGCGAGCAACCTCGCATACCGCATCGAAGTGCCCAACGACCTGACTCACATCAAGATAACGCCGACCGCATCCGACTCCGGCGCGACCATCGAGGCGGGCCTGAGCAGTAGCCTATCGTCCATTGCCGGCGGCACTGCGAGCGCCGCCATCGGCCTCGTCGAGGGCGAAAACCTCGTCAATGTAAAGGTAACGGCCTCGGACAGTACGACCATTCGCACCTACACGCTAACGGTAACTCGGAGGGAGGCGCCGAGTACGCTGGAATTGTCGGCGAATCCGCAGGAAATTCCGCAGAGCCGGATGTCAACCATAACGGCGACACTGGGCGCCCCGGCGCTGAGTAGCGGTGCCACGGTAACCTTCACCTTCAACGGCGATGCGGTTCGCGGCAGTGGCGCCGATGCCGACTACGATGTGGATACCGATACCATCACAATCAAAGGTAGCCAACTCAGCGGCGAATTCACAATCACGGCGTCGCCGAACGCCCGAGTCGATCGCTCCATCATCCTCACGGCAAGCGTTACCACCGGCTCCCTGTCGTTTTCCACTGTGCAGGAACTCGAAATCACCTTCACGGCGGCGCGGATGGAGCGCTTGCACGAGGCGGTTCTCCCCGAAGTGGCGCGCGCCGTGGCCGGTCGGGTAACCGGCGCGATTTCGGCGCGGGTGGGGGCGGTATGGCGCGGCGGCGGGAACGGTGCCTCGGCCAATCTCGGCGGTCAAAATACGTTGGCGGGCGCCTTGCAAACCCATGCACCGGGCTTGGTCAACGACGGTCGCCCGATGCGCGACCTGCTCGATGGCTCCGATTTCGTCCTGCCGTTCCACACCAGAGAAGAGGGCGGCGGCCTGCGCAATACCTCCCTGTGGGGTAGCGGCGAATACCGCAATTTCTCCGGTGATAATGACGGCGTGGAATTCGAAGGCAGTTTGTACGGCGCACAAATCGGTGTGGATTCCAAAGTGCGCGACAACCTGCTGGCCGGGGTGGCGCTGTCGTGGAGTCAGGGTGAGTTGGAATACGAGGATAGCGGCAGTGGCCGAACCAGTCAGGGCGACTACGAAATCGACTTACTCGCCATCCACCCCTACCTCAGCTGGCGTTCCGCGCAGATGGATTGGTGGGGCACCGTCGGCTACGGCACGGGCGAAGCGGAAATTACTCCGGATGAAGGCGAATCTTCCGCCAACGATGTAACCCTGCAATCCGTGAGTTTGGGCGGCAGTGGCCTGCTGTGGTCGCGCGATGATGCCAATATGCGCCTCAAGGGGGAAATCACGCGCGCCGATTTGTCGGTGGACAGAAGCGCCCAAGTTGCCGCCGTGGACGTGTCAACCACCCTGATTCGATTTGCCGCCGAGGCGAGTAGCACCCGCCCCTTGCATAACGGCGGCCACCTATCGCCATCCATTTCCCTCGGCCTACGCCACGACGGCGGAGACGGCGTAGACGGCAACACCAGCACCGGCGCGGAATTCCACGGCACCATGCGCTACGCCAACCCGAAAACCGGCTGGAACGCGGAAACCTCGGTGCACGCCCTACTCGGCCGCAGCGACTACGAGGAATGGGGCATACAAGCCTCCCTACGCCTATCCCCCAGCGTAGGCGGCCACGGCCTGTCCTTCGTGATGCGCCCCGGCTACGGCAACGGCGGCGGGGATGGCGGCAACGGCACCGAGCGAATCTGGTCGAACGGCCTAAACGAAACCACCTCGACCACCCCCGACCCCAGCGGCCGACTGGAAATGAAATTGGGCTACGGCCTGTCGGCTCCGGGCAAGCGAGACGCCCTGCTGACTCCGTGGAGCGGCCTGACCTTGCACGATGACGGCAAACTGTATCGCATGGGGTTGGATTGGGCCGCCGGCGGGTCGTCCCCGTTCACCCTGCGTTTGCACGGAGAACGCCGCGAGCATGGAGCCGAGCGCGCGGATGCCGACCACGCGGTTATATTGAAGGGCGAGGCGCGTTTCTGATATTCCGAGCGGTACAATCTGCGGGCGGCGGGGTGTCCATCCAACCGCCCGCCGTCCAAATCCCGTATACTTCCCCATGTTGGCGGTGGCGAATTCCTCGGCTGCCGCCACCAATTTTTTCAATTCCCAATGCCGAAAAGGGGTTGACAAGCGCCGCAAGTGGGCTACAATCGCCAGCCTGAAGTGTAAATTGGCTGGTCGGCTGGGAAATCGACAATCGACTTTCACAACCATTTTTGCGAGGAGTCCGTCATGAATAGTGTTTTCAATCAATCCGTCAACCTGAATGCAAATGAACATGAGAATACCCCCCCCCCCCCCCCCCCCCCTTCTAAGGGTTCAAGCCGGCGGGGACGTTTTGCCGGAGTCGGCTTTGCGCTGACGGCGGTATTTCTTGCGAGCATCGGCGGCTTCGCCGCGCCCGCCTCGGCCGATGTGCTGTTGAGCAACATCGCGCAAACCACTCAGGCCGGGACAAAAAACCGCAGTGCAGGGGATAAGGTACTCCAAAAGTTCCGAACCGGTTTCCACAGCGAGGGCTACGCACTGACAAGCATCGAGATCGGTTTTCAGGGGGCGGTGAACGCCGCCGACCTGCGCGTGGAAGTGTGGAGCGGGACAACTGCAGCCAGACCGGTTGCGAAATTCGTGGATTTGACGGTACCGGCGAGCGTCGAGGCAGGCTTTGTTACCTTCGCCGCGCCGGCAAACACCACGCTTGCCGCGAACACCAGCTATTTCGCATACATCTACAGAGTTACTGGCAATACTTTACCGTTGAAATACACAGAATCCGCCGACCTCGATCCAGCCAACGCGGGCGGATGGAACTTCGAGACCTCTAGCACTGCGATTACCGCGAGCAATGCACTTACGTCGGTAGCACAGTACATACAGATGCGCGTCAACGGCACGCTCAAGAATCCACCTGCTGTGCCTACTACGCCGTCGATCTGGTCGGCTACGCTGACCGTATCCGAGAACACGAATAGCAACCGGCGGCGAGGTTGCGGCACGCAATCGAATATGAGTTTCAACCTGACCGATTGCGCCACAGCGCTCACCGACAACACCGTCACCATCGACAATGTGGATTACACGATCACCCAGTTATATATCGACCGTAACGGCGGGAATACAGGAAGACTGGTACTCCAGTTCGAACAGGTGATTCGCGACAACTTCCTCCTTTGGAATAGAGGAAGCAGCAATTTGGTATTCAACCTCGGTGAAAGCGCGTTCGATGTTTCAACATACTCGTCCAGCCCAAAGTCCGAAACCGTACCAAGCGGCAAAGCAATGCTTTGGGGAACCTTCAGTGAGGGTAGTAATGATTGGTCAAAGGAATGGGCTGCTTTGGTCGTGGGCGGAACGATCTCGGTGAGTTTGGTGTATTCCGCCAACAACGACGCTTCTCTGAGCAATCTCAGCATAATCGGCAGCACGGACGGAAGCACCTTTTCCGCCACTCCCCCCCTCATCCCCGATTTCGATCCAGACACCCGCTCCTACGCGGCGGAGGTAGGCAGCGCGGTAACGCATGTAAAGTTGAAACCGACCGCGGGCGCCTTCAATCGGGCGACCGTCAAGGCGGGCAAGGCCGGCGAGATGCTGACCGCAGTTACCGGCGGCGAAAGTAACGCCATCACCCTGACTTACGGCGTCAACAACATGCAGATCGAGGTAGACGCTCTGGACGCCGTGCAAATGCGCACCTACACAGTGGCCATCACCCGCCTGCGGCCCGCCGTATCCCTCTCGGCCAGGCCGAATCCGGTAACCGAAGGCAAACCCGTCACCATAACGGCCACCCTCGAGACGGCGCTTCCTGCGGATGTGGTCATCCAGCTGACGCAGATCGCCGGTAGCGGCACCACCTCCAACGACTTCGGCACATTGGAGAGCATCACCATCCCAAGCGGCCAAACCAGTGCCACCGGCACCATCACCACCACGGCGGATGACCCGGTCGCCACCAAAACCGTCACAGTCGCCCTCGGCACCCTGCCCGACACGGTACGCCGAGGCAGCACCGACTCGATAACCATAACCATCAACGACGCCACCGTCGCCCCGAATGTGTCGCTGTCGGTTACGCCGAATCCGGTGCCCGAGGGGCAAACGGCAACGGTAACGGTAACGTTGTCGGAGACGTTGACGACTGCGCAGAGCATCCCCATCACGCTGACTCCGTCCGCCGATCGCCCGCCGGAGTCCGACGACCACTCCCTTAGCATCACTTCCATCAGCGTGCCGGCCAACGAAACTACCGGCACGGCCACTTTCACCACCACGGCGGACGACGACAACGAGGATGAGATATTCACTGTGGCGCTCGGCACTCCCCTGCCGACCAAGGGTGCGGATAATTTCGTGCCGAACCCTACTGCGAACACCGTGTCGGTTACCATCCTCGACAACGATCCAACCAAACTGACCCTCACCGCCGATCCCTTGCGCGTGATTCCGGGTGGAATGGCGACCATCAAAACGGCATTCGATAAACCGGCGTTGATCGATACCAATGTTACGCTGACCGCCAGCTATACCCACCGGCCTCCGGCCAGCACCGGCACCTATACATTCGATACAACCACCCTCGCCATCGCCGGCGGTAGCATGGACAGCACCACCACCACCTTCACAGTGAGCGAGAACACCCCCGCCGGTACTCGTATCGAACTCACGGCGAGCGCCATGAGTAGCACCTACAAACTGGACGACTCCCGCGTGATCGAAGTGGTATCGCCGCTACAGGCCGAGCAACTGCACCAAGCCATCCTACCCGAAGTGGCGCGCGCCGTGGCAGGTCGGGTGACCAGCGCCATTTCCATGCGAGTGGGGCAGGTATTGAACGGTAGCGGTGGGGGCGGCGGCAACACCGCCTCGGTCAACCTCGGCGGTCAGGGTACATTGGCGGGCGTCTTGCAAACTCATGCGCCGAGCCTGATCAACGACGGCCGCCCGTTGCGCGACTTACTGCACGGCTCCGATTTCGTCTTGCCCTTGAACGGCGACGGCGGCGGCGGCGGTTCGCGCTCGCTCTCCTTGTGGGGCAGTGGCGAATACCGCAACCTCTCCGGCGAGGATGACAACGTCGAATTCGACGGCGATATGTACGGCGCACAAATCGGCGTGGACTCCGAAGTGCGCGAAAACATGCTGGCCGGCGTGGCCTTGTCGTGGAGTGAGGGCGAATTCGAATACGAAGACACAAACACCGGCGAAGGTCAGGGCGACTACGCGGTCGATATGATTGCCCTGCATCCCTATCTCGGCGGCCACATCGGGCTGTTCGATTGGTGGGCCACCCTCGGCTACGGCAATGGCGAAGTAACGGTTACTCCGGACAGCGGAGAAGCCGCATCCAACGATCTGAGCATGACCACGCTAGGCGCAGGCGGCAGTGGCCTGCTGTGGTCGCGAGACGATACCCGCGTGCACCTCAAGAGCGGATTCACGCACACACGGATGGATGTGGACAAGAGCGATCGAGTCGATTCCCTCTCGGTGGACACCCACCTCGCGCGCATCGCCCTAGCAGCCAGCCGCACGCGCAGTTTGGCGGGCGGCGGCGGGCAGCGGTCAGTTGTGCCGTCCCTATCCCTCGGCGTACGCCAAGACGGCGGAGATGGCAACACAGGCAGCGGCGCGGAAATCGGCGGCAGTGTGCGATACGACAATGCGCAAAGCGGCATGAGTGCATCCGTATCGGCACACGCCCTGCTCGGTCGCAGCGACTACGAGGAATGGGGCGTACAGGCATTCGTGCAGATGTCGCCCGGCGCCGATGGGCAGGGTTTGTCCTTCGTGATGAAGCCCGGCTACGGCAACAACGGCGGCGCGAGCGCTGGCGGCACTGGCCGAATCTGGTCGAACGGCCTGCGCGGAGACGCCATTCCCACCGCCCACGACCCCAGCGGGCGATTGGAAATGCGTCTGGGCTATGGCCTGTCGGTGCCCGGCGGGCGAACCGGCCTACTGACTCCGTGGAGCGGCTTGACCTTGCACGATGACGGCAAACGCTACCGACTGGGACTGGATTTGGAGTCAGCCGGGCCGTTCACCCTGCGATTGCACGGCGAACGGCGGGAATCGGCGAGCGCGGATGCCGACCATGCCGTCTTGCTGAAGGGCGAGGCGCATTTCTGATTTTCCGAGCGTTACCATCTACGGGCGACGGGCGACTTAGCGGCGCCCGTTTTGCTCCGAAAGAACGAGGGAGAAACCAAGCGGCTCATCGGCTTGCGCGCGCGGGTCGCATCCGTCTGCGGGGGGCGAAAAACGGCGAAATTCCCCGAATTTCGATTGGAAAGAAATACGCCAAACGGGGTTGCCAAGCGGCGCGGAATGGCTATAATCCCCCGCCAGTGCGAAATTTCTCGGCGAGTCGTCCAGCCGCCGCAACCCGTTTTGAGGACTGAAACCATGAACATCCGCAACCGAATCACCCGATCCACCCACGCCCACATCGCCTCGGCCGCTCCCGCCACCGGCGCGAATGTGAATGCCGACCTGAACACAAGCCCCCCCCCCCCCCCCCCCCCCCCTTCTCTACTGAGAGCCGACTCGGCGGGAGGCACGATGCTCCCGCATAGATCGCAGTCCGCCCCCTCCCGTTCGCGCCGTCTCGTTCGTCTCCCCGCGCTATTGTTCGGCGCGTTTGCCTTGCTCGCGGCGGGACTGGCGCATTCGCAGGCGGTACTTCAGGTTACGCCCACCTTGAGTGACCTAAATGAGGGGCAAACCCAAACCTACACCGGCACTCTGAGCCAAGTCGAAGTGGATCAAACCATTACGCTTCGCTTCAGGAAACAAAGCGGCTGGGCAACGAACGCTGATTACGCGATAGTGGATGTGGACGGCAATCCTCTGAGCGAGATTACACTCACTTACTCGAATACATCGGTTCCGGCAAACCGCTCACAAACCTTCCAATTTGCGGTGGAAATTGTGGATGACGACATTTGCGAAATTACAAAAGACGTTACCACTGAGATCAGAGCCACCGCCGTAGCTAAGGGTTCTGGCGGCGTCACCCCCAATGCCAGTTTTGCTATTAATATTCTTGCTAGTGACGACGAAAGCGGCCCGTGTGCGCAACCCGTACCGCCCAGAGCGGGCTTTCGGACGATCTGGGAATCGACATTGACGGTGGATATTCGCTCCACCGACACCAATTTTCGGGGATGCTCCCATGCCAACAACATCGACGCCTGCTCCACTGGGCTCGATGACGATGATTTCACACTCGGCGGCACGGATTACACTATCAGAAGTCTGTATTACGCAACTATCCCTGGTGGGAGAGTAGTGAATCTATGGGTAACCGGCAGCGGTGCCTTGCCGGCCGACAGCACCCTGCGCACAACATCGGATTGGGTGTTTCGGGTTGGCGACAATCGAAGGGGCGTCAACTCATACACCAAGGCGAGTGGCACGTTCGATTCGAGCAACCCCAGAGTTTTCTGGGGTGCCAACACGCTGCGTTGGCCAGACAACTCCCCAATCGGCATACGCTTGGAGGTACCCGCATCCACCGATACAACTCTGAGCACACTTAGCGGCAATGGCAGCACGGACGGAAGCAACTTTTCCGTCCCCCTCGCGCTGACTCCCTCCTTCGCTGCGGCACAACTCGCCTACTCGGCCTCGGTAGCCAGCAATGTAACGCAAGTAAAATTGACGCCGGCCACAACCCACAGCGACGCATCCATGCAGGTGGGCTTGCCCGGCAATCTGGCGGCGGTGGCCGCCAATGCGGACAGTGCGGCCATCACCCTGACTTACGGCGCCAACACCATCCTCACCGTGGTAACCGCCGAGGACAACTTCTCGAAACAGACCTATACGCTAACCGTAACGCGCGTCGAGCCGTCCTCGTCTCTGGACGAACTGACGGTGAATGGCAGCACGGACGGAAGCAACTTTTCCCCCGTCGCCCTCACCCCCTCGTTCTCCATGCAACAACTCACCTACACGGCCGCGGTAGATTACGATGTAACTCAGGTAAAACTGACGCCGCCCGCAACCGACAGCGCTTCAACCGTTGAAGTGGGCACGCCCGGCAATCTGGCGACGGTGGCCACCGGTGAAGACAGCGCGGCCATCCCGCTGAATTACGGCGCCAACAGCATCCTCGCTGTGATAACCGCCTCGGACAACTCCTCGACACAGACCTATACGGTAACCGTAACGCGCGCCGATCCGCCCTCGTCTCTGGACGAACTGACGGTGAATGGCAGCCGCACGGACGGAAGCAACGTTTCCCCGGTCGCCCTCACCCCCTCGTTCTCCACGCAACAACTCACCTACATGGCCTCGGTAGATCGAGATGTAACTCAGGTAAAACTGACGCCGACCGCAACCGACAGCGCCGCAACCGTTCAAGTGGGCACCACGCCCGACAATCTGGCGACGGTGGCCACCGGTGCGGAAAGCGAGGCCATCCTGCTGAATACGGACGACGCCAACACCACCATCCTCGTCGTGGTAACCGCCTCGAACAACTCCTCGACACAGACCTATACGCTGACGGTAACGGTAACGCACGCCGGCGTGGCTGAGCAGTTGCATCGCACCGCCCTGCCCGAAGTGGCGCGCGCCGTGGCCGCTCGGGTAAACGGCGCCATCTCGGCGCGGGTAGAGCAGGCGTGGCGCGCCGCCCCCACCGCCTCGGCCAATCTCGCCGGCCAGAGTTCCCTAGCGGGCGTCTTGCAAACTCACGCGCCGAGCCTGATCAACGACAACCGCCCCCTACGCGACCTGTTGAACGGCTCCGATTTCGTCCTGCCATTGAATGGCGGCGATAGCGGCGGCGGGGCGGTTCGTTCGGCCTCCGTGTGGGGTAGCGGCGAATACCGCAGCCTGTCCGGCGAGGACGGCGACCTCGAGTTCGACGGTAGTTTGTACGGCGCACAACTCGGCGTGGACGCCAAAGTGCGCGACAACTTGTTGGTCGGCATGGCGTTGTCGTGGAGCGATGGCGAGTTTGAATACGAAAGCGGAAGCGGCGGCGCGAGCAGCACAGGCGATTACGAGGTGGATGTGATTTCCCTGCATCCCTATCTCAGCGGCCACATTGAGCAGTTCGACTGGTGGGCCACCTTCGGCTACGGCAGCGGCGAGGTGGTGGTAACTCCGGATAGCGACCAAGCCACCTCCAACGATCTGAGCATGGCCATGCTGGGCGTCGGCGGCAGTGGCGTGCTGTGGTCGCGCAACGATACCCGCGTGCATCTCAAGGGCGAATTCACGCGCACGCAGATGGATGTGGACAGGAGCGCCGAAGTCGATTCGCTGTCGGTAAAAACCGACCTCGCGCGCATCGCGCTGGCGGCCAGCCGCACGCGCAGTTTAGCGGGCGGCGGGCAGATGTCGCCGTCCCTATCCCTCGGCGTGCGCCAAGACGGCGGAGACGGCAACACCGGCACTGGCGCGGAAATCGGCGGCAGTGTGCGATACGACAATGCGGAGAGCGGCGTGAGCGCATCCCTATCGGCGCACGGCTTGTTTGGCCGAAGCGACTATGAGGAATGGGGCGTACAGGCATTAGTGCGCTTGTCGCCCGGTGCCGATGGGCAGGGCTTGTCCTTCGAAATGCGCCCCGGCTATGGCAACGGCGGAGCTGGCGTGGGCGATGGCGGCCGAATCTGGTCGAACGGCCTGCGCGGGGACGCTATTCCCACCGCCCACGACCCCAGCGGACGACTGGAAATGCGTCTTGGCTACGGCTTGTCGGCGCCCGGAGGGCGAAACGGCCTGCTGACTCCGTGGAGCGGCCTGACCTTGCATGACAACGGCAAACTGTATCGCTTGGGGTTGGATTGGTCATCCGGCGGCCCATTCACCCTGCGCCTGCACGGAGAACGCCGTGAGCACGGGCGCGCGGACGCCGACCACGCGATCTTGCTGAAGGGCGAGACGAGATTCTGACCGTTACAGGCTATGGACGGCGGGCGATTTGACGGCGCCCGTCATTCAAGTTCCGCACCGGTTGCCCAAGGCGGTGGCGATTCCTCAAGGCGCCACCGCCCTTTTTTCCATACCCAATGC
This sequence comes from Candidatus Poriferihabitaceae bacterium, assembly GCA_965203265.1. Lineage (GTDB taxonomy): Bacteria > Pseudomonadota > Gammaproteobacteria > Arenicellales > Poriferihabitantaceae > JAHRAW01. The sequence goes on from CBDBBV010000002.1 coordinate 1,174,505, forward strand.
CATTGGACGGACGCGCGGCAAGGCCTTCGCGGGCGGTAAATCGGCTATCATTCCCCCCGCAATCCCCCTGCGAGAACGAACCCGCCCAACCGCCGCCGCGCTCTCGGTGCTGCTGGGCAAACTCGCCGGATTGCATTGAGCGGGGCAAAAAAGGGGTTGACACGCGCCGCAAATAGCCTACAATACCCCCTCGGAAACACACCGGCAAGTCTAGCGACTTTCGATTTCACTATCCTAAGGAGGAACTGATCATGAATAGCCATCACCAATCCGTCAGCGTGAATATGAGTACGAATACCCCCCCCCCCCCCCCCCCCCCCCCCCTTCTCCACTGAGGGCCGACTCGGCGGGAGGCACGATGCTCCCGCATAGATCGCATCCCGCCCCGGTACGCCGTCTCGTTCGTCTCCCCGCGCTGTTGTTCGGCGCGTTTGCCCTGCTCGCGGCGGGGCTTGCGCATTCGCAGACCTTAGATGTTACGCCTAGTGTGACGCAGGTAGTAAGAGAGGGCCAAACCCAAACCTACACCGGCACCCTGGGCCCAGTAACCGTGGATCAAACCATTACTCTTCGCCTCAGACCTTTCGGCACAGCCTATTACGTATTGGACGATGATTACGCGATAGTGGATGTGGACGGCAATCCCCTGAGCGAGATTACACTCACTTATTCGAATACATCCGTCTCGGCAAACCAATCACAAACCTTCCACTTTGCGGTGGAAGTTGTGGATGACGATATTTGCGAAGTTCAAGAAGCAATTGCCCTTCAGATCTTTTCCACCGCCAGTTCCTCCATCAATGACCATTTTGGTATAGATATTCCTGCCAATGACGACGGCCCGGCGTGTGCGCAACCCGTGTCGCCCAGAGCGGGCTTTCGGGCGGTCTGGGAACCGACACTGACGGTGGATGATGACAGCCGCACAACCGACACTCGGGGATGCGGCGATTTCCCCGTTGCCGCTAACGTTGATGTCTGTTCCACTGCGCTCACTGACACTGAATTCACACTCGGCGGCACGGATTACACCGTCACCGATCTGTATTACACAGATGTGGGTGGGCAGAGGAGGTTGCATCTATGGGTAACCGTAAACGGCAGCGGTAGCGGTGCCTTGCCGGCCGACAGTACCCTGCGCACAGCGGATTGGGTGTTGCGGGTTGGCGACAATACCGTGAACAGGACAAAGTCATTCGCCAAGACGAGTGGCCAGTTTGCAACGAACAGACACAGTATTGACTGGAACCTCAACCGGGGGCCTGGGACCTCCCCTGAATATCTGTTTTGGGGAACCGACGCCGAAATCGGCGTGCGCTTGGAGGTTCCGGCATCCACCGTTACCACTCTGAGCGCACTAGCGGCGAACGGCAGCACGGACGGAAGCAACTTTTCTTCCTCCCTCTCCCTGACTCCCTCGTTCTCCGAGGAACAACTCGCCTACTCGGCCTTCGTATCCCCCGATGTAACCCATGTACAACTGACGCCCGCCACAACCCACAGCGGCGCATCCGTTCAAGTGGGCAAACCCGGCAATCTGGCGGCGGTGGCCGCCAACGCGGACAGTGCGGCCATTACGCTCACTGTAGGCACCAACACCATCCTCGCCGTGGTAACCGCCGAGGACGAATACTCGAAACAGACCTACACGCTAACCGTAACGCGCGCCGCGCCATCCAACGACTCCGGCCTGCGCGCGCTGGCGGTGAGTGGCGCAACCAGCGCCGCCGGCACCTATACACCGCTGGACTTCGCTCCGGCCTTCTCCGGCAGCACCCTCGCATACCGCGCCGAAGTGCCCAACGACCTGACTCACATCAAGGTAACGCCGACCGCATCCGACTCCGGCGCGACCATCGAGGCGGGCCTGAGCAGTAGCCTATCGTCCATTGCCGGCGGCACTGCGAGCGCCGCCATCGGCCTCGTCGAGGGCGAAAACCTCGTCAATGTAAAGGTAACGGCCTCGGACAGTACGACCATTCGCACCTACACGCTAACGGTAACTCGGAGGGAGGCGCCGAGTAGGCTGGAATTGTCGGCGAATCCGCAGGAAATTCCGCAGAGCCGGATGTCAACCATAACGGCGACACTGGACGCCCCGGCGCTGAGTAGCGGTGCCACGGTAACCTTCACCTTCAACGGCGATGCGGTTCGCGGCAGTGGCGCCGATGCCGACTACGATGTGGATACCGATACCATCACAATCAAAGGTAGCCAACTCAGCGGCGAATTCACAATCACGGCGTCGCCGAACGCCCGAGTCGATCGCTCCATCATCCTCACGGCAAGCGTTACCACCGGCTCCCTGTCGTTTTCCACTGTGCAGGAACTCGAAATCACCTTCACGGCGGCGCGGATGGAGCGCTTGCACGAGGCGGTTCTCCCCGAAGTGGCGCGCGCCGTGGCCGGTCGGGTAACCGGCGCGATTTCGGCGCGGGTGGGGGCGGTATGGCGCGGCGGCGGGAACGGTGCCTCGGCCAATCTCGGCGGTCAAAATACGTTGGCGGGCGCCTTGCAAACCCATGCACCGGGCTTGGTCAACGACGGTCGCCCGATGCGCGACCTGCTCGATGGCTCCGATTTCGTCCTGCCGTTCCACACCAGAGAAGAGGGCGGCGGCCTGCGCAATACCTCCCTGTGGGGTAGCGGCGAATACCGCAATTTCTCCGGTGATAATGACGGCGTGGAATTCGAAGGCAGTTTGTACGGCGCACAAATCGGTGTGGATTCCAAAGTGCGCGACAACCTGCTGGCCGGGGTGGCGCTGTCGTGGAGTCAGGGTGAGTTGGAATACGAGGATAGCGGCAGTGGCCGAACCAGTCAGGGCGACTACGAAATCGACTTACTCGCCATCCACCCCTACCTCAGCTGGCGTTCCGCGCAGATGGATTGGTGGGGCACCGTCGGCTACGGCACGGGCGAAGCGGAAATTACTCCGGATGAAGGCGAATCTTCCGCCAACGATGTAACCCTGCAATCCGTGAGTTTGGGCGGCAGCGGCCTGCTGTGGTCGCGCGATGATGCCAATATGCGCCTCAAGGGGGAAATCACGCGCACCGATTTGTCGGTGGACAGAAGCGCCCAAGTTGCCGCCGTGGACGTGTCAACCACCCTGATTCGATTTGCCGCCGAGGCGAGTAGCACCCGCCCCTTGCATAACGGCGGCCACCTATCGCCATCCATTTCCCTCGGCCTACGCCACGACGGCGGAGACGGCGTAGACGGCAACACCAGCACCGGCGCGGAATTCCACGGCACCATGCGCTACGCCAACCCGAAAACCGGCTGGAACGCGGAAACCTCGGCACACGCCCTACTCGGCCGCAGCGACTACGAGGAATGGGGCATACAAGCCTCCCTACGCCTATCCCCCAGCGCAGGCGGCCACGGCCTGTCCTTCGTGATGCGCCCCGGCTACGGCAACGGCGGCGGGGATGGCGGCAACGGCACCGAGCGAATCTGGTCGAACGGCCTAAACGAAACCACCTCGACCACCCCCGACCCCAGCGGCCGACTGGAAATGAAATTGGGCTACGGCCTGTCGGCTCCGGGCAAGCGAGACGCCCTGCTGACTCCGTGGAGCGGCCTGACCTTGCACGATGACGGCAAACTGTATCGCATGGGGTTGGATTGGGCCGCCGGCGGGTCGTCCCCGTTCACCCTGCGTTTGCACGGAGAACGCCGCGAGCATGGAGCCGAGCGCGCGGATGCCGACCACGCGGTTATATTGAAGGGCGAGGCGCGTTTCTGATATTCCGAGCGGTACAATCTGCGGGCGGCGGGGTGTCCATCCAACCGCCCGCCGTCCAAATCCCGTATACTTCCCCAAGGTGGCGGTGGCAACATTCCTCAGCTGCCGCCACCACCACTTTTTTTCAATCCCCAATGCCGCCTACCATCGGACGGCACACGGAATGTACCGGCATCGTACAGGCACTTGACACCCATCGTCTCGCGTCTGCATACTACTAAGACTGATGCAAATCAGTGCCTATTGGGGAGCACGGGCCGCCGAACGCTCATGACTACCCTCAGGGCGCCGACAGCGAGGCGGCGTTGTCGGCATCACACCCCCCGGTAGATGATCTCCCCGATTCGCACCCGATCATTGAGATAGTCAAGCCAGTCGTCGGGACGTTCAGCCGGATAACCGGTAACCATCCGCCACTCCTTGTTATCCCGCCTATCCCGCTCGAACACCGCCAGCGTCGGCAATATCCGTTCCGCCTCCTGCCACACCTTCACATAGCGCCGCCTGCACACCGCCTTTCCACCGTGGCCGCGCTCGACATTCGTCCAAATCTCATCCGGCTGGGCAATCGTCCGCGCCACCGCCCGCATATACCGCCCGCGATGGTTCTTGTCGATCTTCCACAGCCCGGTCGCGCGCGAGCGGAAAGTCTCCGCCCCCAGCCATAACCGCACGCCCGTTACATCGACAAAAATCGGCCGTTCCGCCGAAATACCGAGCGTCAGATAAAACGCAGCCAGATACGCCTCGTTGGACAGTCCCCCATCCAGCAACAACGCCCGCCCAAGCGCCTCTAGCCTGAATCCCACTGTTTCAATCACTTGTCGCCTCCTGCGCCTTTTCAATCGCTTTCTTCTGGATTGCTATAAAGAATACAACACGCGCCGACTCCACGCATCAGTGCGGTTCATCGTGGAAAACCATCCGGAGTCCGGAATGTATTCGCATCGTAAACAAGGCCGTTCGCGGGCGGTAAATCGGTTATCATTTCCCCCACAATCCCCCTGAGAACGAACCCGCCCAACCGAATATGCCCCCCCGTTACGACGCCTCGGCCATAGAGGTTCTCACCGGCCTCGAGCCGGTGCGCAAGCGGCCGGGGATGTATACCAACACCGACCGCCCCAACCATCTCGCCCACGAGGTCATCGACAACAGCGTGGACGAGGCGATTGCCGGCCATGCCGATTGCGTGGAGGTGCGCCTGCATCAGGACGGTTCGTTGAGCGTGGCCGACAATGGTCGCGGCATGCCCATCGATGTTCATCGGGAAGAGGGGTTGAGCGGTGTCGAGGTGATCCTCACGCGACTGCACGCCGGCGGTAAATTTTCCGGCAAGCACTACCGATTTTCCGGCGGCCTGCACGGCGTCGGCGTGTCCGTGGTGAACGCCCTGTCGAGCAGATTGGATGTATGGATCAAGCGAGACGGCAAGCATCGGCACATCGCCTTCGCCAACGGCGAGCGGGTGTCCGAGCTGACGGTGGTCGGCACGGTGGCGCGCAAGGACACGGGCACCATGCTGCGCTTCACTCCGGACGCGAGTTATTTCGATTCCCCCCGCTTTCATCTGGGCAGATTGAAGCGCGCCCTGCGCGCCAAGGCGGTGCTGTGCGCCGGACTGCGGGTTGCTTTTGTCGATGAAGGCAATCCGGACAACGACGCCAACTGGCATTATGCGGACGGCCTGCGGGATTATTTCCGCGCCTCGTTGGGCGCGGCCAAGATGGTGCCGCCGCAGCCGCTGGTCGGCGAGCATCGGGCGGAAGACGGCGAGGTGCAGTGGGTCGCGGCGTGGATAACCGACGGCGGCGACCTCATCGCCGAGAGTTATGTCAATCTGATTCCGACCGCGCAGGGCGGCACCCATGTAAACGGGTTTCGCAGCGGCCTGACCGAGGCGGTGCGGGAATTCTGCGAGTTCCGCGATCTCCTGCCTCGTGGGGTGCGACTGACCGCCGAGGATGTGTGCAACTGCTGTGCCCACATACTCTCGGTGAAGGTCGCCGAGCCGCAGTTCAGCGGGCAGGCCAAGGAGCGCCTTTCCTCGCGGCACACCGGCCCGTTCGTGCAGGCCGCGGTCAAGGACGCCGCCAGTTTGTGGCTCAATCACCATGTACGCGACGCCGAGCAAATCGCCCACCTCGCCATCGACAACGCCCGCCGGCGAATGCGCGCCGGGCGGCGAGTCCAGCGCAAAAAGATCACCAGCGGCCCGGCTCTGCCGGGCAAACTGGCGGACTGCACCAGCGACGATCTGGAGATGACCGAACTGTTCTTGGTGGAGGGCGATTCCGCCGGCGGCTCGGCCAAACAGGCGCGCGATCGGGTGTTTCAGGCGATCATGCCGCTGCGCGGGAAAATCCTGAATACCTGGGAAGTGGATCCGGCAGAGGTGCTGTCCTCTCAGGAGGTGCACGACATCGCCATCGCCCTCGGGGTGGATCCGGGTTCGGACGATCTGTCGGGATTGCGCTACGGGCGCATCTGCATTCTGGCCGATGCCGATTCCGACGGGGCGCACATCGCCACCTTGCTGTGCGCCCTGTTCCTGCGGCATTTCCCCGCGCTGGTGGAAAGCGGGCGGGTGTGCGTGGCCATGCCGCCGTTGTATCGCATCGACATCGCCAAATCGGTGTATTACGCCCTCGACGACGCCGAGCGGGAGCGGATTCTGGCGCGCATCGAGGCGGAGAAAATTCGCGGGCGGGTGAATGTGCAGCGATTCAAGGGGCTGGGGGAGATGAATCCGATCCAACTGCGCGAAACCACCATGCACCCGGCCACGCGCAGATTGCTGCAGCTGGAGGCGTCGCGCGGTGATGAGGCGCGTTCGACTGTGGATATGCTGTTGTCGAAAAAGCGCGCGCCGGATCGCAAGGCTTGGCTGAGCGCGAAAGGCGATCAGGCGGATATGGCGTGATGGGGATGATGGACTGTCGGCGGATGGGGGCGGGAATGACGAACTGGGGGCGGATGGGGATGTGGATGACGGACGATGACGGCGCTAGCGGGATTTGATGGCGATGGCCAAGTCCATGACATTCGTGCCGGTGGAACCCGCCCCCGGCTTGAACAACGCCCCGATGCGCGCCAGATAGGTGGCCGCATCGGCTCGCATGAGGGCTCGGTTGGCGCCTGAAGTCGCGGCGAAGGTGTCGCCGTCTATGAGCGCGCCGGCGGCGTTGGTGGCGCCGTCGCCGCCGTCGCTGCCGGCCACCAGCGTGGCGATGTGCCGCCGACCGCGAATTTCTCCGGCGAGGGCAAGGGCGAGGCTTTGGTTGCGCCCGCCGATGCCGGGTTTCGGCGGCAGAACCACGGTCGGCTCGCCGCCCCAGATGTAGGCGCCGACGGGTCCGGCGAGCAGGTCGGCGGCCATTTTGCGCGCGGCGGCTTGGTAGTCGCGATGCAGGGATTCCTCATTGACGACGATGCGCAGTTCGTGCGCCCGCAGGAATTCGGCGGCGGCGGCGCGAGCCATTTGGTTGGTGGCGACTATCCGCGCTCGGTAGTCGAAGTTGGGGGTGAAGGCGGTGGCGCCCTCCTCCGGCTGCTGCCGCGCCGTGGGAGCCAGCCGCTCGAGAAAATTCTCGATCTCACGCGGTAGCGGACTCGCCGGCGGCGCGCACATTTGCATGGCGCCGATGCCGCCGCCAATCAGCTCGATGCCGTCCCCGGGCACATCCGAAATCGCATACACGCGCACCGACCCACCGGCAAACCCCCGCAACAATTTCCCGCCCTTGATACGGGACAACCGCATCCGCGCCGCGTTGATATGGTCGATGGGGCAACCCGCCGCCAGCAATCGCTCGGTGAGCGCCTGCAAATCCTTCAACCCGACACCATCCGGCAACACCTCAACCAACGCCGAAGCCCCCCCGGAAACCAACACCACCAACCGCCCCCGCGCCCCCACGGAACGCACAAACGCCGCCACCTCGCCACCCACCCGCAAACTATTCTCATCCGGCACGGGATGACCGGATTCGATCACTTGGACTTGCGAATGCGCGGCAACGGCGTCCTCGAGATGGCCATGCCCATACTTGGTCACCACCAACGCCCTGCCGTCCGTAGCCAGATGCGCCAACGCACCGGCACACATCGAAGATGCCGCCTTGCCGACTGCCAGTAGATGGGTGATCGGCTCGGACTGCTCCTCGGCTAGGGCGGCGGCGATGACGCGCTTGCCGCGAACGCTCGCGATGCCTGCTTGCCATGCTTGGATGAGGAGGCGTTTTGTGCGGATGTTTTCGGGGAGTTTCATGGGATTTGGGGGATTTGGTTGGTGGATTTTAATGTGAAAAATTGGTTGATTCCTTTATTTACGCTGCGATAGTATTTACGGGTGCCTTTGGCATGAAGGCAATTTATTGTTGTAAATGAATAGTTCCATGTCCGATCAACCACGGTTTCAAAAAGGGGACAAGGTATTTCGCCGGCATAACCCCGGGGAAATTGGTTACATAACAGGCCCCCATACTATCAGGGCTGGCGATATCTGGTATCAGGTGGAGTTTCCGAGAATTGGATTACAATGGGTACCTGAGTGCGAACTGGGAAAAGTTGACAAAAATCGCCATTCCGATCCAATCTCACTGATTGAAGATCGTATTTTTGGTAAAGCGATCGATCTCAGGCGACATTTTACTCATATTCAGATCAGCGGCAGGCTGTCGAACTTCATTTACAGCCTGAATACCACCAATACGGATTTCCATGCCTATCAGTTCAAGCCGGTTCTGGCCTTTCTGGAATCTCCCTCGAATGGCCTACTTATCGCTGATGAAGTTGGGCTTGGAAAGACGATAGAAGCGGGCCTTATCTGGACCGAACTGCGCGCGCGTTATGATTATCGGCGAATTTTGGTAGTGTGTCCGGCAATGTTGCGCGAAAAATGGCGTGACGAACTGCGCAATCGATTTGGCGTTGAGGCAGCAATCATGGATGCAGGCGAACTGCTTGACGAACTCCAACGACCGTCCGATCAGATTTCTGATGGAAAGGGAATCATCTGTAGCATACAAGGTATAAGACAGCCTCGGGACTGGCAACCGGGGCAAAACCAGCCCGGAGCGCGCTATCAATTAGCGAATTTACTTCACCAACAATCTGATAACCCCCCATTCATCGAGTTGGTCGTAATTGATGAAGCTCACTACCTTCGCAATCGAGAGAGTCAAAGTTCTCGCCTAGGGAAGATGTTGCGGGACGTTGCAAAACATATAATTTTGCTGTCTGCAATGCCAATAAATCTTAAGAACGATGATCTTTTCAGTTTGCTCAATATCGTCGATCAGGATACTTTTGCCCGACCGGAGTTTTTTTCCCAAGTTCTAGAAGAAAATGAACCATTGACAGAGGCGAGAAGGCTAGTGCTCGACCAAAACGTAACGCCGGACAAAATTCGAAAATATTTGAAGATAGCCGCTAGACACAATTATCTTGGAAGTAGCCAGCAACTTAAAAACCTAATAGCCGAACTTGAAAAATCGGAAAATATGACTGACGCCGATGACCGTGTACGCATTGCGGACAGAATCGATCAGATAAATTTGTTGCGTCATGCGGTAAATCGCACAAGAAGGTCTGAGGTAAACGAATTGAATGTTGTGCGGACTCCACAAGAACTTTTTGTTGATCTTGATGATAACGAGAGAAATTTCTATGATGGAGTAACTGATGCAATCAAATTTTATGCAACAGAACAAGAAATCAGTGAAGGATTCCTTCTCGCCAACCCGCAACGCCAAGTCTCGAGTTGCATGTACGCAGCGGCTAAGGCATGGCGTGATAAAAAATATCAAGATAACGACTACATTTCCAAGGAGATGATTAACGAGGACATAGGGATAGATATTGATGCTTTTAGAAACGCGCCTCCCATTGATGATAAACCACTTATAGAGCATTTAGTGACTAAAGTTCTCCCTTCTGTAGATCTGGAAAAACTACGGGCGCACGACAGCAAATTTAACGGATTCCATAAAATAATAAGAAGATATTTTGAGCAATATCCAAATAAAAAAATTGTTGTGTTCTCCTATTTTCGTGCTACATTGGATTATCTCCATGAGCGCTTGGCGGAAAAAAACATTGTCAGTCGGGTTCTTGTGGGCGGTATGAAAGAAAGCAAGCAAGATATTATCGATCAATTTCGCACAGATAGCTCAATCAAAATTCTTCTTTCATCCGAAGTAGCGAGCGAAGGTGTTGACTTGCAATTTTGCAGCATGATTGTGAATTATGATCTGCCGTGGAATCCGATGAAAATTGAACAACGCATCGGGCGTTTGGACAGAATCGGACAGGAATCCGAAACAATAATTATATGGAATTTAGGTTATGAAAACAGCATTGATCAACGTATCTATGAAAGACTCTTTGATCGATTAGAGATATTTGAACGAGCACTTGGTGGAATGGAAGCCATACTTGGAGAAAAAATCAAAGAGCTGACAGATAACCTAATCAAACACGATCTGAGTCCAGAGCAGCAGGAACAACGGATAGAACAAACCGCTACCGCAATAGCGAACAACCGGAATCAAGAAGAAAAACTCGAGAAAGAGGCATCAAATTTGATTGCGCATCATGGATACATATTGAATAAAGTGCAAAAAGCATATAATTTACAAAAGAGAATAACCGAAGATGATTTGGTGGTTTATGTAAGAGAATATCTAAACAAACATTCTCCCGGACATGAATTCTACCAACCAGACAATAAAAAACTTCATTTTCATATCCGCTTACCAGCGAAAAAGTCCGTCGAACTAGCCGAGTATGTAGACAAAAAGAAACTAGGCGGGAAAACCCAACTTACCACAGGAGATCGGGTGCATTGCAAGTTCATCAACAAAACGAACACGCCTACCGGAAACATTGAGAGAATTGACCAGTTTCACCCCCTGATTCGCTTTATTCGAGAGGAGATCAGCAAGAGTGAAGATGATTTTTTCCCGCTAGTCGCTATACGTCTTAATCAGGAAATCCACATCAAAAAACATATTCTTGGACAGTATGCATTTTCCATCAACAAATGGGACTTCAATGGACTTCGTGAAGAGAGAGATATACAAATACGAGCAGTTCACATTGAAAATAACTTTTTCTTGAGTGCCGAAGATTCATATGAATTGCTCAATGCCGCACGCCTATACGGTTCCGATTGGGCGGAGGCCAAAAACGAAACTGATTTGCAAATTCTGAAAGATAACATATGGAATTTCTTTGAACGACTAAACAGTGAATTTAAATATGAACGAGACATAAAAAAAATCAGAAACGAAGATCATGTAAATTTTCAAATCCAATCAGCAAAAAGATACATGGAACGACAAATTAATTCTCTGCAACAAGTCTTGGAGAATTACCGCAGTAGAAATGAAACAAGAATGATACCTGCAACGGAAGGTCGTATCGAGAAAATCGAAACTAGGTTTAACGTGCAGATCGCTTCTTTGGAGAAAAAGAAAGAATTCCATGCTGAAGACCAACAGATTTGTTGTGGAGTACTGTTACTCGAGTAAATAAAAATGTTCTGGAACTACATAAAGAAAAGATTGCGGAAAAAGCAATCGCAACCCGTTGAAAAACAAACGACTGCTCGGAAATATGAGCAGGATACGGGGCGTGTTACTCACAAGGAAACGCAACCTCAAATATGGGAAACACAATTCGGTAACGTTCCTGAAAATGCTAGATCTACCCTAGTAATCATCGGCCTTGATTTTGGAACCGCATTTACCAAAGTCGTAATAAGTGGAGCAGGTCAGAAATATGGTGTACCGCTGAACAATAACAAACAAGGCACGGAAAAATATCTTTTGCCAACTTGCCTGTATGAGGATTCGAAAGGAAATTATAGTATTGAAAATCCACTAGATTGCCAGCGCTTTCATACCGATCTGAAAATGCAATTACTGGATAACACTCTTGACAGTTCGGAAAAAGATCGTATCATCCACTATATCGCACAAGTGCTACAACGATCGCGGCACTGGCTCATGACTGAAAAACAGAATGTATTTCATAGTGAACGTTTGTTATGGTATGTAAACATCGGGTTGCCAACTGAAATAGATGGAGACAACAAATTGAAAAACACATACAAAGAACTTGTCGGGGAAGCATGGTACTCAAGCACTGAACCTCATTTCAAAGGAGAATCTCCAAATGATTCTGAACGAAAATTACACCCCGAGAGAATCGGGGTATTTCCTGAATTTGTTGCTCAAGTTCAAGGTTATATTTCCTCACCACAACGAAAACATGGGGTTCATTTTTTAGTCGATGTTGGGGCCGCCACCCTTGACGCAACTTTTTTCATGGTCCATCGACACGAAGGAGAGAACAAACATCCCATTCTGGATGGATCGGTCGAGAAATATGGAACCACGTATCTTATCAGGCATCGTTGTAAAGAGTTGGGACACCAAAACAGCTGGAGACCAAATTCTCTAGGTCGATTTCCGACAAATGATGAATTTGTAGACAAACTCAACGTAACATTGGAAGAAATTCAAAGTTGTGATAAAAAATTCAGAAAGCAGATCATCGACCACATTAATTTACGGCGTGAGTTCGCCAAAAGAAAGACTGCTGATATTCAACCTGAATGGAATGAGGGGGTGCCAATGATGTTATGTGGCGGGGGTGCGAGGGTGGATTTTTATCGCGAGGAAATTGTTAGCATTTTGACGGGACAAAAATTTCACAGATTACGCCTACCAGCGTTTTCTGAATCGCTCACCTCAGATATAGATGAGAACGACAGTGATCGATTGTCAGTCGCATATGGACTTTCGTTTGGTGCAGATGACCTCGGAGAAATAAGCCGACCTCGTGAAATCACACCATCTCAAAGCCCCAAAAGAACGTGCCCCCGATGCAACGGAAAAGGTGGCTTGCACACCGAATGCCCCAAGTGTGGCGGAAGTGGTTTTGTGCAATGAAACTTCACCGATCCATCCCAACACCGCCCAACAAATTCATTTCAGGGTATAATCCGCCCCCTTCCCAACCCCCAAACATCGCCCACAAATCAAGCGGGAATTTCACCTAATCAACCCTGAAAACGCAAATGAAATCAACGACTTTCACACTTCTCACCCTACTCGTCGGCGCGGCGATCACCATGAATTCAGCGGCGGAACACAACACCCCCGAAGCCCTCGAAGCCCGCATCGCGCCGGTGGGCAATTTGAATGTGGTGGCGTCCGGTGGCGGCGAAACCGGCGTTGCCGAAACCACCACCACCGCCGCCGCCCCGGCGCAGGACGGCAAGTCGGTGTATGACGGTTCCTGTACCGTGTGCCACGCCATCGGCATTGCCGGTGCGCCGAAGACCGGGGATGTTGCGGCTTGGGAGGCGCGTATGGCGAAGGGTATGGCGGTGTTGGTGGCGAACGCCATCAACGGCTTTCAGGGCGAGGTCGGCATCATGCTGCCCAAGGGCGGGAATCCGGCGCTGAGCGATGCCGAGGTCGAGGCGGCGGTGATATACATGGTGGAGCAGTTGCCGTAGGCGCCTCGTCATTGCATTCATCTATGACCGCACCGACCACATCAACCACACCGATCACACCAACCGCACCGACCACCCACCACACCCATCACACCCACCAAACCACCCATGAATAACTACACCATCGCCCTACTCGCCGGCGACGGCATCGGCGAGGAGATCATGAAGCAGGCGGTGCGGGTGTTGCGCTTTATCGAGCAGCGCAATGCGGTGTCGTTCGATCTCGTCTCCGCGCCGTTCGGTGCCTCCGCTTGGTTCGAGACCGGTGCAAGTTTTCCAGAGGAAACTCAGGCGATCTGCGACCGTGCCGATGTCATCCTCAAGGGGCCCGTCGGGCTTGGCCATGAAGAATCCAAGCAGATTCCGGTGGACGAGCAGCCGGAGCGGGGGGCGATATTGCCGTTGCGGCGGCGCTACGACACTTTTGCCAATTTCCGTCCGGTGCGTCTGCCGGCGGGGTTGGCGCATTTTTCGCCGCTCAAGTCGGAGGTCATCGGCGACGGGGTGGATATTCTGATCATCCGCGAGTTGGTGGGGGGGTTGTATTTCGGCAAGAAGGAAGTCGGCGTCGATGAGCATGGGCGGCGTTATGTGGCGGAGCAGCTGGAATACGATGAACACCAGATCGAGCGAATCGCCCGAGTCGCCTTCGAGGCCGCCGCCAAGCGCAGGAAAAAACTGCACAGCATCCACAAGAGCAATGTGTTGAAGTCGAGCGTGTTGTGGTGCGAAGTGATGGAGGAGGTCGGGCGGGACTTTCCCGAGGTGCAGGTGGAAAACGTGTTGGTGGATGCGGCGGCCACCTACCTGTGTCTCGATCCCGGCCAGTTCGATGTCATGGTCATGGAGAATCTGTTCGGCGATATTCTGAGCGATCAGGCCGGCGGCATTCTCGGTTCCCTCGGCCTGATGCCCTCGGCCTGCATGGGCCGCGACAAGGCGTACTACGAACCGGCGCACGGCTCGGCACCGGATATCGCCGGCAAGAACATCGCCAACCCCTATTCCATGATCGGCTCGGTGGCGATGATGCTGGAGATGAGTCTCGGCATGGACGATGAGGCGAACAATCTGTGGGCGGCGATGCAGTCGGTATTCGTTGACGGCTATTCCACGCCGGATCTGTCCAAGCCGGGCGGCGACATCACCATGGTGAGCACCGACGAATTCGGCGAGCGCGTCATCGCGGCGTTGGAGAGGCGATTCGTTGCGCCCGCCTGAGCGCTGAGCGCCGAGCGCCTTCCGTTCATCTCGCAATCTTGGTTGACTGGCGTTTCGGCGAGAGTTTGGGGCGCCCCCTGCCGGGCGTGGGCGCGGGCGCGGGCGGCTGATCGTCGCAGCGAGACCGTCCCGACCGCAACAACGCGGCAACGGCCGCCGGCTTCAGTTCCTGCCATTGCCCCGATTTCAGCTCTCTCGGTAGCAGAATATCGCCATACCGCACCCGAATCAGGCGGCTGAGGCGACACCCCACCGCGCCCCACATCCGCCGAATCTCACGGTACTTGCCCTCGTTGACCACCACCGAATACCAGTTGTTCTTGCTGGCGGGGGCAGGGGCCGGAGCGTCTGAGCCGCTTTGTGGCGGGGGCTTCACCTGCTTCACCCGCTGCGGGCGGATGAACTCGCCCGCCGAGGTGATGCCCTGCCGTAGTTGCTTCAGCGCATCCTCGCCGACTTCCCCGTAGACGCGGCAGAGGTATTCCCGCTCTACGCGGAAACTCGGATGCATCAGGCGATGGGCGAGTGCGCCATCGTTGGTGAACAGCAGCAGTCCGCGAGTATTGATGTCGAGGCGCCCCACCGCGACCCAGCGCGCGCCCTGAATCTTGGGCAGGCGGTGAAATACCGTGGGGCGGTCGCGCGTGTCCTGACGGGTGCTGATTTCCCCCTCGGGCTTGTTGTAGAGAATGACCCGTGGCGGCGCGCCCGAGGGTTTCGCCCGCAAGGGCCGACCATTCACGGTTATGCGGCTGTTCGCGTACACCCGTTCGCCGAGCTGCGCGATGTGGCCATCCACCTTGATTTTCCCCTGCTCGATCCAACCCTCGATGGCGCGGCGCGATCCGATCCCCATCGCCGCGAGGTATTTGTGCAGCCGCTCTCCCGTGCGGGGCGGTTTCGCCATCAGGAGTTGGTTGCCGTCTTCGCTCCGCTGCCGTCCGTGAGGGCGGGCGGCTGTGGGGTTTCGGCGTCCCCCTCCCCCTCCCCTTCGCCATCCACCTGAGCGGGGGCGGCCTGCGGCTGGGTGGGTAGCGACAAATTCATCTCCGAGGCGATCTCGTCCAGTTCCCGTTGTTGTTGCAGCGGCGGCAGGTCGGCCAGCGAGTCGAGGGCGAAATGGGAGAGGAATTCCGCGGTGGTGGCAAACAACGCCGGATGGCCGGGCAGGTCGCGCACGCCGACTTCCTTGATCCATTCGCGTTCGAGCAGCCGCCGCATGATCTCCGTACTCACGGCCACGCCGCGAATGTTCTCGATATCGCCTCGGGTAACCGGCTGGCGATAGGCGATGATGGCGAGGGTTTCCAGCAAGGCGCGGGACAGTTTCGGCGGGCGGGTGGCGTGCAGTTTGCCGATCCAGTGGGCGTATTTCCGGCGGGTTTGATAGCGGTAGCCGCCGCCGATCTTGCACAATTCCACGCCGCGCCCCGCGCACGCCTGCTTCAACTGTTCGATCGCCTGCTTGACTTCGTCCGCGGACGGGCGCGCGTCTTCCTCGAACAGCCCCTGAATTCGCCCGACGGTCAACGGCGTTTCCGACGCCAGCAACACGGATTCGACGATATTTTGCAGTTCATCGGACATCGCGCTTGCCCCCCTTGCCGCCCTTGCTGCCCGTGATGCTCTTGAGGTGGATGGGCGCAAACGGCTCATCCTGCACCACCACCAACGTGCGGTCGCGCGCCAGTTCGAGAATCGCCATGAAACTCACCACCAATCCCATCCGGCCCTCCTCCTCGGCCAGCAATTCCTCGAAACGCATGAAGCGGCTGCGCGTGATGCGTTCGAGAATCCAGATCATTTTTTCCCGCACGCTCAGAACTTCCCGATCCACATGCCAATGCCTGCGTTGCTCGCAGCGCGCCAGCACATCCGCGAATGCCTCCCGCAGGGCGGCGAGGGTCGCCGTGGGGGCCACCGGCGCAACCGGCTGCGGCGGGACGAATCCGGCGCTCACCAGATACAAATCCCGCTGCAACTGCGGGAGAACATCCATCTCCCGCGCCGCTCGGCTGAATTGTTCGTATTCCTGCAATCTGCGCACCAACGCCGCGCGCGGGTCTTCCCCATCCTCGTCGTCCTCTACCACCGGTCTCGGCAACAACATGCGCGACTTGATCTCCGCTAGGGTGGCCGCCATCACCAGATATTCCGCCGCCAAGTCCAGCCGGAAACGGCGCATGAGGGCGACATATTCCATGTATTGCCGGGTGATGCGCGCCACCGGAATATCGAGAATATCCAGATTCTGCCGGCGAATCAGGTAGAGCAGCAGATCGAGCGGCCCCTGAAAGGTGTCGAGAAATACTTCCAGCGCATCCGGCGGGATGTACAAGTCCTGCGGCCATTTGTCCAGTTTCTCGCCGTTGACCAGCACCGCGGTCGGCGTGGGCGTGGCCGCCGCCTCGGTCTGATCCCCGTTGGCGATCTTGCTCATCATCGGTACACCGTGCCCACCGCCGCGCGCACCATTTCCATGGTTTCCCCGGCGACCTGCCGCGCCTTGCGGTCGCCCTCTTTGATGACCTGACGCACCTCGTCGGGATTGTTCTCGTATCGGCGCGCGCGCTCGCGAAAGGCGACTTGCTCCGCCAGCACCTTGCCGATCAACGGTTTCTTGCACTCCAAGCAACCGAAGGCGGCGGCGCGGCAGCCGGCGGACGCCCAGGCGCGCACCTCGTCGTCGCTGTACACCCGATGCAGTTGCCACACCGGGCATTTGTCCGGATCGCCGGGGTCGCGCAATCTCACTCTGGCGGGGTCGGTGGGCATGGTGGCGATGGCCTGCTCCACCCGCTTGGGGTCGTCTCGCAGGGCGATGATATTGTCGTAGGATTTCGACATCTTGTGGCCGTCCAGCCCCGGCATTTTCGCCATCTCGGTGAGCAGGGCGCGGGGTTCGACCAAGATGGAACGACCACGCCCTTCGAGATGCCCCAGCAGCAGTTCGCGTTCTTCGGCGGCGATATTTTGTTGGGAGCGGATCAATTCCCGCGCCTGTTGGTGGGCGGCGCGGTCGCCCTGCTCCGTGTACTGCCGTCGCAGTCGGCGGTAGGCGTTGGCGGCTTTCTTGCCCATCCGCCGGATGGATTCGTCCGCCTCCCGCTGCCATCTCTCGCCGCGACCGAAGAAGTGGTTGAAGCGCCGCGCGATTTCCCGCGTCAGCTCCACGTGCGGCGCCTGATCCTCGCCCACCGGCACGCGCGCGGCGCGATACATCAGTATGTCGGCGGACTGCAGCAGCGGATAGCCCAGAAATCCGTAGGTGGCCAGATCCACCGCGCGCAATTTTTGCTGTTGCTCCTTGAAACTCGGCACGCGCTCAAGCCAGCCCAGCGGCGTGACCATGGACAACAGCAGGTGCAGTTCGGCGTGTTCGGGTACATGGGACTGGATGAACAAGGTCGCCCGCTGGGGGTCGACTCCCGCCGCCAGCCAGTCGATCACCATCTCCCAGATGTGCTCGCCGATGGTGTCGGGTCGTTCGTAGTGGGTGGTCAGGGCGTGCCAGTCGGCGACGAAGAAGAAGCAGTCGTAGTCGCGCTGCAACCGCACCCAGTTCCTCAACACGCCGTGGTAATGGCCGAGGTGGAGGCGGCCGGTAGGGCGCATTCCGGACAATACCCGGTTGTTCGCGTCGATTTGCTGATTCTGGGGCGAGGTCAATGAACGAGTCCGGTCAGACGAATGCCGAGGTATCTCCCTTGCCCACGCGCCGCACCGTGGGCACGCTCGCGCTCAGGTCGATCACCGTGGTCGGCTGCCAGTCGCAGGGGCCGCCGTCGATGACCGCATCGACTGCATTCTCCAATCGCTGGCGAATGTCCAACGGGTCGTTCAGCGGTAGCGTTTCGCCGGGCATGATCAGGGTCGAACTCATCAGCGGCTCATCCAGTTGCCCCAGCATGGCGGTTACGATGGGATAGTCGGGAACCCGCAGACCGATGCTGCGCCGCTTGGGATGCTGCAACCGCCGGGGCACTTCGCGGGTGGCGGCGAGGATAAAGGTATACGCGCCCGGAGTAAAGCGTTTCAGCAGGCGATAGGTGTCGTTGTTCACCTTGGCGTAATTGCTCAGTTCCGAGAGGTCTTTGCACACTAGCGTGAAGTTGTGGTCGGAGCCGACCTGGCGGATGCGGCGAATCCGCTCCATCGCCTCCTTGTTGCCGATGGCGCAACCCAGAGCGTAGCTGGAATCGGTGGGATAGGCGACCACCCCGCCGACGCGGATGATCTGCACAGCCCGGTGAATCAGCCGCAGCTGCGGGTTGCCGGCGTGAGTCTTGAAATACTGCGACATCTAGCAGGGGGCGGGCGGTGTGGGGCGCATTCGCACTTCGGCGTACTCAGTACTCAGGCGTACTCAGACGTTCGCCGGCAAGGCGGACCTATCCGCACGCCTGCCGCCCCGCCTGCCGCCTCGCCTGCGGCCGGACGGTTTGCCGCCCGCGCCGGATCTACCGGCGGGCTGCTTTCCCATCCGACGGCGCGGCGCCTGCGTCTCGCCTTCGCCTTCGCCTTCGTATCCGTCTTCCTGAATATCGCGCCACCAGTCGGCCAGCTCCGCGTCGACTTCGCCGATCTGCTGGCGCAACAGCAGGAAGTCGAATGCGGCGCGAAAGCGGCGGTCGGCCAGCAGACGCGGCACCGCCCCGGGGCGGCGCCGTTCGAGGCGGGACTGCATGGCCCAGATTTCCACCACCGCCCCGCTCACCCGACGCGGCACGGCGACTCGCTGGCACTGCCGCGCGAATACCTCGTCCGCCGCGGCAAAGATGGCGTCGTGCGGCGTCATGCCGGTTTGTTGTCGGCGGGCGAGTTCCTCGGTGAACGGCTTCCACAGCAGCACGGCGAACAAGAATGCCGCGATGACCGGCTGACCCTGAGAGACGCGCTGGTCGGTGTTTTGCAGCGCCAGCGTGATCAGTTTCTCGGCGGCTTGGCCGGCGGGCGGCGCGATGGCGGTGGCGGCGGCGGTCAGGGGGAACAACTTTTCCACCAGATCGTGGCTGCGCAGTTCGCGCCAGCTGGCGAGGGCGTGGCCGTGGTGGAACATCTTCAGGGTTTCGTCGAAGAGGCGCGCCGCGGGCACATCTTCGAGCAAGTCCAGATGGTCGGCGATGGCGGATTCCAGCCCGCCGGCCAACGACAGTTCCAATTTTGCCCGAAATCGCAGGGCGCGCAGCATGCGTACCGGATCCTCGGTGAAGCGCTCGGCGGCATTGCCGACCATGCGCAGGGTGTTTTTGCGGGCGTCCTTCACGCCGCCGAGAAAATCGACTACCTGCTCGCGGCTGGGGTCGTAGTACAGCGAGTTGATGGTGAAGTCCCGGCGGGCGGCGTCCTGCTCGATGGTGCCGAAAACATTGTCGTCCACCACCCGCCCGGAGATGGATTTCGCCCGTTTGGCGTGGAATCGGGATTGGGAATTTCGCGCGCCGTCCGGTTTTGCCCGGTAGGTCGCCACCTCGATGACTTCCCGGCCAAAGCGCACATGCACGATCTTGAAGCGCCGCCCGACTATGCGCGATCTGCGAAACAGCTGGCGGACTTGTTCCGGGCTGGCGTCGGTGGTGATGTCGAAATCCTTGGGGTGTCGCTGCAGCAGCAGATCGCGCACGCAGCCGCCCACGAGATAGCCGTCAAATCCGGACGCCTGCAACCCATCGACCACCTGCAAGGCGGCATCGCTGACCCAAGTGCGGTCAAAACCGAGTTCGGCGGCGGGATGGGTAACCTGAGTCAAAACCGAGTCAAAACCGAGTAAAAACCGAGTCGAAACGAGCGGGTGATTGTGAATTGGATGTTCGGCCGAGTCGGCCAAGCCGGCCAAGCCGGCCTTTTTGCCTTTCCTCGACCTTGGATCAGGCCGCGAGCGGCAAGCGGCAAAGGCGTCGCTATGATACCATCCGCCGTTGCCGATTGCTCCCTTCGTCTAGCGGTCAGGACGCTGGCCTCTCACGCCGGAAACAGGGGTTCGATTCCCCTAGGGAGCGCCACTTTCGCCACTTCAGCCACCTTCCCCACCTCGCCGCCATCCCCGCTCATCGCTCCTCCCGGCGGATGATCTCCTGCAATCTCTCATGGAACGCCGCCACCGACGGGCCGCCGCCGCTGTTGTTGCCGGAGCCGGCGTAGGCGTTGATTCCGACCACCTTGCCTCGATGCGGGCCATCGACGGCGATATACGGCGAGCCGGATGCCCCGTAATAATTGTGGCAGCCGCCCGCGGAAAAAGTGAGCAAGCGGCCCTCGGCGCGCAGCGGGCAACCCCACAATGCGGTCATCACCTCGCCGTCGAAGAAGTCCCCCGGATAACCGGCGGTGGCGAAGGCGCCGACGCCGTCGGCATTAGCGGCGACTTCGAGATGGCCGCCCACCTTCGGCGCCTTGTCGAGAATCAACACGGCGTAATCGTTGTGATAACCGGCGCTTCGGTCGGTGTAATGAACCTTGCGCACGCCGACAACGATGTCGTGCCGGCCGGTCATGTCCTGGCGCGCGAAGGTCAGTTTCATTTCCCATCTGGGGATGCGTTGTTTGCATCGCGCGTCGAGGCACACGCAATGGGAGTTGGTCAGGGCGATTTTCGGGCGCACCAGAAAGGCGGTGCAGGCGCCCGCGCTGGTGGTCAATCGCGCCACATAGCGGGTGAATGGGCGCTCCCCGTCTATGCGCACAGGGCGGGATTGCTCATTCGGCGGGACGAGAAAGCGGGCGCTGTGCAGAGACGGATTGGCATTCAATTCTTCGAGCGCCGATTCCCACCGCTTGATGTGCTGCAATTCCGCCAACCAATTCACCGCCGAATTCGAGGCGGCCTGCAAACAGCTGCCGCCGGAGACCGTGGAGACTGCACAATCGGTTACTCCGGCGATGATGTGCTTGGTGGCGGCGCCGCTCTTCGCCCCCTCCACCCGCTTTTTTTCCAATGCGAGGAATTCGCGCATGTCGGCATCGAACCACGCCTTTCCCCGCCGCCAACTGCCGCCGTCGGCGGATCGATTGTAGAACCAGTGCCAGCCGCTGACCGCCGCCGCATCCGCGCCGTACTCGACCAGCGCATCCGCCACCTCGCTGGCGTTTTCCCGCGCGGCCCAATGCAGCGGCGTGTGGCCGAGTTGGTCGGTGGCGTTGGCATCCGCGCCGTTGGCGGTCAACAGCACGGCGATGGTGCGGGCGTCTCGCGCCGCCGCATAATGCAGCGGCGTGGCGCCGAAGCGATTTTTCGCATCCACATTCGCGAGATTTTCCAGTAGCAGGGCGGCAACTACGGGGGCGTTTGCCGCTACCGCCCGATGCAATGGCGTATCGCCGAATGCGTCCACGGCATCGACCTCCGCGCCCTCGGCGAGCAACGACGCCACCGCTTCGAGATCACCCCTTTCCACGGCCTCGTGCAACGGCGCGGCGGTCGCCGGCACGGCCAGCGCCGTGCACAACCACCAAACTCCCAGCGCAATCAATCGGGGCATGGCGGCGCGGGCGGCTATTGAGGCTGACGCGCGATCAGGCGCGCCTGCCACAGATCGTCCCACGCCGCCGCCTTTTGCCGCGGGCTGCGCAACAGGTAGGCGGGGTGATAGGTGGCCACCAGCGGGATGGCGTCGGGGCCGTAGTGGTGAGTCCTGCCGCGCAGTTTCGTCAGGGGCGCCGTGGTTTTCAGCAGGGCTTGGGCGCTGATTCTGCCGAGCGCCACGATCACCTTCGGCCGGATGATCGCCAGTTGTTGGTGCAGATACGGCTCGCACTGCTCGACCTCTGCGGGTAGCGGGTCGCGGTTGTCCGGGGGGCGGCATTTGAGCATATTGGCGATGAATACCTGCTCGCGCTGCATACCCAGAGCGGCGATCATCTTGTCGAGCAATTGCCCGGCTCGCCCGACGAAGGGCTGCCCCTGCAAGTCCTCGTTTCGCCCCGGCGCCTCGCCGATGAAAAGCCAATCCGCTTGGGGGTCGCCGCAGCCGAACACGGTGTGGGTTCGGCTACGGTGCAGGTCGCATTTGCGGCAGGCGGAAACCTCCCGTTCGATGCTCGCGAGCGTTTGCGCGTGCTCCGCCGACTCCACCGAATTCGCCGGATCAGCCGAAGCCGGCGGCGGCTGCTCGGCGGGGTTGGCGGAATCGACGGGATCAATCTGCCCCGATTCGGGCGGTTGCGGCATATCGGCGGCGGCGGCGGCTTCGTCCGCGCGAATTTTCCACACCAACACACCCATTTTCCGCAGGATGTCGGCTTGGCGGCGGCGGCGCTGCTCCATGTTATCGCTCGGCTAGATCGCCCGCGCCATCTGCGGGTGAAGCGCGGCCTCGGTGCCGTACAGTTTATTCAGCGCGTTGATATAGGCTTTGCCCGAAGCGATGACGATGTCGAGGTCGGCGCCGTGGCCGTTGACGATGCGCCCGTTGCGCTCCAAGCGAACACCGACTTCCCCCTGCGCGTCGGTGCCGCTGGTGATGCTGTTGACGGAATACAGTTGCAGCAAACTGCCGGACTTGACGATGGCTTCGATGGCGCTGAAGGTTGCGTCCACCGTGCCGTTGCCGCGTCCGCTGGCGCTGCGTTCTTCCCCGTCCACATCCAAGATTACCCGCGCAGTGGGCGTCTGGCCGGTGCGCGAGGTGCTTTCCAGATACTTCAGGTCGAAGCGCGCCTGCGCCACATTGCTCGTCGCCTCCGCCACCAACGCCAGCAGATCGTCATCGAAAATCTCGTGCTTGTTGTCCGCCAGCTCCTTGAATCTGGCGAATGCTTGATCCAGCTCGGCCTCGGACTCGAACTGGAAGCCGAGAAATTTGAGGCGCTCGGTGAACGCATTTCTGCCGGAATGTTTGCCCAGCACGATGCGGTTGGCGGACCAGCCGACATCCTCGGCGCGCATGATTTCGTAGGTTTCGCGCGCCTTGATGACGCCGTCCTGATGAATGCCGGCTTCGTGGGCGAAGGCGTTGGCGCCGACGATGGCCTTGTTGGGCTGCACCGGAAAACCGGTAATGCTCGACACCAGGCGGCTGGCGGGCACGATCTGGGTGGCGTCTATGCGGCTGTCGCAGGGGAATTCATCCTGACGGGTGCGCACCGCCATGACGATTTCCTCGAGGGAGGCGTTGCCGGCGCGCTCCCCCAACCCGTTGACCGTGCACTCCACCTGACGGGCACCGGCGAGCACCGCCGACAGCGAGTTGGCGACCGCCAGCCCGAGGTCGTTGTGGCAGTGCACGGAGAATACCGCCTTGTCGGCGTTGGGGATGCGCGCGCGCAATTCGCCGATGAGGTTGCCGAATTGGGTCGGCAGGTTGTAGCCCACGGTATCCGGTATGTTGATGGTGCCGGCACCGGCGTCGATGGCGGCCTCGATGATGCGGCACAGGAAGTCGGATTCGGAACGCCCAGCGTCCTCCGGCGAGAATTCCACATCGTCGGTGTGATTGCGCGCCAGCCGAACCGCCGCCACCGCGTGTTCCACCACTTGATCCGGCGTCATGCGCAGCTTGCGCCGCATGTGGATGGGGGAAGTGGCGATGAAGGTGTGGATGCGGCAAGCGGCGGCCGGAGCGAGCGCGTCGGCTGCTTTCGTCACATCCTCCGGATTGGCGCGCGCCAAGGCGCACACGACGCTGCCGGTGATCAAGCCGGATATGGCCTTGACCGCGTTGAAATCGCCGGGGCTGGCGGCGGGGAAACCCGCTTCGATGACATCGACGCGCATCTTTTCCAGCTGGCGCGCCACGCGGATCTTCTCCTCTTGAGTCATGGAAGCGCCCGGGCTTTGCTCGCCGTCGCGCAGGGTGGTATCGAAAATCGTCAGTTTGTCTTTCATTTCTCTCGCCTCAAATGGTTTTCCAAAATCGAGCGTCGGGATGATCCGCCTCATCTGCGCCACGGTGGGCAGCGGGCGGAAACGGGATTACGGCAGGGATGTGGGGAGGGGTTCTATTGCGCGCGCAGGCGCAATAGCGGCAGCGGCAGTAGCAGCAGCAGGGGCAACAGGGGCAGGAAAATGCCCGCAGGCGGGTTGAAATCGCGATTTGTCGGCTGAGTCAACATGGCGGGCACTGTAGCGAAACGCAATTTCGAATGCAAGCGGCCAGAGCAATTTCCGCTAGCTCGGCGGATCGTCATCGTCGTGATCCGGCAGGAATGCCGGGCTTTCGCCGGTGCCGCGCCGCCAGCGCAACAGCCAACCCACCGGGCCGGAAGCCGCATAGCCGAACGCCATCAGGAACAACACTCTGGGGGGATCGAAGAAAATCAGCGCGCACACGGCGACCACGGCGATGAGGATGGCGAAGGGAATCCGATGAATCAGGTCGAAGTCCTTGAAACTGCGGAATTTCAGATTGCTCACCATGAGCACCGCGAGAAGCACGGTGGCACCGGCGCTGATCCACGGCATCGAACTGCCGTCGAAGCCCGATTCGTGGAAATTCCACACCCAGAATCCCACGAACGCCGCCGCCGCGGGACAGGGTATGCCGTAGAAATAGCGGTTGTCCTTGATCGTCAGGGTGTTGAATCGAGCCAGACGCAGAGCCGCGGCGGCGACATACAGGAATGCGGTCAGCCAGCCGGTTTTGCCGATCACCTGCAGCGACCAGAAATACATCACCAACGCCGGCGCCAAGCCGAAGGCGATCACATCCACGAGGCTGTCGTATTCCTTGCCGAAATCGCTGGCGGTATTGGTCCATCTGGCGACGCGCCCATCCAAGCCGTCCATGATCATGGCGATGAGCAGCCCGATCGCGGCCTTCTCGAAATTTCCGTGGGTCGCCTGAATGATGGCGTAGAAACCGAAGAACAAGCCGACGGTGGTGAACAAACTCGGCAGGAAATAAATCCCCTTGCGACCGCCGCCGCCGTTTCCGTTTCCGCTGCCGAGTTGTGCGTGCTTGTCATTCATCGGATACAGGGGCGGGGGCGGGGCGCGTCCCCGCGTCGTCGCCGTGGCAAAATCCGATCAAGTCGCTGCCCGATCTTACCCGCTGCCCCAGTTTGACCAGCAGCCGGGTGCCGATGGGTAGGTAGAGGTCGAGCCGCGAGCCGAAGCGGATGAAACCGTAGCGCTGGCCGGTGGCAACCGTATCCCCCGATTTCACATATGAGAGGATGCGGCGGGCGATCAGGCCGGCGATCTGCACGCTGACGATGTCCTCGCCCTGACCGGTTCGGATCCAGATGGCGTTGCGTTCGTTTTCGCCGGATGATTTGTCGAGCGCGGCGTTGAGGAATCTGCCCGGGTGATACCAGCATTTTTCGACGATGCCGCCGATGGGGATCAGGTTGGAATGCACCGAAAATGCGTTCATGAATATGCTCACCTTGAACGACCGAACCCCGGCGAGATAGGGATTTTCCGTCTCGCCGAGGGAGACCACCTTGCCGCTGGCCGGGCTGACCACGGCGCCGGGCTGGTCGCTGATGTGGCGCTTGGGGTCGCGGAAGAATTGCAGCACCAAGAGTATCATCAGCCAGACGATGAGGGACCAATAGCCGAAAAACCAAGTTGCGGCGATGCCGCAGAGTACGGCGACGACGAGATGAACGCGGCCTTCGGGGGCGAAGATGGGGTAGTGGTGGGTGGTCATGATCGGTGATTCATATTGGCGCTTCTAAATCCCCCTTCCCCTCAGTTCTTCGACTTATCGATCACCTTGCTCTCGCCAATCCACGACATCATGGCGCGCAATTTCGCCCCCACCTCCTCGATCTGGTGTTGCTGCGCCTTGCCGCGCAGTTCCGGAAAGCGTTTTCCGCCGGAGGCGTTTTCGTCCATCCATTCCCGCGCGAATTCGCCGGACTGGATTTCCGCGAGGATTTTTTTCATCTCCGCCTTGGTTTGCTCGTTGACGATTCTCGGCCCGCGAGTCAGGTCGCCGAATTCAGCGGTGTTGGAAATGGAATAGCGCATATCGGCGATGCCGCCCTCGTACATCAGGTCGACGATCAGCTTGAGTTCGTGCAGGCATTCGAAATAGGCCATTTCCGGCGCATAACCGGCCTCCACCAGCGTTTCAAAACCGGCCTGCACCAGCGCGGTGGCGCCGCCGCACAGTACCGCCTGCTCGCCGAACAGGTCGGTTTCCGTCTCTTCCTTGAAGGTGGTCTGGATGATGCCGGCGCGGCCACCGCCGATGCTGGCGGCGTAGGCCAGAGAGGTGGCCAGCGCGTTGCCGCTGGAGTCTTGGTGTATGGCGACCAAGCAGGGGATGCCGGCGCCCTTTTCGAAGGTCGAGCGCAGCAGGTGGCCGGGGCCCTTGGGGGCGATCATGACGACATCGAGGTCTTTTCGCGGCTCGATGTAGCCGAAGTGGATGTTGAAGCCGTGGGCGAATGCCAGCGTGGCGCCTTGCTTGAGGTTGTCGCGCACATCGTTCCGGTAGATGGCGGCCATCAATTCATCCGGACACAGCATCATCACCACATCGGCGGCGGCGACCGCCTCGGCGACTTCGGCGACCGCCAGCCCGGCGCGCTCGGCCTTGGCGCGGGAAGCCGATTCCCGCCGCAGGCCGACCACGACATCCAAGCCGCTGTCCTGAAGATTGTTGGCGTGGGCGTGGCCCTGAGAGCCATAGCCGATTATGGCGACCGTCTTGCCGTGCAGCAATTCGGGCTTGGTGTCTTTCTGGTAGAAGATTTTCATGGTGATTACTCGGTTGAACGGATGATGGGTGATGGGGTGGGTGCAAATGGCCGGGACCGGGCTATACTTTCAAGGCGCGCTTGCCGCGGCCGATGCCGGATATGCCGGAGCGCACCACTTCGACGATCTCGCACGGGGCAAGCGCTTCGAGAAACGCATTCACCTTGCCGCTGTTGCCGGTCAGTTCCAGCGTATAGGTGGAGTCGGTTACATCGATGATGCGGCCGCGAAATATGTCGTTCAGGCGCTTCACCTCCTCGCGCTGATCGTTGCCGGCGGCAACCGCCTTGACCAACAGCAATTCGCGTTCGATGTGGTGGCCGTCGGTCAGGTCGATCAGCTTGACCACCTCGATCAGCTTGTTCAGCTGCTTGGTGATCTGTTCGATGATTTGGTCGGTGCCGTGGGTGACGATGGTCATGCGCGACAACGAGTCGTCATCGGTGGGGGCGACGGTCAGGGATTCGATGTTGTAGCCGCGCGCGGAGAACAGGCCGGCCACGCGGGAGAGCGCGCCGGCTTCGTTTTCCAGCAACAGGGAAAGAATTCGCCGCATCAGGCCAACTCCCGCTCCATCTCATCCCCCGGCCCCGGCTTCAGGTGCATTTCATTGTGCCCCTTGCCGGCGGCGATCATCGGATAGACGTTTTCCGTGGGATCGGTAACCACATCGACGAACACCAGTTGATCCTTCATGGCGAAGGCGCGCCGCAATGTTTCATCGACTTCGGCGGGTTTTTCGACTTGCATCCCTACATGGCCGAAACTTTCCGCCAGCGCGACGAAATCGGGCAGCGCGTCCATGTAGGAATGGGAATATCTGCGATCGTAGAAGAATTCCTGCCACTGGCGCACCATGCCCATGTAGCGGTTGTTCAGGTTGATGATCTTCACCGGCAGATCGTATTGCTTGCAGGTGGACAGCTCCTGAATGCACATGATGATGCTGGCGTCTCCGGTGATGCAGGCGACGATCTCGCCGGGATGGGCGATCTGCACGCCCATGGCCGCCGGCAAGCCGAAACCCATGGTGCCGAGGCCGCCGGAATTGATCCATCGGCGCGGCTCGTCGAAACCGTAATGCTGCGCTGCCCACATCTGGTGCTGCCCCACATCGGAGGTAACGAACGCTTCGCCGGCGGTGATTTCCATCATCTTCTGCACCACATATTGCGGCTTGATCACTTCGTCGCTGGGGGTGTATGCGAGGGAGTCGAGGGACTTCCACTGCTCGATCTGCCGCCACCATTGCGCCAGCGCCGGGCGGTCGATCTCGTCGAGACGAGGCGTCGCCCGTTTCACCATTTCCGCCAGCACATCGTTGCAATGGCCGACTATGGGCACTTCCACCGCGACGTTCTTGCCGATGGACGAAGGGTCGATATCGATCTGCACGATGCGCGTGTCGGGCGAGAATTTTTCCAGATCGCCGGTAACCCGATCATCGAAACGGGCGCCCACCGCCAGCATGACATCGCAGTCGTGCATGGCCATGTTGGACTCGTAGGTGCCGTGCATGCCCAACATGCCGAGGAAATAGCGGTTGGAGGCGGCGATGGCGCCCAGCCCCATGAGGGTGGTGGTGCAGGGGAAACCGAGCATATCGACCAATTCCCGCAGGGGTCGGTGGGCTTCGCCGAGCACCGCGCCGCCGCCGGTGTAGATGATCGGCCGCTTCGCCGCCAACAGCAAATCCACGCCGCGAGCGATCTGCTTGCCGTGCCCCTTGGTGCGCGGCTGGTAGGAGCGCAGATGAATGCTCTCCGGATAATGGTATTCGGCGATCTCGTTGGTGATGTCCTTGGGCACATCGACCACCACCGGCCCGGGGCGCCCGGAGGTGGCGATGTAGAACGCCTTTTTCATGGTGGCGGCGATGTCGTCCACATTCTTCACCAGAAAATTGTGCTTGACGCACGGGCGGGTGATGCCGACGGTGTCCACCTCCTGAAAGGCATCGTCGCCGATCAAGGTGGACGGCACCTGCCCGGTGATGACCACCATGGGGATGGAGTCCATGTAGGCCGTGGCAAGCCCGGTAACGGTATTGGTCACCCCCGGCCCGGAGGTTACCAGCACCACCCCCGGCCGACCGGTGGAGCGGGCATAGCCGTCGGCGGCGTGAGTCGCGCCCTGCTCGTGCCGCACGAGGATGTGCTTGACCTTGTCCTGCCGATAGAGCGCGTCGTAGATATGCAACGCCGCCCCGCCGGGGTAGCCGAAAATGAACTCGATATTCTCGTCCTGCAGACAGCGGATGAGAATGTCAGCGCCGGTCGTTGCCACTTTGCACCTGAGTATTCGATTGCGGGAAAGGAATGGGGAGTATAGCGGCAAGGGGGCGGCAAATAAACAGGGGGCGGGGATTGGCGGGCGGCGGGGGGCGGCTAGGCGGGGTGGAAAATGCGAGCCGGGTCGTCGGCCCAGTAGCGTTGGTATGCCTGCGGCGGCTGCGCCTCGGCGTTGTACATCAGCAGACCTACCGACACCTTCCAGCGCTTTCCGTACGAGAATTCACGAATCGAATCCCCCGCCTGCTTCTGCTCGAACAACACCTTGTAGCCATCGATTTTCCGGTAGGCGGAAGCGTGCGCGCTCCCCTTGGGATCGACGAACACGATGCGATATTCGTTCCCCCGACACATCCAGAACACGAAGTCCGGCAGGAATCTGCTGTAGTCGTTTTGCTCGGCGTTGTAGTATGGGAGATACACTTCATCGAGGGATTCATCGATCTTGCTGAACATCCAGGCGTCCCACGGCACTTCGTTCCGTTGAGTCCACTTTTCCAGCGCTTCGAGGAATTTTACTTCGCTTTTCACCTTGATTATGTGGCGAATGTAGTCGGATGTTTCGTCTCCCAATATCACCGGTAAGTAGTAATGCCGCGCGATTTTTTTGATTCGCAGATTTTTGAAAGTGATTTCGTCTTCACCCGCAACATGCTTGTTGAATTCTTCTCGCGTTATCTCCCTGCTTGCCAGTTTCTCGGTCAATGCTACGATTTCCTCATCGGATGATCGTCCGTGCGCAACCTGATTCAGATGATTTGTCAACTCGCGGACATATTCCGGATGCACGCTGACATGACGGAAATGAACGATATCCGTATCATTCAATTCCCGCACATCGGAATCCTGCGGTTTCAGGGCCAAGTGGGATATCAGGCGATCTTGAAGAAAAGGCAACCTCGCATAGCACTTGTCCGGTTTGATTCGCACTCGATCCGTTTGCTCGATCATGTTTCGCAATCCGGTGATCTCGGAGGTTGCCAGTCCGTCTCGCACCGCCAACACCGAGTCCGATGTTTTTTCAAACCAGCCGGTCAATCTGTCCAAAGTTTCCTGACTCATGGCGAATCTCGCCGGCATCGCCATGCTACCCTGCGTTTCCCGATATTCGGGAACCAGCAACTCCATCTCCTGATCACCGACCTTCGCTCTCGGCGCTTTTTCAAAACCTTCCAATACCTCGAAAGCGGAACTTTTCTCCGCTTCCAACCCGGCCAACACGGTCGCAACGGCAGTGCGATTGGTGGCAAACAGAAACAGGGTTTCCGCCGGTTGCACCTTGTCGTGATACGGTTGGATTGAGTCCTTTTCCGCGCAGTTCGACAAATGGGAAAAACGTCGACGTCGACCAGGCAATGTTTCAATACGCACCCCCCGCCCGACCGATTGCACGACAAACTTCTTCGCGTCTATACCGCCGATGTTGATGAAATTGATCACGTTGGGACGATTGGTATCCCAACTTTCGAAGAAGGAACGGGAACCCATCAGGATGGTGATCGGACTCTTCTCCAACTCGTCGAAAAACGATTTTTTCTGCAAAGCGGTGGTTTCCTCGAATCCTGCCAGCAGATTGTTGCGCCACTTGGTGGTATCGCCTATGCGTATCAGGGCGAACGGCGCATCGGCATTTTTCATCTGGAACGCCAACTCCTTGTTGTCGTTACTGCGAATGAACTGCAACGCCCCCCTTCTGCGCGCGCGAAGAACCGCCTCGCGCAAATCGGTCAGCCGCATCCGTTGAATGGTGGTCTCATCGGTGCCGACGAGTCCGGCGCCGTTCTCGCGGAAGAGAAGTCGTGCATTTCTCCAAGCGGTGATCAGCTCCAACTTTGCGGCCTTGAAAAATTGCTCGTCGATCTCACCCGTGGCGATCTCCCGTAGGGTCTGAAAGAACGCCCACAAGTCGTTTCGCTCGTTTTCAATGACGGTATTGACGGAATTTACAAGAGTCAACATCAACGGCTGGTGATACAGCTGCGGCAAACCGGTTCCCTCGCGCAATTCATTCACCCGCAGGGAAACATAGCCAAGCGTGATCAGCGACTTCAAGACGATCTTCTTGCGTTCCTCGTGGCTGATCTCCGTGTTCCGTTTATTGAATGCCGTATATTCTTCCTCGTTCAAATATACATGCTTGCCGTGTCCGTTTCGGACGAACTCTTCCAGATTGTATTTCTTGACCGTTGTCAGGATGTCTTCCTCGTCCGTGAAGGTCGCGGAGAAGTTGAATAGAAAACCTTGCCGCGCCATCACCGCGTAATATGCCTGCCGCTTGGAATCTTCTTTCCCGCCCTTGTGCGCCTCATCGAGAAACACATACCACTTGCCGCCGTTTTCATACACTCGGTAGTCGGTCATCGCCTCCTTGTGCACATCGGACAGGTTGTCGCTGCGATGGTAATACACAGTCAACGCATCCCCAAGTCGGCGTTGATACGGCGCCCGACCTGCCTGCCGCAAAGGGAGTAGATCGATCTGCAATCCGCCGGCACTGTTGAATTCGTCAACGGTTCGCCGTATCTGCCCAAGCAGGTGCGGACTAGGTGCGAGGAGCAATACATTGTGCGGGGGTATCTCGCCGTGTTGTATCAGATGGTGTAGATACTCGATCAGCTTGATCATGACCAAGGTTTTGCCGCTGCCCGTGGCCATCCAGAAACAGAGACGGTTGATCAGGTGATGATACGGGATCTGGTCGAGGTGGGGTTCGATGAACTCCGACAGTATGTCGAATACCGGACTCTTGTCCCGATGCAAGGTGAGCGGCGCAAGCGGGCCGGATGGGTAGCCGTACTGGGTTGCGAAATTCAATTTGCGCGTGGTGTTGGCGTCTACGCTTTCGCCTGCGTGCCAGTCGTGTTGTTGCTCGTAATACCGATACAACGCCCGCGCCGCGTTTTCCAATGCTGAACGTTGGTAGTCGTACAGGGTCTTTTGTGGGGAGAACCTATCGATATTCGGTACTCGCCAGATTTCCGGTAGTTCGCCGTAGTTCAGGGAGGTGACGATGGATTCCAGATTCGGATTATTCATTAGAAAACCCATCCTTCTTTTTGCATAAAACCGGACAAACTCGCCCATTCAATAGCATGATCATCACATATTGTGGGGATGCACGGAGCATTTGGTCTTGCTTTTTCCTCGGTAACCACGCAACCATTCTTATCAAACGCAAGTGCTATGATAAAAGGATCTGCTACAGGGAAACCGCTAACGATTTGTTTATGTTTCACTAATCCTCGTGCATGAGAATTCTTGAATAGTTCTCTAACAAATTTAGTTTGATTGTCATTTGGTTGAATAAATAATTCACTATTATCCTTTGACCAAGCGGCTAATTTATCGTCTACTTGTTCGATTTCTCGTCTAACTTCGCGTACCGAAATGATCTTTTTCGACTTTATCAGATAATCGAAATTCTTCCACAAGGTTGGGAAAATTTCCATATCGTAACGCCCTTCTCGAAATAGCGAAATCAGGGCACTTGTATCAAAAATATACACAATCACATCCCGATTTGTTTTTGTATGAGATACCCTTCGAGTTTTTCAATATTTTGTATCTTCATATTCAATATTTGGGATACTTCATATTCACTGATTCTATTTTGATGGCGTTTTCTCAGAATGTTGTATAGGAACGCTTTTCCCCAATATGAAACATGAGTCCGGTAGTAGTTTCCACCACCATCCGACCCCGCTTTGCTAACATAGTCACTCAACTTTTCTTTTATATTCTTAAAAGAATCATAATAGATAAAAGAGTTCAATAGGCATGTAACCAAAACCATTTTAGGGCTTACTTTATATCTCTTTGCCATGTCGGTATAGAAATATTTTTCGCCCAAATCTGCTTTTTCAATCTGTTTTTTCAAATCATCCAATGGAACAAGAACAGAACCGGCAAAACCGTCGAAATAATGTTCGGATTGTTGAACAGTATCTCTTTTTATTTCAAACCCGTCTTTGCTGGATGTAACGCTACTCTGCCCATGCAGTAGGTGGACAAGTTCATGCAATAAAGTGAAAATTTGCCGACCTTTCCCCTCCTGACTATTCAGGCAAATAACCGGAAACTCCTCGTCATAAAGACAAAATCCCGACAATTCTTCGGATTTGAACGGCCAGCGAAAAACAAATATTCCCCTGGCTTCGATTGCATCCCTCCACGCATCAAGCGCTTGCATGAAATTATCCCATTTCAACTGTTCATCGAATGGGATATCAAGAAATTTTTCCCCGCGCAGTTCTTTTGCCAAAATAGAAAAATCAACATCCGTGGAATCGTGCAACTGAAACAGTTTATGTATCGGAGAGGCAACCGGATTGATTCCGTCATTCAATTCTTTCAAGGCCATTTGCGTGGCTTGTACACGATGTATAACATCCAACGTGTTATGTGAAATCAAGTCGAAATCGAAATCGGGAGAACTTCGTAACGATAGCGCTGCGTCCTGTACATTTGGCAATTCCGGAAAGAAAAATACGGCGATTGGAATATGGTAGTAGTCCGCCAGTCTTTCGAGTTGCGGGTAGGTAGGAGACCCGCTACCTTTTTCCCATCCATCAATTACTTCTTCAGTAACAGACTTGAGGGATAATTTTCCAACAATCTCGGTTAGCGAGAAGTTTTTACGTTCTCTGGCCCACTGCAAAACCGCAGGATTGATATTTTGCACAGATCCCGCCATCACGCCCCCCACCACAAATAAGGCTTGATCAACGATACGAAATGAAGTTTTTCCTCTTCCGTCATTTTCGATGGATTGGTTTTTTCCGTGCTGTCGTCCTCGAATGTTACCGTGTCCTCTGTGCGTTTTCGGATTTGTTTGCCGAGGATGTTGGATAGGGATTCGGCGATGTCCAAGTCGGGATAGAGGGCGTGGAGATTGATTTTCAGTTTGCCGTTTTTCTGTGGTTTGACGGCGTGGGCGAGTTTGTCGTCGCCGAAGAAGGCGTATTGCTCGAATGGTGATTTCAAACTGTCCAGTTCGAGTTGTTGGCCGTCTTCGTAGTGGGATTTTTTCAGGGTTTCTTCGTATTGTTCCAGTGTGTAGTATTTGAGGCAGTGGCTACTGCCTTTTCGCGAGATGGGGTTTCCGTCTCGCCAATCCGCCGAGTACACCACTTTCTTTATGCGTGGGAGTAGGACGGTGTGAAAATAATCTCCCATTTCGACGAGAACATATTTTCGATAGCCGCCATCTTCTCTGTTCAGATTGATTACTGCATGAGCAGATGTGCCCGATCCGGCAAAATAATCTAGGACAGCCCCATTTTTATTGAATGAAACCGCATTGATCAGTCTTTCATAAAGGGTAGTAGGATGACAATAAGAGAATTCCAACCCAAGGTTGTTTATTTCTGTTTTCCCTCTTTTCCCGTCACGAATCACTGTAGATATGGCACGTTTGGTAGCTTCATTGAGAAATATCTTTCGTCTAGGTTGTACAGTGTGATCTTCCCCAAAAATGATTTCGTTATTTCGCAATAATTCTTGCATTTTCTCCGGCGATCTTGACCAACCTCTAGTAGGAACGGGGCAAGGTTTATTGGTAACAGGATGGACTAGTGGAACAAAAAACTGAGCGGGTGGCTTGCTTGGATTTGGCCATATCAGAGCGGCGCTTTGATAAACCCTTCCATCATCATCTAGAAACCGATAAGCTCGTTCACCGCCCGTAAAATCCTTATTGGAATCAATCCACTTGGAGAATTGTTCACGCACTTTGGCATTCACGCCGCCATGTTCTTGGATTAGTTGTTTGGATTTATCAAGAATCAACCGAACATTTACATTTTTCAGATAAAAATTTCCTTCATGCCTAGTCCTCCACAATATGTATTCATGCTGCGTAGCAACCCCTTTCGCACCCATCATCGGATTCTTTTTATCCCATATCACCGTGCCCGGATCGAGCAACCCCGTACTCCCCATGAGCAACTGAAGCCGCTCATACTCATGCTCATCGATATGACACAAAAACGAACCATCTTCCGACAGCAATCCCAACGCCGCATTCACACGATTCTCCATCATCGTCAACCAACTGGAATGCTTGTATTCGTTCCGATAGAGAAAGCCGCTGGTTTTCGTGTTGTACGGTGGATCGATGTGAATACATTTCACCCGCCCCTTGTACCGATTTTGCAGCGTATTCAACGCCTGCCAATTCTCACTATGCACCAGTTCACCATCCAACGCCTCGTCCAAATCCCCCAACCCGTCAAGAATCTCCAATTCCAAATCCTTGAAATGCTTCGTGTCCAACGGCAAAAACTTGCAATCCGCGTTGATGCCGTTGCCACCCGACAAACTTTTCTGCCCATTGAACAGCATCTGCATGGAAAATTTCTCATCCACCATCCCGAACTCCTGCCATTCCGCAATCTGCGCCTTTGCGCCCTTGTGATCAGTCACTTTTTTCAGCGTTTCGCCGCTCAGTTTATCCAGCGTAACCACATAATTCACTCCACGCGCAAATTTGGGTTTTTCCCAAGCTCGGCGCAATTCGTCTTCAAACTGGGCGATGAAGTCGATGATGTCGTAGGCGGTTTCCTTGATCGCCTGTATCTGCCGGATTCGTTCTTCCTCGAACACGGTTTCTTCCTGAAAGATGTATTGATACACCCACAGGTCGAATTGCTCGCGCAGGAATCCGCGTGCGTCCTTGTTGATGAAAAAGTCCACTTCCGTTTGCCGGCGAAATATGCCGAAGGCTCGTTGCAGCAATTCATCGCTCAGCGGAACGCCGCCGGCGCGGGACTCCTTGAGAATCTCGTTTATTTTCGTTCTCGCGCCGCGTTGGGAATAGGCGACCTTGAGATGTACGACCCGCACCCCCTTCTCCTCAACCACCTTATCGAATTCAAAGACGAATTCGCGCTTCTCGTTATTCTGCTTGTGCTCCACTTGGGAAGCGTCGAAGTAGAATAATTTGCTAATCCGATATTCCCCCCGATCTTGCAATTCGACCGGCATGGAGCGCACCAATACATCGGATTTCACATAGTAGAGCATCCGCGTTTTCCACGACAGCGCGACATCCTGCCCGTCCTCGTAGACGCGCTCGTAGACGCGGGAAAATGCGGACAGGTGGCGGAAATAGATGGAGCCGCTTTCGCAGAAATATCTGTTGAAGAAGGTGTACAGCTTGTCGAACAATTCCTCGCGGAACGGGGTGTCCGTTTCGGCGCGCTGGGCGATCGCCTCCATCAGTTTCGGGCGCAGGGAGTGGAACCATGCGCGCTTCATCCGCATCAGGTTGACGAAGCCGGATTCCCCTTCCACCTCGGCGCCGGTGAACAGCGATTCCAGCGCGTTGAGGAAGCGGGTTTCTTTGGGCGAGGTGTCGATTTTCGGTCTCCCGGTGGCGGCGTGTTCGGTGAATGGGGAAATTCGGCGGTTTCGGCGGCTATTGTACCCCAGCCCGCTCCCACCCGACACAATCGAACCTGATCACCACCCTGCCCCCGGCATCCCACCCGGCCCGCCGTGCTTGAACTGATCCATCTGCCCCATCATCCGCTCCACACCCCCCTTCCGCTTCATTCTCTTCATCATTTTCTGCATCTGCAAAAACTGCTTCAACAGCCGGTTGACCTCCTGCACCTGAACGCCTGCGCCGCGGGCGATGCGTTGTTTGCGGGAGGCGCGCAGTACTGCCGGAAATCTGCGTTCGTGGGGGGTCATGGAGTTGATTATGGCGATGTTGCGGGCGGATTGGTGGCCGCCGAATTGGTTCAGGGCTTTTTGCGGCATTTGGTTTGCGCCGGGCAGTTTTTCCAGCAGAGCCGACATCCCGCCCATCTGCTCCATCTGCTCCATCTGGTCGCGGAAATCGGTTAGGTCGAAGGCGTGTCCGCGCGCCATTTTCGCCGCCATTCGTTCGGCTTTGTCGCGATCCACCTTGCGCTCCGCCTCCTCCACCAGCGACAGCACATCGCCCATCCCCAGAATTCGCGAGGCGACCCGCTGCGGGTGAAACGGCTCGAGCGCGTCCATGCCCTCGCCGACTCCGAGGAATTTGATGGGCTTGCCGGTGGCGTGGCGGATGGAGAGGGCCGCCCCGCCGCGAGCGTCTCCGTCCGTTTTGGTCAGCACCACGCCGGTGATGACCAGCGCTCGATCGAATTCCCGCGCGCTATGAACCGCGTCCTGACCACTCATGCTGTCCACCACCAACAGGGTTTCCAACGGGTTTACGGCCTGATGAATGCGCCGAATTTCCGTCATCATGTCCGCGTCTACATGCAGCCGCCCGGCGGTGTCGATGATCACCACATCCGCCGCCGATTTGCGAGATTGGGCGACCGCCGCGCGGGCGATCTCGACCGGGTCGCGCGCTCCCTCGCTCGGATCGCTCGGATAGAAGTGCGCCTGCGCCTCGATGGACAGTAGCCGCAGCTGCTCGGCTGCCGCCGGACGATGCACATCGGCGCTGGCCAGCAGGATATTCTTGCCGTGGCGCTGCTTCAGCATTTTCGCCAGTTTGCCGACGGTAGTGGTTTTACCGGCGCCCTGCAAACCGGCCACGAGGATGACCACCGGCGGCGACGCCGACAAATTCAAGGCGTCGTTGGCGTCCCCCATGAGACGAACCAATTCCTCTTGCACCACCGCGATCACGGCTTGGCCCGGGGACAAACTCTCCAGCACCTCGCGACCGAGAGCGCGGGTTTTCACCTGTTCGATAAAACTGCGGGTTACCTCGAGGGAAACATCCGCTTGCAACAGGGCAACACGGACTTCGCGCATGGCGTCGGCGATATTGTCTTCCGACAGACGACCAACGCCGCGCAGGTTGCGGAAGGTCGAGCGTAGTTTTTCGCTGAGTTGGTCAAACATGATGCTCGGCATTTGCGTTGCTTTGTGCTTCCTCAATCGCCTGTTTTAGTTTTTGTATTTCGGTTTCTCTTTCATAAAACCAGCTTTGGCTCCATATGCGGTGAAATTTCCAACCATCATCCTCCAACTTCGCTTGGCGGAGCAAATCTCGATCACGTGCACAACGGGAGCTATGGTAAGATGCGCCATCGCATTCAACCGCCAAAATATAGCGTCCGTCTCTTTCCCTGTCTTTGACAGCCAAATCAATGTAGTACTCTTTAGAACCCACTTGGCAGTCAACCTCCCATCCTATTTCTTCCCTTATGGACTCGGCGACATCAATTTCAAACTGACTGTCCGGTTCTCTTCCAGTTGGCCTCGGCCCATCAAGTATCTGATTTTCTGCAAAATTTAGATAACCTTTCAAATGTCTTACACCCTCCGCGTTTATCCTTTCTATATTCATGTTGTCAGCAGTCATATTGGAAAAAACAACACATTTCGATCGTGCTCTAGTAATTAGGACGTTAAGTCGTCGTTCACCACCTTGCCTATTGAGCGGCCCCAAATTCATCCCAATGTTCCTTTGGGCGTTGTACCCATAACCGACACTAATAAAGATGACATCGCGCTCGTCCCCCTGAACATTTTCTAGATTTTTAACAAAATACGGTTCTTCATCTCGAGGTGGATTGTTATAAAGTTCTCCAAACTCTGGTTCCTTGAGGCGTAAAATTTCTATCTGATCATTAATTTCTCTAGATTGAGACAAACTAAAAGCCACGACCCCTAAAGTTTGTTTATGAGAATCAGGAATATGCTGTTGATTGAATATATGTTGTTTTACTCTTTCAGCGACATATTTCGCTTCGCTTGTATTTTTTCCTTGCCCCTCATAAATACTTTCATCCCGACCAAGATGAACAAATTGTAGCCCTATATTTTCTGTCGTTTGTTCTGCCACAGGAAAAACGATCAGCCTGTTACCATAAAATCCATGATTCGAATATCTAATGAGAGAATCATGCCGACTTCGATAATGCCAACGCAACATTGTACTAAATGCTCCCTTTGACTGAAGCAGTGCCAAAATGCTTTCAATATCATCAACTGCATTTAAATCTTCCTCATCATCGGCATCTTCATTGTTTTGCATTCTTTCAAAGAATGTAGTTGGCGGGAGTTGTTTTTCATCACCGACTGCAATCACCTGTTTCCCGCGCATTAAAGCGCCAAAAGCATCTACCGGCCGCACCTGACTGGCCTCATCAAAAATAATCACATCAAATTTCATTGAACCCAGGCCGCGTGGAAGATAGCTAGAAACGGAAAAAGGACTCATCATAAATACTGGTTTTATTTTTTGAATAGTGTGCCCTGCGTCACACATTAATTTTCTGATATGCCGATAGCGATTACGTCTATAAAACTGTTGCTCCAAAATTGACATTCCAGGATCATCAGCGCGTGGTAATCTATTGTAGTGTTCTTTGAGAACACGTGTTTTATTATGATTCAACATAGTTTCGTCAGATTCTCTAAAAGATTCTATTTGATTATTGGCATTTTGTGCACTAAATCTGTTGAGTCGAGAATTTTCTTTGGTGCATTTTTCCCACAAAGACTCATACCAAGCTGCCCTTACCAAATCAGCTAGATTATCGCGGTCAGCCGCATCGCTCCACTCGATAGAAATTTTCGCTATATTCCCTAAAACTTTATTCTCGATCTCATTTTTCTCGATCTCATTTAACGCAAAATTAAAACGTGTCATTCGGACCAACTTTTCCGAGTTGTCACACCAATCGGAAAGAAACTTAAATTGTTCGGACAACGAATAATCATTGAAGCCAATATCTGGACAACAACGCTGTTTGTCAATTTGTAGAAATTTCAATAATTGATTTAATTTATTCTGATAATTACAAAGCGATACTGCAAGTTCGTCAATATCACTGTCAAGGCGAGATACAGCATTTTCCAATAATTGCAAGCGTGCTTTATCTTCTTCCGCTTGCTTGGCACGCCACAGTAATTTAATCTTTCTGATAGCAGATCGATAATCACTACAAAACCAGCGCCACCATTTATTTTGAAATTTTTTCAACCCGTTTAATACTACTAAAGTGTCAATTTCGTTTAGACTAAAACTATCGTCCATTTCCAGATGATTTAACAAATTCAACTCCTTCTGTAGAACGCGCAAATAATCTTTAACACCACGAGATAATTCTTCAATCTCTTGTTTTGTATTAGTACCGATTTTTTCAAGCGTCGAATCCCGAAAAGGATGTTTGGAAAATTCACCAATTTCGTTCAGAATATTTTGAAATTCTCGGACCTTATTTTCTATTTGGTTATATTCAGCGGAACTCCAGTTTTCCCAACCGTCAGTATTTAATATCGGCGTTTTATCGAATTTTCTTTTCATGTACAACAAATGACCAAATATACTAAATGGAGAAATATTTGATTCTCCAATAGGTTCGTTAATTAATTCACGATGCTTGTTTAATTCTTCAGTTAAATTTTTCAATTCTTCTAAATTTTCTTCGAATCCTGTAGGTTCGATTGGTTCATCAGAATTCTTTGCTTTTCTTAGCTGATCAATAAAGTTTTTTCTGCTAGTTCTATTGCTATACAACTCGAGCATAATTCTGCCCAACCCCTCAGATTCTAAACGGCGCTGTACAACTTCCAGGGCTGCTAATTTTTCCGCTACAAATAAAACTGTTTTCCCCTCAGCAACCATTTGTGCAATTAGATTTACAATAGTTTGTGATTTTCCAGTTCCAGGAGGTCCCTGAACAACCATGTTTTTACCGCTTCGAGCCTCAGCTAACACAATTGTTTGTGAACTATCAGACTTCATTACCTGAAACAATTTTTCAGGTGGCAACTTCCCGTCTAGTGAAACATTTTCTGGAATTACCGCCCCATGATCACCAGAAAAACCCGATCCAAGTAAACGCATCAGCACTGAGTCTTGAGCAATTGAATTTTCATCCCAGTCCTCCGTGTCAAGATCTTTATACATGACGTATTTACGGAAAGCAAAAAATCCTAAGTATATGGAGTTTTTGTCTATTTCCCAACCTATTTTTTCATTGATCGCTTCATTACAATTTTCAAAATATGTATTGATGTCAAAATCTTCAAATACATCGTTTTCCGTGATTACATCTGGCCATGTTATACCAATATTAACTTCTGCTAGTTTGGCTTGCAACGATATATTAGCGGCTAGTTCATCACCATTATTGTAACTAATGCGAAATTCTGCTCTGTCGCGTTTGAGTTCTACAGGGATCAATAACACAGGTGATTGTTGACTACGGTTTGCACGATCAGGGTTGTTCCATTTCAGCATACCAATCGACAAATATAGTGTATTCACGCCTTGTTCTTCAATCCAAGTTTTTGCAAGGCGATTCATGTTAATTAAACAAAGGTTTAGCCGTTGTTCAGTGCAATTGGTTTGCAACTCTTTATCGGTATTTTGTGGACTACTGTTATAAGTATCATTTTTTCTCGCGCTATCTGCTAGATAAGCTTCCAACGGACTTTGAACGATCAAAACTTCTTCATCGCGCTGTTCGGAATCAGGCAAGGGAACAAATCTCATCGTTTGTCGATCAATGCATAAAGCCCGAAACACCCTATCAGATGAATCATTACTCACCTCAATGACGCTCCGGGTAGTCATCGGTGGGTTGAAATTGATTAGCGGATTTCTATTTCCCAAGTCAAGCAATTGTTCTCTTGCCCGATCAATTTCTGCTTTTATTGCTTCAAATTCTGTCATGATTTTCCGCGCTCCGGTGTCGGTATCTCAATGAAATGGGGAAATTCGGCGGCTATTGTACCCCAGTCTGCCCCCACACGACACAATCGAACCGCACCCCGCTCCCGGCAAACCACCGGGCCGCCGCCCCCCTCTGCTCCATCGAGTCGCGGAAATCGGCGGGGTCGAATGCGTGTCCGTGCGCCATTTCGCCGCCATTCGCTCGGCCTTACCACGATTCACTTTATGCGTCTGCAATAGCCCCTTCAATTTTCGGATTTCCGTTTTTCCGCTGCCCATATCCAGCCCTCTTTCTCCGCCAGTCTGCGCGTCTTGCCGTCAGGCGGCCCAACGGCACGCCCGGCGAGGAAATCCAATCCCGCGAGGACACAGGCCATAGCATCTACCACGTGGTCGTTCTTGGCTAGATCGTATTCCATCTTGCGCGACAAGCCCTTTTTTAGTATCAATTCGATGATTTTCTTGCGGGCATCATTGCACTTTTTGTAGTTATCAGTCGGAATGCAATGAGCCAGCATAGTCGCCGCTGGATACACCTCGATTACAGAGCAAGGTTGTCGCCCAATGTCCTGTGGCGACCAAGCCAATGGCAACTGATTATCGGGAACCCACAATTCCTTACTGAGGCAGGAGAGAAATTCCAGCGCACCATGCGCCGTGCGCGCGATCAGGTTGGCACCGACTTCCAGTGGTTTCTTGTCGAGACGATCTTTGATCTGTCGGTCGGTCGCGCGTGCGAAAAGCATATCTGCGCACACCCCGACGGGTTGCCCAACCACATGTGAGGTGAAAGGTTCGGTTCGCATCGAATCGGGCCAGCCCAAAGGCGCATCAATCGCGATCAGGACAGGTGCTTTATCGTTGCTCTCCTGTATCCAGCGGGCAACGAAGTCCACCCGTTTCCTGCGCACGGCTGTCGCGGTGAATGCCTCATGTAGTTCCGCCTTACTTTTGTCGTCCACCGTTGCCCTCGCCAACCCAGTCTTAGCCGGTTCGGTCGCGAAGTCGATTCCAATCACCGTCGTTTTCATCGTCTGTTTACCATATCGGATTCATTGTTCTAGTCGGCACGGTCAAAA
The DNA here is from genome assembly GCA_965203265.1 of Candidatus Poriferihabitaceae bacterium. Lineage (GTDB taxonomy): Bacteria > Pseudomonadota > Gammaproteobacteria > Arenicellales > Poriferihabitantaceae > JAHRAW01. Next base: position 1,217,665 of record CBDBBV010000002.1, read on the forward strand.
GCCTGTCAGTACCCCCTTCCACCACCATTCGCTCGACCACACCGCGACCCACCTTGCACTCCGCCTCACTCCCAACGCCAGCCCACCACCCATCCCCGGAATTCGCGGGACGGCCCGCTACAACAGGGCAACGCGAACCTCGATCAGGGCACCAGCGATGCTAACTCTCGACAAAACAGCCAACACCGCGCAGATTACTCAAGGCCGAGCGTAATTTGTCGTTGAATTCCAAACATGGCCGGGATGTTATCAGTGCGGCTGGCGTCTTTGGCGCAGCGGGCGCGGTGTATAATCAGCCGACCCGCCCTTCACGATTGCGCCGTCCACATCCATTATGCTACCGGTGATCGCCATTGCGATTTGTCTTTATGTTGCCGTCAGTTGGTTGCTCTGGTTGCGCGCGACCGGCCATGGCACTTTCTCGAAAACGACCGGCGCGGCGGCGGTGCGGATGCTGGCGGCGGTGGTGGTATGGCTGCACGGGATGCAATTATATCGCAGCGGCTACGACCACGGCACGATCAATCTGGCCCTCGGCCACGTGGTGTCGTTGGTTACATGGATGGGCGTGGCGCTGTTCCTCGTTGCTTCCCTCGCCAAGAAGCGCATCCTCAATCTCGGCCTGATCGTGATGCCGTCCGGGTTGATGGGGCTGGTGGTCGGCTGGCTTCTGCCCGGCGACCCGCTCCTTTTGGAAAACCTGCCGCGCGACATCGGCCAACACATCGCCATTGCCATCCCCGCCTACGGCGTATTGAGCATCGCCTTCGCGCAGGCGCTGCTCTTGGCGCTGCAGGAAAGGCAGTTGCGCCAACCCAGGCCCGGGCGTTTATTCCCGGCGCTGCCGGCGCTGGAGACCATGGAATCGAACCTGTTTCAGCTCATCCTGCTCGGCTTCATCCTGCTGAGCGTCAATCTGGTTACCGGCATGATCAACACTTGGCAGAATTACGGCGTGTTGCTGCGATTCAACCACCACATCCTGCTGGCGCTGCTGGCGTGGGGCGGTTTCGGCGGGCTGCTCATCGGGCGCCGAGCGTTCGGCTGGCGTGGGCGCACTGCCGCCGGCTGGACGATCGCCGCATTCGGCTTCCTCGCGCTGGCGTATTTCGGCACGCGATTCGTCAGCGAGGTGATTCTGGCCGCCCCCGGGTGAGCGGCGGCACGGGGGACATCAGCCTGCGTCGGGCGGTGTCGAGGGTCGCTCGGCGACTTCCTCGCGCACATAGCAGGCGATCAGATCCAACGGCGAAACCGCCTCGATCAGGCCGCGTGCCGCGGCCACCTGCGATACCGCGCGCGCTTCCGGGTGGCGTCCCGCCAGCCATTTCGACACCGCCCCGCCGGTCGCTTCCAGCAACATCGGCGCGTATCGATCCCAGGCGCTGCCGACACCCACAATTCCCCCTTGTTGCGGGCGCGCCAGCTGCGCCGGCTCCGCCAGCGCGGGTTCACCAATGGTCTGCAACACCCCGTCCGGCGTGCGATAGAGGCCGTGGTAGATCTGCCCCATGCGCGCGTCGATGGCGGGCAGCACCGTTTCATTCGGCTGGGCGTGAGCAAGCGCTTCCAACGATCGTACCGGAATGACCTTGAGCCCAGCGCCAAACGCCAACCCCTGCGCGACGCCGATGCCGATGCGCGTGCCGGTGAAGGAACCGGGGCCGATGTCCACGGCGAGCGCATCCAGCTGATCGAGGGTGAGCCCGCATTGCCGCAGCAGGGTTTGCGCCATGCCCAGCACCAATCTGGAATGACCGGCGGCGATTTCCAGCCGCTGGGTTACCGCGCCGTGCAAATTCAACGCCACCGAGCAAACTTCGGTGACGGTGTCGATCGCCAGAATTTTGAGGTTATGCGAGGTCATCGGAGTGGGAATCGGCAGCGGTGAAAAACCCGGCCACTTCGTCCATTTCCCGGGTAACCGCCATGCCCGGCAAACTGGCGAGGAACAACCGCCCGTACCCTCTGGAAACCAACCGGGGATCGCACAGCACCAGCACGCCGCGATCGCTTTCCGAGCGGATCAGGCGCCCAGCGCCCTGCTTCAGGGCGATCACCGCCTCGGGGATTTGAATGTCCATGAACGGGTTGCCGCCCTCCTCTTCCCAGACGCGCAATCGGTGCTTCAACACCGGCTCGGTTGGCGGGGCGAAGGGCAGTTTGTCGATGATGACGCAGGACAGGCGCTCGCCGACCACATCGACCCCCTCCCAGAAACTCGAAGTGCCGAACAGCACCGAATGGTCTTCGCGGCGGAACCTACTGAGCAATTCGCCTCTCGGCGCCTGCCCCTGCAGCAGGATGAGCCAGGCGCAGTCGGCGGCGTGCAGCTGTTGGTGTACCCGCTGCATCATTTCGTAACTGGTGAACAGGCAGAACGCACGCCCGCGACTGGCGCCGAGCACTCCGGCGATGACTTCGCTCAGAGCCTCGGCGTAGCTCGGTTCGCGCGGGTCCGGCAGGCACTTAGGCAGGTAGAGCAGCGCGTTTTTGGAAAAATCGTAGGGGCTGGCCCAGCGTCGGGTGTGGGCGTCGTGCAATCCCAGACGGCTGCAAAACGCGGAAAAATCATCGCCGACCGCGAGGGTGGCGGAGGTGAAAATCCAAGCGGCTCGGCTGTCCTCCACCAGTTCGGCAAAACGCCGGCTGATCTGCAACGGCGTCCCATGCAGGCGAAATCGGCGGGGGCCCACCTCGGCCCAGCGCACCAGATTGCTGTCGCGGCCCTGCAGCCAAGTCTCGAAACGCTCCTGAATCGACAGGCAGCGCGCGTGGCATCTCCCAAGCCCTTCGCCGGCGGGCGCGGCCAGAGCGAGTGCCTGTTGGCAGCGTTCGAGAGCCTGCCGCAATCCCTCGCAGGCTTCATCAAAACGGGCGTTTTGCAGGGAGTCGAAGTCGATGGATTGGCCGGCGAACGGTTGGCTCGCCCGCCGCAGGTGTTTCAGTGCCTTCTCCAGCCGCGCCACCTCGGGGGCGAATTTCACCCCGCTTTGCTCGTCAGATTCCGCCGCGAGCGCATCTCGACCCAGCTCGCCGATCTGCCTATCGGAAAGTGAGATGCCGAAAAAATCCGAGGCGACGGCGGCAATGCTGTGGGCTTCGTCGAATACCACCGCATCGTGCTGCGGCAGCAACTCGCCAAACCCCTCGGTCTTCAGGGTCAGGTCGGAAAAAAATAGGTGGTGGTTGACCACCACGATGTCGGCCTGCATGGCTCGCTGCCGCGCCTTGACGACGAAGCAGCCGTTGAAGTCGGGGCATTGGCGGCCGAGGCAGTTGTCGGCGGTGGAGGTGACCAGTTTCCACAGGGGGGATTCTTCGCCGAGGCTGGGCACCTCGGCAATGTCGCCGTCTCGAGTGGCCGCCGCCCATTGTTCGATGCGGCGGATGGATTCGGTTTCGTCCTCGTCGAGCAATTCCGCTTGATGCGCCTGCAGTTTGAGGCGATAGCGGCACAGGTAGTTCGCCCGCCCCTTGAGCAGAGCCGCGTCCACCGGTAGGTTGAGCACGCCGCCGACCTGCGGCAGGTCGCACTTGAATATCTGTTCCTGCAGATGGCGCGTGCCGGTGGAGATGATGGCGCGGCGGCCACTGAGCAGTAGCGGCGCCAGATAGGCGAAAGTCTTGCCGGTGCCGGTGCCCGATTCAACCACCAGAACGCCGCCGTGGGCGAGGGTTTCCTCCACCGCCGCCGCCATCTCCCGCTGGGCGGTGCGGGGAATGAAACCGGTGATCGAACGGTGGAAAACGCCTTGCGGCGCAAGCGCGGCGAAACTGGCGGATTGGCTCAAGGCGGCGGGGCGGCGGGGCGGGGGCGGAAATGGGAGACGGCGGTCGCGTCAACAGGCGCCCGACCATCCGGCCAGAGCCTTCACGCCACCAGATCGTCGAAGAAAGTCTTGATTCTGTGCGCCCACGAACTGCTGCGCGGCGCGTGGCGATCGCCGCCGGCGGAGATGCTGCGCCCGAATTCCCGAATCAAATCCTTCTGCTTCGCGGTCAGGTTGATCGGCGTCTCGACCACCACCTTGCAATACAGGTCGCCCTGATTGCCGTTGCGCACATTGCGAACCCCCTTCCCCCGCAGCCGGAATATCTTCTCGGATTGGCTTTCCGCCGGCACCTTGAGTTTGGCGCGGCCCGACAGGGTGGGGATTTCGAGGGTGCCGCCGAGGGCCATGGTGGTGAAACTCACCGGCACTTCGCAATACAGGTTGTCGCCGTCTCGCTGGAAAATCTGGTGGGGCTTGATGCGCACCTGCACATAGAGGTCTCCCGCACTGCCGCCGGGGGAGATACTCTCGCCCTCCCCGCTCAGCCTGACCTGATCGCCCTCGTCCACGCCGGCGGGAATTTTCACCGACAGAGTCTTCTCGTCGCGCACCTTGCCGCGCCCGTTGCACGACAGGCAGGGGTCGGTGATGATGCTGCCCTGACCGTGGCATTGCCGGCAGGTTTGTTGGACCGAAAAGAAGCCCTGCTGCATTCGCACTTGGCCGCGGCCGTTGCAGGCGGTGCAGGTCTTGGCCTCGGAACCGGGACGGCAGCCGGAGCCGTTGCAGGTGGCGCAGTTGACCATTTTCGGCACGCGGATCTGCTTGTCTACGCCGTTAACCGCCTCTTCCAGCGTCAATTCGAGATCGTAGCGCAGGTCGGAGCCGTGGGTGCGGCGACGGGCGCCACCGCCGCCGCCAAAGATGTCGCCGAAAATATCGCCGAAAATATCGCCAAAACCACCGGCACCGCCGCCCGCCGCCGCGCCGTGAGCCGAGTCCACGCCGGCGTGGCCGAATTGGTCGTAAGCGGAACGTTTGCGGGCGTCGCTCAGCACATCATATGCTTCCTTGGCCTCCTTGAAGCGCGCCTCGGCCTCGGCGTCGTTCTGCGAGCGATCCGGGTGGAATTTCATCGCAAGACGGCGATAAGCCTTTTTCAGCTCATCGCCGTCGGCGTTTCGATTGACGCCGAGCACTTCGTAGTAATCGCGCTTAGCCATACCCGTTCACAAACCACGCAAACCACATAAACAAAGGCGGGATGCGCAGACCCCGCCCGATTGAGATATTTTTTTCAGCACCAACTTAGCACCGAATTAGTGCCGACTTCCCGACTCAGTTTTCCTTTTCTTTTTCCTTGTCGCCGACTTCCTCGAATTCCGCGTCCACCACATCGTCGGTAGATTGAGCGCCGGATTCGTCGGAGCCGCCCGCCGCGCTCTGCGTTTCCTGCGCTTGGGCGTAGATTTGCTCGGCCAACTTGTGGCTCGCCTGCGTCAGTGCCTGCGTTTTGGCGTCGATGGTTTCCTTGTCGTCGCCCTTGAGAGATTCTTCCAGCTCGCCGACGGCGTCCTCGATCTTGCGCTTTTCATCGGCGTCGAGTTTGTCGCCCAACTCCGAGATGGATTTGCGCACGCCGTGCAGCATGGCCTCGCCCTGATTGCGCGCATCCACCAACTCGCGCGCCTTGCGATCTTCATCGGCGTGTTCCTCGGCGTCGCTGATCATCTTGCCGATCTCCTCCTCGGACAGGCCGGAACTGGACTTGATCACGATCTTGTTTTCCTTGCCGGTCGCCTTGTCCTTGGCGGAGACATGCAGGATGCCGTTGGCATCGATATCGAAGGACACCTCGATCTGCGGCACGCCGCGCGGCGCCGGTGGGATTTCGGTGAGGTCGAATCGACCCAGAGACTTGTTGCCGCCGGCCAGCTCGCGTTCGCCCTGCAATACATGCACGGTAACCGCATTCTGGTTGTCGTCGGCGGTGGAGAAAATCTGGCTCGCCTTGGTGGGAATGGTGGTGTTCTTCTCCACCAGTTTGGTCATCACGCCGCCGAGCGTTTCAATGCCGAGGGAAAGCGGGGTTACATCGAGCAACAGCACGTCCTTGACTTCCCCCCCAAGCACGCCGCCTTGAATGGAGGCGCCAACGGCCACCGCCTCGTCGGGGTTGACGTCCCGGCGCGCCTCCTTGCCGAAGAAATTCGCGACCACCTCGTGCACCTTGGGCATGCGCGTCTGCCCGCCGACCAGAATGATGTCGTCTATATCGGCGGCTTTCAGCCCGGCGTCCTTGAGCGCGACTCGGCACGGGCCGAGGGTTTTTTGCAGCAGATCGTCCACCAGCGATTCCAGCTTGGCGCGCGTCAGCTTCATATGGAGATGCTTGGGGCCGCCGGAGTCGGCGGTGATATAGGGCAGATTGACTTCGGTCTGCGCCGAGGCGGACAGTTCGATCTTCGCCTTCTCGGCGCCCTCCTTGAGGCGTTGCATCGCCAGCGGGTCGCCGCGCAAGTCCATGCCCTGATCCTTCTTGAACTCGTCGGCGAGATAGTCGATCAGGCGGCGGTCGAAATCCTCGCCGCCGAGGAAGGTGTCGCCATTGGTGGAGAGCACCTCGAATTGGTGCTCGCCCTCGATTTCGGCGATCTCGATGATGGAGACATCGAAGGTGCCGCCGCCGAGATCGTACACCACGATCTTGCGGTCGCCGCGCCCCTTGTCCATGCCGTAGGCGAGCGCCGCCGCGGTCGGCTCGTTGATGATTCGCTTGACATCCAGTCCGGCGATGCGCCCGGCGTCCTTGGTCGCTTGGCGCTGGGAGTCGTTGAAGTAGGCCGGTACGGTGATCACCGCCTCGGTAACCGTCTCGCCGAGATAGTCCTCGGCGGTCTGCTTCATCTTCTGCAGGATGCGCGCGGAAATTTCCGGCGCCGCCATCTGCTTGCCGCCCGCTTCCACCCAGGCGTCGCCGTTCTTCGCCTTGATGATCTGGTACGGCATCAGGTCGATGTCGCGCTGCACCACCTCTTCATCGAAGCGCCGCCCGATGAGGCGCTTGACGGCGAACACGGTGTTTTCCGGATTGGTAACCGATTGGCGCTTGGCGGACTGCCCCACCAGCACTTCGTCATCTTTGGTGAAGGCGACGATGGACGGCGTGGTGCGATCCCCCTCGCTGTTTTCGATCACCTTGGACTTGCCGCCCTCGGATACCGCCACGCAGGAATTGGTCGTGCCGAGATCGATACCGATGATTTTGGACATGTTTTAAGTTCCTCTGCTCTGTGCGCCCAACGGAGCGCTGAAAATGAATGAACGCCTTTGATATAGGGTTTGCAACGGGAATAACAAGGGACGATCTCGCGCCGACAACGCGGATGCCGCCGACTTGAGTCAGGCTTTTTTCGCCACCACCACCATGGCCGCACGCAGCAGACGATCCTTCAATAGGAAGCCCTTTTGCACCACGGTAACGATGTGGCCGTCTTCGACCTCATCCGAAGGCGCCATACTGATGGCCTGATGCCGCTGGGGGTCGAAGCGCACGCCGGGACCCGCTTCCACCTCGGTTATCGCAAACTTGGCCAGGACGATACCGAACTGCTTCAGGGTCAGGCCGATACCCTCCTTCATCTGCCGCACCGCCTCGCCGCACTCGCGCCCGCGTTTATCTCCACCACGGAGGCGCTCTCCAAACTGTCGCGGACGCTGAGCAACTCCTGCGCAAACCCTTCGATGGCGAACTTGCGCGCCGCTACGATTTCATTCTGCGACCGCCGCCGAATGTTCTCGACCTCCGCCCGCGCCCGCAACAGGGCGTCCTTCATCTGCACATGGTCGGCCTTCGCCTCGCGCAAGTGATCGATCAATTCCTCGGCGGAGAGAGCGGAAAGGTCGCGCTCCGCATCCGCTTCCGCTTGTTCGTCTTCCGATTCACGGTCGAGCGGCTCGGCTGCGTCGGCCGGCGTCTCGGACTCGGCGCCGTCGTTTGATTGCGCGGCGCCGTTCTTGGTATCTCTGGTCATAACTTCGATTCGTGGTCGATACAGGGGGGTTCGGCGGGAATGTGGGGGCAGGCGGGCGGAACGCAACCGCGCTGAGGCGGGTTCGGGCGAGCGCTCTGGCGCTCGGATACTCATACACTCAAACGGAAAACGAAGAACCGCATCCGCAGGTGGTCGATGCGTTGGGGTTGTTGACCAGAAAGCGATTTCCCAGCAAGTCGTCCCGATAGTCGATTTCCGCGCCCGAAAGGTATTGCAAACTGAGCATATCCACCAACACCTCGATACCGTCGCGCTTGATGGAAACATCGTCATCCTGACGATCGCCATCGAGCTGAAAGCCGTACTGGAAACCCGAACAACCTCCGCCGCGAATGAAAACCCGCAGTTTCAAGTCGGGATCATCCTTGGCGGCCAGCAACTCGTTGAGGCGCGCCACGGCGCTGCCGGATATTTTCAGATCGGTTTGCATCAGATCGGTTTGCGTCGTTTGTATGTGGAATCGGATTGGCGTCATCGCCAACAGTGGCATTCATTGTACTGCCGAAAATGGCGGCAGGCAACCGCACACGGGAGCACGGCAACGTTCACGCCAACATCGCCTTCAACACCTCGTTCCAGCCCAGCGCGAGGTTGGTGTGGTTGTAGCCACCGCCGCCCAGGGCGATGATGCGGCCGTGGCAGAATTCATCGGCGAGGCGTACCAATCTGCGGGCGGCGTGGCCGTGGGCGGCGGGGGAGAAGCGCAGATGGGTGAGCGGGTCGCCGGCGATGCTGTCGGCACCGGCTTGCAACAGGATGATTTCCGGTTTGAATTCGGCCAGATAGGACTCCACTCGCGGCCATGCGCGGTGGAAAGTTTGGTCGTCGCTGCCGGGGTTCAGGGGGATGTTCAGTTTGGTGCCGCTGGCGGCACCGCGCCCGGTTTCGGTGGCGGCGCCGGTGCCGGGGTAGAGGTATCTCCCGTCTTCGTGGAGATCGGCGAAGGCCACATCCGGATCGTCCTCGAAGGCATAGAAAACGCCGTCGCCGTGGTGCGCGTCTATGTCCACATATCCGATCCGTTGAATCCCGTGGCAGCGGCGCAGGGTTTCGATGAGCACGCCGCAATCGTTGAAGGCGCAGAATCCGGCAGCGGCGTCGCGGCGCGCGTGGTGCAGGCCGGCGATGGGGATAAATACTCGCGGCGTCTCCCCGCAGACGATGCGGCGCAGCGCATCCAGATCGGAGCCGACCACATATAAGGATGCCTCGAACACGCCCTTGAATGCGGGGGTATCGCCGCCGTCCAGATAGCCGAGGCCGGTTTGCGAAGCCTGCTTGACTCGCTCGATGTGTTGGCGCGTGTGGAATCGCCGCAAACTCTCCTCATCGCCGGCAACCGGCGGCAGAATATCGAGCCGCTTGTCCAAGCCCTGCTTCACGCTTTCGCGCCAGAACGCATTCAGGCGATCGGGTCCGAAGGGGTGGCCGTCGCCGAATCCGTAACGCCCCAGTTCATCGCCAAAATATACGCTTGCTATCGCCATGGAATCCTCGTCGTATCGACCGTGGTCAGGTCATTGAATCGTGCCGCTCGGCGGCGGTAGCGGCGGCATCGGCAATCATAGCGAATATCGCCGAACGCACCGATTTTGCCGTCGTCCCGATGTTTCAGCATGAAGCATCCGCTCCCAGAATCCCGCTCGCCTGTCGATGATCCGCCAGCGGCCGCCCGTCGGGGTTGCCCGACTCCAGCAGTTGGGTGACCAGTTGCCGATTATCCCGCGCAGGTTGGCCGGATTTCAGTAGGAGACTGTTTTCAAAGCCAACGCGCACATGCCCGCCGAGTTTCACCGCCTCCGTCAGGCACTCGAATTCGTGCTCGCCGAACGCACATGCCATCCAGCACACCGACCCGTTGGTCGCCGTATCCAACGCTTCGACCATGCTACGAAGGTCGTCGGGAACGGCCGGCCGCGCATCGTAACGACCCACCACCAGCAATACGCAATGGCCGCCGGCGGGGATGACGCCCTGCGCCCGCAGGAGAGCATAACGGGCAATATCATCGTGGGAAAAGAGTATGTATTGAATCAGCATCCGGCACGCCGACAGACGGTGAAACAAATGCCGCGCGGGCGCCGTATCCGCAGGCGAACGCAGCAATTCCCGCAATGCGATGGAAATCCCATCGGCGCCGACTCCAAGAATCGCGCCGATCGCTTGGCGTTGTTGCTCGGCCGTATACACACCGGCGGATTCGCTCGTGAGCTGAATGAACAAGTCCTCGCCCACTCGCGCACGCAATGCCGCGACAGCGGCGCGATAGGCATCGGCGTCGAGCGTGTGCCGCCCGCGCTGATCGCGCACATGCAAGTGAATCATCTGCGCCCCCGCTCGCATGACTTCTTCGGCGGTATCCGCCAGTTGCGCCGCACTCATGGGTAGCGCGTCGTGCTCTCGGCGCGTCTTGTAGGCACCGTTGGGTGCCGAGGCGATCAACAGCGGGGCGAGCGGATGCGAATCGTTCATGGCGCGGCGCGGCGCGGGCGGATGGCGTCGTCGATGGATTTCGACAGCTTGTTCACCAACTCATCCAGATGGCCGGATTGGCAAATGTAGGCGGGCGCCAACAGGATATGATGGCCACGCTCGCCGTCAATGGTGCCGTTGCCCGGGTAGATGATCAAACCGTTTTCCATGGCAGCTTGCTTGAGTCGGGAATGCAGCGGGAAATCGGCGGCAAACGGCTCAGCGGTCTCTCGCCGCGCCACCAATTCGATGCCGGCGAAAAGCCCCCTGCCGCGAATATCGCCTACATGGGGATGCTCGGCAAATTGCAGATTGAGGGCGGCGAACAAGTATTCGCCGCCGATGCGAACTTTCTCCAACAAACCGTCTCGTTGGATGATCTGTTGCACCGCCAGCGCGGCCGCCGCCGCCAGCGCATGGCCGAGATAGGTGTGCCCGTGTTGAAAGGCGCCGGAGCCATCGGCAATCGCCTGATAAATGCGCCGATCCATGAGGGTTGCGCCGATGGGCTGATATCCGCCGCCGAGCCCCTTGGCGACGGTTACCAGATCGGCGCGGATGTCATCCTGCTGATGGGCATACAAGGTTCCGGTTCGGCCCATGCCGCACATGACTTCATCGAGGATCAGCAGCACTCCGTAGCGATCGCAAATCTCGCGGATGCGCTTGAAATACCCCGCCACCGGCGGCACCGCGCCGAGGGTCGCCCCCACCACCGGCTCGGCGACAAACGCGATCACCCGCTGCGCACCGATCTCGAGAATCTTGTGTTCGAGTTCATCGGCCACCCGCAACCCGTATTGCCGCAACGACTCCTCCGAGCGGCGATGGCGATAGGCATAGCACGGCGCGATCCGGCCGGCATCGCGCAACAGCGGCGCAAATGGCGCACGGCGCGGCACGCTACCGCCCACGGCCAGCGCACCCAGCGTATTGCCGTGGTAGCTCTGGCGGCGGGCGATGAACAACGTTCGTTGCGGTTGGCCAATTTCGAGGAAATACTGGCGCGCCAATTTGAGTGCGCTTTCCATGGCCTCGGAACCGCCGCACACGAAATAGGCGTGGCTCAGATTGTCCGGCGCCTGTGCAATCATCTGCTCGGCCAACTCTTCCAACGTTGCCGTGGTGAAAAACGAAGTGTGGGCATAACTGAGCTGAGCCAGCTGCACACGCATCGCCTCGACCACTACCGGATGGTTGTGACCCAAGCAAGATACCGCGGCTCCGCCGGAACCATCGAGATATTGCTTACCGTTGGCGTCTACCAGATAGGGGCCCTCGCCGCCGACCGCGATGGGCAAGTCGGCGCGGGTGTGGCGGTGGAGAATGCTAGTCATTTGGAACGGAATGGCAGGTTGAAACAACATCATGCCATCATTGATACGCCCCGGCAACGCCGCTCGAGTCCCATCCGACGGTGCCTTGCATATTGCGCTTAACCCCAAGTTCGGCCAGAATAGGGGCGAAACGGGAAACATGCGGCAGCCGCCGCGAGAATCGGGCTTGTCGAGAATGAAAAGCGTCTCACTGCAAAATCAGCTACTGGTATCCATGCCGCAACTGACCAATCCCAGTTTTCATCAAACGGTCTCCCTGATCTGCCAGCACGACGCCAACGGCGCCATCGGGGTGATCATCAACCGCCTCACCAACCACCGCATGGGCGACATCTTCGCGCAACTTTCGCTACCGGTTTCCAGCTTGGAGCGCACCGAGCAGCCGGTCTTCGAGGGCGGTCCGGTCAGCCCCGAGTTGGGGTTGGTGGTGCACGCCGATCCGGACAACGAAGAGCGTTGGGATTCCTCGCTGGAAATCGGCGGCGGGCTGTGGCTGACCAGTTCTCAGGATATTCTCGGCGCCATCGCCCACGGGCGCGGCCCGACGGACGCCATCATGATCCTCGGCTATGCCGGCTGGGGGCCGGGGCAGCTGGAATTCGAAATACGCCAGAATTCCTGGTTCAACGCGCCAGCCGACCACGGCATCATATTCGACACCCGAATCGAGCAAAAATGGCATCAGGCGGCGAAACTGCTGGGAATCGATTACGCCCAGCTGTCGAGCGAGGTCGGTCATGCCTGAGGTGGAGATGGAGATGGAGATGGCCGGGCTGGCGGAGGCGGGCACGAACCCCAGAGTCATCGCCTTCGACTTCGGCCTGAAACGCATCGGCACGGCGGTCGGCAACATCCGCACCGGCACCAGTCAGGGATTGCATGTAGTGCGCGCCCGAGACGGGCGGCCCGATTGGGGCGAAATCGAACAGTTGCTCGCCGAGTGGCGGCCCGCCGAGTTGGTAGTCGGCTTGCCGCTGAACATGGACGGCGAGGAAGGCGCGATGGTCACGCGGGCGCGCCAATTCGGCGAGCGCGCGCGTAAACGCTTCGGCCTCGAAGTGGTGTTCGTCGACGAACGGCTGAGCACGGTCGGCGCCGAAACCCTGCTGGAACAGGGGCGAGCGCCGGGGAAGTCGTTGCGGCGCAAGCGTCTGCAATGCCGCGACAGCCTCGCCGCCGAATTGATCCTGCAAACCCATCTCGAAGCCCGGCGCAGCCGTGTATGACTCCGATAGACTGGCGGCGATACTCGACGCCATGGCAGCAAAAATCGCCGCCCAATGTTTGTCCGAACCCATCCTCATCGGCATCCGCACCGGCGGCGCGTGGCTTGCCCAGCGATTGCAGGCGGCTCTCGACCCTTCCCCGCCGCTCGGCACGCTGGACATTTCCTTCTACCGAGACGACTTCAGCCGAGTCGGGCTCAATCCCGAGGTGCGAGCCTCCGATCTGCCGGTGGCGGTGAACAATCGCAACATCATTCTGGTGGACGATGTACTGCACACCGGGCGCACCATTCGCGCCGCGCTCAACGAGATATTCTCCTACGGACGCCCCGAGCGGGTATGCCTCGCGGTGCTCATCGAACGCCCCGGCCGAGAACTGCCGATTCAGGCGGATGTGGTCGGCCAATCCCTCGCGCTGGGCGACCACGAAGAGGCCAAACTCGGTCAAGTCGATGGCCGCCTCGCCCTCAACATCATCGAAACCGGAACCGGAGGGGCTGCGCGATGAATCCCGCCGACGACTCCATCCAATTCGATCGAAACGGCAGACTGAAGCATTTCCTGACCATCTGCGGCCTGCCGCGAGAGGCATTGACGAATATCCTCGACACCGCCGAGTCCTTTGTCGGTTTCGGCAAGCGCGAGGTCAAGAAGGTGCCGCTGCTGCGCGGCAAGACCATGGTCAACCTGTTCTTCGAGCCGAGCACCCGCACCCGCACCACCTTCGAGATCGCCGGCAAGCGCCTGTCCGCCGATGTCATCAACCTGAACGCCTCGCGCATGGCCACCATCAAGGGCGAATCCCTGCTCGACACGGTGCGCACGCTGGAGGCCATGCACACCGACCTGTTCGTGGTGCGAGACGGCGCCAGCGGCGCGGCGCACCTGATCGCCTCCCACCTGCCCGATCACGTGCGGGTGATCAACGCCGGCGACGGCCGCCACTCCCATCCGACTCAGGCCATGCTGGATATGTTCACCATCCGCCGCGCCAAGGGCGGCTTCGACGGCCTCAAGGTGGCGATCATCGGCGACTTGCTGCATTCGCGGGTGGCGCGTTCGCAGATTCACGCCCTCAACATCCTCGGCGTCTCGGAAGTTCGCGTGGTGGGGCCGCGCACCCTGCTGCCGACCGAGATCGAATCCCTCGGCGTAACCGCCGTCAGCGATATGATCGAAGGGTTGCGCGGCATCGATGTGGTCATCATGCTGCGACTGCAGCGGGAACGCATGGACGGCCAGTTGGTGCCGAGCGAGCAAGAATACTTCAACCGCTACGGCCTGACCGAGGAAAAACTTCGGCACGCCGACAAGGAGGCGGTGGTGATGCATCCGGGGCCGATCAATCGCGGCTTGGAAATCTCCTCGGCGGTCGCCGACAGTTCGCGCTCGGTCATCCTCCAACAGGTGACCAACGGCATCGCCGTGCGCATGTCGATTCTGGCCACCGTCCTGGGCGGCTCGGCGGGGCGGGCGTGAGCGTGAACCTGCTGATCAGCGGCGGGCGGGTGGTGGATCCGGCCAACGGCATCGACGCCGTCGGCGATGTATGCGTGCGCCGGGGGAAAATCGCGGCAGTCGGTAAGCGGCCGAAAAATTTCGAGGCCAGCCGCCGCATCGACGCCGGCGGGCTGATGGTGTTGCCCGGCCTCATCGACCTGTGCGCGCGTCTGCGCGAACCCGGCGAGGCGTACAAGGCCACCATCGCCAGCGAAACCCGCGCCGGTGCCAGCGGCGGCATCACCCGCATGGTATGCCCGCCGGACACCTTTCCGGTGATCGACACGCCGGCCATGGCGCGCATGGTGCAGGATCGCGCCGCCGCCTGCGGCTTCACCCGCGTGCACCCCCTCGGCGCGCTCACCACCGGCCTCGGCGGCGAGCGACTGGCCGATATGGCGTTGCTGATGGACGCCGGTTGCGTGGGCATGAGCAACGGCTTGGCGGCGGTGCGAAATACGCTGGTCATGCGCCGCGCCATGCAGTACGCCTCGACCTACGGACTGGCGGTTTTCGTCACCCCGCGCGACCCCTGGCTGCAGGGAAACGGGGTGGTGCACGAGGGCGAGATCAGCACCCTTCTCGGCCTACCGGCGATACCGGAAGCGGCGGAGACGGTCGGCGTGGCGCGCGACCTCGCGCTCATCGAGACCAGCGGCGCGCGCGCCCATTTCGACCTGATCTCCTGCGGGCGGGCTGTGCAGATGATCGCCGAGGCCAATGCTCGCGGCTTGCCGGTAACCGCCGGTGTCGCCATTCACCACCTGCACCTGACTGAAAGACACATCGGCGCGTTCGACACCCGATACAAGGTATTCCCGCCGCTGCGCACCGAACTCGATCGCCTCGCCCTGATTCGCGGCGTGGCCGACGGCACCATCAACGCGATCTGCTCCGACCACCAACCCCACGGCGCCGACTCCAAACTGGCGCCCTTCGCCGAAGCCGCCGCGGGCATCGCCGGCGTGGACACCTTGTTGACCTTGACGCTGGAATTGGTCACTCAGGGGGCGTTGCCGCTGGCCACCGCCGTGGCCGCGTTGACGATCAATCCGGCGGGCATCATCGGCATAGACGGCGGCCATCTCGGAATCGGCGCGGCGGCCGACTTGTGCTTGTTCGACCCCGCGTTGAATTGGACTCTGGACGACCGCTCCATGTGCAGCAGCGGCAGGAATTCCCCGTGGTTCGGGCAAACCCTGCGCGGCAAGGTGGTCGCCACCATCATCGACGGCGAGGTGGTTCACTGCCATCACGGCGAGGCGGTTGCGGCGGGGGGATAGTCGCTTCCCTCTTTGCGCCGCCGCAACGATTACCATTATTTAATATCCCGTTCACCTTGCGGTAAGGGTCGCTCTGCTACAGTGCGCCCCGGATGATCCCAACGACTCATACACTCAACCCATTCGAGGCGATTTTCATGTATCCCCCGTTTCAACGAACCCGAACCCTCCGAATCCGCCGAATCCGCATAACCACCGCGGCGGCCATCGCGCTGACCGTCTCGGCCGTGGCACCGCAATTCGCCAGCGCGGAGACAACCCATGCCGCCGCCGATCTACCGGCGGTCAACATCAACGATGGCTTTGCCGATCTGGTGCAGGCGGTGAAGCCCGCGGTGGTCAACATCTCCACCACCGGGCGGGTGGTTGGCGGCGTGCCCGACTTCGGCAGGCAGATGCCGGAATTCGAGGAGTTCTTCCGCCGGTTTTTCGGCGAACCGCCGGGGCACAAGCGCGAATCGCGGCCACGCCAGCAGCCGCAGCCTCAGCCGCAGCCGGGAGCGCCGCCGTCCGTGCGCAAGACCACCGCGGTCGGCTCCGGATTCATCATCGACCCCGAGGGCCTGGTGGTGACCAATCACCATGTCATCGAGGGCGCCGATGAGATCGAGGTGGTGTTCGACGACGGCACGCGCATTCCGGCGACCTTGCGGGGACGCGATCGGAAAACCGATCTGGCGCTGTTGAAAATCACCACGGACAAGCCGCTTCCATTCGTGAAATTCGGCGATTCCGACGCCGCCAGAGTGGGCGACTGGGTGATCGCCATCGGCAATCCGTTCGGCCTCGGCGGAACCACCACCAGCGGCATCATCTCCGCTCGCGGGCGGGATATTCAGTCGGGCCCGCTGGACGATTTCATCCAGATAGACGCGCCCATCAATCGCGGCAATTCCGGCGGCCCGCTGTTCAACATCGAGGGGGAAGTCATCGGCGTCAACAGCGCGATCTACTCACCCAATGGCGGCAATGTGGGCATCGGCTTCGCCATCCCCTCTTCCATGGCGAGCAATGTCATCGCCCAGTTGCGCGACAACGGCGTGGTGCAGCGCGGATTCCTCGGCGTGCAAATTCAGCGCGTCAGCGAGGAGATCGCCGAAAGTCTTGGGCTGGAGAAATCTACCGGGGCGCTGGTTACGCAGGTGGTGGCGGACGCGCCGGCGGAACGAGCCGGCATCGAGGCGGGCGATGTCATCCTCACCTACGACGGCAAGGAGGTACGCAAAATGCGCGACCTGCCGAAACTGGTCGCCCTGACCGAGAACGAAACCGAGGTCGATATAGAAATCTGGCGGGATGGGCGGCGGCGCACGTTGCAGGTCGCCATCGGCAGTAGCGAGGAGGAGGAAGCCGCTGTGGCCGCGAATACCTCCGAATCCGGCGGGCTCGGCCTGTCCGTGGGTACATTGAATCGGGAAAATCGCGAGCGATACGGTATTGCCGAAGAGACCGAGGGCGTGGTGATTGTGGATGTGCGCCCCGACGGCGCCGCGGCAAAGCGCGGGCTGCGGGAGGGCGATGTCATCAAGCGCATCGGCACTCGCGCGGTCGACTCGCCGGAAGCCGTGCGGGACGCTCTCAAGGCCGCGCGGGACGCCGAGAAAAAATCGGTACTATTGTTGTTGGAACGAGACGGACAGGCTCGTTTCGTGGTCGTGCCGCTTAGTTCTTGATTCGTTCTTGATTCGTTCCTGATTCGTTCCTGAAGTTCCTGACAAATTACCTCTGCTGTTCATGCACACGGATGTGCCTTTTTTCCAACCGTACCGCTTGGCAGCCGTGCCGAGGCGCCGCCTCCGGCTCCAAAGCGTGAATTGACCTATAATCCGGCCATGAATCTGGCGCATCCGGCTCCCGAACAATCCACCCTCGTGTGGCAGACGCTGCGCGCCGAAGTCGAGGCGCAGATTGCGGCGGAACCGCTTCTCACCGCCTTCCTGCAACCGGCGGTGTTGCGGCATCCCACCTTCGGCGCCGCGCTGGCGGCGTTGCTGGCGCAGAAGTTGGCGTGCCCGACGCTGACCGAGTCGAATCTGCGGGAACTCATCAACCAAGCCCACGCCGACCATCCGCAGTTGCTGGACGCCGCCATGGAAGACCTGCTGGCGTTTCTCGATCGCGATCCGGCGTGCGATCGCTATTCCCTGCCGTTCCTCTACTACAAGGGCTATCAGGGCCTGCAAATGCACCGCGTCGTCCACTGGCTGTGGCGGCGGCAGCGGCGGGAACTGGCGCGCTACCTGCACAGCCGGAGCAACGAGGTGTTTGCCATGGACATCCATCCGGCGGCTCGCATCGGCAGCGGCATACTCATCGACCACGGCACTTCTCTGGTCATCGGCGAAACCGCCGTGGTTGGCGACAATGTATCCATGTTGCACGAAGTTACTCTGGGCGGAACCGGCAAGGACTGCGGCGACCGCCATCCCAAGGTCGGCGCCGGAGTGCTGATCGGCGCCGGCGCGAAAATCCTCGGCAATGTGCGCATCGGCGAGGGCGCGAAGATCGGCGCCGGCAGCGTGGTGCTGGACGATGTACCGGCGCGTTGCACCGTTGCGGGGGTACCGGCGCGGGCGGTTGGCGAGTGTGGTTGCGAGCAACCGGCGCTGGAAATGGATCACACTCTGGAGATGAATTCCCCCGCCGAACGCTAGCGGACGCGGTGGGAGTGATGGGGCGCCCTGCTCCGCTCCCACTCCTATAGCCAGTTCAAAAAGACGATCCCGGCTGTTCGAGAAAGGCCACTTCCTCGGCGCTCGACGGGCGGCCGAGAATGCGGTTTCGATGGGGGAATCTACCGAATCTGGCGATGATGTCGTGGTGTTGGCGGGCGTAGTCGCAATAGTTTTCGAACAATTCGGTTTCCGCCGCATCCACGCTCTCGGCCAACTCCTCATACAGGGCGAGCGAACGCTGCTGCTCGGCCAACACCTCGCTGTGCTCGAACGGCAGGTAAGCGAAGACGCGCTCGATGGGCCGCAACTGCCGCGCCGCGCCGCCGTCCACGCAAAGTTTGGCGAAGTTCAGGGCAATCGGATCGCAGGCGAACGCCTTGGGCGAATTCCGGTAGATGTTGCGGGGGAATTGGTCGGCGCAGATGATCAGCGCCAGCAGGCCGCGGGGAGATTCGGCCCAGGAGGCGAGTTCGCCGGCGGCCACGGCCTCGGTGGCGGCGGTGAATCGGGTGGCGATTTCCCGGTCGGTATGCTCGTTCTTGCCCCACCACAGTTCGGATTTTTCCGCGGCTACCTCGGCTGCGGTAGCAGTACGCTCGCGCCCGAACCAGAATTCGAGAATGCGCTCGCCGTCTTCGTGCGGGTTTCGTCTTGCCGTTGCCATCGCCGCATTATTCGCCATACATTTCCGGTTTACAATAGCCGTAGCCCGCTCGCCCACGAACACGCCGCCCGCACCCACCGAACATAATGCTGCCGCCCATCCAACCGCCCCGCAGACGCTGATGGCCATCAAGCTGTTCCTCGCCGTGGTCGCGCTGGCCGGGGTTATGTGGTATCTCGGTTGGTATAACCGAGCGACTCCGGCGCAACGCAATCGCTCCCTGCGTAGCGTGATCCTGTACGGCATCGGTGCCGCCATTCTCGTGCTGGTGTTGAGTGGCCGCCTGCCGTGGTTGTTCGCCATCATCAGCGCCGTGGTGCCGTGGCTGAATCGCGCGCTGACGGCTCGGCAGGCGTGGAAATTCTTCTCCGGATTCCGCAAATCCGGGGCGCAGCAGCAGCACGCCCCGCCGCCCGGCGACAGCATGGACATCGCCGAGGCATATCAAATTCTCGGCCTCGCCCCCGGCGCCACGGAGCGGGAAATCATCGAGGCGCACCGCAAGTTGATGCAGAAAATTCATCCGGATCGAGGCGGCTCGGACTATCTCGCGGCGCGCATCAATCAGGCCAAGGAAGTGCTGCTGGCGGCGCTGTAGCCGATCGGTCATCCGCTACAATTCGCCCCCATTCCCATAAACCACTCGCCCCCGGAGCGCCCCGTTGAAACAATATCTGGACGCGGTTCGCGAGACCCTGAAAACGGGTACGCGCAAACCCAATCGCACCGGCGTGGACACGATTTCGACCTTCAACATCAATTATGAAATCGACCTCGCCGAGGGTTTCCCGCTGCTGACCACCAAGGAGATTTCGTGGAAGAACATCGTCATCGAAAATCTCTGGTTCCTGTCCGGCAGCACCGACATCGCCCTGCTGCGCAAACACGGCTGCAAGTTCTGGGAGCCGTGGGCCGATTCGCGCGGCAAGGTGCCGAGCGCATATGGCAGCTTCTGGCGCAATTTCCCCCTGCCGGATGGCGGCGGCAGCGACCAGATCGCCTTCGTGGTCGAGCAGTTGCGCAGCAATCCGCTGAGCCGCCGCATGGTGGTATCGGCGTGGGCGCCGGGCAACGCCCATACCAGCGCATTGCCGCCGTGTCATGCCCTGTGGGTGGTCAATGTGCAGTTGGATCACGCCGGTACGCCGCATCTGTGCCTGCATCTGACTCAGCGCAGTTGCGATATTGCCCTGGGGGTGCCCTACAACATCGCCGGTTATGCGCTGATGCTGTCGCTGTTGTCGCGTTTCAGCAACATTCCGGCGGGCATATTCGCCCATACCCTGATCGACGCCCACATCTACACAGCCAAGGCGGACGGCAGCATGGCCGAATACGACCATGTTCCCGGACTTGAGCGGCAGATCGAACGCTCGCCTCGGCCCTTGCCCAAGTTGGAAATCGATCCCTCCATTGCTGCCCTCGAGGACATCGAGCCGCTACTGTCGCTGGATACCGATGAAGTGCTGGCGAGATTCAAACTGCACGGCTACGATCCGCATCCGGCGATTCTTTTCAAGGTGGCTGTGTAGATGGGTGCGGGGCGATTCGGGCGGCGGACGCCGTTGCGCGGGGCGATTGTCGTGATGACCGAGGATGAGTCCCCGAGCGGGCGGCATATCATCGGCGTGGACGGCGGCCTGCCGTGGCATTACAGCGCGGATTTGAAGCGGTTCAAGAAGCGCACGATGGGCAGCGTCATCATCATGGGGCGGGTTACTTGGTGCTCCATCGGGCGCAAGGCGTTGCCGGGTCGTCGCAACATCGTCATCAGCAGATCGCAGGTGGCCGATGCGGAGCATTACGGTAGTGTCGAGCAGGCGTTCGCAGCCTATCCGAAACGGCGCATTTGGGTGATCGGCGGCGGGCAGATCTATCGCGCGGCGATGCCGTACCTGAATTTGCTCGATGTTACCTTCGTGCCCGAATTCATCACCGCCGCCGATGCCGTCCGCTTCCCCGAAATCGATCCGTCCCGCTGGCGCGCCGGTCGCAGGAACAAGGTGCCCGGCGATGATCGCCTGCGCTACATCCTGTATCGCCGCATCCAACCGGACTAGTCGGCAAATGGGCAAACGGGTCTTCGACACCTATCACGCGCCCGAAGCGGAAACGGATGGCGTCAAGGCGGCACTGGAGGCTGCCGGTATCGCCTACTATGAAACCTATAAGGGGAAATGGGGGGTGGGCTCTGCTGGGATTTGGGTGAGTGATGATGGGGATTATGGTCGGGCGCGGGTGGTGATTGATGGGTTTCAGCGGGAGTGGGTTGAGAGGGTTAGGAGGGAGGAAGTGCCGGCAAGGGTGAATTGGGGACGCTTGCCGGCACTTTTGGTTGTGGTGGGGGTTATATTTTATTTGACTTTTTATTGGTATTTTTGAGATTTATTGCTGACCGAACAACAAATCTGGAGCGTGCTTTAGCACAAATCTAGCTACTTCCGCTCCGCTCAAAAGCTGTATTTCTTTTTTAAGATTACTAGACGCTTCTTTTATCTTTCTCTCTAATTTTTCTGTGCTCTCAGCAGTGGTGATAAGTAAACCGGCATCGGCCTCAAATTTCTTAATACCCTCTTCTATCTGATCAACGGAATATAGATCGTCATGATTCCCTTCATATGATTTTACCTGAACAACAATTTTGTACACATTAAAATCTATAGTACCCACTGTCAAACGGAGGTTAATGATTAAGTCAGCGCCATAGTCGGGCCCCCATCCTGAACCATTCTCTTCTACATCTATCACACCTGGTATTTTCCTAATCACTCGCGCTAGAAATCCTTCTAGCTTCTTACCTCTATGCATTTCATGGATGTCTTTGGTAATTTTTGTCAAATATTCAGCAGTCTTTTCTTTTAGATGGTATTCCTCGGGATTCTCCCTATCGTGCAACTGAACTTCGTTTTTCTTCCGGCGTTTTAGGGAATCAAAAAATTCTTCTTTATCATTAATTCTCCAATATCTTCCCATTAATTTTAATTTCCTTTGCACTGTTGGTGATATATTTGGATCGTTCCGATCAAACGATATAATGCTATCCTTTTCTATTTCAAAACAGTGCCTAAAATCATAGCCTAGATCATACAATCCCTCATCAAAATCATAGCTAGATTTTACCTTTACGGCCGTACACTCACCCCATTTAGGTGTATTGATATGCACTATCCAATCTCCTTCCTTAATCAACAAAAGAAACCGTTGACCGCAATTATCCTTTATATTTCGGTTTTCATCTAGTTTCAAATTATTAGAGTCGTCACTTGAATATCCAAAACGCGACTTACCCTCTTGGATGGATTGAAAAATTATTTTCTGAGCATCGGGGTCCTCTGTCCAGCCAAATGCCCATATAGTAGATTCTGTCATGATAAAACCTCCAAAAATTGGTGTGAATTCATGCCGATCTCACAAATTTTCACGGCAAAGTTGTCAGTCAGCGCCTATAGCGCCCCTGTTCGGCGATTCGTATCGCCACCGCCTACCCTACCACATACTCCCCTGATTTTTCCATTTACCCATATATGTTTTGTATAAATCCCGCCAAATATTACCGGCGAACAACGGATAAGCGAACGCCTTTTCCCCCTTGATATGTCAGCAAGACCCAAACCCGCGATGGTATTCGCGGGTTTGGGTTGTCGGTTTTCAGTCGCTATAGTATGCGGTTGAGATTTTTATCGGAGAAAATGCGATTCATGAAGTTGCGCTGGAATTCGGGGAGTTTTTCAAGAATTTTCTCTACCGTGTTTTCCGGGGAATTGAAATAAATGTCCCCCAGCGTACTTTCGTTAACATTGGAACGCCACATCCTCCGGGGTGGGCGATTCAACGCCTCTCCGAATATTTTTCGTCCCTCTTCTTCAAAAATAGCGCGATACCAATGAATTCGGTTTTTCCTATCTTCAGCAAAACCATCATAACGTATATCTTTATCTGGCCAGCACCCGAGACGCAAACGAAATGGTTGCCAACCATCTATTCGCCAAAAAATGTATTCCTCGATATCAGGATTTTTATATTTTCTTTTAACGCTAGCCCACCCAAACTGTGTCCATGGATCGCCCCCTCTATTCTTGCCTCTACAAAGATCACGAGTGGGTTCGTATATTTCATAATCTTTCCCAGATCCACTTCGCGCCTTGTC
Source organism: Candidatus Poriferihabitaceae bacterium (assembly GCA_965203265.1). GTDB lineage: Bacteria > Pseudomonadota > Gammaproteobacteria > Arenicellales > Poriferihabitantaceae > JAHRAW01. Next base: position 1,240,800 of record CBDBBV010000002.1, read on the forward strand.
TATGACACAATTAAGTTTTTCTTTTACCGAAAGCATGAATTTAAATTGAGCATATTGATGCTGGAAAATTCGATAATGCCCGTCATACCAGTTTCGATCTTTGCTGTAATATAAACTTGGCCATTTATTCAATACATATTCCCTTTCCGTTTGCATATCTAAAACATAATCAAAGTAATTTTTTAAAATATCGCTGTCAATTTTCTTTTTATCTTTTAGAAAATTTACGACGTCATCTAAGCTAATGATGTTATATTTATAACATTTATCTTCCTCGTCCACGATTTTAGTTTTTTCCTCTTCATCGGGGTATATGTATCCTGTTTTGAAATAAATTCTTCGCACTTCCTTTTCATTTATTTTATCATTCTCCACCAATTTTGCATATCTTTTCAGCTGATCACTGTGCTGTGCACTACCAACTTTATCCTCGATAATAAACGAGACTATTTCCCCATCGATGATTGCTTGGAAATATACATCTATCTTGTAATACTGCTTCCACGGATATGGTCCACGACCTTCACATTTGGCAAGCCCCTGTACTCTATCTCGACGAACCTTAGGCTTTCCATCATTTTCCGAATTATACAGAAAAGCGATGAAATCCAATCCAAGATTCTTGAGGGATGTATCTTCGCTATCCGCGCAAGCAATCAGCCAGCACAGAAAAGCGTCTTGCGACAACTCGGAAGTTGCATATTTGAAAATATTCGGTGTTTTCATGGTAATTACTCCAAAAAATTGGTTAAGTTAATGTGGAACGTGATTTACTATGGCGAAGCCGTGATGTATCGCCACGGCCTACTCTACCACATACTCCCCTGATCTTTCCCATTTACCCATAGATATTTTTCAGACATCCCGCCACCTCCGCAAATTCATCCCGCAACGCCACCGGCTCAAGAACTTCCACAGCCGCCCCAAACCCCAACAACCACCAGCGCAATTCCAGCGTATCGGCCACAGTCGCCTCAATCAGCACCCGACCATCCCCCTTGTCGATGATTTCCTGATCGGCGGACAATTTCGACTCCCGCAAATGAAGCGCGGCACCTTCATCAAACAACGCGCGCAACTTGATCTTGCCGGCAGACAACGGATAGGCGAACGCCTTTTCCCCCTCGACATGCCGGGCAAGATCGAAGTTCGCGATGACATTCGCGGATTTGTTCGACAAAGTAGCGCGGCGCATGCGGTGTAGTGCGTAATGGCGCGGGTCGTGGTAGCGCCAAGAGGTTGCGATCAGATAGATGACCCCGCCGCGAACCACTAGGCCGAGGGGGTTCAAGGTCATTCGCTTTGCGCGGCCTTGCGCCTTGCTTCGATACTCCACATCGAATTGCTTGCCTTCCAGCAACGCCTCGTAGACAACCGCCTGCACTTTGGGCGGCACAGTCGGCGGAATCAGATTCGGCCCGCGGTTGATGATGCGCGTCTTCTCCGTCCATGTGCCCAGATTGGTTTGCTGCAGCACGCCTGCCGCGTGTTTGAAGTAGGGCTTCAGCAGGTCGAGGGTGGCGGGCGGCATGATATGTTGCAAGTGCTCCGCCGCCAACTGCAAGGCGAATGCGGCGGTTTTTTCCATGGCGGGAATTTGCACGAAGGCGTTTTTCTCCATCCAGAACCAATGATTAGTGCGCCCGCGCTTTTCGCAGGACAGCGGAAACCAAGCGGACAGTTTTTCCAAATCGCGTTGTATGGAGCGGACGCTAACATCGAAATCCCCGTGTTGAACGAGCAAGTCCTGCCATATCTCCGATGTGCTTTTCATGTTCGGATGAACCGGTAACCGCTGCAACAAGGTCAGATACCGCAGGGTGGTGTCGCTGGATTTACGCATCGTCTTCTCCGCTTTTCATGCCCGTATACGGCCGGCCGGTGGAAAGGAATTGCACCAACGCGATCATCGCCTCGGTATCGCGTTCGCAATAGGCGCGTAAGTCGTTCGCCAGTTTTTGCGCGCGCGCCGGTGGGGTTTTGGGGTGGATCATTTCCAGATAGGCCGTCCCGGCATCGCCGCCCTCTTGCACTTCGCCGAGGTTGCCGTAGTCGAGGGCCGGGGCGATGGTGGCGAGTACTTCCTTGAGGCCCCAGCGACCGTGCATATCGGGATGGTAGTAATGTTTTCTCGTGATGGGCAGCAAATCGACCAGACGGTTGAGTACCTTGAAAATGGCTGATTGCAAGTCGGGGAAGCGTTCGGCCATCTCCTTCAATCTCCCTCCCTCGAAACCTTGATTATAGACAAATATCGGCCCGCTTTCCCCCACCGCTTCAAGCAACGACTCGGTGAATGGACGCATCGGCGACTCGCCGGTGGTATCGAGAAACTCCGCATGACGCCAACTGCGCGGCTCCACCTCGATATGACACGACCATTGAAACGGAGATTGCTGATATGGGCTGGTTCCCTTCCAGATAGGCACCGCAGGCCAGATGGTTTCAAAGTCGATATAGTATCGGGGGTATGGATAGGCGTTCAGTTTCTCTTTCACTTCATCCGCCGATTTGCGTTGCCCCTTGCCGGAAATGGTTACCTGCCGTATCCACTCGTGGGTTTCGCTATGCAGGCGGCTCGGTGGTATATCGCGAATATCGTGAATGCCTTCGTTCTCAAGTTGCTCGGCGACTTGCCGCCCCCGCGGCAAACAAGTAACCGGATATTCCGCGCCCGGCTCCGAACAATAGGGAATGAACGGGCACGAATACGGTTCAGTGCAATGCGGCCCCGTCGCAATATCCGGTTCATCCCCTTCCAACGTTTCATGAAACTTGGCCAGCAGTTCGGGTATCTCCTTTTTAAGGTCGGCAATGGCATCGGTCATATCGTGATGTTTGAACAATCCACGATAATCGCCGTCTCCCCCATAGACGAACGAACTATCGATGTGAGCAAGCTCCACGCGATTGATGGGCACGCCATTGCCTTCCAACACCCATGCCTGCACTGCGCAGTCGGCGTAATAGGGATCCTTGACTTCGGTGGCGGACTTGACCTCGATGAGGCGGTATCCGTCCTTTTCCCACTTCAGTATATCCACCCGCACGAGCACATCTTCATGGGCAAAAGTCGCTTCGAACAACGTCCGTTCGGGAGCATTCGCAAGTTCCATGCCGGTTTGCGAAAGCGCGGCGAACGGGCCGTGGTCGAATGGAATCAATCTGCCATCCGCATACAGAGAATGGGCGGCATCGTTGACCGTATGACCGACGCTGAAAAGGCGCTTGACTTCCTCCGAGTGCGTTATCAAATCCTGTCTATGCACTTCCAGCCACAATCTTTTTTCGCATTGGCGACCGGACATGAATTTCGATTTTGAGAGTCTTTGGGGCATTTTGTGGGTCCTCGATAGGGTGGTTGTGGGCGGCATCAGGCATACCATCCATTCATCGCACATAGGTCATACATACCGGACATCGTACATCGGTCCATGTAGTGAAGCGTGGCATTGCCATCATTCTCGAATAGTGCCGACTGCTTCGATTTCAATCCGAATCCGGCCTCTGAAAATATATCGATTATTTCGCGTTTTCGGGTGGGATCGATCTCTTCGCTATCGTAATTTTCTATGGTATTCAACATTTCCCAAGAAAAAACGGCGTCTTTCTCCAGCACGACTACCACCCGCTCGCGCTCGCAAACATAATAGTATCGGTAACCGAACAAAATACTCGGCAGGTGATCCGTGAGTGATATGCCGAGATCATACTTGAATTCGATTTCCTGCAATTCTTTTGAAGAGCAGATCGGTTTTATCCAGCCATTTCCATCCCACGGCGGCGCGGGGAACGGCACACTGTATAACTTTTCCTTCAGCCAGTCCAATAAATTCCGCATGTTTTTGATGTTTTTCGTGGCATGATTGAGTTCATCTTTTGTCATATTGATACCGAGATGTTTCATGGTAACCATGAAGAGCATGAATTTTTCCTTGTCATCTTCATCGCGAATGCAGTTCACGGCTGCCACAATCTGGAATTCTTTGGGAAGTTCAACAAACGCACGAAGGGAAAATCCCCGCACGCGCCGAGTATTGGCAAGTATTTTTCGCACATTATCGTCCGATAATAATCGGGTAATCTGGCGATAGGCTGCTTGGGAAAAAGGTTTGTTTCCAAACTTGGGCAGAAGTCGGATCAGATCATCCGAATATGATAGATGGAATTTTGCCATTATTTTCGCTTTGCTCTCGGTGCGAATCATCTTTGCACATTCCGCTTCATCACTACCGCCAACCGGGTTGTCCAGCAATGCGATCCTGACCAAGCAAAGGAAATGCACATAGCAGGATGGTTGTTGGATGATGTGTAACAGAAATTTCGGATCGCTTTTGCATAAACTGGTTACCCATTGATATGCCCAGTGCCGTTTGCCGAACAGGCTATTGATCGTCCATTCATGATCGATTTTTCTGATAATCGGAGATTGTACTTTGTCAGTCATCTTTCCGGGAGAACAAAATACATTGTCGGTTCGGGATTGCTGTTCTTCGATTGCCATTTTATCGAAATAAGCGAAATAAGTCTCTTTTTTCTGCGTATTTTTGAGCTTTTTCCATAAGCGATGTATCTGGCATTACCCAAACTCCCGCATCCAAGAATATCTTGGTTATTTCCCACTTAATACGATGAGAAATTTTTGTATAAGAAATATGAGGTATGTCAATATAACCAATTTCCCAAAACAGAGAATAATCATACCAACTACTAATATTACCACTATACCTCCTCAGATATATCAGTGCAGGCGTTTGTGTGCAAACATAGTAGCATTCTCCGCCAAAATAAATACCTGTATCGTCGTAACAATCTGTAAGTTCTCTACCGCACGATAATGCAACTTCTAATACTCTATCATCAAATTTACGTCTTGCCTCATACAATTCAGTCATAGATCGTATAGGATATATTCGATTATTTCCCTCCCACGGAGGTTTCGGGAATGGAATACGATAGAATTTTTTCTCTATAATAGATAAAAATTTTTCAAGAGATGATTTTGATTGATCGTTTTCCATTTTATCCATGGCGTCAATAATTTCCTTTCTTGTTACCATGATATTTGATTCATTTGAGAAATGTATGTAATACATGATTTTTTCGTAATCACCTAGATCATACACGCATTTTGCGATCTCGAAAAATCGGAATTCTTTCGGGAGAATTGCATATATGCGGAGCGCAAATTGGCGAATATGTTTTGTACGATCAAGACACTTACGTTCCTCGTTATCCGATAATAATTGAATAAGACAGCAATAATCCACCTGATCCAATGGTTTATTTCCCAATTTCGCAAGTGTTTTCACAAGTGCATTCGTAAACTCTGGGTAGAATTCTTGCAGGATTTTCTTTTTACTCTTTGTGTGAATCAACTCTGCATACTCCAATCCACCATCACCCTCATCGGACTTTTTCAACAATGCCAGTCTGACCAAACAAAGAAAGTGTACATAGTGAGGCGGTTGTTGGATTAGGTGTAACAGAAACTGCGGATCGCTTTTGCATAAGCCGATAACCCATTTCCGCACCCAATGGCGTTTACCGAACAGTTTGTCGATTGTCCAGACGGGGTTGATTTTCCAGGGAACCGGCGGCTGTGAAGTGGCGGTCGGTTTTTTGGAAATACTAGGCACATCGTTGGGCCTGGGCTGCTGTTTTGCGATCATGTTAGTCAACTCATCTTTTGTGAAAAATCATGAAGTGGAAAATCTAGTCAAGACTTGCGACAAATTGCGTCGCTATCCCCGTTGTCGAAAAAGAAATTTGAAATCCGCTAGTCATTGAAAAAGCCGTTGCCGAATTCTGGAGGAGTTGTAGCGAAAAATATGGTGAGAGATACTTTGATTCGCTTGCAACACAAATCCCGCATCCCAAAATACCTGCATTATTTCTAGTTTACGCTGAGCGGGTATTGTTTTATTGGAAATCCCGCTAATCTCACCAATCTCCCAAGAAATTGCATCGTTTTTTATCAGCTGTATCACTGCCTGTGGTTCCTTGCAAACATAGAAGTAACCTTTGCCAAATAAAATATCTATATGATAACTCCCATTGTGCGCAATGCAATTATTGAATTGACGACCAATTTTTTTCAATTCGTTTGCAGAGCAGATCGGATATATCCGATCATTCCCCTTCCATGGAGGGTTCGGAAATGGGATGCGATATAATTTTTTATCCAACAAATCCGATAATTGATCAATATCTTCCATATTTTTCATAGCAGAATTGATTTCACTTCTAGTTAGTGTGATATTGAATCGTTTGATGAAATTTATGGAAGAAATGATTTTTTTATAATCATATTCATTACGCATACATCTTGCGATCTCGAAAAACTGGAATTCCTCCGGGAGCGCCGTATATGCGTGAAGCGCAAATCGGCGTACATGCTTTGTATGACCAACACACTTTCGCGTTTTTTTATCCAACAACAGTTCAACAAGACAGAAATATTCCTCTTGGGTAAGCGGTTTTCTCCTCAATTTCGGAAGCGTTTTCACCAGCGAGGTCGCACAAGACGGATAGAACCTCTGAAGAATTTTCTTCTTACTCTGCGTGCGAAACAATTCCGCATACTCCAATTCATCGCCACCCCCATCCGACTTCTCCAACAACGCCAACCTAACCAAACAAACAAAATGTACATAGTAGGGCGGCTGATCGATTAAATGAAGCAGAAACAGCAGATCGCTTTTGCACAAACTGGTCACCCATTCCCGCACCCAGTGGAGCTCGCCGAACAGTCTTTTGATCAAATATACGGGATTGATCGCCTCGGGGGCCAGCGGTTGAATCGCATCATCCGGCGTATCATCAAGACGCGATACATCATCTCGCCCGGACTGTTTTTGCACGGTCATATCACCCTCCTCATCACCTATTCAAATTCACGAACCGAGGAGTTTAACCACCCCATGCGACAAATTATGTCGCTATTCCCGCCGCCGACAAACAAAAATCCCCCGCCTCGGCGCTGGATGCCCCTCCCGGGTTTTCCCCAAGTCGCGCGGATCGAGAAAATCCGCCAAAGAATGAAACCCCATCCACTCGGTGGCACGCTGCTCGGCGAAGGTAGTCGTACTAATACCGAGTAGGCGGATGTCGATGGCCCCCGCCCGCCGTAGCCATTCCTCCAACGCCAACGCCGAGGGAATCCAGTGAATATTCCGCATACCGGCATATCGATCGGACGGAATCAGTACCGCCTCCTCACCCCCCTCCACCAGCAGATTTTCGACTACCAATTCCCCGCCGGGACGAACGAAGCGGAGCAATTCGCGCAGATGCCCGTGGGGATCGCGGCGGTGGGATAGAACACCCATAGAGAACACCGTATCGAAACCGCCGCTACCATCGCCCCCGCCACCACCGCCGCCCCGTCCAACACCGCTCCCGCTACCGCGGCTACCATCGCCACCCTCGCCGCCACCTCCCCCACCACCGGCAAACTGCCCACTCGTCAACGGCAACACAAACGCCGGATACTCCGAACAATAGCGTTTCATCGCGTTGAATTGGGTGATGAACAGTCGCCCCGGATCGATGCCCAGGGCGAGGCGTGCGCCCTGCCCTATCATGCGCCACAGGTAGTAGCCGTTGCCGCAGCCCACATCGAGCACGCGGCGGCCGCGCAAGTCGCTGATTGCCCCCGCCAGCCGCGCCCATTTGCGATTCGAGCGCCATTCGCCGTCTATGCACACGCCGAACAACGCGAACGGCCCCTTGCGCCAGGGCTGCAGTTGCAGTAGCAAGCCTTTGATATGCGCCCGAACCGCGAGGTCGCAGTCGCGCGCGGCGCCGATGCGAACTATCGGGCCGGTGAAGTCGCAGGAGGATGGGGTGAGGTCGTCCAGTTGCGCGACCACCGACTGCCATTTCGCCTGATCGCCGTGAGGAGATTGCTCGGCGCGTTGAACGGCATCTCGGAGCGGCTCCACCAATTCGCCCAAATCGGCGGTCTGCAACGCATCATCCAAACCGGCTCGACATGCAGTCGCCGTCGCCATTGCAGTGGCGCCCCCGGCTCGACCACTCATTTGCGCGCCAAGAAGGAGCGGAAGTCGAACGCCTGAAACCACTGCACGGCTTGACCAAACCCGGCCTGCCGCAATCGTGCCAAGTGGGTTGCCGCGCTATCCGGCGTCATGACCTTTTCCAGCGCCGCCCGTTTCTGCGCGATATCCAAGTCGCTGTAGCCGTTGGCGATCTTGAATTGCTCGTGCAGGGCTTGTTGCACGCCCGCCTCGCCGCCGTCCTCCGCGCGGGTTTTTTCCGAGAGAATCAGTATTCCGCCGGTTTTCAGGCCGGCGTGGATGCGCCGCAGCAGGTCGAGGCGGTCGGCCGGGTCGATGAACTGCAGGGTGAAATTCAGCACCACCATGCCGGCGTCCCGCACAGCCACCTCTCTGGCGTCTCGGCACACCAAGCGCAGGCGGGCGGAGTCGATGACGCCGCTCAGATTCCGGCGGCATTGGCGCAGCATCGGCGCGGAGTTGTCCACGCCGATGAAGCGAACCGACGGGTCGGCGATTCGCCCGTGGATGGACAGCATGGCCGCCCCCAGCGAACAGCCCAGATCGTACACATTGCAGTCCGGCTGCAAGTAGCGCTCGGCAATCACGCCGCACAGCGCTACCAGGGTTTCGTAGCCGGGCACCGAGCGCCGGATCATGTCGGGAAAGACCGCCGCCACTTGGTCATCGAAGGCGAAATCGACTACCCGGCTGCGCTTGTCGGCGTAGACCTCGTCAACCCCGCTCGGGCCGCCTTGGCCGCCGTCCTCTCCGCCCCGATTCGCCATGGCCGCGCCGCTCAGATTTGTTCCAGTTCGATCAGCGTGCCGAGGGCGTCCGCGGGATGGAGAAATACCACCGGTTTGCCGTGGGCGCCGGTTTTCGGCTGGCCGTCTCCGAGGATTCTCAGGCCGCGCGCGCTCAGCTGCCGAACCGCCTGATCGATGTCCTCCACGGCGAAACACAGGTGATGAATCCCACCGCGCGGATGTTTTTGCAGGAAATTGGCGATGGGCGACTGCGCGCCGAGGGGATGCAGCAATTCGATCTTGCTGTTGGGCAGGGACACGAAAACGGTAGTCACGCCGTGCTCCGGCATAGCCACCGGCGGCGACACCTCGGCGCCGAAAGCGTCTCGGTACAAAGCGGCGGCGGCCTCGAGATCGGGCACCGCGATGGCCACGTGATTGAGTTCGCCGATCATGTCGCCGAGCCGAGAAATTTCGCGACCAATTCCCGCGCGGCGATGGAGGCCGGTAACTCGCCCTCGTCCACCTGTCGCGCCATTTCGCCAAGTGCTTGATCCACGGCGCCGTCCTCGCCCAGCGCCGCCAGCAGTTGTTCGCGGGTTTCCTCCCACAGCCAGGCTCGCGCCTGCCGCCGCCGCCGTTCGCCCAGCGCGCCGTTGGATTCCAACAGGCGGCGATATTCGGCGATTTTCCCAAGCGCCTCGTCGATGCCGCTGCCCTCCGTGGAGGACGCCAACACCACCGGCACCGGCCACGCCGCCAGCCGCCGTTTGTGCAGACTCAATCCCCGGCGCGCTTCGGCGGCGACCGTTGCTGCTTGCCCGGCCAGACTGCCGTCGCACTTGTTGACGACGACGATGTCCGCCGATTCCATGATGCCCCGCTTGAGCCCCTGCAACTCGTCCCCCGCCGCCGGCGACAGCAGGAGGAGGAAGATGTCGGTCATCGCCGCCGCCTGCGTTTCCGATTGGCCGACCCCTACGGTTTCCACGATGATGTGGTCGAATCCCGCCGCCTCGCACGCCAGCATCGCCTCCCGCGTGCGGCGGGCGACGCCGCCGAGCACCCGGCCCGACGGCGATGGGCGGACAAAGGCTCGGGGATTGGCGGCCAGCGTGGTCATGCGCGTCTTGTCGCCGAGGATCGATCCGCCGCTGCATGGCGAAGTCGGGTCGATGGTGAGCACCGCCACCCGACTGCCCTGATCGGTGGCGCGGCTGCCGAGAGCCTCGATGAAGGTGGACTTGCCGACTCCGGGGGCGCCGCTGATGGCGATGCGGATGGCGCGGCCGGTGTGCGGCATGGCGCGGCGCAGCAGGCGCTCGGCTGCCGGGCGATCCTCGGCGCGGCTGGATTCGAGCAGGGTGATGGCTCGCGCCAATGCGCCGCGATCGCCCGAACGCAGGGCCTCGATGTCCATTATTCGGTGGCGGCGGCGAATTCGAGGATGGGCTGATCCGCCTCGAGCACCGCGCCGGGCTGCGCCAGCGCCTTCGCCACCACGGCGTCTTCCTCGGCGCACAGGGAATTCTCCATCTTCATGGCCTCGATGACCGCCAATTCCTGCCCGGCCTTGACCGCCGCGCCCGGCTGCGCCGCCAGCGACACCAGCAACCCCGGCATGGGCGCGCGCAGGAAGCGGGAGCGGTCGGCGGGTTTGCGCGCCGGCATGATCGCGTGCAATTCCGCCGTGCGCGGCGACAGCACTCTGGCGGTGGTTCGGTCGCCGCCGTGGGCTAGGTCGTATTCGTAGCCGCGCCGTTCCACCTGAAAATGCGCCGTCTCGCCGTTGATTCGGCAGCGGCATATCGGTTGCCCGGCTCGCCATTGCTCTTCGATGCGGTACTCACTAGCCTCGCTACCGTCGCTACCGCCCACCTGCACCCGCCACTGCCCCGGCGTCCCGTCCACCGCGACCGGGTGGTGCTCGCCGTCCATCTCCACCACCCAGCGGCGGCTGATGGCGCGCCCGTAGCCGGGCAACTGGCCGGTGGTGGTTACCGCCCGTTGGCACATGCGATGGTGCAGCGCGGCGGCCACGGCGACGAACACGCCCACATTCATCCGCGCGCCGCGCCGGGGGAAGCCGTGCGGGTATTCCTGCTCGATGAAATGGGTATCCAGCTCGCCTCGCTGGAATCTCGGATGCGCCAGGATGGCGGCGACGAACGGCTGGTTGGTGTCGATGCCGCGAATGTAGTATTGGTCGAGCGCCAGCCGCATCTGCCCGATGGCGGCGGCGCGATCCGCTCCCCAGGTGACCAACTTGGCGATCATCGGATCGTAGAATCTGGAAATCTCGTCCCCCTCCTCGACACCGGCATCCACGCGCACCGCGCAATCGGCCTCGGCGCATTGCGGCGGCGGCAGGCAGCGCACCAAACGGCCACTGGAGGGCAGGAAGCCCCGATAGGGATTTTCCGCGTAGATTCGCGCCTCCATGGCCCAGCCGTTGCAGTTCACATCGGATTGCGTCAGCGGCAATTTCTCCCCCGCCGCGACCCGAATCATCAACTCCACCAGATCGAGGCCGGTGATCAGTTCGGTAACCGGATGCTCGACCTGCAGTCGGGTATTCATCTCGAGGAAATAGAAATTGCGCGCGGCATCCACCACGAATTCGACCGTACCGGCGGAGCAATAACCCACCGCCCGCGCCAACGCAGCCGCCTGCTCGCCCATGGCCGCGCGGGTGGGCGCATCGAGGAAGGCGGAGGGGGCCTCCTCGATGACCTTCTGGTGGCGCCGCTGAATGGAGCATTCGCGCTCGTGCAGGATGAGCAGGTTGCCGTAGGGGTCGGCGATGACCTGAATTTCGATGTGGCGGGGACGCTCGATGAATTTCTCCAGCAGCAGGCGACCATCGCCGAAACTGGACAACGCCTCGCTGGTGGCGCGGGCGAAACCGCGCTCCACTCCGGCGGCGTCCGAAGCAACGCGCATACCCTTGCCGCCACCACCGGCACTCGCCTTGAGCATGACCGGATAGCCGATTTCTCCGGCAATGTGCACTGCCGAGGCTGCGTCGGCGACCGCCTCGGCGTGGCCGGGGATGATATTCACGCCCGCTTTCTGCGCCAACGCTCTGGAGGCGATCTTGTCGCCCATGGCCTCGATGGCGTCGACGCCGGGGCCGATGAAGACGATACCGGCCTCGGCAAGGCGGCGGGCGAAAGCGGCATTTTCGGAGAGGAAGCCGTAGCCCGGATGCACCGCTTCGGCACCGGTTTGGCTGCACGCTTGGATGATGGCGTCGATGTCGAGGTAACTTTCTCGCGCTGGGGCGGGGCCGATGCATACTGCTTGGTCGGCTAGGCGGGTGTGGAGGGCGTCTTGGTCGGCCTCCGAATACACGGCGACCGTGGCTATGCCCATTCGCCGCGCGGTTTTGATGATGCGACAGGCGATTTCGGCGCGGTTGGCGATTAGGATTTTTTGGAACATTGTCTTTAACAGCGCCGCTTTATGATTATTAATACATCGGGCTAAAGAATGCATTAAACCGTGAAATTGCTTTCCGTTGTCGTTTATCTATTTCATTCTTGGTCCAACAAGGAGTACTCGTTGACAAATCTAAAGCGTCCTGAATCTTAGACGATTCATATTCTTTTTGTTTCCGTTGAAAAAATTCGGCACTAGCACGAATATTAATTTTCTTCTCCAGTGGAATTTTATTTCCAATTTTTTCAATATATTTCTTATGTGAATCACTGTCCCATCCATCATAATTAGCCCATTTCCAAGGAAGTATATGTTCGATTTCACATTTTCCTATCACTTCCGCATAATAATTAAAATCCTGTTTGCTATTTAGAGAAGAACACAACCAAATCATTCCCTTTCGATATCTGACACCATATTCATCCCCTTCTAATCGTTTCTTGAAAGAAGGAATATCAAGTACAACGTTTGATCGATATTCTTCAAAATAATCGTTTTCCTTAGCAATAGCAGAGCAAACTTTAAATGTTGTATCTCTTACATGGTTTACAGAATTATGAACCACACCTTTTATATAAAAATATCTGACAGTATTTTTTAACAATTTAATGTAATTACTTTGTTGATCATCCGCAAGATAGAAAAAACCATCTTCCTCAAAATCCCCATATTTATTCAAGAAAACATACAACGGATAATGGCAATAGTCATTTGGGTAACAATGCAGAATTTTCCGATATATCTGCTCTTGAAATTTAAACTCATCTGCACATGTATAGTCTTGCGTTAGTATCGCGTGGTACCCCTTCAAGTAGTGCACTATCAAGTCCCATTCGTTTTTCTGGTTGCCCAATTCTGTGAAATAATCCTGAATATAAGAGCGCATTTTTCGTTCCTTATTAATTTCCCCCCTATCCGCTCTAATAATATGCATATGAATTCTAAAAAGTGTTTCGTGCTTATCGAGTTCACGCCATGTATTAATAAAATGTTCCTTGTCTCCACAATTTCCGTAGATTTGAGCCTTAAATATATCCGCGTCATTGAGGCTCATTCCGCGATCATTGATAATTTGGAATAGAGTTAATGCATCATCCAGAGAGTCACACACAATAGGCAGCATTACTACATTCTCTCGGAACAGTTTCAATGCATTTTCACGTTGATCTGAAGTTTTTTCATTCCACCATATATCTAATTTTTCTTGTAGGACATTAAAATTCAACCTGAATTTATTTTTTTTATCTATTTTGTCAATTCTTAATTCCATGATATTGCTTAGATTATATCGGTCATCTGCTAATACTCGTGTTTCTAGACGTAGTTCTTCCTTTAATATATCAGTAGTTATTGAATCTGTTTTATAAATCATTTTTTCTAGAACCCTGTGAGTACTAGCTCGCTGAAACAGTAATCTCATAAGAATCAACAAAGTAGTTAATCGTTGTTGACCATCAATCACCATCCATACTTTATCAGATTTACTTTCTGGATCGTCGTATACGACGATACTGCCAAGAAAATACCTATCTTTATCATCTGACATATCATCAAAAAAAGAAGAGATGTCTTCCCACAGCTGCTCACACTGTTCAACGCCCCATGAATAAGGGCGCTGAAATTCAGGAATAATAAATTCTCGGCTACCAAAAATTTCACCGATTGACATCGGATTTGCTTGTAATGCTTTCACAGTTTATGTCCTCCTAATAAATTTCGGTACTTTTAAAACAAGTGTAGAAGATAAAAATACGCCGCAGGCGCTCCGCCAACTTTAGCACGCCTATTTCCCAATCACAACGGAATATTCCCATGCTTCTTCCACGGATTCTCCAACCTCTTCCCCCGCAACATCGCCAACGACCGACACAGCCGCTTGCGCGTATCTCGTGGAAATACCACATCATCGATATACCCCCGCCGCGCCGCCACGAAGGGGTTGGCGAATTTGCCCCGATATTCCTCGGTGCGCGCTTCGATGGCACTCGCATCTCCGGCTTCTTCGCGGAAGATGATTTCCACTGCCCCCTTAGGCCCCATCACCGCGATTTCCGCGCTCGGCCAAGCGAGGTTTACATCGCCGCGCAGGTGTTTGGATGCCATTACATCGTAGGCGCCGCCGTAGGCTTTGCGGGTGATCAGGGTAACTTTGGGCACGGTGCATTCGGCGTAGGCGTATAGCAACTTGGCGCCGTGGGTGATGATGCCGCCGTATTCCTGCGCGGTGCCGGGCATGAATCCCGGTACATCCACCAGCGTAACCAGCGGGATATTGAAGGCGTCGCAGAAGCGCACGAATCTGGCGCCCTTGATGGAGGCATTGATGTCGAGGCAACCGGCCAGCACCATCGGTTGATTGGCGACGAAACCGACCGTACTCCCTTCCATGCGGCCGAAACCGACCACCAGATTCTTGGCGAACTCCGGCTGCATTTCAAAGAAATCGCCCTCGTCCACCACCTTGTGGATCACCTCCTTGATGTCGTAGGGCAGACTGGGATTGTCGGGAACCAGCGTGTCCAGCGATTTTTCCACCCGCCCCGGAGGATCATCGGCGCTGCGTTCGGGGGAACCGTCGCGGTTGTTGGCGGGGAGGAAATTGATCAGGCGGCGTGCCATGAGTAGCGCGTCCACATCGTTGGCGAAAGCGAGGTCGGCCACGCCGGAACAGGTGGTGTGAGTGCGCGCGCCGCCGAGGTCTTCGGCGGTAACTTCCTCGTGGGTTACCGCCTTGACCACATCCGGGCCGGTAACGAACATATAGGCGCTGCCTTCCACCATGAGTATGAAGTCGGTGATGGCCGGTGAATAGACCGCACCACCGGCGCACGGCCCCATGATCAGGGAAATCTGCGGCACCACGCCGGACGCGAGCACATTGCGCTGAAAGACTTCGGCGTAGCCGCCGAGGGAAGCGACGCCCTCCTGAATGCGCGCGCCGCCGGAATCGTTGATACCGATGATCGGCGCGCCCACCCGCATGGCCTGATCCATCACCTTGCAGATTTTCTCCGCGTGGGCTTCGGACAGGGAGCCGCCGAACACTGTGAAGTCCTGACTGTAGATGAACACCAACCGCCCGTTGATGGTGCCGTAGCCGGTGACCACGCCGTCTCCGGGGATGGATTTTTCCGCCATGCCGAAGTCGGTGCAGCGGTGCTCGACGAATATGTCCCACTCCTCGAAACTGTCCTCGTCGAAGAGGATTTCGATGCGCTCGCGGGCGCTCAGTTTTCCCTTGGCGTGCTGCGTGCGAATTCGTTCTTCCCCGCCGCCCTGCTTGGCTTGGGCGCGCTTGCGTTCGAGTTGTTCGATGATCTCGTGCATTAGGATTTCTCGTGTTCGTGTTTGGCTGATCCGGCGCGCAGAATGCCCAGCACCTCGGCGGCGGCTTCGAGGATATTGGCGCCGGGGGCGAAAATGGCGGCCACGCCTTCGCGATACAGTTCGGCGTGATCAGCCGCCGGAATGACGCCGCCGCACACCACTTTCACATCCCCGCAACCGGCCTGCCGCAACGCCTTCAGCACACCGGGCACGAGAGTGCGATGGGCGCCCGCCTGCGTGGATATGCCGATCAGGTGCACATCGTTATCGAGGGCTTGGCGCGCCGCCTCCTCGGGCGTCTGGAAGAGGGGGCCGATGTCCACATCGAAACCGAAATCGGCGAAGGCGGCGGCGATGATCTTGGCGCCTCGGTCGTGGCCGTCCTGCCCCAGTTTGACCATCAACATGCGCGGGCGGCGCCCGACTTGGCGGGCGAATTCGGCCACATCGCGGGTCAGGTCGGCAAAACGCTGGTCGCCCTCGTACATGGCGCCGTACACGCCGCCGATGGTGTGCGTGGGGGCGTGGTGGCGCTGGTAGACCCGTTCCAGCGCGTGGGAGATTTCCCCCACGCTGGCGCGGGCGCGGGCGGCTACCACTGCTATTTCGAGCAGGCCGCCGCGCCCGGCACCAACGCCGACGTCGCTACCGGTGCGAGCCAGTTCGGTGAGCGCGTCCAGCGCCGCGCGGCATTCCGCCTCATCCCGCTGCCGCCGAATCCGCTTCAACCGCCGCACCTGCTTCTCCCGCACGGCGTGATTGTCCACCACGCGGATATCGACCGCCTCCTCCTCTTCCGGCGAGTACTTGTTGACGCCGACGATGACCTCCTCGCCGAGGTCGATGCGCGCTTGGCGCTTGGCGGCGGCCTCCTCGATGCGCAGCTTGGGCAGGCCGCTTTCCACCGCGACGGTCATGCCGCCCAACGCCTCCACCTCGTCGATCAGTTTGCGCGCCTCGACCATCAGGCTGTGGGTCAATTTTTCCACATAATAGGAACCGGCCAGCGGATCGACCACGTGGCGCAAGCCGGTTTCCTGCTGCAACACCAACTGGGTGTTGCGGGCGATGCGGGCGGAGAATTCCGACGGCAGCGCCAGCGCCTCGTCGAAGGAATTGGTGTGCAGCGACTGAGTGCCGCCGAGGATCGCGGCCATGGCCTCGATGGTGGTGCGAATGATGTTGTTGTAGGGGTCGCGGCTGGCCAGGCTGACTCCGGAGGTCTGGCAATGGGTGCGCAGGCGCAGGGAGCGCGCGTCCGCCGGCGCGAAATGGCGCGTCATCAATTCTGCCCAGAGGGCGCGGGCGGCGCGCAACTTGGCGATTTCCATGAAGAAATTCATGCCGATGCCGAAGAAGAACGACAGCCGGGGGGCGAATTCATCCACCTCGAGACCGGCGGCCACGGCGGCGCGCACATATTCGACGCCGTCCGCCAAAGTGAACGCCAGCTCCTGCACGCTGGTGGCGCCGGCTTCCTGCATGTGGTAGCCGGAAATGGAAATCGGGTTGAATTTCGGCATGTTCGCGGCGGCGTAGGCGATGATGTCGGCGACGATCCCCAGAGACGGCGTCGGCGGGTAGATATAGGTGTTGCGCACCATGAATTCCTTGAGAATATCGTTCTGCAACGTGCCGCACAGCGCCTCGCGCGCAACCCCCTGCTCCTCGGCGGCGACTATGTACATCGCCATGATCGGCAACGCCGCGCCGTTCATGGTCATGGACACCGACATCTTGTCCAGCGGGATTCGATCGAACAGGATTTTCATATCCTCCACCGTGTCGATGGCCACTCCGGCCTTGCCCACATCTCCGGCCACGCGGGGATGGTCGGAGTCGTAGCCGCGATGGGTGGCGAGATCGAAGGCCACCGACAAACCGGCCTGCCCGGCCGCCAGATTGCGGCGATAGAAGGCGTTGGACTCCTCGGCGGTGGAGAATCCGGCGTATTGGCGGATGGTCCAGGGACGCCCAGCGTACATGCTGGCGCGGGCGCCGCGAGTGTAGGGGGGCAGCCCCGGTAGGGTGTTCAGGTCGGCGATGCGATCCAGATCTTCGGCGGTGTACAGCGGCTTGACCGCAATGCCCTCCGGCGTGTGCCAGCACAGATCTTCGGGCACCCGATCCGCGAGTTCTTCTTCGGCGATCCGCCGCCAGATTTCCGCCGGAGTCGGCCGGTTTTTTTCAGCGGCTGAGTCCGCCATGGTTGCTCTGGTAACTGTTGCCAGATTCCAGTGTAACGGAAAGCACCGCGCAAAAGTAGGCGGCCCCCCTGCGGTATCCGCCCTACCCTTGCGCGGCGGCGGCCTGTTCCATTCTCTGCAGCAGCCGCCCGGGGTGGTCATCCATGATGAGCGCGTCCCGACTGGCCTGACCGAGAAATCCTTCCGCCACCGTGTGCGCCAGCAGGTCGGCGAGGGCGTCGTAGTATCCGCTCGTATTCAACACCGCGCACGGCTTACGATGCAGCCCCAATTTCGCCCAAGCGAGACTCTCGAACAGCTCCTCGAAGGTACCCAACCCGCCCGGCAAAGCGACAAAGCCGTCCGACAACTCCGCCATCAACGCCTTGCGCTCGTGCATGTCGCCGACCACCTTCAACTCGCTCAACCCCTCGTGGGCGGCCTCTTTCTCGTATAGCAATCGAGGGATAACGCCGATAACCTCGCCGCCGCCACCGGCCACACTATCGGCAATCCGCCCCATAAGCCCAAGCCGCCCACCGCCATACACCAAGCCGATACCCCGCCGCACCATCTCCCCACCAAGCGCCTCGGCAGCCGCGCGATAGTCCGCCCGCTTGCCGGAATTGGAGCCGCAATAGACGCAGATTCTTTTCATTGAGGGTTCGGGTTGGGGTTGGGGTGAATTCGGGGGCGGAAACTTGCCATAAAAATTCGGGAATTCCAATCGGATGGTGTGCTACGATGATACACGCTAGAACAAACAAGGATACCCTCCGTCGGGTGTCCGCTGAATACAATACCGTGTACGGGAATAGGCGGAATCGCAAACAAGTCCTTGTTTCGTTCTAGCAGCGCCCGGCGCCTGCCCTCCAAAGGTCGTCGCCGGATTCAACTCTTTTCAACTTTTGCTAGAAAGTAACGAGGACATGAAATGAATATCAACACGCAAAGAGCCCTTGCGCTCGCACTCGCGTTTTTCTGTGGTTTTTCCCTTGCCGGATGTGGTGGTGGGGGTGGTAGCGGCGGTGGTGGCAGTACGGCAAGAGCCGCGCCGGTTCTCCCCCCGATTCCCGCACGATTCACCCGAGGCACGCTGGCGCAACAGCTCGATAGAGTAGGCGTAGTAGCGGAGACTCAACGGGAATCGGTACGCGAACAGGCGCGCACAGCCGCGACAGCCACACCGAAAGCAGGCAGCATTACCCAATCATCCAAAGTGGATGGCGGAAATGTAACCCTTGATCAAATAGAAGCCAGCGCAGGATACACCAGTGGAACAACATATACCGGTGGGAATTTGAGGGTTTCGGTTACCAACCGCAGATCGGGCAGTTGGGGCACGGTGGGCACGGCTGACACGATTCTGCTAAGTGCTGATATTACAGATGATTTCGGCACACTAACCGAGGCGCTTCGCACCGTGACCAAACAGACCGCTGGCGGCGGCACCGTGATTGTCGATACCTTCAACAACCGCCCGATCACCTTGAGCGATACGCATACCGACTATTTTGTTGCCGGCATGTGGCTATTCCTTCCCCCGGACGCAAATGACGATCCAGAAATCGGTGCTTTTTTTGACAGCCCGCTCACTCTTAAACCTGCCAGCGATCTAGAAAACCCTCGAAGCGCAAAATATCTAGGGAAGGCATATGGCACTTTTCTGGAAGTGAAACCGAACGGCCAGACGGAAAATGGGTATGCCGAAGCAGATGTTGAATTAACCGCCAATTTCGGCTCGAATCCCACCATCAGAGGCGAACTGACAGAGGTTGTCACTCTCGACTTGGGCAATCCGGTGGCCAGTAAAATCGGCGGGCGCCCGTTGCTTGGCAATTCTGAGGCTACTTCTACGTTGACACTGGGGCAGGCCGCCATCAGCAAAGTTGCCGGAGGGTTCTTCTCCGGAGATACCAACGCCAGCGGCGCGCCGGACGGTGCGACATATACCTACAGCGGAAAATGGGCCGGGCAATTCATTGGTACCACAGTCGACGATTCTGGTGTTGGCGGAACCTTTGGCACCACCAGCAGTGGCAACTCCGACGGCTACGAACTGACCTTGATTGGCTGGTTCGGCGCCGAACCAGAGTCACAGAAAGATTAGTCCGCAACACCCGCCAAGCGGGCAGCCCCACGGTTGCCCGCTTCAGCCATGGCACGCCGCCGCATCCAAGCACTGTTCGTGTTGGCGGCGTTGCTGAGCCCGCCCGAAGTCGCTACCGGGCACTCGCATTTATCCGAGGACGCTCAAGTCAATCAGGCGCGCGAGTTGATACACGGCGGGCGTTGGCACGCCGCTTTGGAAATATTGCGGCCGCTGGCCGATCCCACCCGCGCGGACATCACCGACATTCGTTTTCTCATCGGCCTGTCGGCCCTGGCCGCCGCACAGCAAACCGAAAACAAAACCGCGCGACACGCCCTGCTGGACGAAGCAATCGCCGTCCTGCGCGCCATTCTCGTCGATCTCCCGCACTTGACGCGAGTGCGTTTGGAGTTGGCGCGGGCATTTTTTCTTCGGGGAGATGACGATCTGTCGCGGCAGCATTTCGAGCGCGTTCTGGCGAGCGAGCCGCCGGCGGCGATGGCCGTCAACATCCGCCGTTTCCTGCGCGCGATCCGCGCCCGCCGCAGATGGAGCGGCCATTTTTCTCTGGGCGTCGAACAAAACGACAACATCAACAGCGGCTCCGACAGCGAAACCATCTATCTGTTCGACCTGCCGTTCACCCTCAACAAGGAGTCCCGCCCGCGCGCGGAAACCGGCCTGTCCCTTGCAACGGGCGGCGAATATCAATATCCGCTGAGCGAACACTGGCGCTGGCGATTCGGCATGGATGCAACTCGCAACGAATACCGCGGCGATGAATTCGACCAGACTCACATCCTGCTTCGCAGCGGCTCGCGCTGGCTACTCTCCCAACACAGCGAGATCAGCCTGCAAGGCATCGGCGGGCAAAGATGGATCGGCGGCCGCCGCCACAGCAGGGAGATCGGCCTGCGTCTTGACGCCCGCCGCCAGTTCACGCCACGGCTCGGCGCCAACGGGCGGGCATCTTGGAAGAGAATTCGGCGGCAACAACAACCCGAGGCGGCGCATGCCGAAGTGGATTACGCTCTCGGCGGAATCTACCTGTTTTCGCCGCTGCTTCAGGGGAACGCCGGCCTCGGCCTTTCCCGAGTGGGCGGCGGGAATGGCGGCGGGAATAGCAACCGCCGCATTACCATCGGCCTCGGCGCGCTCTTGCCCAATGGGTGGACTTTGGGCGGTGCGCTGGAATGGTCGCGACGGCGGCACGAACACAATGCGCCGTTTTTACCAGCGCGGCAGATCGACCGCAAACGCGCCGCGCGCCTGTTCCTGCTGAATCGGGGAATCACGCTGCACGGCTTCAGCCCGCAGTTGATCGTGGCGCGGGAACGGCAGGAATCCAATTCCGCACTGGACAGTTACCGGCGCACCCGACTGGAACTGCGCTTCGTGCGGCAATTCTGATTCCGAAGATCAAGCGCACCGATAATCGCGGGTTGCGCGGATATGCCCGCCGTGTTCTACTTTCCGCCGATGTTCCGCAAGTTCCTTTCCGTAGATTCTGTGGTCGCCGTGGGGGTGGCGGTTGTGCTGTGCGTGGTGTATGCACTTACGGCTTCGCATACCGTCATGTTGGAGGATGACGGGTTGTTCATTCTGGCGGCGCTGGATGCCGGAGTTGCTCATCCGCCGGGGTATCCGTTGTTTGTGTTGTTGGGGCATTTGTTCTCGTGGTTGCCGTTGGGGTCGCCTGCTTTTGAACTGCATCTATTGAGTGGTCTTTTCGGGGCGTTGGCTTGCGGGATGTTGTATCAACTTGGGCGGCAGATGGATGTGCCCCCGTGGGCGGCGGCTGTGGCGGCGCTGGGTTGGGGGGTGTCGGCGCATTTTTGGTCTCAGGCGATCATCACCGAGGTGTATACGCTGAACGCGCTGTTGTGCATCGCCGTCTTTTATTTCTGTTTGCGCGCTCGGGGGGGTGGCGGCGCACTTGAGTCTAGGGCGCTCAGTTCGGCGGCTCTGTGTTTCGGTTTGGGGCTGGCCAATCACTGGCCGTTGATGGTGCTTGCGCTGGTGGGGATGAGTCCGTTGCTGTGGTCGCGTTGGCGGCAGTTGCTCGGCCATCTGCCGCGGTTGGCGTTGATTGTGCTCGCCGTGCCGGCGCTGTTGTACGGCTGGATGCTGTGGCGTTCCCATCAGCCGGTGATGGCGTTTTACGGGCCCATCGAGGACTTCAAATCCCTGTGGTTTTTTCTCAGCCGTCAGGGGTATGCCGAGATCGATGCCAGCCCCACGGCGGGCGCGGCGGATGCGCTTGGCTATGGCTGGTTCGTGCTCAGGAATCTGCTGACCCAACTGACGCCGGTCGGCGCGGCGCTCGCTCTGGTCGGCATTTATTCCGTTTGGCGGCGGGGCCGCAGGGAGATCGTGCTGGCCGGCCTCGGTCTCATTTTCGCGCATAGTTTCGCGCTGATTTTGTTGCTGGATTTCGATTACGAAGACCTGAAAATCGCCGTATTCCGCCCCTATCCGATCACCGCGTTCGGCCTGTGGGCGCTGTGGATGGGGTGTGGGTTGGCTGCCTGCGTGTCTTGGTTGCAGGGCGACAATCGAGTCTGGCTTGGGCGGATTGCCGTGTGCAGCGCAGTCGCCATCCCCATCTGGCTGCTGGCCGCCAATCTGCGCGTCAACGATCGCAGCGAAGACCACTTCGCCCACACCCACGCCCGCACGACTCTCGAAAGTTTGCCGCCGGACGCGGTGTTCCTAGTATTCGGCGATGTGCAGACCGGGCCCATGGGCTACGCCCGTTTCGTCGAGAAAATCCGCCCGGATGTGGAGGTGTTGAGCACGCAGGGGCTGGTGTATCCCAATCGGCTGTTCAACCCCCTCGAAAGCGAGCAAACTCGCCGAGCGATGCTGTGGGAATACATCGCGCGCACCGATCGACCGGTATTCATCACCGGCAAGGGCCCCATAGAACCCCTGCCCGCCGGATACCACCTCACCGACAACGGCTTCTATCACGGCATCGAACCCACCGCTCAGGGCGGCACCATGCAACTGCGCTTCGATCGCGACATCATCGACTACCTGCAAACGCTGACGCCCTATCGCCACCACCCGGACGGCTGGATTCGCCACCTGCGCCGCAAGATGCTCTTCCGCGCCGGGCTGTGGCTGGGTTATCTGGAGTTGCCCGAAGTGCCCGATGTGCAGCGGCAGGGCATTCCCCTGCACGATCTGGTCATGAACGATTTCCACGGCCTGCTCGGCATGGTCGAGACGTTGCTGCAGTACGGCGGGCCGAAACACCTGCAACAGGCCGAGGGATTGCTGGCACGCGCCGAGCCGTTGCTGGAAGAGCGCTTTGGCAAGGAGCGGATCGGTAGGTTTTACTATCTCAAGGGGTTTCTCGCCTATCAGCTGGGTGGGATGGACGAGGCACGGCGGAATTTCGCGCGTTCGGTGCGGGTGCATCCTCATGTGGAGAATGCTTCCTTCAAGGCGTTGGAGATGATGCGGTAGGGCGGAGTTTGTAGTGGCGGACTGCGTTCGGAATGGTATGAACATCATGGCGATCATTTGTAAGTGCTAGCGGGTATCTCATACTTCATACTCGGTAAAACTAGCGCTACCGTGTCTAATTTTTCTTAGTCAAAATTCGACCTTTTGACGTGCCAATTTCAATTGCTCAGTTAATTCTATTGCATCACTAATACGCCGGACAATATCATCTGTATTTTTATCGCTATAGTTAGGTATACCGATTTTATTAATGGTTTTTACCGAAATTCCAGGATATCCTAAGTCATATGTTATTGATTCTACATCAAAATTGAGAAAAAAATAGAAAATACAAAAAGGATGATAATCTCCTTTGCTTTCAATACCGGCAAGCGTACTTGTAGCGTATGCTGGCGTGGACAGCAAAGCGCGATGATTTTTCAAGGAAGCCTGTCCAGTAACCGGAATTAGGGTAGAGTTTTTTGAGAACAAGTGTGGTTTTTTGTCCAAAATAGCGCGTTCGTTGATTTTGTACGTGCTTTCACAAAGAGAATAATCGATATGATTCCGTGAGAGATCAGCAACCATCATAATCGGCTGTGTCCCACCAATAATATCAATAATTTTTGTTTTAGGCGATATGCTGTTCGCGCCGGACGTTATTTTAGCAACATCACTTAACTGAAATTCGTCTTTCTTTACGAAAAAATCCAAGGTTTTAAAGCGCACTTTAGTATCACTTGCAATATCTACCTCTTTCCCCCCCAAGTCATCCATTGTTCTATCTATATCATTTTCACCAGGAAGCGGAATTCGGTATCCATCTTGACTATACCCATCATTTTTGATTTGAAAATATGGAAAAGATTTTTTTGAATTACCACGACTTAAAAACATAATAGCCGTTTGCTGTAGCGTATAAGGTTGAAAGCATTGAGGGGTCAATTCAATAAAACGATCGACCTCCCAATTCCCTAAAATATATTTGCGCTCATCTTTTAGTTCATCTTTGTAGAAAAATCCGATGGGGACAATTATCGCGGCTCTGCCTTTTGAGCTGTTTTTCACGCTTTCAAGGCAATGCTGAACACCAATGCTATCCCCGTTTTTTCGACCTGATGGCTGCACAGGATAATCCGCACTATAATCGGTTGATTGCGAAAAAGGAATATTTGTAATCACAATATCGTATTTGTGCTTCGTCTCCTCAAGTAAAGAGTAAGAGTCTCCCCGTTGTATATTGCTATGTCCATCTCCGAACATAATCATGTTCATCATCGCAATTCGTGCAACACTTGAATTATCCCTGCCGAACAAGGTATTTTTCCGTAAAGTGTCTTTGTCCTTTGTGGTGGATATGCGCTGATTGAGATAGCGAAAACACTCTACTAGCATCCCGCCCGTTCCACAAAATGGATCATATATTTTTTCCCCAATCCTGGGCTGTAAAAAATGAACCATCATTCTCACTATATGGCGCGGCGTAAAATACTGTCCTAGATCGTTTTTCGTACCACGTGTATATGAATGTATGAAATGCTCAAACGCCAAACCTTTTATGTCGTCCTTGACTGACGACAAATGAAACGAAGAAAGAATATCAACTAATCTCTCCAAATTTTTCGGATTCTTTATTTTTGTATTCTCAAATAACCCACTATGTTCCTTTTTCTGTGTTCTCAACATTGCCTTAAGCACATCCAAAAGGGCAGTACCTTGCTTTGAGCAAACATCCGCCCACGAAAAACCAGATATATCTTGTTTCCCTCCCCCTTCAAATTTCAGTTTCAAAAACATCAAGTTTGCAAATTCGGAAAATCGCTCAATTCCCGCAGACAATCCCTCATGTTTTAGTATGTCATTTGCCTTCGCAAAATTAGCAATAAGATCACTCTGTTTTAGCGCAACTTCTTTTGAAAAACTGCTGAAATTGTTGTCCGCAATAAAATTACGCGCCATTGTTGGACTTATCAAATCTTCTACTTCTCGTTCGTCAATAAACAAAGGCCCTCCTCGTTCCATATGCCAAGTTCTTACTCGCCAACCATCTGTAGCAATAACAATCGGAGCTCCAATTTTTTCGGCATATCTGCTCTTTCCCTGTTCTAATGCATTCGACAATGATTCGCCTGGTTTTTTCGCTTCTATCACAATGGAAGGCTTATCGGAATCTTTAAACGCATATAGCACATAGTCAGGTAAATTCCTCCCTAACTGCTTTTTTTGTTCTTGGGTACGCGCCTGTTGCCGGTACACATTCCTATCCGATTTACGCGGATCAATTTTCCATCCCAAAGAAGTGAGCTGTATATCTATCGCCGCTTCAACTTCTCTCTCGGTTATCTTCATCATACTAACCCGTCAAACTCTCAAGCTTCCGACTTCGCGCATTCCCCTGCTCACCTCTCTTACGCAACTGCGCAATTTTGTTCGCCTAATTGCACAAAGACGGGATAACCAGCAAGACGGCGGCCAGAAGTGGGATTGAGAACGAAAATGCTTGTTTTCATGGGAACTCCGGTGTCAATTGTACCCCCGGTCGCAAGCGACAGAGCTGTGCTTCAACAACACGAGAAAATTCCTCGTCTATTCCCGTCAAGTAACCTAGTCATTCTGCCCGATAGAGCCGGCACTTTATTCACGGAAGCCCCGGAAACGGTCATTTTGTTGAAGATGGGTAATAAATAACCGACTTACAGCGGATTAGCAAGGGGAAAAACTGAAAATGTCGCAAATTTTCCAATATAAGTCGTTTTTGGAAAAGCGGTGTTGACGCCGCACACCGCGTGAAAGGCGTGACTCCCCTCCCCAAATTACACGCATCCGGCCGGACCGTAGGCCAACAACCTTACCAAGCCTTGTTCTCCCCATGCCCTCAATGGAGTAAAATTGTCCCGCCCGCCGCTTCCGACTAGGTGATCATCAAGCGTTTTTCATGGAGTCAAACAATGGGTTATCAGCATATCCGCCTGCCTGAAAACGGCGAGAAGATTTCGCTGCGAGACGGCAAACTCGTGGTTCCCGACCAGCCGATTTTGGGTTTTGTCGAGGGGGACGGTATCGGCGCGGACATCACTTCGGCCTCGTTGCGGGTGTGGGATGCGGCGGTGGCGCGCGCCTACGGCGGTCGGCGCAAGGTGTGTTGGTGCGAGTTGTTCATGGGGGAGAAGGCCGCCGGGGTGTATGCCGGCGACTATTTCCCCGGAGAGACGCTGGCAGCGATTCGCGATCTGGTGGTGGCCGTCAAGGGGCCGCTGACTACGCCCATCGGCGGCGGTTTTCGCTCCCTCAATGTTTCCCTGCGTCAGGAGATGGATTTGTATGCCTGCGTGCGCCCGGTGCGCTATTTCAAGGGGGTGCCTTCGCCGCTGGCGCATCCGGAGGAGGTGGATGTGGTGATTTTTCGGGAGAATACCGAGGATGTATACGCCGGCATCGAGTATCCCAGCGGCAGCGAGGAAAACCGGAAATTGGCGCGGTTTTTGCGGGAGGAGCTGCACGCGGAGTTCTTCGAGGACGCCGGATTGGGAGTCAAGCCGGTCAGTTCGTTTGCCAGCAAGCGGCTGGTGCGCAAGGCGATTCAATACGCCGTCGATCACGGCAGATCGAGCGTTACGCTGGTGCACAAGGGCAATATCATGAAGTTCACCGAGGGCGCCTTCCGCAACTGGGGCTACGAGGTGGCCACCGAGGAATTTCGCGAACATGTTGTCACCGAGGACGAGCTGTGGGACGAGCATGACGGCCAGCTGCCCGCGGGCAAGGTGCTGATCAAGGATCGCATCGCCGACATCATGTTTCAGCTGCTGCAGCTGCGCCCAGCGGAATTCGATGTGATCGCGACCACCAATCTGAACGGCGATTATCTCTCCGATGCCCTCGCCGCCGAGGTGGGCGGAGTGGGGATCGCCCCCGGCGCCAATATCGCCGACCACATCGCGGTGTTCGAGGCGACCCACGGCACCGCGCCCAAGTACACCAATCAGAACAAGGTGAATCCTTCATCCTTGCTGTTTTCCGGAGCGATGATGCTGGAATACATCGGCTGGCGGGAGGCGGCGGAGTTGATCCACCGAGCCTTTGTCGAGGTGCTGGCCGAGCGGACGGTCACCTACGATTTCGCGAGATTGATGGAGGGCGCCACCACCGTGTCCACCAGCGGGTTCGCCGACGCGCTGATCGACAAGATCGACGCCTGATTTCCTAATCCGCCATGCCAATCAAGAAGATCATCATCGCCGTGGAATACGAAACCGGCGCGCGGCATTACCTGATTTCCATGCCGATAAAGAAGATCATCGTCGCCGCGGTAATCCTGCTGTTGGCGGCCCTGCTGGTCTATCTCGGCCCGCAGAAGTATCTCGATCTCGAATATGTGAAATCCCATCTCGAGCGCGTCATCGAGTATCGTCAGGCGCACCCGATTGCCGCCGCCTTGATCTACGCCGCGCTGTATGTGGCGGTCGCCGCTGCATCGATTCCCGGGGCGCTGGTGCTGACTCTCGCGTGCGGCGCCATATTCGGCTTCTGGCTGGGCTCGCTCATCGTGTCGGTGTCCGCCACCCTCGGCGCCACCATCGCCTTCCTCATCGCGCGCTATCTGTTCGACGATCTGGTGCAGGCCAAGATGGGCGATCGGCTGGCGAAAATCCGCGAGAAATTCCGTACCGAGGGGGCGCTTTATCTGTTCTCCATCCGGCTGGTTCCGGCATTCCCGTTTTTCGTGGTGAATCTGGTGATGGGTCTGACCTCCATCCGCACTTCCGCCTACATGGCGGCGTCTTTTCTGGGGATGCTCCTACCGAGCATGGTGTTCGTCAACGCCGGCACGCAGCTGGCCAAGCTGAATTCGCTGTCGGGGCTGCTGTCGCCGCAGATCATCGCCTCGTTCCTGCTACTCGCGGTTTTTCCATATGCGGCGAAAGTATTCCTCAAATTGTTGAAGGCTCGACGCGGCTGAGGCGGCTGAGGCTGGCCGCTGACCTCCCTACTGCTGAATTTTCACCACCGTCCGCCCCCAGTTCGCGCCTTCGAGATATTCCCCGAACACGCCGGGCAGATCGTCGAAAGTTACCTCGCGAGTAACGATGACATCGAGTTTGTTCGGCTTCAAATCGGCACCTAGCCGCGCCCAGATTTCATCGCGCAGTGTCGGCGGCGTGTCGATGGAGTTGATGCCGAGCAGCGACACCCCGCGCAGGATGAACGGCATGACCGTGGTGTTGAGGGTATGGGCGTCCACCAGCCCGATGCTGGCGATGTTGCCCCAGGGCCGCACCGTGCGCGTCAGCCACGCCAGAGTTTCGCCGCCGGCATTGTCCACCGCCCCGCCCCACATCGCCTTCTCCAGCGGGCGGTTGCCCAGAGTCAGGGGGCGGCGGTCGATGCACTCGGTGGCGCCGAGCTGCTTGAGGTAGTCGGCACGTTCGGTTTTGCCGGTGAGGGCGGCGACCTCGTAACCGGCGGCGCTGAGTATGTTGATGGCGATGCTGCCGACGCCGCCGGTCGCGCCGGTTACCAACACCGGCCCGTGCTCCGTGGTCTGGCCGTTCTGCTCCATGCGCACAACCGCCAGCGCGGCGGTGAATCCGGCGGTGCCGATTGCCATGGCCTCGCGCGCCTCGAGGCCGCGCGGCAACGGCACGAGACACTCCGCGCGCACGCGGGCGATCTCGGCATAGCCGCCGTCGGCGGTCTCCGACAGGCCGCAACCGCACGCCAGCACTTCGTCGCCCTCGCGGTATCTGCGATCGTCGGAATGCAGCACCACGCCGCACAGATCGATGCCGCCGTTCAGTGGGTATTGCCGCAGGATTCTGCCGCGTCCGGTGGCGGCCAGGGCGTCCTTGTAATTCACGCCGGACCACAGCACCTTGACGACCACCTCGCCGGCGGTCAGGTCGTCCAGCGTGATGTTTGCAAAATCGGCGACGATTCGCTCGTCCACCTGATTGATGCGATAGGCGCGGAATGACGGCATGGTTGGATACCTTTGCAGTACGAAACAGTTTCAGATGCGTCGATGCAACGGGCTGGTGCGCGGGAAATGGGCGCGTAGGAATTCCATCTGATCGGCGAGGATTTTCCTGCCTTGCAGGTAGACATATTCGGCATGGGTGGGCGTGAACGGCACCGCCAGCAACTCCATGCCGGCCTCCTGCGGGGTGGCTCCGGCCTTGTGATTGTTGCAGCGCGCGCAGGCGCTGACTACGTTGTTCCAGCTGTCGGCGCCGCCCTGACTGAGCGGGGTAACATGATCGCGCGACAACTGTTGCCGCGGGAAGCGGTCGCCGCAATACAGGCAGAGATAGCCGTCTCGCTGGAACAGCAGCAGATTGTGCAGCGGCGGCACATAATCATCGCGCATTTTTGCCGCTAAATAACTGTCGCCGCGAGTGGCGATGATGGAATTGATGTCGATGCGGCTTTGCCGCCCGCTGATCCGATTGAAGCCGCCGCGAACGCGCCGGAAGTTGTCGCCGCAGGTATACGCCACCTGCCCGAGACACTGCAGGGTGACGGCGCGGCGAAAATCAACCCATTCCAGCGGCATGCCGGAAATATCGGTTCGCAGAATCGGTTGATTGGGGGAGAACATGATGGGTCGCGGGGTGGTGTGGGCGCGAATGTAGCACAAATTCGCGTGAGCGTAGTACACTGGGTCGGTCGTGTCGATAATGGATTACTGCCATGGAAATGGTCTACAAGCTTGCCCTGTTCTCTGGTTTGGGTGCCGCAGTTATCGCGTTTTTGCTTCCCACCGGTTATTGGCTTTACCAACGGAAGCGGAAAATCAAAGCCTCCATTCACCTTATCGCGCGATACGCTGAAATGGCGGTACGGCATATCGAGGAGAATTGCCCCGAAGGGGCGGATGGCAAAATCCTGAACATGATACGCGCGGGGAACCCTTTTGGAGAAACCGAAAAAGATTACACGCCATTTATCCTTTTTTCGGAGGAGGACAGATTACCCTTCAGCGAAATCAGCAAAATTCTCCAACATTTGAAGACGGAGACAAAACAACTCTGTTTGTTGGAGTATTTCGTTGCCCAAGCAAAAATCGACGCCATCAGTTATTCGATCAACTCGGATTTTGTCCGCTCCCTTCCGCAAGAGCGGAAAGAGGGGTTTTGGAGGCAATTCGTGATGTACAGAAACGATTTGCTGCAGAAAGCAAAAAAATTGGAAGAATTATTGAAAGACGAATGAACACCAATGCCCGCTAATGCAGAAACGCACTCGAATGCGGGAAATGGCGCAACATTCCTCACAGCGCAAGCGGCTAGCTACCAGCCGCCAACCGCCTGATAAAGTGCTTCCTAGTTACAGAATGGGAAGTGTGCCCGGTCCGATTTTCATGATTCAATTTCGTAGGAGTTGCCCGTTGATGGTCGAGTGTATGCCGTCCATGCCTGATTTTGCAAGATTTTTTCCATTTTTCACCCCGGACGGTCAACCCGGCAGTCTGAGAAATTCCAAGGCTACTTGGAAAAGCGCTCCCGCGCTAAAAAATGGGAAGTGTGCCCGGCTCGATTTTCATGTTTCGATTTCCTCGAAATTGCCCGTTGATGGCCGAGTGTACGCTGTCCACGCCCGATTTCGCAACATTTTTCCCGTTTTCATCCCGGCAGGTAAGGCAACAACAATCTCAGCACCACATTGGCCAAAATCCCCGCAGCCAAGTCATCCAGCATGATGCCGAGCCCGCCGCCCACGCGCCGGTCGAGCAGTCCGATGGGCCACGGCTTGACGATATCGAACAACCGAAACAGCGCAAAACCCAGCACCACCGCGCCCCAGGAAAACGGGATGAAACACAAGGCAACCCACAGCCCGACCATCTCGTCCCACACGATTCCCGGATGATCATGCACGCCGAGGGATTCGGCGGCGCGGGCGCACAGGGTGATTCCGGCGATGAATGCGGCTCCTAACGCCCCGGCGTAGAGCTGTGAGCCGAGTTCATGCAGTAGGAGAAATATCGGGAGGGCAGCCAGACTGCCGCAGGTTCCCGGCGCCACCGGCGCGAGACCGGCGCCGAAGCCGAAGGCGAGGAAATTCCCGGGGCTGCGCAACAAATCCCGCCGACTAATCCGCCGTCCCATCCCCAACCCCCTCCTGCGCCTCCTGCGCCCGCACCACGCGCGCGATCTTGTCGAGCACGGCGTTGACATATTGGTAGCCGTTTTCCGAGCAGAACAATTTGGCCAGTTCGACGGCCTCGTTCAACACCACTTTCACCGGGATGCCGGAGTCGTAGGCGAGTTCGTAGGTGCCGAGGCGCAGGATCGCCTGCTCAAGCAGATCCACCTGATTCGGGCGACGGTCGAGATGGGCGGCAATCAGTTCATCAATTTTATCAATATGAGTCGGTATCTCACTGATAAGTAAATCGAAATAATCCAGATGCCTACCGGTCAGTTTGTCATTGCCGATGAAATTCGGCGCGATTTGCGACGGCGCCTGCGCGGTCAGCTGCCACTGATAGAGCGCCTGCACCACGCATTGACGCGCCAGTCGCCTACTGCTTTTCGCCACTTTCCACTCCCCGCGAGCAACTAGCGAGATTGCATCAGGGCGGCCATATCCACAGCGGCCAGCGCCGCGGCGGCGCCCCGATTCTTGCCGTCGGCGGCGGCGCGTTCTCGAGCCTGCGCCGCGGTGTCGGTGGTCAATACCCCGAAAATGACGGGAGTTTCCCCCTGCAGATTCAACTGCGCCACGCCGCGCGCGCATTCGGCGGCGACATAGTCGAAATGCGGCGTCTCCCCGCGAATGACCGCGCCCAGCGCGACGATGGCGGCATAACTCCCGGACGCCAGCAGTTTGCGGCACGCCATGGGGATTTCAAACGCGCCGGGGACGCGGACGCAATGGAGGCGCTCCGAGTGGATGCCGTGGCGGGCGAATTCCGCTGTGGCGGCTGCCACCAATTCGTCGGTAACGGCTTGGTTGAATCTCGCGGCGACGATGGCGTAGCGCCCGCCGCAATCGGCATTCCCGCTGGAGTCGGAGTCATTCATGTTGTCGCTGCCATCGTTCGAGTTGTTGGGGGTCGGAGATGTAGGCGACGATCTCCAGCCCGAAGCCGGAAAGCCCGTGTGCCCGCTTCTGCCGCCCCAGAGCGAGCACCTTGCCCACCTTCAAGTCCGCCAAAATCTGGCCGCCGGCGCCCAACATGCGCAGATTGGCCGGATTGTCCGACCTATCCCGCTCAGCCGCCCGTTCCGCCGGTCGCTCCACCTTCCCCGCCGTTCCCGTTGCGCCTTTCATGTCGATGCGGCCGGCCAGTTCCTCGGCGGATTCATTGTACGACAATAACACCAACACGCCGCATTGGCCGGCGGCGATGGTATCCAGCACATTCTCCAGAGACCAACTCCACGGCGCCGCCGGGTCGAGCACCACATCGAGCAACCCGCGATGTACGTGAACCCGCACCGGCGTCGGCTGATCCGCCCGAATTTCGCCGTGCACCAGCGCCAAATGCACGCCGCCCTCCACCATATCTCGGTAGATGAAGGAGTCGAATTGCCCCTGTTTGAGGCGCAGGCGAGCCGAGTGCACCCGCTCCACGGTAGGATCGTTGTTCATGCGATAGCCGATCAAATCGGCGATGGCGCCGATGCGAAGCTCGTGGGCGCGGCCGAATTTCACCAAGTCCGGCAAGCGCGCCATGCTGCCGTCGGGGTTGAGAATCTCGCAAATCACGCTGGCCGGCTCGAATCCGCAGATGCGCGCCAGATCGATTCCCGCCTCGGTGTGGCCGGCGCGGGTGAGGACGCCGCCGGGTTGCGCCTTGATCGGGAAGATGTGCCCCGGCGTCGCCAGATGCTGAGGTGCGGCGTCCCGTTGCACCGCGGTGCGCACGGTGATGGCGCGATCCTGCGCGGAAATGCCGGTGGTTACCCCCTGCGCCGCCTCGATGGACACGGTGAAGTTGGTGGCGTATCGCGCGCTGTTGCGGCCTACCATCAACGGCAGCTGCAGCTGATTGCAACGCTCTTCGGTCAAGGCAAGGCAGATCAGCCCGCGTCCCTGAGCGGCCATGAAATTGATGTGCTCGGCGGTAATGCATTCGGCGGCGACCAACAGATCGCCCTCGTTTTCGCGATCCTCGTCGTCCACCAGAATGACCATCCGCCCCCGGCGGAAGTCCGCGAGAACATCCTCGATCGGATCAACCGTTATGTCGTCGCCGGCCATCTACGCCTCCCCCCTCGTGTCCAGCAGCCGCTGCACATAGCGCGCCACCTGATCCACCTCGAGATGCACGCGCGCCCCCGGCTGCAGGGCGCTCAGGGTGGTCGTCAACAAAGTGTGCGGCACCAGCATGACCTCGAATCCGGTGCGGGCTTGGTCTTCGCCATCGCCGGGAATATCCCACACCCGATTGGTGGTCAAACTGACGCCGTCCACGGCGATGGAGCCCTTGGTCGCGATCAATCGGCCGATGGTCGGCGGCGTCTCGAATTCCATTCGGGTGAAAGCGTCCGCAGGGCGACTCGCGACCAATGTGCCGACGCCGTCCAGATGGCCCGACAGAAGATGCCCGCCCAGCGGAGTTTGCAGGGTCAGCGCCGGTTCGAGATTGATGAGCTCGCCCGCGGCCCACTCGCTGATCAGACAATGTTCCAACGTCTCCGGAGACACATCGAAATCGGCGCAACCGCCGCGCACTTCGACCACACTCAGGCAGGCGCCGTTCACCGCCACGCTATCGCCGGGGCGGATCGAATCGGCCTCGAGAACACCGAGATCAACCCGCAAGGCGCAACCGCCGCCGCGCCTGCGGATGGATTCCACGCGCCCCAGGGCGCGCACGATGCCGGTGAACATGACGATCTCGACCGGCGCTAGGCGGGCGATTCCGGCGGCGCAACCACATCCAGCGACAGGCGCAAATCCTCGCCAATCCGGCGCACATCGCGAAACGCCAAGCGGTAGCGTTGATCCATCTGCTCCAATCCGGGAATATCGAACATGCCGCGCGCGCCGTCACCCAGCAGGTCGGGCGACATGTAGACGATCACTCGATCCACCAGTTTTGCCTTCAGCATACTGCCGCTGAGCCGGGGGCCGGCTTCCAGCAGCACCTCGTTGATTTCGCGCTCGGCCAGCTCCTGCATGACCTGCTGCAGATCGATGCGACCGGAACGTTGCCGCCCGGCAATGACCTCGACGGCGGCGCCCGGCAACCCGCCTTCCAGTTCGTTGCCGTGGGCGGTGATGACCAGCGCGCTGCCGGGGGGTTGCAGGATTCTGGCTTGCGGCGGGGTGTTGAGATGGCTGTCGAGAATCACCCGCAGGGGCTGGCGTCGAATGCCCTCCAATCTGGCGGTCATTTGCGGGTCGTCGCGCAGCACCGTGCCGACGCCGGTGAGGATGGCGGAGCTGGCCGCGCGCAGTTTGTGGCCATCGCGGCGCGCCGCCTCGGAGGTGATCCATTGGCTTTCGCCGCTCGCCAGGGCGGTCTTGCCGTCCAGACTGACCGCCATCTTCAGCGTTACCCACGGCCTGCCGACGAGCATTCGCTGGCAAAAGCCCCGATTCAGGGCGTGCGCCGAAGCCGCGCCAACCCCCAGCGTTACGCTGATGCCGGCTTGCCGCAACTCGGCAATTCCGGCGCCGTTGACGGACGGATTGGGGTCTTCCATGGCGATGACGGCGCGGCTGATGCCCGCCCGAACGACCGCGTTGACGCAGGGGGGCGTCTTGCCGTGGTGTGCGCAGGGTTCCAGCGTGAGGTAGATGGTCGCCCCGCGCGCCCGTTTGCCGGCCTGACCGAGGGCGATGATTTCGGCGTGCGCCTCGCCGGCGAAGCGGTGCCAGCCCTCGCCCACCACCACGCCGCCGTGGACTACCACGCAACCCACTCTGGGGTTGGGATGGGTGGTGTTGATGCCCTGAGCCGCCAACGCCAACGCCCGCGCCATGAAGCGCTCGTCCTCTCCCGAGCCGGACTCTGTCTGCGGCGGAGCCGGCGGGGCGTTTGCGGTGGATTCCGTCACGCCTGCGAACCGACCGGTGGGTCGGTTTCCCGAGCGTCGCCACCATCACCGTCGTTGCCGCTGCCGAGCAGGGAAAGTTGCGCCTCGCTGGGCAAACTGGGCAGGGACTCCTTGAGTTTTTCCACCTCGTCGCTGAATGCGTCGATGTCCTGAAAGCGGCGATAGACCGAGGCGAAACGAACAAACGCGACCTCGTCCAGCTCGCTCAGCTCCGCCATCACCGCCTCGCCGATGGCCGCAGCCGGAATTTCCGGTTCGCCCCGATGGGTGAATTGGCGTTTGAGGCGGGCGATGGCCCCTTCCACCGCTTCGGCGTCTATAGGGCGTTTTTCCAGAGCGCGGGTCATGCCGCGGCGTAGCTTGGTTTCGTCGAATTTTTCCCGGTTGCCATCGGACTTGATCACCAGCGGCAATTCCAGCACCACTTGTTCCAGCGTGGAGAAGCGCCCGTCGCACGCCTGACACACCCGGCGGCGGCGGACGCACTCGCCATCTCCGCCCAGACGCGAATCGATCACGCGGGTGTCACCATTGGCGCAGTAAGGGCATTGCATCGGGGGTGTCTCCGCTCATTTCGATGTTCACCTTTACCATGTTCCGGCAAACGGGTCGCGGTCGCCGGACGATCAGGGCGAGGCGTCGGCCCCTTCCTTTTTCACCGGAAGCAGGTCTTCGCGGGTAACGCCCAGCACCACCACCACCGGGCTGGCGACGAAAATGGATGAATAGGTGCCGATCACCACCCCCACCAGCAGCGCGATGGAAAACCCGCGAATGACCTCGCCGCCGAAGATCAGCAGGGTCAACACCACGATCATGGTGGTCAACGAGGTCAGCACCGTCCGAGGCAGGGTTTGGTTGATGGAGTAATTGAGTATTTCGATGGTGTTGCGGCGGCGCATCTTGCGGAAATTTTCCCGAATGCGGTCGTATACCACGATGGTGTCGTTGAGGGAGTAACCGATGACCGCGAGCACCGCCGCCAGCACCGGCAGGGAAAAATCGAACTGGAAGAAGGAGAAGACGCCGATGGTGATCAGCACATCGTGCGCCAGCGCGATCACCGAGCCCACGGCGAAGCGCCATTCGAAGCGGAAGGTTACATAGATGAGGATGCCGATGAGTGCGTACAACATCGCCAAGCCGCCCTGATTGGCAAGCTCGTCGCCGACCTGCGGGCCGACGAATTCCACTCGCCGCATCTGCACCTGACAGTCGGCGGCGGCGGCGCTGCCGGCGGAACATTGTTGCAAGCCGCCCGAATTGCCGATATCCACCAGCTCTTCGCCGTAGGGCACGCGCAACACCTGCAACACGCGCTCGCTGAGCAGCGCGGCCTTGCCGGCGATATTGGCGCTGGTCGAGTCCGCCGATTCATCTTCCGGATCAGCCGAAGGGATGGCGGTGTCCGACGGCAACCGCACCAACACATCCTGCGCCGTGCCGAAGTGCTGCACCACCGCATCGGCGAAACCGCCCTGTTGCAGCGCGCCGCGCACCGATTCGATTGCCACCGGTTGCTGATAGCCCACCTCGACCAGCGTGCCGCCGCTGAAGTCGATGCCGAAGTTCAACCCGCGAACCACCAGAGAAGCGACGCTGCCGACCAGCAGGCAGATGGACACCACCAACGCGATGCGGCGCTTGCCGAGGAAGTCGATGCGGGTTCTGCGCTTGAAGATTTCCATCAGATGGACAGCGCCCCCACTCGCTTGCCGCCGTAACGCCAGTTGATCAGCGCCCGCGTGACCATGATGGCGGTGAACATGGATGTGAGGATGCCGATGCTCAGAGTAACCGCGAATCCCTTGATCGGGCCGGTGCCGAAATTGAACAGCACGATGGCGGCGATCAGGGTGGTGATGTTGGCGTCCACGATGGTGGACAGGGCGCGGTCATAGCCGAGATGAATGCTCGCCTGCGGCGAATTGCCGTTGCGCACCTCCTCGCGAATTCGTTCGAATATGAGCACGTTGGCGTCCACCGCCATGCCCACGGTGAGAACGATGCCGGCCACGCCGGGCAGGGTCAGGGTCGCTTGAAAGAAGGACAACACCGCCACCATGAGCACCAGATTGAGGCTCAGAGCGACGGTCGCGGCCATGCCGAACACTCGGTAATACACCAGCATGAACACCAGCACCATGAGGAAACCGGCCATCACCGAAGTGAATCCCTGACGGATGTTGGCCTGGCCCAGGCTCGGCCCGACGGTGCGCTCCTCGATGATCTCCACCGGCGCCGCGAGCGCACCGGCGCGCAGCATGAGCGCCAGATCGCGCGCTTCGGCGACGCTGCCGACGCCTTCGATCTGGTAGCGCTTGCCCAACTGATCGCGAATCACCGGCGCCGTCAGGACTTCCTCGATCTTGCCGCTGGTGCGCAGTGGCCGCCCCTGTTCGTCGAGAATGACATTGCCGTCGGCGTCCTTGCGCGTCTGCGAGGTGATTTCGAGATAGACCACCGCCATGCGATTGCCGACATTCTCGCCGGTAACCTGTTGGTTGATGCGGGCACCGGCGGCGTCCAGAGTGATGCTGACGATGGGCGAGCCGGTTTCGGTGTCGAAACTGGCGGCTGCGTTGACGATGTTGTCGCCGGAATAGATGACTCGCTTGAACAACAGAATACGGCGGCCATCGCGGAATTTGTACAGGCGCGACCCCGGCGGCGCCTGCCCGGACTCGACCGCCGCGCTGTTGCGCTCCTCGTCCACCATGCGCATTTCCAAGGTGGCGGCGCGTCCGAGGATGCGTTTCGCGCGAGCCGTGTCCTGCACTCCGGGCAGCTGAATCACCAAGCGGTCGGCGCCCTGCTGCTGCACCACCGGCTCGGCCACCCCCAGCTGGTCGATGCGATTTCGCAGCGCGGTCATGTTCTGCTCCAGCGCGAACTTCCTGATCTCCTCGATCTGACTGTCGCCCATGCGCGCCACCAGCGCATCGTCGCGCCCGCCCTTCTCCTGCACGCGCAATTCCGGCAACTGCCGCTCGATCAGTTCCTGCGCGTACTCCAACCGCTGTGCCTCGCGCAGGGCGATTTCGATCTCCCCGTTCTGGTTTGGGCGCACGCCGCGGTAGCGAATTTTGCTGTCGCGCAGGAGACTCTTGATGTCGTCCGCATAGCGCTCGCGCGCGCGCTTGATGGCGTTGTCCATGTCCACCTGCAGCAGGAAATACACGCCGCCGCGCAAATCCAGCCCCAGATACATCGGATTGGCGCCGGAATTCGTCAGCCACCCCGGCGCCCCGGAAAACAGCGTCAACGCGGTGGTGTAGTCGTCGCCGAGATCCTGCTCGATGAGGTCGCGCGCCTTGAGCTGGCTCTCGCTATCGTGGAAGCGAACGCGAATGCCGGCGGCGTCGCGGGCGATGGACTTGACCGCGATGGAGGCGCCGTCGAGCAGCCCCTCGACCCGCTGCAAGGTAAACGAGTCCACATCCAGCCCGCGCGTACCGCGAATCTGCACGCCGGGGTCATTGCCGAAAACATTCGGCAACGCATAAAACCCCCCAACCGCCAGCACCAGCGCGATCAGCAGGTATTTCCACCAAGTGGTTTGGTTCAGCATTTCGGGGATCGAGTAATCAAGCGGGGCGGATTATACAACCTATGCCCCGCGCCGGGGCAGGTTTGCTGCCGTGATGCGTGGCCATCCCGCTGCAGATTCTCTACAAAAACCGCTTCCCCGCGTGGTCGCGGAAGCGGTCGACGTCGCGGATGTATTTCAGTACGCTGGCGGGGCTGGTGTGGCGGGTGATTTCCATGATTTTGTCGAGGCGGGCGTGGTGTACTGCCGCGCTGGTGACGAAGCCGGCTCGCAGGGAGTGGCCGGCGATTTCGGACGGGTTCAGGCCGATGCGTTTGGCGTATTGTTTTATCAATATGGGGATGTTGGAGTGGTGCATCGAGGCGCCGAGTAGGCTGCCGTCTCGCCTCATGCCTTGAAAGATCGGCCCGTAGGCAATGCCGGAGATGCGCAGCCATTTTTTCAGGCGCGTAACCGGACGCAGGTTGACGCCGTCGAGCACGGCGATTTTGTACCCCTGCCCCTGCTGGTCGGTCTTGGATTTTCGGATGTGCAGGAACATTCCCCGACGGGCATGGTCGCCCGCCATTTCCAGATCGTCGACGGTCAATGCGACTATTTCCGAGCGGCGCAGGGCGGCGGCGAATCCCAGTGCGATGATGGCGGCGTTACGCAAACCGATGGGCGTGGGCGGGCAACACTCCAACATCGCCCGAATGTGGTGCTCGCGCAACGCTTTCACCTGCCGAATTCGCCGCCCCCGCAGGCGCTCCAGACTCCTGCACGCTTCGGTTACTTGGGGGTGGACGGTGGGCGAGGGCAGATTTCGTTCGACATGTTTGCGGTTGATGGCGCAGCGCCACAGGAATACGGTGCCGAGTGTCGGAATTCTGCCGTTGGCGCCGGGGCGGGTGGCGGTCTCCACCAGAAATTGCACGACCTCCCGAGGGTGGCCGGGCAACGGGCAGGCGCCCGTTCCGGCGCAGTGTTGTTCCCACCTTCGCCAACCTATTTCATATGCTCTGCGCGTGTTTTCCGCCAATGAAGAGGGGAAAATGTGGAGACACGGGAACAGGGGGTTTTGTTCCGATTTTGTCATTTGTATTGGTTGCAGCATTGTTTTTACCTTGTTGTGAAAAACCAATTTCGATTTTATTCGCGGCTGGAAGCGCGCCCTGCCGGGACGGCGGCAAGGGGGAGTGGAACGTTGATTTCGAGGAAGGCCCGGGGGGTGGGGCCGAAGGTGCATGCGCCTTGCCGGAGCCGGCGTCGGGAACACGGCGAATCGCCGCGTGTTTGGGGAGGGCGGACGGCGCCGCACGCGCCAATCCAACGTGCGGCGGGTGCGGCGGGCTCGGCGGGCGCGACTGTGCGTAGCCGCCCGAATTATGCGGTTGCGGCGGCTAGGACGGCGTTGCCGACTTGATCGTCCCCTTGGGCATCATTTGCGCCACCGCCATGCGCTGCACCTTGACGCGCACCCCTTCGGCCACTTCCACGGTGACGAAGTGGTCGTCCACGCTGGTGATTTTTCCCAGGGTGCCGCCGTTGGTTACGATTTCATCCCCCTTGGAAAGTTCCGCCACCATCATTTTGTGCTGCTTGGCGCGCTTTTGCTGGGGGCGAATCAGCAATAGATAGAAAATGACGAAAATCAACACCAGCGGCAGCAGGCTCATGAAGCCGCCGGAGCCGCCGACACCGTCCTGCGCCCACGCATTGGAAATCAGAAAATTCATTGTTGGATCCGCGAAAAAATTGAGTGAGAGATTAAGCGATTGCTTGTCGATGGCATCCGGCCAACTTGCCGGAAATTCGCCGCAGCGGGATTATGCCACAACCCGGTTTTGCGCCGTGAACATCAAGGGCGACGGCGCTCATCCGCGGTTTCATACAGATTCTCGATCTGCGCCTTGAATCGCTCGCACAACACCGGACGCCTGAGTTTCAAGGTCGGCGTGAGCGCGCCGTCGTGCACGCCCCACGGCTGCGTGGTCACCCACGCGCGCCGCACCGCCGCGTAACCGGGGAAACCCCGCAGTTGGTGAGCCACCCGGTCGAGCACGAATTGTTCCACTTGGGCACTATTCATGGCCGCCGCGTCGTCGGGATCGATGCCCAATTCTTCCGCGTGGCGCGGCCAGTGCTGCGGATTCAGCACGATGAGCGCGGACAGAAACCCCCTGCCCTCGCCCAGCACCAGGGCTTGCTCGAACAGGGCGTCCTCGCAAATCGCCGATTCCATGTCGGTCGGCGGCACTTTCTCGCCGGTGGCGGTTACGATGATCTCCTTCAGCCGGCCGGTGATGAAGATGAATCCGTCCTCGTCGATAGCGGCGATGTCGCCGCTGGCGAACCAGCCGTCCGCGTCGATGCAGGCGCGTGTGGCTTCCTCGTCGCGCCAGTATCCCGCCATCACGCTCGCACTCCTCGCCTGCAATTCGCCCTCCGCCGACAAGCGGATTTCGGCGCCGATGAGCG
This sequence comes from Candidatus Poriferihabitaceae bacterium, assembly GCA_965203265.1. Taxonomy (GTDB): domain Bacteria; phylum Pseudomonadota; class Gammaproteobacteria; order Arenicellales; family Poriferihabitantaceae; genus JAHRAW01. The sequence goes on from CBDBBV010000002.1 coordinate 1,282,093, forward strand.
GCAGGCCGATGCTCGACGGCTTGTTCCCCTCCGCGCCGTTCACCGCCAGAGTCGGGCCGGTTTCGGTCAGCCCGTAGCCCTGCAGAATGTCGATGCCGAGGGCGATGAACATGCGCGAAATGGTGGCCGCCAACGGCGCCCCGCCGCTGATCACGCAGCGCAAATTTCCGCCGAATCGGGCGGTGATCTTGCGCGCCACCAACTCCCTCAGTAGCGGCCACAACAACTGCCGCATGCGCCAACGACCGCGCCCCTGAGCAATTTCAAAACGCCGCCAGCCGATCGAGACGGCCTGTTCGAACAGCCATCTCGACAACGCCGGGCCTTCCTCGACCCGCGCCTTGACGGCGCTATAGGCGCGCTCGAAAATGCGCGGCACGGTGATCATGATGGTTGGTCGGTTAGCCGCCATGTCGTCCGGCAGTTCGGCGATGGAGCGGTTGTACGCCACCGACGCTCCGGCCATCATGGGTAGGTAGTACCCCACGGTTCGCTCGAACATATGGGACAGGGGCAGGAACGACAGGAATTTGTCGCTGGGTGACACCGGCACGCTCTTGAGGCTGGCGTGGGCGTTTTGCAGTATGTTGGCGTGCGACAGCATTACGCCCTTGGGTTTGCCGGTGGTGCCGGAGGTGTAGACGATGGTGGCGAGATCGTCGGCGTGCACCGGCGGCGGGGGGGTTGCCGCCGCATCGGGCGCGGCCGCAGTGGCCGCAGTAACCGAATCCAGCCAACGGCACAGCGACACCACTCTGGGATCGTCGATTCCGGCAAAACTGCCGCCTTCATCATCCGCCAGCACCACCACCCGCGCCAGATTGGTCAGCCGCGCCGCCTCCTCGGCCATTTCCGACCACATTTCGGCGTTCTCGATGAACAGCAGTTTGGCGTCGGTATGTTCCAGTATATAGGCGATGTTGTCCGGGCGATCCTGCACATACAGCGGCGTTACCACCAAACCGCACGCCATGCACGCCTGATCCCACAAAACCCATTCCCGCCGATTGCCCATGCGAATGGCGGCTCGCTCGCCGGGCGCGAGCCCTTCCGAGATGATCGCTCGGCGCCAGATTTCCACCTGCTCGGCCATCTGCCGCCAGGAATACTCGACCCACGCGCCGCTCTGCGCACAGTGCTGGATATAGGCGATCCCGTCCGGCGACTTCGCCGCCCGTTGGCGAAACAATCCGTGCAGGGTGTTCGCCTCCGCTGGGTCGATGGCATCCAGTCCGGCAGTGGCGGCAATGCCGTCTCGCGGGAATACAGTCGCTAGGCGATGGGGGTGGTTGGGGCGATCTTCGTTCATGTTGCGGTATCGGGGGCAAAGTCGTCGACGCGAATCACCTGAGCGACCATTTTCCGAGTGCGCGCGAGCAGGTCGGCCTCTTCCTCGGTCAGCACATCCGCGGCACACAGGTCGGCCAACCAGGCTTCGACGGTCTGCCCGGCGTCCGGCTGACGGCGTTCCTTCGCTAGGCGGCGGCGCAGCGGCCTACTCTCATCCATGAGGGAAAATGCGGATTCGAGCTGCGCGGTGATTTCCGTTGGATCCGTCGGCAGGTAGAAATGCTCGGTCAAGCGGTCGCGCGCCGGCTCGGCGGTTTGCAATATCGCCGACACCTGCCGGGACAGCGCATCGTCGGGCTCGCGCAAATACCGGCCGCCGCCAAAAATCGGAAAGCGTAGCAGTTTCCCCAGAATGGGTCGCGGGTAATTGCGCAGAATGCCGTCGAGCGCCTGTTGCGCCTGAAACAGGGCGTAGCGGCAAGCCCAGTCCGCCAGCGGCGCCTCGTCCGCCGGCTCGCCCGCGTCCTTGAATTTCTTGAGCGCGGCGGAAGCCAGATACAGGTTGCCCAAGGCATCGGCAAACCGCCCCGACAACATTTCCCGCCGCTTCATTTCCCCGCCGAGGAGTAGCAGCGTAACATCCGCGAGAAACGCGAACGACGCGCTCAGATGCTCGATGGCGCGGGTATGGCGCCGAATCAAGCCTCGGCCGACGCCCCGAGCCAGCCAGCCGCGGCTCACGGCGAAGGCGGTCGAGCGCATTTTGTTGGCGATCAGATGGGCGATGTGTTTCGCCAACGCATCGTCGAATCGGGCAAGCGCCGCCTCCGCGTCGTCCTCGGCGGCGGCCTCGATCTCTTCCAGCAAGTAGGGGTGGCAGCGCAACGCCCCCTGCCCGAAGATGATCAGCCCGCGAGTCAGTATGTTGGCGCCTTCCACGGTGATGCCGATGGGGAGTTGCTGGTAAATGCGGGCGAGATAGTTGCCGGGCCCCATGCAAATCCCCTTGCCGCCGTGAATATCCATGGCGTCGTTGACCACCGTGCGCGACAACTCGGTGCATTGCTGCTTGACCAGAGCCGACATGACGGACGGCTTTTCCCCCAGAGCGAGCGCGCTGGTCATCAAGGTGCGCCCAGCGTCGAGCAGATAGGTCAACCCGCCGATGCGCGCCAGCACCTCCTCGACGCCCTCGAACTTGCCGATTTCGATGCCGAACTGTTCGCGAATGCGGGCATATCCGCCGCTGTTTCTGGCGGCCACCTTGGCGCCGGCGGCGGCGATCGCCGGCAAGGAAATGCCGCGCCCGACCGCCAGCGACTCCATCAACATCCGCCAACCCTGACCGACGCGCGCCTGCCCGCCGATGATCCACTCCATCGGCACGAACACATCCCGGCCCCAGATCGGGCCGTTCTGAAACGCCGCGTTCAGGGGCAGATGCCGGCTGCCGATGGCAATCCCCTCGGCGTCCGCTGGAATGAGCGCGCAGGTGATGCCGAGCTCCGTTTCGCCGCCCAGCAGCCCATCGGGGTCGTACGCCTTGAAAGCCAAACCGAGCAAGGTCGCCACCGGCGCGAGGGTGATGTAGCGTTTCTCCCAGTTGAGGCGGAAACCGAGGGTGTCCACACCATTGTGCCGTGCCTTGCAGACGATGCCGCTGTCGGGCATACCGCCCGCGTCCGAACCGGCCCACGGATTGGTCAAGCCGAAACAGGGGGTTTCCTCGCCACTCGCAAGGCGCGGTAGGTAATGCCGTTTCTGCTCGTCCGTGCCGTAGTGATAAAGCAATTCGGCCGGGCCCAGAGAATTGGGCACCATCACCGTGATGGCGACGGTCATGCTGCGGGTGGCCAGCTTCTGCACGATGCAGGATTGGGCGTAGGCGGAGAAGCCGAGCCCGCCATACTCCGTGGCGGCGTTCAGGCCGAAGAAGCGGTTGCGCTTGATGAAGTCCCACACGGATGGCGGCAAATCGTTGAGTTCGGCAGTTACCTGCCAGTCGTCCACCAGGGCGCACAGCTGCGCCACCGGACCGTCGATGAACGCCTGCTCCGCTTCGCTGAGAGCCGGCTTCGCTACGGAAAACAGGTTGTCCCACCGGGGCGCGCCAGAGAACAATTCCGCATCCCACCATACCGTACCGGCGTTGATTGCTTCCCGTTCTGTTTGAGAGATGGATGGCATGGAGTTTTTCGCCTGCTTGAGCAACGGGGCGCTGAGATATTTCGCGCGGAGCCCCGGTGTGTGGAAAAGTAGTACCAGTAATGGCGTCAGGAACAATAGCAGGAGCAGCGATAGCCATGCGCCGATGCCGCCGATGAATAGTCCGGCGGTGAATACTGCGATGGAGATGCTCAGCCAGACTTGCATGGACATGCGGAACCATGCGAAGGCGGCGATCAAGAGGGATAGTGCGGTGAGAAAGGGGATCATTGGGGGTTTTGGGTGGGTGGATGGGGGATTATCACATATTGTGGTGCTTTTGTGGAAATTTGTGGTGTTGGAGCGGTAGGTGTCGGTTAGGTTATTGTTCGGCACGGATGGGGGGGGGGGGGGGGGGGGGGGGGGGGGGGGGGATTGTTGTCCTAGCATCACCTATTCCTGAATGTTAGACTGCTGCCCGCTGGCGCGGATGCGCACGGCGAGTTGTCCTAGCATCACCTATTCCTGAATGTTAGACTGGCGCGGCACGCGCGGAACAGCGCAACGCAGTTGTCCTAGCATCACCTATTCCTGAATGTTAGACTGCGGAGAAGTCGCGGCGCATCGGCATATCGGTTGTCCTAGCATCACCTATTCCTGAATGTTAGACTGCCGCCCTTGTCGATAATGGCGTTTCCCGTGTTGTCCTAGCATCACCTATTCCTGAATGTTAGACTGTCGGGAAATTCTATCTGGCTAGCCAGCAAGTTGTCCTAGCATCACCTATTCCTGAATGTTAGACTGTAGGTGTTCATCTGTTGTTCCGCATTGCCGTTGTCCTAGCATCACCTATTCCTGAATGTTAGACTGCGCGTTTCGTACGGGATTGGGAGATGATAGTTGTCCTAGCATCACCTATTCCTGAATGTTAGACTTGCGGCGTTGGCGGAGCGGATTTTGCAGTCGTTGTCCTAGCATCACCTATTCCTGAATGTTAGACTGCAACGCCGCCGAGGAAGTCAGCCGCACCAGTTGTCCTAGCATCACCTATTCCTGAATGTTAGACTGTGGCCGACCACAACAGCCGCGCTGGGCGGGTTGTCCTAGCATCACCTATTCCTGAATGTTAGACTTGGGACGAGATACATGAGGTATCCGTATTAGTTGTCCTAGCATCACCTATTCCTGAATGTTAGACTATTAGGCCAGATACCAATTACCGCAACAATGTTGTCCTAGCATCACCTATTCCTGAATGTTAGACTTCTGCTCGCTCAAAGCGTTCTTTGCGAGCTGTTGTCCTAGCATCACCTATTCCTGAATGTTAGACTGCGCACACCCTTACCGCGTGAACGGCGTCTGTTGTCCTAGCATCACCTATTCCTGAATGTTAGACTCAACCAACAAGAAACAATAGCACCAGAAGCGTTGTCCTAGCATCACCTATTCCTGAATGTTAGACTCTCATGTCGTGTACGGGACCCAGTGCTACGGTTGTCCTAGCATCACCTATTCCTGAATGTTAGACTGCCAGCGACCAGCGACCGCGCACCGGCGACGTTGTCCTAGCATCACCTATTCCTGAATGTTAGACTTATCCGGCTTTTCACTTGACACGCTGAGCAGTTGTCCTAGCATCACCTATTCCTGAATGTTAGACTCGGATCATGTTGAAGAGTGGACTATTGGTAGTTGTCCTAGCATCACCTATTCCTGAATGTTAGACTAGACCTTTTTGTGCGTCGGCCACGAGGGTCGTTGTCCTAGCATCACCTATTCCTGAATGTTAGACTCTTGATTTCAAGCGGGAGCCTATCCTGTATGTTGTCCTAGCATCACCTATTCCTGAATGTTAGACTTATGCAGGCAAGAATGGTTATTGGTCTGCAGTTGTCCTAGCATCACCTATTCCTGAATGTTAGACTTGTGTCCAGCCGAAAGGCTTTCGATTACTTGTTGTCCTAGCATCACCTATTCCTGAATGTTAGACTAAAACAGAGCTCGACATCTACGAAGACGAAGTTGTCCTAGCATCACCTATTCCTGAATGTTAGACTCATTGCCGCGCTGACCCACGATCTCAACCGGTTGTCCTAGCATCACCTATTCCTGAATGTTAGACTATTCGCGCGCCAGCGCGCAATAAGCGGGCTGTTGTCCTAGCATCACCTATTCCTGAATGTTAGACTTTCCAGCGTAAAAAGATCTGCGCGGAAACCGTTGTCCTAGCATCACCTATTCCTGAATGTTAGACTGTTCGGCAAAGCCGTTATAACAATTTTGATGGTTGTCCTAGCATCACCTATTCCTGAATGTTAGACTCGATCCGGCAATATGCGGGTATTCCACCTTGTTGTCCTAGCATCACCTATTCCTGAATGTTAGACTATTACTTCGCGCCCCCCGCGCGGGCGGTTAGTTGTCCTAGCATCACCTATTCCTGAATGTTAGACTGGAGTGAGGTGTGTGTAGTCGATGGCGCCGGTTGTCCTAGCATCACCTATTCCTGAATGTTAGACTCATCGATTGTGAGGGAAATATATCCATACCGTTGTCCTAGCATCACCTATTCCTGAATGTTAGACTCATCGATTGTGAGGGAAATATATCCATACCGTTGTCCTAGCATCACCTATTCCTGAATGTTAGACTCGCGTTGCAATAAACGAGGGGCTCGACTTCGTTGTCCTAGCATCACCTATTCCTGAATGTTAGACTTCGGCGGGGCGCCACCGGCGGGCAGGCGCAGTTGTCCTAGCATCACCTATTCCTGAATGTTAGACTGACGGTGGTGACGGTGCCCGTGTCTTGTTCGTTGTCCTAGCATCACCTATTCCTGAATGTTAGACTTAAAATTGCCCCGCCCGTTGTAGCCTTTCGGTTGTCCTAGCATCACCTATTCCTGAATGTTAGACTGCAGGCCCTCGATACGAAATCGGGCGGCTTGTTGTCCTAGCATCACCTATTCCTGAATGTTAGACTAAAGTGTGAAATGAACACATTCGACAGAATGTTGTCCTAGCATCACCTATTCCTGAATGTTAGACTCGCCGGCGTCCAAGTGAGCTAGCAGGCGGTGTTGTCCTAGCATCACCTATTCCTGAATGTTAGACTGCCGAAGGGTAACGGTGTGTGAACAACCCCGTTGTCCTAGCATCACCTATTCCTGAATGTTAGACTCCGGCGGGGGGGCAACCGCTGGGAGGATTTGTTGTCCTAGCATCACCTATTCCTGAATGTTAGACTATCAGTTTCGGCGGATAGGGCCGCTGGCTCGTTGTCCTAGCATCACCTATTCCTGAATGTTAGACTGAACGGGTTTGCGTACCCGGCGCCCGACAAGTTGTCCTAGCATCACCTATTCCTGAATGTTAGACTCTTCACGGCACGGGGGTATGAAGTCTCGATGTTGTCCTAGCATCACCTATTCCTGAATGTTAGACTGCGGGCTACCTGATCAGCAAAGCGGTCGGAGTTGTCCTAGCATCACCTATTCCTGAATGTTAGACTTGCGCGATGATCACGTCGTGCAGCGCCATGGTTGTCCTAGCATCACCTATTCCTGAATGTTAGACTAATGGATGTTTCGGCCAGCCGGCATGTGGCGTTGTCCTAGCATCACCTATTCCTGAATGTTAGACTATCATCGCGTCCTGCCCCGCCGCCGCCTCTGTTGTCCTAGCATCACCTATTCCTGAATGTTAGACTTCTTGCGCTTGCCAGTACTCGATAACATTGGTTGTCCTAGCATCACCTATTCCTGAATGTTAGACTTTGGTGTCAGCAGGATGCGATCGGCTCCAAGTTGTCCTAGCATCACCTATTCCTGAATGTTAGACTGGCAGCGGACACCCACCCATTTTGGCAGTAGTTGTCCTAGCATCACCTATTCCTGAATGTTAGACTAAACTGTCATCGCTAGGCATCCCTTGTAATGTTGTCCTAGCATCACCTATTCCTGAATGTTAGACTGCTTTCGGGAACTTCGGATACTATGTTGTTGTTGTCCTAGCATCACCTATTCCTGAATGTTAGACTCGCGGCGGCGGTCTCTGTGATTGAAACCCAGTTGTCCTAGCATCACCTATTCCTGAATGTTAGACTTAGTTAACCGGATTGCTGCCGCCAAGCAATGTTGTCCTAGCATCACCTATTCCTGAATGTTAGACTCGCTTGTCGGCGCAAGGCGGGGCGGGTTTAGTTGTCCTAGCATCACCTATTCCTGAATGTTAGACTCCAAATGGCTCGACACCAGCACCGACTCTAGTTGTCCTAGCATCACCTATTCCTGAATGTTAGACTCCAAACTTATCATCATCTAACAAATCCGCCGTTGTCCTAGCATCACCTATTCCTGAATGTTAGACTTGCTAGGTACGCAAGGGGTTCGATGCGTGCGTTGTCCTAGCATCACCTATTCCTGAATGTTAGACTCAAATCGCAATCGGCGCTTGGTTATCATCAGTTGTCCTAGCATCACCTATTCCTGAATGTTAGACTATTAGACGGCTTGGATAATAGGGTTGGTTCGTTGTCCTAGCATCACCTATTCCTGAATGTTAGACTACTTCTTCCGCTGTAAAAGATATTTCGATAGTTGTCCTAGCATCACCTATTCCTGAATGTTAGACTTTCATGCGAGTTTTGGAATCATCCTGCGCAGTTGTCCTAGCATCACCTATTCCTGAATGTTAGACTCTCGACATCCACGGGATAGCCTTCTGCCTGTGTTGTCCTAGCATCACCTATTCCTGAATGTTAGACTGCCGCGCGAGGTCGAGTTGCCTACGCAGTAGTTGTCCTAGCATCACCTATTCCTGAATGTTAGACTTTCTTGTACTCGTTGTTCGCCGCGTACATCGTTGTCCTAGCATCACCTATTCCTGAATGTTAGACTCTTCCGCCAGCGCTCGACGAGCGAGGGGAGGTTGTCCTAGCATCACCTATTCCTGAATGTTAGACTTGACCGCAATATCCATGCTGTCGCCGGCGAGTTGTCCTAGCATCACCTATTCCTGAATGTTAGACTCACGGCGCCAATCGAGAACCTGGCGCACGGGTTGTCCTAGCATCACCTATTCCTGAATGTTAGACTAGTGCCTGAATTTCCTTGCGCGTCTGATCAGTTGTCCTAGCATCACCTATTCCTGAATGTTAGACTGACGACTCGATGGAAAACAATACCGGATGCGTTGTCCTAGCATCACCTATTCCTGAATGTTAGACTAGGATTCAAGCAAGTAATTGTTTTTATTGGAGGTTTCCCTCGCAGACCGCAGGGAAACCTCTCAAAACAACCGCAGTTGCAGGGGTTTTCCGTCATTTTCCACGCGCTTTTTCGCATAAAAACGGCGCATATTCGCAAATTGTTTGTCGGTTATGGTCAATATGTCCACTTTCCCGCCGGGTGGCAATTTCTGCTGAACCCTGTTTCCCACTGTTTCCGCTTTCTCGCCGGAAACGCAGTATTTCAAATAAACCGAGAACTGAGCCATTTCGAAGCCGATATCCAGTAAGTGGTTGCGGAATTTTGTTGCCTGTTTTCTTTCTTTTTCCGTACCGACCGGCAAATCGAACATCACATAAAGCCACATGATTCGGTACGGGCTTAGATGTACGCGGCCCATCACATCACCGCCGAAATATCAAGCGGGTATGGCATGGCGGGAGTCAGGAAATCGCCCTGCTCTCCCTGGCAGTAATTGGCGAAGGATCGGCATATTCTGACGGCCGCCAACGACAGGGGCGAAAATTCATCGGCTATCGGCAGACGCAGCGTAATCACCGCCGCCAGTGTCGCTTTGTTTTCCGGAGTCAATTCCCGGTATCTCTCCGAACCGCCATACCACAGCATATAGTCGGCAATCGGTCGGAACGGCTCGATCAAATCATCAACCAGATTGAACGGGTTCTGCGGATTTTTGTGGTGCACGCTGAAACTAGGATGCAATCCGGCGCCACTAACGCCCCGCGCGACGCAGGAACGGATCAGCGCATAACTGTAATTGAGCGCGGCGTTTAGCCCATCCGCATCGGGGTTGCGGCGAAAATCGGGGCCAAAAAGATGTTGCCAATAAATTCTGGCGGCCTGAGCCTCGCAGTTGTCGGGGTCGCCCGAACGGGTTTTTTCAATCAGTCGCAACAATGGGCGATTATTTTTCCCCGCCCGTTCCAGCACTTCGGCTTGGTTTCCAATCTTGGCTCTGACGATCCGCTGCCAAGCGCGTTTGCGACGGGGTTCGGATAATTTGATCTGGGCGCGCATGATTTGAAATTGCCGCCCATAACCGCGAATGGGAAGCGTGATACTGCTCGGCAAATAATTCTTTCCACAAATGACGAGTGGAATGTTTTGCCGGCATAGATGATCAATCAAGACAGTTGAAATCAAACTACCGGGAACGGAAACGATCACAGCGGCAATGTCATCAAGGGATACCTTTCCTGCGGACTCTCCCTCATGTCGAACCTCCAAGAAACCACGGGATTTATTGAGCACATAACCGGGTTGGGTGATTTCGACGATTTGTCCTCTCATGGGAAGACTTTTATTTCTTGCGGCGCGGTCGGCGGCGGTTCTCGTAAGAGACCAGTCCGGTCGGGCTGATGTGGACTTTGCGGGGGGAGAGTGCTTTTAGTGCATTGGGTGTTTTGCGGAAATATTGAAAGAGATTTTCTCTGTCTCTATTTCTAGCATCCACATTTGCCTCATTATGAGGAGCAAAAATTAAATCATTTTCACTAATTCTTTGAGTTCTCATGATCTTTCTTTCTCCTTTCAGCTCAATTTCGATACAATCATTGATTTGCAAACGCATAATCAACTTGGCGCATGGATGGGGTCTATGACTATCCCCCATTTTGAAATTCGGTTGATTAGCATCATACCGAGAAATGACAACACCTTCCCACTGGTTGAATTTTTTATGATTCTCTGGATATTCATAAATTTCCATACCCCAATTACTGTCGCCTTTATAAGCCTTGTAAACCTTTCCATCCCTATCACTTATCGGGATCACGCTCAACATCTCGGTTCGGCGCAATTTGCGTATCTTATTTTTTTTTGCATACTCAACGACACCTACGCTACCTTTTTCTCCAGATTCTTCCGCCGCATCAAAGGCTTTGAGAAATTCTTCTCGTAAATGAGGGGAGCGGATAGCATCCACTTGTTCTCTCTTGGTAAATTTCTCTACAGGCCAGCGTACAACAACTTTATATCTGTCTTTTTCATCTGGCCCCGAAACAATGCCGTAAGCCGTGTCATTGTGAAGTTGCCCATCCGTTGTTTTGATGCGTTTCCCATTCTCCGTACCATAGTGCAATTTTTTTCGTCTCGGCTTGTGCGATACGACAATGCCCCGCACTGTTTCCATCGCCTCAGCTCGAAAATTGTCCCAGGGATCGATCGGACTTTTGCCGTCAATACCCCTTTCAAACAAGCGATCTAGTTCAAGGGATTCGGCCCGGCCAGCCGCAGTTGATACCTTTTGTAGCATAGAACGAGTTGTCATGCCGACAACAATGGCATCGACTGCATGGTGGCGATGGTCATCGCGATTTTTCTTTCCCGGCGCATCCTCGAAGTCAGCATGATCTCGCAAAATAGTGTTCAAACCCCAATGGCCGCGCAACAAGGCGGTCAAACGCCCGGTTATCACATCAATCTTTTGAAATGGGCAGATATTTTCCAGATATTCCCGCGTCAACCTGCCGATATAGCGGGTATCATTCAGGTGGCGCGCGAGGAAATTTTCTTGCCCCCAAAGACATATATTCCTCGCATCTTTCTGGAAACGATCCTGCTTGTTTTTAGGAAATTTTTCGGAGCGCTTAAAAATTTCATCCCAGTCATACTTACCCGAACTAGTCCCAAAAGCCTCAAACGGTGTTCTCTCGCCTTTTTCGCGGTTGGCTTGCCGTGTACAGACAACCTTGTTGGCTCTACTATCATCCAGACTCTCGCTGAATGGAATCAGATGATCGATCTCGATCTCGCCGCTGAACAAATCTGCAATACCGATTTTCTTCCCCGAGAAAGGACAACAACGCCCATTGGGATCGTCTTTGTCCAGTTCTTCCCACAAGAGTAGGCGAAGACGGTTGTCACGATTCCTACTTTGTCCCAACTCCCGAAGTTTTTCGTCCAATCGCTCATTTTGTTTCTGGTTTTCACTCTGCTCCTTCTCGATTTCCTTACGCTTTTCCGCACCGGCAGGCAAATCTCTACCCAGCTCGACGGAAATTGAATCAGGGTGCCCATAGCGACAAATCAATTCATTGACGACTTGACGAATCTGATTCAATGCAATATGCACGGTCGGATTGGTAACGCCTCCGTAAAACTTCAAATCATCATGCGCGTCCTCGGGATTCCGTGCACCGGGAATAATATGCCGGCCATCCTGAAATGCCTGCCCATAATAAGGCAATTTCTCTCGTAATTTTCCATCCCGAGCGCGAGTGTAGGGATTGGAAAAATCTTCGTTTTCTTCGGCAACGACCTGCACTGCATCGGATTGAATCAGATAATTTTCTTTCATTTTTTGCGTCAACAACCTCGCTGCTCCCAAAGACAAACTGGCGGCACCATCTTCAAGCAGAGCAGTCATGCAGTTCTTTGCGGCATAATCGGACAGACCATATTCCCGCTGTAAGTCTTCGCAAACTTTTTCATCATCGAGTTCATCACCCAAGATGACTGAAATAAATTCATCCTGTTTTTCCACCGACCAACCATGCCACTTCTCCTTACCTACGCAATCTTCATCCTGCATGAGTCTCGAGGTCAAATTACCGTGAAACCCGTTCCGCTTGGGACCTTCAAAATTGAACACGAAATCACCTTCGATAATCTCCCTTTTTTTCAGTATATTTTTCATCTTGCTCCAACGAACCAAACCATCCTTGGTTGTAACTTTTTCCAATAAATCCATAATTTCATCACGAGCATCCGGATAATCGATCAACCGATATTTCTTGCGACTGGTCGTCCATTCCAAATTGTTGACTTCCTGATACATGCGATAGCGCTGAAAACTCGGCATAGCGCGGAAAGTACGCTTTTCATCTGGCATATACGCGCAATTTCCCAATTCCTGCGGTTTCAATGGGCGCTGAAAGAAAATAGCATTACGAATTCTTGTACGAACCGTATCGGTCAGCAAATCGGGATGGTGGCACGCCTGCGCTTTCCAGATTTTGTCGAACTCATCCTCATACATTTCACGCTGTGGATAGACCTCATACAGTTTGCCGTTTTCCCCCGCACCGCGCCGAGCGCGGGTAGACTTCTTGGCTTGCTGACGTTTCCACAAGAAAGCACCGTAAGTCAGCGTCTTGTCCACCGCTAGTTTCCGCAAAGCCTGTGTACGAGCTTCCGCCTCTTGCTCCCGTGCTTTCTTCTTCTCCTGTCTGGAAAGTGCTTTGTATTCATCCGCAGGTAACCGCGCACCGATCAAATCCATCTCTTCCAACAACAGCCGCACCGAATCGGAAATCGCCGTGCCGGTTGCTTCCTCACTCCGATCCTTGCGATTACTCTTGAAACCACGCCTTTGATTGAGATGAAACAAGGCACGCCCGATGTGGTGTGCCGTCAGTTTTTCGGTCAACGCCGTGGCGCGCAATTTCAGCGGATTCAGTTCCTGCAGCGCCTTCATCTCCTCCGCGTTCTCAGGCAGCAACCCTGCCTTTTGCAATTCCGCGACCAGAAATCTCTGTCGCTGCTGGAACCGATCCCTGCGCCGCCGAGCGGAGCGCGCCGCGCGCCGATCCGCCTTCAGCGTGGCCTGCGATTTCACATCCCGCCCATCGGAAAAAATGCGAGCACCGGCCGCCTCGATACGGCAGGGCTGCTTCTCCCGATCCAACGCCAGAACACTCCATCCGAGCGAATTCGTGCCGACATCCAGTCCAAAGCGATATAGGGGCATGACAAATTTCTCCGTGACTATTGACTTTTACTCAGAAATGCCTATATTAGCACGGGCTAGTAGCATTCAGGAATAGGTGATTCTCCTAGGATTAACAAGTGAGAATTCACAACATTCGAACAGCGACCGGGGAGCCGTTCACGGCTGTCAGGTCGCTGTTTTGCATCCCACTATTTCTCCTCCTCCCCCTTCCCCACCCCAACATGACCCGCCATATCCTCCTAGCGGATGACGACCGCGTATTGTCGAACCTGCTCCGGCAGTATTTCGAAGGCGAGGGTTTTTCGGTATCGCAAGTTTTCGATGGCGCTGAAGCGGTGTCCATAGCTACCGAGCAAGTTTTCGACATCATCGTCGTGGATGTGATGATGCCGGTTATGGACGGCTTTGAAACCCTGCGTGCCCTGCGCAGGATCAACGACACGCCGGTCATCATGCTGACCGCCAGAGGCGCGGACATCGACCGCATAGTCGGCCTCGAGATGGGTGCCGATGACTACCTGCCCAAACCGTGCAATCCGCGCGAACTGCTGGCGCGCATCAAGGCCATCTGGCGCCGCGCGGATTCGGCTCGCCGGGTGCCCTCCGAAACCGACGAGCCGCCGCTGACCGCGGGTGGCTTGGCGTTGGCGTCGGCGACTCGGCAAGCGCGCGTGAACGGCGAGGAAATCGCCCTCACCAGCACCGAATTCAGCGTGCTGGAATTCCTCATGCGTCATCGGGGGAAGTTGGTCGGCAAATCCGTGCTGTCGCAGGATGCGCTCGGGCGCAAACTGGGGCCCTTCGACCGCAGTCTCGACATGCACATCAGCCACCTGCGCAAGAAACTCGAACGCGCGCAATGCTCAGTCGCCATCAAAACCGTTCGCGGCCACGGCTTCATGCTGTGTGTATTCCCCGACGATCAGGGCGCGGATGCGTAATCTATTCTTCAAGGTATTCGCGCTGATTCTGTGCTCGGCGGTGGCGCTGTTCGCCACCGTTGCCGCGTTCTTTCACTTTCTCGACGACCGCCACCACTTCGACGACGGCTACGAATTCGTCCACGAAATCGCCGAGGACGCGGTGCGCGCATTCGAGGAAGATGGGCTCGACGAGCTCACCCGCGAACTCGACGAATTGTTCCGCCACACGGGCGTGCGCGGCTTCCTCATGCACGGCGACGGACGCGCCATCGGCCGCCCCCTGCCCCGCTACGCGCGCGAGCGGATCACGCACTTCCCGCAGACCATCATCGACGCGCCTTCGCCACGGGGAAAGCGCACCATTCGCGCAGTCAGCGTCGCCAGCGACGACGATGACGACGACCGGCGCTACCGCTTCGTCATGCTGGCCGGCCACCGCAGCGACCGCTCCCGGCTACTCGGCCATCCGGCAACCAGATTCGTCATGCTGGCCGGCCACCGCAACGACCACTCCTGGCTACTCGGCCATCCGGCAACCAGATTCGTCATGTCCCTGCTGGTCATTGCGCTGGCCAGCTTGCTGATCAGCATATTGATCACGCGCCCATTGGGTGGGCTCAAATCCGCCACGCGAAATTTTTCCGAGGGCAATCTCGGCGCGCGCGCCCCGGCCAGCCTCACCGGGCGCAACGACGCCTTCGGCGAACTGGCGCGGGAATTCGACCAGATGAGCGCGCGCATCGAAAAACTGGTGGGGGAACACCGACGTCTGTTGCGCGATGTGTCGCACGAACTCCGATCCCCCCTGTCGCGCATGCAGGTGGCGGCCACGCTGCTGGAGGACAACCGCGCGGACGAGGCCGACTCCCACGCCCAGATCGCCCGCATACAAAGCGAAATACTGCGTCTCGACGCCATGATCGCCCAGTTGTTGTTGCTGACGCGCCTTCATGCGGGCGCGGTGGAGATCGAATTGGCGGAAGTGGACTTGAAGCATCTGCTCGAAGAGGTGGCGCAGGATGCGGCCTACGAATTTTCCCAGCGGCGCGCCCAGGTCGAGGTGCGCGGCGACGAAGCGCGCATACAAGCCGATGCCGACAAACTGCGAAGCGCGTTTGAAAACGTGATTCGCAACGGCCTGCGCTACACCAGATCGCCCCTGCGCGTGCAGGTGCAGCTTGCGCGCGGGATGGCGAAGATTCTGGTGGCCGACGATGGCCCGGGAGTGCCTGAGCAGGATCTGCAGAATATATTCGAGCCGTTCTATCGGCCCGATCAATCCCGCAGCGAAGCCACCGGCAGCACCGGCATCGGCCTCGCCATCGCCAAGGGCATCGTCGAGATTCACGGCGGGCGCATTTTCGCGGCCAACGCTACCGGCGGGGGATTGGTCGTGTCCATCCATCTGCCGTCTCGCTGATTTTTACATTGTTTTTACAAAATCCCGGCACACCGTTACGCGCGGCGGCGGCACCATCTACCCACGGCATCAACGGATGCCTGTTTTTCAACCCATTCAATTCGGAGTAAAGTGATATGAGCAAGAAATTGATCTATGGCGCGCTCGCTCTCAGCGCACTGGTCGCGGTTGTCGCCGTACCGATTTATGCCGGCGGCGGCCACGGGCACGGTTGGCATGACGACCATGACGGCCACGGCGACTACCACGACGGCCACGGCGACTACCACGGCCACGGTCGTCACGGCGCCCATCTGCTGAGCGATCTGCTGAGCGATCGCAAACTCGACAAAATCTCGCGCAGACTGGACCTCGACGCAGCCCAGCGCGACGCCCTGTCCAGCGCCGCGGACGAAGCCCACGCAGTGGTGCGGGAAGTCCGCCAGCAGCTGCGCGAGTCCCGCCGCACCCTGCGCGAGCTGGATGCCAACGCGGAGGATTACGCCGCTCAGGTGGCTGAGATGGCGAAAAAGCACGGCGATCTCGCCAGTAGGACGACCACCGCGCTGGCCGAGATGAAGTCGAAGCTGGCCGCCGTTCTGACCGAGGCGCAGATGGACGAGCTGATGGAACGGCTGCTGTAACGCCTACACGCCGGAATCGGCGCGCCGGCAGGGAAGCCGGCGTCTTTGACGACGAAAAATCGACCCGGCTGACGGCGCGGAGGTTGCGCCGGAAGCCGGGTGCGTTACAATAAGGCCGCCGACAGGGACAAATTGTCGGCGCAATCAAATTCACGGAACGATCTACCTTGCCCCTTCCCCTTTCCAACCCGCCGGCAACCCAGCTCGCCAGATGGCGTTGGTTATGGCTGTGGCCGTGGCTGTTGCTGTCGCACGCGGCTTGGGCGCAAACTCCCGATGTATTCCTGCTCAAAACCTACGACGGCTCGCAAAATGTGGTGGGCTGGGTGATGAGCGAGAAACTGGACGGCGTGCGGGGGTTGTGGGACGGCGAGCATCTACGCACCCGCAACGGCAATGTGCTGCATGCGCCGACTTGGTTCACCCGGGATTTCCCGCCGTTCGCCCTCGACGGCGAGTTGTGGACCCAGCGCGGGGATTTCGAGAACATCGTCTCCATCGTGCGCCGGAAAACGCCGGACGAGCGCTGGGCGCAGGTGAGTTACCGGATTTTCGAGGTGCCCAATCAGGCCGGTGGGTTGCTGCAGCGCTTGGCGGTTCTGGCAGATTACTTGGCGGAACACCCGGTCGATCATCTCGGGATCATCCCGCAAATTCGGGTGAAATCCGCCTCCCATCTCACCCGACTGCTGGACGAAATCGTCGCCGGCGGCGGCGAAGGCGTGGTGGTGCGCGACCCCGCCCAGCCATATCGAACGGGCCGGCTGCCCCACGCACTGAAGGTCAAGCGGTATCTCGATGCGGAATGCGTGGTGCGCAAGATTCTGCCCGGCCGGGGGAAATACACCGGCATGATGGGAGCGTTGCAGTGCCAAATGGCGGACGGGCGGATGGTCGCCATCGGCAGCGGATTCAGCGACAAAATGCGCGCCGACCCGCCCCCGCCGGGCAGCGTGATCACCTTCAAATACTACGGCCTGAGCAACCAGGGCAATCCCAGATTCCCGGTGTTCATGCGCCGCCGCCAAGTCGATTCGGAAGCGCCCTAGCCGCCGGAGTGCCCGCGTTTCTCCCGAATGATCTTCGAGAAAAACGCCGTCTCCCGCTCGAGGGAATCCACCCGATTGTGCAACCGGCGAAAGCCGTGCCCTTCGTTCGGATACTCGATGTACTCATGCAGTATCCCCCGCTTCGCCAAACATTCGACCACCTCCCGGGAAACTTCCGGCGGCACCACCTTGTCCTCGAGGCCCTGAAACAGGATCAGCGGGCTGTTCAATCGCTCCAGATGGAAAATCGGGGAACGCTGGGTGAAGCGACTGTCGGGGCGGCGCGCCGTGTCGGCATCGAATTTTTCGCCGATCAGGCGATCTGTGTAGTTGCCCTCGAATCGGTGGGTGATCTGCGCCAGTGTGATCAGGTTGCCGATGCCGTAATAGCAGGCGCCGCCGCTGAACAGATCGGGAAAGCGAGTCAGCGCGCGCAACACCGCATAGCCGCCGGCGCTACCGCCACGAATGAAGACGAGATCGGCGTCCACCAGATTGCGCGCCACCAGATGACTGACGCCGTCGGCAATATCGGTGGCGTCGATCTCCCCCCACTGCCCAAGCAAACTTTGCCGGTAGGCGCGACCATAGCCGCTGCTGCCGCGATGATTGACATCCAGCACGGCATAGCCGAGCGAGGTGAAAAATCGCGTGAGGGGACTGCACTGGGGAGTCGCCCGGCCGGTGGGGCCGCCGTGCACGATAACCAACAGCGGCGGCTTCGAACCCCGTGGCGCGCGGTATCGCCGGTTGCAGGGGGCATGGAAATAGGCGAATGCCCGCTGCCCGTCGCGGGTGGGATAGGCGATCGGCCGCGGCCGGGTGCCGCCCTGTGCGGCGAGGTTGGACGGCGGCGCATACAGGGTCTGCTCACCGCCGTCTTGCCACGCCAGCGAGCGGATTTCGGCGCCGCGCCGGGCGCAATGGGCGACCAGCAGCAACTCGCGCGCGCCCGAATCCGCGCATAGATGGGCGCACGCCGCGACCTCATCGGACAGCGGCGTCGTCCGCCCCGAATCGAGGGCGATGTCCATCAGGCGGTCGCCGTCGTGGTCGCTCGCCACGGCGACGATGCGGTTTTCCGAAATGCCCTGCCAACGGCGCTGGCCGAATACCCAGTGGGGTTCGCCGTATTCGTAGGAGTCGTTGGTGATCCGCTGAATGCCGCTGCCGTTGCCGTGGTCTTGGTAGCGGAAAAAATCCCAGAAATCACTGCTGCCGCCGTCGCTGACGAACAGCAAACTACCGTCCGCGAGAAAACCGAGCTGGCAAATGGAGCGGGGCTGGGACTGCTCGGCGCCATCCACCAACATCCGCCGACGGCGAATTTCGATCCCCGCCTCGCTGCGGCACAACTCTGCCTTCGCCAAGCGGCTCCGATCCCACGGCATGTAAGGCTGATCCCACTCCAGCCAAGCGAGTTCGCGCTGATTCGGGGAGATCACCGGGCAGGCGTAGAAATCACTGCCCTCGACCAAAACCACCGGGCGCGCCAGGCCGCGTTGGCCGGCCTCGCCCGATACATCGATCACCACCACACTGTCGCCTTCCCCGCCATCGCTTTCTCGGGATTCCATGACGGCGACGATCGCGCCCCCGCACGGCACCAGATCGGCAAACGCCGAAGTGCCGGCCTCGGGCGGCGCGGTTACCGCGACCGGCGGGGAGTCCTCGCCCAATCGCTGGCGGTAGATTCGTCCATCGCTGAAATTGTTGAATATGATCCAGTCGCCGAGCAGGCAGAAACAGCGACCGCCATATTCGTGAACCGTAGTGCGCAGGTTGAATTCCGCCGGCGTCAGGCAACGGCGCTCCTCGCCACGCGGCTGCGTCATCAGGGCGATGCGCCCGCCCTCCTCCGCCAGCGCCTCCAACCAGTACAACTGCCCGCGATAGCGGAACGGATACATCGGCGGCGACGGCTGCGCCAACAGCTCGTCCGGCGCCAACGGGCTACGCCACAACCCGTGAGGCAATTCCGTGCGGTCATCGATGAAATGCGCCATCGGCGGCTAGGGCAATGTGTCCAGCAGCAGTCTGGCCGCGCCCGCCGACAACCCCTTCTCGCGGAAAAACCCGACTCGGGCTTCCAGTGCATATTGAAACGGCAGCATCGGGCCGTACAATTTTTCATCACCGTCTCCGTAGGGATGCATCACCATGTACTGGATCAACAAACCGTCCTCATCGAAAAACCCAATATCCAGCGGCGCCTTGACATTGTGCATGTGGAATCTGGCGGCGCTAGGGGCGTCATAGCGAAACAAAATGGTCGTGCGGGCGATGACCTCCGGGCAGATGTGCTGATAGCCGTTGGCGCGCTCCACGGAATCATCGGCGATGAACGAAACGATTTCGATCCGCTGCCGCCGATCATCCAACAGCGAAATGCGCGAGACTTCCATGCGATCCATGCCGAGATTGGACGAACTACAACCCTGCTGCGCCCATCCGAGCCGCCCAAGAGCCAGCGCGAACATCGCGACCACACACAACACCACGTAAATGACCGACCTCACCGACATGGCGGCAAACATAGCCCAACGCTCAGAGAATTGCACGATGCCGGATACATTCCGGACTTCGGGGATTTTCGGCAATGAACCACACTGACTTGACGATTAGGGCGATTAGGGCGACTAGGGCGATCCAGATGATCACTCGCGCGGTGCCGAAACGGTCGCGCCCTGCTCCCGTTCGATGGCGCGGTGGCCGATGTCCGAGCGATACCAGCATCCGCGCCAGCTGATGCGGCCGGCCAGCTCGTAGGCCGACTCTCTGGCGGCGCTCACCGTGTTTCCGGTGGCGGTTGCGCACAGTACGCGGCCGCCGGTGGCGACGATTCGTCCGTCGGCGACGCCGGTGCCGGCGTGGAACGCTTTTTGTCCGGCGGACTCCCGGTTCAGCCCGTGAATGGGGCTGCCCGCGTCATAACTACCGGGGTAGCCGGCCGACGCCAGCACCACGCCGAGGGCGCAGCGGCGATCCCAACGGGCGCGTTCGCCGTCCAGCCGCCCGTCGAGCGCGGCGAGGCAGTGGGCGATCAGGTCGGAGCGCAGGCGCATCATGATGGGCTGGGTTTCCGGGTCGCCGAGACGGCAGTTGAATTCCAGCAGATTGGGCGTGCCGTCGCGGTCGATCATCAGTCCGGCGTACAGGAATCCGGTGTAGCGCATGCCCTCGGCGGCCAGCCCGCGCACCGTGGGCTGGATCACCCGCTGCAGAATGCGCCGGTGCATGGCGTCATCGACGATGGGCGCCGGCGAGTACGCGCCCATGCCGCCGGTATTGGGACCGGTGTCGCCATCGTGGGCGGCTTTGTGATCCTGACTCGAAGCCATGGACAGGATGGATTCGCCGTCCACCAGACAGATGAAACTCGCTTCCTCGCCGCTGAGAAATTGCTCCACCAGCACGCGGCTACCGGCGTCTCCGTATCTCCTTTCTGTCAACATTTCGCGCAGCGCCGCTTCGGCCTGCGGGCGGGATTGGGCGATGACTACGCCCTTGCCCGCGGCCAGCCCGTCGGCCTTGACCACTACCGGATAGGTCGCCGAATCCAGATGGGCGAGAGCGGCCTCGACATCGTCGAAGCCGGCATGGCCGGCGGTGGGGATGCCGTGGCGTCGGGCGAAATCCTTGGCGAAGGTCTTGGAACCTTCCAATCGAGCCGCCGCGCGGTTCGGGCCGAAGCATTTCAGGCCGCGTTCGCTGAAGCGATCGACTATCCCCATAACCAGCGGCGTTTCCGCGCCGACTATGGTGAGGTCGATTCGACGATCCGCCGCGAAGTCCGCCAGAGATTGGATATCCTCGGCACCGACGGCGATATTTTCCACCCGAGATTCGGCGGCGGTGCCGGCGTTGCCGGGGGCGACATATACCCGCTCGACCAACTCGGACTGCGCCGCCTTCCACGCCAGCGCATGTTCCCGCCCGCCGCCGCCGATGATCAGCACCTTCATCATCCGCCCGCCCCCCTCGGATTACCGCTGCAGGCGGAGATATTGCAGGATATCGTCATCGTTGTCGAAGACGCCATCGGGCCCGGCGGAAATCAACGCAATCTGGCCGGACGCATCCCGGCGCAACTCGAAGGCCGTTCCCCAGGCGTCATTCACCCGTCTCTGCCGGATGATCCGCCGGAATACGGACTGCACCACTTTCTCGCTCTCCTGCGCCTCGTCGGAGACCGCCACTTGCAATACGCCCGCGATGGCCTTGAGGGCGGTCACGGTGCGGGCGACTTCCGGAGTGAGTGCGGCGTCTTCGGCAATGGTGGAGCCGTCGCCGCGCTGCCGGGAACCCGGGCCCGGGATGAATTCGCCGGCCTGCTCGATGTATTGCTCCAGTATCCGCTCGCTGATGGTTTGGTTGAGGACTACGGAAAGCAGGAACACCAGAAGGAAACCGAATCCCACCGCCGCGCGGCTGACGCCGCCGGAATCGGCTTGGCGGCCATCGGCGGCGGCGCCGGACGCAAGGACGCGCCTGCGAATGTGGCGGAAATACAGGTAGTTGGCCGTGAGCGGCCACAACAACGCCCACGCCAGATAACCGAATCCCGGCGCAACCGTGAACATCAGAACCAGTCCGCCAGCGAGGTTGACGCCGGCCCACAGCCACAATTTGCGGTACATCGCCCAGAAAAAGAACGCGAAAAAGGCCGGCCAATGCCAGCTAATGGCGAAGGAAGGCCGTTCGAGGGAACCGAATTTGGCGAATTGGCGGAAGTAGTACTCGGTGTTGACCGCGACGAAACGCATGAACGCCGACTCGGCCCCGGCGGGCGCGGCCTGCTCATCCTCATCCTCATCCTCGGATGAGCCGTCTTGCGCGGGCGGCGCCGGGGCCGGCGCGACGATTTCCTCCATTTCGCACGCCGCGCCCGCCGCGCGCACCGCTCGGCAGATTTTCACCGCGTGGTCGTGTTCATACTCCTTGACCAGCGGCACCGGCTCGCCCTGCAGCAGTTTCAGCACAGTGTCTTCCCTCGAATGGAACAACGACGCCAATGCCGCAATCACCTCGGCGCGGGATTTCCCCGGCAACAACGTGCCGCTCACGATCACCCGGTAGTATTTTGGCGAATCGTCCATTGCCACTGCGAGTACCCGAGTCGCGCTAGTGTCGGAAATGGCGCATGCCGGTGAACACCATGGCCATGCCGTGTTCGTTGGCGGCGGCGATCACCTCGTCGTCGCGCCGCGACCCGCCGGGCTGGATGAGCGCGCGGATACCGGCTTGCGCGGCCTCGTCCAGCCCATCGCGAAACGGCAGGAACGCATCCGAAGCCATCACCGCGCCGCGCACTCGCAGACCGGCCTGATGCGCCTTGTGCACGGCGATGCGGGTGGAATTGACTCGACTCATCTGGCCTGCACCGACGCCGATGGTGGCCTGCCCGGCGGCAAACACGATGGCGTTGGACTTGACGAATTTGGCGATCTTCCAGGCGAACAGCAGATCGTCCATCTGCGCCTCATCCGGAGAACATTCGGTAACCACCTGCAGCGTGCGGTTGACCGGCAGATCCGCATGTTGCACCAGCAAACCGCCGTTGACTCGCCGATAGTCGAGGAGCCCCTCGCCGCCGCCGTCTCGCCGACCGCATTCCAGCAGGCGGATGTTGCGCTTGGCGGCAATCGCTTCTGCGGCCCCGGCGGATACCGCCGGGGCGACGATCACTTCGGCGAATTGGCATTCGACGATCGCTGCGGCTACCTCTTCCTCAAGCGGTTGATTGAACGCGATGATGCCGCCGAAGGCCGATTCCGGATCGGCTCGGTAGGCGCGCCGGTACGCTTGCAGCTGGGTGTCGGCAACCGCCGCGCCGCACGGATTGGCGTGCTTGACGATGACGCAGGCGGCGCCGCGATCGCGGTCGCAGTCGAATTGACCGACGCATTCGAGTGCCGCATCGGTGTCGGCCACATTGTTGAACGACAACTCCCCACCCTGCAGTTGCCGCGCGCCGGCGACGCCGACCTCGCCGCCGCGCTCCACATAGTAGGCCGCCTCCTGATGGGGATTCTCGCCATAGCGCATGGCTTGTGCCTTGCGAAATTGCAGGGTGAGGGTGCGGGGGAAGGCGGCGGAGGCGGCGGAATCATCGAGGCCGATCATCCCGCCGAGATAGTTGGCGATCGCGCCGTCATAGCCGGCCGTGTGCTCGAAGACTTTCACCGCCAGATCGAAGCGCATTGGCGAGGGCACCCGGCGCCCTTCCCGCCGCAGTTGTTCGAGCACCGCGTCGTAGTCATCCGGATCGACCAGCACGGTGATGTCGCGGTGATTCTTGGCGGCGGCGCGCAGCATGGCCGGGCCGCCGATGTCGATGTTTTCGATGGCCTGCTCCAGATTGCAGCCGGGCTCCGCCACGGTTTTCTCGAACGGGTAGAGATTCACCACCACGAGGTCGATGGGGGCGATGCCGTGCGCCTCCATGGCGGCCTCGTCCACCCCTCTTCGCCCCAGAATACCGCCGTGGATTTTCGGATGCAGAGTCTTCACTCGACCATCCATCATTTCCGGAAAGCCCGTGTAATCGGATATTTCCGTTACAGGTATGCCGTTTTCCCCGAGCTGTCGAGCCGTCCCGCCGGTGGACAGGATTTCGATTCCGAGGTCAGCCAGGCCGCGACAAAACCGCACCACGCCGCGTTTGTCGGAAACGCTGACCAGCGCTGTGGCAATCGGGCGATCAGTCATCTGGGAGTTATCGGGCGGGCGAGGAGGGTACGGGCAACGCCTCAGTTGCGGGAGTTGCGGGAGTCGCGGGAGTCGCAGAATAGGATTCGGAATTCACTCATGCAATCCGTGCAGCAGCAGTTTCTTGCGCAGGGTGTTGCGATCGATGCCGAGCAATCTGGCCGCCTTGCTCTGATTTCGCTCGGCATGGATCATCACCTCTTGAATCAGGGTTTTTTCCACTTCGTCGATCACCATCCGATACATCCCGCTTGCCTCCTCCCCGTTCAGGTCATCGAGATAGATCCGAACCGAATTTTCCACGTGATCGCGCAGTTTCATTTGTCGTTTTTTCCCATTTTCGCCTGTCGGCGTATCGATATTGGAGAACCGTTCGCCCGCCCCGACTTCGTTTCGCCGGAGACTCGGGGGCAAACCCGATGGCGATTCTACCCCTTTTGACGCGCCTAGCATAGACGCCGACCCGGCCGAGGCAGTTCCACATCGGTAGATTTTCGTCGATGCCCGATGCGTGCGGTGCGGTGCATAATGCCAGAAACATTCTGGACTTTTGGCTGTCGGAAAAAGGGAAGCCGACATGCTGATTCAGCGTGTCGGCTTCCGCGTGCGCGGGATGTATCATGTTGCTTCTTTGGGAATGAAGGAGGCACACATGAGCCAGTCGACCGAAGTCAAACTCCGCGCCCTCGAAGTATGGCGCGAACACGACATTCACGCAACTATGACGGCCTTTCAGGTCAGTCGCAGCACGCTGTATGCGTGGCGCAAGGCGTATCAGCAGGGCGGCGTGGCGGCGCTCACCAATCGCACTACCAAGCCGCTTCGCGTGCGGCGGCGCAATTATCCGCGCGCCCTGATTGAGCAAATGCGAAAGTTGCGCCGCGAGTTTCCCAATATCGCCGGAGAAGCCCTGCGCGTGCATCTGGCTAAGTGGTGCGCGGAAAACAGGATGAAATGCCCAAGCGCTCGCACCCTCGGACGCATCATCGCCGACCAGCCGGATCGACTGCGCATCGCTCCGGCGAATATCACCCGCTACGGCCGGCTCAAAGCATTCACACGCCAGATAAAACAACGACTTAGCCGCGCCATCCGGCGCACCACCATCCCCGGCCGTTGCGTTGCCTTCGACACCATTGTGCGGCACATAGATGGCGTGCGGCGATACCTGATCGTTGCCATCGACCACGCCACCCGCTTGTCTGTGGCCATCTGCCCCGAAAGCGCATCGAGTAAAAACGCCGCCCGATTCGCCGAATTGGTCGAAGCGATGTTTCCGTTTCCCATTGAGAACGTCCTGACCGACAACGGCTCGGAGTTCGCCGGGGCGTTCGACCAGTTTGCGAAAGAAAGGGGCTGGACGCACGCATACACCTATCCGAGATCGCCTAAAATGAACGCCATCGTGGAACGCTTCAACCGCACCATTCAGGAGGATTTCGTGGATTACGAGGAAGACCTGCTACTCACCGACCGCGTTGCTTTCAACCAGCGCCTGTTGGATTACCTAGAAAAATACAACACCCGCCGCCCCCACGCCTCACTGCAATTCCGCTCCCCCGTGCAGTTCCTCGCGGAAAACCATCCGGAGTCCAGAATGTATTGGCATCGTACATGCGGTTGTGTTTCGGCTGAAAATCGTATATTTTCCCTTGCAGGCTTAGCGGCGCCACGAGGCACAAAGCCAGCGAACTTGGCGCCGAAAAATGCCGACGACATCCGCAGTATGATCCCGACATAGGAGCAAGAGTACATGTTAATCCTTACCCGCCGAATCGGCGAATCCGTTTATATTGGCGATGAAGTTCGTCTCACCGTACTTGGGGTACGCGGCACCCAAGTTCGTCTTGGCATCAACGCACCAAAGGATGTTCCCGTTCACCGCGAAGAAATCTATTACAAGATCAAGCACGAACAATCCGAGCCGGGCGCACCCCGGCCCGGCGGCGCATTTGAGCAGGCGGGGGATCATGGAGACGACGACCAGTTTTCTCCCGAGGAGGCGGATCCGCATAACGCCTGATCAACCGCGAGGCCGGCACCCGCCGCCTCGCCGGATGACCCGGCGAACGATAACGGAGAGATGGCCGAGTGGTTGAAGGCGCTCCCCTGCTAAGGGAGTATGGGGTTCCGCTCCATCGAGGGTTCGAATCCCTCTCTCTCCGCCAATAACCCAGCACACCGTGAATCATGCCTGTTCATCGCGCGGCACGCAGTTGATGCATGGACGTTTCAGAATTCGGGAAAACCCAACAACGGATGGCGATTACACGATCGGGTCACGAATGCGTGCAAACCATCAGGCAGCTGCGCCGCCGCGTGTTTCGCTTGGTCGCGGGAATCGAATCCGGCGTACACCGCGCCGCCGCTGCCGCTCATTTGGGCATCTCCGTGGCGGCGTAACTGGGTGAGTGCTTCGGCTACTTCGGGATGGAGCGAGGTGGTGATCGGTTCGAGATCATTGCCGGTTTGGTTCGGATGACGGCCGGTGGGTCGGCGTTGCTCGAGTTGCTTGAGTTGCGGATGAGCAAAAATTCGGGCGGTGGAAACACGCACCGACGGCAAGCAGACGCACAGCCACCGTTCGGCGGGGTTGCACGGTTCGAGTCGCTCGCCGATGCCGCCGGCCAGTGCCGCTCGTCCGTGCACGAATAGCGGTACATCCGCGCCCAGTTGCAGGCCGATTTCGGCCAGACGGCTGCGAGTCATGCCGAGTTGCCACAGGTGATCGAGGGCCACCAGCGTCGTCGCCGCGTTGGAACTGCCTCCGCCCAATCCGCTTCCGGGGGGAATCGCCTTGCGCAAGGTGATGGTGGCGCCGCGACCGGCCGCTTCGGGGCAGGTTGCCTGCAGCAACTTGGCCGCGCGGACGATCAGATCTTCTTCGGGTAGCGCAAAATCGTGCTGGTCGATGCGGCGGATGCGCGGCTGCCGCGACACTTCAAAGCGGATGGTGTCGGCAAATTCGAGGAACTGGAACAGGGTTTCCAGTTCGTGATAGCCGTCGGCTCGTTGGCCGACGACGCGCAGAAACAGGTTGATCTTCGCCGGAGCGGGCAGTTCCATAACAGAAGCGGCAGCGGGGTGGTTATTCGACAAACCGAATATCCTGCCAGCGTTTGATGACCACCTTCACATTCAATTCATCGCCCAGATACTCCCCGTTCGGGGCGTAAATTTCCAAACTTCCGGGTGCGGCGGTGATCGCCATGCGGCGCGGCAAATCGAGCCCGTCGGTGGTTTCATAGTGCGGATACTCTACCAGCCAGTTGCCCTGCCGCAGGGTTTTCAGGCGGCCGTCGTCGTCCAAGACGATTTCGCTCGCGCCTTCGTGGGGAATGCCGCGTATCCAATAACCCAATTCCGCAAACGGCACCCGCCAGCCCAGCCGCTTGTACAATGTCTCCGCGGCGCTCGCGCCTTCGATGATCCTGCCTCCAGCGTCTCTGAGCACGGCCCAACCGGGGCGCGCCTCAATGCGAATCCGCCCGTTGCCGAAGGGGCCGTACAGATCAATCTTCTGGTGATCGCGCCGATGCTGCCACAGCAGGGTGGCGCTGCCGCCCTTGCTGCCCGTGTTCACCGCCATTTTCCCCTTGATCTGCCATGCGGAAATGGCGCTCATGGCCGCTCGATGTTGTTGCCACCGCCACTGCGATGGCGACGGCGCTTCCGTTTCTTGGCGAGGCGGGGCGATTTGCGCGGGCGAGACGCATCCGGCCAACAGTAGCAGCACGAGCGCTGCCGAAAGCGGCTTGACGCGGGCGGTCATGCAGTGCAGGCCGGCGGATTCAGTGGGCAGATGGCGCCGCCGCCAACTCCCATTGCGCCTCGCGTCGCGCGTCGGGAAGGTTTTTACGGGAAAATCGCTTCATGGTGTCCAGCAAGGTGTCATTGTCCGGCGCCCATTCCCGCCCCCGTTTCCAGATTTTTCTCGCTTCCCGCCGATTGCCCGCCACCCACAGCGCTTCGCCCAGATGGGCGGCAATCTCGGCGTCCTCCTTGCCCGCCAGTGCGCGCCGCAGGTAGTCGATCGCCCGATCGATATTGCCGAGGCGGAAATGCACCCAACCCATGCTGTCGAGGATGTACGGATCGTCCGGCAGCAGCTCCAGCGCCGTGGTGATCAATTCGAGGGCTTCGTCCAAGCGGTCGGTCTGATCGGCGAGGGTATAGCCGAGGGCGTTGTAGGCGTGGGCGTGGTTCGGCTGCTGTTCGATGATCTCGCGCATGTCGCGTTCGTGCAACGCCAGCAGGTCGAGTTGCGCCGCCAACAGGCCGCGGTTGTACAACAGGTCGGGATGCCCCGGCATGCGCTCCAGCGCGCCGTCGAGAACTTCCTTGGCGCGCTCGAGCAGTTTGAAATCCCGGTAGAGCAACTCCTGCTCGAGGATGATGCGGATGGTTTCCGCCTCGCCGCGAACATCGATTTGCGCGAGATGGCGGATGCCTGCTTCGACGCCGCTTTGCCGGGCGATCACCGAGGCGAGTTTGGTCTGGGCGTCGAGATAATGTCGGGGGGAGTGAACCGCATGCAGGACGGCGGTCGCCGAATCGAAATTCTCCAGATCGATCTCGATATCGGCCAGATGAAGCCGCGCCTGATCGCTCTGCGGATTTATCTGCAGAAACTTTCGCAACCGGGCAACGGCTTTCGGCAAATCGCCCCGCTCCCAGTGGGCAAGCGCGCTGGCGAACAGGGCTTCGGAGGATTGCGCGTCCCTTTTCAGCGCGGTTTCCAGCTGGCGCAGGGATTTCTTCACCTGCTTGGCGTGCAGCAGCAGTCGGCCGTATTGAATGCGGAATCGTTGCGCCTCGGGAAATTCCCGCAGGAAACGGTCGGCAAATCCCGCCATCCGCTTCGGCTCGGAATCGCTCAGGTGGGTCAGCTTCAAAAGCGCCGCGATTTCCCAGTCGCGCCGCAGTTGTAGCGTCTGATCGATCAATTCCCCGAAGGCATCGTCCTCCTCCAGTTCCAGCGCGAGCAGAGCCGCGACCAATTTCAATTCCGGATTTTCCGGCCACGCCTCGATGGCTGCGCGAAACCCCGGCAGAATCTGTTGAGGCGCCTGCTTGGCCAATAGCGAGGCGATGGAGCGCAATAGGGATTCGTCTTCCGGCTGTTTGCGGGCTAGGTCAATCAGCACATTCAGGGCTTGCTCGTCCTGACCGGTTTCGAGCTGGGCGTTGGCGAGGGCCAGTTGGCTGCGAATATCGCCCGAATCAACGGCGGCCATGAGACGAGCCAATTCGATGACTCGCTGGTGATCATTCAGCCGCGCCGCCAATGCGGTCGCCTCGGCAACGATCCTGCGATCTCGCGACAGATAGGCAGCCCGCGACATGGACTTCATGGCGACCTCGTTGTGGCCGCGTTGGGCGGCGATGGCGGCCAGCAACAGGTCGTGCAGCAATTCGGCGCTCAAGCCTTTTGCCGAGCCGTGCTCACTGATTTCGCCACTTTCGCCACTTTTGCCGATGGCGGGCGCGGCATCGCCCACGGGCGGCGCGCCGTCTTGGGCGACCTCGGCTTGCGAGTGCCGCGCCTCTTCCGGCAAGCCGACACAAGCGGACAGCCCCAGCGCGGGCAGCACTCCGGCAACGGCCACCATCCACCGCCGGCTCTGCCGGATTTTCGCGTGGCCGGGCAAATTCATGTCGCCCACGCATCTGCGGCAAGGGGCGCAACGGCGGATGGACACGGTGGATTTCATTCGGGGACTCCTGACGGGCCGCTCGATGATTTGCGCGCCCGGAAAAGCGGAAAGTATAGCAGGGAAACGAGGAAACGCGCCCAGCCCCCTTCGCCGGAGAAGGCGGTGCAGCGGCGCAAAATGCTCCGAAATGTGTCGGCTTCCATTATAATGATCCCGTTCAATTCGCGGATTACCACTGATCGACCGCCCCATCCGATCCTCCGATGAAACTCCTCGCCCTCGGCCTCAATCACCAAACCGCCCCCATCGAATTGCGCGAGCAGGCGGCGTTCGACCCGCAGTCGGTGCGCCCGGCGCTGCGCGATTTGATCGCCGGCAAGCGCGTCGGCGGAGTCAGCGAGGCGGCCATCCTGTCCACCTGCAACCGCACCGAAATTTACTGCGGTCAGGATGCCGACGGCGAGCAGCGGATTCTCGATTGGTTTTGCCGACACACCGGCTTCAACCACTCGATGTTGGCCGACAATGTGTATCGCCTCCCCGACGAACAGGCGGTGCGCCATGCGTTTCGGGTGGCCTCGGGCCTGGATTCTCTGGTGCTCGGCGAACCGCAAATTCTCGGCCAGATGAAGCAGGCGTTTCACACCGCGGTCGAGGCCGGCGCCACCGGCAAAGTGTTGAATCGGCTCTTCCAGCACACTTTCTCGGTGGCCAAGCAGGTGCGCACCGATACCGCCATCGGCGCCAATTCCGTCTCCGTGGCCTACGCCGGCGTCAGTCTGGCCAAGCGGGTTTTTGCGCGGCTGAGCGAGCAGAGCGCGTTGCTGATCGGTGCCGGCGAGACCATCGAACTGGTGGCGCGCCATCTGCGGGAAAACGGCATCGGGCGAATGACCATCGCCAACCGCTCCATTGAGCGGGCGCAAACGTTGGCGCGCGCGGTTGGCTGTGAGGCCATCGCCCTGCGGCAGATTCCCGAGCGGCTGGCGCAGGCGGATATCGTGGTTTCGTCCACCGCCAGCACCCTGCCCATTCTCGGCAAGGGCGCGGTCGAGCGCGCCCTCGGCGAGCGTCGCCACAAACCGATGTTCATCCTCGATCTGGCCGTGCCTCGGGATGTGGAGGCGGAGGTGAGCCGGTTGCGCGATGTGTATCTGTACACAGTGGATGATCTCGAATCCGTGGTGGAGACCCATCGCGGCCTGCGCGCGCGCGCCGCCGAAGAGGCGGAAATCACCATCGATCTGCAAGTGGTTCGCTTCATGCGCTGGATGCGCTCGCTGGATTCGGTGCCCGCCATTCGCGCCTTGCGACAGGAGCTGGATGTCATCGCGCGGCAGGAGGCGAACCGAGCCGTGCGCAGAATTCGCAACGGCGAGGACGCCGAGGCGGTGGCGCACAAACTGGCGCACAATCTCGCCAAAAAATTCGCCCATCGCCCCAGCGAGGCGCTGCGGCAGACCGCCATGGAAGGCGATCCCAAGCTGCCGTCCGCCGTGCGCAAACTGTTCGGCCTATAAGCGCGGCGCCCCATCCCGCGTCCCCGGTGGGCGCGAGCGCTACGAGCCGATCCATCGACCCTCATCCATGAATCCGGCAACCATAGACAGATTGCGGCGACTGGCCGAGCGACACGCGGAAATTCAGGCATCGTTGTCGCGCCCGCAGGTCATCGCCGTACAAGAGCAATTTCGCAAGTTGTCCAGAGAACTCGCGGAAATCGAGCCGATCGTCGACGCCTTCGCCGACTATCAGCGCCTGAGCCAACAGCTGACGGAAACCAAATCGATGCTGGCCGATCGGGACGACGCCATTCGGCAGATGGCGAAGGAGGAACTGCCCGCTCTGGAGGAGGAGATGAACGAGCGCGAAACCTCGCTGCAAACGCTGCTACTGCCCGCGGACAGCAACGATCGCCGCAACGTTTTTCTGGAAATCCGCGCCGGCACCGGCGGCGACGAGGCGGCGCTGTTCGCCGGCGACCTGTTTCGCATGTATCACGCCTACGCGGAGAACCGCAGTTGGAAGGTGGAGGTGCTGAGTCGCAGCGAGGGCGAACACGGCGGCTATCGGGAAATCATCAGCCGCGTGGCAGGGCTGCGGGTGTGGTCGCGGTTGAAATTCGAATCCGGCGCCCATCGGGTGCAGCGCGTGCCGGAGACCGAGTCTCAGGGGCGCATTCACACCTCGGCCTGCACGGTCGCGGTGATGGCCGAGGCGGATGAGATGGACGAGATCGAAATCAGCCCGGCGGACATCCGCGTGGACACCTTTCGCGCTTCGGGCGCCGGTGGCCAGCATGTGAACAAGACCGATTCGGCCATCCGCATCACCCACCTGCCCAGCGGCCTGGTGGTCGAGTGTCAGGATCAGCGTTCCCAGCACAAGAACCGCGCGCGCGCGATGACGGTTCTGAAATCGCGCCTGCTGGAAGCCGAAACGCAGGCACAACGCCAGCGGGAAGCGCGCACGCGCAAATCGCTGGTGGGCAGCGGCGACCGTTCGGAGCGCATCCGCACCTATAATTTCCCCCAAGGGCGGGTAACCGACCATCGCATCGGCCTGACCCTGTACAAACTAGACGGCATTCTCGCCGGCGACATCGACCCGATCATCGAACCGCTCATCACCGAGCACCGCGCCGGCTTACTGGCGGAGGCGCATTCCCCCGAGGCGCGCCCGTGACCATCGCCGATTTGCTCCACTGGGGGCGCGCGCGTCTCGGCGGCGGGCGCGCCGGTTTGGTCGACGCCGAGGTGCTGCTGTCGCGCTGCACCGGCCGATGCGCCGCATCCCTCCTCGCCGACGCCCGCCGCCGGGTGTCTCGCGGGCTGGTCGGGAATTTCAAGTTGCTGGTGGAGCGGCGAGCCGGCGGCGAGCCGGTTGCCTATCTGAGCGGGCAGCGGGAATTCTGGTCCTTGGAGTTGGGAATCACGCCCGATGTGCTCATCCCCAGAGCGGAGTCCGAGTTATTGGTGGAGCGGGTTTTGGCGCACGCCGCTCGCCGCGGCCGCGATGTGGCCACTCTGTTGGAGTTGGGCACGGGCAGCGGCGCGATCGCTCTGGCGCTGGCGAGCGAATTGCCGCATTGCGCCATCGTCGCCACCGACATTTCCCCCGCCGCTCTCGAAGTGGCCGAGCGCAACCGGCGGAAGTTGGCGCTCGGCAACTTGGAATTCCGTCTGGGCGATTGGTTCGAGGCGGTGGCGGCGCGGAGATTCGACATGATCGTGTCCAACCCGCCCTATTTGGCGCCGGATGATGACCATCTGCGGCAGGGCGACCTGCGCTTCGAGCCGAAACTGGCACTGGTGTCGCCGCCCGACGGCTTGGCCGACCTCGCCGCGATCATCGCAAACGCTCCCGCCGCATTGCATGACGGCGGGATGCTGCTGCTGGAACACGGCCATGATCAGGCCGCGGCGGTGCGCGAAATGTTCGCGCGCGCGGGTTTTTCGTCGATCGCCAGCCACCGCGACCTCGGCGGCAATGAGCGCTTAACCGAGGGCAAGGGCGAGGGCGAGGGGCGGGCGGCCCGATTTATTTCGGGCGGATGAACAGGCCGGAACTGGTCTTCGGGCTGAAATAGGTGGATTTCGGCGGCATCAGCGCGTCAGCGTCGGCTACCGCCATCAGCTGGGCGATGGAGGTGGCGCAGCAGGCGAAGCCGACTGCCCAGCCGTCGGCGCATTTCTGCCGTAGGCCGTCGCTACCGAGGGCGCCGGAAACATAGTCCAGTCGCGGGTCGCAGCGGGTGTCGGTGATACCCAATAGGGGGGTGAGGATGTGGTTTTGCAAAATGGAGACATCCAGAGAATCGACCGGGTCGGCGACATCCACCAATTCTTCGCGGATGCACAAGCGATACCAACGTTGGCCGAGCAACATGCCGAATTCACCGTGGCTGGTCGGTTCGAAGGAGGACGCGGACTGCGGTTGCGGCTCCACGGAGAAATCCCGTTGCAGCGCGTAGAGCAATTCGGATTCGGACAGGCCGTTCAAATCCTTGACGGCGCGGTGGAAGGGCAACAGCGCGAGCTGCTCGGCGGAAAACAGCGCCACCAAAAGCTGATTGTAGGGTTCGTCTCCCCGATTGCCGCCGCTTTCCCGCATCATCTGCGCATAACGCCAGCCGGAGGCGGCGCGGTGGTGGCCGTCGGTGAGGTAGGTGGTTTCGATGCGGGCGAACAGCGTTTGTAGCCGTTGTTGCGCCGCTTCGTCCTCGATGCGCCACACCTGCTGAGCGATGCCGTCCGCGGAAACGAAATCCAGCAGCGGCGTCTGCCGGGTCTGCCCGGCGAGGGTTCGCTCGATTTCGTCGTCCGGGGGGAGATAGGCGAGGCAGATGGGACAAGACGAGACGCCGACCACCTTTTGGTACTGAGCCAGCAGGTCTTCCTTGTCGCTACGGGTGTCTTCGTGTTTTCGCAGGTGGCCGCGGCAATACTCGTCCACGGAGATTTCGCACACCAAGCCGGTCTGGGTGTGGCCGTCCGCCGACAGCCGGTAGACGAACAAACCGGGTTGCTCGAAGCGGTTGAACGAGCCATTGGACAGCAGTTCCGCCAGTTTGGCCTGATTGGCGGCCAGCAGGCCCTCGGCGGTCGGCTGGGCGTCCGGAGGGAAATCCTCCCGCAGGCGCATGGCGTTCAGGTAGTTTTGCGGGTTGGCCTCGGCGAATTGGCGGCGCACCGCGGGCGATACCGCATCGTAGGTTGGCGACACCACCCGCTCGGCATGCGCCGAGTCCACTAGATAACCGTCGAAAGCGCGGATGTGCGGCATGGGACTGCTCGATTACCCGTTGTTGGCGCGGAACTCGGCCATGAAGTCGACCAGCGCCTGCACGCTCTGCGGCGGCATCGCGTTGTAGATGCTGGCGCGGCAGCCGCCGACACTGCGATGGCCCTTGAGGTTCATCAAACCGGCCGCGGTGCTTTCCTTGAGGAATTTTTGCTCCAGTTGGGTGCTCGGCAGGCGGAACACCACGTTCATCTGGGAGCGGCACGCTCGCGCCACCGGGCAGTTGTAGTAGCCGTCACTGTCGTCGATGGCGCGGTACAGCAGGCCGGATTTCTCCTCGGCGTTGCGCTCCATGGCGGCCAGTCCGCCCTGTTTCTTCATCCACTTCAACACCTTGCCGAACACATAGATGGAGA
The DNA here is from genome assembly GCA_965203265.1 of Candidatus Poriferihabitaceae bacterium. GTDB lineage: Bacteria > Pseudomonadota > Gammaproteobacteria > Arenicellales > Poriferihabitantaceae > JAHRAW01. The sequence goes on from CBDBBV010000002.1 coordinate 1,316,990, forward strand.
AAACCGGCGGGGTGTTGAACATCGATCCGCCGGCTTCGTGGATGTCGTAGCGCAGGTAGCGGCCGATGTTGCGGTTGGTGTCGCTCAGTATCGACTTGCGCACGAACACCACCGCCATGCCGGAGGGCCCCAGATTCTTCTGCGCGCCGCCGTAGACTAGATCGAATTTCTCCCAGGGAATCGGGCGAGCCATGTACTCGGATGACACATCGCCGATCAGCGGCACCTCCACCTCGGGCCATTCGGGGAAGCGGATGCCGCCGATGGTTTCGTTGGTGGTGATGTGCAGATAGCGGGTGTTGTCCTGCAGAATTATTTCGTCGCTCTCCGGCATGCGAGTGTAGCCGTCGTCGGCGCCGTCCCAAGCGGTATAAACCGTTCCGTGCGCCGCGCCGTCGGCGATTGCGCCATGAGCCCATGTGCCGGAATCGACATATCCGCCCTTCTGCCCGGTGTGCAGCAGGTTCATCGGAATCATGGAAAACTGCAGGGTGGCGCCGCCCTGTAGAAACAGCACGGTGAAGTCATCCGGTGCCTGAAAAATCTCCATCGCCAATGCCGCGGACTCATCCGCCACCGCTTGAAAATGCTCGCCGCGGTGGCTCATCTCGATGAGGGACATGCCGGCGCCGCAGTAGTCGACGAATTCCCGTTGGGTTTCCTCGAGCACTTCGACGGGCAGGATGCAGGGGCCGGCGCTGAAATTGTGTTTGCGATTGTTCATTTGCGTATTGTCGGAGTCGGAGTCATAAAAGATGGGTTGTGGAAATCAGGCGTTCACGCAGTATAGCAACTGGCCCGCCGCAAACGAATCGATCACCCGCACCACGCCGTCCGCCACCGCGCTCTGCGCCTGATCGGTGGAGGCGCCGATGTGGTGGGTGCCGCGCACATTGGGATGGCTGGCCAGCGCAGAGTCGAACACCGCTTCGCTGCTCGCCGGTTCGTTCCGATAGACATCAAGGCCGGCGCGAATTCCCTTGCGATCCATCGCCCGAATCAGCGCCGCCTCATCCACCAATTCCCCTCGGGAGGTGTTGATCAGCATGGCGTTGTCCTTCATCTTGGCGAGGAACTCGTCGTCCACCAGCCGCTCGGTTTTTTCGCTCAACGGCAGATGCAAACTGATGATGTCGCTGAGGCGAATGATCTCATCCAGAGAATCGACCTCGACGATCTCCCAAGCACGAATCCCGTCCAGCGCCTCTTGGGAGCGCCCGGTTCGCGCCACCGTATGCACCCGCATACCGAACGCATGCGCCCGTTGCGCCACCGCCAAGCCGATGGCGCCGAGGCCGAGAATGCCGATGTTCAGGCCGTACAGGCCGCGCGCCTTGCCGTACATTCGCTTGTCCCATCGCCGATTGCGCAGATCGATGATGTTGCTGGCGATGTTGCGGTCGATGGCGATGATCAGGCCGATCACCAATTCCGCCACGGCGATGGCGTTGGCTCCGGGCACATTGCACACGCGCACGCCCCGTTCGGCGGCATGGCTCTTGTCGATGGAATTGGTGCCGGCACCGGCGCGCACCACGAGTTCGAGCGCGCTGCCGGCGTCGAGGGTTGCGGCGTCCACCCTTGTGCCCCGAACCACCAGAATCTCGTGATCGGCCAGCGCTTGAGCGAGCGCATCCCCCGAGAGATCGGGGGAGAAGGTCAGATGGTGGCCGGCCTCGGCCAGCATGAGCCGGTGGGTTTCCGGGAAATTATCGGCGATCAGTATTTTCATATTCGCAAGTTTGCAAGTTTAATGGATTCCCCGTATCCGCGGTCGGCGGCACGGCGAAGTTGTCGTCGAGTTCGCCTCCATCGCCATCGTCATCGGCGAGATGAGCGAAATGAGCGAGATGAGCGAGCGTGATAAATGAGCAGTCAATGTCGCTCCAGAATTCGTAGCATCCGGCGCAGGGGTTCGGCGGCGCCCCACAACAGCTGGTCGCCGACGGTGAACGCGGAAACATGGCCGCTCACGGACAACTTCCGCACCCGGCCAATGGGGATGTCGAGAGTTCCGCTCACCGCCGTCGGCGTCAGCCGGGAGAGGGACTGGCGGCGATCGTTGGCGACCAGCGACACCCAGTCGTTGCCCTGATCGAGAATTTCCTCGATTTCATCCACCGGCAAGTCGCGCCGCAGTTTGATGGTGAATGCCTGACTGTGGCAGCGCAAGGTGCCGACTCGGACGCACAAACTTTCGACGGGAATGGGCGCAGCCTCCTCGCCACGACCGAGAATCTTGTTGACCTCCGCCGCCCCCTTCCATTCCTCCCGACTGATGCCGTCATCCATTTCCCGATCGATCCACGGCAACAAACTACCCGCCAGCGGCTGCCCGATTTCCGCCAACGGCATTTGCGGGGCGCGCAGGGCAGCGGTTACCGCCTCGTCGATCTGCAGGATGGAGCTGGCCGAGTCGGCTAGCAATCCCTCGGCGGCTTGGTGCACGACCCCCATCTGCGCCAGCAGCTCGCGCATCTGCCGCGCACCGGCGCCGGAGACGGCCTGATAGGTGGTGGCGGTCATCCATTCGATCAAATCCGCATTGAAGAGGCCGTCCAGCGCCATCATCATCAAACTGACGGTGCAATTCCCCCCGACGAAATCCCGCCGTCCGTCCGCCAAGCCCTGCTCGATTACCGGCAGATTGACCGGGTCGAGAACGATGGTTGCATCGGGCGTCATCCGCAGAGTCGAGGCCGCATCGATCCAATAGCCGCGCCAGCCGAGGCTACGCAGTCGGCCATGCACGGCGCTGGTATAGTCGCCGCCCTGACAGGTGACGATGGCGTCCATCGCGGCCAGCGCGTCGAGATCGTGGGCATCGACCAGCGTGGGTACTTCGCGGCCAATGGCCGGTGCCGCGCGTCCCGCTTGGGAGGTCGTGAAGAAAGTCGGCTGGTCGATTCGGGCAAAATCGTCCTCCGCGATCATCCGCTGCAACAACACCGAGCCGACCATGCCGCGCCAGCCGACAAATCCTACCCGGTTCAATTTCATTGCTTCAGCGAAAAATGTGGTTACACCGCAAGGGGCGGCGAATTATACGGTTTTCTCGCCGAGACTTGGGGGTATTTTCAAGTTTGATTGCATGCCCGTTGGTTCGTCCGCGCGATGGTCGCAAACATTGCATTGCCCTTCCCGATTTGCTACATTCGCACGCCTGTTCAGGGATTGCGCGAACCCGGGAAGGCGAATCGTGGAATCACGCTTCGGCGGGATACGCCGCCACTAGCCGCAAGGCCAGCCCGGCAATCCAGACAGCCCAAGTGGAAAGGTTAACGGTGGCCGGTTGTCGGTCACCACAGGTGGGCGGAGGCGCCCAAATATTGAGAGACAAGGTTTGCGCGGTGGCCTGCGGCCGCCGCCAGCACTCGGTAGCAATGGCAACTGAAACGGTTGCGGTATTTCATTCGGTGGATCAACGGGGGTTGTCAATTCAAACCCCCGAAATCGGTTCATATGAACCACTTGAATCTGCCGATACACGAGGATATTCGGACGAAACCGATGCCGGAGACTGCAGTCGCATTCGGGTCGTTTCGGCATGGATGTCGGGGGGGTCCCTCTCCCGATCGACTGATCGACTTTTGGGCGGCGGCATCGCCGCGAATTCCCACAGACCAGACAGATTGTTGCTCCCTGCTCCCAACAGACGGAAAATTGCCGGCGGCGCCCGAATTTCATTGAACGAATTCGGCCGGGCGGCATGATCCGGCGGCAACCTTCCCGACTCCGGCGGCTTCCATCGCCGGGCGCGTGGCTGAATCGGCATTCGTCCGATTCTCCAAGCCTTGTTCTCTCTCCCAGTTTGCGCCTCCACTCAAATTGACACGCTGTCCACGGCCTCGATTGGTCGGACAGATTTAACGCGCCGGATCGGGCGCCGGGCGAGCAAATCCCGGCTCTTCGGCGCAGAGGAAATATGCAATGAAACGAATGTTGTTCAATGCGACGCATCCGGAAGAACTCCGCGTCGCCATCGTCGATGGGCAAAAACTCATCGATCTCGATCTCGAATCCGCCGTCCGCGCCGAGAAGAAAGGCAATATCTACAAGGCCGTGATCACCAAGGTCGAACCCGGCTTGGAGGCGGCATTTGTCGAGTACGGCGCCGAACGGCAGGGGTTTTTGCCGCTGAAGGAAATTTATCGGGGGTATTTCTCCAACTACGATTCGAGAACCCCCATCGCCGATGTCAAGATCGCCCGGGAAATCAAGGAAGGTCAGGAAATGCTGGTGCAGGTGAGCAAGGATGCGCGCAGCGGCAAGGGCGCGGCGCTCACCACCTTCATCAGCCTCGCCGGGCGATTTCTGGTGCTGATGCCGAACAACCCCAAGGGGGGCGGAATTTCCCGGCGGATATCCGGGGAGGAAAGGATGGATTTGCGCCAAGTCCTGACGAATCTGGATGTCGGCGATCGGCATGCCCTGATCGCCCGCACCGCCGGCATCGGCCGCAGCCCGGAGGAATTGCAGTGGGATTTGGACTTCCTCCTCAAACTGTGGGGAAACATTGAAGCCGCCTCCGCCGAACTCAAGGCGCCGAGGCTGGTCTATCAGGAAAGCAATCTGATCGTGCGCTCCATCCGCGACCACCTTGCCGCGGATATCGGCGAGATCATCGTCGATGATCGGGAAATATACGAACGCGCCAAACGCTTCATGCAGCAGGTGATGCCGCACAATCTCACCAAACTGAAACATCACGACGACACGGTGCCGCTGTTCTCCAGATTCCAGATCGAGCATCAGATCGAGTCGGCCTTCAACCGCGACGTGAACCTGCCCTCCGGCGGCTCCATCGTCATCGACCACACCGAGGCGCTGATCTCCATCGATGTCAACTCGGCGCGGGCGACCAAGGGCGCGGATATCGAGGAAACCGCGCTGCAGACCAACCTCGAAGCGGCCGACGAAATCGCCAAGCAACTGCGCATCCGCGACCTCGGCGGCTTGGTGGTGATCGACCTGATCGATATGACCGGCAACCGCAACCAGCGGGCGGTGGAATCCCGCCTCAAGGACGCGCTCAAACCGGATCGGGCACGGGTGCAGGTCGGCAGGATTTCGCGTTTCGGCCTGCTCGAAATGTCGCGCCAGCGCCTGCGCTCTTCCATCAGCGACGCCAATTACCGAACCTGTCCGAGATGCGAGGGCACCGGCTCGATCCGCAATGTGGTTTCCTCTTCGCTGAGCCTGCTCAGGCTGATCGAGGAACGGGCGTTGCAGGAGAATACAGAGGGAATTCAGGTGATCCTGCCGCTGGATATGGCGACCTATCTGCTCAACGAGAAGCGGCATGAGGTCAACCAACTGGAGTCCAGACTGGCCTCGCGCATCATCCTCATCCCATCGAGGGAGTTGTCCACGCCGCAATTCGAGATCAAGCGCCTGCGCGGGGACGATCTGGAAGCGCTCGGCGGTGTTCCGAGCTACCAGCAGCAGGTCGATTTCAAGCGCAAGGAGGAGGACATCACCGCACACCTGAAAACCACACCGGCGGAAAAACCGCATATCCAACTGGAGCAGATCCAACACGAGGCCGCCCCGGTACGGCAGGCGGAAGCGGCGGCGGATCAGGCCGCCGGGGAGAGCAGTGGGTTGCTTGGCCGGCTGTGGAAAGCGGTTACCCAGAACGATGCCAAGAAAGAAAATGAGCAACCCGCCGCCGCCGAGGATAAAGCCGCCAAGCCCGCCGCCAAACGGGGGGGGCGCCGTGGTCAACAATCCAAACGTTCGAGAGGCGGCGGAAAGGACGGCGTTGACGGAAACGGCAAACCTCAGCCTGCCAAGCGAGGCGGTGGTACTCAGGGCAAGGCGCGAGGCGGGCAGCGAAAAACCCAGCCGCAAGCCCGTACCGGCGCGGCGAAAAAAACGGGCGGTCGGGGACGGCAGAATCCGCCGAAGGGGCAGGAAAAACCGGCGGGTGACCCACCGGCGAAGCCTACTCGGCGGGATTTTGCCGCACATGATCCAGCGCAGCGGGTTGGGCGTCGGGGGCCGAGGAAATCGCAGGAGAATGCTGGGGAAAATTCGGGTGGTGCTGGTGGCGCTACGGATGATTAGGGGCGCTTTTGATAGGTTGGTTGATCGATCCGGTGTGGTTGGGGGAGGCTATGCCGGGTTGATCAATCCGATCCAAGTTGAGAAAACTAGATACCCTTATTATATGAATTGTCTTAAATCCAATTCTTCAACTGCATCTTTCACGTACTGTAGCGAATCTTCGTCTCTCATTTCCAATATTCTATGACTAAAACCTGTAGTTTTTCTCAGTAGTTGAGCTACCTCTTTTACCCAAAACGACATACTCATTTGAACAATGTGCCCACCCATTTCATTTGCCATATCAACAATTCTGCTACCGTAACCAATACGGTCAACTATTATAATCGTTGCCATGTAATGGGTTCGTCTTCCTAATTCCATTTCAGATTCAAAGCGCGAAACCTTGTCCAGTGATATTTCTGTATTGCCAGGCCCTATAAATCCAATATCAAATCGCACACCAACGCCTTTTTCAATAAGAGCAGTAGCATCGCTTTCTCTTTTATTACCCCTTTCCGACAACCAAAATGCCATTTTTGCATTTTCCAAATTGTTTTTGTCGGAATAAGAAAACCCAAGAATCGTCAACAAAGTTCCTAATATAAATTTCTCGAATATTTTTCCATACATGGATTTTTCAGATCCACGAATTGCAAGGGTTTGCGCGCCAATTGCTGTAAAAATTTGAGTTATTACCGGCCATGAAATTTTAGTTTCCTGATCCTGTATGAAAAATGAACCGGTTACATCACCGAAAACTTTAGCTACCTCATTCGAACTTTCTTCAAGTGTATCTTTTAATTCATTCAAATATTCAATGAATTCTTCCTGCTTTCCACGCAAAATGTTCTGAACACCTTTTCCCGTCAGCCCAACCAACCACTGTAAATATTGTTTTTCTTCTTTTGACAATTTTGAATGTAGAAATTCGTGAGCAACTAAGTCGAACAAATTATTTTGCAGTTCTTTTATCGAATGACCAGCATTCAAATAAGTCATCAGCAATGCGGCATTAGACAAAGTTATTCGTTTTCTAGTTAAAGTTTCCGTTAATGTTCTGATATTTGAACCGCACAATATATTACACACTACTTCTTTGATCGCGTTTTCACCAATGCGATCAATCAGTGCAGAACCTTTATAAGAAGCCAAATTTTTCCCAGAATCAGGAATAAAATCTTGTATTTTCATGACTATTTTATAAAACTGAGTTGTTGATCTTGTTTAGCTTTCGTATTTATCCAATTAATTGTTTTGTATTCGTCAGCAAACCAATTTGGCAAATCATCTTTCATAGAATCAACATAGTTTGGATTGATTTCATAGATTACAAATCTCCTATTATTTTTATATGCGGCCTTCGCAGTTGTCCCAATACCGCCAAATGGATCTAATACGACATCATTTCTGAAACTATAGTACTTAACCACCTTGGCTGCCAATTCTTCCGGGAATATCGCTGGGTGTTTTTTTGAGTGCGCTGGAGATATTTTCCAGATATTAGTAACATCGTAATCATCATCAATTTTTGATTGATCAACTACTTTTTGATTAGGATGTTTTCGTATATGCCAATCTATAAGTCGGTTGGATTTTTTTCTATAAACCAAGACATATTCGGTAACGGGAACCGGCTTGTACTGAAGGGGGTTTCTATCAGCGGAAAACCGTCTTCCTCGGCCAGTGGCCCAACCGGCCCCTTCCGGCTTCTGCCAAATTATGTCATCGATAAATTCATATTTTTCCTGAATGAACAATTGATGCAAATCGAATGGCACAGCAATTCTGCGCGAGGATTCATTTCTGCTCGATCTTCTTATCAAAACGGGAGAAATATTGATTACAAAAAACCGACCTTCGTTTAGCACTCTATGGCATTGACGAATTATTTTTTTCATCTTCAACAGGTATTCTTCATATTCAATGTAATCGGAATATTCTGGCCGCGCATTGAAATAAGGAGGTGATGTAAATACGAGATCGACAGATTCAGTTGGGGTATCACTCAATAATTCTTCCGAATCTCCGATTCCAATTGTATTACGAAGTGTAGATATTTTCGGTATTCCCATCTTGTGCGTTTTTTCTTCTTTTACCAAATCTCTACCAAGCAATCGGGCTTCGAGGACTCGTTTTGTAGTTGTTTTTTGCTCATCGATTAGACTTGTCCTTGCATCAATTACTATTTCACCAATTGGCTTTTTCCCATGCTTCAAGGGGATTCTCCATATGTGATACCGATCATCGACCTCTGGCAAACCAAAGAAAATGACATTTTCAAGGGCCATTTTCTTCAACAGTTCGCTCCCGATGAATTTCGCTTCCCGTACCGTATTCACGAGATATTTTCTTTTCATTGCCATCTCCTTTGTCATTTATCCATCAATCCCCCGCCCGAACCATCCTCTCAGGCCGAACCGCCTCATCGAATACCTCAGCCGTAACAAATCCCCCCTCAATCGCCTCCTGACGCAGCGTAGTGCCATTCTCATGGGCGCGTTTGGCGATGGTGGCGGCGTTGTCGTAGCCGATGGTTGGCGCGAGGGCGGTAACCAGCATCAACGAATTTTCCACCAGATGGGCAATCCGCCCGCGATCCGCTTCGATGCCGGCCACGCAGTTGTCGGTAAAGCTGACCGCCGCATCACCTAGCAAGCGAATGGACTGCAACACATTGTAGGCGATCACCGGCTTGAACACATTGAGCTCCAAGTGGCCTTGCGCTCCGGCGATGGTCACGCCGGCGTGGTTGCCCATCACCTGCGCGCATACCATTGTCAGCGCCTCGCATTGGGTTGGGTTGACCTTGCCCGGCATGATCGAAGATCCCGGTTCGTTTTCCGGCAAACGCAATTCACCGATGCCGCTACGGGGACCCGACCCAAGCAAACGAATGTCGTTGGCGATCTTGGTCAGGCTGACCGCGATGGTGTTGAGGACGCCCGAAATTTCCACCATGGCATCGTGCGCCGCCAGCGCTTCGAACTTGTTGGGCGCGGAGGTGAACGGCAGGCCGGTATAGGCCGCGACTTCGGCGGCGAATCTCTCGGCAAAGCCGAGTTTCGAGTTGACCCCGCTGCCCACCGCAGTGCCCCCTTGCGCCAACGGGTAGAGCCGCGCGAGGCTGTCTTCGATTCGCGCCACGGCGAAATCGACCTGAGCGGCGTAGCCTGAAAACTCCTGGCCGAGGGTAAGCGGCGTCGCGTCCTGCAAGTGGGTGCGGCCGATCTTGATCAGGTCGTCCCACTGACCGGCCTTGTCGCCAAGCGCCGCGTGCAAATGCCGCAGAGACGGCAGCAGGGCGTGTTGCAGTTGCTCCACGGTGGCGATGTGCATGGCCGTGGGGAAGGTGTCGTTGGAGGACTGGCTGAGATTGCAGTGGTCATTGGGATGGATCGGGTGCTTGGCGCCCAGCTCGCCGCCCAGCCGCTGGATGGCGAGATTGGCAATGACCTCGTTGGCGTTCATGTTGGACTGGGTGCCGGAACCGGTCTGCCACACCACCAGCGGGAAATGGTGATCCAAGGCACCGTCGATCACCTCCTCGGCCGCCTCGGCGATGGCCGCGCCGAGGGAATCGTCGAGCAACCTCTGAGCGATGTTGACGCGGGCGGCGCAACGTTTCACGATTGCCAGCGCGCGAATCAATGGCCGCGGCAATCTCTCGCTGCCGATGCGGAAGTTGCCGAGGGAGCGCTGGGTTTGCGCGCCCCACAATTTGTCCGCGGGCACTGCAATGGCGCCAAAGGAGTCGGTTTCGATGCGGGTGTCGGGCATGGGGTGGTAGGGTCGGGAATTCCCCTCGTCAATTTCGCGAGTATACCATTCGCGATTGTCGCCAAGCCCGCCGCTCTGGACTACAATGTTCCTACCAGTCTCACCGGCGAATCGCATGAACCTCATCACCTCAATCTCCTCCGACATCCGGCAAGTCGAATCGCCGTGAACATACTGATCACCGGCGGCACCGGCTTAATTGGCCGCGCACTGTGCAAAACCCTACTCGCGCAACGCCATGCCCTCACCGTACTCAGCCGCCAACCGGCCACGGTCGGGGAAAAATGCGGAGCGGCGACGCGCGCCATCGGCTCTCTGGATGAATGGCGTCCCGACGAGCGCTATGACGCCGTGATCAATCTCGCCGGCGAGCAAATGGTCGGCGCGAGGTGGAGCGAACAACGCAAGAAGGCGCTGTGGGACAGCCGCGTCTCCTTGACCACAAAGTTGCTGGAAAAGATCGCTCAGGCGAACAGCAAACCCGATGTGCTGCTCAGCGGCTCCGCCGTGGGCATTTATGGCGACTGCGGCGAACGCCCCGTGGACGAGGAGAGCGAACCGGCGGCGGCGGACTTCGGCGCCCGACTGTGCGCAGATTGGGAGCGGGAAGCGCTCAAGGCTCATTGCTATGGCATCCGAACCTGCCTGCTTCGCACCGGATTGGTGTTGAGTCGCGACGGCGGCCTGTTGCCGCGCATGGCGATGCCGTTCCGATTGGGATTGGGGGCGCGCATCGGCAATGGCCGGCAGTGGATGAGCTGGATTCACATCGAGGATCAGGTCGCCATCATGGTGAAACTGCTGAGCGAGCCCCATCATCAGGGCGCATTCAACCTGTGCGCCCCCAATCCGGTCAACAACGCCACCTTCACCAAAAGTCTGGCGGCGGCGGTGAAACGGCCATCCTTCCTGTTCGTCCCCGCCCCGCTACTCGGCGCCGCGCTGGGGGAATCCGCGAGATTGCTGCTCGGCGGACAAAAGGTGCTGCCGAGCAGAATCGAGGCCGCCGGCTACCGCTTTCGCTACCCCACGCTGGCCGCCGCGCTCGCCCAGCTGGCGTAATCCCTACCCGCCCGCGCCCTTGCTTTTAACCGCGTCCACCAACTCAACCAACTTACGACCGATGTTGATCGCCGCGCGCTGTTGACTAGCGTCGATCAGCGACCCGTCCTCGGCAAACGCCTCGAAGGCGCGCGCCACCGCAAGTTGCCGAGGCAGCACGGTTACCCCCAGATTGCCCAGCAGCATACGCAGGAACACCAACCCGCGCAGCCCACCCAACCCGCCGGGGGATGCCGCCAAAATACCGGCGAATTTCCCCGTATAGGCCAGCAACGGCTTCTCCCCATCCACCTCCGAACGAGACGCCCAATCCAGCGCGTTTTTCAAAAGCGGGCTCGGCGCGCTGTTGTATTCCGGCGAGGCGATGAGGAATCCGTCATGCTCGATCAGCAGGTTTTTGAATGCCCCGGCGTTTTGCGGCATACCCTGCTCGGCCTCCAAGTCCTGATCGAAAAGCGGCATGGGCAAATCCGCGAGATCGATCAGGGTAACCTCGGCACCGGCGTCCCGCGCCCCCGAGGCGGCAATCCCGATCAGTTGCTTGTTGAAGGACGCTTTGCGCGCGCTGCCGGCGAAGGCGAGGATTTGCGTCATGGAACTGTCTGGATTCGGTTGAGTCTGGAATGGGCTGTGATCGCGCCGCGATCAATCCACGCTGCGATGCGCCACGCCGCAACTGTCCAACAGATTCAATATCACCTCGGCATGAACGCCGAGGCCCACATTGAGGAACTGATGTTCCCGCTGGGCATCGGGCTTAGTGCTCGGTTGGGCGCTCGGTTGCACACCACCGTCCTGACCCGGCACCGGCGGGCTGAAACCCAGCGGGTAATGGCGGGTGTGAGACTGCAACGCCCACACCGCGCCCGAGGAATCGACGATGGGACCGCCGCTCTGCCCCACCAGACCGGGGGATGAGGTTTCGATGAACTTGCCGGGCTCGTCCGACCCAGCCTGCGGCATCGGTGCCACCACCACGCGGGTGAATATCCCCTCGATGGGAAACAGCGGCAGCGGCACCGCGCCCTCGGGCAGCATGAAGGCGTTCTGCTGCTCGTCGAACACCGGCGTGATGGCGTGGAACGGGAAACCGAATTTGCACAAACTCCGACCGGGGGCATAGCACTCACCGGGCCGCTTGAACGCCGGATATTGCGCAATCGTGTCCGCGTCAAACGGCTCGAGACGGCCGAGCGCCAGATCGGCTGAGGACATCACCGTCACATCGAGCAACTGCGCGCCGTCCCGCCCCCACCACACCGAATGGTTGCGCACCGAACCCTTGCCGGGGCGGTGAACGGCGCGCACCTTGGACTTGCGGAAACGCTTGTCGGCCACCGTGTCCCGCTCCAAGCCGCGTACCTCCTGATTGAATGCGAGGTGCTGCATGACACTCTTCTGCTGGCGCTGAATCTCCCCGATCAGGTGCGCCGAGGTGAGTATCCATCCGGCGCGGTTGACCACCACGCACGCGCCGATCGCGCTCGCGCACACCCCCTTGTCCGAGCGGCTGGAAATCACCACCGGCAAGGTGAAACTGCTGGCAATGCGATAGGCTTTGGCAAACATGATTTTTCCTCGAATCGGTGGCGACTGTGTGGTCGAAGCGGCGGCGAGCATGGGATTTTCCGGCGCCCCGCCCGCCGCCGAATGTTGGCGCACTTATACAACAAACCCGCCTCGGTGTATACGCCGGCCGCGCCATCGGCGCCCCTACCGACCAGTCGGCCATGTAGCCATTCATCGGCGGATCGGAGCGTATAATCGGCGCCAATTTTGCGCCCCGCCCCGGCCAACCCCGATGCCGCATGCCCCGATCGCCCCGCGTTTCATCTCATCCAGCGTCATTTTCGCCCTGCTGACCGCGCTCAGCTTCGGCGCGCTCACCATCCTCGCCAAACTCTACTACGAGGATGGCGGCAACGCCCTGACCTTGCTGCTGTTTCGCTTCGCCATTGCCGCCGTGATTCTGTTCGCGCTCGGTGGCGGCAGCGGTGCCCTGCGGCCGTCGGCGTGCGCGGGGCGCTTCGGCGGCATACTCACGGTCAGCGCCATCTGGTCCCTCGGGGTAATCTGCTATCTCGCCTCTGTGTATTACCTCGCAGCCGGCATCGCCGCCCTGATCCTGTACACATTCCCGATTGTGGTATTGATCCTGTCGCTGGCGGCGCGCGAGCTGCGTGCCACGGCGGCGCTGTGGGGTGCATTCCTAGCGGCGTTCGGCGGGCTTGCGCTCATGTTGTTGCCGTCTCTGGAGCAGTTCAACCCCATCGGCCTACTGTTGGTGCTCACGGCGGCGGCCTTGATCGCTGTCGCCTTCTTCCTCGGCGCCCGCGTCAGCCCCGGCGTGGCGGCGCCATTTCTGGCGTTTTGGGCAACTCTGGCCGGACTTGGCATCACCGCTTTGGCGCTACTGGCGAGCGGTGCCTTCGCCCTGCCTCGCAGTGGCATCGGCTGGCTGTGGCTGGCTGCCGCCACCCTGTTGTATGTGGGCGCCGTGCTGTCCCAATTCAGCGCGCTGGCGCGGGCGCGCGCGGCGCAGGTGGGCATGGTGATGAATCTGGAGCCGGTGGTTTCGGTGGCGCTCGCGGCCTGGGTGCTCGGCGAGAGATTGACGCCGCTGCAATGGCTCGGCGGCAGCGCCGTGCTCGCCGCCGTGTTGTTGTCCCAGCGGATGATGCGCGAGAGCGTCCGGGGAATCGCGCCGCAAGCCGGGTGTCGGTGAAAACGCTGGGTGGATGATCCCGCGCCGCCGAGCGAATGCGGCAACGGCAATGGAGGCGGGGCGGGGGTTGCGGATGGGCGGAGATGCCACCCGACAACCCTACATATCGTCTATCAGAGACTCGATATAGGCCAGCCGGCTGGCCACTTCCTCGTGCAGACGCCGCACCTCCTCCTTGATCAGCTTGGCGTGCTCCGTGGCCGTCCCCTTGACGCCGACAATCTGCTCGAGTTCCTGCACCGCCTTTTGCACGAAAGGCGAGATTTCATGGATCACCTCGGTTTTGCGGGTGCCGCTGTCGGCGATGACCGCGCGAGACGCGCGCCCGAAGCGAAATCTCTTGCTGGCGGGCAGTAGGGAGCCCTTCTTGCGCTTGTAGACGATGCGGATGATGTCGATGTTGTTGATGGTGTTGAGGGAAAACCGTTCGATCTCCCCCGGATTGTTGATCCCCATTTTGGTCAGGGTTGGGTAGGTAGCCATGTTTCACCTCTTTTGCATGTGGTCGGGGGATTGTAGCACATCGATCCCGGCGACAATTCGGGCCGTTTCCGCCCGCCGTTCACCGCTGCAGGATTTGCCTGCAGTATCTGTCGGGGGGGTGGCAGCTCTTGCGCCAGCGATCCGCTTCCATGGAGGCGCGGCATGTTTGGTGGTGCGCCCATTCGGGATTGCGCTCGCACAGCGCGTGCGCTTGTCGGCGGTCGCAGGCGACGCTCAGCGTGTTGTTGGAAGCCACCGCGCCGGAATGCTGCAACAAGGTGGCAATCTGCCAATACCCGTTTGCCAGCGCCAGGTCCAACGCCGTCATGTTGCGCATCCCCCGGCGCCAAACGATGTGGTTCAAGTCCAACCGCCTCGGCGACAATTCGGCGACGGCGGCGTATTCGTTGCGGCACACCGCCGACAACAACGGATGGGGCGCATCGGCATCCGTATCCGCCTCGACCTCGGCGGCAGTGGCGGCGGCAGCGCCTTGAACCCCCAGCAGGAGCGGCAGCACCACCGCCATCCATCCAACGCCCGAACGGGTCATCGTCCTCGGCAACGGAGCGCGGTCAGGCGCGGCGCTCATGCCCAATGGACTCGATGTTGTCCTGATTGAGCTTCATGTTGAGCATTCGCAAGGTGGCCTCGATGCCGGCGAATACCTGATTGGCGTTGACGCCCCGAGTTCGCACATTGCGCCCGCGATCTCGCCAAGTGATCAGGCATTCCACCAATGCGCTGCTGGTGGTGCCCCCCTTGGGAATCCGCACCTGATAGTCGAGCAGCTGCGGGAAATCGAATTTATTCGGATCGAGAATTTTCCGCATGGCCGCGATGAAGGCGTCGAATCCGCCGTTGCCGGCGCCCGTGGATTTGTGGATTTCATCGTACAGCTGCACGCGGATGCTGACGCTCGACTCCAGATCGAGGCCGCTGGTGATGGAGCAGTTGAGCAGTTTGAGATGGCGCTCGCCTCGGCTTTCCAGTATGTCGGCGATGATGAACGGCAGGTCTTCCGGAGTGATGGTGGCCTTGGAATCGCCCAATTTGACCACTCGCTTCAACACCTTGTCGCGATCTTCCCGAGACAGGCTGATGCCCAACGCCTCGAGATTTTTTTCCAGCGACGCCTTGCCGCTCATCTTGCCCAGCGCATATGAACGCGAGCGCTTGAAGCGCTGGGGGCTCAACGCCGACTGGTACAACCCGCCCTTGCGGTCGCCGTCGGCATGGATGCCGGCGGTCTGGGTGAACACATCGGCGCCGACCACCGGGGCATTGTCGGCCACCTTCTTGCCGGAGAAATTTTCCACCATGCGGCTCAGAGTGTATATCTCGGCCTCGTCGATGGACAACCGTGCCCCCAATTTGTCGCGCAGCACCAAGCACACTTCCGCCAGCGAGGCGTTACCGGCGCGCTCGCCGAGGCAATTCACGGTGCAATGTATGGTCGAAACTCCGGCTTGCACCGCCGCCATGCAGTTGGCGGTGCCGAGTCCATAGTCGTTGTGCGGATGAAAGTCGAAATTGCATTGGGGAAACCTCTGCACCATATCCCGCAAACTTTCCCGCACCTCATCGGGCGATAGGACGCCGAGGGTGTCCGGCAGCATGTAGTGGTCGATGGGCAGCGTTTGCAGGCGCTCCACCATTTGGTATACATAATCGCGGCTATGGGCATAGCCGTTGGACCAGTCCTCCAAATAGATGTTGACTCGCAGGCTCTGCTCCGCCGCATATTCCACGGTTTGCCGAATTTCCGCGAGGTGCTGATCTTGAGTGCGCCCCAACTGCTCCCGGCAATGTTTTTCGCTGCCCTTGGCGAGCAGGTTGAGCACCTTGCCGCCGGCGCCGCAAATCCAGTCCACGCTACGCCGGTGGTCGATGAAACCGAGCACCTCCACGCGCTCAAGGCAACCTTCCGCCGCCGCCCAGCGGGTGATGCGCGCGAGCGCCTCCTGCTCGCCCGAGGAAACGCGCGCGGAGGCGACTTCAATCCGATCCACCTTGAGGGAACGCAACAGCGCCTTGGCGATGCTGACCTTCTCGGCCTGAGAAAACGAAACCCCCTGAGTCTGTTCGCCGTCTCGCAGGGTGACGTCCATCAAGTGAACTCGCGGGCCCTCGGTAGTCGGGGTTTTCTTCGGATTTGCCATGGAATCTATCGGTGAATTTGCGGCGCGATGGGGCGCGGCGGGACAAGTCGTTTCATCTGGTATTCGGGCTCGGCTCGATTCGTCGATGGCCGGTCGATTATGGCATAATTCGCGCGGGCAGAGGTCGGATGGCGAACGATGAAAGAAATGGTGATATTTCCGCTGGAATTGGCAGGCTTTGTGGTCGCCTTTATCGCCCTTCACCTGCTACTGATCCACTTCAACATCTCCGGCCTCGGCGCGCTCATGGCATACAGTCTGCCGGTGATAACCTGCATCGCCCTGGCCACCGGCAACGACGCCAAAGACATGGCGAAATCCTTCGGCGTGATCGCCTTCTGGTTCAGCGCAGTGTTGCTCGCCTGTGCGGGTATCGCCGTATCGGTGTGAGGCGCAACCCCGCAACGCGCCCGCCACCGCCCCCACCACCACGATGCAACCGCAACGCCCCAATCCGGCCTATCTCGGCAAATACCGCAACCTCATTCTGCGCCCTACCCTACTGTTGCTACTGCTCGGCGGCGCAGCCACCCCCGCGGCCGCCGCCGAACTAGTTCGCATAACCGGCGCAACCCTGATCGAGTCCGCATCAAACGACGGCGACAGTTTCCGCGTCAACGCCGCCGGTCGCGAACTCCACTTGCGCCTCTACTATGTGGACTGCCCGGAAACCAGCGCTTACGGCGGCAACTCCGGCTTGGAGCGAATCCGCGAGCAACAACGCCACTTCGGCCTAGAAGAAATGCGCGCCGTACTCGACTTCGGCGAACAAGCAGCCGAACGCACGCGACAAGCCCTATCCCGCCCCTTCACCATCCACACCACCTACGCCCGCGCCCCGGGGCGCTCCGCCAGTGGCCGCTACTACGCCTTCATCGAAACCCACGACGGCCGCGACCTCGGCCACCTCTTGGTGGAACAAGGTCTCGCCAGAGTCCACGGCAAAACCCGCCCGTCCCCGAACGGCACGCCGAGCGAAATCGTGCTCGCCGAACTGCAGGACGCCCGCGCCATCGCCATGTTGAAACGCTCCGGAATCTGGCACGCCACCAACCCGGAAATCCTAGCCGAAATGCGCAAACTGCAACGCGCGGATGATCAGGAAATGGCGGAATTGCGCGAAGACATCTCGCCAAAACGAACGCTAAACGACCCGCCCCTCGACCCGAACACCGCCTCGAACGAACAACTGCAAACCATCCCCGGCATCGGCCCGGTAAACGCCGCCAAAATCATCGCCAGCCGCCCCTACCGCAGCGTGCGCGACTTGCTGAAAATCAATGGTATCGGGGAGAAGACGCTGTTGAAAATCGCGCCGCATCTGGTGGTGGGCGCGGATGGGAGCGGGGGCGGGAGCGGCGGCGAGGAGAAGGAATAAATGGTGGCCAGGGACAGAATCGAACTGCCGACACGAGGATTTTCAGTCCACTGCTCTACCGACTGAGCTACCTGGCCATGTAAAGGGAATGTTGGCGTCGGCGGGAAGCGGCGTTCCCCCCTGCGCGGCGGGATTTTATCGCTATCGGCGGCGTTTGGGAAGTCCGGGTAGGATGGCGGTACACTCCGGATTCCGGATTGTTTGAAAATGGCGTAAGGAGGCGACAAGTGATCAGGTCAACAGGTTTCAAGTCGGGGACGATCACCCAGCGGCGGATTGCCGAGTGTCTGGGCGGGGTGGAGTTTGCGCGGGCGTACAAGAAGCAGAAGGCGCTACCCAAAGCCCAGCGCAAGCAGAAACTCCCCCAACAGCAGGACAAATTGCGTGTACCGGTGGGGGTGATCCCCGATGATTTGCAGACGGCTATGGGGACGCGCCGATCGGTGCTGTCGCTATCCGGCTATACCATCGGCAAGCAGAAGGGTGCGCATCCGGAAGTCAAACCGGCGGATTACGCGATGGTGCAACGGATTGTGGATGGCCGGTATATCTACCCGCAGAGCGACACCCGCCGACTCGGGTTCGCGCAGGATGACGAGGGGAAGTGGTGGGCGGCGGCTTGGAAGCGAACGCAGGCTGATACGGAGACCTTGTTGCTCAATCTACACCGGACAAAAGCGCGGAGCGTGGCTGAGGCGGAGAAAAAATACGGCAAGCCGCTCAAGAGGAGAAAGTAGTGGCGCTTGCGGGGCGATCAACTCCCGGCGGAATGCTTTCCGGTTCGACCTGGCTCAAGCGCCAATTTCAGGATACCCCCCCGCAGGGGTAGTGTCAACCGGTTGTACGATGGCGGTGCATCCGGATCCCGGGTGATTTGAAAATAGCGTAAGGAGGCGACAAGTGATCAGGTCAACAGGTTTCAAGTCGGGGACGATCACCCAGCGGCGGATTGCCGAGTATCTGGGCGGGGCGGAGTTTGCGCGGGCGTACAAGAAGCAGAAGGTGATGAAGGCATCCGAGCGCACCAAACCCCTGCCGAAAAAGCAAGACAAATTGCGCGTGCCGGTAAGCGTACTCCCCGATGATTTGCAGGCGGCTATGGGGACGCGCCGACCGGTGCTGTCGCTATCCGGCTACACCATCGGCAAGCAGAAGGGATCGCATCCGGAAGTCAAGCCGGCGGATTACGCTCTGGTGCAACGGATTGTGGACGGCGATCTCGTCTACCGGCAGAGCGATACCCACCGAATCGGATTCGCGCGGGATGACGAGGGGAAATTGTGGGCGGCGGCTTGGAAGCGGACGCAGGATGATGGGGAGTTGTTGTTGTTGAACCTGCACAAGGAAAGAGAGCGGCGAATCGAAATCGTAGAGAAAAAATACGGCCCGCCGCTAAAGAGAAGGTAGTGGCGCTTGCGGGGCCGACCACCCCCCCGGCGGAATTCTTCCCGGTTCGATCGAATGACTCAAGCGCCAACCGCACAATACCCGCCCCGCAGGGGCAGTGTCAACCGATTTTTCAATCTGATGCGGGGCAGTGGTGGGCGGCGGGTGGCTGATGCGGAGAAAAAATACAGCAAGCCGCTAAAGAGAAGGTAGTGGCGCTTGTGGGGCGGTCAACTCCCAGCGGAATGCTTTCCGGCACAACCTGGCTCAAGCACCACTAACCGCACAGTACCCCCCCGTGGGGGCACTGTCAACCGGTTGTACGATGCCGGTACATCCGACTCACCACAAACCGCCCTCCGGATCACCTGATGCGGCGTTCGTTATCATGCCGCTCATCCGTCAAAGGGGCGGCGGCGCCTTGAGGAAATCGCCGCCGCCCACAAGGGATGGGGCTCGGCTGGCGGGTGTTTTCCGCTGGCCGCCCCGGGATGGTCAGAATCTCGCCTCGCCCTGTAGCAAGACTGCGTGGTCGGCATCCGCGTTTTCATTTTCGCGGCGTTCTCCGGATAGGCGTAGGGTGAATTGGTGGTTGGTATCCCAATTCAGGCCCAGGCGGTAGAGTTTGCCGTCGCCTTCCAGAGCCAAGCCGCCCCACGGAGTCAGCAGGCCGTTTTGCTCGCCGGGGGTGGACAGGCCGTAGCCCAATCTCATTTCCAGCCGTCCACTCGCATCGCGGTTGGCGAGGGCGTGGTCTCCGCGCAGGCCGTTCGACCAGATTTGGCCGGTGTTGCCCGCACCGCCATTGCCGTAGCCGGGGCGCATCACGAAGGACAGGCCCTGACCATCGGCACCGGGCGACAAGCGCACCATGCCCTGTATGCCCCATTCCTCATAGTCGCTTCGGCCAAACAGGCCGTGCGTTGATACGGATGCGCTCATGCCGCTCTCCGCGTTTTCGTATCGCACACTGCCGCCGATCTCCGCGCCAGTGCCGATGTTGCCGTCTCCGCCGTCTTGGCGCACGCCGAGGGACAGGGACGGCACAACAACCCGCTGCCCGCCGTCGCCCGCCAAACTGCGCGTGCGGCTGGCCGACAGAGCAATGCGCGCGAGGTGGGTGCTCACAGACAGCGAATCGACCTGCGCGCTCTTCTCCACATCCATCCGCGTGCGCGTGAATTCGCCCTTGAGATGCACGCGGGTATCGTCGCGCGACCACAGCACGCCACTGCCGCCGGCGCCCAGCGTGGTCATGCTCATGTCGTTGGAGGCGGCTTGGCCGGCATTCGGCGTAACCACCAACTCGCCGTTGCCGTAGCCGAGGGTGGCCCACCAATCCAACTGCCCGGCACGACCGCCGAGATAGGGATGCAGGGAAATCACATCCAACTCGTAGTCGCCCCGACTGCTCGTGCTGCCGCTGCCGCCGCCGACCTCG
Organism: Candidatus Poriferihabitaceae bacterium; assembly: GCA_965203265.1. Classification (GTDB taxonomy): domain Bacteria; phylum Pseudomonadota; class Gammaproteobacteria; order Arenicellales; family Poriferihabitantaceae; genus JAHRAW01. Next base: position 1,337,455 of record CBDBBV010000002.1, read on the forward strand.
TATTGCAGATCGCCCTCACTCCAAGACAACGCCACGCCGGCCATCATGTTGTCGCGCAGTTTGGCGTCCACGCCGATTTGTGCGCCGTGCAAACTGCCGTCGAACTCGAGGTCGCCATCCTCGCCGGACAGGTTGCGGTACTCGCCGTTGCCCCACACGGACACCGAGCCCAAGCCGTTCCCATCACCGCCGCCGTTCAGCGGCAAGACGAAGTTGGAGCCGTGTAGCAGGTCGCGCAGGGAGCGGTTTTCGTTGACCACGCCCGGCGCATGAGTTTGCAATGCGCCCGCGAGAGTACTCTGGCCACCCAAACTGGCCGAGACAATGCCGCCGCGCCCATTCAGTACCTGCCCAGCACGCGCCGAGATGGCGCTGGTCACCCGACCGGCTAGGGCGCGCGCCACTTCGGGCAGGGCGGCGCGATGCAACTGCTCGGCCTGTAGCGGCGACACGACTTCGATCACGAGGGGGGAATATGTCAGGCGGTAGGTGCCGCTCATGGGGTCGGTCGCCGTGATTTGGATGGTGGTGCCGATGGGAACATCCTCGCCCACCATGAAGGAGGCGGCGCCGGTGCTGTTCTTGGCGCCGGTGGCGATGGTGAGGGTGGGCGGATCGGGATCGAACGTATAGGCGCCGGTGCTATTCGAAGGCGTATAGGTCAGCATGATCTCGGTATCGGCGGGCGCTTCTTCGTCGATGGCCGCCGTGATGGTCGCCGCCTCGCCCGGAATCACGCGCAGGGTGTCGGCGGAGAGGATCAGGGTGCTTGGGGCTGTATCGTCTATGGTAACCACCTCTGAACTCGGACTGCCCACGGACACGCCGGTCGGCGGCGTGCCGATTGCCACTGTGAGGGTTCCATCCGCATTATTGTTGTCGTCCGCAATGGTGGTGATCGTGCCCGTGCCGGTGGTTTGGCCGCCGGTGATGGTGATGGCGGTGAGCGTGCCGTAGTCGCTGGAAGAGGTAGCGCTACCGGCAGTCAGGATGATCGGAATGGACTGATCGCCGCTCGTCGTCGGCGACAAAGTCACCGTTACCGTTACCGAATCCCCCTCGCGCACCGGATTGGGGGTAACCGACAGCGACACCGTGGGGATTTTCGGGGCGTCGGCGTCGTTGATGGTTATGGTTACCGAGTTGGGGCTGCCGGCGGCAACCGAGTTGGGTAGGGTGCCGAGGGCGACTGTGAAGGTTTCGTCATCGGCATCGGCGTCCCGTGTGGTGGTGATGGTGCCGCTGGCGCTGGTTTGGCCGCTCGGGATGGTGATGGCGGCGAGGGTGCCGTAGTCGCCTTGCTCCGCCGAACCGCGCGTCAGCGTAAGCGGAATGCGCACAGCGGCATTGGGGCTGAGCGCCGCCGACAGGGTGGCGGTTACGGTTACTGACGAACCTTCAGCCACCGTGCTCGGCGTGGCCGAGAGGCGTACAGTGGGGGTGGTGGGGGTGGTCGGGGGCGCGCTAAGACTCAGCGAAACCACCTGCCCGTCGACCCAATCCGGGGTGGGTTCATATGGCCATTCGAGGCCAAATGTGCCGACACCTTCGCTGATAGTGAAAGCCGTGCCGTCGACATACAGGATCAACGAACCGATGCCCGACCTGACCGTCGAAGCAACCACATCACCGTCGTCTTGATCCCTGAAGTAAATGGTTATTTTATCGGTGGAGGGATCCCAGTCAAAGGCAGCGACTTTATAGGTGTTCCCCGAATAGGTGAAGATGTTGTCCGTGAGCGCCGAGGAGCAGTCGGTGCCGCAGCCAAAAGATCCGCTATCCTCAACTACTGTCAGCGTGGCCGCCCAAATCGGCTGGCTGCTGGCGTTTTGCCGGGTGATGCGCACCATGTAGGTCTTGGTGGTTATGCCGTCCTGCGCGGCAACCACCACCATAATGGCATTCGCCCCCGCCGTGAGCGCGATGGCGGCGCTTTCCGAGCCGCTGTTCACCGTCGTCAGGGGGGCGCTCGTGCCCACTTGTACGGTGGCGCTGGAATCGTTCACCGTCGGCGTCAGTTTGACATGGGAGATCGAGCTCGCCACCAATGCCGAGTATTGGGTGGTGGCGGCGGCGAAGGTGGAAGGGGACAGCGCGAGCGCCGAGAAGGTGCCCGCCGCGCTGGTGTTGCTCGAGACAGTCAGGGCGCTCAGCGTGACATCGGGCGCGGCGCCGGTCGTTGCTCTCGCATTCTGCCCCTCGGCCCAACTGCTGAAAGAACTGGGGCCTCTCGCGGCTACGCGCACCCGATATAGCGTGTTGTAGTCCAGACCGGTGATCGTGTACGAGGTCGTCGCGCCGGCGTAGCCCGTGTCCACCCAATGGGTGGCCGGGTTACTGCCTACATTGTCCGAACTTCCGGTCAGGGTGGTCGATGAGGTGTAATGCACATCATAACGATTAGGCGTGTCGCCGATAGAGTTCTTGTCCCACGACACATTCAGCGTGTTGCCGCTCGCTGACACCGACACGTTTTCCGGCTCAAGTATAAACAGAGTACGCTGCTTGAAGCCCACCGCTACCCCCGTTCCGGCGGTGAAGGACAGGCCCGTGTTGGCCCTGACGAATGAGGCTCCCGACTTGGTGAAGTTGGCGAGGCTGATAGTATTGCTGCCGACGACCAGCACCAGATCGCGCTTGGCGTAGTCCGGCAGGCTGCTGGTGAACCTCAAGCTGAGGTCGCTCGACGAGGTGTTCAGCTGCAGCACATCGATTGTGTAGCTGGAGCCGCGATAGGTGAAGTCGTCTTCCGACAGGTTTGCCGATGCGTCGCACTTGTTGGCCGACGTGGCGTTGCAGCCGAGGTGGGTGGAGCTGACCTCGCGCGGCGTCAGCGTCGCCGACCACACGCTGTCGCCCTCACTCGGTGGCGCTGGCAGGAGCGCGCCGTTGACGCGGATTTGCAGGGACGAGGCGCCGAAGCTCCAAGCCGATAACCCTGTGGGGATACGGTGGTCGCCGTTCGCGATGCTCCAGCCGGCCGCGGCGCCCGCATCCTCGGCGTCGGCGGCCGCTTTGGCCAAATTCCCGGTGGTTGCGCCGCTCCGGTAGACGTACACGAAGTACTTGGTGCTCGCGGCGAGCGTGGTGTGCGCCGGCGCCGCGAACGCGACGGTGCCGGTGCCGACCGTCGCGGGAACCGTCAGGCTCGCGAGCTTCGCATTCGGATCGTTGTCGACGCCGGTGGTCGCGGACCACAGCTCCACCCGCAGGTTCGCCGGCGTGGCCACCGCCGTGTGGAACTTGATGTCAATGCTGTTCAGCGTGTAGCTATTGGCTCCGGTCGTGAACTGCTGGGCTCTGGGATTGGTCTGCGAGCCCAGCGCGACGTTCCATGTCGTGGTTTGCCCGATGTTGCTCACCAGCGCCGCGGCGGAGGCGGGCGCGGCGGCAAGCAGGGCAAACGCCGCCGCGGCCAGCAATGCGGCGGAGCGCAGAGTGAGGCGGCGAATGGATGCGCCGCGCGCGAGGCGGAAACTCTGCCGGCGGGCGTTCATCGCGCCCGCCGTTGGGTCAGCCCCCCGTGGAAGGGGGGGGGGGGGGGGGGGGGGGGGGGGGGGTAGCAGTATTCACACTCGGGTTTGCGATTTGACGGTGGATTTTCATGGTCGGACTCCTCTGCGTAGGGTGGTTGTGGCAGTTGGATGAGCTGCCGTTTCGGGTTGGTCGGGCAATACTATACGACATTCTCGGCGGTTGGCAAGCCTTTGTACGCTGCCGATGGCAAAAATTTCGGAATTCGGGCGATTTTCGGCGATAAATTGCGCCGAGCCGGGGGGATTGCAAGGCGGACGGCGACCACGACCGGCGCGGCTTCATCTCGCGGTTTTCGCTTCATCTCGCGGTTTTCCTGCGTTTTTCCCCTGCGGCTTCTCTCAGGTCGTCCAGATCCCGTTCCAGTTTGCCGAGGCGGGACTTGAAGGCGCGGCTGTGGCGGAACAGGGTTTGGCCGGCTTTGGTGAGGCGTACCTTGCGGCCCGGCAGTTCGTACAGGGGCAGGCCGATCAGGGACTGCAGTTTGCGCATCTGCATCGATACCCCCGGCTGGGTCAGGTGGAGTTCCAACGCAGCGCGGGTGAAACTGCGGTGGCGGGCGACCGATTCGAATATCTGCAGTTGGCGGGTGGTGATGCGCAGGGGCATGGCGGGGGCGGGTTGAGCGCGGCGGCGGGTTATTGCGGGATTGCTCGGCGCAGGCGTTGCCAGTCGAAGCAGGGGCCGGGGTCGGTTTTGCGGGTTGGGGAGATGTCGCTGTGGCCGACTATGTGATGCGGTTTGATGGCCGGGTAGTGTTGCATGAGTAGGGGCGCTAGTTGGGATAGGGTGTCGTATTGGGGCGGTTCGAACGCTTCCTGATCGCAGCCTTCCAGTTCGATTCCCAGAGAGAAATCGTTGACTTGTTGCCTGCCGCGAAAGTCCGATTCTCCGGCGTGCCACGCGCGTAGGTGGGTGGGGACGAATTGCAGCAGTTCGCCGCCGCGTTTGATGAGGAAGTGAGCCGACACTTTCAATTTATCCAACCCCATTTCGGCGAAACTCGGATGGGCGTCTTCGCGCAGGCGGTTAGTGAATAGGCGCTCTATGTGGTCGCCGCCGTAGCGGCCGGAGGGTAGGCTGATGGCGTGGATCACCAGTACTTCGATGGGGGTGTCGGGCGGCCTAGCATCGCAGTTTGGCGAGGGGATGAAGATGGCCGGTCGGACTCGTCCGGTGCGGCGATCCAGTCTCAGGGGCGGGGGTGGGGGGGTGGGGGGGGTCATGCCAGTTGGCGGCCGATGCGGTGTTTGCTCAGAGTGGAGGGCGTCAGGGCGAATTGTTGCGTCAACAGGCCGCCCAGTTGCACCACTGCGGCCACATCGCCGCGTTTCAGTTCGAGTTCGATTTCGTATAGATCGACTCGCCGCTGCAGATTCGCTTTGGAGATGGTCGCCCGATCGGCGGTCAGTTCGATCTCGCTACCGGCGAAATGCAGATTGCGGATACTGCGCTGCATGACCACGGTTACGCGCGCGATCAGCGGCGCCTCGGCGGATATGATCTCGACCACCTGATCGCGCAGTTCCCCCGCCGGCAGTTGCCCGGCATGGTCGAGCCAGCCGCCGATTTCGGCTTCCATTTCCCGGCGGCTGAACAGCCCGTTTTCGATGCGCCCAGCAAATTTGAAGGTGGCGCGCCAATTTTGCTCCTCCCGGCGGGCGCGTAGGGAGCATCGGTGATTTTCCAAATCGCGGGCGGCGGTGTCGTAGTAGACGCCGGCGCTGGATACCGAGTCGCGGGCGCCGATGCCGGTGTCCAAGCGCTGCACTAGATCCGATTGCAGCACTTGGTCGAGAGTTGCTTCGTTGGCGGCGGTGAGTTTGACTTCCTGTTCGTACATTATGGGGATCGGGGAGTCCGGCGATCAGATGGACTCGGCCAGCAATTTGACGATGGCGCGATCGGTAACTTCTTCCACGGTGAAGCGGTAGCCCATCTCCACTACGCTTTCCCCCCGTTCGGGGATGTGGCCGAGTTGTGCCATGACCAAGCCGCCGATGGTGTGGGAGATGCGGCTGTTCAGGTTGATTTCGAGTATATCGTTGACTTCGGAGACCGATGATCTGGAGTCGATCAGGTATTTGCCCTCCTCGACCAGTTCGATCACACGCTTGCGGCGCGGCAGGTATTCTTCGAAATCGTAGCCTACATCGATGTCGCCCACCACTTCCTCGACTATGTCCTCCATGGTGATGATGCCGATGGCCGAGCCGAATTCGTCCACCACCACCGCCATGTGGTCGGGGCGTTTGCGCAGGGTGGGCAGCAGTTGGTCTATGGTCTGGAATTGCAGTACATAATGAGCCGGTTCGATCAATTCCGCCAGTTCCTTCTGCGGCAGGGATTTGTCGAGCAGGTCCCAGGTGGTCAGGGTGAGGATGCCGGTGATGTTGCTGATGTTGCCCTGATACACCGGTAGCCGGTTGTAGCCCTTGCGCCGCACCGTGGCGATGGCGCGCGGCAGGCTACTTGCGCGGTTGATGGCGGTAACTTCGGCGATGGGGATCATCGCCTCGCCCACGGTGGTTTCGCCGAAGCGAATGACGCGGCGAACGCGCCCGCGGTCGAAGGCGTCCACCGAGGAGGTGCGCTCCGCCATGTCCACCACCGCGCGAATCTGCTCGCGCGTCATGAACAGATTCTGCTCCACCTTGCCGCCGCCGAACAGCCGCGCGCACAGCCGCGCGGTGCGGGAAAAGATGAACACCACCGGGTAGAAGACGAAGGAAAACAGCCGCAACGGGTAGATGGCGATGGGGGCGATTTCGTCGGATTTTTGCTGATAGACGCTTTTCGGGACGATCTCGCCGAAGATCAGCAGTAGCGGGGTGAGGGCGAGGAAGGCGTAGATGTCGCCGCGCGCGCCGAACAGTTCGATGAACAGGATGGTGCCGAGGGTGGCCAGCGCCACGGTGGCGATGTTGGCGCCCACCAGAGTGGTGCCGAGCAACACATCCGGCTCCTTGTACAGTTCCACCACCTTGCGCGCGCCGTTGTCGCCTTGATTGGCGCGGGCGTTCAGCTTGACCTTGTCGGAATTGACCAGGGCGATTTCGGCGCCGGAGAAGAAGCCCTTGAGGAGCAACAGCAGGATGATCAGGAGGAGGATGGCGAGCAGGGTCATGATCGGCTCTCCGCGCTGATTCGGGCGGTTTCGGATTCGGATTCGGTATCGACTTCGACCACATACTCGTTCGGCGCGTCTTCGGCGGCGGCGTCTCGCATGATCTCCTCGGCGCGCTCGAAATCCGCCTCGTCCACCCCCTGCGCCACGCGCACGCGGGATATGCGATGGGCGTCCATTTCCAGCACCTGAATGAGGATGTCGTCCATGCGCACGCGGTCGCCCTCTCGCGGCAGTCGGTCGAGCAGGCGGAAGGCGACTCCGCCGATGGTGGTCATGCGCGGATCTTCGATGCCGAAGTTGGCGAGGTTGTTGAAATCGTTGAGTTTCATGTCGCCGGGCACCTCGTAGATGTTGTTGTCCTTTTCCGCATACAACCCGGCGGTGGCGCGGGCGCCGCCGCTCACATCGCCGAAGATGAAGTTGATGACGCCGCGCATGGTGATGAAGCCCTCGACGCCGCCGAATTCGTTGAGGCAGGCGGCGGCGCGTACCTCGTTGCCCTGAAAGAAGTCGAACATTTCGTCCACTTTCTTGGTCAGCGGCACCACCACCGGCGGGTGCATGATGTCTTGCGGGGTCAGGGCCGCCAGATCTTCGCCGTCCAGCACCAAGCGCAGGATGTCCTCGGCGTGCACGAATCCCACCAGATTGTCCCGATGGGTCTTGAAAACCGGTATGCGCGAGTGCCGGTAGCGGGTGAATTTCTCCACCATCTCCGGCACGCTCATTTCCACATTGAGAAACGCCATCTGCGTGCGCGGCGTCATCATCTCGACGATTTCGGTGTCGCCGGCCTCCAGCAGGTTGTAAATGAGCGCCCTTTCGGTGGCGTCCAGCACGCCCTCCTCGGCGACCTGCTCCACCAGAGTGAGAAATTCGTCCACTTGCAGAATGTTGTCGGCGGCCTTGACTTCGCCCACCAGCCAAGTGGTAGTGCGGTCGGCGATGCCGCGCACCAGCCAGCGCAGGGGGGCGATCAGCCGAATCCAGAAACGCATGGGCGCGGCGACGATTCGGGTGCTGTAGCGAATCGGGTTGTGCACCGCCACGGTTTTGGGGGTTACTTCCCCCAGCAGCAGTAGCAGCGGCACCATGACCAGCAGGTTGATCCAGCCGGCGCTGGCGCTGCCGTAGAGGGTTACCAAGATGGAGGTCATGTTGGCCGTGGCGGCCACATTGACCAATTCGTTACCGCTCAGAATGGAGATGATCAACCGGCGCGGCTGATCGAGCAGTTCATGGATGGATTCGGCGCGCGGATTTTTTTCCCGGCGCAGTTGCTGCAGATCCAGACGGGACAGGGAAAACAGGGCGGTTTCGGAGCTGGAAAAGAAGGCCGAGCCGACCAGCAAGAGCAGCTGGACGACAAGCCGCAACACCATGTCCGGTTGCCTCAACAACGCCGTGTCGAAGGCGAACACCGACACAATGGACTGCCAGTACTGGCTGACTAGTAGCAGAATCTGTTCCATTGGAAAATATCGACGGAGGGTGCTCGTTCATCCGACCAGGGATCGCCTCGGTGTTGAATTGGCCATACTATCGCCCAATACGGCCTCGATTTCAATATATAATGCCGCCCGATATGCAACTCCGGCGGCGCCGTGGCGGCGGCGGAATACCCCGAAAACCCGCGAAACACCTCCCCAAGATGAGCAAAACCGTCTCCGCAATCAGCAACAATCGGGCGGAATCCCGGCCCTCGCCCGCCGCGCCGGACGAGGCGCAGTCCGCCTTCGATCCGGACAATCCGGAGCTGTATCTCAATCGGGAACTCACCTGGCTGCGATTCAACCACCGCGTGTTGCACGAGGCCATAGACGCGCGCAATCCGCTGTTGGAGCGCCTCAAATTCTTCGCCATCTTCGCCTCCAACATAGACGAATTCTTCATGAAACGCATCGGCGGCCTCAAATTGCAGGCCGCCACCGGCGTGTCGGAATTGAGCGTGGACGGGCGCACGCCGCAACAACAACTCATCGAGGCGCGCGCCCTGGTCATGGAGATCGAAAGCGAGCGCGACCGGCAGCTGCCTCGCCTGCTCGATCAACTCGGCGAGCACGGCATCCGCATCATGGCCTACCGCCAACTCGAGCCGACCGCCCGCGACGGGGTGCGACGGCACTATATCGAGAACATTTTCCCGCTGGTCACGCCGCAGGTGATCGATCCGGCTCATCCCTTCCCCTTCATCTCGAATCTATCCCTGAACATACTGGTTACCATCCGCTCGGCCGACGAGGACGAACCCATGCTGGCGCGGGTGAAGGTGCCGGTGGGCACGGGCATTCCGCGCTTCATCCAAGTAACGGGCAGCCACCACTTCGTTCCGCTGGAGGATGTGATGGCCAACAATCTCGACCTGCTGTTTCCCGAGGTGGAAATCATCGCCCACGACTTCTACTTCGTCGCCCGCAACGCCGCCGCCGAACGGCAGGAGTCCGGCGCCAACGATCTCATGGAAATGATCGAACTCGAACTGCGCGACCGCCGCATTGCCCCGATCGTGCGCATGGTGGTGAGCCAAGCCATGGAGGACGATCGCAAGGGAATGCTGGCGGCGGAGCTCGGCTTAGATGTGGAGCGGGATGTGTTCGTGCAGGATGGCCTGATGATGCAGCGCGAACTCATGCAGCTGGCGTCCCTGCCCATCGCCGAACTGCGCTACCCGCCGCACATTCAGGTCAACCATCATCGACTGCAAGATCAGGAACGCAGCATTTTCTATATCGTGCGCGAGGCCGAATCGATTTTGTTGCAACATCCCTACGAGTCCTTCGCCACCTCGGTGGTGCGCTTCCTCGAAGAAGCGGCGCGCGATGCGAAGGTACGGGCGATCAAGATGACTCTGTATCGCACCGACCGGCAGACGCGCATAGTCGATTTGCTGATCGAGGCGGCGCGCAACGGCAAGCAAGTCGCGGTGGTGGTGGAGCTGAAGGCGAAATTCGATGAAGCCGCCAATATCGAGTGGTCCGAGCGGATGGAGCAGGCCGGCATTCATGTTACCTACGGCGTGATCGGGCTGAAAACCCACTGCAAGGTGCTCATGGCGGTGCGGCAGGATTACAGCGGCTTGCGGCGCTATGTTCACATCGGCACCGGCAACTACCACGGCGGCACCGCCCGACTGTACACAGACCTCGGCCTGCTGAGCTGCGACGAGGACATCGGCCACGATGTAACCGAACTGTTCAACTACCTGACCACCGGTTACGCGCCCAAGCGCAATTACCGCAAGATCATTCCGGCGCCCAAGCACTTGAAGAGGACGTTACTGGCCAACATCGAACGGGAAATCCAGCAACACCGCGCGAAAAAGCCGGGGCTGATTCAGATCAAGACCAATGCGCTGGAAGACAGCGATCTGGTCAAGGCGCTGTATCAAGCGTCCCAAGCCGGAGTAAAGGTGGAACTCATCATCCGCGACACCTGCCGCCTACGCCCCGGCATCACCGGCATCTCCGACAACATCACCGTCATCAGCATAGTCGGCCGCTTCCTAGAACACAGCCGCATTTTCTATTTCAAGAACGGCGGCAAGGAGGAATACCTGATCGGCTCGGCCGACTTGATGAAGAGAAATTTGGAAAGTCGGGTGGAGGTGGTTACGCGCATTACCCCGGCGCCCCTCAAGAATGAATTGCGGCTGGTGCTGAACACTTTGCTGGATGACAATGAAAATGCTTGGGAGATGCAGCCGGATGGCTTGTATGTTAAACGCCGGCCTACTGATCAGGAGGTTGGCTCGGGGGAGGTGCGGGCGAGTCAGCTGCAGCAGATTGAATTTGCTCAGGCTCGGTTGAAGACCAAGAAGCATAAGAAGTTGTTGCAGATTGGGCGGCAGCGGAAGAGGAATTGATTGGATGGACTTCGGCAACCTTGAAAGACTGTGGAGAACACGATGAATATCGCTTTGATTATGATGTTGGCGGGTGGGTTGATTTTTGTCCTGGGTTTTGGATTTTGGTTGGCTGGTCGAAATCCAAGTGTATCAGGTAGGGAAAATCAGGAAAGAGAACATTCGCATACTGCGACTGCGGACACTATGCACAAATTGATTGATTTGGTCCACGGCTTGGTTCACAAAGGGGGAACGGCTGAATATGATGTAAACAAAGAAAATGGAAACAAGTTCGAAAATTATGTAGTAGACAAATTTCACGAACAATCAAGATTTTTCGAGATAACAAGGTGGGCGAGCGACAAAATAACCGAAAAAGGTAATTACGCTACATCCAATACCGACCCTGATCTTGAGGTTACTTTTTCTCTACGCGACAGAAAATATCAGTTTGCCGTAGAATGCAAATGGCGAAGGGGTTTTCTTCAAGATTCAATTGAGTTTAGAATGTGGCAGATAGCGAATTACAAACGTTATCAAGACAGGAAAAAGCAAGAAACATTTCTTATTCTAGGGGTGGGAGAACCTGCGGACAACCCGGAACACATATTTATTATCCCTGTTGCAGATATAACCAAGTCCAAGTTCACCAAACCGGATTTGACGAAGTACTACCAGGGCGCAAGAAAACGTGGGGAAAAATATTCTTTTTTCTACGACGCTAAAGAGAAAACCTTGAACATCAGGGGCTATTGAAATGCGTAAAGATTCGACATTAATGTTGCTAGGCGGATTGATTTTTTTGATCGGTCTCGGTATGGAATTCAAGGATCGATATACCGAGACAACGGACAACAAAGATCAGAATTTGGAAACTGTATCTTCAGAAGACACGGCAGAAAGTAATGCAGTCACAGAATCCATACAGGAGATACAAGAAAAACTGGACAAAGTACTGGAACAGAACCAAGTTACAAGCCGGAATGTAGAAACTGTTGATGTTTCAGATCAGCAGGAAACAAACGAATCTGTGGAAGACTCGAATCGAAATATAGAATCAGTATCAACGGGAGGTAAAACCGAAATGACTAGCATCACCAAACCCACGCAAGAAACGCAAGATAAACTCGATGAACAGCCGGAACAAAGCAAAAGTACGGGCCAGGATTCAGGTACTACCGACGTTTCAGGTCAAGATAAAGTTATCGCATCCGTGCAAGATTCGGATTCAATCCGTAGCTCGGCATCAGAACCAAGTGCGAAAAGCAAGGTTTATGTGCCCCGCACCGATGACGATCAACGAAATTTATTGAAAATCCCGAACTTGGGTTGGGAAAAAATTCAGAGCGCTTACGCACCTAGCAACGGCATTGAAGATTGGCGCAAACTTCAACCCGCACGCCATTGGCGCAAGGGCCGTTCAGCATATGAAATAGCAGTTTCTTGGGAAAATGCCGAACCTGACTTGCCTGATGAAATAAAAGCGTTGTTTGACGACCCGGTGGATTTGTTGATCGCGACACCGGAGCATAAAACACCGTTACCGGGTGGCAGCCGACCGAGCCAGACGGATATTATCGCCTTTGTTCGGACGAACGAACAGATATGCGCGGTTGCAGTCGAAGGGAAACTAGATGAGTCCTTTGGCCCGGAGGTAGGCGAATGGTTGGTAAATGCGTCTTCTGGAAAGATAGAAAGATTGCAATATATTTCCAAGAAACTAGGCTTATCCTACCCACCAGCCGATGCAATCCGCTATCAGTTGCTCCATCGTACCGCATCCGCAATCATTGAGGCGGAGCGCTTCAACGCCGATTGCGCCATAATGATCGTGCAATCTTTTTCCCAAGAACACGCATGGTTCGATGATTTTTCGGCATTTCTAAAATCGTTGGGCATTTCATCCATTGAGCGCGGCAAACTGTATCGAAGCGAAAAACAATCTGCCGTTCCTCTATTACTCGGATGGGCAACGCCTTGATTTGCGAATTCACCAATCCCCAATCTGCTCACAAGCAATCCCCCGCCCCTCCAACATCACCGGAACGCCCCCCTCCACCGGATACAGCGTATTGCCATTCCGCGTGATCAGCGCCTCCTGCAACGGCTCCTCCAATTTGGCGCCGTCGAGGGTATGCAATTTCCCCTGTTCGATCAACCGATTCACCTTATCCAACCGCGCCTGATCGAGCAGGAATACCGGTTGCTTGGTGATCGGGCACGCCAGAATTTCCAGCAGTTTTCGGTCAACGGTCATTGGTCTTTTTCCATCGCGCGGCGAAATGGTTGGGTCAGTAGTCGATCCAGTCTGGCTTCGCTCAGGTGTCGGTATTGGCGTTGGCCGATTTGCATTTCGGTGTGGCCGTCTTTGGGTTGGGCAGTATAACTCGAAAACAGCCGATCCCACAGCGACAGGTTGAATCCATAGTTGCGGTTGTATTCGTCTCCGTGGATTGCGTGGTGAACGCGGTGCATGTCCGGAGTTACGATCACCAGCCGCAACACCTTGTCCACCGCCGCCGGCAGTTTGATGTTGCCGTGGTTGAACATGGCGGTGGCGTTCAGGATGATTTCAAAGGCGATCACCGCCAGCACCGGCGCGCCGATGAGGATGATGACGGCGGCCTTGATCAACATGGAGATGACGATTTCGATGGGGTGGAAGCGAAGCGCGGTGGTAACATCGAATTCCGTGTCGGTATGGTGCATGCGGTGAATCGACCACGCTTGGGGAATCGCGTGGAACAGTCGATGCTGCCAGTAAATCGTCAGGTCGAGCAATAGAAGCGACAGGATGATGCTCGGCCACAACGACAATTCGAGCCACGTGAACAGGCCGAATTGATTGAACACGGAAAACAACGCCGCGCCGACGGCGCTGAGCGGCGCCAGCGTCAGCAGCAGCGCATTGAGGGCGACTATGCCGAGATTGGAAGGCCAGCGGATTTTTCGCAGTCGGGTTTTCCTGCGAGGCGCGAGCAGTTCCCACAGCATGATGCCGACCAACAGGGCGAAAAACACGGACAGGCGCAGTTGGGTTTCGGCGCTCATGGCAGCGGGCGGTGGGCGGCGCTCAGAACCACGCCTTGTGGCGGTTTGTGTGGACGAAATCCACCAGCATGTCGGCGTACAGTTTCATCGCCACACGAGTCAGTTCGCCGCCGCCTTCGGGAAATTCGCGCAGCGTGCCGTCCTGCAGCCGCAAACTCGCCACCGGCATCACCTCCCGGGTGGCGCTGGTAACAAAGCATTCCGTGGCGTCGACCAACTGCTCGCTGTGAATGGCGCGTTCGATGTCGGCATGGCCAGCCCCCTCGAGCAGGCCGACCAGAGACCGGCGAGTCAAGCCGAGCAGATTCCCCGCCGCCGGCGTGGCCAACCGGCCATCCAGCACGAACCACACATTGCTGTTGGAGCACTCGGTTACCCAACCATCCCCATCGAGCATGACGCATTCGTCCGCGCCCATCGTCCGAGATTCCGCCAAGCCGAGGATGTTGTTCAGATAGTTGCCGCCCTTGATGTTGGGGTCGAGGGTGTTCACCGCGTTGCGCCGCAGAGTGGGTATGGCCAAATTCATGCCTTTCGCGTAGAAATCCGGATTCCACTTCGGAATCTCCTTGACGATGATGATCAGCCGCGATGCCAGCTCCGGATCGGGATACAGATCCACCCGACCTTCGCCTCGGGTAACCTGAAATCTCACATACACATCCTCCCCCCCCTCAGCACTGGTGGCACTGGCGGCACCAGTGGCGGCGATGGTGGCCACGATGGCATCGACTATTTCCCGCTTCCCCTGACGCACATTCATCCCGCTCAGCCGAGCCGAATTCATCAGCCGTGCATGGTGCTCGTCGAACAGGAAGGGAATGCCCGAATAGGTGCGAAACACCTCATAGACCGAATCCCCATAGAGGAATCCGCGATCAAGCACCGGCACGCGAATTTCGTCGAGGGGGCCGATTCGTCCGTCGATGTATCCCCTCGGCGCTACCACGGCCAACTCATGGCCTCCATGACACTCAAGCCACGGTGCGGAAAGTAAGGGACACGCGCCGTTGGCGGGGGATTCTGCGCCCCGCCTGTCGGTCGCTCTTGCGCGGCGCGATGCCGTGCCGCCACACCTCGCGGCTCGCGCCGCGAAACACCACCAGACTGCGGCGCTGCAACACGAGATCGAACGCGCCGCAAGCGTCTTCCCGATGCGGCAGGATGCGCATCATGCAGTCGCTGCCGAGGGAAAGGGATGCGACCACCGGGCCGAAGCAATCGCGGTCGGTGTGCGGCGCGATGCCCTGACCCGGCTCATATTCATTCACGATCAATTGCTCAGGCGGCGCCGGGAATAGATGTTCCCGCTGCAATCTGTCGCATATCGTTCGCGCCCAATGCGGCAGTTCGCCCAACCGGTCGGCGGCATTGATGCCGCGCTCGGCGTAATCGTAGCGATAGCCGTAGTGCTGCACCCGCCGCTGCAAATCGGTTCGCCAGGGCGCGGCGTCCACCGCTCGGAGCAGTGCGGTCTCTTCGCTTGGCGAAATGAAATCGGGGTGATAACTGCCGCCGCCGCTGTGCAACAGAGACTCCTGCTGGATGGGTACGCTCAGGCTGATCCAGGCGAGGGGTTGCTCGGCTACCGCCGGAATGAAGCTGGTTTGTTGCGCCGAGTGAGTCAATTGCGTGTTCCGTGGATGGTTTGGAGGAAAATCGGGTTTTTTACAGTGTTTACGCGCAATTCGATACATTTCGCAAGAGTATAACAAAATCCGCCGCCGCCGGATTTTCGCCGCAGATGTTCCTCGAAAGACCTCCAGTTGGCGTGAAAATCCAACTCAGGTGGAGATCGAAGTGGATTCAGGTAGATAATCCGCGTCTCCTCACAGCCCGGCCGATTCTCGACATAGCGCCTCCAATCATCAGCCAATTTCGCGGCATCGACTCCCCCTTTCAAGGTATTCGGCGCCAACACGAACGAAAGATACAGCACCGCAACCCCCGGTTCGAGCCAAGAACGCGGCAAATGGCGCGGATCGAACCGCGCATTTTCCACAACCTTGAATCGTTCCGGCGCGAACAAGCCGTATTTTTCATTGATCGCCCGCGCCTTGACAACCATGTTGCGCGACACATCCACGCCGAAATAGGCGGTCTGCGTTTTGTAGCGCGGCGTTTGTCGAGACAACATTTCCGCGAGCGCCAAACCGGCGGTCATCGGGCCGCAACCGAAATCGACAAACAGCAGGGGTTGTGGAATGCCATTCTCGAAGCAATTCTCGAGGGCATCCAAATTCTGTTTGAGGTGCATCTCCATGTAACCGTGCCTACTGACATAGTAGTCCGTTCGGTAATGCGCCAATTCACGATCATCATCGGGGCTGCATTTTTCATCGAAATCAGCCGCGCCGCGAGCCAGTATCCGATCTTTATGCGTATTACTGTGGGAATAATGACCCACCGCTACGCCACATTCCGCATCCAATTCCCGCCAAATCCGCAAGGCGTCAACACGCATGACACATCCCTCCATCCGTTTCGGGTTTCATTCATCTCCGGCACCCTTCGGGAAGATGAGCTTCCCAAGCGGCGATTCAAGCCACGCTCTTTTCTTCTCGGGCAGCAACCACTCGCCGAACAACGCCGACACGGGAACATCGAACGATCCATCCGCCCGCACGGGAATCCTCACCGACTTCCGCTCGATCGCCCGCGTCCCACGGGATTCCACCACCATATCGGTCAGGTCGAGATAGCCATCGGCCAGCGCAAATTGGAAACGCGCGGTTACCGGCCTTCGCAGCAGACGCGACCACACCCCCGCATCCAGATGATTCCGCCGCAGCAATTGCGCAACATCGTCGATGCGTACATCCACGCCGCCGCTAAGCGCCATCGCCGCAATTCCGGACAGGAGGCCGCCACCATTCACCGACCCGACAAGGGAGGAATCGCCCTGCACCAGTTTCATCTCCGGCAGTTGCACGGTTTCCTCGTGCAGGTTGAAGCGAATGGCGGGTATCTCCAAATTCGTATCGACCCGCGCCCCACCCCGCCCGTGGCCGGCATCGCCCCGCAACCCGCTCACCGAACCGTCTCCGGTGCGCAGCGCAAATTCGATCGTCTCCACGGACAGAGTCGCGGCGATGTTTTCCGTGGCCGCCCGAAGTCGGCTGTTTTCCAGCGAAATCGACTCGAGGCTTTCGTCCAGCCGTACCGAAGTCGCCAGAGTGATCGCCACCGGCACCGGCAGATCACTACCCGCCGCCTCGACCGACAAATCGACCGCCAGCGCCTCCCCCAGCGACAGTTTGCCGCCATTCAGGTTGATCTCTCTGAGCGTGAGCGAGCGGTCGCCAACCCGATCATCCCACTCGACTCGCCCATCCACGATAGAAACCCCCTGCACCACCACGCCGGCCAGCAACGCGGCATCCGGCGGCGCGCCCTCTCCCTCGCCGCCGCCCTGCCGCTGCGCCTGCGCGATCAGGTCGTCCCAGTTGGTCGTGCCGTCGGCCTTGCGGGAGAGATGAATTCGCGGTCGGCGCAGTTGCACACTGTCGATTTCCACCCGCCGGTTCAACAGCGGCGCCAGTTTGATGCGCATATTGGCGTCATCCATCGCCACCATCGGCGCCGCGCCGAATCCGTCTCGGTCGGATAATTCCAGCGAACCGGTTTGCACCGCCAATCGCGGGAAAAAATCGAGTTCGAGGTCGCCCAGCAAGCGCAGGTCGCGGCCGGTGCTCTGCTTGACCTGCGCGACGATTTCCGCTTTGTAGTCGTTGGGATCGAACAGACTGATCAGGATGATGGCCGTGCCCGCCGCCAACACCACCAACGCCGCCAGCGCCGCGCTCGCCCGCAAGATCAATTTCCGCATTCTCATTATCTATTGCCGAATTCAGGCCGCGGTGCGCGCGTAGGGCTGTTCCTCGGCTTCATCTCGCACGATTTCGAGGGCTTGGTGAATCACCTCCACGCCGGCTCCCTTCCTCGGCCCGTGGGTGGAAAGATGCCGCCGCCACCCTCTGGCGCCCGGCTGCCCGTGGTACAGGCCGAGCAGATGTCGAGTCAGATGGCGCAGAGGAACGCCCCGAGCCAGTTGTCGCTCGATATACGGCAGATACGCCTGCACCACTTCGGCGCGCGTTTGCGGCGCGGAATCGGGTTCGGCGTCGTTGAAAATCACCCGATCCACCGCGCGCAGCATCCACGGTTGCCGGCACGCCTCCCGTCCCACCATGACGCCATCGACATGACGCAGGTGGTCGCGCGCCTCGCACAGAGTCTTGACGCCGCCATTGACGGTAAAGCGAATATCGGGAAAATCCCGCTTCAAACGGTACACGCGGTCGTAGCGCAGGGTCGGAATTTGGCGATTTTCCTTGGGACTGAGGCCGCGCAACCAAGCCTTGCGGGCGTGGATGATGAAGTGTTCGCAGCCGCCTCGAGCAACCCGCTCGACAAAATTCGCCAGATATTCATAGCTGTCGTGGTGGTCGATGCCGATTCTCGTCTTCACAGTTACCGGAATGGAAACCGCCGCGCCCATCGCCGCAACGCAGCGCGCCACCAGCGCGGGCTCCGCCATCAGGCAAGCGCCGAATCGGGCATTGCGGACGCGCGCGCTGGGGCAGCCGATGTTGAGATTCACTTCGTCATACCCGGCTCGCTCGGCCAAACTCGCGCACAACGCCAGCTGTGCCGGATCGCATCCGCCCAGCTGAATCCCCAACGGATGCTCACACGGGTCGAAACCGAGCAGGCGGTCGCGCTCGCCGTGGATGATCGCGGCACTCACCTTCATCTCGGTGTACAACTTCATGCGCGCGGAAAACAGGCGCAAAAATGCCCGGCAGTGACGATCGGTCACATCCAACATCGGCGCAACGGAAAACTCTTCAGCCACGGCGGTATCCGCGTGTACGAGGGCTCCGATTCTAGCATTCGCCGCAAGGCAGTCCATCTGCAACCTATTTCGCCGATTTTCGCCTAGCCGCTCGCCGCCAGAGCGAGGGCGAAACCACAGAAAACCGCCGCGCCGTACCAGTTGTTGTTGCGGAAGGCGCTCAGGCAGAGGTCGCGTTCGCGCTCGCGGCACAGGTATTACTGCCAGCCGGCGCACAGCAGGGCGATGAGGGCGTTGTCCCATCGGCCAAAGAGGATGGCGGTGGATTTGACGCCGATGCGCAGGTCGTCTTCGCGGTCGACCAGAGCGTATTGGGTGTCGTAGGCGACTACCCGCTCATCCATCCGCTGGGCATCGGGCATTGAAAAAAAAATCGGTAGCGCTGGAGATACGCTACCGCTTGGGCAAGGGTTGAGGGAATGGCGGACGGCGGGTGCCACCAACGTCACCCGCCGCCCATTGATCATCGAAGTTAGAATCGCGCCTCGCCCTTCAGCAAGATGGCGTGGGCGGCGTCTGCGCCTATGGTTTCTTGGCGTTCTCCGGATAGGCGTAAGGTGAACGAACCGGCGGTTTTCCAATCCAAGCCGAGGCGGTAGCGCGTGCTGTTTTCTTGTAGGGTCATGCCGCTCCACGGAGTCAGCAGGCCGTCTCGCTCGCCGGAGGCGGATAGGCCATAGCCGAGGCGCATTTCCAGTCTTCCGCTCGCTTCGCGGGCGATGTTTTCGCGTAGGCCGTTCGACCAGATTTGGTCGCTGCCGCTGTTGACGCCGCTATTGCCGTAGGCGGGGCGCATTTCGAAGGACAGGCCCTGACCATCGGCGCCTGCCGCTAGCCGCACCATGCCCATAATCCCCCATTCCTCGTAGTCGCTGCGACCGAGCAGGGTGTGCATGGCGACGGACGCGCTCACCCCCGTGCGTGGGTTGTCGTAGAGCACGCTGCCGTGCATTTCCGCGCCGGTGCCGGTGTTGCCGTCTCCGCCGTCGTGGCGGGCGCCGAGGGATAGGGAGGGGGTTAGCGATCTGCCGTTGCGCAAGGATTGGGTGCGGCGGGCTTCCAGCGCGATGCGGATGAGGGTGGCGCTCAAGGTGAGGGAATCCGGTTGCTCGGCACTTTCCTCGATTTCCATTTCGGTTTGCGTGAACTCTCCCTTGAGGCGAATGTGGGCACCGGTTTCATCTGCCCACATTTGGCCGCTACCGCCCACGCTCAGAGTTTGCAGGGTTACATCGTTGGTCGAGGCCAAGCCGTCATTCGGGCTGATTTCGATTTCGCCGCTGCCGTAGCCAGCGCTCGCCCACCATTCCATCTGCTCGCCGCGCCCGCCGAAGTAGGGGTGTAGGCTGATCAGATCGATTTCGTAGTCGCCCTGTTTGCCGGCTTCGGTTTCGTAGTCGAATGCGCCCTGACTCCACGAAAGCGCCATGCCGGCCAGCAGGTTGTCGCGCAATTTGGTGTCTACGCCGAGTTGGGCGCCTTGCAAACTGCCGTCAAACGATTGGCCATCGTTCTCGCCGGAGAGACTGGTGTATTTGCCGCCGCCCCACAGGGATAGCGAAGATGCGCCGTTGTTACCGCCGCCGCCACCGTTCAGGGGCAAGACGAAGTGGGAGTTGTGCAACAGGTCGCGCACGGGGCGGTGGCCGTTCAGCAAGTTCGGGGCGTGGGTGACGAGTGCGCCGGATAGGGTGCGTTGACCGCCGAGACTGGCCGAGGCGCTCGTTGCGTTTCCGCTTGCCTCGAACACCTGTCCGATTCGTGCGGAAATGGCGCCGCTCACTCGTCCGGCCACGGCGCGCGCCACTTCGGGCACTACCGCCTGATGTACCGGCTCCAAGTCGTTCACGATGGTGATCACCTGCTCGTAAGTTAAGGTCAGGCCGCCGATGGGGGTGGTCGCAGTGAGGGTGATGGTGCGCCCGATGGTGGCGTTCTGCGCGATCTCGATGGTAACCGCATTGCTACTGCTCTGGGCGTTGGTGGGGATGGTCAGTGTGGTTGGCAAGATCGGATCGCTGGTGTAATCCTCGGACACCTTCGCCGCGTCGGCGGCAGTGTCGCCGACAACTTCGATCGTTACCGTAGCATCGGATGGCGGCCTTTCATCCAACATCGCCGTTACCACCACCGTACCGCCCGGCCCCACGCGCGGCGGGTTGGCCGAGAGGATCAGGCCGAGGGGATCATCGTCATCGATGGTAACCACCACCTCGCGCTGACTACCGGCGCGCACGCCGACCGGCAAGGTGCCGAGGGTGATGGTGAAGGTCTCGTTGTCCTTGTCATCCGAGTCATCGTTGATGCGGATGCTTTCGCTGGCGCTGGTGGAGTTGGCGGGAATGGTGATGGAATTGAGCGCACCGTAATCGACCTCATCCGCGTCAACCGCGCCGCCGCCGGGAGTAAGGGTTATCGCAATGGTCACATCCCTATCCACCGCCGATGACAAAGTCGCCGTTATCGTCAAAGACTCGTTCTCGCGCACCGGATTGGGCGTAGCCGACAGCGACACGGTGGGTAGGCTGGAGATGGGTTCGTCATCCTCGATGGTGAGCGACAGCGAAGTCGGGCTACCCGCATCCACGGTGAGGGGTAACTGTGCGCCCAACTGCACTGTGAGGGTTTCGTCATCGGTGTCGATATCCTGATTGGTGGTGAGGGTGGCGGTGGCGGTGAGGTCGCCGCTTGGAATGGTGATGGAATCGAGCGTGCCGTAGTCGTCCGGCTCGGCAGTGCCCGCGATCAAACTGATCGGAATGACCACATCGGTAGTCAGCACCGCCGAGAGGGCCGCGGTAATGGTTACCGGCGAACCCTCGGTTACCCGATTCGCCGAGGCCGAAAGCGACACCGTGGGGAAAGCCGCGCCGTCGGCGTCCACCACCAACACCTTGACCGTGCGGTTGCTCGCCGGCAATCCTGTGTAGTCGCTGTCGCCGGAGAGCGAATAGAACAGGTCTACTTCATCGTGGTCGGAGTCCGCATCGGTTTTTGCGGTGAGGGTAACGGGTTGCGGCGTATTCCAGTCGCTCGTGGTGAAAGACAGATTCTCCGGCGCAACCGTCAGTTTTTCATTGAGTTTGGTGTTGGTATTCAGCGCCATCGTTACTCTGGCCGAAGGCTGTGCGCTCAGCCTCGCCGTATAGGTGGTCGTTGTCCCTTCGTTGAGGCGTATGGAGGTGGCGCTGAAACGCACGCTGGGGGTCTTGTCGGTGATGGTAATCGTTACCGAGGCAGGGTCTCCGGCGACTACTCCCGAAGGCAGGGTGCCTAGACCTACCGTGAAGGTCTCGTCATCGGTGTCGGCGTCCACCGTCGTTGCGACTATCGAACTGGCCTCGGTGACGCCAATGGGGAAATCGAAGCGAAGATCTTCCGTAAAACCGTGGTCGCCTTTCTCAGCCGTACTCGAGGTTACCCTTGCCACGATTGAAAAATCTGCCACCGGCGCCTTGGACAGCGTCATCGTGAGTATTATCTGCTCGCCCTCCACCACCGGATTCGGCTCAGCCACCAGCGTTACCGTGGTGGGGGTCGTGGGCGCGGCATCGTCATCGTCGATGGTGATCACCACCGAGGTGGTGCTGCCGGCGGATACTCCGGTCGGCAGCGTGCCCAGAGCCACTGTGAAGGTCTCGTCGTCGGTGTCGGTGTCCTGCGCCGTGGTGATGGTGGCCGTGCCGGAAGTTGCGCCGAGATTGATCCGTATGCTGTTCAGGGTGCCGTAGTCTCCGTCTTCTGCGGAACCCGCCGTCAGCGTGATGGGGATTTCGATGGCGGCCTGCAGCGCCGCCGAAAGAGTTGCGGTAACCGTAACCGAGGAACCCTCGGCAACCGTGGTCGGCGTGGCCGAGAGGGTTACCGTGGGGTTGGTGGTGGGCGCGGTAAGACTCAACGAAACCGTTTGCCCGTCGACCCAGTTCGTGGCTGGCCTGTAAACCCAAGAGAGGCCGGTCTGAGCAGCATCCCCCCCGCTGAAGGCAAACGCTGTCCCGTCGACGTTCAGTGTCAGCGAGCTGAGGGTGCTCTTTACATTGCTAGCTTGAAGAACGCCTCCTGTTCCTCTGAATGTGACGAAGAATTGCTGTAGGCTACTATCCCAGTAGGCTGCTTCGAACTGATATGTGCTCCCTCCAAAGGTGAAGTCATCGTCCGTCAACACGGTCGCGCTTGAGCAGTTGTCCTGAGTGGCTTGAGTATTGTCACAGCCAAAAAGTCCAGAATCCTCATCCACCGTCAGCGTGGCCGACCACACCGTCGTGGTGGTGGTGGTGGTCGTCGACGCCGCCCGCGTGATGGTTACTGTGTAGGTTTTCTTGGTGGAATCTTGGGCGGTTACCTCGACCAAGATGGCGTTGGCGCCCGTGGAAAGGGCGATGGCGGCGCTGGCCGAGCCGCTGTTTACTGCCGTCAGACTGCCGCTCTTGCCGACCTTGATGGTGGCGTTGGCTTGTGCTCTGGTGGGCGTCAGTTTTACATGAGTGATGGTGTTGGCCACGGATGCAGTGTAGGCGGTGGTGGCGGAGGCGAAGGTGCCGATGGACAGAGCCGAGAAGGAGCCCGTCGAACTCGTGCTACTGGTGGCGGTCAGGGCGCTCAGATTGGCGTTATTGGATTGCGTAGCCGCCGCTCTGGTGATGGTTACCGTGTAGGTTTTCTTGGTGGAATCTTGGGCGGTTACCTCGACCAAGATGGCGTTGGCGCCCGTGGATAGGCTGATGGCGTCGCTCGCCGAGCCGCTGTTCACTGCCGTCAGACTACCGCTCTTGCCGACCTTGATGGTGGCGTTGGCTTGCGCTCTGGTCGGTGTCAATTTCACATGGGTGATGGTGTTGGCCACGGATGCCGTGTAGGCGATGGTGGCGGAGGCGAAGGTGCCGATGGACAGAGCCGAGAAGGAGCCCGTCGAGCTGGTGCTGCTGGAGGCCGTCAGGGCGCTCAGATTGGCGTTGTTGGATTGGGTTGTGGCCGTGCAGGACGTGGCTATTTTCAGGGAGATCGTGTCGCCGGCGCTCCAAGAGAGGCCACTGTTATTCCACTGGGCCGCGTTGTTGCTTTTAGTGGCACTCGAGAAATTGAACGCCGTGGTTCCGACGCAGAGCTTGTACGAGTTGAGGTCAGTACCCGAGAAGGAGACGCCGAAGCCCATGGCAAGGGCGTTGGAGCTATTGGTGAAAAGGTATGTGATTGAATAGCTCTTGCTCCCAACCGTGAAATCGTCATCCGTAAGACGGGTTGCGCAACTACCCTCCTGACATCCTTTCTGGCCGAATTGGTCCGCGACCGTCAGTGTCGCCGTCCAGACAGTGGTGGTTTGCGCCGCCGCGGGCGCGGGGTCGAACAAGCACAGTGCACCCACCAGCAACGCGGAGGAAAGATGGGCGAGGCGGCGGATGGATGCGCCCGATGCGGCGCGCGTTCGGCGGGCGCTCATCGCGCCCACCGCCGGATCAGCCTCCTGTGAAGGGGGGGGGGGGGGGGGGGGGGGGGGGGGGTAATGGTAGTCGTATCTACCGCAACGAAGTTCACACCGCCATCGGTGATATGGACGGCTTGAGTGGTTTGCGTGGCTTGGAAATGAGTGTTCATGTTGGTGATCCTCTCGGTTGGTAGGGTTGGTGTGGCGGCTATTCGACCGCCTCGGGAATGGGACTTGGGCGGGTTATAGCCCATTTTTCGGCGTTTGACAACCCCTATTTCGCCATTTTTTCGTCTAGCTGCCCGCCAACAGGGCGAGCGCCAAACCGCAGAAAACCGCCGCGCCGTACCAGTTGTTGCCGCGAAAGGCGCGCAGCCAGTCCTCACGCCGCCGCTCGCGGCACAGGTATTGCTGCCAGCCGGCGCACAGCAGGGCGAGGGCGAGGCCGAGGTCGAAGTGCCAGGACAATCCGCGCCGCCAGCCGATGAGGGCGAGGGTCGCCACACTGGCCAGATGCAGCAGGGCGATGACGGCGTTGTCCCATCTGCCAAAGAGGATGGCGGTGGATTTGACGCCGATGCGCAGGTCGTCTTCGCGGTCGACCAGGGCGTATTGGGTGTCGTAGGCGACCACCCACAGGAAGTTGGCGGCGAACAGCAGCCACGCCTCGGGCGGCAACGCGCCTTGCACGGCGGCGTAGGCCAGAGGTATGCCCCAGGAGAAGGCGACGGCGAGAACGAGCTGGGCGAGGTGGGTAACGCGCTTGGCGAACGGGTAGAGGGCGGCGACGAGCAGGGCGAACAGGGAGAGCAACTGGGCGAGGCGATTCAGTTGCAGCACCAGCAGCGCCGCCGCCAACAGCAACGGCACGAGCAGCGCCAGCGCCTGCTTCGGGCGCAGT
This sequence comes from Candidatus Poriferihabitaceae bacterium, assembly GCA_965203265.1. Taxonomy (GTDB): domain Bacteria; phylum Pseudomonadota; class Gammaproteobacteria; order Arenicellales; family Poriferihabitantaceae; genus JAHRAW01. The sequence goes on from CBDBBV010000002.1 coordinate 1,362,195, forward strand.
TCGCCGCTGGCCAGCGGGCGCTCGCGGGTGCGCCGTACCAACGGGTCGATGCGGCGATCGGCGTGGTCGTTGAGCACGCAACCAGCGGCGCGCATGAGCACGGTGCCGGCGATGAAGATCACCACGATGGTGGAGTCGGGGCGGCCATCGCCCGCCAGCCACAGCGCCCACAGGGTCGGCCACAACAGCAGGAATGCGCCGATGGGCTGGTGCATGCGCATCAATCGCAGGTAGGCGTGCAGGGTGGTCATACTTCGGCGTAGGCTTCGCGGGCGCTGATCCAGCGTTTGATGAGGGGGTCGATGGCTTGCGGATGGTACGCGCGCAAGCGGCGGGCGATGCCCTCGACTTGCGGCAGCAGGGCGCGGTCGCGCGATAGGTCGCTCACCTTCATCTGCTGCAATCCGGTCTGGCGGGTGCCGAGCAGCTCGCCGGGGCCGCGCTGTTCGAGGTCTTGGTTGGCGATGACGAAGCCGTCGTTGGTGTCGCGCAGGATGGCGAGGCGTTGGCGCGCCGATTGGCCGAGGGGCGGCTGGTACATGAGCACGCACACGGCCTGTTGCGCGCCGCGCCCGACTCGCCCGCGCAACTGGTGCAGCTGCGCCAGCCCGAGGCGCTCGGCGTTTTCGACGATCATGAGGCTGGCGGCGGGCACATCGACGCCCACTTCGATCACCGTGGTGGCGACCAGCAGGTCGATGTCGCCGTGGTGGAATCTGCGCATGATTTCTTCCTTTTCGGCGGATTTCATGCGCCCGTGGATGAGATCGACGGCGACTTCGGGGAGTTGTCGGGCGAGGGTTTCGCGAGTTTCCGTGGCGGCCTGCGCCTGCAGTTTGTCCGATTCCTCGATGAGCGGGCATACCCAGTAGGCTTGCTGCTTGCGTCCGCGCATTTTGCGGATGCGCGCGGCCACTTCGGCACGGCGGCTGTTGGGCAACACCACGGTGTGCACGGGTTTGCGCCCCGGCGGGAGTTCGTCGATGCTGGAGATGTCGAGGTCGGCGTAGAAAATCATCGCCATGGAGCGCGGGATGGGCGTCGCGCTCATGATCAGCTGGTGCGGCACGATGCCGCTACCGCCGCTGCCGCCGTCGTCGCCTCCTCCCGCCTTGTTGCGCAGAGCCAGGCGTTGATCGACGCCGAAACGATGCTGCTCGTCGACGATCATCAGGCCGAGGCGGTGGAATTCCACCTGCTGCTGGAAGAGGGCGTGGGTGCCGATGACCATCTGCGATTCCCCCGACTGAATGCGGTGCACCGATTTCGCCCGCGCCGCCGCCGGCATTCGTCCGCTCAGCCATTCGAGTTCGATGCCGAGGGGTTCGAGCCATCCGGCGAAGGTTTTGCGATGCTGCTCGGACAGCAATTCCGTGGGCGCCATGAGGGCCGCCTGATGGCCGCCGTCGATGGCGCTCAGCGCCGCCGCCGCCGCCACCACGGTCTTGCCGGAGCCCACATCCCCCTGAATCAAGCGCATGGCCGGCGATGAGCCGGCCAGATCGGCCAACACTTCGCCGATAACCCGCTGCTGGGCGGCGGTCAGGGTGAAGCTGAGTTGCGACTGCAATTTCTCCCAGCTGCCGCCGCCGGCGTTGCATCGGGGGGCGTTGCGCGCGCGGTGTTTTTCCCGCAGGCGGGCGAGGGCGAGGTGATGGGCGAGCAGCTCCTCGGTGGCTAGCCGTTGTTGCGCCGGGTGGGTACCGGCGAGCAGGGCGTCGGTGTCGGCATCGGGGGGCGGGTGGTGGACGGTTTGCAGGGCTTGTTCGAGGGGCATGAGGTCGAAGTGTTGGCGTACCGACTGGGGCAGGCATTCTTGCAGGTTATCAAGGTCGCGGTCGAGGGTTTGGCCGACCAATTTGCGCATGGCGTCGGCGCCGATGCCGGCGGTGGTCGGGTAGATCGGCGTGAGCGCGGCTTCGGTGGCGTTTTGCGGGTAATTCGGGTAGAGGCGGTATTCCGGATGCACCATTTCCGGCGGATGGATGCCGCTACGCCGCGCTTCGCCGTAGCAACGCACCCAGAGGCCCGTTTGGAAGCCGCGCTGTTGCGCCGGGTAGAAGTGGAAGAAGCGCAGAGTCAGGCCATCGGTTTCGTCGCGGATGTGAACCCGTAGGCTACGCCGCCGGCCCGGTTGAATGTCGGCTCCCTCGATTCGCCCCAGCACCACCGCCTCACGCCCCATTTGCAGGTCGCGAATCGGGGTAATGCGGGTGCGATCCTGATAGCGGTACGGCAGATGGAAGAGCAGATCGCGCGGGTGCTCGATGCCCATCCGCTGCAGCCGCGCCGCAATTCGGGGGCCGATGCCGCCGAGTCGCTGCAGGGGATGTGGAGCCTTGGAGTTCAGGGGGAATTCGCCTTGCGCCTTGCGTGGTGTTCGGTTTCAGCTTTTCAGCTGTGCTTGTCGAGCACGAGGACGGCTTCGATCTCGATGGCCGCGCCCTTGGGCAAGGCCGCCGCGCCGACCACCGCCCGCGCCGGATACGGCGCCCGAAAATAGCGCGCCATGACCTCGTTGACGACGGCGAAATTGGCCAGATCGGTGAGGAAAATGCTCACCTTGACGGCGTCGTTCAGCGTCCCGCCGGCAGCAGCGGCCACCGCCGCAAGGTTGCCGAACGCCTGACGAGCAGCGGCCTCGAAGTCGCGCCCCGCCATTTCACCGGTATTCGGGTCGAGGGGTATCTGCCCGGAAAGATAAACCGTGTCGCCGACTCGAACGCCCTGAGAATAAGTCCCAACGGCGGCGGGCGCTAGTTCGCTGTGGATGGCTTCGATGGCAGGCATGGCCGTCTCCGAGGTAGTTGAATCGGCAGAGATTACACCACACTCACGGGGATTTTTCCCGTTGGTGTACGATGCCGATACATCCCGGATTACGGGCGGTTTGAAACTGGCGTAAGGAGGCGACAAGTGATTGATTTAGCAGGGTTTAGATCGGAGACGATCGCGCGGCAGCGGATTGCCGAGTATCTGGGCGGGGCGAGGTTTGCGTTGTTGTGGAAGAATACGCCGATTCTCCGTACTTTGGCGGAGCGGCGGAAGTTCGCACAGGAGCAACCGAGTTTGGACACGGCGGTGGCGGTGTTCGGCGCGGTGCTGCGGGAGCAGGGGATTCCGCCGTGGATGCGGCTATCCCGGGACGGAATCGGCCATATCAAGGCGAGCGGGCGGGGGATCAAGCCGGAGCATCTGCGACTGGTGCAGGCGGCGGTGGATGGGGAGCAGACCTATCAGCAGCGCGACAACCAATGGATTAGCTATGCGCGAGACGAGAAGCGGCAATGGTGGGCGGTGGCGTGGAAGCTTACCGGAGACGGGCGGCGAGCGTATCTGACGACGTTCCATCGAGCAGACGATCGGCATATCGAGCGAGATCGGCGACGCGGCGGGGAGGATGGAGAGGGGTGATAGACGGTGCCTGCGGGCGCGTGACCTCCCGGTGGAACCTGTCCAGAACGACGACTGACTCAGGCACCCAATCGCAGGGTACTCCCTCGTAGGGGCAGTGTCAACTCATTGTACGATGCCGATACATCCCGGACTCCGGGTGGTTTGAAAGTGGCGCAAGGAGGCGACAAGTGATTGAATCAGTGGAATTGAGGACGGAGACGCTTGGGCGGGCGTTGGCGCGGACGATTGCCGATCCGGATGAGATTTGGCAGGTGAAGCTCCCCATCAAGCAGGATGTCGGCAGAGAAGTCGAAAAACGGAACTATGTGAAGTTTTGGCGGGATGAGGGCAAGACGTTAGCGACGCTGGCGGTGTTCAAGCGGGGGGATGATGGGTGGAAGATGGTTACAGGTTTCCAAGTCGACAGGAACGATTGGCTCTCCTACCTCAACCGACAGGTGCGCTTGGGCGAGCTGGTATATGACAAGACAAAGTGAAAGCCGACAACGCCGCCCTATCCGAAGGTGCGGCTGGAAGAAAACAAGACGCCGTATACGGTATCGGTGATGGGGCGGGGAGATGGTGTACGAAAGAGGGGAAAATCAACCGGCCATGCCGCCGCATGACCGGTAACCCTTTGCTGCGCCTGATGAGGTCCGGCGGGAGCACTGCAACAGCAAGAGACCTGATTTTTCAGGATACCACTTGGCAGCGCCGCCGCCGCGCCACGAATTTCCGGGTTTGTAACTCTTCAAAGACGGCGTGATTCCCGGATGTTCAGCGAGTATTACAACATGCGGCGGGGGTGTCAAGGGGCTGTACGATGCCAATACATTCTGGACTCCGGATGGTTTTCCGCGAGGAACTGCACGGGGGAGCGGAATTGCAGTGAGGCGTGGGGGCGGCGGGTGTTGTATTTTTCTAGGTAATCCAACAGGCGCTGGTTGAAAGCAACGCGGTCGGTGAGTAGCAGGTCTTCCTCGTAATCCACGAAATCCTCCTGAATGGTGCGGTTGAAGCGTTCCACGATGGCGTTCATTTTAGGCGATCTCGGATAGGTGTATGCGTGCGTCCAGCCCCTTTCTTTCGCAAACTGGTCGAACGCCCCGGCGAACTCCGAGCCGTTGTCGGTCAGGACGTTCTCAATGGGAAACGGAAACATCGCTTCGACCAATTCGGCGAATCGGGCGGCGTTTTTACTCGATGCGCTTTCGGGGCAGATGGCCACAGACAAGCGGGTGGCGTGGTCGATGGCAACGATCAGGTATCGCCGCACGCCATCTATGTGCCGCACAATGGTGTCGAAGGCAACGCAACGGCCGGGGATGGTGGTGCGCCGGATGGCGCGGCTAAGTCGTTGTTTTATCTGGCGTGTGAATGCTTTGAGCCGGCCGTAGCGGGTGATATTCGCCGGAGCGATGCGCAGTCGATCCGGCTGGTCGGCGATGATGCGTCCGAGGGTGCGAGCGCTTGGGCATTTCATCCTGTTTTCCGCGCACCACTTAGCCAGATGCACGCGCAGGGCTTCTCCGGCGATATTGGGAAACTCGCGGCGCAACTTTCGCATTTGCTCAATCAGGGCGCGCGGATAATTGCGCCGCCGCACGCGAAGCGGCTTGGTAGTGCGATTGGTGAGCGCCGCCACGCCGCCCTGCTGATACGCCTTGCGCCACGCATACAGCGTGCTGCGACTGACCTGAAAGGCCGTCATAGTTGCGTGAATGTCGTGTTCGCGCCATACTTCGAGGGCGCGGAGTTTGACTTCGGTCGACTGGCTCATGTGTGCCTCCTTCATTCCCAAAGAAGCAACATGATACATCCCGCGCACGCGGAAGCCGACACGCTGAATCAGCATGTCGGCTTCCCTTTTTCCGACAGCCAAAAGTCCAGAATGTTTCTGGCATTATGCAGGGGCTGTACGATGCCCGTATATGCCGCACACGCTTTCTTTTCCCACCAGCTAAAATTCCGAAATGTTTGCGGCATCATGCAGACGATCACCCTCCACCAACAAACCGCCGAATCACGGCGAGGAAATCGTCTCCGTATCGCGCCATCTTCACCTGCTCCACGCCGGATGCCGCGGCCATCTCCTCGGCATTGGCGGGTTTTGTCTTCGCCATGTCCGCCGACGTCGCGGTGGCGAAAATCATAAATGACGGTACATTCTACGCATGCACTGGATCCGCGCGCCGCTCGGCAACACGCCTGTCGCGACGCGCCTGCGCCAGCGCGTAGCTCGCCTGCATCCGCATCCAGTGCTCGGCGGTGCCCCAGCCGATCGCCTCCAGCTGCAACGCCATCTTCGCGGACAAGCCCATCTTGCCGTTCAACAGGCGCGACAACGTCCCGCGCCGGCAGTCCAACCGCACCGCCGTCTCGGTAACATTCCATCCGACCTCATCCATACTCTCGCGGATCAGTTCGCCCAAGTGGGGCGGGTTCAGCATCGAGCCGACTCGATCATTTGCAATTTCATTCATGGTAATCACCTCTGTTTCGCTCAATGGTAGTCGATCAGATCAACATCCACGGCCTCGCCATCCACAAAATGGAAGACTACGCGCCGGTTGCCGGAAACGCGGATGCTCCACTGGCTCGCGCGGCCACCCTTCAGGGGGTGCAACCGAAAGCCGGGGGCGTCGGCGCTGCCCGGATGCGTCGCTTCCTGCAAGCGGAACAGGATGCGTCGCAGCCGTGGCACCAGACTCGAAGGAAGCCGCGCGGCATCATCCTGCACGTGTAGCGCGCGCAATCCCTTGTGCCTGATCCGCATGGTTCACTGTAACATCTCGCGTTACACTACGCAAGACGCTCACCCCCCACCGCCAAACCGCCGAATCACGGCAAGAAAATCGTCCCCGTATCGCTCCATCTTCACCTGCCCCACGCCGGAGACCTCGGCCATTTCCTCGGCATCGGCGGGTTTTTTCCGTGCCATGTCCGCCAGCGTCGTGTTGTGGAATATCACATATGGCGGCACATTCTGCGCGCGCGCCAGATTGAGGCGCAGTTCCCGCAGTTCCTCGAACAACAAGGTCTCGATGGAATCGAGGGGCTGAGCGGGTAGCGAAGGCTTGGTCGCCGTCCGCTTCCGCGCGGCCTTGCGTTCGGGCAGTTTTCGCAGGAGGATGGTTTGTTCGCCTTTCAGCACGGGGCGGCTCTTGGCGGTCAAGCGCAGGCCACCGTGGCCGTTGGGGTCGGGGGCGAGCAGGCCGGCTGCGGTCAGTTGCCGCAGAATCGATCTCCATTCGTTTACATTCCATTCCGTGCCGACGCCGTGCACGCTCAGCTGGTGGTGGTTGAACTGGTTGATCTTCGGGGTGTCCTTGCCGAGCAGCACATCGGTCAGGTGGGCGACGCCGAATCGCTGCCCGGTGCGGTAGACGCACGAAAGCGCTTTCTGCGCGGCCACGGTTCCGTCCCAGGTTTCCGGGGGGTCGAGGCAGTTGTCGCAGTTTCCGCAAGGGCCATCATATGGTTCGCCGAAGTAGCCGAGCATGATCTGCCGCCGGCAACTCGCGGACTCGCACAGCCCCAGCAGGGATTGCATCTTGCTGCGCTCCACGCGCTTGAATTCCTCATCGGCCTCGGAGTTCTGCAGCAGATTCAGCAGCATCACCACATCCTTGAACCCGTAGCTCATCCACGCGCTGGCGGGCAGCCCGTCGCGGCCGGCGCGGCCGGTTTCCTGATAGTAGGATTCGATGTTCTTGGGCAGATTCAAATGCGCCACAAAACGCACATCGGGCTTGTCGATTCCCATGCCGAAGGCGATGGTGGCGACGACGATGACGCCGTCCTCGCGCAGGAACAGATCGTGGTTGCGCGCCCGCTCCGCCGCCTCCATGCCGGCGTGATAGGGCACGGCGCGCAGCCCCTGAGTGCGCAGCCATTCGGCGGCCTCATCCACATTGCGGCGCGACAGGCAATAGACGATGCCCGAATCCCCCGGATGTTTTTGCGTGATGAAGTCGAGCAGCGCCCGCCGCGCGCCGGCCGTCTCGCTGATCTGGTAGCGGATATTGGGGCGATCGAAACTGGCGATGAATTGCTTGGCGTCGCGCAGTCGCAGCCCTTCGGCGATGTCCCGCCGAGTCAACTCGTCCGCGGTGGCGGTCAGGGCGATGCGCGGCACTTCGGCAAAACGCTCCGCCAGAACGGACAACTGCCGGTATTCCGGGCGGAAATCGTGTCCCCAACGGGACACGCAGTGGGCTTCGTCGATGGCGAACAGCGCGATTCGGACGCTCGCCAGCATGTCCAGCATCGACTCCGTGAGCAGTCCCTCCGGCGCCACATAGAGCAGGTCGAGATCGCCCTGACGCAGCTCCCGCCGGGTGTGCTGTCTTTCCATTTGCGACAAACTCGAATTCCAGAACGCCGCGCGCACGCCGTACTGGCGCAACGCATCCACCTGATCCTTCATCAGCGCCACCAGCGGCGAGATCACGATGGCCGTGCCCGCGCGCACCAGTGCGGGGAGTTGATAGCACAGGGACTTGCCGCCGCCGGTGGGCATGATGGCGATGGCATTTTCACCGGCGATGACCTCGCGCACGATCTCCTCCTGATGGGGATGGAAGGCGCTGAAGCCGAAGGTGTCGCGCAGAATCGCGAAGGCGCGGTCGGTTTCCTTGCCGTTGTCCGTGTTCGTATTCAATGGCATTCCGTTTTCCTGCGGTTCGAGATGGCGCGCCGAGGCAATCCGAACCGGCGGAATTCGCTCGGAATTCCGCCTTTCAGTCGCGCTAGGCGTCCTCGGCGTCCCCAGCGTCCTCGGCAAATTCGGCAATCGCGGCTTCCAACAACGCCAGCCCACGAGCGATTTCCGGTCCCGTAATAGTCAACGACGGCGCCAACCTCAGCACATCGGCACCGGCCACCAGCGCCAACAACCCGTGGTGGACGCAGGTTTCGACCAGATCGCGCGCGCGTCCCTTCCACGGCGCCTTCAATTCGCATCCGAGCAGCAGCCCTGCCCCGCGAATCTCGCTGAACACCGCATGCCGCCGGTTGATGGCCTCCAACCCCCGCGCCAACATCCCACCCTTCTCGCGCACCGCCTCGAGCATCTGCGGGGCGGCGGCGATTTCCAGCACCACATTGGCCACCGCGCACGCCAGCGGATTGCCGCCGAAGGTGCTGCCGTGGGTGCCGACGGCCAGACTGCGGGCGATGGCCTCGGTGGTCAGCATGGCGCCGACGGGGAAACCGCCGCCCAGCCCCTTGGCGGTGGTCAGGATGTCCGGGACAACGCCGAGTTTCTGGTACACATAGAGGAAACCGGAGCGGCCGACACCGGTTTGTACCTCGTCCAGTATCAATAGCGCGTCGTGGCGATCGCACAGTTCGCGGGCGGCGGCGACGAAATTCGCGGTGGCCGGCGTAACCCCGCCCTCGCCCTGAATCGGCTCCAGCATGACCGCGCAGGTGGATGGCCCGACGGCCTTTTCCAGAGCGGCGATATCGTTGAACGGCAAGTGGGTGATGCCGCCGGGTTTCGGCCCGAAACCGTTGCTGTATTTGCGCTGCCCGCCGACGCACACTGTGAAAAAGGTGCGCCCGTGAAAGGAGTTGTCGAAGGCGATGATGCCGTCCTTGTTCGCGCCGAATCGGTCGAAGGCGTGGCGGCGCGCCAGCTTGAGCGCGGCCTCGTTGACCTCGGAGCCGGAGTTGGCGAAGAACACCCGTTCGGCGAAGGTGAGGTCGCACAGCCGCTGCGCCAATTCGATGGCCGGCTGGTTGACCAGCAGATTGCTGACATGCCAGAGTTTGTCCGCCTGCGCCGCCAGCGCCGCGCGCAATCGCGGGTGGGCATGGCCGAGGGCGCTGACCGCAATTCCCGCGGCGAAGTCCAGATATTCTCTGCCGTCCGCATCCCACAACCGCGCCCCCTCGCCGCGCACCGGCACGATGGCCATCGGCGCGTAGTTTGGGGTCATCACTTGATCGTACAACTCCCGGTCGATTTTCGTTGTATCGAGGGGGGGTGTCGGGGCGATTGCCATGATGGGGATCGGGGATCGGTGAATTGTCGCTGCAGGTGTGGCATTTTACCCCCATCGGTAGGAAAATAGCAGAGTTGATTTGCCCCCTTACGCAGAGGAGAGTATCGCCATGCCAACCAATGAAGCCCCGCCGGAACGCGAATCCATGGCGGTCGATGTGGTCATAGTCGGTGCCGGGCCGGCCGGATTGTCCGCCGCCTGCCGATTGATGCAACGGGCTCGCTCGGCCGAACGGGAACTGTCCGTGGTGGTGCTGGAAAAGGGATCGGAGGTGGGCGCGCACATCCTCTCCGGCGCCGTGTTCGAGCCGCGCGCGATGGATGAATTGTTTCCCGACTGGAAACAGCTCGGAGCGCCGCTCGATACGCCGGTCTCGGCCGATCGGGTATACATGCTGCGAAACGCCGAAAAGGCCATCGCCATGCCCCACTGGATGGTGCCGAAACCGATGCGCAATCAGGGCAACTACATTGTCAGTCTCGGCGATGTATGCCGTTGGCTCGGGCAGCAGGCCGAATCCCTCGGCGTGGAAATTTTCCCGGGTTTCCCGGCGTCCGAGGTGCTGTACCACGAAGACGGCGGCATCAAGGGCGTCGCCACCGGAGAAATGGGGCGCGCCGCCGACGGCGAGCGCAAGGGGTCGTTCGAGGCCGGCATGGAATTGCACGCCCAAGTAACGATCTTCGCCGAGGGCTGCCGCGGCCACCTCGGCAAACAATTGATCGACCAATTCCAGCTGGACGCCGAGAGACAAACTCAGCATTACGCCATCGGCATCAAGGAACTGTGGCAAATCGATCCGAGCAAGCACGAACCCGGTCTGGTGGTGCACGGCGCCGGCTGGCCGCTGTCCGAGAGCGGCGCTTCCGGCGGCTCGTTCCTCTACCATCTCGGCGACAATCTGGTATCTCTTGGGTTGATCACCGATCTGTCGTATCAAAACCCCCACCTCAGCCCCTTCGATGAACTGCAGCGGCTGAAGCACCACCCGGTGTTCAAAACGCATCTCGAAGGCGGCGAGCGCATCTCCTACGGCGCCCGCGCCATCACCAAGGGGGGCTTGAATGCGCTGCCGAAGATGGTGCTGCCCAACGGACTGCTCATCGGCTGCGACGCCGGTACCCTCAATTTCTCCAAGATCAAGGGCTCCCACACGGCCATGAAATCCGGCATGTTGGCCGCCGAGGCCGCGTTCGAGGCGCTCGCCGACGGCGGCGCGGCGCTGGATTCCTATCCGCGCCGCTTGCGCGAGTCGTGGCTCTACCGGGAGCTGTACCGCTCGCGCAATTTCGGTGCGGCGCTGCACAAATTCGGCATGTGGATGGGCGGCGCCTACAATTACCTCGACCAGAACCTGTGCAACGGCAAACTGCCATTGAAGCTGACCGACCCGGTAGCGGACTGCGACACCCTGCGACCGGCATCCGAGTGCGCGCCCATTCCCTACCCCAAGCCCGACGGCAAAATCAGTTTCGACAAGACCTCATCGGTGTATCTGTCCAACACCAATCACGAGGAGGATCAGCCGGTGCACCTGCGCCTGAGCGAGCCGTCTCGGGCGGTGGCGATCAACCTCGACAAATACGCCGGCCCCGAGGCGCGCTTCTGCCCAGCCGGCGTGTACGAATTCCTCGCCACCGAAGACTCGGCGGCGGCGGCCACGGCCACGGCGGAACTTCGCATCAACGCGCAAAATTGCGTGCATTGCAAAACCTGCGACATCAAGGATCCCACCCGCAACATCACCTGGGTAAGCCCGGAGGGCGGCGGCGGGCCGAATTATGTGAGCATGTAGCCGTAGCCGCGCCCGCGTGCGCCCTGCCCTTTCCCCTTCAGTCCACCCACACCCGCGCATTGCGGAAAATCCGGATCCACGGGCTGTATTCCCCCCAATCGTCCTCGCCATCGGGCCGCCAGGAATTGCACACGGCGCGAAACACCCGTTCCGGATGGGGCATCATGATGGTGAACCGCCCGTCCTCGTTGGTGAAGCCGGTTACGCCGCCGGGGGAGCCATTGGGATTTGCCGGATAGACCTCGCTGGCGCGCCCGTGGTTGTCGACGAAGCGCAGACCGATCTGTTGGCGGCGCTCCAGCCGGGCGAGATCGCCGGCGGCGAATTCCGCCCGACCCTCGCCGTGGGCGGTTGACACCGGCAGCATGGTGCCGCGCATCCCGCGCAGCAGCACCGACTCGTCCGAGCACACCTCCACCATGGCCACGCGGGCTTCGTACTGCTCCGAGCGGTTGCGCGCGAAGCCGGGCCAGTGCGCCGCGCCGGGTATCAACTCCTTGATGGCCGCCATCATCTGACAACCATTGCAGACGCCCAGAGCGAAGGTGTCCGCACGCGCGAAGAACTCGGCGAAAATGTCCCGCAGCCGGGAGTTGTACAGAATGGACTTGGCCCACCCCTCTCCGGCTCCCAGCACATCACCGAAGGAAAACCCGCCGCACGCGGCCAAGCCCTTGTAGCGCACCAGCGACCGATCGGCGGCGAGATCGCTCATGGTTACATCCACCGCGGCAAAACCGGCGCGGTCGAACGCCGCCGCCATTTCCAGCTGGCCGTTGACTCCCTGCTCGCGCAGGATGGCGATCTTCGGGCGCTGTCGGCGCGTCGCAAACGGCGCGGTGATGTCCGTCTTGTGGTCGAAGGTCAGCCGGGAAAACAGCCCCGAATCGTCGCGCGCCTCGATGCGCGCGTATTCCTCATCGGCGCACGCCGGGTTGTCGCGCAACTTCTGCATGCGCCAAGTGGTCTCGGACCAAGTGCGCTGCAGCGCCACGCGCGCCACCCGCAGCAAGGTCTCGCCGCCGCGAGTGATGTCGATGTGGTCGTCTTCGCTGATGCGGCCGATGCGATGAGCCGCCTCCCCCAGCCCGAATTGGCGGATTTGCGCCGCAATGGCATCGCGCTCGGCGCGGCGGGTCTGGATTACCGCGCCCAACTCCTCGGTAAAGAGCACCGCGAGGGGGGGGCCAGCCAGCCGGTCCAGCTCGATATGCAGGCCGCAGCGCGAGGCGAATGCCATCTCGCACAGGGTGGCCATCGCGCCGCCGTCCGAGCGGTCGTGGTAGGCCAGTATGCGCCGCTGGCGGGCGAGGGATTGAATCAGCTCGAAGAATTGCCGTAGCAGGTTGGCATCGTCCACATCCGGCGCCGAGTCACCCATCTGCGCGCTCACCTGCGCCAGCACCGAGCCGCCCAAGCGGTTACGGCCGAGGCTCAAATCCAGCAGCCACAGGTCGCTGCCGTCTTTGCCGAGGCGGCAATCCAGCCGAGGCGTCAGGGTATGGCGGATGTCGTCCACCGCGGCGAACGCCGTTACCACCAGCGAAACCGGCGAAACCGCCTTGCATTCGCGCTCGGCTCGGTCGCGCCACACGGTTTTCATCGACATCGAGTCCTTGCCCACCGGAATCGATATACCCAGTTGCGGACACAGGTCGAGTGCAACCGCGCGCACCGCCCGAAACAAGTCGGCGTCCTGACCGGATTCGCCGGCGGCGGCCATCCAGTTGGCCGACAGTTTGATATTGCCGATGGTGCCGATGCGCGCCGCGGCGATATTGGTGATCGCCTCGCCCACGGCCATGCGGCCACTGGCGGGAGCGTCGAGCACGGCCAGCGGCGTACGCTCGCCGAGGGCGACCGCTTCGCCGGTATGGGTGTGATAGTCGTCGGCGACCACGCCCACATCCGCCACCGGCACCTGCCACGGGCCGACCATCTGATCTCTGGCGACCAAGCCGCCGACGCTGCGGTCGCCGATGGTTACCAAGAAAGTCTTGTCGGCCACCGTAGGGAAAGCCAGCACCTGTTCAGTGGCGCGCCGCAGGGACAGGCCATCCAAGCGCAACTTCGCGCGTGCGCCGGGGGCGCTGACGGCATCCAAATTCATCTTCGGCGGCGAGCCGAACAACATCGCCATTTGCAAATCCACCGGAGTCGCGTGCGGCTTCCCCTGCGCGGCAAAATGCTCGTCGCGCACCAGCAGATTCTGCGCCGCATCGGCGCGCCCCACCTCGGCGTAGGGGCAACGCTCCCGCCGGCAGATCGCCTCGAACTCGGCAAAACGAGACGGCGCCACCGCCAGCACATATCGTTCCTGCGATTCATTGCACCACACCTGCATCGGCGTCATGCCCGATTCGTCGCTGTGCACTCGCCGCAATTCGAAAGTGCCGCCGCGCGCGCAATCGTGCAACAGCTCCGGCAAGGCATTGCACAGTCCACCGGCGCCGACATCGTGGATGGAGACGATGGGATTGCCTTTACCCAGCGCGCAGCAGGTGTCGATGACTTCCTGACAGCGCCGCTGCATTTCCGCGTTGCCGCGCTGCACCGAGGCGTAATCGAGCGTTTCCGAGCGGTTGCCGGAAGCGACGCTGGAGGCGGCGCCGCCGCCCAGCCCGATCAACATGGCCGGACCGCCGAGTACGACTATGGGGGCGCCTTCGGGGATGGTGTCCTTGCGGATGTGTTGTGGGCGGATGGCGCCGATGCCGCCGGCCAGCATGATCGGCTTGTGGTAGGCGTGGCGGAAGGCGCCGTCGCCGCCGGGCGGAATCTGCTCGAAGGCGCGGAAGTAACCGGCGATGGCGGGTCGCCCGAATTCGTTGTTGAAGGCGGCGGCGCCGATGGGCGCTTCCAGCATGATGCGCAGCGGCGAGGCGATGCGCGCCGGTTTGCATTCGTCCCCCTCCCACGGGCGGCGGCAATCCGGTAGCCGCAGGTGCGACACCGAATAGCCGACTATGCCCACCTTGGGTTTGCCGCCTCGGCCGGTGGCGCCTTCGTCTCGGATTTCCCCACCGGCGCCGGTGGCCGCGCCGGCGTAGGGGGAAATGGCGGTGGGGTGATTGTGGGTTTCCACCTTGGCGGTGATGTGGATGAGTTCCCGCCGATTGGTGAATATTCGGGTGCGCGGGTCGGCGCGAAAGCAGGTGGTCGTGCCGCCCGCCAGAATCGCGGCGTTGTCGTCGTAGGCGACCAAGGTGCCGTGGCCGTGCTGCCGGTGGGTTTCGCGGATCATGGCGAACGGCGAACGATCCGCCGCTTGCCCGTCCACCCGCCAGTCGGCGTTGAAAATCTTGTGGCGGCAATGCTCGGAATTGACCTGCGCGAACATCATCAATTCCACATCCGTGGGATTGCGCCCAAGCTGGGCGAATTGCGCCGCCAGATAACGCCGTTCCGCCGCGCTCAGGGCGAAACCCAGCTCCATCTCGGCCTGTTCGAGGGCCTGCAAACCGCCGCCGAGAATATCGATGACGGCGAGGGGTGCGGGCGGGGCGCGATGAAACAACTTTGCCGCGGCGGCGCGATCGGGCAACACCGATTCGGTCATGGCGTCGTGAATGATCGGCAATACCGCGTCGATAACCGAGTCAGCCGGTGTGCCTGAGATGCCGAGACGCCACTCGACCCCCCGCTCGATCCGCTCGACCGCGCCCAGCCCGCAGCGATGCAGAATATCGGTGGCCTTGCTCGACCACGGTGAGATCGTGCCGATTCGCGGCGTTACCACGCGGACGAAGGCGGCGGCGTCAGCGTCGGCATCGGCGGGCGGTTGGCTGGAATGGCCATCGCGCTGGCGCAACAGGCGCTGCAGAATGGCTTGATCGTCAGGGGATAACTCGCCTTCGACCACGGCAAAGTGGATGAAACGGGCGTGGGCGGCGCGGCACTCCGGCACGACCGATTGCAGTTGCCGCAATATCTTGGCGGCGCGAAACGCGGACAACGCCTCGCCGCCGGGGATGACCAACATGTTGTCGAACGATTTTGCTTGCGCCACTCGGTTATCGATCTACCGACTCACTGAATTGCGGCTTGCGGATTGCGGGTCGCCATGCCGCGTCTAGCCGTCTGTGTTGGGGCATTTCAATCTGCCGGTGAAGCGCCGTGGGGAAAGCGGTATGGTACTTGCGCCGCCATCGGGAAACAAGTTTTTCCTCGACCGGATCGGCATCGGCAGTCAGCCGTTTTACTTGGTAGAATCCCGTCCGTTTTCCCCCGACAACACCATAATGAACGATACCCCGCAACTGCGCGTCGGCCTGTTGTTGTGCGACGATGTCGATGAACCGGCGCGCGCCGACCACGGCACCTATCTCAGCATGTTCAGTCAGGGCATCCACGCCACCGACCGCAATCTGCGACTGCTGCCGGTGCGCTGCCATCGGGGGGAAATGCCCGACTCGCCGGACGATTTCGACGGCTATCTGATTTCCGGCTCGCGTCACGCCGCCTACGATCCGCTGCCGTGGATCGAGCAACTGGGGGATTTCGTGCGCCGTTGCCGAGCGCGCCGCAAAAAGACCGTGGGCATCTGCTTCGGCCACCAACTGATCGCCCACGCCCTCGGCGGCGAGACGCGCCGCGCCGAGGTCGGTTGGGGCCTCGGCATCCACACCGCCCGCATCACCGCACCGCAGGCGTGGATGGGCGATGTGCAAAACGGCGGGCTGCGCGCCCCGAGCCACTACAATCTGGTGGTCGTGCATCAGGATCAGGTGGTCAGCCTGCCGCCCGGCGCCCGCGCGATCGCGCAAAACGACTTCTGCCCCATCAGCATGTTCGTCGCCGACGAGGTCATGCTCGGCATTCAGGGACACCCGGAATTCAGCCGGGAATTCGGCGTGGCCAGAGTAGACAGCCGCAAGGCGCAGCTTGCCCCCGACCTGTACCGGCAATCTCGCGCCTCCCTCGAGCGGCTGGCGTTGGATTCCGCGCAGGTGCTCGGCTGGGTGGCGCGATTCCTGCGCGGCTGAGGCGACCGAGGCGAGCCGAGGCGCCATGACCTGGATCGCCCTGCTTCGCCACGGCGTTACCGAATGGAATGAACGCGGCCTGATTCAGGGGCAAACCGACATCCCGTTGAGCGCGAGCGGGCTGGCGAAACTGCGCCGAATCCAGCCCGGCGACGAGTTTCTGCGGGCGCGCTGGGTGACCAGCCCGCTGCAACGCGCGCGGCAGACCGCCGCCGCCCTCAACCCCCGCGCGGCGGCGGAAGTCCACCCGCACTTGATCGAAGCCGACTGGGGGGAATTCGAGGGGCTGCGCCGGGATGAAGTGCCCCAGCGGATTCGCGACCTGGCCCTCGTGCCGGCCTGCGGGCTCGACTTCCGACCGCCCGCCGGGGAAAGCCCGCGCATGGTGCGGGAAAGACTGTTGAGATGGTGCGCGAAAATTGCCGCCGAGGACAGCGACAGCGCGGCGGCGGTGGTCGCGGTAACCCACAAGGGCGTCATTCGCAGCGCGCTGAGCGCCGCCTGCGGTTGGCAGATGGAGGCGGATTTCGAGACGACACCGGACTGGTCGCTACCGCATATCTTCCGTTTCGACAGCAGTAGCGGCAGCCTACGCCTCGTGCGCCTGAATTGCCCGTGGCAGCAGGCGCCGCAACCTCATGCGGATCAAACGGATCACGAGGCAGCGCCGCCGTCCTGATCCGCCGCAGCCGCCTGTTCGGCGTACAGTGTGAGTACTTCGCCGATGTTGCGGCGCGCGCGCGCCTCGCACAGGTCGTGGAAAAACGGGGTCGAGTAGATGCGCTCGCGCGCCAGCAGATTTTCGAGGAAACGAGATTGGCCGCGCAGGAATTCGGCCTCGCTTATACCGAGACCGGCAACGAATTCCTTGCGGATGTTGTCGCCGTCTCGCCAGAACGACTGCGCCGGCATGCCGATGCCGCTCAAGTCCACATCGACGACAAATTGTGCCCCGTGGTCGGTGGGCGGTTCGCGGTGGGTGGTGCTCATTATGTAGCCCTCGACCCGGCGTATCATTTCCGGCGGAAACCGGTCGGCGGCTTTCTCGATAAACCAATCGGCGCTGCGCCGCTCGTTGTCGGCGGCGCCGGACTCGTAGATCACATCGTGGAACCAGATGGCCAGCTCGACACTGTCCGAATGCCCCAACTGCTCCGCCGCCAAGTCCATGCGCGACAGGCAGTCGTCGATGTGGCCGCCGGTGTGATAGTGGCGATGGGGTTCGCCGTAGTGCGCCGCCAACTCCTCGAAAACGGCGCCCGCCAACTGCTCATCGGCAACCACGCCGGGGCGAAGGTTGCGTTGCCAGAGACGACAAAATCGAGATTTATCCACGGAATTTCTCGCAGTATGAGAGGCAATAATCGGGGATTAGAAGCCGATTAAACCATATCGGGACGAGTACCGCATTTCCGGGTATACTGCCTCGACTTCCAACGAAAACGGGTACCTCGCAATGATCGTCGAACAAATCTGGACCGGCAACGCCTACCGCAACTTCAACTACCTGATCGCCTGCCCGCAAACCGGCGAGGCCTTGGCCATCGATCCACTGGATCACCGCAAATGCCTCGCCCTCGCCCGCCAACGGGGATGGGAAATCACGCAGGTGGTCAACACCCACGAACATCAGGATCACATCGGCGGCAATCGCAAGGTGGTGGAGGCGACCGGCGCGAAAATTCTCGCCCACAGCGGGGCGGCGGCGGCGATACCGGAGATGGATCGGGGCCTGGCCGCCGGCGACACCATCAAACTCGGCGCCACCGTGGAGCTGGAAGTGCTGGACACGCCGGGCCACACCATGAGCCATGTCTGCCTGCTGTCGCACACCGATGTTCCGGCGTTGTTCTGCGGCGACACCCTGTTCAACGCCGGCGTCGGCAACTGCCACAACGGCGGCCATCCCGAGGAACTCTACCAAACCTTCGCCGATCAACTGGCCGCTTTGCCGGATGACACGATGATCTATCCGGGCCACGAGTATCTGGAAACCAACCTGCGATTCACCCTGGCACGCGAACCCGGCAACACCCGCGCTCAGAGCCTGCTCGACACCGCCTCGAATCAGGATCCGAACCACGCACTGGTAACCACTCTGGGCCTGGAGAAGCAAATCAACGCCTTCCTGCGCCTGCAAAATCCGGAGGTGATCGCCCAACTCAAACTGCGCTGCCCGGAATTGGTGGACGAACCGGATGACAAGACCGTGTTTTTGAAACTGCGGGAATTGCGGAATGAGTGGTAGGGGTGGCGGCGCCTCGGTAGGTGGATATGGGAGGATGGCATCTTTCTCCGACACGTGACCCCCTTTGGATGAAGCGGAAAATGAACGATGTAGAAAAGAAACGGAAAGATTTTATCGAGAAGTTGGCTCGTAAAAATAGGAAGCTTTATGGAACATCCGATGGGAGCGGACTGCTGAGGGTAATCAAATTCGCTTTTGAGCATAGTTGGGTCTACGTCTTCGAACTGGTTCAAAATGCACTTGATGCAGGTGCGCGCTCAGTTGCGCTTCGACTGACCGAAGACGGTGATTCCCTGATTTTTCAGCATGATGGAAATTGCCCTATCAAGAAAAAGGACGTTAAAGGACTCTCTAAGGTTCTACGATCTACCAAAGGCGCATCTTCCGTGGGCTTTATGGGCATCGGTTTCAAGAGCATCTTTACGCGATTTCAGGAGGTTCGGGTCTCTGGGTGGAGATGGACATTTCGCTACAAGGTTTCACAGCAGGTTGGTGGTAAATACGGAGACGTACAACGCGATTGGCTGGGGGCAGTGATTCCAATCTGGGATGACACAATCGCCGCACCTGACGGTAGATTCACAACCCGTTTTGAAATGCGCCAACGAACGAAGAGAGATACGGATTTGAACTCCGATTTGACACACTTTCTTCCTGATAATGATTGTACATCCCTCGCAATTCTAGCAGTGTCTGGGCTGAAACGCCTCGAGATAAACGGTCGGATATGGAAATTGAACGTCAGCGCGGAACACAATGGAAGATCGGAGGCGACTGCTCTTTCGGAAGGAAAGATCCGGCGTTGGCGAGTTTTTCCAGTGGAATTCAAACCTTCCCGTGAAGCGGTCGCCTGTTTCCTCGAACACCGCGATATCCAACCAACCGAGGAAAAACGCGAGCAGGTGGAGGCGGAAGCTGCCCGCCCTCGCAAAGTGCTGGGAGTACTACCTTTGGATGAAAATGGTATACCTGACCCACCACTCAGAGGACGTGTCTACGCCACCTTACCAACCGAGGTTACCGTGCCCTTTGGCCTCCACATCCATGCCGACTGGTTGTTGAATATATCGAGGAGCGGTTTTAAAGAACTTGAAGACAACCCGTGGCAGCGCGGTATCACGGACAAGATCGCGGACATTATTGGAGCATTCCTCGAGTGGTCCGCCGATACGCACACACAGCCCGATGCGGTGAAAGCAACGTTCAACGTCCTTGCACCACCGTTGCTCGAAGTAGGCGGTCTTGAAAAGCTTCTTGCCGAGGATAGCTGGCTGTCGAGATTGCGGAAACGTATTGAAGATTCTGCGGTATTCCCCGTCTGGACTGGTGAACCGAGCACCGTGAAGTTTGCGAAACCGGGTGAAATTCTTGTCCCTCCGAAACCGCTGACAGATGCATTTGAGGAAAAACCGGAATTACGGCCGACAGATCTCTTGAAAGGGCATGTGCTCAGATATGACTTGCTTGGAGATGAGGCGCTTGAATTTCTGCGCCGAATTGGTTTTCTTACCGAAATGTCGCCGCGAGACTTGGAGCGTGCGTGGAAAGATGGTTTGGAGGAGTGGTGGAAAACACTCCCCAACAATAAGAAGGAGCGCCGTCAGCTGCTTTTCCGCATTTGGGCTGCTGTCGCTGACCTGTCCTACGATGAAGCATGGCGAGATGCCAAGCTCCCGTGCATCCGTTCCGTCACCGGGAAATGGCTTCCGGTGGATGAGGCCGCATTCATCAAAGGGAATCTACCGAAAGAAGATCAGCCGGGCGGTGCTGAGACGCTTCAGTTCATGCAACCATTTATCAAGGATGAAAACCGCTTGCCGAACCAATGGATTACTGCGCTGGATCAATGGTATAGCCAACCAGAGGATTCAGACCCAATGAAAAAAGCTTGGAAATGGATTAAGGATGAGGATAACGCAAAAAGCATTAGTCTCAAAGAAATTGTCGAGGACGCGATGAACACTCTGATATCCTCGACAACGCCTGACTGGTCGGTGCTCGTACCGTTTGGGCACTGGGCAAAGCACGGAAATCGCCATGACCTGTTGACTCACGTGCTCGTAGAATCAGAAGACAACCCGCAGGGTGTGCCAGTTAGAGAGGCACTCTTGGCCGACCCTTATATCGAACATGGGCAGGGCCGCCGATGCTTTTTTCCAGATATTCCCGCAATCGTGCCGGCTTATCTGGAACGGGACCCCAAGAACGCAGACGCCCGAGAATGGGGTGAGTTTTTCAAGAGGGCTGGCGCCCAAGGCCAGATTGAAGTGCTGCCAATAAAAAAGAAAGCCGGTCGATATGATAGGAATACAGTCGCAGAGTTTCTTTGTCGTCAAGTCGGAAAGGAGGACGAATCCAATGACGACGGTTATACGCTTACGGACTTCGATATCAATCCAGAGATTCCAGAATCAAATGCACCAGAAGAACAACGAATGGCTTTTGCGCTTTGGCTTAACGGCGAATTCAACGAACTGAAAGGCAAGGGAAAACGGCAAGCATCGTATTATTTCGGCAAACAGAAGCCCCCCCTCGAGGGGAAGGCACCTAGCATTTGGGTAAACAAACTATCCGAACTTGCCTGGATACCCTGCAAAGACGGAAAACTCAGGCAACCACGAGAGATACTTCGGCAGTTTGATCCCGCGCGGGAAGACGCGCCGGTCGCACAGTTATCGTCCGAGCTTATGGATGTGTTGGAAAAAGAAGGTGTGGAATTCGGTACGGATATTCCCGAAGCCACAGCGCTCAGCCGCTTCTTGAATATTGCCTCCAAGCCCGATGCGAAAGAGCTTGCACAGTGTCTTTCCGAGTGTCGCAAACAGATAGAGACAGAAACAGATAAAAATAGCTTCGTTCAATCTCTGCCAAACCTCAACATACCATTTGGCGATGACAAACACGTGCCACTCAACCGAATCGTCCGTCGAGCCGGAACGGGCTACGGAAGCGATCTCGGTGGCTGGATTGTGCCATTGGATCGCATTGACAAAGAATTGCGAGAAGAATTGAAGCACCCCGATTTCCGCTACACTGTCCCGGAAGTCACCACGGGCGATCAAGCCTTGAATTACATTCAGCATGTCTGGAGGCGTGCCCGCTCGTCACCTGAGAGACTGGCGATCGAG
This sequence comes from Candidatus Poriferihabitaceae bacterium, assembly GCA_965203265.1. Classification (GTDB taxonomy): domain Bacteria; phylum Pseudomonadota; class Gammaproteobacteria; order Arenicellales; family Poriferihabitantaceae; genus JAHRAW01. The sequence goes on from CBDBBV010000002.1 coordinate 1,383,758, forward strand.
GTTCGCGACGTTCTCCCGGTCGCCTATGGGTACTGTTTGGAAGAGTGTTCCAAAGACGTTGAGCTCTCGGATTTATGGAACGCAGCAAAACCACAAGCAATGGTATTTGTGGAACGAGAATGGGTCTCCTTGACGAACGCCAGCAATATCTACTTCGACGATATCGAAGATCGGCGCTTTATACCCAATAAAGGCGAATTTCAAACCGTCACGGGTGGGCATCTAGGCCGCGACCTGCCCGAACGGATTCGTACCGTGGGAGCACTTGACCTGCCGTATCTATCTTCAATTGTAAAACGTGATTGGGATGAAGGCGAGACGTTAGCAGTTTCCTTCGATTGGTCATCCAAATTCAAATTTATATGCAAACTTCTCCGGCAGGTGCGGGGAAATGATCCTGCGGAGGGCGACAGGGCGGATAATGGAACCGATACACGACTGCGTCTTCTCCATGTTAGTAAACTTTCTTTGAAAGTCAGCATCGGGAATTCCACTGCTGAAAGCGTACCTGTGCACGCCCGAATCCACGAGAAAATTCTGACTGTTGCAGGCCAGCCACTTGAGTTCGGCACCGACGCATCCAAGGAACTTCGACGCCATTTCTCTTTCGGGCAACGCGCTGATCTTGCAACGGATCTCACCGGAATGCTCATGACCATCAATGACCCGGATTCGTTTAATTCCGCCGCCGAAAAATTTCGGCGTGCGCATGTTCCTGATTATGAATTGCCTACAGAATTCCGTCATGAGGCCACAAGTGGAGACATGACTGGTTCGGCATACAAGCCAGATCAAACCACCGTAGAATCAGATGTACCCATGAGTCGAGTCGCACCCTCAAATGGCGGCTCTAGCCCCGGCAGGTCCGACCTGTCCACAGATAGCGAGGCAGTCTATGCTCCATCCGGTATGCCCAATACACCCGGACATCGGGTGTCGAGCTCGATGGGCGGCTCGTATACCAAGAACAGAGCTAAAGCTCTTGCGGAAATCAAGCCGCCCCATCAACAAGACGATACAAACAAGGTAGGAACGACTAATGGAAATCCCGGCGCGTTTCACGCAGACACAGAGGAACGACAAATCGCCGCGAAATACGAAAGAGAAGATGGTCGTGAACCGGAACTCCTTCCCTTCCACCACAAAGGCTGGGATATCCGTAGCACCGATCCGAAAAGCGGAACGGTTCGCCTGATCGAGGTGAAAGGAAAGGGATGTCCATGGGTTCAGGATGAAATCGTGGAGCTGAGCCATACACAGTTACGCGCAGCATTCGAAGCATCCGGCGAACCGAACACAGATTGGTATCTCTATGTTGTGGAGAAGACGGACAACGGCGATTACCAAGTGCTACCTATTTCGAACCTAGACCTTAAAGCCAATTTGGTCCTCTGTGGTGAGTCTTGGCGGGGGTTGGCAGAAAACCCCAAACGCTTCGAAAACCCTTCACAATAATACCAGTCAGCTGGGTAACCTACCCCGCACCGTCTCCTCCATCCACATCCTCAAGCGCCTCGGCGCCGCCCCGGCCGCCCATCAGTCGGTCAAACAATCCGTCAGCGAATCCGCCAGATTCTGCATCAGGGCGAACCATGCGTCCGCGCCCGGTTGCAATCCTGCACCGAGTGGGTCGAGGACGCCGCCGGTGGCGGCGGTGTCGGCTACCAGGGTGGTAACCAAGCCGGGCGGGAATTGGGGTTCGCGGAAGATGCAGTTGGCGTTGCGTTCTTGGATCAGTTCCTTGATTTCGCGGACTCGTTTGGCGCCGGGGGGTACCTCCGGGTTGATGGTCAGGGCACCGGCCGGGTGCAGGTCGAATTCGTGCTCGAAATACTGGTAGGCGTCATGGAAGACGATATATGGCGCCTCCGCAACCCCGCTCAGTTGTTCGCGCAGGGATTGTTGCGTGCGATCCAGCTTGGACAGGAGTTCGCGGGAATTGGCCTCGTAGCGATCGCGGTTGGCCGGATCCATGCGCGTCAGTTGGGCGGTTACGATGTGGGCGATGGCGCGCGCATTGGCGAACGACAGCCACAGGTGCGGATCAATCCGCGCGCGGTCGGCGGCGTGGTCGTCATGATCGTCATGGGCTTCATCGTCATGGCCTGCATGATCATCATGGCCCTCGTCTTCATGGCCTGCATAATTGTCATGGCCCTCGTCTTCATGGCCTGCATGATCGTCATGGCCTTCGTCGTCATGGCCGGCATGATCGTCATGACCTTCATGGTCGTCATGGTCATGCCCTGGCCAGTGGCCGCCTTCTCGTTGTGGCAGCAGGGTTATCTCGTCGCTTTCCAGCAGGGTAACGACCTGCGTCTCGGCGCGCCGTTCGTGCAGAATTTTCTCCAGAGAACGCTCGATTTGCGGGCCGATCCAGACGACCAGATCCGCCTTTTCCAGCATGCGCGCCTGAGAGGGTTTCAGCTGGCTTACATGGGGGGACTGACCCGCCGGCATCAGCAACTGCGGTTCGCCGACATCGTGCATGAGGGCGGACACCAGCGAGTGCACCGGCAGCATGGAGGCGACTACTTTGGGGGCGGCGTAGGCCGATACGGATGCCAACAAAATCGCCCCGCCGAGCAGGAATCGAGGCAGGACGGACGATCCGGTGCCGGCGAGGCGAGAACGAAGGCGAAGGGATGTGGATGGATGAGACATGAGCGGCTCCGAATGAGATGGTTGATGAAATGATGTTACAGTATAACACGAATAATGTTATAGTATTACATAACAATTTCACCGCCTCAGCCCCACAGCCCCTATCCCCACATCCACAATGCCCACCACCTCCGCATTCCACCCCCACTCCCACAATCACGACCACTGCATCGCCACAGCGATGACGCAGGCGGAAAACATCTGCCGGCGCAAGGGCGTGCGCTTCACCCCCATCCGCCGCCGGGTGCTGGAGTTGATTTGGGCGAACCCCCGCCCGGTGTCCGCCTACGACCTGCTACAGCAACTGCGCCGGGAAAAGCGCAATGCCGAGCCGCCCACCGTATACCGCGCCCTCGATTTCCTGCTGGCACACCAACTGGTGCACAAGATCGTGTCCTTGAACGCCTTTGTCGGCTGCCCCCATCCCCAGCGCCGCCATGACGCCCAGTTCCTGATCTGCAGCGACTGCCGCCAAGTGGCGGAGATCGATGACGCCGATCTGCAGCGCACCATCGAATCCGCGGCTCACCGAGGCGGCCTCGAGGCGGCGCGCCCGACCATCGAGATCACCGGCCTCTGCCCGCGATGCCGCCAGTGAGCGCAACCCCCTCGCCCCCGCCGACTCCGCTCATCCACCTCGAGCGGATTACCATCGAGCGAGACGGGCAGACCATCTTGCAGAATGTCGATCTGTCGGTCGGCATCGGCGAAATCGTTACCCTGATCGGGCCGAACGGCGCCGGCAAGAGCACGCTGGTCAAGATCGCCCTGAACCTGCTCACGCCGGATCGCGGCACTGTGCAGCGGCGTGCCGGATTGTCCATCGGCTATGTTCCGCAGACCGTCGATTTCGACCAGACCCTGCCGCTCACGGTGGAACGCTTCCTCAAACTGGGGCATCGCTACGCGGCGGCGGCCATCGACCAAATGTTGGCGCAGGTGGGCGTGGCCGGATTGCGCGCGGCGCCGATGCACTCCATATCCGGCGGCGAAATGCGGCGGGTGCTGCTCGCCCGGGCGCTGTTGCGCGACCCCGACCTACTGATCATGGACGAGCCCAGCGCCGGCATGGACATCAACGGGCAAGCCGAACTGTATCGCCTGATTCAAGCGATCCGCGACCAACGCAGATGTGGCATCCTGCTGGTCTCCCACGATCTGTACATGGTCATGGCGTCCACCGACCGAGTGTTCTGCATCAACCGGCACATCTGCTGCTGCGGCCAACCGGAAGATGTACGCCGCCATCCGCAATTTCTCGCGCTGTTCGGGCGGCAGGCCGCCGAAGAATTGGCCGTCTACCACCACCGCCACGATCACCAACACGACCTGCACGGCGCCGTCGGATCCGACCAACCCGCCCCATCCGCCCACTCCACCGAAGCGCCGCACAATGGATGACTTCCTGCTGCGGGCACTGCTCGGCGGCCTCGGCGTCGCCGCCATCTGCGGCCCGCTGGGTTGTCTCGTGGTATGGCAGCGAATGGCGTATTTCGGCGCCACCTTGGCGCACTCCGCGTTGTTGGGGGTCGCTATGGGCTTGTTCTTCCGGCTCAATCTGCAACTGTCCATCCTGCTGATCTCCCTCGCGGTTTCCTTTCTGCTGGTGCTGATGAACCGGCGCCGCCAGCTCAGCGCCGACACCATCCTCGGCATCCTCGCCCACGGCACGCTGGCGCTCGGATTGGTGCTGTTGTCGCTGTTGCCGGGGGTGCGCTTCGATCTGCTCATCTACCTGTTTGGCGACATATTGGCCATCCGCCGCTTCGACCTCCTGTGGATATTCTTCGGCGGAACTGGCGTCCTGCTGACCCTCGCAATCGTCCGCCAGCCGCTGCTGTCGCTCATCATCCAACGCGACCTCGCGCTGGTGGACGGCGTGAACGAAAATCGAATACGCGCCATATTCTTCCTCCTGTTGAGTCTGGTGGTGGCCGTTTCCATGCAGGTGGTCGGCCTCCTGTTGATCGTGTCGCTGCTGATCATCCCGGCCGCCACGGCGCGCTATTTCGCCAATTCGCCGGAAACGATGGCGCTACTGGCCATGCTCTTCGGCATGATCTCCGTGGGCGGCGGTCTCGCCATGTCGCTGCTTTTCGACACCCCCGCCGGCCCCTCCATCGTGGTGGTCGGCACCACGATATTCGCCCTCACGGCCTCGCTCGCCGCCCTCAGGCGGATTGGCGGCGGGTGATTCGTTTGCGCGCGGACGGCAAGCGGGGCCGGATAAAAAAGGGCGGCGGCGCCTTGAGGAATCGCCGCCGCCTTGGGCAAATGATGCATAACCTGAACGGCGCGACCATAGCCATACAGCACGCCGTTCGTGATGGTCAGAATCGTGTCTCGCCCTTCAATAGAACTGCGTGGTCGGCATCCGCATTCGCCGATTCGCGGCGTTCGCCGGATAGGCGCAGGGTGAACGGGAACGAGCCTTTGGAAGCCCAATCCACGCCCAGACGATACAGTTTGCCGTTTTCTTGCAGAGTCAGGCCGCCCCATGGGGTGAGTAGGCCGTTTCGTTGGCCGGGGGTGGATAGGCCGTAGCCCATGCGTATTTCCAGTCGTCCGCTGGGGTCGTGGGCGACAGGAGAAGCGTCTCCGCGCAGGCCGTTCGACCAGATTTGGCCGGTGTTGCCGCCGCCGTTGTTGCCATAGCCGGGGCGCATCACGAAGGACAGGCCCTGCCCATCGGCGCCGGGGGAGTTGCGTAGGGTGGCTTGGATGCCCCATTCCTCGTAGTCGTTTCGGCCAAGTAGGGCGTGGGCTGTGGCGGAGGCGTTTATGCCGGTTTGCGGGTTGGTATAGCGCACGCCGGTGGCGATTTCCGCGCCGGCGCCGGTGTTGCCGTCTCCGCCGTCGTGGCGCATTCCGAGGGAGAATGACGGGGAAAGGTGGCCGCCGTTGGTGAGGCTACGAGTGCGGCTGGCTTCGGCGGCTAGGCGCATGAGGGTGGCGTCTACCGTGAGGGCGGCGGTTTGTTCGCTTTTTTCTACCTCCATCTCGGTTTGCGTGAATTCGCCTTTGAGGCGCACGTTGGCGGTGCCGTCGGCGCTCGACCACAACAGGCCGCTGCCGCCGGTGCCGATGGTGCGTAGGTTTACATCGCTGGATGTGGCTGGGCTGCCTTCGGGGGTGATTTCCACTTCGCCGCTGCCGTAACCGGCGGTAGCCCACCAACTCAGCGCGCCTGAACGCCAGCCGAGGTAGGGGTGGATGGCTTGTATATCGATCTCGTAATCGCCCTGGCCACCGCCGCCTTCGCCGGTGTCTTGGTAGTCGAACTCGCCCTCGCTCCACGATAGGGCTAGGCCGGCCAACAAGTTTTCCCGCAGTATGCTGTCTACGCCGATTTGTGCGCCGTGCAGGTTGCCGTCGAATTCCAACCCGTCGTTTTCGCCGGAGAGGTTGCGGTATTCGCCACTGCCCCACAGGGAGGTTTTGCGCACGCCGTCTGCGCGACTACTTTCGGTGTGAAACGGCAGAACGAATCGGCTACCGTGCAACAGGTCGCGTAGGGGGCGGTTTTCGTTGATCAAGCCGGGGGCGTGAGTTTGCAAGGTGCCCGCGAGGGAACTTTGGCCGCCGAGATTGGCCGAGGCGGTGCCGCCGCCCCCACCGCCGCCATTTAGCACCTGCCCGACTCGCGCCGAAATAGCACCGGTCACCCGACCGGCCACGGCGCGCGCTACTTCGGGTAGGGCGGTGCGGTGTATCTGCTCCGTGGGGGTTTTCGGGGCGTCTTTATCGGTGATGGTTATCGTCACCGAATTGGGACTGCCGGCGGTTACCGTGGCGGGTAGGGTGCCGAGGGCGACTGTGAAGGTTTCGTTGTCGGCATCGGCGTCCTGCGTGGTGGTGATGGTGCCGGTGGCGCTGGTTTGGCCGCTTGATATGGTGATGCTCGACAAGGTGCCGTAATCGCTGGAATCGGTGCCGCTACCGGCGGTTAGCGTTAGCGGAATGACCACATCGGCACTGGGACTGAGCGCCGCCGACAGGGTGGCCGTTATGGTTACGGAAGTGCCCTCGGCTACCGTGCTCGGCGTGGCCGAGAGGCGTACAGTGGGGATAGTGGGGGTAGTCGGTGCCGATTGCGGCAGTCGTAGGCTGAGGGGCACTGTGTTGCCCGCGGTCCAGCTCAAGCCGGTGTTCGACCAGACGGCTTGTCGACCGGTGATCGTGGCGCTCGACAGGGCGAAGGCGGTAGTGCCGACATAGAACGAGTAGGTTTTCAGCTTGGTGCTGGGGGCAAGGCCGAAACTCACGGTCAGGGTGCCGCTATTGACGGTGATTCGATTAATCGCCACCCTTACGCCATCAATCACAACACCATTGTCGTTCAAATTGAGCGAACTGTCCGTGGTGGAGCAGGTAGTAGCACCCACACCAATGCAGCCCAAGCCGTCCGCTCCGGCGTTGGTGATAGTCAGCGTGTCCGACCACAGGGTGCGCCCCGGCGTCCCCGTACCCGTAACCCACGAGCCGCCGCCCCCCGCGTTCACCGCCCGCACCCGCACATCGTAGGATGTATCGTCGGTCAGTCCCGTGATCTCCCCGCTCGCCGTGGTGCCGCTGTGTGCGGCGTCCACCCAGCCGGTGGACGGATCGCCCGCCGTGCTCGCCGCCTGATTCGCCGCGCTCGTCAACTTATACTGCACATCGTAGCCGCTGAGCGCCCGCGAGCCGGTGTCCGTCGGCGCGGTCCAAGTGGCGATCAGCTTACCGGGTTCCTGCTCAAGCACGAGGCCGGTGGGCGCGCCGGGGGCGACTGCCGCCGTCCGTTGTAGCGTTACCGGCAGCACCTGCCCTACGCTCCAAGTCTGCGTGGTGGTCCACTCAGCGCTCGCGCCCGTTTCCGTATGCAAAGGGAAAGGCTGGCCGCCTACATGCAGCGAGTACTCCCGCAAGGCGGCGCTCGGTGCTGGGTTGAGATTGAAGGAGGCAAAACCTGCATCGACATAAAGCCCTGTCACCGTGTGCGTCGTGCCGCTCAGAGTGATCGTGTTGTCCGTGAGCCTTGCTGCATCGCTACACCGGAAGGCGGTCACACTGTTGTCGCAGCCGTACTGGGATGATTGCTGCGCTACCGTCAGCGTGGCCGCCCAAATCGGCTGGTCGCTGGCGTCTTGCCGGGTGATGCGCACCATGTAGGTCTTTTTGGTGGTGCCGTCCTGCGCGGTAACCTCCACCATGATCGCATTCGCCCCCTCCGTCAGCACGATGGCGGCGCTGTCCGTGCCGCTGCTCACCGCCGTCAGGGGGGCGCTCTTGCCCACTTTCACGGTGGCGTTGGACTGGTTCACAGTCGGCGTCAGTTTGACATGGCTGATCGAATTCGCCACCAATGCCGAGTACTCGACAGTAGTGGCGGCGAAGGTGGAAGGGGACAGCGTGAGCGCGGAGAATGTACCCGTTTCGCTCGTACTGCGCGAGGCAGTCAAGGCGCTCAGGGTGGCGTCGGTGGATTGGGCGGTGGCCGGGAGAGTTGTGAACAGAAACAATGCGCCCGCGAGCAATGCGGCGCATAGACCGATTTGGCGGCGGGCGGCTACCCCCGCCGATTTAAACGTTAATAGGGGGGGGGGGGGGGGGGGGGGCTTGGGTTCAGGCTTGGGTTCACATTCTCGCCAACGGCGATGGTAGCGGATTGGATGATTTGACGATGGCTATTCATGACGATTCTCCTGCGGGTGGGTGAGTTGGGCAGTCGGCTGATCTGCCGTTTTGAATTGGAGGGGCTACATTACCGGATATTCTCGGTGCTTGGCAAGGCCCTGTACCCGGCGATTTATCGCGAAATTCGGGCGATTTTACAGATAACCGCGTCCGGCGGGGGGAAATTCGGCGTTTTTGCGCTATTTTCGGGGCGACCGACCCGATCCGGGCGCGCCGACCGCCGCGCGGGTTCTCGGTTATAATCCGCCTCCATCCGAACCACCCAGCCATCACCGCCGTGAAAATCGACACAGTCGGACTGTTCGGCAAATTCAATGACCGCAGCGTGAGCGGCACGGTTGCCGACATCCGTGCATTGCTGGAGAAAAATCGCCTGAAAGTCCTGCTGGGCGGCACCACCTCGCCGGCCATAGATGGCGAACGTCTGGACGAGGGCGACCCACGCCTCGGCGAGATCATCGATCTGGCCATGGTGGTGGGCGGAGACGGCACCATGCTGAGCGCGGCGCGCACGTTGGCGGCGCACGAAATCCCGGCGGTCGGCGTCAATCTCGGCCGCCTCGGCTTTCTCGCCGACATCGCTCTCGGCGACCTGAAATCCAGCCTCGACGCCATTTTGCGGGGCGACTATCACATCGAGCGGCGTAGTTTGCTGGACACCAGCGTGCGGCGGGGGGGCGAGATCGTGTGCGGCGGCAGTTCGGTCAACGATACGGTGATTTCCAAGGGCAGCACGGGTCGCCTGATCGAGTTTGAAATCCGCGTCAACGGGCAGTTTCTCAGCCACATCCGCAGCGACGGCGTAATCCTCGCCACGCCGACCGGCTCGACCGCGTATTCGCTGTCCGCCGGCGGGCCGATCATCTATCCGACCTTGCCGGTGATCAGCCTTTCGCCGGTGTGCCCGCACATGCTGAGCAATCGCCCCATCGTCCTCGACCACAATGCGACCATCGAAATTTCCCATCTGGTGTTCGCCGAAACTCACGCCAATCTGGCTCTGGACGGGGTGATCATCTGCAAACTGCACGGAGACGAGGTGATCACGGTGAGCAAGGCGGCGGCGACTCTGTCCATGATTCGCATCAACCGCCACGACCACTTCGAGACGCTGCGCTCCAAACTCGGCTGGAATGAATGATCGATGATCGACTGGCTGGAAATCCGCGATCTGGCCATCGCCGAGCACATCGCGCTGGAATTCGGCGACGGCTTCACCGCGGTTACCGGCGAGACCGGTTCGGGGAAATCGCTCATCGTCGAGGCGTTGGCGGCGCTGCTCGGCGGGAGATGCGAAAACGCGATGATTCGGCGGCGGCAGGAAAGCGCGGAAATTCAGGGGGGCTTCAAGTTGGACGGCTGTGAGGCGGCGATGGCGTGGCTGCGCGACAACGATTTCCACAATGAAATTGCAGATGAGGACGCGAGCGAGTGCATCCTGCGGCGGGTGGTGCGGCGCGATCGGCCGAGCCGCGCCTATATCAACGGGCGCGCCGCCACCGCCGCCCAGCTGCGCGCCCTCGGACGCGAGTTGGTGGAGATTCACGGGCAGAACGAACACCATGCCCTGCTCGGCAAGCCGGGGCAGTTGGCGCTACTCGACGGCGCCGCCGGCAACGGCGAAAAACTGGCGCGGCTGGGCAGTTGCCACGAGAAATTGATGGCGGTGCGCGCGCAAATGGCGCAGGTGACCGAACGCGGCGATCTGGCGCGCGAGCGAGCCGAGCTGCTGGGCGCGCACATTGCGGAACTGGAGTCTCTCGCCCCGCAGGCCGACGAGTGGCCGCGACTGGAGGCACAGCACCGGCGCATGCACCACGCACAGGAGTTGGCCGAGGGGACGCGCACGGTCGCCGAGCGACTGCGGGAAAGCGAGAGCGAGGTGCTGGCGGCGTGTTGTCGGCAGTTGCGGCGGCTGGCGGAATTCGATGGGCGGCTGAACGGCATCGTCGCCATGTTGGAGGAAGCCGGAGTCAATCTGAACGAGTCCGCCGAGCAGTTGCTGGCGTTGGGCGGAGACGGCGCCGTCGATGCGGCGCAGATTGCCGAGATCGAGGCGCGATTCTCCCGCTATCACGAACTCGCCCGCAAGCATCGGGTGTTGCCGAACCTGCTCGCGGAAAAACTCGAACAGCTGCGCGTCGAACTGGCGCAAGCGGCGGATCCGGCGGCGGAATTGCAGCGGCTGGAGGCGCAGTGGCAGGCTCACTTGGCCGAGTACGATGAGCTGGCGGGCGAAATCGGCAAACGCCGAGGCAAGGCGGCGAAACACCTGTCCGCCGGCGTTACCGAGCTGATGCAGGTGCTCGGCATGGCCGGTGGCGAGTTGGAAATCCGCCTGCTGCCGAACGAAACGGGGCGCATCGCCCGGCGCGGCGGGGAGAGCGTGGAATTCGCCGTGAGCGCCAATCCGGGGCTGCCTCTCGGGCCGCTGGAGAAGGTCGCATCCGGCGGCGAACTGTCGCGCATTTCGCTGGCCATCAATGTGGTGCTGGCGGCGGATGCGCCGACTTCCACCCTGCTGTTCGACGAGGTGGATGTGGGCATCGGCGGGCGGGTGGCGGAGATCGTCGGGCGGAAATTGCGCCAACTGGGGGGCAGTCGGCAGGTGGTGTGCATAACCCATCTGCCGCAGGTGGCCGCCAACGGGCATCATCACTGGTCGGTGGTCAAGCAAACCGGCAAGCGGGCCACGGTCGGCGTGCACCGGTTGGACGGCAATCTGCGCGTGGAGGAGATCGCCCGCATGACCGCCGGCGCCGATTTGACGCCGCAATCTCTGGCGCACGCCGAGCGGTTGCTGCAATCGGCATGAAGGCGGCGCAGCAGTCAGCCCAGCGGGAGATTCGCGCGGCGCGATTGGAGGATGTGGAGGGCATTCACGCGCTGTTGAGGCATTTCAGCGACCACGGCGTGTTGCTGCCGCGCTCCCACAGCGACCTGTATCAGAGTTTGCGCGAATTTCTGGTGGTGGAGGCGCACGGCACCATCATCGCCTGCGGCGCTTTGCAGATTTTCACCCATGAATTGGGCGAGGTCAGGAGCCTGGCGGTTGCGCCGCGCCACGCCAATCTGGGGCTGGGGCACGATCTGGTGCGCCGCATCGAGGAGGAGGCACTGGAGATCGGCCTGAGTCGGCTGATGGCGCTGACCTACGCCACCGGTTTCTTTCACAAACTGGGCTTCCGCACTGTAGAGATGAGTGAGTTGCCGGAGAAGGTGTGGGGCGCCTGCATCAACTGTTACAAGTTCATGAATTGTGATGAAATAGCCGTCCTCAAAAATTTGAACCCGAATCCGAACCCGCAATAACCTAACCGAGAACCCATCCGATGAAATCGTTTTATCGTCTATTTTTATTGTCCGCCGCCCTTTGTCTGCTACTGCAAGGTTGCGTATACCGCATCGATGTGCAGCAGGGCAATGAAATTACTGCGGAAATGCTGAACCGGCTGGAAGTCGGCATGAGCAAGGAGGAGGTCATCGAGGTGCTCGGCCTGCCGCTGGTCAACGATCCGTTTCATCTGGATCGATGGGACTACTATTTCTACCTGAAGAAGGGCAAGGGCGGCGAGGTGGAGCAACGTTCCGCGACCTTGCGATTTAGCGAGGGGGTGCTGAGCGGCATGGATAGTACGTTGGTCGACGAAGCGGAAACGGAGACGGAAACGGAAAGCGAAAGCGAATAAGGCGCTCTCGGTCGCCGGTCGCCAGCCGCCAACTGCCAACCGCGATCAGTCGCGGAAATTCACATATTGCAGGGGTAGTCCGAGCCGCTGTTCGTCGAGGAAGGCGATCACCTGCTGCAAGTCGTCTCGCTTCTTCCCGCTCACCCGAACCTGCCCGCTGCGGATGGCCGACTGCACCTTCATCTTGCGCCCCTTGATCAGCTTCACGATCCGCCGAGCCAGATCGATGTCCACGCCCTGACGCACCTTGATCTCCTGCACCGCCTTGCCGCCCGCACTCACCCGCACCTCCCCCTTCTCCAAGCAGGCAACATCCACCGCCCGCTTGGCCAGTTTCAGCTGCAGCACCTCCACCACCTGCCCGACCTTGAAGTCGTCATCGGCGTGCACGGTGAGCAGCGGATCGCTTTCCTCCACGCGGGCATCGCTGCCCTTGAAATCGAAACGGGTGCCGACCTCCCGATTGGTCTGGTTCACGGCGTTCTTCACCTCCTGCCAGTCCACTTCGGAGACGATATCGAACGAGGGCATGGTTCAAATTCCTCCGATCACAGCAAGTCGCGAATCGCGTCCCGCTCCTGCCGCAATTCCTCCGCGGTGGCGTCCATCAAGCGGCGGCTGAAGTCGCTGATTTCCAAGCCCTGTACGATGCGGTATCGCCCGCCTTCGCAGATGGTCGGGAATGAGTAGATCAGGCCCGCTTCGATGCCGTAACTGCCGTCGCTGGCAACCGCCATGCTGACCCAATCGTCGGCGGCGCTGCCGAGGGCCCAGTCGCGCAAATGGTCGATGGCGGCGCTGGCGGCGCTGGCGGCGCTGGACGCCCCGCGCGCCTCGATGATGGCCGCGCCGCGCTGTTGTACCGCCGGAATGAAGTCGCGCTCAAGCCATTCCTGTTCGACCATTTCCCGCGCGCTTTCGCCCTTGGCCAGAGTATGGGAGATGTCCGGATATTGGGTCGCCGAATGGTTTCCCCAGATGGTCATTCGGCGGATGTCGCCGGCATGGAGATTCAGCTTGCCCGCCAGCCCAGCGACGGCGCGGTTGTGATCCAGACGAGTCATGGCGGTGAACTGGGTGGGGTCGAGATCGGGCGCGTTGGCGGCGGCGATGAGGGCGTTGGTGTTGGCCGGATTGCCGACCACCAGCACCTTGACCGATCCGGCGGCGTGGTCGTTGATCGCCCGCCCCTGACGGGAGAAAATCCTGCCGTTGTCCTGCAAAAGATCGCTGCGCTCCATGCCCGCAACGCGCGGCTTGGAGCCCACCAGCAGTGCGTAGTCGGCATCGGCAAAGGCCACCTCGGCTTCATCCGAAACGACGATACCGGCGAGCAGGGGGAAGGCGCAGTCCTGCAGCTCCATGACCACGCCGTGCAGGGCGTCCATCGCCGCCGGCACCTCCAGCAGTTGCAGAATGACCGGCTGATCGCGGCCAAGCATATCGCCGGCGGCAATGCGAAACAGCAACGAATAGGAAATACTACCGGCAGCACCGGTCAGCGCGACACGGGCGGGTGATTGCATGGGATTTAACCGGAATGACAGGGATGACAGAGGGCGCGGATTATACCGAAAGGGGCGATTGTCCACACCTCGCCGGGCGTGTTAGAGTTCACTTTGCTGTTATTCTGTTATCAGTTGACCCACAAACCTTGGAGCATAATGGTCATGTCGATAATCATTCCGCCCTGCGTTGCACAAACAACCTTGGGCGCATCGCCGGGATTGTCGGCAAGCGCCTCCGCTACGCGGATTTGATCGGATGACAACGGCAGTTCTGACGCGCAGCGGCGAATATCGGCCTCATATCAAACAGCGCCGCGCCCCCAACTCGGGCGACAAATACCGACGGGGCGAGGTGGCGCTGCACTACGGGAAGGCGGAAGACTGCTACACCGAGTGGGCCGCGCCTGTTTGTATCATTGCCGATGGCCCATATGGTTTGAGCGGTTTCCCCGGCGACCTGCATTCCGCCAAGGGGCTGGCGGCATGGTATCGCCCCCACATCGAGGCATGGTCGAAGAGGGCCAGCGCGGAAACGACTCTGTGGTTCTGGAATTCGGAATTGGGATGGGCGACGGTTCACCCCGTTCTTGTGGAATTCGGATGGGAATATCGAAACTGCCACATCTGGGACAAGGGCTTGTCGCATGTGGCGGGAAACGCGAACACCAAGACGTTGCGCAAGTTCCCGGTGACTACGGAAACATGCGTGCAATATGTCAAGCCGCCTCGCTTCGATGGTCTGTCGATGCAGGAATGGCTGCGGCACGAATGGATCCGCACGGGCTTGCCCATGCGATTGGCGAACGACGCTTGTGGCGTGCGGAACGCCGCAACCCGAAAATACCTTACCGCCGATCATCTTTGGTATTTCCCGCCTCCGGCCGCATTCGTGCAAATGGCTGCATTTGCGAACGAACATGGAGATCCGGCCGGGCGCCCGTACTTCAGCACGAACGGCGAGCGCCCGATTAGCGCAGCCGAATGGGCTGCCAACCGTGCAAAGTTCAACTGTGCGGTCGGTGTTACCAATGTCTGGCGGCGCCCTCATGTTTCAGGGGGCGAGCGCATAGCCGGTAGCCGGAGTGCAATGCAATGGAAATTCAAGAGTCTGCACGGCAGTCAGAAGCCGCTCGAGCTCATTGAAATGGCCATTGCGGCCAGCACCGACCCCGGCGATACGGTATGGGAGCCCTTTGGTGGCCTGTGCCCCGCTGCGGTAGGAGCGTGGCGCTTGGGGCGGGCATGTCATAGCGCGGAGATCGTCCCGGAGTTCTACAATGCAGCCGTTGACCGCCTCGCCGGCGCCTAAGCCGCTCGAGCCGGTCGAGTGGGAACATTTCGACCTGTGGCGGCGCGTCCGAAGAGCCTTGTTCGCGATTCCGGATCACTTCACGACCGCGATCAACCTTGAAGGACTGTCGGCAACGGACATCTTCACGCTGAACACGCCACTCGGAGCGACCATTGAGGACTCGTTCGTCAAAACCTTGAACACGCTGCGCCCGGCTTGGGATCCGAATTCGAAATACCAGACCTATTCGTTCGTCCGGCAGGCGCAGACTTTCCCCGATATCGTCCTGCGCACAATCGACAACGGATCGACCCCGCTTATGGGGATCGAAATGAAAGGCTGGTATCTTCTCGCCAAAGAGAAAATGCCGACTTTCCGGTTCACTCAGACTGCCGCCGCTTGCGCTCCTCAGGATTTGCTGGTTGTCGTTCCTTGGGTTCTGTCGAATGTTCTGGCGGGCGCGCCCGTTCTTTCCCGACCATTTGTGCAGCTCGCCCGGTATTGTGCCGAGAAACGTAACTACTATTGGCAATATGAGCGGGGCAGCACCCACGATACGGGGATCGAAATACCGCACCGCGTGTCGCCTTATCCAGCGAAAAGCGAGCAGATTTCAGATACGCCCAAGAGCGACTCCGGCGGTAACTTCGGACGCTTGGCGCGCTATGGGATCATGGGAGACTACATCGCGCAAATGCAGATGGAAACGGTGCGAGGCATCCCGGTGTCATCGTGGCATGAATTCTTCAAGAAGCACGGGGACACCAAATGACGAAGAAGAAACCTCCCGCCTCAGTGTAGTTCATCGCGGAAAACCACCCGGAGTCCGGAATGTATCGGCATCGTACAGGCGATTGACGCCGTGCGGGATACTGGGTAGTATGCCGCGCGATGAAATTTCCCCTCCCCCGAATCACATCGTCGGCAAGCGCCGTGGCCCTGGTGGCGTTGTTGGCGGGCTGTGCGCCGCTATTGGAATACGCCTCGGCGTTGCGCGCGCCGACCGAGGCGGCTGAATCGGCTGATCCGGTTGAGCCGGCCGAAGATGCCCGGCATGACGCGGGCGACCAATCTCGCACTGCTCACGAGATGGCGGATGCTCCGGCGGCGATTGTCGCCATCCGGCAACCGCCCGAATCCGTGGAATCTACCGGTATCGAGCCGGATCAAGCCACCGAAGACGGTGAATCCGGCCAAATCACCGGCACCGAACCTGCCCAAGCCGTCCAATCCACTCCGCCCGCCCTACCCCCCGACAATCTGTGGCCGCGATTGCGCGGCAATTTCCGCCTGTCCGACCAACGGTTGAATGCGAACCGCCTGCGTCATTTCGAGGACTGGTACAGCAGCCGCCCCGGTTATTTCGCCCGGCTGGTGCAGCGCGCCCACTGGTTCCTGCCATTTGTGCTCGCCGAGGTGGAGAAGCGGGGGATGCCCGGGGAGATCGCGCTGCTGCCCGCCATCGAAAGCGCGTTTCGGCTGGACGCGGTGTCGCATTCCAACGCGGTGGGATTGTGGCAATTCATCGCCTCCACCGGGCGGCGCTTCGGCCTGCGTCAGGACTGGTGGGTGGACGAGCGGCGGGATCTGGTGCACTCGACGCGCGCGGCGCTGGATTATCTCGACTTCCTCGAAAAGGAATTCAACGGCGACTGGGAGCTGGCGCTGGCCGCCTACAATGCCGGCGAGGGCGCGGTGCGGCGGCGGGTGGCGGACAACCGCAAGCGCAACAAGCCGACCGATTATTCCTCCCTGCGACTGCGCCGGGAAACCGCCGACTATGTGCCCAAACTGCTGGCGGTACGCAACATCATCCAACAGCCCGACCAATACGGCATCACTTTGGAGCGCATCCCCAACCGCCCCACGCTGGCGATGATCGACGCCAGATCGCAGACCGACCTGAGCGTGGCGGCGTCGGCGGGCGGCATCAATCGCGAGCGGTTGCGCTGGTTCAATCGGGGGTACAAGCGCGGATCGACGCCGCCCAACGGGCCGCATATTCTGGTGGTGCCGATGGCGCATTCCACGCAACTGCGCACCGCCCTCGACCAACTCGGCGCCGAGGCGCGCCTGCGGTGGGCGCGGCATCAGGTGCGTCCGGGGGAATATCTCGGCAAGATCGCGAAAAAATACGGCGTTACCGTGTCCTCGATCGTCTCCACCAACCAACTCACCTCCAGCCTGATCCACCCGCGTCAGGAATTGCGCATCCCTCTCAGCACCGGCCGCTGGCTGGCGGAAAGCACCACCCGCGAAGGCGACATCCTGCATCAGGTCAAACCCGGCGATTCCCTGTGGCGCATCTCCCGCCGCTACGGAGTCAGCATCCCCCAACTGACCAGATGGAATCGGATTTCCCCCAACGCTTTGCTGCATCCGGGTCAATCGTTGGTGGTGGGGCGGTAAGGTCGCCCCCAATTCCCCTATAAGCAAACAGTCGGCTGGCGCGGAAATGGCCGATTGACAACCACCCGCGCATCCGTATACTCCCACGCACACCTTAGCAGATGAGACCTGCATTATTGGGGCTCTCGTGCATGCAATGCCGTGTATTAGCGTTGCCCGACGGGGTAGCACTTGGAAATAAACGGGGTTTCGCGCGCGGCATTCCCTGCCGCTCGTTTTTTCGCATTTGCTAAGGTAGCAGACCCGGCACCTCGCCGGATTCACCTTGGCAAATGCGGAGAATTACAGTGAAAAAATCATCTACCCTTACCATGATCGCGATTGCGATCGCTATCAGTGGCTGTGCGGCACCATCATTTATACCGCCTTCAGAACACGACAAAGAAACCAGCCGACAATATGACCACTCTTATCAAGTATCGTGGGATGCCGTGTTGGATCTGGTAACCGTCTCCGGTTTCAGACTCGAGCAAGTGTCGAAAGACTCCGGTTATATCAGCATCGCACATAATTTACATCTTGACAGTAGCGAGGCAGATTGCGGGGTATTTGAAGCTGGTGGCACGTTGCAAGTCTACACGATGGATGCCGTCGCTCATGTAGCAATCAGATTCAAAGAACTTTCAGACGACCGCTCGGAAGTCAACGTTGTCGTCACTGGAGAAAAAACCATTACCGGTAAGAATGCATGGAGCGGCGCCTTTTACAAGCGCATATTCCCATGCGAATCCACCGGCGAATTGGAACGCCAAGTGTTGGACTATGTGTCCAATTACAAAGGATAGCGCGTACCGGTAATGCCGCTTTGACTATGCAAACCGCAGCTCCGGCACCACCGAATCGGCGGCGGCGGTATAGGCGGGGATTTCGTTGAAGTTGAGATAGCGGTAGATGTCGGCGGCTAGGGCGTTCAGTTCGCCCGCCTCGTTCATGTATTCCTCGACGGTCGGTAGGCGACCGAGGACGCCTGCCACCGCGGACAGTTCCGAGGACGCGAGGTATACATTGGCGCCTTGGCCGAGGCGGTTGGGGAAGTTTCGCGTTGAGGTGGATATCACCGTGGCGTTGTCCGCCACGCGCGCCTGATTGCCCATGCACAGGGAGCAGCCGGGCGGCTCGGTGCGCGCGCCGGCTCGGGCGAAGATGGCGTAGTGCCCCTCCTCGCGCAGTTGCGCCTGATCCATGCGGGTGGGCGGCACGATCCACATGCGCGTGGGGATGACCTTGCCCATCTTGTCGAGCAGGCGGCTGGCGGCGCGGAAGTGGCCGATGTTGGTCATGCACGAACCGATGAATACCTCGTCTATGCGGTCGCCCGCCACTTCCGACAGCAGCCGCGCATCGTCCGGATCGTTGGGCGCGCACAGGATCGGCTCGGTGATGGTGTTGAGATCGATGTCGATGATTTCGCGGTATTCGGCGTCGCCGTCGGCTTCCATCAGTTGGGGCGCTTCCAGCCACGCCTGCATGGCCTCGATGCGCCGGTTGATGGTGCGCGCGTCTCGGTAGCCCTGGCTGAGCAGCCACTTGAGCATGACGATGTTGGAGGTGAGGTATTCGGCGATGGGTTCTCGATTCAGTTTGATGGTGCAGCCGGAGGCGGAGCGTTCCGCCGAGGCATCGGCCAGCTCGAACGCCTGCTCCACCTTGAGGTCGGGCAGTCCCTCGATTTCCAGCACCCGCCCGGAATAGATGTTCTTCTTGCCCTCTTTCTCCACGCTCAACAGGCCCTTCTTGATGGCCACAAATGGGATGGCGTGCACCAGATCGCGCAGGGTTATGCCCGGCTGCATTTCGCCGCTGAAGCGCACCAGCACGGATTCGGGCATGTCCAGCGGCATGACGCCGGTGGCGGCGGCGAACGCCACCAAGCCGGAGCCCGCCGGGAACGAAATGCCGATGGGGAAGCGGGTGTGGGAGTCGCCGCCGGTGCCGACGGTGTCGGGCAGCAGCATGCGATTCATCCACGAGTGGATGATGCCGTCGCCGGGGCGCAGGGATATGCCGGCGCGATCCATCATGAAGTCCGGCAAACTGTGTTGGGTTTCGATGTCCACCGGCTTGGGATAGGCCGAGGTGTGGCAGAAGGACTGCATAACCAGATCCGACTGGAAGCCGAGGCAGGCGAGGTCCTTGAGTTCGTCTCGGGTCATCGGGCCGGTGGTGTCCTGAGAGCCCACGGTGGTCATCTTCGGCTCGCAGTATTGGCCGGGACGCACACCGTCCAGACCACAGGCGCGGCCCACCATCTTTTGCGCCAGTGTATAGCCGCGATCGCTTTGCGCCGGTGGAGACGGTTTGCGAAACACCTCGCTTTCGCCGAGGCCGAGGGCTTGGCGCGCCCGCGCGGTCAGGCCGCGACCGATGATCAGGTTGATGCGCCCACCGGCGCGAACCTCGTCCAACAGGACTTCGGTTTTTATCTTGAATTCGCTGATCACTTCATCACTATCGTGGCGGCAAACCACGCCTTTATACGGATGCACATCGATCACATCCCCCATTTCCATCCCGCTCACATCCATTTCGATGGGCAGGGCGCCGGAATCTTCCAGCGTGTTGAAGAAGATCGGCGCGATCTGCCCGCCGAAGCAATACCCCCCGGCGCGCTTGTTGGGGATGCCGGGAATATCCTCGCCGGTATGCCACAACACGGAATTGACCGCGGATTTCCGCGAGGAACCGGTGCCGACCACATCGCCGACATATACCACCGGGAAACCCTTCTTCTTCAACTGCGCCAGAATTTCGAGGGGGTTGTCGGCCAGACCCGGACGCGGATTCTTCAGCATCGCCAGCGCGTGCAGCGGAATATCCGGACGCGACCACGCATCCGGCGCCGGCGACAGATCGTCCGTATTGGTCTCGCCGGGCACCTTGAACACCGTTACCGTGATGGTCGCAGGCACCTCGTCGCGCGCGGTGAACCACTCCGCGTCGGCCCAGGACTGCAACACCTTGCGGGCGCTATCGCTACCCCCTTCGGCGCGCTCGGCCACATCGTAGAAAGCGTCGAACATCAGGATGGTGTGGGAGAGCGCCCGCACCGCGCCGTCCGCCAACTGCGGTTCGTCTAGGCAGGCGATCAGCGGCTCGATGTTGTAGCCGCCGTGCATCATGCCGAGCAGTTCCACCGCCAGTTCGCGTTCGATCACCGGAGATTTCGCCTCGCCGCGAACCACGGCGGCGAGGAATGCCGCCTTGATATAAGCGGCTGGGTCGACGCCGGCGGCGACTCGATTGCGAATCAGGTCGAGCAGCTGCGCCTCGCGTCCCGCGGGCGGGGCTTTCAACAACTCCACCAGCTGCGCGGTCTGGCCGGCATCCAGCACACGAGGAACGATGCCCAGCGCGGCGCGCTCGGCTACCTGTTTTTCATATTCTTCCAACACGGCGATGCTCCGCTATCGGGATTGAAACGTTTCGCCCTACTTGCCGAGCAGTTTCCACACGCTCGGCAACACCACCATGGCGAGGATGATCTTGAACAGGTCGCCAATCAGGAACGGGTACATTCCGAGACTCAGCACGGGCTTGTCCCAGCCGATCACGCTGCCCAGATGCACCAAGCCGAAGGCGTAGATGATCAGGTTGCCGATGAGCATGGCGGCGAAGGTGGTGTGCGCGCGCCGATCCCAGCCGCGCTCCGCCAGATAGCCGCAAACCGCCGCGGCCACGACGAATCCAAACAGATACCCGCCGGTCGGCCCGAAGAGAATGCCGAGACCGCCCCCTTTGGCAAATACCGGCAGACCGTAGGCGCCTTCGGCTAGGTAGAGCAACACGGTCAGCGCGCCGAGCCGCCAACCGTAGGCCACGCCGATGACCAACACCACAAATGTTTGCATGGTGATCGGAACCGGCTGAAGGGGAATCGAAACTTTGGCCGAAAGCGCTATCAGAACGGAACCGGCCACTGCCAGAGCGGCTGCGCGGAAGAAAGCGTGCCATCGACCTTCACTCTGCCAGAGTACGGTCGCCAATGTGGGATGTCTGATTGTTTGAGTGGTCATGGAGAAAATCGCCTCACGAGTTGGGAGTTGGGGGATTGACGGAATTTCACGAGCACGCGGCTCGCTCACGGGCGCGAATTCTAGCGCAATTCCCGCTCGGCGAACAACAACCCCAATGTGCCCAACGCGCCCAGCGCCACGGCCACAATCAACGCCGGCCAATCGCCGAATGCGGTGTAGGGGGTAACGCCCGCGCGCGGCTGCACGCTGGCGGTGACTACGGTCTTGACGAATTGCGGCGCGACGGCGACCACCCGGCCACGCCAGTCGATGACCGAGGACAGGCCGTTGTTGGACGCGCGAATCATGTACCGCCCGCTTTCCAGCGAGCGAAAGCGCGCCATCTGCAAGCGCTGATGCGGCGCCAGCGAATCGCCAAACCACATATCCTCGCTGACATTGAGCAGTATGCCGGAGGCCGGCACCTGACGACGCCATTCCTGCGGGAAGGCGTCCTCGTAGCAAATCGAGGCGGCGAATAAATTTCCCGCCGCCGCCAGCGCGCTCTGAGGCTGCCG
Organism: Candidatus Poriferihabitaceae bacterium; assembly: GCA_965203265.1. Lineage (GTDB taxonomy): Bacteria > Pseudomonadota > Gammaproteobacteria > Arenicellales > Poriferihabitantaceae > JAHRAW01. The sequence goes on from CBDBBV010000002.1 coordinate 1,405,526, forward strand.
CCAATGGGCGAAATCCGACATCGGAATGTTCATCATATCCAGCAGCGGGCGTAGCCACGGCAACGGCAGAAACTCGCCGAATGGAACCAGATGCTGTTTGTGGTAGAGGGAGATGCGGTCATGGCCGCTGAGTGCGGCGATGCTGTTGTAGTACCGCCAAGCGCCGTTGCCGTTGCCATCGCCGGCGGCGGCGCGGGTGAGCACGCCGAAGATGAAGTCGGCGGGGTGGGCGCGGATTTGCCGGTGGAAATTCGCGGGCAGGCGGTCGAGATAATCGGGCACCGCCGCTTCCGGCCAGACCACCACATCCACATCCCGATGGCGGGCGCTTTGCGCGAGATACTCCCGCACGATGCGCGCGCTTCTGGCGCCGTCCCACTTGAGCGTTACCGGCACATTGTTCTGCACGATCGCCACGGAGATCGCCCCGTCCCGAGCTTGCGTCCAGGGGGTGGCGGACAGTTGCCACGCGCCCAGCCAGATCAGCCCCAGTAGAAACGCCAGCAGCGCATTCCCACGGCATTTCTCGCCCAGCAGCGCCGACAACGCGCCCACCGTGGTCAGGGTCAGCAAACTGACCAGATACACCCCGCCGAGAGGGGCGAAACCGGCGATGGGGGTGTCGAGCATGGCGTAGCCGGTGGTCAGCCAGGGGAAGCCGGTGAACAGCCAGCCGCGCAACCACTCGGTCAACAACCACACGCTCGGCATGATCGCCGCCAACCGAATGGTAGCGGCACGACCGGTTCGCGCCCGACTGCGCGCGCATCCCTGTACGAATCCGGCGAGAGCCGGAAACCATGACATCGCCAGCACCAGCAATAAAACGCACAGACCGGCGAGCACGGGCGGCATACCACCGAAATTGTGAATGCTGACTTGAATCCAGGAAATTCCGACTCCGAACATACCCAGCCCGTAGACGAATCCGTGCCAAGCGGCGGCGGCGCGGCTGTCGGCACGCCACAGGGCGAACAGCGCGGCGAAACTAAGCAGGCACAACGGCCACCAACCAAGCGGGGCGAACGAAAGGGCGTTGGCGCATCCCGCGCCGAATGCGAGCAGGGTTGCGGGCAGGGGTTTCATCGGTGCGGGCGGGGGCGGGGGCAAAGTGGGCAGATCACTCGGGCGAGGGCGGGTGGGGTATGCCGAGGGCGGCGAGAATATCCCGTTCCAGAGATTCCATCCGCTCGGCCTGCGCAACCAACTGATGATCCCAGCCGCACAGGTGCAGGACGCCGTGAATGACGATGTGCGCCCAATGATCCATCAGCGGTACCCCCAGCGATTCGGCCTGAGCGGCCACCAGCGGCGCGCAGATCACCACATCGCCGAGAATCTCCAGCGGCAAATCAGCCTCGGCCTCGGCCTCGAACGGGAAGGACAACACATCGGTGGCGCCGCTCTTGCCGCGATAGCGATGATTGAGATCGGCCATTTCAGATTGATCGACCACGCGCACGGTCAATTCCCCCCGGCACCCAACCTGCGCCAATGCGGCGCCGATCCAGCGTTCGATCCGGCCGAGGTTGGGAACCACCCGGTGGTCGGCACAGGCGACCTGCAGTTGCAGTGGTGGTTGCGGCCGCACTAGCCGCCGGACTGCTCGTAGGCTTCGACTATGCGCTGCACCAGCGGGTGGCGCACCACATCCTCGGGCAGGAATCTGGTGAAACTGATGCCGTCGATTCCCCCCAACACCTGCCGGGCGTGCTTGAGCCCGGAGCGTTGCTCTCGCGGCAAATCGATCTGGGTGATGTCGCCGGTAACGATCGCTCGGGAGCCGAAACCGATGCGCGTCAGGAACATTTTCATCTGCTCCGCCGTGGTGTTTTGCGCCTCGTCGAGAATCACGAAGGACTCGTTGAGGGTGCGCCCGCGCATGTACGCCAGCGGCGCCAGCTCGATGGTGCCGCGCGCGATCAATTTGCCCACCCGGTCGAATCCCAGCATGTCGTACAGGGCGTCGAACAGCGGGCGCAGATAGGGGTCGATCTTCTCGCCGATGTCGCCGGGCAGAAAGCCCAGTTTCTCGCCCGCCTCCACCGCCGGACGAACCAGCAGGATGCGCGCGACCCGGCCCTCGGAAAGCGCCTGAATGGCGCATGCCACCGCCAGATAGGTCTTGCCGGTGCCGGCCGGGCCGATGGCGAAGTTGATGTCGTGGCTGGCGATGCGCTGCAGGTATTTGCGCTGGCGCGGGTTTTGGCCGCGAATGAGGTGTTTGCGCAGTTTGACCACGACCTCTTTCTTCGCTGCGTCCGCCTTGCGCTCGTCGGGCGACTGCGCCTGCTCGGCACCGGCGCGCGCCAACTCCAGATGAACATCGTTGCCGGTAATCGGCTCGCTCTTGTATTTGGTCATTTCAAACAGACTGCGGATGACGGATTCGGCGCGGCTGGCGGCGTGGTTGGCACCGGTAACGCGAAAGGCATTGTGGCGCTGGGAGATGCGCACATCCAGCCGATCTTCGATTTGCTGCAGATGCGCGTCCAGTTCCCCGCACACCTGAGACAGCCGCTCGTTCTCGGCGGGCAGCAGCTGGAACAGGATCGCCTTGCTCAACGCGGCGACAAACTCCGGCGGCGGGATGCCTCAGGCAACCTGCCTCCTCCCCGACCACCTCGCCGACCCCGCCGACACTACGCCGCGCAGGGAATTGGGTAGCGCCTCGGTGATGCGCACCGCGACCAATTCCCCGACCATCTCCTCCGCGCGCCCGTCGAAATTCACCACGCGGTTGTTCTCGGTGCGCCCCGCCAGCTGGCTCGCGTCCTTGCGCGAAGGGCCTTCCACCAGCACCGACTGCTCGCTGCCGACCATCCGCGCGCTGATTGCGGCGGCCATTTCGCCGATGCGCTGCTGCAGCACCTGCAATCGCTCCTTCTTCACCTCCAGTGGCACATCGTCCGGCAACTGCGCCGCCGGTGTCCCCGGACGCGGGCTGTATAGGAAGCTGAACGATTGGTCGTAGCCGACGAGATCGATCAGATCCATGGTGGCGGCGAAGTCGGCGTCGAGTTCGCCGGGGAAGCCGACTATGAAATCCGAGGACAGGGAAATATCCGCTCGATTCGCGCGGATTTTGTCGATCCAAGCGCAGTATTCGTCCGCGCTGTAGCCGCGCTTCATCAAGCCCAGTATGCGGTCGGAACCGCTTTGCACCGGCAGATGCAGGTGGCCGGCCAACTGGGGGATTTCGGCGTAGGCGCGCGCCAGCGAATCGGTGAAATCGAGGGGGTGGGAGGTGGTGTAGCGAATCCGTTCGATGCCGTCTATCGCGGCGACATAGTGGAGCAGTTCGGCCAGATCGACCTGTCCGCCGTCGTGCCGCGGCCCGCGATAGCCGTTGACATTCTGCCCAAGCAGATTGACCTCGCGCACGCCCTGACGGGCGAGGCCGTACACCTCGGTGATCACATCGTCGAAGGGGCGGCTGAACTCGGTGCCGCGAGTGTACGGCACCACACAGAAGGAGCAGTATTTGCTGCAGCCCTCCATGATCGAAACGAACGCCTTGACGCCGTCGGCGCCGGGCGGCGGCAGGCAGTCGAATTTCTCGATTTCGGGGAAGGTAACATCGACCGATTTACCACGCCGAGCGGCGCGGTCGAGCATGGCCGGTAGCCGGTGCAGGGTTTGCGGGCCGAAGACGATATCGACAAACGGCGCCCGCCGCAGGATCATCTCCCCTTCCTGACTGGCGACGCACCCCCCCACGCCGATGACCAGTTCCGGTTTGCGCGCCTTGAGGCGGCGCCACTGCCCCAGTTGGGAAAACACCTTCTCCTGCGCTTTTTCCCGCACCGAGCAGGTGTTCAGCAACAGCAGGTCGGCATCGTCGGGATCGTCGGTGGTTTCATAGCCGTGGCTGGCGCGAAGCAGATCGGCCATGCGCGATGAATCGTATTCATTCATCTGACAGCCGAATGTTTTGACATGCAGTTTAGGCGTCACGGGCGATAACGGGGATGGGGGTTTCGTGCGGGGATTGTACACCGGTAGGCGTGGAACAGGCGTGGGGCACTCAGCGCGCCACCATTTCCGCCCTGTTGATCACGATGGGTTCGAGGGGTACATCTTGATATACGCCCACCGTGCCGGTTGGCTGGGCGGCGATCTGCTCCACCACATCCATGCCGCCGGTCACCCGCGCGAATACCGCGTAACCCCAGCCCTGCGGAGTCGGCGCGGTGTGGTCGAGGAAAGCGTTGTCGGCGAGGTTGATGAAAAACTGGGAGGTGGCCGAATGCGGATCCGGCGTGCGCGCCATGGACAGGGTGCCGGTGAGATTTTTCAGGCCGTTTTCCGCCTCGTTTTGGATGGGCGGGCGGGTCTGGCGCTGGCGCATGTCGCTGGTGAAGCCGCCGCCCTGAATCACGAATCCGGGGATGACGCGATGGAAGATGAGATCGTCGAAGTGCCCGGACTCCACATATTCGACGAAATTGCGCACGCTGACGGGCGCCTCCTGCGGATAGAGTTCGATTTCGATTTCGCCCAGAGTGGTGGACAGTTTGACCGTGTTGGTCATGGTTTTTTCTCCTTCGGTTTGGCCATGTAGCGGCGCCACGGACAGCCCGGTCGCAGCCAACAGCGTGAATAGAATGATGAATGCGGAACGTTTCATGGTGTGATCATCTCCAGAATGTGTTGCCAATGGCGTTGTTCCACCGGCATGACGGACAAGCGGTTGCCGCGCTGCAGCAGTCGCATATCGGCCAGAGCCGGCTCGCGCCGCAACTGCGTCAAGGTAACGGGTTTTTCCAGTTTGCCGAGGAATGCCACATCGACCAGCATCCAAGTGGGGTTTTCGGGATCGCTCTTCGGATCGTAGTGGGAGTTTTCCGGATCGAAGGCGGTCGCGTCCGCGTAGGCTTCGCTGGCGATTTCCATGGTGCCGACAATGGCGGGCGTCTTGCAGCTCGAGTGATAGAAAAACGCCCGATCCCCGACCGCCATTTCATCGCGCATGAAGTTGCGCGCCTGATAATTGCGCACGCCGTCCCACGGCTCCACCCCGACCCGCGCCAGATCGTCGATGGAAAATTCGCCCGGTTCGCTCTTCATCAACCAGTATTGCATAGAAAATTACTCCGATTCCCCGTTTACGCCGGTTCGCATCGATATACCCGTTCATCGGTAACCACCTCGGCGATGGGGATGTCCCAGTTTTCCGCGTCGATCTCGTCGAGACGCTGGATTTCATGCGCCAACCCGACCAGCCGGGGAAGCGCGTGCGGGCGGCGCTGCTTGAACGCGAAGGTGGTGTCGTAAAACCCCCCGCCCATGCCGATGCGATTGCCGCGCCGGTCGAATCCCACCAACGGCAGCAACACCAAGTCGAGATCACCGGCGTCGATCAATTCGTCCGCCGACAGCGCGGGCTCGGCGATGCCGAATCGATTGCGCCGGAAGCGGGTGTGCGGCGTAACCTCGCCGAATCGCAACACATTCCCCTCGCCGCCGATGCCGCCGATGATCGGCACATAGCACCGCTTGCCGCGATCAAGACGCCAGCGCATGGCCTCGGCAGGATCGATCTCGCCGTCGTTGGCCAGATACAACGCGACGGATTCGCTCTGCCCGAAGGCCGGCAATGCCGCCAGCTGCTCGGCCAAAGCGGCCGCCGCCTGCGCCTGTCGCGCCGCCCCGAGGGCGCGGCGCCGCTGCCGCAACAATTTCCGCAACTCGGATTTCCCCTCAGCCGGGTGCATGCTCATCCCGATGTGGTCAACACGCCCAAACTTCGTTTTCGTTGGTCGTTGATCGTTGGCTTCAGACAACAAACCCCTACCACGCAATCGATAATCGATAATCGACCATCAACCATCGACCATCGACCATCGAAATAGACGCTGCCCGCCGGTGCCGTGTGCCTGCGTTGCCTTGAACCGGAAGATTCAAGTGGGCGCCTGAGGTCGCTTCGGGATCACCAGCAGCGTACTGATTCAGTAGCAGTGGCGATGCACGCCCGCGACCTGACTCTGGTGCCCTACACTTTGGATTAGGTCCTAAGGGATTCGGCAAACATCACGAACACCGCAGGCAGCGCAGGGGCTATTGTAGCATGGGGAAATGAAATCGGGGGATACTAGTCGGCGCGGCAATCGCGCGGGGAAACGGATCAACCGGACAGCGAACGCTACCCGCCCACCTGCCGCAGGTTGGTGATCGCCTCGTCCACCTGCTGGTGCAAACTTTCCAGCCGGGAATGGGTCTGCTCGTCCTCGCCCGCCGCCCGGCGCAACGCCAGCAGTTCATGGCTGATGTTCAACCCCGCCATGATGGCGCAACGGTCGATGCCCAACACCCGCCCGCCGCGGGAAACCGCGCGCATCTGCTGGTCGAGATAGGCCGCCGCCTCGACCACGCCGCGACTCTCCTCGGCGCTGCAGGCGACGGTGAATTCGCGCTGCATGATGCTCACCTTTACGCTTTCTTTTTGCATGGGCGGCTAGTCAAACTTCGAGAGATTTCAGGCGCGCCACGATCTGCTCGACTCGCCCGTGGGCGATGCGGTTCTTTTCCTGCAAGGACTGGCAGGTCTGCTGCAACATGCGCAGGTCGTTGCGCAACACCTCGTTTTCCCGGCGCACGCTCTCTGCGATCTTGATCAGGTCGGCGGTGCGCCGTTCGAGTTTTTGTATGGTCTGGTTCACCGGGTTCGTCTTGGGATTTCGATGGGGAATATAAATCGCCCGCCGAGGCGCGTCAAATGCTTATCGCCGAAAAGTACATTTCGCCCTGAGGATGCCGCCTGCGGGTTACGGGTTACAATAATGCGATGAACATGAACGACACCCTAGCGCCCCCGACCGGGCAATTCCAAGCGAAAATCTACCGGCAACTCGACGAGCGGCTGAAGACATCCAGCTGGAACGGCGGCGCCGCCGAAGCACACGGGCTGCTCAGCGCCCTCGCCTGCCGCGGCATCCCCGGCGAGCAGCTGGGCGCCAAGGCGTGGCTGCTGCAGATGACGGAGAAGGCGGACATCGACCTGCTCGAAGGCATGTACGGCCTGATCCTGCGGGATTTGCAGTCCGACGACTTCGCCTTCACCCTGCTGCTGCCGGATGAGGATTGCGATCTCGCGCGACGCATCGAGGCGCTGGCGGACTGGTGCGGCGGCTTCATGCAGGGATTCCTGCACGACGGCGCCGGGCGGCTCGACGACATCCCCGACACGGTGCGCGAATCCATCGACGACATCATGGAAATCAGCCGCCTCGACGGCGACGCGCGCGCCGACGAACAGAGTGAACGCCAGTTGTGCGAACTCGAGGAATACCTGCGGGTCGCCGCCCGGCTGATCTTCGAGGAACTCAATCCCGCCGCGCCCGCCACCGCCGCGAGGGCGAGTGAGTAGAGGAGAGACGAAAGCCGATGAATCCCGAATTCGACCGCGAAATACACCGCCGCCGCCGCCGCGACCTGATGGACTTCATGGGAGACGGCATCGCCATCATCCCGACCGCGCCCCATCAGCCGCGCAACGGCGATGTACTGTTCCCGTTTCGCCCGGACAGCGATTTCTACTACCTCACCCATTTCCCCGAACCGGAAGCCGTGGCGGTGCTGGCGGCGGGCAGGCCCGAGGGGGAATTCCTGCTGTTTTGCCGGGAACGGGACGCCCACAGGGAAAGATGGGAGGGACGCCGTCAGGGCCTCGCCGGCGCCGTCGAAGTTTACGGTGCCGACCGCAGTTTCCCCATAGACGAACTCGACAAGCACCTGCCGCCTCTGCTGGAAAACCGCACCACGGTGTACGCCACCATGGGGCGCTGGCCGGATTTCGACGGCGACCTGCTGCGCTGGATCAGCAACATCCGCGCCCGCCAGAACGCCGACATCCACGCTCCCGGGGAACTGGTCGATCTGGGGCATATCCTGCACGAAATGCGCCTCATCAAGAAGCGAGACGAGCAAAAACTCATGCGCCGCGCCGCCAAACTGTCGGCGGCGGCTCATCGGCGCGCCATGCGGGCCACCGCGCCGGGGCGCTACGAATACCAAATTCAGGCGGAACTCGAATGCGAATTCCGCCTCGGCGGCAGCGAGTGGCCGGCCTACCCCGCCATCGTCGCCGGCGGCGAAAACGCCTGCATCCTGCACTACACGGACAACAACCGAATGCTGCGAGACGGCGAACTGCTGCTGATTGACGCCGGCGCCGAACTGGACTGCTATGCCGCCGACATCACCCGCACCTTTCCGGTCAACGGCCAATTCAGCGATGCGCAAAAATCTCTCTACCAAGTGGTGCTGGCGGCGCAAAAAGCCGCCATCGAATCGATTCAGCCGGAACGGCCGCTGAACCACTACCACGATGCCGCCACGGCGACCCTGACCGACGGGCTGATCGACCTCGGCCTGCTACGCGGCGAGCGCGACGAACTCATCGAAACCGACGCCTGCCGGCGGTTCTACCCGCACCGCACCGGCCACTGGCTGGGGATGGATGTGCACGATGTGGGCGATTACAAGATCGACGACCAATGGCGGCTGCTGGAAGCCGGCATGGTGCTGACCGTCGAGCCCGGCCTATACATCACCCCGGCGGACGACATCGACGAGAAATGGCACAACATCGGCATACGCATCGAGGACGATATTCTGGTCACGCGCACCGGCAACGAAAACCTGTCCGCCGATGCCCCCAAGGAAATCGAGGACATCGAGGCGTGGATGGCGGGGGCATGACGCAGTCGCCGGATGTGGTCATCGTCGGCGGCGGACTGGTCGGCGCCAGTCTGGCGGCGGCGCTGGAATCCAGCGGCACGCGGTTGGGGTTGGAGCTGAGAGTGGCGGTGGTCGAGGCGTTCGCGCCCGACGCCGAGGCGCAACCGAGTTTCGACGAGCGCACCATCGCCCTGACCGACAACGCCCGCCGCATCTACACCGGCCTCGGCCTGTGGAGCGAGATTGCGCCGCACGCCGAGCCCATTCGGGAAATCCATGTATCCGACCGCGGCCATTTCGGCATGACTCACCTGCGCCCCAGCGATGCCGGCGTCGGCGGCGCCCTCGGCTATGTGGTGGCGAGCCGCGTCCTCGGGCGGATTCTGCATCGGCATCTGAATCGCAGCGCCGCCGTTTCCCTGCACTGCCCGGCCACGGCGGAACAGCTGACCCAGCGCCAACGGGTGGCCGAGGTCGGCATATCCCGTAACGGCAAAAGCGACGAAGGCGGCAAAAGGAGCACGCTGGAAGCCGCTCTAGTGGTGCTGGCGGACGGCGGGCGCTCGCCGCTGGCCGGGCGGCTCGGCCTGCAACCCGACGCCGACGGCAGCAAGTACCGGCAAAGCGCGATTCTCAGCGTGGTCGAAACCGACCGCGCCCATCGCGGGCGCGCATTCGAGCGATTCACCGGCGAGGGGCCGCTGGCGCTACTACCGCACAGCGAGCGGCGCTACGCAGTGGTGTGGACTACCGGCGCCGAGCGGCTGACGCCTCGCTTGGCGCTGTCGGACGCCGAGTTCGTCGCCGAACTGCAACGGGTGTTCGGCGACCGCGCCGGCAATTTCAGCCGACCCAGCGCGCGAAAATGTTATCCCCTGCGCTACCAGCGGATGAAAAATCCGGTCGGCCAACGGGTCGCGGTCATCGGCAACGCCGCCCACAGCGTCCATCCGGTGGCCGGGCAAGGCTTCAACCTCGGGCTGCGCGATGCCGCCGTGCTGGCCGAGATCATCACGCGCGCGCGGCGGCAGGGGCGGGACATCGGCGGCTCGGCGGTGCTTGGCGAATACGCCGCCCTGCGGCGGCGGGAAACCGTGCGGGTGGGCATGTTTACCGACGGCCTGATTCGGCTGTTCGGCAGTCGGCGCAAAACCATCCAACTGGCGCGCAATCTCGCCCTCGCCGGCATCGAATTTTCGCCAACCGCCAAGCGGCTGTTGTTGCGGCGCACCATGGGCCTGGCCGGCAAACCGTCGCGGCTGGGTGCGGGACTGCCCGTTGTGCCGGATGGCGAGAGCTGAGACGGAGCCGAGGCGCGCGTCCATGCCCAAGCGGTTTGATGTGGTGGTGGCGGGCGCCGGCCTGATTGGCGCGGCCAGCGCCTGCCTGTTCGCCCGTCAGGGCTTCAAAGTCGCCGTGGTGGAGGCGCGCGCCCTCGACTCGCATCGGCGCTCGCCTCAGGATGGGCGCGTCAGCGCCGTCAATGTGGCCGTGCGCAATCTGCTCGAGGCGCTGGATGTGTGGGTAGGAATCGACCCGTGCGAGGTGAGCGGCTTCCACGCCATGCGGGTGTGGGATGACAACAGTTCGGCGAAAATCTCGTTCAACGCCGCCGATCTGGGCGAGCATTGCCTCGGCTACATCATCGAGAATCGGGTGATGGTGGCGGCGATGATGGCGAAACTGCGGCACAGCTACAATGTTGTCGTCATGGACGACACCGAGGTCGACGCCATCGAGCGGCGCGGCGGGCGTTTGCTCGTCTCTCTGGGCGGCGGAGGAGGCGGCAGCGGGGGCGAGGTCGAAACCCGGCTACTGGTCGGCGCCGACGGCGCAAACTCCCGATTGCGAACGCTGAGCGGCATAGACACCACCTTCTCCGACTTCGCTCAGGACGCCATCGTTACCACGCTGCACACCGCCCGCGAGCACGGCGCGACCGCCCGCCAATGCTTTCTCGAAACCGGCCCGGTGGCGATGCTGCCGCTGGCGGACGGGCGTTGCGCCGTGGTGTGGTCCTGCGACCGCGAGCTGGCGGACCAGCTCATGGCGCTGGATTCGGCGCAGTTCCTCGACCGCCTGCAGCCGCTGTTCCACCACGAACTCGGCGAACTCGGCGAGTGCCAACCGCGTCAACGCTTCCCCCTCGCCCAACACCACGCCGACCGGTACATCGCCGATTCGGTCGCGCTGGTGGGGGATGCCGCCCACATCACCCACCCCCTCGCCGGACTCGGCGCCAACATCGGCTTTGTCGACGCAGCCGCGCTGGCCGAGGTGGCGGCGCACGCGCGCGACCACGGCAGAGACATCGGCCGCTACAGCGTGCTGCGGCGCTACGAACGCTGGCGGCGCGGCGACAATGCGCTGGTATTGGCGATGATGGCGGGTTTCAAGGACATCTTCGGCAGCCCCCTGGCCGCCGCCAAAAGCGCGCGCAGCATCGGCATGAATCTGGCGGACTCCGTTTCCCCGCTGAAAATCACGCTGGCGAAATTCGCCGCCGGCCTGCACGGCGACTTACCGGCCATCTGTCGCGCAGGTCGGCACGGCGGCGGCGGCGCGGGTGGGGTATAATTCCGCGTTGCCTCCAATCAAGACGAAACCGATTCCGATTCCCCGTGGCAAGCAGCGCCGATCTCCAGCAAGCAGGACTGAAGGCTACCCTCCCTCGCCTCAAGGTGTTGTCGGTGCTGGAAAACAGCGAGGTGCGGCATATGGCGGCGGAAGATGTGTATCGGGTACTGCTCGAAGACGATCAGTCCATCGGCCTCGCCACCATCTATCGGGTGCTGACCCAGTTTGAAAACGCTGGGCTGGTAATCCGCAATAAATTCGAGGGCGAGCGGGCGGTATTCGAGCTCAACGACGAAGCCCACCACGACCATATGGTGTGCATCGAATGCGGCAGCGTTACCGAATTTTTTGACAAGCACATCGAGGCGCAGCAGGAGAAGGTGGCGAAAGACCACGGATTCATCATCCACGACCACGCCCTCACCCTCTACGGCAAATGCAAGAACTGCGCCGCCAAGAAGCCGACTCCGCCTCCGGTATTCAATCGCTCGCGTTCCTGAGTTTCCTGAGTTCCTGAGCGCCGCCGCAACCCGCCCATGCCCACCCTGATCACCGGTTCCTTCGCTTACGACACCATCATGGTGTTCCACGACCGGTTCAAGAACCACATCCTTCCCGAACAGACGCACATCCTCAATGTATGCTTCGCCGTGCCGGAACTGCGGCGGGAATTCGGCGGCTGCGCCGGCAATATCGCCTACAACCTGAAATTGCTCGGCGGCGACCCGCTGCCCATGGGCACCGTGGGGGAGGATTTCGCGCCGTATCGCAGCTGGCTGGAGGAAAACCGCATCGACCTGACTCACGTGGTCGAAGTGCCGGGCGCCTTCACCGCTCAGGCATTCGTAACCACCGATGCGGACAACAACCAGATCACCGCCTTCCACCCCGGCGCCATGGAGCACGCCCACCGCAATCGGGTAACCGACGCCGCCGCCGACGCCGCTGGAATCGATTTGGGCATCGTCGCCCCGGACGGGCGCGAAGCCATGATCCAACACGCGGCGCAATTCGCCCGCGCCGACATCCCCTTCATCTTCGACCCCGGCCAAGGGCTGCCCATGTTCACCGGCGCCGAGCTGGATCAATTCATCGAGCAGGCAACCCACATAGTGGTCAACGACTACGAAGCCGAACTGCTGCAGGAAAAAACCGGCAAGAGTCTCGAACAAATCGCCGCCCGCACCCAATCTCTGGTGGTAACTCGCGGCGCACGCGGCGCCGACATCCACAGCGACGGCGCCTGCATTCACATTGCCGCGGTGCCCATCGATCAAGCGAGGGACCCCACCGGCTGCGGCGACGCCTTCCGCGCCGGCTTGCTATACGGCCTCGCCCACCACCTCGACTGGCAAACCAGCGGGCAAATCGCCTCCCTCCTCGGCGGCATCAAGATCGAACAACACGGCACGCAGAACCACAGATTCGACAAATCCGAATTCGAGGCGAGATACAGGGAGAGTTTCGGCGATTCGATTCGTTTGGCCTGAGTGGTGCGGCGGGGTCGGCGGCGGCGCGCCCCGCGCATCTACCGTGCCGATTATTCGGCCCCGCGTGTCGCAAGGAGGAGAAGAGAATCGTTACGCAACGCCCTCGTTGAGCACAGCGGAACCGCCCACAGGCACAAACAGATCGGCTTGGACTTCCAATCGTCGCTTCGCCAATGCGGGAAACAGCTCGACCAACGCCTCCGCCGGGACGTTTCCCAGTTCCCTCGGTTCCAGTTTGTGCAGCCCGCCCCCGTAGACGCGACCTTCACCGAGCATAGCCTGCGGGCAAATCCGGTTCAGATATTCCCACACCCGCCTCTTCAGTTCCGGCCGATCCGACAAAGCGCGCGCAACAGGCGCCCGTGGGTACAACATCAGGTATACATTCGCCGCCGTCGCCTTCGAATGGTTCAGAATGAAGCGGAACGGCCTACCGTTCTTCTTGTCGCTCCGCCCAAGATAAGTGCAAACAAACGGTGCCGGAGGGCGGTATTCTTGCGCGTACCACATCGCCCGATGTCGGCAAATATAGCGATCGGCGGTGCCCGCCGCTCTGCCTTCTTGCAAATAAATCCACAGATTCGGGTAGCGCTTCCTGATCTCATCTTCCGTCCACGGCGGATCCAGCAGAAACAATCGCCGCTCCAACACCGGATTGCCATCGCAATCAGATGTAATTTCGTCGTCCGGAACATAGCGTGGGCTTGGCAGAATCGGCTTGAATGCGTCGATGGGCAACCCACGGGACGCAATTTTCCGTTGCGACAATATGAAGTAACTGTTGTTACCGGTAACAATGCCCCGCTTGATCTTGAACAAATCACCCAGCACCGCCCCGCCCACCGTTTCGTGGGATTCCTTCACCGGATAGCGCGTCCACTTTGCATCGCGGCGCAGGGTTTCCACCGAAACGGATCGTTCCAGCCTCGGTCGTTGCAGCGTTCCGCCGAAAGTGAATCGTATATTCCCCCCAGTCAGAGGCGGCTTGTTGCGGAACCACACAACCGCCGACGACACAAGCGCGTCACCGAACTGCACTTCATTCGGATCGAAACGGTGAATATGCAAGAGCGTAACCTTGTCGAGCAGATAACTCTTCACCGAGACGCCGTAATTCACATCCATGAACTCGCTTGGAATCAACCAGCCTGCCAGAGCATTATCGGCCATCCAAACATGACTCAAACCCAGAAAATAGCAATAGAGACCGGCCAGTCCGCCGATCTCCACCCCGCAAGCGTTTCGCGCGCGCATCTTCAATCGCTGTTTCTCACCGCTGACAATGTGATGATGTCGCACATATGGCGGATTGCAAATCAGCAGATTGAATTTTTCGGCAGGAAGCGGCGCCTCGGCTTGAGTGAAGTCCTCGAGGCGAATATCCAGACCAGTCTTGCCCCACAGTTTCTTCGCCGAACCGCCGTAATGCGGATCGACTTCATATCCCACGGCAGCACTGATGCGATCTTGCGGAAAAACACCCAGCAAAGCCGAATAGAACGCTCCCGTGCCGATGGCCGGATCGATGAATCGCACCTTCTCGTCTTTTGCGAAATGCCTGTTCGCATAGCGTTGAATATCAACGGCCAAGTCGGTCGGCGTCGCGAATTGTCCCATTCGGTTGCGGCTAGCGGAGTCCCGTTGCCGATCAAGCAAATCCTGTAAAGCCAGTCGCTGCGCCTCGAATTCTGCAACGGTTTTATTGGGAATTATGTGTGACACTTGACAAGCCTCATACTTGCGGGCAAACCGGAGCAACCCCCAGCTTAGCGCCCAACGGAGCATTCCCGCCCCTTTTCTTGATATTCACAGCGGCGTTCCTATCCCTATCCATCACCAACCCGCATTGCGGGCAGGAATGGACGCGAACCGCCAGCGACTTTTTCACAATCGCGCGGCAGTCGGAACACATCTGCGTTGTCTGTTTCGGGTCAACTTTCATCACTGCCAAGCCAGCACTTTCAGCCTTGCATGTCAGCCGTTCGACAAAAGCAGCCCACCCTACATCCGAAACCTGCCGCGACAACATCCCTCGCGCCAAGCCTTTCACATTCAAGTCCTCGACAATCAGCGTCTTGCCCTGCTCCACCAATTTTTTCGCTGCCTGCCAGTGGAAATTTGCTCGCTGATTCCGCACCCGCAAGTGCAGTCGTTCTACTACTTTCCGTTGCCGCTCCCTGTTTCCGCTGCCGCGCTGCTTTCTCGCAAGCGACCTCTGCGCTACGCGAAGCCGTTTCAATTCCCGCTGCAGGAAGCGCGGGTTCGGAATCTGTTCCCCGGTGTCCGTTGTCAGGAAGTGCGTCAACCCTACATCGATTCCCATCGTGTCGGATACCGGAACGCGGGCAACATCCGGCAGGTCGAGCGTCAGTTGTAGTTTCCAACCTTTCGCGTCCCGCACCAACCGAGCGTATTTCTGCCTTGCTTCGGCTGGCAATGGGCGGTGGAAGTAGACGCGCAGGCGGCCATTAATCCCCTTGAACGAGAGAAATCGCCAATTTCCGTTGCCGATTTCTATCCGATAGACTTTCTCCAGATCAATGCTCCGCCAGCGATTTCTCCCCTTGAATCTTGGGAAACCACAACCTTCCTTGAATCCCTTGAAAAACGCCTTGAACGCCTTGTCCAGTCGCGTCAGCGCGCCCCGCCCTATCTGGGCGGACTGCTCACGCCACCCTTCGTCAAATGAGCGTATCTCGGTCAAACTTTTGCATTGGTCGTAGTACGAAATCCCCCGCCCAGTCCGTTTGTAGCAGTCGATTCGCTCCTGCAACGCCGCGTTGTATAGCCCGCGCGTCATGCCGAGCAGGACAAGCAGGCGCTTTTCCTGGCCCTTTTGCGGCAAACAACGGTATTCGTAGGTGCGGATCATCTTGTCAAGATTGATACATAATTCCCGTTTTATTCATCGTCTACAACCCGAATTCGGCAAGATCGTCGATGCGGTGTTCCCATACCCAATCGATGCCTTCCGCGGCCTCATAGCCGAGATAACCGCTGTCGAAATATCCACACAGGAACAGGATGTAACGTACATCGTCACCAAATGTTCGTCGCAACAAACTCATCTTTTCGGCTTCTTCCTTTCGTCGCTTGTTTACGTTTGTAAAGTCTCCCGCCGACTTTGCCTCGATAAGCAACGGCAGTTCGCCTGCTTTCGCCGCCTTTGGCATCACCACCGTATCCACCGGCATATTGACGAGTCTGGCGGCCCCATCCTGCTCTACCGGAACGTTGAGTCGATACGAATACGTCCCCGGCGCCATCTTGTCGTACTTCGCGCCTTCGCCCGCCGGTTGGTTTTCATATCCTCGGGCTGTCAACCAGCTGCCAATCGCATTCAGTTGACGCTTCTCCTGCGCGTTGCGGATGATCGGGTTGGCAACGGCACCGCAAAGGCGATCCGCCACAATCGTTGCCGCCCGATACCGTTCCTGTTCGGACGGATCGTCGCCGCGAGCCAGCCAAACAAAGACATCCGGATCGGCCATCCGCTCGATGATTTTCCCGATCTTCTCAAGGTCTTCGTCGATCTCGCCTGCGGGCATTCGCGCAGGAAGCCTATTGTCTTTCTCCATTACCTTGACGAGGTTCCCCGATACGCCTGCAAGCCCAATCAGCCGATCCACGGCCAAGGGTGGACAAGTGGACATGCGCAACGACGGCAACACCGAGGGGTTCGCCCGCAACAACGCCACGCCCACATTCGTCAGGTTCATCGTCGATTCGAGTGTTGCCTCCACGTCCTGAGTGGTCTGCACCCGCGTTGTCCGGTATGCCTTCGGCGCAAATCGCATGAACCAGTCGTTGTACATGTCCACCGACTGCGCAATATCCCGTTTCCACTGATCCGGCTTATTCCGGTTGATCGCCATCACTGGAGCTCCCGCCTGAGCAACCGACCGCGCGGCGATCGCCGGCAACGGACGATTTCCTTACACGGCTTTCCGGCGGCCTCGAGCCGATGCCCCCACGCGATGGCACAATCGAACATACTGCACAGTATCGCATGACTTCGGCTCGCGCCGCTCGATTTTCTACGCTGATCGAAGTTCGATCTTGCCTCCAAGTTGATTTTGCGCCGGTAGGTGGGGTAGCATTCCGCAAATCCCGCAAATTGCGGGGTTTTGCCCGATTTTCGGGCGGTTATCTACTTACGGAGGTGGGCAAAATGTTGACTGTTACCGTACCGAAAAATCTCGAGAAGCAGATCAGGAAAATGGCCGAAGAGGTCGGGCGAACGCCGGAAGACTATGTTCGCGTGGTTTTGGCAGCCGGCTTGGAGGAGCTTGATGCGGTGCATGAGGCATTCAAGTCGTTCCAGCGAGTCCGGAGCGGAGAGGAAAGGACCTATACGAGAGAGGAAATGCGGGCTGAACTTGGGTTGGACGATTAGGTGTTCCGATGGGAATTGGGCATTATCACCGAGGGGGGTTCCGGCTGAAAGTGGCTAGAAAAAATGCGCTGAATGCACAGGCGGTGGACTCATGAGCCTAGCCGCCGCCCTCACCGCAGTCCCGAAAACGCTTCCCCGATCCAACCGCTCGAATTCGCCGTTCCGCTATCCGGGCGGCAAGTTCTATGCGCGCAAGTTGATTCTCGACGAACTGCCGCCACACGATCTGTATTGCGAGCCGTTCGCTGGGGGAGCCAGCGTATTCTTTGCCAAGCAACCGGCGCGGGTTTCGTTCCTGAACGATGCGGACGCGGAAGTGGTCAACACGCTGCGGCAAATCCGCGACAGGGTAGAAGATCTGATCGGATTATTGCACGGCATTGAAGCGACAAAAGAAAATCACGCCTACTACAAGAACGAGTTCGAACCACGTTGCGGCCTCGAACGCGCTTTCCGATGGTTCTTTCTGAATCGCACATCCTATAGCGGCATCATGCGCCGGGAGAACTGCTACTGGGGTTACGGGCGCAAATACTCGATGTGCCCGGAGAACTGGCCGCCGCACCTGCGAACCGTGTCCGACAGGCTGCAAGGCGTGGAACTCACCTGCATGGATTTCGAACTGGTGATCGACGCGCTGCCGAACGGCTGCTTCCTATTCATCGACCCGCCCTACTACGCCGCCGACCAGCAGAAATTCTATTCATGCGCCTTTGCTGTGGAAGATCATCTGCGGTTGGTAGAGTGCCTCAAACGCAACAGCGAACGGCTACCCTTCCTGTTGACCTACGACGAACATCCGGATGTGAAACGGATGTACGCATGGGTTGAGTCGATCAACAATCGGCAATGGAACTACACCATCAACCGCACCGACGACCAGCGAAACGGATCAAAGCTGAAAGACGGTTTCCGCGGCGTTCGGGAGAAGGGAAGAGAACTGTTTATCAGGAACTACGATGTCTGAAAACGACGACGCCTTGCGGATCTACCGGAGCATTCGAGAATACTGCATCACCTACAACATCCCACAAGAAAACCTGCTCGATATACTGGAAGATCAAAAGGTAGTGCCGATGATTCGGGGCAAGGCGACCGAGTACATCGGCGCGGCCGTTCTCAAGCAGGCCCTGGACCCCCGCGATTGGGACGTGCAGAAACTGAATCTCAACCCGCAACCGGGCATGTACGATGAAGATGTGGGCATCACCTACAAGCGCACCGGAGACAGGCTGAAAGCCGAGACCAAAAACGCAGTCCGTGCCAGCTTCCGCATGGCCACAAGACAGACGAAAGCGCCGCACTTCAAGATCAAATGCCACAAATCGCGTAGCAATATCGAGAAGGCCACTACCACGAATGACCGCTATCTAGTCGGCGATTTCGACGTTCTGCTGGTAAACGTGTCAAACGCGATTTTCCGAAGAAAGACGCTGGATCGAGGCTTGCCCCTGATCGAAGACTCCGCGCTGATTGCGTGGCTTCAAGCATTCTACAAGGCGCGATCAGAAGACGAGTTGCGCCAAGCCAGTTACAATGATTGGCGAGTTTGTCTGCCGGTAACAATCGCCCAAGAAGACGACACGATACCGCGCACCCCTACCGTGTACATGGAAAACGATCCGAACTGGTTCGGCCTCGACCAGTTGGCGGCGAAACTTCGCACACTGATAAACGGTGGCTGATATGACGAGCAAATGGCGATTGTCATGATAGCGGTGGAACTTCGCGCCGCTCCCCCACTCACCCCACCCCCAACCTCCCCATAACCGCCTCCACCACTACCTCGCTGGCGGTGGAATTCACCGTGAGTAGCAAGTTTCGTTTTTCGTAGAAGCCGATTAGGGGGGCGGTTTTTTCCTGATAGGTTTGTAGGCGTTGGTCGATGGCGGTTTCGGTTTCGTCTTCGCGTTGGCGTATTGGGCTGCCGCATTTGTCGCAGATTCCTGCTTGCTTGGGGGGTTTGCTGCGGAGGTTGTAGATTTCCTGGCAGTCGCGGTTTTCGCAGGTTCGGCGGGTGGTCAGGCGGTCGAGGATCACAGATCGCGGCACCTCGATGTTCACCACCATATCGAGCACGATGCCCAGTCGGTCGAGCAGGCGCGCCAGCGATTTGGCTTGCGGGATGGTGCGGGGGAAGCCGTCCAGTAGGAAGCCGTTGTCGCAATCGGGTTGGCGTAGTCGTTGCTCCATCATCACCATGATCAGTTCGTCCGGCACCAACTCCCCCCGGCGCATACATTCCTCGGCCTGCTTCCCCAGCGCATTGCCCGCGTCGACGGCGCCGCGCAGGATGTCGCCGGTGGAAATCTGCACGGCGCCGTGCGAGTCGGACAGTATCTTGGCGATGGTGCCCTTGCCCGCTCCCGGCGCGCCCAGCAGGATCAATTTCATGCTCACAACCCCGCCCTCGCTCCAGCCTCCGCGAATTTCACGCTCACAACCCCGCCCTCGCTCTCGCCCCCGCGAATTTCATGCTCACAGCCCCGTCCTCGCTCCAGCCTCCGCGAATTTCATGCTCACAACCTCACCCCGCTCTCCCCGCCCCCGCGTCTAGGCGCGAATGCGAAAATCGCCGGAATCGGGCGCCTCGCTCGCCGCCGTTGCCGCCGTTACCGAAATTACCCGGGCCGACTCCGGCCCGATCCACAACCACTCCTCGAACGCCGCCAGATTGCCCTCCTCGCCGCGCGCCACCGCCTCGACCGTGCCATCCGGCAGGTTTCTCACCCAGCCGGATAAATCCAGCCTCTCGGCGCGGCACTTGGCGGCGTGGCGAAAACTCACCCCTTGCACCCGGCCACTGACGACGAAATGCCGAGCGGCGATGTTGCCACGATTTGATTTCGCTTGCGTTTGATTCACTACTGAACGGGAATGGGAACGGGAACAGGGAAATGGAAACAAAAATTCCCGTCGGTGGGCCCGGATATTCGCCGGGGCGGTTTGGCAATCCGGCTGTTGGGGGTTGCCGCGCCCCCGAAAGTGGGGGCGCGGGTGGGTGGTTTGGTTGTGCCGTGGGGCGATCAGAATCTCATCTCCCCCTTCAGCACCACGGCGTGGCTGGCATCCGAGTTGGTTTGCTCGCGCCGTTCTCCGTGCAGGCGCATGGTGAGCGGCCCGCCGGAAGTCCAATCCAGCCCGACTCGATAGCGTCGCGCATCCTCTTGCAGATTCATGCCGCCCCACGGGGTCAGCAGGCCGCCGCGCTCGCCGCTAGCCGACAGGCCGTAGCCGAGACGCGCTTCCAACCGCCCTTGCGGGTCGAAATTCTGCGTGGTGTCGGCAGCGTCTCGCATGCTCTGGGACCAGATTCGGCTGGTGTCGCCGACGCTCGTTTCGGCATTGCCGCCGTAGCCGGGGCGCAGGATGAAGGACAGGCCCTGACCGTCGGCGCCGGGGGACAGTTGCACCATGCCCGATATGCCCCATTCCTCGTAGTCGCTGCGGCCGACCAGCAGGTTCACCGAGGCGGACGCGCTCACTCTGGAGTGCGGGTTGTCGTAGCGCACGCTACCGCCGACTTCCGCACCGGTGCCGGTGTTGCCGTCGCCGCCGTCGTGGCGCACGCCGAGGGACAAGGACGGCGACCTCGATCCGCCGCCGGCCAAATGCTCGGTGCGGCTCGCCTGCATCGCCACTCTGAATAGGGTGGCGTTCACCGTCAGCGATTCGGGCATTTCGTCGTTTTCATCCACGGTCATTTCGGTTGACATGACCTCGGCCTTGAGGCGTATATCGGAGTCGCCTTCGCTCCACACTTGGCCGCCGCCGCCCGCGCCCACGGTCCATAAACTCACATCGCTCGATGCGGCCTCGCTACCTGCGGGGTTGACTTCCACCTCGCCGCTGCCGTAGCCGGCGGTCGCCCAGAAGTTGTTGTGCCCGGAATGCCAGCCGAAATAGGGATGGATGCCGAGGATATCCACCTCGTAATCGCCGGTGGTGGTCGCGCCGGAGCCGCCGCTGTCCTCATAGTCCAGAGTGCCCTGACTCCACGACAGGGCCGCGCCGGCCAATAGGTCGTTGCGCAATTTCGCGTCCACGCCGATTTGCGCGCCGAGCAGGTTGCCGTCGAATTCCACGCCCTCGCTCTCGCCGGAGAGATTGCGGTAGTCGCCGCTACCCCACATCGATACCGAAGACCCGCCAGCGCCGCCGCCGCCATTGCCATTAAGTGGCAGGACGAAGTTGGAGCCGTCCAGCAGGTTTCGCCAGGGGCGGCGGCCATTGACCATATCCGGAGCGTGCGCCACCAATGCGCCCGCCACCGTGCCCTGCCCGCCCAGACTGGCCTGCGCGCGGGCACCGCTGGTCATCACTTGCTCGATTCGCGCAGAAATGGCACCGGTGGCACGCCCAGCCACGGCGCGCGCCACTTCGGGGAGTATGGTCTCGTGCACCTGTTGCACGCGCAGATCCGGCACGATGTTGATGACGATGTTGGGGGGAAGCAAGGGCGGAGTAACTACCGCCGTCCCGATCACGATGGTGTTGCTCTCCTCGGTTTTGGCGTTAGGCTCCACGGAGAGAACGAACTTTCCGCTTAGCTGGCCCCAGGGAATCGTAACGGTAACGATACTAGTGTCAGGGTCAGGTTTCGGTTCGGTCTTGAAGGCGTTGGAAGGCGCTGTATTGCGCGAGTCGTCCGGGACACCGACGGTGAAGGATACCTCGACGCCGCTCTGCTGTGCCGGGCTGTCCAGCGTTGCCGTTATCGTTATAGACCTACCTTGCCGGACTTGATATGTGCCCGTGCTAACTTCATTGGGAACATCCAACGTCAACCCCGCGGCCACCCTCGCTCGCGTTATCGTCACCGTGTAGGTGCGTTTGGTGGTGCCGTCCTCGGCCGTTACCACGATCGGTATCGCCTTGTCGCTCCCTTCCGCCAGCGTGATGGAGGGGCTACTCGCCTGTCCGCTGGTTGCCGGATTGCCGTCCACAGTCACGCTCGTTTGAGCGGTCTCAACGTTGAGGGTCGGCGTTACTGTTAATTCGGTAACATCCTGCGGCACCGTCAGCGCATAGTTGAGGCGGCTGGGGGAGAAGGAGAAGGGCGACGTCGGCGTATAGGTATAGGTCACCGAGTTGATCACCAACGGCGTGAAGGCGAGGTTCAAGTCGCTCAGCGTCGCATCTCTGGACGCCACCGGCGTGCCTCTGGCACCCACCCAGTCACCCATGCCCCCCTCATTGGTCGTGCGCACCTGCACATCGTAGACCTTGAAGTTTGTCAAGTCGTTGGCGATGGTGGCGGTACGCGCGGTGGCGGCGTAAATGGTTGTGTGCGATACCCAGCCGGTGGTCGGGTCGTTGGCGGTGGCGGCCTGATCGGGAGCCGTGCCCAATTTGTATCGGACATTGTAACCCTCGACCACCGGCCCCCGCGTCTCGGCACCGGCGGGCGGCTCCCAGGACGCCTCCAGACTCTCGAAGTTCGGTTCCAAGCGCAGATTGCTCACCCTCCCCGGCGTGGTGTCGTTGTCGAGGATGGTGAAGGTCTCGAATTCGGAGGTGAGGGTAATGCCTTCGGCGGTGCATGTGGCGGCGATAGCGCCGACTTCCGGTTCCTCTGCCGTAGTGTCAGCGAGGACTTGGATTGTCGCCCCATTGGTCGAATCCGTCGCTTTTGCCGGAATTAGGAAATTGCCGACAAGATTGTAATCCGGATCGGCGGGCGTTGGAAATCCGCCGGTTGCCGTTATCCCGGCTCTATCCGCGGCAGGGTAAGTCACTAAACAGGTTACTGTCTCGGAAAACGAACCGCCCACCAGCGATGCGGTAATAGTCCCGCTTGGGGTGTTGTGAGTAGTGGCCTCGTTCACCACCTTGAGCACATCCGGAAAAGTCAACTCCACTCCGGTCGGCAGAGCGCCGGCGCGGGTTACCGTTATCGTGTAGGTGCGCGTGGTGGTCTCGTCCTCGGCGGTAACCACCACGACTATGTCTTTGGGCGTCCCGGGGTCCAGAAGGATGGGTATGCTACTCGTACCGCTCAATATCGTCGTGCCGTCTACGGTGACGCGATGCGCGCTGGCGTCTCTTCGGGTCGGCGTGACGACTACGCTCGGCACGCTGTTGGGCACCTCGACAGTGTAGGCGGTGGTTCCGCCCATGAAAGCCGGCGAGAGGGTGCCGGGCGATATCGAGAGGGTGCGCAAGAAGGCGTCGGTGCTTTTCTCGTCGTCCGTTATCCTAATGCTGTTGCCCGGACTGATTTTGTAAAAGCCGTCTTGTGTGTTGGAAAGGAGGGTGAGTGGTATGATTTCGTCGTTGCTGTCGTCGTCATCCGCGGGCGAGAGCGAAAAGGTCTGATGAGTCGACCAGTTGGTGGTGGAAAAAGTGATCGACGACGGCGTAACCGAGACCTTGCTTCGGTTTTTAGGTTGGATCGAGGGCGTCCAAGTTACACTGGCCGTGGGCGCAACGTTCATCGTAACCGTGAGCGTTACAGCACCCTCGCCCTCGGTGAGGGCAATGGGCCTCGGCGAGAGCGTTACTGGCGACCCTGAGGTATACAGGGCAAGCGAAATCGAGGCATTGGCGTTCCACAGAGCGGGGCCCGAGCTCCACACTACCTGCGAGTCGGCAATGTTGTTGGCGGTCGAAATCGTTGCACTGGCACTGGAGAAGTCGAAGCGTTGGGCACCGACGACCAGCACAAATTGCTGGCCCGCTGCGTCTAGGCTTCGGGAGAATACAAGCGTGAGGGCGTTAGGAGAACTGCCTTCGGCCAGGCTGATGGTTTTGATATCGTAGGTGCCGCCGCCGTGGGTGAAGTCATCGTCCGAAAGTGCTCCCGAACTCGCGGATTCGCACTTGTTGGCATTGGCGGTTTGTGCATCATCACAACCGCGAACAGTCCCCAAATCCTTCACCGTCAGCGTGCCGGACCACACCTTCGTGGGCGCTTGCGCCCACAGAGGCGCGGCGGCCAGCAGCAACAGCGCCGCCAACACCCCGCGAATCAACCCGGCTGGACGCCTTCCGGCGGAGGGGGCAGTGGAAGCGGAAGCGGAAATGAAACGACTTGCGCGGTAAACGGCAAGGGAAATCGCTCTTTTATATTGCATGGCCATAGTCCTCCCGATGTGTATGGCACCAATGGTCAAGGGGAAAAATCCCACGAAGGGCGCAATCCTAGCACACACCACGAAAAAATCGCAAAGCCCAATGCAATTTTGTGATGAAACGGATGCGCGGGCGATTGCGCCGATTTCGGCACAACCGCCGCCGCAGGGCACACAGGCGCTCCTCGCGGCGGCGCGGCGTGGTCTTTGGCGTTCACGATTCGTCATTTCCACCGCGATCTCGCCGCAATTTGTCGGTTTCCGCCGCCTTTTCCGTTTGCTTGCGGGCGCGGGGGTGGGATTGGTCGTACACCTTAGCGAGGTGCTGGAAATCGAGGTGGGCGTAAATTTGGGTGGTGGCGATGTCGGCGTGGCCGAGCATTTCCTGCACGGCGCGCAGGTCGCCGCTGGAGGCGAGCAGATGGCTGGCGAAGGAATGGCGCAGCATGTGGGGGTGCAGGCGGCGACCCAAGCCGCGTTGTTGCGCCCAACGATTCAATCTCTGCTGGATGCCGCGCACGCCGAGGCGGTGGCCGTTGCAGTTGAGGAACAGGGCGGTTTCCCGGCGGCCGGCGGCGGCGCGCTCGGCTAAGTCGTCTCGCCGTTGTAGCCAACATTGCAGGGCGGCAGTCGCGCGCGCCCCCACGGGGACGATGCGCTGCTTGCCGCCCTTGCCGGTAACCCGCACCTCGGCTTGGCGGAAATCCACGCTGCCGCAATCGAGGGCGGCGAGCTCCGCCAGACGCAGGCCGGATGAGTAGAACAGTTCGAGCATGGCGTGGTCGCGGATGGTGAGGGCGTCTCGGGCGGGGTCGGGGCGGTGTTCGCCGTCTTGCGGGGGGTGCGCCAGCAGGGCGGCCAGCTCGTCCACGCTCAGAGTGGCCGGCAGATGGCGTTGGCATTTCGGCGCGCGCAGGTGGTCGAAGGGGTTGAAGGCGGCGTGGTCGGTGGCGATGAGGTGGCGATAGAAGGCGCGGGCGGCGCTCAACATGCGCTGGATGGAGCGCGCGGACAGGCCCGATTGGTGCAGTTTGGCGGCGAATGTTTGCGCTTGTTTTGCCGATAGGTCGCGCCAGTCGGGGTTGTTGCCGGATTGGTGGAGGAAGGCGGCCAGACGATTCAGGTCGCGGCGATAGGCGCTGATGGTGTGCGGCGACAACCGCCGTTGGCGCAGGTGGGCGAGAAATGCCTGCATTGGCTGCTTTGGCGGGAGCGGCATGTCAGGCGAGGCCGCGTCCGGCGAAATAGGCGCCGATCAACTGGCCGAGGCGGTCGAGCACCCACACCCCCAGATCCGGCTGGAAGCGGGTTTCGTCCTCGGCGCCGAGGATCATCACGCCGCGCAGGTTGCGGCGGTGGGCGATGGGTACGAAGGCGCAGGAGCCGATGGTGGCGGAGGCGGCTTGCGGGAACCAGACGGCGGCCGATTTGGCGGAGACGCGGTCGTCGCACACGCTGGCAAGGTGCGCCACCCGTTGGCACAGGGAGGGGTAATCGACCTGCGGATCGAGGTGTTGTTGGCGCGAGGACAGGAATATGGCGGCGTGGTCGATGGCAAAACGAACTTTTACCAACTCGGCGGGGGTTTGGGGATCGTTGTCGTCCACACCGTGCGGATTCGGATCGAGTAGGTCGAGGGCGATGTGGTGCAGGCCGCGCTCGAGGTCGCGGTTGCTTCGGGCGGCGTCCAACATGACATCCATGCGCGCCTGCTGCTGTTGCTGCTGGGCGCGTAGGACTTCCACCTGCCGTTGGCGAAATCGCTGGTCGACGGCGGGTGGGGGGGAATCGGAGTCGGATTCGGCGAGTTGCGGCAGTTTCAGCTCGGCGAGCAGGTCGGGGTGCTCGACGAGGAACTGCGGATTTTTTCGCAGGTAATCGGCGATTTTTCGGGCGTTCGGCATGGCGGGGAGGCGGGTTAGGGTTCGAGTTCGAGTTCGATGGCGCCGCGAAATACCGTGTGCGCCGAGCCTTGCAGGAAGATGGGGTGGCCGCGCCCCCGCCAAGTTACCTCGGCATCGCCGCCGGGCAGGGACACTTTCACGCGGTGGTCGAGCGCGCCCAGAGTGATACCGGCGGCCACCGCGGCGCAGGCGCCGCTGCCGCATCCGAGGGTTTCGCCGACTCCGCGCTCGTAGACGCGCAGCAGGATGTGATCTGTGGAGACGATCTGCATGAAACCGGCGTTGACTCGGGCGGGAAATCGAGGATGATTTTCGATCAGTCTGCCGCGCGCGCCCACCGGCGCGGCCTCGATGTCGCGCACCTGCTGCACCGCGTGGGGGTTGCCGACGGCGAGCACGGACACAACGGCCTCGACGCCGTCCAGGTCGAGTGTGTAGGTCGGCTCGGCGCGGCGCGCGAGGAACGGGATTTTCTCCGGATCGAATTCGGGCACGCCCATCTGCACGGTTACCGAGTCGTCCGGATTGATGTGGAGGGTCATGGCGGATTGGCAGGTGCGCACGCGAATCACCTTGTTTTTTGCCAATTCGCCGTCATACAGGAAGCGGGCGAGGCAGCGCGCGCCGTTGCCGCATTGCCCCACTTCGCCGCCGTCGTGGTTGAATATGCGGAAGGTGAATTCGGCTTCGTCGGCGGTGTCGGCGCCATCCACGCCGGCGGTCGGCGGTTGCACCAGCAGGACTTGATCGCAACCGACACCGAAATGCCGGTCGGCCAATCTCTTGGCGATGTCCGAATCGATGCGCAAGGGGGTCGATACGCCGTCAAGTACGATAAAATCGTTACCCAGAGATTGCATTTTCGTAAACTCGTATCGCATGACACTCCGCCTGTGCGGGATCGATTTTCCGGCAGTCGATTTTTCAGTAGTTCAGTAGTTCAGCAACTCGACAACTCAGCAGCTCAGCAACCAGCATCCAACCCCCCGATCGCCCGTGCGCCACCGCTTGAAGCCGATTATACGGCCATTCGAATCCATGCCCTCGGCGGCGCGCATCGTCATCGGCGTGTTGTTGCTGTTGGGCGGGATTCTGGGGGCACTGCCAATTCTCGGTTTCTGGATGATTCCGCTCGGATTGCTGGTGTTGTCGCTGGATTTTCGCTGGGCGCGGCGGGGGTATCTCACGGTCGTTCTGTGGTTTCGCCAGCGGCGGCAACGCAACTCCTCGGCATCGACGAAAAACGGACGATAGGCCGACTGCGCGACTGCGAATTCGCCGACTAGCCCTCGCCGTTGGCGGGCTTGGCGCCGGCTCGCAGTTTCATCAGACTCATGCCCTTCAACAGGTCGAGGGCGGCGCCGACCTGATGGTCGCGCGTTGCCAAGCCTGAATCGGCGGCGGGCAACGGCGTCTCTCCCTCTCCGGCGGCGTCATTTTCCCCGTCGTTTTGCAAATGGCCGTCCAGATCGGCCTCGCGCAGTTCCCGCCCGTTCCATTCCCCTTGCGAGTGCGCGTTCGGCGGGTTCGCCTCGACCACGATGTCGGGGGCGATGCCGCGCGCCTGAATGGAGCGGCCCGAGGGCGTGTAGTAGCGCGCCGTGGTCAGTTTGAGCGCGCCGCCGTTGTTGGTGGGGATCACGGTTTGCACCGAGCCTTTGCCGAAGGTTCTGCTGCCGAGGATGATGGCGCGTTTGTGATCCTGCAACGCACCGGCGACGATTTCCGCGGAAGACGCGGAGCCGCCGTTGACCAGCACCACGAGCGGCATATCGCCGGTCGCATCCTCGGTGGTGGCGCTGAAACCGTGGTTGTTGGCGGCGTTGCGCCCGCGAGTGGATACCACTAGACCCTCGGGGAGGAATACATCGCTGACTTCCACCGCGCCATGCAATACGCCGCCGGGATTGTTGCGCAGGTCGAGTATCAGTCCGTGCAATGTGCCCTCATTTTCTTGTTGCAGTTGTTCGATCTGGGTGCGCAGGTTGCTACCGGTGTCGCTCTGGAAGTTGGTGATGCGGATGTAGCCGAAGCCGTCCTCGAGCATTTCGCCGGTAACGCTGGCCACCTGAATGACGGCGCGCGTCAGGGGAACATCGAAGGTGTCGAGATCGCCCTCGCGGGAAATGGTCAACACGATTTCCGTTCCCGGCACGCCGCGCATACGCTCCACCGCATCGCGCACCGGCAGATTGCGCAACGGTGCGCCGTCCAACATGACGATGGTGTCGCCGGAGCGGATGCCGGCGCGCTCGGCCGGAGTGTCGTCAATCGGCGCGACTACCTTGATGAAGCCGTCTTCGGCGGTGATCTCGATGCCGATGCCGCCGAATTTTCCCTCGGTGGAAATGCGCATTTCCTTGAACGCCTCGGGATCCAGCAGCGCCGAGTGGGGGTCGAGGCCGGCCAGCATGCCTTCGATGGCGTCTCGCAGCAGGGTGGCGTCGTCCACCTGATCCACATATTCGCTCTTGATTTTGCCGAATACCTCGGTGAATGCGCGGAGTTCCTCCAACGGCAGGGGTAGGGGTATGGGGGACACTTTCGCGCCGTCCGGTTCGCCGTCGGTTTGGGCGAAGGTGGCGGCACTCAGTAGGATCAGGGCGATCGGCAGGGCGAATTTCAGTTTTGTGCTCATGTCCCCATTTCGGTGTTCAGCAGGCGCGGGCGCGCCGCATGGGGTGCATTCTAGCGGATATTGTCCCTTGCCGTTGCGCCGTTGCGCCGGTGTGTGGCGATATTGGGATATAATGCGCCGCTTCGCCAACCACGCACTCGCAACCCGCCGTTGGGGTAGAATCCCGCCGGTGCAATTCATTCCATCCGACCATCCATGATCTTCGACTTCATCGCCGCCAACTGGTATTTGTTCGCGATGCTCGTGGTGATCGTGCTGTTGCTGTCCTTCAACCCCACGGGCGGCGCGCGAAAAATTTCCCCCATGCAACTGCCTCGACTGCAGCAGCGCGAATCGGCGGTGGTGCTGGATGTGTGTGAGGCGGCGGCGTTCAAGAAGGGGCATATCGAGCAGGCGATCAATCTGCCGCTGGAGCAGATCAAGGACAAGATCGCCAAGCTGAACAAGCACAAGAGCAAACCGATCATCGTCGCCTGCCACAACGGTACTCGCTCGGCCAAGGCGGCTCAAATACTGCGCGGCAACGAATTCAGCCGGTTGTACATACTCGAAGGCGGTCTGGCGGCGTGGCGCAAGGAAAATCTGCCGCTGGTGAAGGGCTGATGGCGGACAACGCTCGTTCCTCGGTGGAGGCCAAGAAGGTCTATTTGAAGGACGCCTCGTTCGAGTCGCCGTCCAGCCCGAATATTTTCGCGTTGGGCGACATCAAGCCGAAACTGGATGTGCAGATGACCATGACTCATCAGCGCATCGATCCGAAGCAGGATTATTACGAGGTGGTGCTGGCCACCACGGTAACCGCCATCCACGACGACCAACGCACCCTGTTTCTGGCGGAAGTGCAGCAGGCCGGAATTTTCGAACTCTCCCACATTGCCGAGGAAAGCATCGAGGTCGTGCTGGAAACCGCCTGCCCCCATGTTCTATTGCCGTTCGCGCGGGAGTCGATGGCCAGTCTGGTGTCCAAGGGCGGCTTCCCCCAGCTGCTGATCAGCCCGATCAATTTTCAGGCGCTGTATCGGCAAAAGAAGGCCGGGCAGATGCGCGAGACTCAGTCCGCTCAGTCCGCTCCCGCCGCACCGGACGCAACTCCTCGACCAAACTAGGCGGAGGCCGCCTCGCACGCCCGACCATGCCCACCCCACCCCATTCGGTTTCCGTCATCGGCGCCGGATCCTGGGGCACGGCGCTGGCGCTGGTGCTCGCCCACAACATCGCCGTCGTGCGGCTATGGGGCAAGGACGCCGAGGAAATGGCGGACATGGCGCAACGGCGCTGCAACCGGCGCTACCTACCCGACGTCTCCTTCCCCGCCAACCTGCGGATCGCAACCGACTGGGACGAATTGATCGACGATCACCTGTGCTTCGTGTTGGCGGTGCCCAGCCACGCCTTTCGCGACTGCCTCGAATCCCTGCGTAGCCGCATCACCGCCGCTGGTAGATCGGCGGACGACGCCACCCTCATCTGGGGCACCAAGGGCTTCGACTCCGGCAGCGGACGATTGCTGAGCGAAGTGGTGGCGCAGGCGTTCAGCCGCACGGCCACCTCGGCGGCCATCTCCGGGCCGAGTTTCGCCGGAGAGACTGCGAAATTTCTGCCCACCGCCCTGACGCTGGCATGCCCCCGGCGAGCGGCGGCGGAACATCTAGCCAACTGGTTTCGCAACCCCACCACGCGGATTTACTTCAGCAGCGATCTGGTCGGCGTGCAGCTCGGCGGGGCGATCAAGAATGTGCTGGCCATCGCCGCCGGCATCAGCGACGGCCTCGGTTTCGGCGCCAACGCCCGAGCGGCCTTGATCACGCGCGGCTTGGCCGAGCTGACGCGACTCGGCGTGGCTCTCGGCGGACAGGCCGACACCTTCACCGGCCTCACCGGAGTCGGCGATCTGATACTGACCTGCACCGACGACCAATCGCGCAACCGGAGATTCGGCATCGGCCTCGGCGAAGGCAGGTCGCGGCGGCAGGTGTGCGGGGAAATCGGGCAGGAGATCGAGGGCATCAACACCGCCGAGACGCTACACGCGATCAGCCGCGACCTCGGCGTGGAAATGCCGATTACCGAGCAGGTCTATCGCATCGTGCATCGGGGGCACGATCCCAAGCGGGCGGTGCAGGATTTGCTACAGCGCAATCCCAGAGCGGAGCACGATCGGGCACCGTCCGCCGGTTAGAACGGCTTGACCACGGCGAGGATGATGATGGCGGTGAGCAGCACGGTGGGCACTTCGTTCATCCAGCGATAGTAGGTGGGCCCGTGGCGATTGCGCCCGTGGCGGAAATCGCGCAATTTGCGGTAGCACCAGATGTGATAGGCGACCACCAACGCCACCAGCCACAATTTCACGCTCAGCCAACTTCCGGAAAATCCATAACCGATCCACAGCCACGTCCCGAAGGCCAGCGTGAGTAGCGCGCCGGGGGTCATGATGGCCCAAAACAATCGGAGTTCCATGATGCGGAATCGCTCGAGGCTGGGCGGGTCGCTCGTTTGCGAATGGTATACATACAGGCGCGGCAGGTAGAACAGTCCGGCGAACCAGGTGGTCATAAAGAGGATGTGGAGGGATTTGATCCAGAGCATCGGGGGAAGGCGTTGTATGGTCTCTTGGTTGGCGGGATTGTAAGGAGTTGTCGCGCCCGTGGGAATCAGCTTCGCTCCTTGAGCCTCAAACCGATTTCGTACAACTCGTTGGTGCTTAGATCGAGAATGCGCGCGGCGATGCGGCTGGCGAGTTTGAGGGGCATTTCCGCCATCAGCATCTGCATGATCTCCGCCGCCCGCCGCTCCTCGCCCCGGTCCCGGCTCCGAAGTTCGGGCGCGCCGCTTGCGATGAGGACGAATTCGCCCTTGCGGTGGCGCTCGTCGGCGGTGATGGTGGCCAACACCTCGGCCACCGTGCCGCAATAGAAGGTCTCGAATTTCTTGGTGATTTCCCGCGCCACGGTGATCGACCGGTCGCCACCGAAAACTTCCGCCATCGCCGCCAGCGTGGCGGCGATGCGGTGGCTGGATTCGTACAGCACCAGCGTGCGCGGCTCGTCTCGCAACGCCAGCAGGCGGCGCTTGCGAGACTCCGACTTGGCCGGCAGAAATCCCTCGAAGCAAAACCGCGCAGCCGCCTGCCCCGAGGCGGACAACGCCGCAATCGCCGCACTGGCCCCCGGCACCGGCGTAACGGTGATCCCCGACTCGCGGGCGAGACTCACCAGAAGATGCCCCGGATCGTTGATGAGGGGCGTGCCGGCATCGCTGATCAAGGCCAACTGCGCGCCGCCGTCAAGACGCCGCAACAACGGCGACAACTGCGCGCGCTCGTTGTGCTGATGAAACGATTTCACGGGAACGCGAATATCGAGGTGGCGCAGCAAAATGGCGGCGCGGCGCGTGTCCTCGGCGAGGATCAGATCGACCTGCGCCAACACCTCCACCGCCCGCCGGGTAATGTCCGCGAGGTTGCCGATGGGGGTTGCCACCACGAACAGCATTCCCGTTTTGCGGTTCATGCGAGGGTCTCGTATACTTTCGCCATGAATATCGAGATCGCATTGTATTGTTCCCCAAGCGGATATGCCACGACTGCCCGCGCCGCGCCGCGCCGGTTTTCCTCTGGCCGCGTCCTGCGCATTGTGGGCGCTCTGGCCGTCGTCGGCGTGCTGGCGTCGACGGCCGCCTGCGTTCCGGCGGCCTACATCCACCCGACCGGTAGCCCGAAAGTGGTGGACGCGACGGGGGAGGCGGCAGCGGCAGCGGCGCGCGAGGGCCAAACGCCCGAAGCGACTGCGGTAGTTGAGGAAGCGCAACCGGCCATCGCCCACGCCATCGATCGCGAGCAGCGCATCATTCCGGCGGACGATCCGCGCGCGCTGGCGCAGCAGGCCGAGGAAGTACCGGCGGATCAGGCGGCCTCCCTGCTGCTGCCGGCGATCGCCGGATACATCGAATCGAGCCAGCTGGACGCCGCGCAAACCCTGATCGAAGAAACGCACGGCAAGCAGATGACCGCCAGCCAACGGCAAACCCTGCAACTGCACGAGGCGCAACTGGCGCAGGCTCGGAACAACCACGAGCACGCCGTCGAATTGCTGCGCCGCCTGGAGGAATCGTCGCCAAACGCCGCTGCCGACTCCAAGCTGCTGCTCATGCTGGCCGACTCCCAACAATCTCTGCGGCGCTACGGCGTGGCGGTGGAGACCTTGTTGCAGCGAGACGGATTGCTGGAGCAGGCCGAGCGAATCGCCAATCAGCAGCGCATACTCACCCTGCTCGGCTCCCTCGACTCCCTCTCCCTGTCGCTGTTGCGGGAAAACCCCGCCGACGACGCCATCGAAGGCTGGATCGCACTGCGCGAAATACTGAGCATCGATCCGCTCACCCAGCGGTTGGCGGAAATACGGCAATGGCGCGCGCGCTACGGCGGACACCCGGCGGAATTGGTGCTGGCGCAGCGCCTGTTGGCCGATTCGTCGGTTCACTACAAGCACATCGCCGTGTTGCTGCCGCTGACCTCGGCGTTCGGGCGGGACGCGCAGGCGTTCTACGAGGGATTCATGGCGGCTCGCGATGAAGACATTTCAGCCTACCGCGCCTCGGTGAGTTTGCACGACATCGGCGAGGATCCGGCGCTGGTGGCGGCGTATTATCAGGCCGCGGTCGCCGCCGACGCCGATTTCGTGGTGGGCCCGCTGGGACGGCGGGCGGTGGGCGCGCTTCTCTCCGCCGCGCCGCCGGAATTGCCGACTCTGGTGATCGGCACCATCCCGCAGGAGAAAAGCGCGCCGAATCTGTACGGCATCAGCCTATCTCCGGAGCAGGAGGCGGCTCAAGCGGCGGCGCGGGCGTTTGCCGACGGCCATCGGCAGGCGGGCATTTTCGCCAGCGATTCCGAGTGGGGGCGGCGGGTGGCGAACGCCTTCGCCGCCGAGTGGGAGGCGCGCGGCGGCACGCTGGTGGACAACGCGACCTTCCCGCGAGACATTGCCGACCACGCTCAGGTCATCCGCAAACTGCTCGGCTTGAACGAGAGCATCGCGCGCGCGCGCATTCTGGAGGCGCGGCTGGGGGTCGATATGCAATTCACCCCGCGACGACGGGACGATCTCGACTTCCTGTTCCTCGCCGCCAACGCCGGCCAAGCGCGGCTGCTGGCGCCGCAGATTCGGTTTTTTCAGGCGCATGATCTGGCACTGTACGCCACCTCGACCGTATACAGCGGCAAACCCGACCCGGCCACCGACGCCGATCTGGACGGCATCATCTTCGGCGACATGAATTGGATGCTGGACGCCGCAATCGTGGCGCAAGCGGAACCCGCCTCCGGAGAAGGGGAAGGCGAAGGCGCGACCATCCAACCTCCGGCGGCGCTGCCGCCCGCCACTGCACATGAGCATGAGCCTGAGCATGAGCGGGCGTCGAGCCCGTATCACCACACCGAGCGCGATCGGCTGTACGCTCTCGGACTGGAAAGCTACCGGCTGATTCCGGCGCTCGACACACTGCGCAACAACCACTGGCGGCGCTATTCCGGCACGGCCATGGACATCAGCGTGCAGGCGGATGGGAATGCCCTGCGGCATCTCGCTTGGGCGCGTTTCGAGCAGGGCTTGCCCGTGCCGCTGCCGACGACCCTCGGCGAGCGACCCAACCGCGAGCGCAAGAGCGAGCGATGAATTCGAATTTGCCCCTGCCGCCGCATCTGCATCGCGGCGTGGATGCGGAAAAGGCGGCGCTGAAGTATTTGCAGTCGAACGGCCTGCGGCTGCTGGCGCGCAACTATCGCTGTGCCGGCGGTGAACTGGATCTGGTGATGCTGGAGCGGCAGGAACTGGTTTTCGTGGAAGTGCGCTACCGCAGTTCCCAGCAATTCGGCGGCGCGCTGCCCAGCGTGGATGCCGACAAGCAACAGAAACTGCGGCACTCCGGCGAGGCATTCTTGCAAGAGCATCCGCGCCAGCCCTACGCAGCCTGCCGTTTCGATGTGGTGGCGGTCAGCGGCGACGCCCCGAAATATCGCATCGACTGGATTCGCGACGCATTTTCATGAACAATTCCGCCATGAACCCAGCCGCGCGCGTGGACGCGCTATTTGCCGACAGCATCCGCTCGATCGAAACTGCCCGGCGGGAATTGGGCGAGGTGGTCGCCGAGGCCGCCCTAGCACTCGCGGATACCCTCGAAAACGGCGGCAAGATACTGATCTGCGGCAACGGCGGTTCCGCCAGCGACAGTTTGCATTTCTCCAGCGAACTGGTGAATAAATTTCACCGCGTGCGGCGGCCGCTGGCGGCCATCAGTCTGGCCACCGATGTTTCCACCCTGACTTCCATCGCCAACGACGAGAGTTACGATGCGGTGTTCGCCAAGCAGGTGGAAGCGCTTGGGCGGCGCGGCGATGTGTTGGTGGTGATCACTTCCTCGGGCAACTCGCCGAATCTGATTCAAGCGGTACGCGCCGCTCAGGCCAACGATATTCGCTGCATCGCCCTGAACGGTCAGGGCGGGGGGGCACTCTCGCCGCTATT
Source organism: Candidatus Poriferihabitaceae bacterium (assembly GCA_965203265.1). Lineage (GTDB taxonomy): Bacteria > Pseudomonadota > Gammaproteobacteria > Arenicellales > Poriferihabitantaceae > JAHRAW01. The sequence goes on from CBDBBV010000002.1 coordinate 1,440,813, forward strand.
GAGTGGGCGCGGGCGCGACATCGACATCGTGGTGGCCGCGCGCTCCACCGCCAGAGTGCAGGAGATTCACGCTATAATCATCCACGCATTTTGCGAATTGATCGATCATCAACTTTTCGGAGAAATCCAACCATGCCCATCCAACCCGGCGCAACATCGCGCGCCCTGACCTTTCTCCTACTGACGGCATTATTGCCGCTGAGCGGCTGTGTCCCGCTGCTCGCCGTAGCCACGGTGACCGCGGTGGATGTTTCGCTGGATCGCCGCACACCGGGACGATTTCTCGATGACAACGCGCTCGAGCTGAAACTGCGCGACATGTTCGTGGCGGACGAAACCCTCGGAAGCGATGTGAACATAAGCGTTACCTCGGTCAACGGCGTGGTCCTGCTGACCGGCGAGGTGAACAGCGATGCCCAACGCCAACGCGCGGGCGAACTGGCGGAAGCGAATACGGAAACCCGCAAGGTGGTGAACGAACTCCAACTGGCCGGCAAAACCAACATATCCAGCCGCATCAACGACTCGTGGATCACCGTCAAGGCCAAGGCGAAACTGGTCAAGGTCGAGAACCTGTCGGCCTCGCTGGTGAAGGTAGTCACCGAGCAAGGCAAGGTATATCTGTTGGGCTTGGTAACCCGCGCCGAGGCCGATGCCGCGGTAGAGGCCATCAGTACGGTCAAGGGCGTAACCCACATCGTCAAGGTCTTCGAGTACATTGAGTAAGCCACTGGGCGGTAGCGCCCGCCGTTGTCAGGACTCCGAGACGGGGGCGGCGTGAGTCGAGCCGTACCCATCCAGCGGAAAATCCATGATCCCGCCGGCGAGGTCGGGTTGGACGAGTGGATCGCCGGTTTCCCCCGCCCGCTGGTGTTCACCAACGGCTGTTTCGATATTCTCCATCGCGGCCATGTCTGCTATCTGGAACAGGCCGCCGCGTTGGGCGCGACCCTGCTGGTGGGCGTGAACAGCGACGAATCGGTGCGCCGGCTGGGCAAGGGGCCGAGCCGGCCGATCAACCCGTTGGCGGATCGCATGGCGTTACTGGCCGCGCTCGCCTCGGTGGACGGGGTAGTCGCCTACGATCGCGCAACCCCCCGCGAATTGATCTCCCGAATCAAGCCGGATCATCTGGTGAAGGGCGGCGACTGGCCACCCGAACGGATCATCGGCGGCAGGGAGGTGCTGCAACGGGGCGGGCAGGTGCACTCGCTCAAATTCCAGTTCGAGAGATCGACTTCGGAGTTGTTGGAGCGAATTCGTTCGGGTTAGTCGGGTTGGGGCGCGGTGCCGATGTCCGACCACACCGCATACTCGTTGCCGCAGGGATCGGCGAAATGGAAACGGCGTCCGCCGGGGAACGAGAACGCGGGCTTGAGGATGGTGCCGCCGGCCTTCTCGATTTTTGCCTGAGTGCCCGCCAAATCCTCGCTGTAGAAAACCACTAGGACGCTGCCGTTGCGGGTGGTGGAATGCAAATCGGATTTGAAGAAACCGCCGTCGATGCCTGCGTAGGAGAAGGCGGTGTATTCTGGGCCGTAATCAACGAACGACCAGTTGAATACTTTGGTGAAGAATGTTTTGACCGCGGTTAGGTTGGTTGCGGGGAATTCGAGGTAGTTGATTTTTTCGTGGTGGTTCATTGGGTGTGGTTTTGTTGGGGGATCAGGCGGCTCTTTCTTGGGTTGCACCATTCGGGTTGAACAGCTCGGCGAGGGGATTGTGTTCCACAGCGAGATTCAGCGGGAAGACGGTCAGGCGCAATCCCTCTTCGTATTCATATACCAATCGCTCGTCGAATTTCCGGTTACGAGGATACAGCAAGTACAGTTCAGGCGCAACGCCTTCCTGTGCTTGATATTTCTTACCGTAGGCATACATCTGGTATAGGTCGGATTGACTGATGTCGTTATGAATTTTGTCGCGCGCCAGATGTTTCCACTTGGCGTCCATCACGCGGCATTCCTTCTCGCCACACCGAGCCACGATGTCGGGTTTCAATTGAAATTCCGATTTGCCCTGAGGATTTTTCCCCATCAAGTAATAACGGCTTTCTTGGGCGCGCACTTCCCAGCCGGTTTCGGCGCCCGCCATCTTGGCGAGATGCGTTACATAACCCTCGAAGATTTTCTCCATCGGAAACAACAATGCAAGCGCATGGTGTCTGTCCTGCCAAGTGGTCGGGGACATGCCTTTGAGGAACAACCGTGCCCACGGTAACAGACGGTTGTACAGGGGCATCGTGCGATCAATGCGGGCGCGCGCCAAGTCGGCGTCGATGTTGGCGGATGCGGGGATGTTTTCAAAATGGAGTAACGATTTGTAAATGCGTCGCAGGCTGTTTTCGCTGGCGCTCAGCCGTTGCAACCGCAACAGGGTGGATTTGAATAGCCGGTTGATCGGGCGATTTTCCGAGAATATCTGGTAGCGCACATAAAATCTCTCCTTGTGAAACAGGTTGCGGCGCAGATTTCCGGCAATCAACAGTTTGCCTTTGAGGGCGTGGCGATTTTCCTCGACCTCGTTGTAGGCGCGAGCGAGTCCGCGACGGGTGAGTTCGTGCATGTCGTGGAGAAACATTTCGATGAATGCCTCCAACAGCGGAAAGTTTTTCAGCGCGCGAACATCTGCGGAATTGAAGCGTCGGCAGGGGCCGTTTCGCCAATGGCGTAGCATTTGTAGGAAGATTTCTCGTTCCTGCGTTTCATCTGGATCGCGATCCAGTTCAACCTTCGGGAGGATTTCGATGGTCGTGCCTTGGCGGGTTTGCAATACGCCAACATAGTTGATCGCGCGTATTGTTTTGTCGCCTACATCCATGACTTTCCGGTTTTCGGATTCGGAGTCGTGCAAAACATAGTCGCGAATCGCCTTCCATTCCAAATGAGACACCTGTTTATCGCCGGAATCCCATTTTTCGGAGCCCAGGGTTTGATATTCACGAAGGAGTATGGTTTTCCGCGTCATCGTCTTCGTATATTTTTCGGTAGTTTGCGATTTCCGCAAATGCTTCCCCGTTGATGTACCACCGCTCATTGTCGGATTCTTGAAAATCCGTGTGTTTGATTTTCACCGAAGGTTTCTTGCTATTCAGGAATCCGTTTTTGTTCAATACGCAATCGATTTTGGCCCAATCATCGTAAAAATACTCTTGCAGAAGGGGCAGTATTTCGTGGCGAAATATATCCATGAGAGTTTCGATTTTCGGATTTTCCTGCAAGCGCAGAAAATACGAATGCCCGATTTGGTGGTCGCGGTCGTATAGGAATTCGATGCGCTCATTCATCGCCTTCAACAATTCTCCGATTTTCACCTCGCCCACGCTGATTTCTTTCAGCAGCACATAGTCCGGCATCATTTCCTCGAATCGGAAACGCCTCCGTAAGGCCGTGTCCAACAGCGCGATGGAGCGGTCGGCGGTGTTCATCGTGCCGATGATGTGGAGATTATTCGGGACGCCGAAAGGGGTTTGGGAATAAGGCAGAGTTGCGGTGATCGCTTCATCTTTTCCCTGCCGTTTCGACTCCTCGATCAGGGTGATCAATTCGCCAAATATCGCAGAGATGTTGCCTCGGTTGATCTCGTCTATGATGAGTACGAAATTCTTGCTATGGTTCTTGTCGGCATGATCGCATATTTTCTTGAATACCCCATCTTCGATTTTGTAAGACACATTTTGTGATTTTGAATCGATATGCGGACGAATTCCTTCCACGAATTCTTCGTAACCGAAACTTTGGTGGAAGGTAACAAGTTCTATTCGGTCTTCCTGTTTCAGTTGATCAAATCGATTCTTGATTTCATTCCGATTCCGGCTATTTTGTTCGTAAAACGCGGGGTCGAGCAGTTTCACGGCAGCATCGACGGTATGATAGGTTTTTCCCGTTCCCGGAGGGCCGTAAAAAATTCGGTTCAACCAATTGGAAGACGAGGTTTGCGCAGAGATCGAATTATCCATTTTTCTCGCTTTATTCTTTTCTTTCTTCTTTATTTTTCGATTAGAATTCCATTCGCTTTTCACTGGCTCTTCAAAAAAATCTATTTCACGATCATATTCACTTTCTTTTTTGTTGCGAATGGTCTGCAACTCATTGTCTACTTCACCCCAAGATAATTTTTTAGGATTCAGGTCGCTGAGATTTTTTATGATTTCCCTTTTTTGAGAACCACTAAACACCCTTTCAAAGTGATCAGGCAGAAGAAGGTGAAACAACATGTGGCGAATCTGCCGATTGTCCGTTTCCTTTTTTCCTTCGGGGAAATATCCTCTGAGTCTTTCATTCCACTTTTGATTCCACTCACCCTCCCACAACTGAAAAAGTTCGTTGCCGTCTTCGAGTAATTTTTTCCGCGCATCGATGCTTGATATTTTCTTTACTTCATGCACAAAAAGAACAAAAGTCATTATGTCAAGCCATTGATGGTTCTTTCCTGGACCTAGCGGCCCAAGTCCCCCCATGTATTCATCTCGAAAATATTTGTGGTTTGAAAATTTTGTATCGCTCCCCTTCAACAACTCTGCAATGTTGTTCCGCTTTGTGTTCGGAATTAAGTCGCTAATGGCCAGATACACAACCCACAGGGATTCCGCCATCAATCGAGAAAATATTTCCGGATGGGGTTCGAGCGCCCTTATCAAACCCTCTATTTTGTTTGTTCTTTCTCCGGAAAAAGATTTCAGAAACCGACCGACAAAATCATCACTCCAATTTCTCCTGCTCCACAAGTGATCTTCGCTGAATATCGATCCATCCCCTATCAGGCAGTTGTCTCGCCAGTATTCAGCGGCCTCGAATATGCGAACGTTCTCATGATCCGGATTGTATCTGCTCATTTTTTCATCTCCGATTAGTCAGGATTGCAGTTAGCGCGGGCTAGAGCCGGCGATATTGGGGAATTCACCGCTCAATTTTCTCATTTCTCCACCTTTTTCAACGGAAACGCCCGATGAGCCACATCCTCCTTCTCCTCTTGCGTCAACAAATCTTCCTTCCTTACCTTCTTATAAAGCAAATCGAATTTCTCAACCCCAATCTCATCTCGCAATTTCCGCATGGCATCTATCGCAACATTCTGCACATGCCTGCCTTCCCATGCGCTATGCAATTCGATTTCCTTTTGTATCTTTCGCATCACATCGACAACACCCATATCCCCATCATGCTCCGATTCAAAAGTCTTGGACAACTCTCTGAATGGACTCTTCGCCGTACCGGTTATTTTCATCTCTTTATCTCCTTTACTTCCACAAAAATCGGTTGCGGATTATAAGTACCTTCACCCCTCCCCGTCAAGCGCATTCACTACAACCGCCTCTCGACTTTATCCTGAGACGCCTCCTGTTCATCCAGTTTTTCCACCTCCCCGCTGATCACCGCCTCGACATAATCAACCGCATCCGTCGCGCAGATTTCGGCGACCGGTGTGCCGATTTGGCCGGCTGCCAGAGTGGGTACTTGATCTTCGACATCCACTCCGGCGCGTCGAGCCATGCGGTATACGGCGAACAGGAAGATCATCGCGCATGCGCCGCCGATTCCGGTGAAGTAGTAATCCGGGCCGGACAACGACATGAGAAACGACACCACCACCGGGCCGGCGCTCAGCCCGATTCCGGCTGCCATGACCAGACTGCCGCTGGCGGCGACGATCTCTTCGGGTTCCAGACGATCATTGGCGTAGGCGATGCACATGGAATACAGCGGCATGACCATGCCGCCGAGCAATGCGTGGATGGCGTAGAAAGTTAGGCCGCCTATCGGCACGAGCAACATGAGCGCGGTCAGCACCACGGCGGCGGCGGCCATGGCGGCCATCACCACACGGCGGTCGACGCGGTCGGACAACTGGCCGAGGGGCCATTGGAACAACAGCCCGCCGAACAGGAAGCAGGCCATGAAGACGGACACTTCCTCGTTGCTGAATCCCTTTTGCCGGGCGTATACCGCGCCGAGGGCGAAGAAGGTGCCTTGGGCGAATCCGGTCAGGGCGTTGCTGATCACCGCCAGTGGGGATGCCTTGAACAGCCGCCGCAGGCTCATATTCTTCGACATCTCGAAGGCCGGTGCCGGACGTGCCGTCAGCAGTATCGGGATCAGCCCGAAGGACACCACCACCGACACCAGAATGAACAGGTCGGTCTTGCCCGGATCCGAAAGATTGAGCATGAACTGCCCGCCGCCCAAACCGAGGGTTACGATCACCATGTACACGGACAGCAACTTGCCGCGATTCTCGTTGCCGGCGCGGTCGTTCAGCCAGCTCTCGGCGACCACGAACAGTCCGGCGTAACTGATGCCCGTGATAAAGCGCATGAGCGCCCAGGTGGCGGGGTTTACATATACTCCGTGGATGAGGATGGCGATGGAGGCGGTGGATGCCAGCGCGGCGAACACGCGGATGTGGCCGACTCGCCCGACCAGCCGGGGGGCGCACAGGGAGCCGAGGAAAATGCCGACATAGTAGGCCGACATCATGACGCCGGTGACGAAGGTCGGGAAGTCCTCCATGGTGGCGCGAATGCCGAGTAGCGTGCTCTGCAAGCCGTTGCCGAGCATCATCAGGGCGACACCGAACAACAGTGCCCAAGTTGCGCGTATATCGTTCAACATCAGCCCGCCACCTCCATTGAGATATGAGAACTGCAAGTTACATCAAAAGCCGCGCCCCCGTAGGGACTCGGCGCTCCCGACCACCCGCTTTGTCAATGCGCCGAGCGGAAACTCGGTCGGATTGTATTCCGGGCGATGGTGATTTTCCGGTATCCGGGCAAGCGGGGCAAGCCGAAATCATTCACGCTGGGATATGCCGCCGCCGCACTTTATTGTACCCTGCACGGCGCCGATGCCAATGCTCGGCGAGCCGTTTCGCCGGAGGGCTCGGCAGATTTATCGGAACCATGAAACCGGTAGCCATCCGCAACCACCCGTCGAGCGGCTTTCTACCCCGCATCGCGCCGATGGCGGCGTTCCGGCGGGGGGTTGCGGCATCATCGGCACCATGAACCAAACAGCCATCCACAACAACCCGCCGACCCGCAAATGACCAGCGCGCCGAATCGCCCGCCCACCGGCCTCACCCACCGCGCCGTGTGGGCGTTGGCGGGGCCGATGATCATCTCCAACATCTCGGTACCGCTGGTGGGCGCCGTCGATACCGCCGTGGTCGGCCACCTGCCCGGCCCCCGGCACATCGGCGCGGTCGCCCTCGGCGCCCTGATATTCACCTTCCTCTACTGGAGCTTCGGCTTCCTGCGAATGGGTACCACCGGCTTCATCGCCCGCGCGGTGGGCGCCGGAGACGAGCGGGCGGTAGGCAACACGCTGCTGCGGGTGCTGCTGCTCGCCATATTGTTCGGGCTGCTATTGAGCGCCCTCGGCCGACCGCTGATCGCCGCCGCCCTGTTCCTGCTCGACGGCAGCGCGCAGGTAGAGAGTCTGGCGGCGGAATATGCCCGCATCCGCGTGTGGAGCGCACCGGCGACTCTGTGCGTCTATGCGTTCACCGGCTTCTTCATCGGCATGCACAACACCCGCCGCGCCCTCGGCTTGGTGCTGACCCTCAATCTGACCAATGTGGCCCTCGACCTGCTGTTCGTGCCGGTGCTGGGGCTGGGGGTCGCCGGAGTGGCGTGGGCCACCCTGATTGCGGAATACACCGCCGCCCTCACCGGCTTCGTCCTGTTGCGCGGCGAAATCCGCAACGCGCTGCGCGCCCATCGCCGACGCCGGCGCGATGTGCTCGACACCGGCGCCCTGACCGAACTGATGCGCGCCAACGGCAACATATTCGTGCGCACCCTGTGTCTCATGTTCGCCTTCGTCTGGTTCACCGCGCAGAGCGCCCGATTGGGGGAAGTGGTGCTGGCGGCGAACGCCATCCTCCTACACCTGCAAAGCGCCATGGCCTACGCGCTGGACGGCTTCGCCCACGCCGCCGAGGCTCTGGCGGGCAGCGCTTACGGCGGGCGCAAACCACAAGAATTCCGCCGAGCAGTGCGCCTGACCACGGCCTGGGCCGGCGCCGCCGCAGTGCTGGCAAGCGCCGTCTATTGGGCCTTCGGAACGCACATAGTCGGCCTGTTCACCGACATCGAAAGTGTGCTCGCCGCCTCTCGGCAATACCTGCCGTGGATGGTGGCCATGCCGCTATTGTCGGTGTGGAGTTTCCAACTGGACGGCATATTCATCGGCATCGGCCACACCCGCGAAATGCGAAACGCCATGCTGACCTCAACCGCCGCCTACCTCGCACTGGTGTCCCTACTCCTCCCGTGGCTCGGCAACCACGGACTGTTCCTCGGCCTATCCTGCTTCATGCTGATTCGAGCGGTTACTTTGTGGCGGTATTATCCGGGGATTTTTGTTTCGTTGAAGTGAGGCCACGGACCCGCGGCGGCGCACGCAGAAAATCGCCAACATCGGCAATTTCCTCCGGGCACACATTGTGTTCGATGGGGTATTCCCGCCAGAACACCGGATACCCCGCGCGTGTCAGTTGGTGTTGGCCGGTGCGGGCTAGGTGGATGGGGATGAGGGGGTCGTGGATGCCGTGGGCGAGGAAGATCGGGGTGTGGCGGTTGGCGGGGGTGCGTTCCGTTTCCAGCGAGTCCGCCAGCGGCAGGTAGGTGGATAGGGCGATTATGCCGGCGAGGGGTTGGTCGAAGCGTAGGCCGGTGTGTAGTGCCATCGCGCCGCCCTGAGAGAAACCGGCTAGGAAGATGCTGGCGGGCGGTATGCCGCGGTGGATTTCGCGGTTGATTAGGGCGGTTACGATGGTGGTGGAGTGGGCGATTCCTTGGCGATCTTCATCGCGCGTGAAGGATGGGTCGGCGATGTCGTACCAGCCGCGCATTTTCATGCCGCCGTTGAGGGTGATCGGGCGCATGGGCGCGTGCGGGAAGACGAATCTGGTCGGGTGGTTGCCGGGTGTTTCCAGCGCGGGTACCAACGGCGCGAAGTCGCGGCCATCGGCGCCTAGGCCGTGTAGCCAGATGACGGCGCGGGTGGGTTGCGAGCCGGTTTGCGCTTCTATGGGTTGCATGGTGGGTGACGGTTTCCTGTGGCGGGGATGGGTGATGAATGTGACGCCGATTTAATTTCGTCGGGTACTACGGGCGGCGAATATCGGTGATAATAGTAAGTCATGGAACACTGCAACGACAAGTCGGCTTCAAAATACTCCGGCTCACGCCGGCCAACGAGCGCCCAGCAGCCCGAGGCGGGCGCGACCACTGTATGGATAGGCACTCACACCCACACCGACCAATGAACACTGAACGGCAACCCGAAATCGGGCGCGACCACTGCATGAATAGGCACTCACACGCACACTCACGCCGGCTCGTGCGCGCCATTTCGGTCGTAGCCTTGCTGGCGGCGTTGTTGGCGGCGCCGCTCGGCCATGCGCAGGGAGCCGCGCTGGTGACCACGGACGCGGTCATTCGCGAGGCGTATACCCAATCCATTCCGATCATCGGCCGGCTGCTGGCGAAGCAGTCCGGCGCCGTTACCGCCCGCATCGCCGGTACGGTTGCGGACATGCGGGTGGAGGTCGGCGAGCGGGTGCGGCGCGGCCGGATTCTCGCCGCCGTCGAGGCCACGGAGTTGGAATTGCGCCTGACTCTGGCGCAGGCGCAAAATGCCGAGGCGCGCGCCAGACTCGAAGCCGCCAATGCCGAATTGGCGCTGGCCGGGCAGGAGGTCAAGCGGTTGAGCACGCTGACCGATTCGGATGCGGTCAGCCGCGCCGCCTACGATGATGCGTTGCAACGGCGCGCCATCGCCTTCGCCAGAGCGCAAGAGGCGAACGCCGCCATCGACAGCAGCGCGGCGGCGGTGGGATTGGCCGAGCTGGATCTCGCTCATGCCGAAATTCTGGCGCCGTTCGACGGCGTCATCACCGCCCGACTCACCGAGGTCGGCGGCTATGTGCAACGCGGTCAGGCGGTGGCGCGCATCGTGTCCGATCGGCGGCTGGAGGTGGAGGCGGATATTCCGTACAACCGCCTGAACGGCCTTACCCCGGGGCGCGAGGTGGAGATGCGGCTGGACAACGGCAGCAGCCATCGCGCCAACGTGCGCGCCATCGTTCCCGAGGAGGATCCGCAAACCCGTACCCGGCGCGTGCGATTCACCACGGAACTCGGTGCGGATGCGGGTTTGCTGGCCACCGAGCAGAGCGTTACCGTGCTGATTCCGGCGGGGGCGCGGCGCGACATCGTGTCGGTGCACAAGGACGCCATCGTGCAGCGCGGTGCGGACAAGATCGTGTTCGTGGTGGTGGACGGGTTGGCGAACATGCGCACCATCCGCACCGGCGTGTCGAGCGGCAATCGGGTGGAGGTACTCGACGGCTTGGCGCCCGGCGATCTCGCCGTGGTGCGCGGGAATGAGCGCCTGCAGCCGGATCAGGAGGTGGACGCCTCCACCGCCTCCCCCGCATCCCCCCAATGAATCTCATCGGCACCGCCATCAATCGGCCCATCGCGGTGATCGCCGCGGTGCTGATGGTGGTGTTGTTCGGGCTGGTGGCGTTGCGAGCCATCCCCATTCAACTGGCGCCGGATGTGAACGAGCCGGTTATCAGCGTGACCACCGAGTGGCCCGGCGCGGCACCGGCGGAGGTCGAGCGGGAGATCATCAATCGGCAGGAGGAAAAACTGGCCGGTTTGGAGGGGCTGAACGGCATCATCGGGCAGGCCGAGCAGGGGCGCGGGCGCATCGTGCTGAAATTCAAGATCGGCACGAATATGGAGCGCGCCCTGCTGTTGGTGGCCAATCGGCTTGATCGGGTGACGCGCTATCCGGACGAGGCGGAGCAGCCGACTCTGGACACCGCCGGCAACGATGACGATGCCATCGCTTGGTTCATCATCAATCAAGTGGAGGACAATGAGCGGCCGATTCACGAATTCGGCGATTTCGTCTCCGATGTCATCAAGGAGCGCATCGAGCGCGTGCCCGGAGTGGGTCGGGTGAATGTGTATGGCAGTAGCGAGCGGGAGATTCACGTGGTGATCGATCCGCAATCGCTGGCGCGCTATCGGCTGACCGTCAGCCGGCTGCTCGAGGCTCTGCGAAACGCCAATATCTCTCTCGGCGCCGGCGATATAGACGAGGGCAAGCGCCGTTATGTGGTGCGCACCGAGGGGGAGCTGAACGATCTCGACACCATCCGCCAAGTGCTGTTGCGTGGCCACGGCGACAGCGCCAACGGCGGGCGGGTGACGATCGGCGATATTGCCGATGTGCGGTTCGGCTACAAGGAACCGAGCGCCACCATCCGCCTCATGGGTCGCCCGGCGTTGGCCTTCAACGCGACTCGGCAAACCGGCGCCAATGTGATCGAAACCATGGATGGAATTCGCGCGGCGGTGGACGAGCTGAATCTCGCCGCCGTGCCCGCCGCCGGACTCAGCCTGAAGCAGGTCTATGACGAAACCGTGTACATCAATTCGGCGATCGCGCTGGTGCAGCAAAACATCTGGGTGGGCGGCGCTCTCGCCGCGCTCATTTTGCTGCTGTTTCTGCGCTCGTTCCGCGCCACCGTGGTGATCTCGCTGGCGATTCCGGTTTCCGTGATCGGCGCCTTCGTCGCCATGGCCGCCCTCGGTCGCTCCATCAATGTGATCTCGCTGGCCGGGCTGGCGTTCGCCGTGGGCATGGTGGTGGACGCCGCCATCGTCGTGCTGGAAAACATCTACCGCCACAAGGAATCCGGCTACGCCAACGCCAAGGCCGCATATCGCGGGGCGCAACAGGTATGGGGCGCGGTGCTGGTGTCGGCGCTGACCACGATCATGGTGTTCATCCCCATCCTCGTCATGCAGCAGGAGGCCGGTCAGTTGTTCCGCGACATCGCCGTGGCCATTTCGGTCTCGGTGATGTTGTCGCTGCTGGTGTCCATAACGGTCATCCCCGCCTTGTCCAAGCGGATGCTGAGCGAGAACGGTGGGGGCGAGGGCGGAGACGGCGGGCGGGCGTTGCGGCGAATGCGACTGCCCGGAATCGATCGGCTGGCGCAACGCTTCGTCGGCGCCGTGGCCGGATTCACCGACGGCGTGGTGCGCAGCAAGGCGCTGGCATTCCTCATCGCCACGGTGGTCACCGTGGCCGCCTCCGCCGGCGCATGGCATTTGTTGCCGAAACTCGAATATCTGCCGGAGGGCAACCGCAACCTGCTGTTCGGCGTCATCATCCCCCCGCCCGGCTACAACCTAGACGCCACCACCCGCATCGCCGAGGGCATCGAAGACGAAACCCGCCATCTGTGGGCCCTCGGCGAAAATCGGGATCAGGCCGCGCCGGATGAGCCGCCGAAAATCGAGCGTTTCTTCTTCGTCGCCACCCGCGCCCGCACCTTCCTCGGCGCCGTGGCGCTGACGCCGGAGCGGGTGGCGGAGCTCAAGCCGATTCTGAGCGAGCCGGTATTCCGCGAGCCGGGCACCTTCGGCTTCATCTCCCAACCGTCCATCTTCGGCCGCGGCGGCGGAGACGGGCGCAATATCGAGCTGGATGTGTCCGGGCCGGAGCTGGATGTGGTTCTGCAAGTGGCCAATCGCGCCTTCGGCAAAGTAGTCGAATTGTTCCCGCGAGATCAGGGCAACGAATGGCGCCCGCGCCCCGGTTTGGAATTGGGGGCGCCGGAAGTGCGCATAACCCCCCACCGCCTGCGCCTGAGCGACAGCGGCATAACCGCGCTGGAGCTGGCGCGCACCATAGACGCCTTCAACGACGGCCTGCGCGCCGCCCAGTCCACGGTGGACGGCAAACTCATGGACATCGTGCTCAAGGGGCGCAGCCAGTCCATCGACCGCACGCAGGGCATCGGCAGTTTGCCCATCGTCACCGCCGACAACCGCGTCATACCGGTATCCTCCATCGCCGACACCGAACTCACCGCCGGCCCCACCGAGATTCGCCACCGCGAGCGATTTCGCACCATCACGCTGGCAATCAGGCCCGATCCGACCGTGCCGCTGGAGTCGGCCATCGACAGCATTCGCGAAAACGTGATCGCCGAGATGCAAGCCGAGGGCCTGCCGGAGGGCGTGCGCCTGCGCCTCTCCGGCACCGCCGACAAACTGCAGGAAACCAGCAACGCCATGGCGGCCAATCTGGTGCTTTCCCTGATCATCGTGTTCTTGGTGATGGCGGTGCTGTTCGAGAGTTTCGTCTATCCCCTCATCATCCTGCTGTCGGTACCGGTGGCGGCAGCCGGCGGGGTTGCCGGGCTGGCCGTGCTCAACCTGTACACCTATCAACCGCTGGATATGCTCACCATGCTCGGCTTCGTAATCCTCATCGGCATCGTGGTCAACAACGCCATCCTACTGGTTCACCAAACCCTACACCACATCCGCCAAGACAACCTGCCCACCGACGAAGCCATCCGATTGGCCACGCGCAACCGAATTCGCCCGATATTCATGTCTACACTGACCTCGGTGTTCGGTATGTTGCCGCTGGTGTTGTTTCCTGGGGCCGGGTCGGAGCTGTATCGGGGGTTGGGATCGGTGGTGGTTGGTGGGTTGAGTTTGTCGGCGATTATTACGCTGCTGATTGTGCCGCCGATGATGTCGTTGTTGGTGGCGCCGTTGGAGGGGCGGAGGGGAGATCGAAGGTAACTCTATTTTATTTCTGTTATTTTCTCATACAAATCTGGCAGAGTACCTTGGCGTAATCTGAATTTCGTACCATGATTGTGACGTGTCCGCGCATCGAAATCGATCAAAATAGAATCATTTTCTATTCCTGAGATGAATTTTTTAATGCTTAATTTCTCAAGCATTAAAATCTCATTGTAATGAAAATATATTTTTCCATCGACTCTCTTTACATCAGCCCTTACATAAAAACAATTATGAAGTTTAGTACCAGCTTTGTGAAATAAATCATCAAACCCCCAGTAGGGTTGAGGGTCAAGTTCGTCGAGTCCAATTTTTGCTTCAACTTCTCCAAGCCATTCATCATGGATGCTTGACACTGCACGGGCATCAAATGAAACGAGTACTTTATTGTTTATTTTATCGATTTCTACCCCAAAACCCCGATCGCTTCTTTTATGCACGCCGATTGTTTGCCTGAAGCTCATTTCATTTTCCGGATATCTACTACCCGCCTGTCTATGTGGCCACCCATACTTGGGAAGCAGAATCTGAGGAACGAACTTAAACGCTTTAGGAGAAGGCTCTAAATGAAAAAGAGTGGTGAGAGAAGATGTATTTTTTCTCTGACACTTCAACTCCCATTCAGCCGCGTTCGGAATAGGCAGATTGTTTTCTTCAATACCGAGCAAATCTTCAAGCGTATTGCCAACACCACCGTCATTTCTCGGCCTTCTGTTTTCTATCCACCCCATATCCTTGATTTTTTTGAGTTCATCAATCAACTGGTTTTTCTCGATAATTTTCATGTTCTCCTCTCGATCAAGTTGCAGGTTTCCAAAAATCCAAAAGGTATTCGAATGTAGTTCCCATGGTTATGTAATTGCTTGGCCAACCAAAAATACCGATTTTGTTTACAATATTTCTTCTATCCCAGATAATTGTATTACGTAATTCATAGCCTCGTTTTCTTAACTCTTCAATAAGAGAAACATGAAGGGTGATCCTTTGATTGTTCCACCACATGTCCGGTATATTAATAACACAATGCCCCTTTTTTTTGAGAAGCGGCAGTAAGTCTTCATAAATATCCCCCATGGCAACAGTCCATTTTTCAATTTCGTACGTCCCCAAGTCTCTTTCATCTTGAGAATACTGCTCAACTTTTAGGTATTGCTCATTTTTTCTGTCTCTTCTAGATTTATTCTTTCTTTTTCTGTTAAGAAGATTGGAATAAGGTGGAGATGTCCATATTAGACTGACTTTTTCCTCGTCTAAATATTCCTTGATATTTCTTGCATCATTTTGTATAGCTAGCTGACGGGATTTATCAAAAATATTCTGATTGTTCAATCTGGAATTACAAAGCTTGATGTATTCCTCATTAAGATCAAAACCCACTGCATTTCTATTCATATCCCGCGCAGCAACGAGTGTTGTTCCACTCCCAACAAATGGATCTAACACAATTTCTCCTTCGTGGGAAAATAATCCTATTATTCTTCTTGCTAAAGATATAGGGAAAGTTGCAGGATGCAGATTTTTATTTCGAATATCTCTACTTTCATAAAAGAACTCCCAAACTCCTAATTGAGATTTCAACCATTCTTTAGGAGTCATACAATTGATATGTGTTGGCTTACAACTACATGTCCTTCTATGGGGCAAACCAAGCTTCTTGCCTTGTTTGACATGGTTTTCTATAGCGATTTCTTCCATTTTCATCGTTACCTCCTGTTCGTGATTCAGATTTTCAGACACTGTGATTTCTCGATCTGTAGCCAAAATTATTCCCCGCAAACTTCGTCCAGTTGCTGGCTAATATGGCCAAAACAGTAGCGGCGCACACCAGCCCAACGACCGAAATCGCATTGTGAAGACTACAGCGACCGAAAGCAAAATTTTCAACCCGATCGCCCCACGTGAGCAACTCAACAAAACTCTGCAAGCGGGACTATACCAAATTTTCAACGAACAGTATGCAAAAATGCGGGGGTTGCCAAGACCTACAGGTACAATCCCCCTATATTTCACCACCTCACCACACTCCCCATGCCCCCCCTAAATTTCACCCTCCCCTACCCCAGCGCCCGCCCGCCAATCATGGCGCGCAACATGGTCGCCACCTCCCAACCGCTGGCAGTCCAAGCCGGAATCGCGGCATTGCGCGATGGCGGCAACGCGGTCGATGCCGCTCTGGCCGCCGCCATTGCGCTGACGGTGGTGGAGCCTACCGGTAACGGCATTGGTTCGGACGCCTTTTGTATCCTGTGGGACGGCGAGCGGCTGCATGGGTTGAACGCCTCCGGGCGGAGTCCGGCGGCGGTGGCGGCGGGGGATTTTTCGGGGTTGGCGGAGATGCCCGTGCGGGGGTGGGATTCGGTGACCGTGCCGGGGTGCGTGAGTGCTTGGGTGGAGATGTCGCGGCGTTTCGGGCGATTGCCTTTTGCCCGATTGTTCGATGACGCCATTCGCTATGCGCGCCACGGGTTTGCGGTTTCGCCGATCATCGCCGATGCTTGGGCGCAGGCGCCGGAGATTTTCGCTGGGCCGCCGGAATTCGCCGGATTCGCGCCGTTTCTGCCCGATGGTCGGGCGCCGACGGCTGGTCAGTTGTTCCGTTTCCCGGCGCAGGCGGAAACCCTCGAGTCGATCGCCGAGAGCAATGGTGAAGCGTTTTATCGGGGCGAACTTGCGGAAAAAATTGTGGCGGCGGCGGCCTCGGCCGGGGCGAAATTGTCTCGGGCGGATCTGGCCGAGCATCGCTGCGATTGGGTCGATACCATCTCCCACCGCTATGGCGAGGTCGAGCTGCACGAGATTCCCCCCAACGGTCAGGGCTTGGCGGCGCTCATCATGCTGGGCATAGTCGCGCACCACGACATCACCCGCTATGCGCTGGATTCCGCCGATTTCTTTCACTTGCAGATTGAGGCGATGAAGCTGGCGTTGGCGGACGCGCGCCGCTATGTGGCCGATCCCGCGCATATCGAATTTCCGCCGCAGCGGCTGCTCGAAGCGGATTACCTCGAACGGCGCGCGGCGCTTGTGGACATGGGCAGAGCCGGCTGCCCCGGCCACGGCGCGCCCGGCGGCAGCGACACCGTCTATCTCGCCACCGCCGATGCGGACGGCATGATGGTCTCCTTCATCCAGAGCAATTTCATGGGCTTCGGCTCGGGCATCGTCATCCCCGAAACCGGCATCAGTTTGCAAAATCGGGGGGCGGGTTTCACGCTGGCCGAGGGCCATCCCAACCGAATTGCCGGCGGCAAGCGACCGTTCCACACCATCATCCCCGGATTCGCCATGAGGCAGGGGCGGCCGTTGATGAGTTTCGGCGTGATGGGCGGCCCCATGCAGCCGCAGGGACACGCCCAGATGGTGATCCGGATTTGCGATTACGGCCAAAATCCCCAGAGTGCGAGCGATGCGCCGCGCTGGCAGGTGCTGGAGCACAATCGGGTGGCGTTGGAAGCCGGCATC
Source organism: Candidatus Poriferihabitaceae bacterium (assembly GCA_965203265.1). GTDB lineage: Bacteria > Pseudomonadota > Gammaproteobacteria > Arenicellales > Poriferihabitantaceae > JAHRAW01. The sequence continues at coordinate 1,457,905 of CBDBBV010000002.1, forward strand.
GACCGGCGGGTGCAACCCGAATTGGCGCGGCGCGGCCATCGCCTGCACCTCGGCTCGATGGACAAGGACTTCGCCATGGGCGGCGCCCAGCTGATTCACATCGCCGACGACGGCTATATTGCCGGCTCCGACCACCGCAAGGACGGGATGGCCGCGGGTTTCTAGCCCCCTTGAGCCGTGGGCAAGCGAGTGCGAAGGGGATTTTGGCGGACGCTCGGCGTGGTTTTGCTGCGCGCCGGGTTGATCGCCGTCGCTATCGCCCTGATCGCGATTGCCGGTTTGCGCTGGATCGATCCGCCCACCTCGTCGATCCTGCTGCAGGAGAATCTGTCCGGCAAGACGCCGCCCGCACATTGGGTATCCTTCGAGTGGCGTCCGTTGCAGCATATCTCGGCGCAAATGGCGGTGGCCGTCATCGCCGCCGAGGATCAGCGCTTTCTCCAGCACCACGGGCTGGATTTTGTCGAGCTGTCCAAGGTGCTGCGCGAAGGGGGCGGGCGTCCGCGCGGGGCGAGCACCATTACCCAGCAGGTCGCGAAAAACCTGTTCCTGTGGCGCGCGCGAAATTACCCGCGCAAGGTTCTCGAGGCCGGGCTGGCGGTCTTCATCGATTTCGTCTGGGGCAAGCGGCGGGTGCTGGAAATCTACCTGAACATCGCCCAATTCGGCCCGAATCTCTACGGCGTGGAAAACGCCAGCCGCCATTTCTTCGGCAAACCCGCCGCCCACCTAAACCGCCACGAAGCCGCGCGGCTGGCGGCGGTTCTGCCCAACCCGAACAGCCGCTCGGCGCGATACGCCAGCGAGAATGTGATGCGGCGCCAGCGGTGGATATTGGAGCAGATGGAAATTCTGGGCGGGGCGGGGTTGATCGAGGGGCTTGAGTAGGTGGCTTTTGGCGGAGGCGGAGCGGGGGCGGGGCAAGGCGCGAATCCGGTATTTTGGGGTTGCGCGGCGGATTTGTGGTATAACTGCACGGGCGACAAGCAAACGCTGGTGCATTCTCGGCTTTCTTTGGCCTTCGGGAGCGCTTCGGCGTAAGTACTACATTGCGGTTTCCGCCGATCGGCAAGACGGGAACAACGCGCAATCACATTGGCATTTGCCGCTGGAGACAGTCATCATGAAAAAATCGCTTACCATTGCAACACTCGCCGCCGGGCTGGCATTCGGCGGAATCCTCGCCACCTCGGCCAACGCCCAGATGAGCGCCGACATTACCAAGCAAATTCTGCCGGCGCTCGGCGACATGTTGACCCCTCCGGTTCACGCCGCCGAACAAACCTTCGTGTCCATCGGCACCGGCGGCGTAACCGGAGTCTACTACCCTACCGGCGGAGCCATCTGTCGGCTGGTGAACAAGAATCGCAAAGAGCATGGCATCCGTTGCTCGGTGGAATCGACCGGCGGCTCGGTGTACAACATCAACACCATCCGCGGCGGTGAGCTGGACATGGGTGTGGCGCAGTCGGATTGGCAGTATCACGCCTACCACGGCAGCGGCAAGGAGTCGTTCATCAAGGCCGGTCCCTTCAAGGAATTGCGCGCGGTGTTCTCGGTTCACCCCGAACCCATCAGCCTGCTCACGCGCACCGACGCCGGCATCAACCACATCAATGATCTGGTCGGCCAGCGCGTCAACATCGGCAACCCCGGTTCCGGCACCGAAGCAACCTGGAACGTCGTGTGGGAAGCGCTCGGCCATAGCAACGATGACTTGAAACTAGCGGCGCAGATGAAAGCCGCCGAAACTTCACGTGCGCTGTGCGACAACAAGATCGATGCGTATTTCTACCCGGTGGGCAATCCGGCGGCGCTGAACAAGGAAGCCACCACGACCTGCGACGCCAAATTCGCCGAGGTGAGCGGTGCGGCAATCGACAAACTGGTCGCGGATAATCCTTTCTACCGCCATGCCACCATCCCCGGCGGCATGTATCGAGGCAATCCCAACGACATCGCCACCTTCGGTGTGGCCGCGACCTTCGTTACTTCCAGTGCGGTGCCGGAAGATGTGATCTACGAAATCGTCAAGGCGGTCTTCGACAACTTCGAGGACTTCAAAAAACTCCATCCAGCCTTCCGCAACTTGCAGGAAAGCGAGATGATCGCCGATGCCCTATCTGCGCCCTTGCACGCCGGCGCGGTGCGGTATTACAAGGAACGCGGCTGGATGTAGGCAAGATGGTGTATTGGGGGCCGTAGCCGGGGGGCTCGGCCCCATTTTTTCGTAGGACAATTCGCACGCTCTGCCCACGCCCACGCCACCGCCGGATACCGATATTTGCAGTGGGAGTGGGCGAAAATTCATCCAACCATGCCATCATCGGGGCTACGATGACCCATCAGGATGACCACAACGCGGATCGGCCAGCCCCGGATGAAATGGTGGCAGCCGTCGATTCCGGCGCACGCAGTCCGGGCGGTGCGATCGGAACTTTTTTGGCCTGGGCGGCTTTTTCGTGGTCGGCCTTGCAACTATGGATTGCTTCGCCGCTACCCTACTTGGTCGGCAACCTCATACCGGTATTGAACAATACCGACACCCGCTCGATTCATCTCGCTTTCGGGCTACTACTCGCGTTCCTCGCCTACCCGACACGCAATTCATCGCCACGCGATCGCATTCCCTATCCGGATTGGTGTCTGGCTGCGCTCGGCGTCTGCGTTACCATGTATCTGTCGGTGTTCGCGGTGGCGCTCGGCGAGCGGCCCGGCCTGCCAACCACTGCGGACTTGATCGTCGCCACCATCGGCATCGTGTTGGTGCTGGAGGGCGCGCGGCGGGCGCTCGGTCTGCCGTTGATGATCATCGCCGGCATGTTCCTGCTGTATGTATTTTTCGGGCATCTAGCGCCCGATGTCATCGCGTGGAAAGGAGCCAGTTACGGCAAGGCGATGTCCCACATGTGGTTGACGCAGGAGGGGGTATTCGGCGTGGCGCTCGGTGTATCCACTTCGATGGTCTTCCTGTTCGTGCTGTTCGGCGCACTACTGGAGCGCGCCGGTGCCGGCAACTATTTCATCTGGGTAGCGTTTTCTCTGCTGGGGCATTTGCGCGGCGGGCCGGCCAAAGCCGCGGTGGTGTCTTCCGGGCTAACCGGCCTGATATCCGGCTCATCCATCGCTAATGTGGTAACCACCGGCACCTTCACCATCCCGCTGATGAAGCGAGTCGGCTTTCCGCCAGAGAAGGCCGGCGCAGTGGAGGTCGCTTCATCCACCAATGGCCAACTGACTCCGCCGGTGATGGGGGCGGCGGCTTTCCTGATGATCGAATTCGTCGGCATTTCCTATATCGAGGTGATCAAGCATGCTTTCCTACCGGCGATCATTTCCTATATCGCGTTGATCTATATTGTCCATCTGGAAGCATGCAAAGCCGGTCTTGAGGGTTTGCCTCGGACGCATGCAAGAACTTGGCGACAATCGTTGCTGGCGCTACTCGTGAATGTACTCGGCATGATTATTCTCTCCGGCATCTGCTATTACTTCTTCAGCGGACTCAAGGGATTCGCCGGCGTCTATACCTTCTGGGTGGTAGCGGCGATCATCCTGACGATATATGTAGGGTTGGTCGCCTACGCCACCCGATTTCCGGAACTCGGCCCAAGCGACCGCATCGACAAACTGCCGATACCCGCTCCGATCATCAAGGCCGGCCTGTATTACCTGTTGCCGGTGGTAGTCTTGATCTGGTGTCTCACCGTCGAGCGCCTCTCACCCGGTTTATCGGCGTTCTATGCGTCGCTACTGATGATTATCATCCTGCTGACGCACAAGCCACTCAAGGCGATGATTCGGGCGCAAGGAGATGTCCGTGTGCGCATGGCCGAGGGTTTGACGGATCTGCGCGATGGCATGATCTCCGGCGCGCGCAACATGATCGGCATCAGCGTAGCGACCGCCTGCGCCGGTATCATTCTCGGCACCGTCACCCTGACCGGCATCGGCCTCGTCATGGCGGAGTTCGTTGAATTCATTTCCGCCGGCAACCTCATGCTGATGTTGCTGTTCACCGCGATTATCAGCCTGATTCTCGGCATGGGCTTGCCCACCACTGCCAACTACATCGTGGTTTCGTCCCTGATGGCGCCGGTGATCGTCTCCGTCGGTGCCGACAACGGCCTGATCGTGCCGCTGATCGCGGTACACCTGTTCGTGTTCTATTTCGGCATCCTCGCCGACGACACGCCACCGGTGGGCTTGGCGGCATATGCGGCGGCGGCCGTCTCCGGCGGCGACCCCATCAAAACGGGCATTCAGGGATTCACCTACGACATCCGCACCGCCATCCTGCCGTTTCTGTTCATATTCAACACCGAATTGCTCCTGATCGGCATCGAAAACTGGCTTCACCTGATCGTGGTACTGGCCTCGGCGACCACCGCCATGTTGTTGTTCGCCGCCGCCAGCCAGCGCTATTTCCTGACGCGCACCACGGCGTGGGAGGTCGTGGCGCTACTGCTGATTTCCTTCACATTGTTCCGCCCGGGTTTCTGGATGGATATGATTCATCCACCGCTGGCGAAAGTGGACGCGAGCGAAATCTATGAAGTGGTTGCGGCCATGCCGGTCAATTCTCTGGTGCGGGTGCATGTTATCGGTGAGACTCTGGAAGGCGACCCGGTGGACAAAGTGGTGATGTTGCCCCTCGGCGCAGCCGGTAGCGGCGCCGAGCGGCTGGCCACCGCAGCTGGTTTGGAACTGCGCGAGGAAGACGGCAAACTGCTGGTCGATAATTTGACCTTCGGCGGCGCGGCGGAACGCCAGCAGATCGACTTCGACTGGGAAATCGCCGACATCCAAATCAAAGCCGATCGACCGCCCAAACAGTGGTTCTTCCTACCGGCACTGGCATTGCTGGGGGTGATTGTGCTGTTGCAACGGCGACGAAAACGGCGTAACGCGGCGGCACGCTGACAAATTTTGCGGATTGTCGCTACGCCGCGTACCCGCATCCCACGGGATGGTTTACCCATTACCCCGACCTCGCCTCCTCCTGCAATTTCCACATCTGCGCATACAACCCCCGGCGCGCTAACAATTGTTCGTGGCTACCTCGTTCCACTATTCGACCCTTGTCCAGCACGATGATCTGGTTCGCATTGACGATGGTGGAAAGGCGGTGGGCGATTACCACGGTGGTGCTGTGTTGTGCCACTCGGTCGAGGGCCTCTTGGATGGCCTTTTCCGCGCGGCTGTCGAGGGACGAGGTGGCTTCGTCGAAGATCAGGATGGGCGCGCCCTTGAGTGCGGCGCGGGCGATGGCTACTCGTTGTTTTTCGCCGCCGGATAGTTTGAGGCCGCGTTCGCCCACTAGTATGTCGTAGCCCTGCGGATGTTGGGCGATGAAGTCGTCCAAGCGGGCGACTTTCGCGGCGGCGGCGATGTCCTCCCGGCTCGCCTCGGGGCGGCCATATCCGATGTTGTAGCCGATGGTTTCGTTGAACAGCACCGTGTCCTGCGGGACTACGCCCAGAGCCGCGCGCAAACTGGACAGGGTCAGGTCGCGCAAGTCTTGCCCGTCTATGCAAATTCGCCCCTCAGTCGGATCGTAAAACCGCAACAGCAATCTCGATATGGTGGATTTGCCCGCGCCGGACGGGCCGACGACCGCCACCATCTGGCCGCCGGGCACGCAAAAATCGATGTCCTGCAACACGGCGCTGTCGGCGCGGTAGCGGAAGGAAACCGCCTCGAAGCGGATTTCCCCCTGGCTGAGCCGCAGGGCAACGGCGCGCGGGCGCTCCACCACCTCGGGTTCCTCGTCCATCAACGCGAACATTCGCTCCATGTCGATCAGCGAGTGGTTGATGTCGCGGTATATCGAGCCCATGAAATTCAGCGGAATATAGAGCTGAATCAGGAATGCGTTGACCATGACGAAATCCCCCAGCGTCATGCTGCCGTCCACCACCCCGCGCGCCGCCAGCACCATCAGCAGGGTCAAGCCCGTGGCCACGATAACGCCCTGGCCGATATTGAGATAGGACAGGGTTATGTTGCTTTTCAGCGAGGCGCGCACCCACGCCATGAGGGAATCCCCGTAGCGGTTCACCTCCAGAGACTCGTTGCCGAACACCTTGACCGTCTCGTAGTTGAGCAGGGAATCGAGCGCGCGAGTGTTGGCGGAGGATGACGCGGCGTTCATTTGCACGCGGAACTTGGTTCGCCAAGCGGTTACCGCGAGGGTGAACAGGCTGTAAATCACGATCATGGCGATGGTGATCAGGGCAAAACCGGCATCGAATCTCGACCACAGAATCACCAGCACCGCGATCAATTCAAACGACACCGGAATGATGTTGAACACGAACATTCTGAGAAAATCGGTGACTGCGCCGGTGCCGCGCTCGATGTCGCGGGACAATGCGCCGGTTTTGCGGTCGAGATGAAAGCCCAAAGAGAGAGATTGCAGACGGCGAAACACCTCCAGAGAAATGTGATGGATGATCTGCACGCTCGCCCGGGAGAAGACCACATTGCGTATCTCGTTGAACAGGACGGAGCCGAAACGCAGCAGACCATACCCCGCCAACAACGCCAACGGCACCGCCAGCGCAATCTCGGGCGCGCCTTCGAGCGCATCGACAATGCCCTTGAGGACGATCGGCACCGAAATATTGGCCACTCTGGCCAACACCAAAAACCCAAGCCCAACCGCCACCCGCCAACGATACCGCCATAGATAGGGCAACAACCGAGCCACCGGCGCCCACCTGCCCTTCTTGTCGGTGAGGACGCGGTGGCGGGTAGAGGCGGGTTTGTTCATGGTTGTGGTATGAGGAAAGTGAGGCGGCCGTTGTCGCAGTCGATGACGCCGGATTTCGGTGCGCCCCGGCTCAGCCGCAGGCCGGCGCGGCCGCCGATGGTCTTGGGGGCGAATTCGTACAGCATGGATGCCTGCCGTTGCGGGGGGACTTGCGGAGTATACCCAATTCCCGGAATCATCGGCAGCCGTCGGCCGAGGCGGGCGGCGCACCTGCCGCCAGATTTTCCCCATGGTCGTCGACTCGACGACGCGCAGGATTTCCGCCGAGTGCTTTTATGCTATGATTGCGCACCGAGAGAATGGTTGCGGAAAGGTGGTTTAGGCATAACACCAATGGAAAATTTAATCATCAAAGGCGAAAATCTGAAATGCCTCGAGTACTTGATCGAGGAAAGGAAGTTAAGAGGGAGAGTGGATATGGTGTACATCGATCCACCGTTTGCGACGAACGGAACATTCACAATAACTGATGGGAGAGCATCGACAATCAGCAATTCCAGAAAAGGCGATGTCGCATATCTCGATAAACTCACCGGAGTGGGATTTATCGATTTCTTAAGGAAAAGATTGTTGTTGTTGAATGAATTGCTCTCCGAACAAGGTTCGATTTATCTGCATATAGACTATAAAATCGGGCATTATGTAAAAGTAATGATGGACGAGGTATTTGGTATTGAGAACTTTAGAAATGATATAACAAGAATAAAATGCAATCCAAAGAATTTCAAAAGAGTCGGTTATGGGAACATAAAAGATATGATTCTATTTTATTCAAAATCATCCAAGCCAATTTGGAATGAACCCGAAGAACCGTATAGCGAAAAAGACTTACAGAAATTATTTCCGAAAATGAAAGAAGGAAGAAGATATACTACCGTTCCGATTCATGCGCCGGGGGAAACTGAAAATGGAAAGTCGAATCAACCATTCAGAGGTATGCTTCCGCCAAAAGGTAGGCATTGGAGAACCGATATTGACACTCTGGAACAGTGGGACAAAAGCGGATTGATTGAATGGTCTAAAACCGGAAATCCCCGAAAAATTATCTTTGCGAATGATAAAAAAGGGAAAAGGGTGCAGGATATATGGGCATTCAAAGATCCGCAATATCCATCATATCCAACGGAAAAGAATGAAAGTCTGCTAGACTTGATCATCCGAACATCCTCAAATGAAAACAGTATCGTGTTGGATTGTTTCTGCGGTTCCGGTACAACGCTGAAATCCGCTCATTTATTGAATAGAAAATGGATCGGCATAGATCAAGCAGAACACGCAATCAAGGCAACAGTGAAAAAATTGGAAAATGTCGCGGACAGTGTATTCATTCCTAAACCGGAATATGAATTGATCAACATCGATGAAACGGAAATGACCAACAAACCGTTGGTCAGCGATGAAACCTGTTGCCGCCGATGAAAATCATCACCTGGAATGTCAACGGAATCCGCGCGGTCGAGCGCAAAGGCGAGTTGCAAAACCTGCTCCACACGCACGACCCGGATGTACTCATGCTGCAGGAAATCAAGGGCAACGTCGAGCAGTTCAGCGCATTTCTCACGGACAATCCGGAATACCGCCAGCAATACCACAGCGCCGAGAAAAAGGGCTATGCCGGAACCGCCATCTGGGTGAAACGGGCGCTGTTCGACACGCTGGGCGAGTGCCGCTTTCACCACACCATCCCGAACGCGCCCAACGCCGACGAAGGCCGAATTACCCGCCTGTCCTGCCGACACGGCGGTGAACGCTGGGAGTTGCTGTCGATCTACTTCCCCAACGGCGGCAAAAGCGAGCAAGCATGGGCGGAAAAACTGGTGTTCTACCAACGTTCTCTGGAACAAATGAACGCCCTGCGGAACGAGGGCGCGGTGGTGCTGGTGGGCGGCGACATGAATGTGGCGCACCGCGAAATCGACCTCGCCCGCCCCGAGGAAAACGACGGAAAAATCGGCTTCCACCCCAAAGAGCGCGCATGGATGGATCAAGTGCTGACGCACCGCTGGGCCGATGTATGGCGCGCACGCAATCCCGATACGGCCGATGTGTATTCCTGGTGGCATCTGGTCACACGCGCGCGCGCGCGCAACATCGGCTGGCGGATCGACTATTTCTTCCTATCCGAGGAACACCTCGACCGGGTTGCGGATGCACGCTACCTGAACGACCAGATGGGCTCCGACCACTGCCCGTTATTGCTGGAAATGCGTTAGTTGCCTCTTTGCGATCAGTCGCCGACTCCGACACACCAAGCCACGCCGGGATGGCGCGCAACGCTCGATTGCACAGGGAATTGCCGAACTTGCCGAACTCCGTCACCCCGTCTTGCACACGCCCAACCCATCCAACCCCACCTCCAAATCCGCGATGATGTCGTCGATGTGCTCCAGACCGACCGAGACCCGAATCAGGTTGTCGCGGATGCCGGCGCGGGAGCGTTCTTCGGCGCTGATGCGGGCGTGGGTGGTGGTGGCGGGGTGGGTGATGGTTGTTTTGGCGTCTCCCAGATTTGCGGTGATGGAGAGGAATCGGGTGGCATCGATCACCTGCCAAGCCTGTTGCCGCCCGCCGCCGACCTCGAAGGAGAGCACGCCGCCGAATCCCTGCTGCCGACGTTTCGCCAGTTGGTGCTGGGGGTGGGAGGCGAGCCCCGGGTAATACACCCGTTTCACCGCCGCATGCCCCTCCAGCCACTTCGCCAGCGCCAGCGCGTTGTCGCAATGTTGGCGCATTCTGAGAGAGAGGGTTTCCAGGCCCTTGCTGAAAACCCATGCGTTGAACGGGCTCATACAGGGCCCGGTAGTGCGCAGCATGGTGAAGAATTGCTCGTGGATGTGCTCGTCGTCGGTTACCAGCGCGCCGCCGACGCAGCGGCCCTGGCCGTCGAGATATTTGGTGGCGGTGTGCACCACGATGTCGGCGCCGAGTTCCAGCGGGCGTTGCAGCACCGGCGTGCAAAAGGCATTGTCCACCGCCAGCGGCGCCTGCGCGAGTTTGGCGACCGCGGCGACAGCTTCTATGTCGGCCAGTTCGCACAGGGGATTGGAGGGGGATTCGAGGAACAGCAATCGGGTGTTCGGCTTGAGCGCCGCCCGCCATTGCTCCACATCGGTGATTCGCACGAAGGTGGTGTCGATGCCGAAGCGGTTGAACACCTTGGTGAGCACGGACACGGTCGAGCCGAACAGTTCCGCCGACGCCACCACGTGATCGCCGGCCTTGAGCAGGCTCAGCAACAGCCCGGAAATGGCCGCCATGCCGGACGCGGTGGCCAACCCGAAGCGCCCGCCTTCCATCGCCGCCAGCCGATTTTCGAAGCCGCTCACGGTGGGGTTGGTGAAGCGGGAATAGACGTTGCCCGGCTGGTCGCCACTGAACCGCGCCGCCGCCTCGGCCGCATCGGCGAAGACGAAACTGGAGGTGGTGAAGATCGGCTCGCTGTGCTCCTGCTCCGAGCTGCGCCGATGGCCGCAGCGAATCGCCGCGGTTTGTGGGTGATATTGGCCGGATAGTTTTCGCATGGTTGGTACCCTCCTGTAGTCGGATTCGGATTCGGATTGCAGGCGGGTTCACCAAGACGCGAAAAACCCGCTTTCAGCCATTGAACGATGGGCTAAAAAGCGGGGGTTTGAGCCTCTCTTTAGCCGTATTTGTAACGCGCCCGCAAGCTGAAAATCAAATCGGCGCGGGAAGTATTATGTGGCGGCATCCGAATCCTGTCAACCCCATGTACGATGCCGATACAACCCCTACCCCGCCCACTTTCGTTGCCGAAGCGCACGGGTATCCGGCATTATTCGTCCAAGAAAATTCTGGCCAGCCGGATTTCCTCGTAGGTGTATTTCCCGCCCAGTTCATGGTAGATGAGGGCAGCGCCGATCCTGCCCTGATCGCCCACTCCCTTCTCCCAACAAGCGGCAATGGCGGCGCGCACGGCGTCCAGCGTTTTTTCGCCCGGCTTGACTAGCGAAAAATCCAGATCGGGGTAAATCGCGTAAATTCTGTCGATATGGGAAATAATCGTGGTCTCCTTGAGCGCTCGCTGCTCGGCGATCTCGGCGATGCTGTTGCCCGCCATGATCAACGCTCTGGTTTCCTGTAGCGAGGGGGATCCTCCGCGCTGGGTGGATTGCCCATGTCGCCGGTTCGACTGTGCCGGCGTCGGCGTCGGTTCGTTGTCCATTCGTTTCTCGTTGCGCCGAATCTCCTGCTCATTGGTGGTGCCGCCGCTGCGTAGGATATGGCGGGCGAACTGGCCGTTCAATTCTTCATCGGAAATCTCGGCGATCTCCGCCTCCGCCTGCGCCGACAACGCCTGAAATCGTCGATCGGCCTTGCCTACCAACCACTCCACCTGCAACGCGCGTTCGTTGAAATCCACAAGCCGCAGCCCATCCCAAGTTTTCACCCGACTGAGCGCGACATATCCCTGACCGAGCTCGAACGCGCGGGACAAATTCATGGTCGCGCGATCAAGCGTCATCCCTTGAGACTTGTGCACCGTGATCGCCCAGGCCAAGCGCAGGGGCACCTGAATATACGACGCCACCGACTCCCCCTGCTCATCCAGCACGCTCCAAACCGCCGGTTTCGCCGTGACCATCTCCCCGCCGACGGTTTTCACCACCGGCCAACCCTTGTCGCCGAAACGCACCACGCTACCCAGGGTGCCGTTCATGTACCCCTGATCCGGGCTGTTTTTCACGAACATGACCTGCGCCTTATTCTTCAACTGCAAATCCTCTGGCGCCATGACGTATTTCCGGAGCGAATCCAGAACAACCGGATTACCCGTGGTCTTGGCCGCGAAATGGCGCACCTCGCCGGGCAATTTATCGAGTTCGTGCGCGTTGTTCATGTCCACATCGTCCTTGTGTGAGTACAGTTTCACCCCGCCCTCGCCGGAGCGCGCGTCCCACTCCCGCGTCTTTTGCGCGAGCGCATCCCGACAAGCGGCGGACACCTCCCCGGAGCGAATTTCATTGAGCAGCCGCAACAGATCGTCGTCCGCGTGGCGGTGGGATTCGGTCAGGTAGCAAATCTTGGGGTCAACCCCCAACCAGATGGGCGCCATGAAGGCGAGCTTTTGTTTGGCGGGCAGGTCATCCCGATCAACCGGCGGCAGTTGAAAAAAATCACCGGCAAAAACCACCTGTATGCCGCCAAAGGGCAAGGCGCTTTTCTTGAAATGCCGCAATATCCGGTCGATGCAGGTCAACGTGCCCGCCGACAGCATGGAAATCTCATCGATGATCAACACGCGAGTTTGCGCCACGCGATTGCGCACCGGTTTCTTCTTGGCGATGGCATCCAAGTCCGCCTCCAGCACCTCCCGGCGAATCCCCAGTCCGCACCAGGAATGCACCGTCATGCCGCCGATGTGGGTGGCGGCGATGCCGGTGCTGGCGGTAACCGCCACCTTGGCGTTGCGCACGCGCAAATAGCGGATGTAGCGATTCAACAGATGCGTTTTCCCCGACCCGGCCGAACCCGTCAAAAAGACATTCGCACCGGATTTCAACACGCGAAAGGCGACTTCTTGCAGCATGGGATGATGGTCGAGGGGGGTTTCCGGGTAGTGGATAGGCCGAGGATAACACCATTTCCGCGAAATCCCGAAATCCGCCCGCCGGCAATACATCCCGAATTCAGGCGGTTTTCGCCGATGAATCGCACGAGCCGGAGGAATTGCACGGCGGCGCGGTTGGCCAGAGGCGAGGAGCGGCGGATGGGTTTCGCATTCCCCGCAGGGGTATAATCTGCGGCAATTCATGTTCACCGGCTCATCCAAATGACCGATTCCCCCCAGCGCGGCGCCGAAGCGCCGGAATCCTATCGTTCCGGCCCGGATGAACACGGGCATTTCGGCATATTCGGCGGGCGTTTCGTGGCCGAGACGCTGATGCCCTTGGTGTTGGAGGTGGAACTCGCCTATCGCCGCTACCGAGACGACGCGGATTTCAGGCGGGAGCTCGACTACTACGCGCGCGACTACATCGGCCGGCCCAGTCCGCTGTATTTCGCCGAGCGGCTGAGCGCGCAGTTGGGCGGCGCCAAAATTTATTTCAAGCGGGACGAGTTGAACCACACCGGCGCCCACAAGATCAACAACACCCTCGGACAGATTCTGCTGGCGCGGCGCATGGGCAAGACGCGCATCATCGCCGAAACCGGCGCCGGGCAGCACGGCGTCGCCACGGCCACGGTATGCGCGCTGTTCGATCTGCCGTGCATCGTCTACATGGGCGAGACCGACATCGAGCGTCAAGCGCCCAACGTGTTTCGCATGAAGTTGCTGGGCGCCGAGGTGGTGCCGGTAACCAGCGGCACCGCCACCCTCAAGGACGCCATGAACGAGGCATTGCGCGACTGGGTCGCCAATGTGGACGACACCTTCTACATCATCGGCACCGCCGCCGGCCCCCATCCCTACCCGCAGATGGTGCGGGATTTTCAAACCGTCATCGGCCGGGAAACGCGCAGCCAGCTGCTGGAGCGGGAAAACGCCCTGCCCGACCTGTTGGTCGCCTGCATCGGCGGCGGCTCCAATGCCATCGGGCTGTTCCATCCCTTTCTCGACGAGGAATCGGTGCGCATAGTCGGCGTCGAAGCCGCCGGGCGCGGGCTGGAAAGCGGCGAACACGCGGCCTCCCTCTCCGGTGGCCAGCCGGGAGTGTTGCACGGCAATCGCACCTATCTGCTGCAGAACGAAGACGGCCAGATCAATGACGCCCACTCCATTTCCGCCGGTCTGGATTACCCCGGAATCGGCCCGGAACACGCTTGGCTGCACGAAAGCGGGCGAGTCGAATATGTGTCGGTAACCGATCTGGAGGCGCTCGAGGCATTTCAGCTATGCTGCCGCACCGAGGGCATCATTCCGGCGCTGGAACCGGCTCACGCGCTGGCGTTCGTGGCGGAAGCGGCGCCGCGAATGGCCGCCGACCGCATCATCGTCATGAACCTGTGCGGGCGCGGCGACAAGGATGTGTTCACCGTCGCCGAGGCGCTCGGAACGAACCTGTGAACGCCGTGAACGCGAACTCACCGGCGCGCCTGCAGCGTTGCTTTGAAACGCTCAGGCGGGAAAAGCGAGCCGGGCTGGTCACCTTCGTAACCGCCGGCGACCCGAACATCGAAACCGCCACGCGCATCCTCCACGGCCTGCCCGAGGCCGGTGCCGACATCATCGAGCTGGGCATGCCTTTCTCCGATCCGATGGCGGACGGCTCGGCGATTCAGCTGGCCAACCTGCGCGCTCTCAAGTCGGGCATCACGCTGGGCAAGACCTTGCAGATGGTGCGCGAATTGCGCCGCCGGGACGCTCATATTCCGGTGATACTGATGGGCTATTACAACCCCATCTACCGCTACGGCAACCAGCGATTCATCGACGACGCCATCAGCGCCGGCGTGGACGGGCTGATCATCGTCGATCTACCGCCGGAGGAGGACAATGAACTGTGCCATCCGTGCCTGACCGCCGGCCTGCACTGGATTCGCCTGACCACCCCCACCACCCACGGCGAGCGACTGGCGCGGGTACTGGCGCACGCTTCGGGTTTTGTCTACCACGTCGCCATCGCCGGCATCACCGGCACCCGCTCGGCACAACAAGCAACCGTGCAACAAGCGCTCGCCCACATCCGCCAACACACCGACCTGCCCGTAGCCGTGGGCTTCGGCGTCAAAACCGCCGAACAAGTCGCCGAAACCGCCGCCGTCGCCGATGCGGTGGTGGTCGGCTCGGCGGTGATCGAGCGGATTGCGGATGGGGTTGCGCGGGGGGTTGGCGGGGATGAGATCGTCGCCGACGTGCATCGGTTTGTGGGGGAGTTGGCGGGGCGACTGGGGGATAGGGGCAAGTGAGGCAAACCGAGATTGAAATCGATTTTGCCGCAGATGCCGCCGGTGCCCGGTGGGCGAATCTTCACCGCCGAATGCCGGCGCCGCAGTATCTTGGCGCAAAATACAAACTCCTGCCGTGGTTGTGCGAGTTTGTTCCCGAAAGCGCGGACACGATATTGGACGGATTTTCCGGCTCTCAATCGTTTTCCTTTGAAATGAAGAAGCGTAATTGCACCGTTCATTCAAACGATTTTCTCGGGTTCTGCCACGCGCAAGGCGTCGCGCTTGTCGAAAATAAACGATCCGTGCTGACGGATGACGATGTGGAACTGCTGTTTTGCGAAAATGCAAACCGCACCGATACCATGTTGCGTTTCAAAGACATTTTTTTCACGAGAAAGAATGCGTTTTTCTCGATAATTTTCGAGCCAATGTGGATTTGCTTGACTGCCCCTATAAACGCTCGCTCGCGCTAGCGGTCATATGCCGCAGTTTGACCCGCAAGACAATCATGGGGCACTTTGCGCATCTGCAAGCGATTCCATATGCCACTGATCCAGCACGGGTAAAACGCAATCCAAGCATCGCTCGACCAATTCGAGACCTGTTCATCGAGTTGCTTCCCCAATACAACACCGCAATTTTCGACAACAACAAGGAAAACAAGAGTTATCGAAAAAATATCTTGGATCTTCTGCCGAATTTGCAGACCGGCACAATCGACCTTGCCTACTATGATCCACCCTATTGCAATAGCCACGCCGACTATCAGGCGTTCTACCATCTCCTTGAAACATTTGTGGAAAATTGGGGAAATGACGACAAACAATTCATCAATCGCAACCAACGGTATCACCCACCCCGATACAGCGGGTTCGACAAAGTAACCGAAATAGAAGATTCCTTTAGGAAACTGTTTGCCCTCTCCGATGAAATCCCATACTGGCTGATTAGTTACAATGATCGATCATTGCCAAAGATAGAAAAATTGGTGCATATGGCCAAACACCATAAACCTGTTCGCGTGGAGGAAAAAATCTATGTAACATCGCGCGGCGGGAAAGGCTCCGTTTCCGGGAGTCGGGAATACTTGATTGTTTGCGGTTAAATGGAAAAATTCGATTACTACAAGAAGTTATTCGATTCCAATTCTACTATTGTGATGCTACGACATGTTGTGTACCTAGTTCTTACTCCACCTGCAAGCTGTAAGGGGCAGACCCTTCGTTGTAAGCAAAGTTTATCACTACACCATTTCTAACAAGGACATCGAGTGTTTTGCTCTCACTAGTAGTTTTAACCTTCATTGTAATTACATAGCTTTGGGCTTCCGATACGCCCCTTGAATAGGTATAAACCCATTTCTCATCTTCATCTGAAATGACCGTTTTGGTAAACGGCTCTCCAAACAAGGTGATGAGCTCTTGGCTGGTAGTCTCTCCCTTTACAATTTTTTGAACATCCGAACTAGAAAAATCCTTACCAACCGAATAAGAAGCAGTGGCACACCCGGCGAGAGAAAAAGCCAGCCCGAGAATTAAGAAATAAATACGAAATTTCATCTTTTGATCCTTTGTTGTGAAAATACTAAGTAAACTATATACCAAACAACCACGGCGCTTCCACTTTCCTTTTTTGCTCATATTTCCGGATTGAGTCCGTATGTTCCAAGGTCAGGGCGATGTCGTCCAGACCGTTTATGAGGCAATGTTTTCGGGACACTTCAATTTCAAAACTGATGATTTTCCCGTCCGGCATGGTCAGTTGCTGGTTAGGCAAATCCACCTGCAGTTTGTAACCGATCTCCTCCGCAACCTGACGAAACAGATCGCCCACCGTCTCCTCGTCCAACTCCACCGGCAGTATCCCGTTCTTGAAGCAGTTGTTGTAGAAAATATCGGCGAAGCTCGGTGCGATGATGCAGCGGAAGCCGTAGTCCAGTAGGGCCCACGGGGCGTGTTCGCGGGAGGAGCCGCAGCCGAAATTTCTGCGGGTGAGTAGAATTTTTGCGCCGTCATAGCGCGTTTCGTTCAGCACGAAATCCGGATTCAGCGGGCGCGCGCTGTGATCCATGCCCGGTTCGCCGTGATCCAGATAGCGCCACTCGTCGAACAGGTTCGGCCCGAATCCGGTGCGTTCGATGGACTTGAGGTATTGCTTGGGGATGATCGCATCGGTGTCCACATTGGCTCGATCCAAGGGCATCACCAATCCGTGCAAATTCGTGAAGGCGTCCATCACCACGCCCTGACATCGTCGAAGTGGCCGGCCACGGCAGCCGCGGCGGCGATCACCGGCGATACCAGATGGGTGCGCCCGCCCTGCCCCTGACGGCCTTCGAAATTGCGGTTGGAGGTGGAGGCGCAGCGCTCTCCCGGGCGCAGTCGATCCGCATTCATCGCCAGACACATGGAGCAGCCGGGATTGCGCCACTCGAAGCCGGCGTCGAGGAATATGCGGTGCAGTCCCTCGGTTTCCGCCTGACGCTTGACCAGGCCCGAACCCGGCACCACCAGCGCCTGCTTGATATTGGCCGCGACCTTCTTGCCGCGCACCACGGCGGCGGCGGCGCGCAAGTCCTCGATGCGGCTGTTGGTGCACGAGCCGATGAACACCAGATCCAGACGAATATCCGCAATCGGCGTGCCCGGCGCCAAGTCCATGTATTCGAGCGCCAGTTGCATGCTCTCGCGCTTGCCGGAATCCGCCTGTTGCGCCGGGTCGGGTATCCTGCCGTCGATGCCGGTAACCATCTCCGGCGAAGTGCCCCAAGTAACCTGCGGGGGAATCGCCGACACATCGAGTGTGAATTCGCGGTCGAATTCGGCGTCCGGGTCGGAACGCAGTTGCCGCCAGCCGGCCACCGCCCGATCCCACATCCGCCCAGTGGGGGCATAGGGGCGGCCCTGCAGATAGTCGATGGTGGTTTGATCCACCGCGATCATGCCCGCTCTGGCACCGGCCTCGATGGCCATGTTGCAAATCGTCATGCGCCCCTCCATGGACATCGCCTCGATCACCGAGCCGGCGAATTCGATGGCATACCCGCCGCCGCCGGCGGTGCCGATCTCGCCGATGACCGCCAGCGCCACATCCTTGGCGGTTACCGGCGGGCGCAGTTCGCCTTGCAGCATTACCCGCATGTTCTTCGACTTGCGTTGGATGAGGCACTGGGTGGCGAGGACATGCTCGACCTCGGAGGTGCCGATGCCGAACGCCAGCGCGCCGAAAGCGCCGTGAGTGGAGGTGTGGGAATCGCCGCAGACGATGGTCATGCCGGGCAGGGTCGCCCCCTGCTCCGGCCCGATCACGTGGACGATGCCCTGACGCGGGTCGCTGCGGTCGAACTCGGTGATGCCGAAACGCTCGCAGTTGCGCGCCAGCGTGGTCACTTGCAGTCGGGAAACCGGATCGTCGATTTCCGCGCCGTCGGTGGTCGGTACATTGTGGTCGGGCACCGCGAGGATGGTCGAGGTACGCCACGGCGCGCGCCCAGCCATTTGCAAACCGGCAAACGCCTGCGGCGAGGTTACCTCGTGCACCAGATGGCGGTCGATATAGATGAGGGCGGCGCCGTCTTCGGCGCAATGGACGACATGCTGTTGCCACAGTTTGTCGTAAAGGGTTTGTCGTGCCATGGATGAAAGGCGGAGGGTGGGTGTTGCTGGAACGGAATGATACCACGGCGCGCGCCGCAGCCGTAGCCGCAGCGATGGTTACCGAGGAATCTGCGCCCGATCGCGCAGGGCGTGATCCATCAACACCAATGCCAGCATGGCCTCGACGATGGGCACCGCGCGGATGCCGACGCACGGGTCGTGGCGACCGGTAACCACCGCCTCCACTTTCTCGTTGTCGAGGGTTACAGTCTGCACCGGCTGGGCGATGCTGGAGGTCGGCTTGAAGGCGACCTTGACCTCGATGTTCTGCCCGCTGGAAATGCCGCCCAACACCCCGCCCGAATGGTTGCGCAGGAATCCCTGTGGCGTGATGGGATCGCGATTCTGCGAGCCGCGCTGGGCGACCGCCTCGAAGCCGGCGCCGATTTCCACGCCCTTGGCGGCGTTGATGCTCATCATCGCCTTGGCGATATCCGCGTCCAACCGATCGAACACCGGCTCGCCCCAGCCAACCGGAACGCCGCAGGCTTCCGCATACACCGCGGCGCCGATGGAGTCGCCTTCCCGGCGAATCTGGTCGATGAAGGCGGCGAGCTGCTCGACCACCGAGCGGTCGGCGACGAAGAACGGATTGTCGGCGACCTCGTTCCAGTTCTTTCGCTCGATGTGAATATCGCCGATGCGGTAGATGCAGCCGCGAATGATGACGCCGTACTGTTCGCGCAGGTATTTTCTGGCGATGCCGCCGGCCGCCACCCGCATGGTGGTTTCCCGCGCCGACGAGCGCCCGCCGCCGCGATAGTCGCGCCTGCCGTATTTCTGCTGGTAGGTGTAATCGGCATGGCCCGGGCGGAAGCGATCCTTGATCTTTTCATAATCCCGGCTGCGCTGATCCTCGTTGCGCACCAACAGGCCGATGGGCGTGCCGGTGGTAACCCCCTCGAACACGCCGGAGAGAATTTCCACGCGATCGGACTCCCGCCGCTGGGTGGTATGGCGGGACTGCCCCGGCTTGCGGCGATCGAGATCGATCTGCAGGTCGGCCTCGCTCAGCGCCAACCCCGGCGGGCAGCCGTCCACCACCCCGCCGAGGGCGGCGCCGTGGCTTTCGCCGAAGGTGGTGAGGGCAAATTGCCGGCCGAAGGTGTTGCCGGACATGGAATCTCCGCGTCAAGGTCGAAATCGCGGCATTGTACCCCACCGCCGCCGCAGATGGCGCCAACCCCTTGCCCGCCGCCGCCGGTGAAGGCACTATGCCCAACCCGAATTCCACTCGGCGCGCCACGCGCGTCAGGATGATTGGAAGTGCGAAATCGTATCCCCGACTATCTGTTGTCGCTGTTGCTGGCGCTGATCTGGAGCGCGTCCTTCATGCTCATCAAGGTCGGCGTCGCCAGCGTGCCGCCGATCACCCTGACCGCCGCCCGCATGACCATCGCCTCGGCGCTACTCGGCCTGTATCTGCTGGCGCGCAGGACCGGCCTACCGCTGAACGCGCGCGCCCTGCTGCTCTATCTGGTGGTGGGATTCTTCGGCAATACCCTGCCGTTCGCCCTGATCGGCTGGGGCGAAATTCACATCGACAGTTCGCTGGCGGCAATCCTCATCGGCATCATGCCCATCACCACCTTCGTCCTCGCCCATTATTTCCTGCCGGACGAGCCGATGACCGCGCGCAAGGTGTTCGGCGTGTGTCTCGGATTCGGCGGGTTGCTGACTCTGGTAGGTTGGTCGGCGCTCGGCGGCATCGGCGCCAATGTACTCGGCCAACTGGCGGTGCTCGCCGCCGCCGCCTGCTACGGCATAACCACGGTATTCGTGCGCACCCAACCCGCCTTTGCCGGATTCCAGATGGCCGCCGGCGCCATGGTGGCGGGCATGCTGACCAGCATTCCGCTGGCATTTCTGCTGGAAGATCCGCTGGCGGCTACCCCCACCGGCGAAAGCGTCCAAGCGATCCTGCTGCTCGGCGCGTTTCCGACCGCGCTGGCGGCGTTGATCTATTTTCGCGTGGTGCGCAATCTGGGCGCCTCGACCTTCTCGCAGATCAACTACATCATCCCGATCATGGGTAGTTTGTGGGGAGTTTTCCTGCTGGGCGAACTGTTGCAGTCGCGCATGTTGGCCGCGCTCGCGCTGGTGCTAGTCGGAATCTACTTCGTCCAGCCGCGCACCGTCGCCCGAATCGGCTGAGGTGGCTTAGGCAGCAGAGGCCGGAATTATTCCGATTCCGCCGCCAGCGCCGTGGAAAATTCCGCCAGTTGCGCGAGCTTCTCAAGCCCGCCGCCGCCGTCCAACACGCGGCGCGCCTGCGCCACTCCGGACGACAGGGAGTCGCTCAGATCCGCCGCATAGATAGTCGCACCGGCGTTGAGCGCCACCATGTCGTAGGCGGCACCACTGCGACCACCCAACGCGGCGCGAATCAAATCCAGACTTTCGCCGGAATCCGCCACGACCAAGCCGTCCAGCGCGGCTCTGGCGATGCCGAACTGCTCCGGTTCGATGCGATATTCGCTGATCTCGCCGTTGTGGTATTCCGCCACCTGCGTGGCGGCGGCAATGGAAATTTCATCCAAGTTGTCATCCGAGCAGACCACCAAAGTGTGCACACTGCCCAACTCGGCGAACACCTCCGCCAGCGGCCTCACCCAGCGCTGATCGAACACGCCGACCAACTGATGCTTGGCGCCCGCCGGGTTGGTCAGCGGCCCGAGCAGATTGAAGATGGTGCGAATGCCGATTTCCCGGCGCGGCGCGACTACATGGCGGGTGGCGGCGTGGTGAGTCGGCGCGAACATGAAACCGATGCCGCATTCATCGACGCATTGGCCGACCTGCCGTGGCGTGAGGGCGATGTTGACGCCGGCGGCTTCGAGCACATCGGCGCTGCCGGAATTGCCGGTGGCGGCGCGGTTGCCGTGCTTGGCCACGCTCGCCCCCGCCGCCGCCGCCGCGAAGGCGCTGGCGGTGGACACATTGAACAGTTTGGCAACATCCCCGCCGGTGCCGACCGAATCGACGATATCGTCCGCCGCGATTTCCACCTGGGCGGCCAGCTCGCGCATGATGACGGCGGCGCCGACGATTTCCTCGACACTCTCGCCCTTGATGGTCAACGCCGCCAGAAACGCGCCGATCTGCGCCGGCGTCGACTCGCCGCCCATGATTCGCCGCATCACCGCCTGCATTTCATCGCGGCTCAAGTCCGCACCGGCGGCCAGTCGGCGATTTGCCTCGGGTAAATCCACAGTCATTCTCCCCGCATATATCAGGGCACAATCATAATCCGTTCCGCCGGTTTTCGGTAGTCGGCGCAGATGCCGCCGCAGGGAAACGGGAATTGAAAAAGAAAAAAGGGCGACGGCGCCTTGAGGAAATCGCCGCCGCCTTGGGCAAAACATACCTAACCTGAACGACGACCATAGCCAAACAGCCCGCCGCCCAAGCAGGTCAGAAACGCGCCTCGCCTCTCAGCAAGACGGCATGATCGGCATCCGCGTGCTCGTTCTCGCGGCGTTCGCCGTGCAGGCGCAAGGTGAATTGGCCGCCGGAGGCCCAATCCAATCCCAGGCGATACAGTTTGCCGGTTTCGTGCAAGGTCAGGCCGCTCCACGGGGTCAGCAGACCGTCTCGTTCGCCGGGAGTGGACAAGCCGTAGCCCAAGCGCATTTCCAATCGTCCGCTTGGGTCGGGGGCGGTGGAAATGGTGTCCCCGCGCAGGCCGTTCGACCAAATTTGGCCGGTGTTGCCGTCCCCGCCGCCGTTGTTGCCGTAGCCGGGGCTCATTACGAAGGACAGGCCCTGACCATCGGCACCGGGCGACAGGTGCACTAATGCCTGTATGCCCCATTCCTCATAGTCGCTGCGACCGAACAGGCCGTGCGCCGATACGGATGCGCTCATGCCGCTCTCCGCATTTTCGTATCTCACACTGCCGCCGATTTCCGCGCCGATGCCGGGGTTGCCGTCTCCGCCGTCTTGGCGCACGCCGAGGGACAGGGACGGCACAACAACCCGCTGCCCGCCGCCCGCCAAACTGCGCGTGCGGCTTGCCGCCAGCCCAATTCGCGCGAGGCTGGCGTCTACCGAGAGGGAATCGACTCGCGCGCTCTTCTCCACATCCATCCGCGTGAACAGGAATTCGCCCTTGAGACGCACTTGCGCCCCGTCTTCCGCGCGCGACCACAGCAAACCACCGCCGCCCGCGCCCAGGGTGGTCATGCTCATGTCGTTGGAGGCGGCTTGGCCGGTATTCGGGGTTACCACCACCTCGCCGTTGCCGTGGCCGAGGGTGGCCCACCAGTCCAGCTGCCCGGCACGACCGCCGAGATAGGGATGCAGAGAAATCACATCCAACTCGTAGTCGCCCTGACCGTTCGCGCCGCCGATGCCGGTGTCATATTCCAGCTCGCCCTCACTCCACGACAACGCCACGCCGGCCAGCAGGTTGTCGCGCACTTTCGCATCCACGCCGATTTGCGCGCCGTGCAAACTGCCGTCGAAATCGATGTCGCCGTCCTCGCCGGACAGGTTGCGATAATCGCCGCTGCCCCACAGGGAGGCCGCGCGCAGGCCGCCCCCACCGCCGCCGTTACCGCTCAGTGGCAGGACGAATCGGCTGCCGCTCAGCAGGTCGCGCAGGGGGCGATTTTCGTTGATCAAGCCCGGAGCATGGGTTTGCAGGGCGCCCGCGAGGGAACTCTGGCCGCCGAGACTGGCCGAGGCGCCGCCGCCGTTCAACACTTGCCCGACACGCGCGGAGATGGCGCCGGTGGAACGTCCGGCTAGGGCGCGCGCCACTTCGGGCAGGACTGCCCGATGCAACTGCTCGGCCTGCAACGCCGCCACGATGGTGAGGGGAAGGGGAACTGCGGACAAAACCGGATTCGTGCTGGTGGCGTTGATGGTGATGGTCTCGCCGTCGTCGTCCACCTCATCGGTAAGGGTGGTTAGCATAACCTTCTCGCTATGGCGGCCTGCGGCAATGGTGAAAGTCTTGGTGGTGAGGGAATAATCGACGCCCTCGGTGGCCGCCTTGTCGCCGCTTGCGTCGATGGTCAGTGTTACCACACTGCCGCCGACCGGTGCCGGGTGGTTCAGCGTTGCCGTAACCACGGATTCGCCGCCTTCGGGGATGTCCATGGGGCTGGCTTTGAGCGTCAGGGTGGTCGGTATGGCCGCTCTGGTTATGCTTACTCGGTAGTTCGTGGTACTGCCGTCCTCGGCGGTTACCTCGACCACGATGGCGTTGACCCCCTCGGCGAGGGAAATGGCGCTGCTGTCCGAGCCGCTGTTCACCGCCGTCAGGCTGCCGCTCTTGCCCACCCGAATGGAAGCCGCGCTATGCGCTCTGGTAGGCGTCAATATCAGATGGGTAACCTCGTTGCCCACCGAGGCGCGGTAGGCGGTGGTGGAGGCGGAAAACGCGGGGGTCAGGGCGAGGGCGGTGAAGGTGCTGCCGTCTGTGCTGCTCTTGGCGGTGAGGGCGCTCAGATTGGCGTTGGCGGATTGGCCGCTTCCCGAGGGAGCCGCTCTGGTTACGCTTACCGTGTAGGTGTTCTTGGTGGTGCCGTCCGCGGCGGTTACCTCGACCAAAATGGCGTTGGCGCCCACGGAAAGCGAGATGGCCGCGCTGTCCGAGCCGCTGTTGACCGCCTCGAGATTCGTCCCCTTGCCGACCTTGATGGAAGCGCCGGTGTGATCCTTCGTCGGCGTCAGCTTCACATGGGTGATGTTGCTGGCCACCGAGGCGGTGTAGGCGGTGGTGGCCGCCGAGAAGGTCGACGGGTTCAGCGTGAGCGCCGAGAACGTCTCCGCCGCGCCCGTCGCGCTCTTCGCCGTCAGGGCGCTCAGGTTTGCGTTGGTGCGCGGGTCCACCAATCTCACCGCGACTTGCTGGTTGTCGGTCCATTGCGGGTTGACGCCGGCCCATCGGTCGCTGGTCGCAAGCTCTGAACCAAAGGTTACCCGCGTAGTACCGAAATGCAACTCCAGCCCGACAAGGCGCAACAGTGGTGCCGGGTTGAGGCTGATACGTATCAAAGTATGGGCAGAAAAGTAAGTGATACCCCTGACTTGATAGGTCACACCGTTGTACTCGAAATCATCGTCCGTGAGCGCCACGGAGCAGTCGTCTTGGGTAGATCGGCTGCTGTCGCAGCCGAAACGCCCGGCGTCCTCATCTACCGTCAGCGTCGCGGACCAGATGGTGGTCTGCGCCGCGGCGGGCGCAGCCGCAAACAAGCCGAGCGCTCCGAGCAGGAGCGCGAGGACGGGGAGGAGGGCGAGGCGGCGCGCCGGGGCAACGGCGGCTCGGCTCGGAAAATCTGTCGGCGGGAGGCGGCGTTCATCGCGCCCCGCCGTGGGTTCAATCCCTAATAGGGGGGGGGGGGGGGGGGGGGGGGGGGGCGTTCATTTTCTCGCCAACGGCGATGGTAGCGGATTGGGTGATTTGAAAATTGATGTTCATGGTGATTCTCCTCCGGGTAAGTGGGTTGCGGCAGTCGGTTGATCTGCCGTTGAAATTGGAATTGCGTCTATGATAGGCAATTTTCGGCGATTGTCAAGCCCTTTTACCGGCCAAATACGGCCACATTCGGGAAATTGCCGCATTTTCACGCAAATTCGAGCGGTGCCGTTCGCTCAACGCGCCTCGGAACTGCCGCCGCCGAGTGAATGGGAGAGTTGGGCGGCGGCGCAACCCACCAACGCCGCCCGCCGCCCAAGCAGGTCAGAAACGCGCCTCGCCTCTCAGCAAGACGGCATGATCGGCATCCGAGTTCGCCGATTCCCGCCGTTCGCCGTGCAGGCGCAGGGTGAACGGCCCGCCGGAGGCCCAATCCAGTCCCAGGCGATAGCGTTTGCCGTCGCCTTCCAGATTCAAGCCGCCCCACGGAGTCAGCAGGCCGCTTCGCTCGCCGGCAGCCGACAGGCCGTAGCCCAGACGCATTTCCAGCCGTCCGCTCGCATCGCGGTTGGCGAGGGCGTGGTCGCCGCGCAGGCCGTTCGACCAGATTCGGCCGGTGTTGCCCGCGCCGCCGCCATTGCCGTAGCCGGGGCGCATCACGAAGGACAGGCCCTGACCATCGGCACCGGGCGACAAGCGCACCATTCCCTGTATGCCCCATTCCTCATAGTCGCTTCGGCCAAACAGGCCGTGCGTTGATACGGACGCGCTCATGCCGCTCTCCGCGTTTTCGTATCGCACACTGCCGCCGATCTCCGCGCCAGTGCCGATGTTGCCGTCTCCGCCGTCTTGGCGCACGCCGAGGGATAGGGACGGCACAACAACCCGCTGCCCGCCGCCGCCCGCCAAACTGCGCGTGCGGCTGGCCGCCAGCGCAATGCGCGCGAGGTGGGTACTCACAGACAGCGAATCGACTTGAGCGCTCTTCTCCACATCCATCCGCGTGCGCGTGAATTCGCCCTTGAGGTGCACGCGGGTATCGTCGCGCGACCACAGCACGCCACTGCCGCCCGCGCCCAGGGTGGTCATGCTCATGTCGTTGGAGGCGGCTTGGCCGGCATTCGGCGTGACCACCAACTCGCCGTTGCCGTAGCCGAGGGTAGCCCACCAATCCAACTGCCCGGCACGACCGCCGAGATAGGGATGCAGGGAAATCACATCCAACTCGTAGTCGCCCCGACTGCTCGTGCTGCCGCTGCCGCCGCCGACCTCGTATTGCAGGTCGCCCTCACTCCACGACAACGCCACGCCCGCCATCATGTTGTCGCGCAGTTTCGCATCCACGCCGATTTGTGCGCCGTGCAGGCTGCCGTCGAACTCGAGGTCGCCGTCCTCGCCGGACAGGTTGCGGTATTCGCCGTTGCCCCACACGGACACCGAGCCCAAGCCGTTCCCATCACCGCCGCCGTTCAGCGGCAAGACGAAGTTGGAGCCGTGTAGCAGGTCGCGCAGGGAGCGGTTTTCGTTGACCACGCCCGGCGCATGGGCTTGCAATGCGCCCGCGAGAGTACTTTGGCCGCCTAAACTGGCCGAGACAATGCCGCCGCGCCCATTCAGTACCTGCCCAGCACGCGCCGAGATGGCGCTGGTCACCCGACCGGCTAGGGCGCGCGCCACTTCGGGCAGGGCGGCGCGATGCAACTGCTCGGCTTGTAGCGGCGACACGACTTCAATCACGAGGGGATCAACGGTCAGGCGGTAGGTGCCGCTCATGGGGTCGGTCGCCGTGATTTCGATTTTGGTGCCGACGGCGGCATCCTCGCTCACCGTGAGGATGGCGGCGGCGGTGCTGATCTTGCTGCCAGAAGTGATGGTGAGGGTGCGCGGTTCGAGTGTGTAGGTGCCGGTGCTGCGCGAAGGCGTATAGGCCAACATGACCTCGGTGTTGGCCGGCGCGTTTTCGTCGATGGCCGCCGTGATGGTCGCCGCCTCGCCCGGAATCACGCGCAGGGTGTCGGCGGAGAGGGTCAGGGTGCTTGGATCTGTATCGTCTATGGTAACCACCTCCGAGCTCGGACTGCCCACGGACACGCCGGTCGGCGGCGTGCCGATTGCCACTGTGAGGGTTCCATCCGCATTATTGTTGTCGTCCGCAATGGTGGTGATCGTGCCCGTGCCGGTCGTTTGGCCGCCGGTGATGGTGATGGCGGTGAGCGTGCCGTAGTCGCTGGAAGAGGTAGCGCTACCGGCAGTCAGGATGATCGGAATGGACTGATCGCCGCTGGTCGTCGGCGACAACGTTACCGTTACCGTTACCGAGTCCCCCTCGCGCACCGGATTGGGGGTAACCGACAGCGACACCGTGGGGATTTTCGGGGCGTCGGCGTCGTTGATGGTTATGGTTACCGAGTTGGGGCTGCCGGCGGCAACCGAGTTGGGTAGGGTGCCGAGGGCGACTGTGAAGGTTTCGTCATCGGCATCGGCGTCCCGCGTGGTGGTGATGGTGCCGCTGGCGCTGGTTTGGCCGCTTGGGATGGTGATGCTCGCCAGCCTCCCGTAATCGCTGGAAGTGGTGCCGCTACCGGCGGTCAGCGTCAGTGGGATGCGCACAGCGGCATTGAGCGCCGCCGACAGGGTGGCAGTTACGGTTACTGGTGAACCTTCGGCTACCGTGCTCGGCGTGGCCGAGAGGCGTACAGTGGGGGTGGTCGGGGTGGTCGGGGGCGCGCTAAGACTCACCGAAATCACCTGCCCGTCTACCCAAGCCGGGTTGGGGTTGAACGGCCAGTTGATGGAGGCCAGACCAGCCGCCGCGCTACTGATGGTAAACGCCATCCCGTCAACGGTCAGAGTCCACGAACCGAAGGCCGCCTTGGTCAACGCACCCGTAAGGTCATTTTTATTTGTCCCTTCCAAGAAGGCAATAGCGAATTTATCAGTGGAGTCTACCCAGTACAGGTCCTCGATAAAATAGATTTTCCCTGCATGGGTGAATTCATCGTCCGTCAAGACGCTGGTGGACGAACAGTCGCCATGGCTGGAGTCTGAAGTGTCGCAGCCATAGAAATCATTCGTGCCATCCACATCCACCGTCAGCGTGGCCGCCCAAATCACCTGATCGCCGCTGGCGTTTTGCCGGGTGATGCGCACCATGTAGGTCTTGGTGGTTATGCCGTCCTGCGCGGCAACCACCACCATAATGGCATTCGCCCCCGCCGTGAGCGCGATGGCGGCGCTGGCCGTGCCGCTGTTCACCGCCGTCAGGGGGGCGCTCGTGCCCACTTGTACGGTGGCGCTGGAATCGTTCACCGTCGGCGTCAGTTTGACATGGGAGATCGAACTCGCCACCAATGCCGAGTATTGGGTGGTGGCGGCGGCGAAGGTGGAAGGGGACAGGGTGAGCGCCGAGAAGGTGCCCGCCGCGCTGGTGCTGCTCGAGACAGTCAGGGCGCTCAGCGTGACATCGGGCGCGGCGCCGGTCGTTGCTCTCGCATTCTGCCCCTCGGCCCAACTGCTGCTAGAAAGCTCGGAATGCGCGGATACGCGCACCCGATAGAGCGTTGCGTAGTTCAAACCGGTGATCGTGTACGAGGTCGTCGCGCCGGCGTAGCCCGTGTCCACCCACTGGGTGGCCGGGTTACTGCCTACATTGTCCGAACTTCCGGTCAGAGTGGTTGAAGTAGTGTAATGCACGTTATATGAAAGAGGCGTGTCGCCGATAGAGTTCGCGTCCCACGACACATTCAGCGTGTTGCCGCTCGCTGACGCCGACACGTTTTCCGGCTCAAGTATAAACAGAGTACGCTGCTTGAAGCCCACCGCTACCCCCGTGCCGGCGGTGAAGGACAGGCTCGTGCCGGTACTGACGAATGAGGCTCCCGACTTGGTGAAGTCGGCGAGGTTGAGATTATTGCTGCCGACGACCAGCACCAGATCGCGCTTGGCGTAGTCCGGCAGGCTGCTGGTGAACCTCAAGCTGAGGTCGCTCGACGAGGTGTTCAGCTGCAGCACATCGATTGTGTAGCTGGAGCCGCGATAGGTGAAGTCGTCTTCCGACAGGTTTGCCGATGCGTCGCACTTGTTGGCCGACGTGGCGTTGCAGCCGAGGTGGGTGGAGCTGACCTCGCGCGGCGTCAGCGTCGCCGACCACACGCTGTCGCCCTCCGCCGGCGCCGATGGCAGGAGCGCGCCGTTGACGCGGATTTGCAGGGACGAGGCGCTTGTGCCCCACCTCGATAGCCCCGTGGAGATATTATGCTCGTTGTTCGCGATGCTCCAGCCGGCCGCGGCACCCGCATCCTCGGCGTCGGCGGCCGCTTTGGCCAAATTCCCGGTGGTTGCGCCGCTCCGGTAGACGTACACGAAGTACTTGGTGCTCGCGGCGAGCGTGGTGTGCGCCGGCGCCGCGAACGCGACGGTGCCGGTGCCGACCGTCGCGGGAACCGTCAGGCTCGCGAGCTTCGCATCCGGAGCGAGCGCCACGCCCACACCCCGATTGGCGGGGGTGCCCGCGGACCACAGCTCCACCCGCAGGTTCGCCGGCGTGCCCACCGCCGTGTGGAACTTGATGTCAATGCTGTTCAGCGTGTAGCTATTGGCTCCGGTCGTGAACTGCTGGGCTCTGGGATTGGTCTGCGAGCCCAGCGCGACGTTCCATGTCGTGGTTTGCCCGATGTTGCTCACCAGCGCCGCGGCGGAGGCGGGCGCGGCGGCAAGCAGAGCAAACGCCGCCGCCAGCAATGCGGCGGGGAGACAGGCCGGGCGGCGAATGGATGCGCCGCGCGCGAGGCGAAAACTCTGCCGGCGGGCGTTCATCGCGCCCGCCGTTGGGTCAGCCCCCCGTGGAAGGGGGGGGGGGGGGGGGAGGGGCAGAAGTTGCGCCGGTGGCGGTGGCGGTGGCAGCTGAGGTAGCTGTGGCAACTGCTGCAGCTGATGCGGTGGTGGTGGATTGGGTGGTTCGGTTATGGATATTCATGGTCGTATTTCTCAAAGTGAGTTGTGGGATCGAGCGATTTGCCGAGCAATTTCGCGTTGATGGGGGGAATTATATCAATTTTGCGCCGATTGGCAAGTTTTTTTGCCGCCTCGCCGTCAACTCGCGGGTTAGTTGAGGAATTTCAGGGGGTCCACCGGCTTGCTGTCCTTGCGGATTTCGAAGTGCAGCATGGTGCGGTCGGCGTCACTGTTGCCCATTTGCGCGATTTGCTGGCCGGATTTCACTTGCGCGCCCTCGCCCACTAATATGGCGCGGTTGTGGGCGTAGGCGCTCAGATAGGCATCGGAGTGCTTGACGATGATCAGTTTGCCGTAGCCGCGCAGTCCTTCGCCGGCGTATACCACGGTGCCGGCGGCGGAGGCGCGCACGGCGCTGCCGGCGGCACCGGCGATTTTTATGCCGTTTTGCCCCTTGCCGGGGGAGAATTTGCCGATCAGTTGGCCGGTGGCGGGCCATTTCCATTTGCTTGGGTCGGTGGTCGGGATCGGCGCCGCGGCCGCGGCCGGAGTGGGCTTGGGCACGGCGGGCTTGGGCACGGCCGGTTTGGGTATGGCGGCTGGTTTCGGGCGGCTTGGCGCGGGGGTCGGCGTCGCCGCCGCCGTTTGTGGTGAACTCGACGAGCGCAGGCGCAGGCGTTGGCCGGGGCGAACTGGATAGGGTTTGGCGAGGCCGTTCCATTTGGCGATTTTGCGGAAATCCAAGCCGAAGCGCCAAGCGACGCTGTAGATGGAGTCGTCCTCCTTCACCACGGTTTCGGCGGGGATGACTCGATACGGGGATTTGTTGATGATCGGCGGGGTTCCGCGGCCTACGGTGCAGGCGGTGAGAAGCAGAGTCAGGGCGGCCAGCGAGGCGACGAGGTGCTTGTTCATGCTATCCCCACAACAACCACGCGATCACGGCGAGGACGACCACGCTCCAGCCGGCCGGCTCGGCCCATTTTTCCAGCGCCCGTTCGATTTGTTCCCCGCCCCACCACAGCAGCCCGGCGACAAGAAAAAATTGGGCGGCGCGGCTCACCAGCGAGGCCACAACGAACAGCAGCAGCGGCAAGCCCAACAATCCCGAGGCGATGGTGAATATCTTGTAGGGAATGGGGGTTACGCCCGCCAGCAATACCAGCCATGCGCCGTACTGGCTGAACCATTGGCGCATGGAGTCGAGTTGCTCGGCGGCTTGGTAGAAATCGACGATCGGCCGGCCCACCTGCTCGAACAGAAAATAGCCGATGAGGTAGCCGAACACGCCGCCGAGAACCGAGGTGATGGTGGCCAGCGCGGCTAGGTGCCAAGCGCGCCTGCGATTGGCCAAGACCATCGGGGCGAGCATGATTGCGGTGGGTAGGGGGAAGATCCACGATTCGGTGAAGCTGACGGCGGCGAGATAACGCTCGGCGCGGGGATGGCGCGACCAAGTCATCACCTTTGCGTATAGGGGGCGGAACAATTTCATGGATGTTAGCGAGTATGGCCGTCCAGCATCGGCACGAAGCGCACCGCCTCGCGCAGTTGCTCGTCGAAGCCGTCCGCCGTGCGGGTGATGATGCGCAGGCGTTGCAAGTTGCCGTCGCCGACCGGAATCACCAGCCGGCCGCCGGGAGCCAATTGCTGCAGCAGGGTGGCCGGCACTTCTCGCGGCGCGGCGGTTACCAGTATGCCGTCGAACGGCTGATTGCTGTGCCAGCCGGCAAAGCCGTCGGCGTTGAGGTAGCTGATGTTGTGGCAGTTCAATTCCCGCAGCCGCTCCTTGGCCTGCCGCTGTAGGTTGCCGATTCGCTCGATGGTGAACACCCAGTGAACCAGTTGGGCGAGGACGGCGCTCTGGTAACCGCAGCCGGTTCCCACTTCGAGCACCTTTTTCACCTCGATTGCGGCGCCCAGCAGCATCTCGGTCATCAGCGCCACGATGAACGGCTGGGAAATGGTCTGGTTGTTGCCGATGGGCAGGGCGGTATCCTCATATGCGCGGTGCGCCAGAGCCTCGTCGAGAAACAGGTGGCGGGGGGTTTTTTCCATGACCGCCAGCACGCTTTCATCGCGGATTTTCTGGGCGCGCAGGCGCTCGATCAGGCGTCGCCGGGTGCGCAGGGAGGTCATGCCGATGCCGTCTCGCCGGGTCGAGTCGGCAGGGGTTGCGGGGGTTACAGGCGTTGCTGGCTTCACCGGCGTCATCGGGTTTGTTCCCCGCAGTGAACGGCTCGGCCCTTCAGCGGGATGTGATCCAGCCAGTTGGCGATGGCGGCCACCGAATCGTGGCGGGTCATGTCGATCTGCAACGGCGTTACCGACACCGCCAGCGCCTCGACGGCGGCGAAATCCGTGCCCGGGCCGATGTCGGCGCCGTGGCCGATGGCGCCGATGCGGTAGATGCGCTGCCCCGGCGCGCCCGCCTCCTCGGTTACCGGCTGGGACTGGTGGCGCGCGCCGAGGCGGGTGGCGCGCAGGCCGCTTAATTGGTGGAAGGGTATGTCCGGCACATTGATGTTCAAGATGGTGTCTTGCGGCAACGGCGTGGCACGCAAATTCTCCAGCACGCGGATGACCACCTCGGCGGCGGTTCGATAGTGCGTCATATCGCTGCCGGCGAGGGAAACGGCGATGGCAGGTAGGCCGAGAAAACGCCCTTCCACGGCGGCGGCAACGGTGCCCGAATAGATCACATCGTCGCCGAGATTGGCTCCGGCGTTGATGCCGGCGACCACCATGTCCGGCTGGAAATCCAGCATTCCGGTGATGGCGAGGTGAACGCAGTCCGCCGGTGTCCCGGCGACGCAATAAAAGCCGTTGGCTTCCTGCTTGACGCGCAACGGTTTGCGCAACGACAGGGAGTTGCTGGCGCCGCTGCAATTTTGCTGGGGGGCTACTACGGTAACCTCGACTTGCGCTGCTTGCGCCAGCGCCTGCGCCAATACGCTCAGGCCCGGAGCGCGGCAGCCGTCGTCGTTGCTCAACAAGATTTTCATGGTGGGGTTATACCGGGTTGCGGGGCAAATGTCACATTGTGCGGTCGGATCAGGTCGGCTCAGGTCGGTTCGAGCAGATCAGCCGCTATAATGCCGCCCGCTCGCGCTCGCTTCGGCGCGCCTTCATTCCCATCCCATCATGGACGCATCGACTGATCGACCCGCGCAGCCCGCGCGGCCTGTACGGCAACTGAATTTTACGCTGATCATCGGCGTGCTGGTGCTCGCCAGCGCGGTCAGCATCATGTCCACGGATATCTACGCGCCGAGCCTGCCCGATTTGCCGGGGCTGTTCGACACCGGCGCGAGCATGGTCAAACTCACCATCAGCCTCAATGTGCTGATGTTCGGCCTCGGCCAGCTGGTGCACGGCCCGCTGTCCGACAGATTCGGGCGCAAACCGGTGTTGCTGGTGGCCATTTTGTTGTTCAGCGCATGCAGTTTCGCCTGCGCGCTCGCGCAGAATATCGAGCAGTTGATCGTGGCGCGCATGGTGCAGGGTTTCATGGGGGCCGCCGAGGCGGTGATCTGCCTCGCGGTATTCAAGGATCTGTTCGACGAGAAGCAGCAAGTGCGGGCGCTGGCGATTTTCGGCATGTCCGTGGCGCTGGCACCGGCCATCGCGCCCATCATCGGCGGCTATGTGCACATCTGGCTCGGCTGGCGATTCAACTTTCATCTGATCGGCGTGCTCGGCGTGCTCACCACATTCCTCATCTGGCGGCTGTTGCCGGAATCGACCACCCCCGACTCCGGCGCCCTCGAACCGGCGCGCGTGCTGGGCAATTATCGCGGACTGCTGGGCAACCGCACTTTCCTCGTGCACGCCGCGCTGGTGGGAGTCGGCATGGGCATCATCTACGCATTCATCACCGGCGGCCCCTTCTTCCTGATCGAGCAATCGGGCATTCCCACGGAGCATTTCGGCTACTGGCAGGCGTTGATCGTCGGCACCTATTTCATCGGCAGTCTAGCGGCCACGCGAGCGGTGGCGCATTGGGCGACCGACAAACTGCTGCGCATCGGCCTCGGCTTGGTGCTGCTCGGCGGCATCGCCTTGTTGGTGCTGGCGATGGCCGGGCTGGTTACCCCACTGTCCTTCGTGATCTCCTTCGCCGTGATGACCTTCGGACTCGGCCCGGTGTTCGCGGTGGCGCCGTCCAAGGCCATGCTGGCCACCAACCACAGCGCCGGCTCGGCCGCAGCCCTGCTCGGCGCCGGTGAAATGCTGGTGGGCGGACTGGCGGCGGGGGCGGTGAGCCTGCTGCCGTTCACCGGCGCGTGGCCGGTGGTGATCACCATCGGTGGGTTGATGGTGGCTACGGTTGTGCTCACCGTGCTGTCGGCGGCTGGGCGGGGCGGCCGGTGATGGCGCCGTGCGGGCTCACGGGGAAGCGGGCGGCGGCAGCAGATCGCGCAGAAACGCCTCGACGTTGCGCGCGATGATGGCCTGCGCTTCGGCATTGGGGTGGATGTTGTCGTCCTGAAACATGGCCGGATCGCTCTCGATGCCGTGGATGAACAGCGGTAGCAGCGGCGTGTCGGTGCGCGCGGCGACTCGCTGGTAGACCGCCTCGAATTCTCGGGTGTATTTTGTCCCGTAGTTGGGCGGCAGTTTCATCCCCAAGAGGAGCGGGCGGGCGTCCTGTTGGCGTGTCGCGCGCACCATTTCGAGCAGGTTGCGCTCCATGGCGGCTAGGGAACTACCGCGCAGGCCGTCGTTGCCGCCGAGTTCGATGAGTACCCATTGCGGGCGAATCCGGCGCAGGGCATCGGGCAGGCGGGCGGCACCGCCGGCGGTGGTGTCGCCGCTGATGCTGTCGTTGACCAGATGAACATTCGCCCCCTGCCGAGCAAAACGCTCGGCGAGGAGATCGACCCACACCTCGCCGGTCTGCAATCCATAGCCCGAACTCAGGCTGTCGCCGACCACTAATATGGTTGTTTTTTCGGCGGCGTGGCACGATATACAAACCGAAGTCAACAATGCGGCGAGCAACGCAAACGCCCGTCCGGGTTTGCCGTCAGTATTCATCATTCGTTCTCTCTCTCGTTGGCGTGGCGATGTTCCGGAATCCCAATTTCAAGTTCATGAGCGACAGCGAAAACATCATTGAAACCGTCGGCGTCAACAAGGTCGTCGAAGTGGGCGGACGTCCCCTGCAAATCCTGCGGGATGTCCATCTGAGTATACAACGGGGCGAATCCGCCGCCATAGTCGGCGTCTCCGGCTCCGGCAAATCCACCCTGCTGGGATTGCTGGCGGGCCTCGACCTGCCCTCCAGTGGCAGCATCCGCACCGCTACCCACACCATCACCTCCATGGACGAAGATGAGCGCGCCGAGGTTCGCGCCAAGCATGTCGGCTTCGTCTTCCAGTCCTTCCAACTCATGCCCAATCTCACGGCGCTGGAAAATATCATGCTGCCCCTGGAAATCTTGAATCGCGACGATGTGGATGAAACGGCGCGCAACGCCCTCGCCCGAGTCGGCCTCGAACAGCGCGGCGTGCACTACCCACGGCAACTTTCCGGCGGCGAGCAGCAGCGGGTGGCCATCGCCCGCGCCTTCGTCACCGAGCCGGATATCCTGTTCGCCGACGAACCCACCGGCAATCTCGACAACAAAACCGGCGAGCGCACCGCCGATCTGCTGTTTGCCATGAATGATGAGCGGCACACCACGCTGGTGCTGGTTACTCACAGCCCGAATCTGGCGAATCGCTGTCGGCGGACTTTTACCATGACGGACGGCAAGCTGTTCGAAGGCGGCGACACCGAGGAATGAGCAAATGAGCGCATACCGACAATTCCGCTTCGCCCTGCGCCAGCTGCGGCGGGAGTGGAGGGCCGGAGAATTGTACATATTGCTGCTGGCGCTGGTGGTCGCCATTGCCAGCCACACCACCATTTCCCATTTCACCACGCGCATCAGCGCCGCCATGGCGACCAACGCGAACGATGTCATCGGCGGTGATCTGGCGCTGGTCGGCAGCCGTCCGGCGGACGCCGAGACGCTGCAACAGGCCGAGGAACTGGGCCTCAGGCGGGCACGGGCGGTGCAGTTTTCCAGCGTGATCAGCGCCAATGACGAGATTCTGCTGGTGGGGGTCAAGGCGGTCGATGACGGCTATCCGTTGAAGGGCAGTCTGAAGGTCGCCGATGAATTGTACGCGCCCGCGTACCCGATCAAATCCCGCCCGGCCGCCGGGGATGCCTGGGTGGAAAATCGGGTGCTGAGCACGCTGAATCTCGAACTCGGCGATGAATTCGAACTCGGCGGCATTCGCCTGATCGCCCGCCGCATACTCGCCTTCGAACCCGATCGCGGGCGCAATTTCTACAGTTTCACGCCGCGCGTGCTCATCGGCGCGGGGGATCTGGCGAAAACCGGCATTCTCCAGCCGGGTAGTCGGGTGTGGTATCGGGATATGTTCGCCGGTGCGCCGCAGGCGGTCGCCCAATATCGCAGTTGGGTCGAGGCGCGCCTGCTGCCGGGTCAGGAAGTGCGCGGCCTCGGCGATGAACGCCCGGAAGTCGCCGAGGCGCTCGACAAGGGGCAACAATACATGGGCTTGGCCAGTCTGGTGGCGCTGCTGTTGGCGGCGGTCGCCATCGCCGCCAGCGGGCGGCATTACAGCGAGCGCCACTACAACACCAGCGCGTTGCTGCGCTGCATGGGCTGCAAACAGCGGGACATCGTGGCGATCTACCTGATTCAACTGCTGCTGCTGGCGCTGGTGGGGGGTTTGCTCGGCAACGCCGTGGGATGGCTGGCGCAGAGCGGGTTGTTGGCGGTGATCGCCGCGCTACTACCGGAGAATCTGGCACCGGCGCAATGGTCTACCGTTCGCTCCGGCCTGATATTGGCGTTCGTCGTGTTGCTCGGGTTTACCCTGCCCTCGGTGCTGCGGCTGAAGTCGGTTTCGCCTCAGCGGGTGTTGCGCAACGATCTGGCACCGTTGCCGATCTCCGCTTGGCTCACATTCGGCGGCACCGCCGGATTGGTGGCGGCGATGATGTGGTATTACACCGGCAACCTGACGCTCACTGTAGGGATGATCGGCGGCACGCTGGCGGTGCTGGCGCTCGCCGCCGTGCTGCTCGGCGGACTGTTCGCGGCGTTGAACAAACTGCTGCCGGGTTTGCCGGTGAAAATTCGCGCCGGTGCGCGCAATCTGGTGAGGCGGCGGCGGCAGGCGGCCATTCAGGCTCTGGCGTTCGGGCTGACCATCATGGCCATGCTGGTGGTGGTTTTCATCCGCACCGAGTTGATCGGCGACTGGAACCGCGCCATTCCCGCGGACGCCCCCAACCACTTCGCGCTCAATATCCAGAAGAACGAAAATGCCGCCTATCGCGCGTATCTGCAGGAAAATCAGGTGACCAGCGGGCGGCTGTATCCGGTGGTGCGCGGGCGGCTGACGCGGCTGAACGGCAAGCCCATGGTGGAGCATGTCAGTAAGGACGAGCGCCATGACGACAGTCTGGAGCGCGACCTCAACCTGACTTGGTCGGCAACCCTGCCGCCGGACAACGAGATCGTTTCCGGGCAGTGGTTCGATGGTGGCGACGGCGGCGGCGAAACGCTGGCATCGGTGGAGGCCGATCTGGCCGAGCGGCTGGATATCCGTCTCGGCGACAGATTGACCCTGTTCACCGGCGAACAGGAATGGCAGGCGCGGGTGAGTAGCATCCGCAGCGTGCAATGGGATAATTTCCG
The DNA here is from genome assembly GCA_965203265.1 of Candidatus Poriferihabitaceae bacterium. Lineage (GTDB taxonomy): Bacteria > Pseudomonadota > Gammaproteobacteria > Arenicellales > Poriferihabitantaceae > JAHRAW01. The sequence continues at coordinate 1,495,237 of CBDBBV010000002.1, forward strand.
CCCCAATTTCTACCTGATCTTCAACCCCGGCAGCCTCGACCACCTGCCGACCACCTGGATCAACAGTTTCCATCTGGACGATCGCGACAAGGGCAAACTGGTGGGCATGGTCAAGCGGTTTCCCTCCATCACCCTGTTGGAACTGGACGCCATCCTCAATCAGGTGAAGCGCATCATCGCTCAGGTGACTCTGGCTCTGGAAATCATCCTCGGCTTCGTGCTGGCGGCGGGGGTCGTGGTCACCCTCTCGGCTCTGGCGGCGAGCATGGACGAACGCCTGCGCGAAGGCGCATTGCTGCGCACGCTGGGCGCCGAACGCTCCCTGATCCGGCAGAGTCAATGGGGCGAATTCGCCACGCTGGGGCTGCTCTCCGGCTTGTTCGGCGTGTTCGGCGCGGAAATCGTCAATATCGTGCTGTATCACCGGGTATTCGCCCTCGACTATGCACCGGCGTGGTGGGCGTGGCTGGGGATTCCGCTCGCCTCGGCGGCGCTCATCGGGCTGGTCGGCGTCCTCGGTAGCCGCCGGGTGCTGCGGCAAAGTCCGGTGATCACCTTGCGCCGATAACGGCGCGGCGGGAATGGAATTCGGCGATTCGCCCAATCCGCCGCCGACCATTTGAACTCGGTGTTCCGAGATGTTCGTGCGCACTTTCTTCCACTGGCTCGAGGGATTGTGCGATCCGTTCCCGCCGCCGCAGCCGAGCAAGCCGCCGGAAACCCTGCGCGGTTTCGTCATCCACTACGCCAAACCGTTCTGGCCGCTGTTGCTGGCGGGCGCGCTACTGTCTACCACCATCGCCTTGATCGAGGTGTCGTTGTACGCATTCGTCGGCGATCTGGTGGATTGGCTGGCATCCGCCGAGCGCGCCACATTCTGGCAGACCTATCGCTACAAGCTGATCGCCCTCGGCCTGCTGGTGCTGGTGGTGCTGCCGCTGCTCAAATTCCTCTATGAGGGCATCATCCATCAGGGCATGCTCGGCAACTTCGCCATGCGCACCCGCTGGCAGGCGCATCGGTATCTGCTGCGCCAGAGCATCGAATTCTTCCAAAACGATTTCGCCGGACGCATCGCCGCCAAGATGATGCAAACCGCGCTGGGGGTGCGCGAGGCGGTGATCAAGGTCACCGAGGTACTACTGTATGTGGCGGTGTATTTCACCGGCGCGATCATCCTGTTCGCCGCCAGCGACCTGCGGCTGACGGCGCCCATGGTTCTGTGGCTGATCGGCTACCTTGCGGCGATACGCTATTTCGTGCCGAAACTGCGCAAGGTCTCCATGGAGCAGGCGGAGGCGCGCTCCATGGTAACCGGGCGGGTGGTGGACAGTTACACCAACATCACCACGGTCAAGATGTTCGCCCACGCCGACCACGAAGATCGCTATGCGCGGGAAGGGATGGATGTGTTCCTCGACACGGTCTATCGGCAGATGCGGCTGGCCACCCTGCTGACCACCGCGCTCAACTGCATGAACGGCGCCCTGCTGTTTTCCGTCGCCGCCGTGTCGCTGTGGCTGTGGCAGATCGACGCGGTCAGCACCGGCGCCATCGCCTTTGCCGCGGGTTTGGTGTTGCGGCTGCAGGGCATGTCTCAATGGATATTGTGGGAGATCACCGGCCTGTTCGAGAACATCGGCATCATTCAGGACGGCATCGGCACCATTTCCCGGGAAATCACCATCACCGACGACGGCAAGGCGAAGACTCTGGTGGTCGACGGCGGCCAAATCGAATACCGCAACATCCACTTCAACTACGGCCACGCTTACCGTGGCGGCGGCGTCATCGAGGGATTGTCGCTGACCGTCTCCGGAGGCGAAAAGATCGGCGTGGTGGGGCGCTCCGGCGCGGGCAAATCCACGCTGGTGAGTTTGCTCCTGCGATTCTACGATCTGGAACAGGGCAGGATTCTGCTGGACGGGCAGGATATTGCCGAGGTTACGCAGGATAGCCTACGCCGCCACATCGGCATCGTCACGCAGGACACTTCCCTCCTACACCGCTCGGTGTTCGACAACATCCGCTACGGCAGCAGCGAGGTCGGTGCCGAGCAGGTCGAGGCGGCGGCGCGGCGGGCGCGGGCGCACGATTTTATCCTCGATCTGGTGGATTCTCGCGGGCGCCGGGGCTATCAAGCGCAGGTGGGCGAACGCGGCGTCAAACTGTCCGGCGGCCAGCGCCAACGCATCGCCATCGCCCGAGTGCTGCTGAAGAACGCGCCGATCCTGATTCTCGACGAGGCCACCAGCGCGCTCGATTCCGAGGTGGAGGCGGCCATTCAGGAGAGTCTGTACAGTCTGATGGAGGGGAAAACCGTGATCGCCATCGCCCACCGCCTGTCCACCATCGCCGCCATGGATCGGCTGGTGGTCATGGATGCGGGCCGGATCGTCGAGCAGGGAAACCATGACCAGTTGCTGCGATCGGGCGGGTTGTATGCCCAGCTGTGGGCGCGGCAGTCCGGCGGTTTCCTCGCATTCGACGAACTGCCGCAACATTCCGCGAGCGGGCGGCGCGTCTGAGAGACTGAGCGCGCGAATTCGGGCGGTGGGTGCGCCGATCGGTTTTCCGTTACAATTTCCCGCTCGCAATCACAGCCATGCAAATGGCGGGGGGAATGAAATGGCGAAAAAAACCATCAACAAGCGCGGCAGAATCGCCAATGCGCACTACGAGGCCGAACTGGCGCGACTGCAGATCGAGTTGGTCAAACTGCAGGAGTGGATCAAGAAGGAAGGGCTCAAGGTGGTCGTCCTGTTCGAGGGACGAGACGCCGCCGGAAAAGGCGGCGTGATCAAGCGCATCACGCAGGTGTTGAATCCACGGGTATGCCGAGTAACCGCCCTGCCGGCGCCGACCGAGCGGGAGAAAACCCAATGGTATTTCCAGCGCTATGCGCAACATCTGCCGGCCGCCGGCGAGATGGTGCTGCTCGACCGCAGCTGGTACAACCGCGCCGGAGTCGAGCGGGTGATGGGGTTTTGCAGCGACGAGGAATATCGGGAATTCCTGCGCTCCTGCCCGGAATTCGAGCGCATGTTGGTGCGCAGCGGCATTCAGCTGATCAAGTACTGGTTTTCGGTGAGCGACGAAGAGCAGGAAAAGCGCTTTCAATCTCGCCGGCTGGATCCCACCAAGCAGTGGAAATTGAGCCCGATGGATCTCGAATCGAGGAACCGCTGGGTGGAATACTCCAAGGCCAAGGACGACATGTTCGCCCACACCGACATCAAGCAGGCGCCGTGGTATGTGGTCGATGCGGACATCAAGAAACACGCCCGCCTCAACTGCATACACCACCTGTTGAGCATGATCCCCTATCGGGAAATTCCCGCTGAACGGGTTGAACTGGCGGCGCGCAAGAAACAAGGCGGATATGTACGCCCGCCGATTTCGGATCAGACCTTCGTGCCTGCGGTGTATCCGTAGGGAATCCGGCGCGTCGGGGCGACTTCGCTCCTATTCCCCGAAGGCATCCGACTGCGGCAACGAGATGGTCTTCCCGAGCTTGCGCACCAAGGCCGCCTTGCGTCTTTCACCAAGCTGGCAGCAACTCAGATACTCACTGAAAAATCGCACGAGTCCGTAGCGAGTCAGCGCGGCGCGGTCCTGTGCATAGTCGAGGATGTGCAGCAAGTTCGCCACCCGATCATTCACCGAAAGCGGGCGCGGGAAAAATCGGGTGGAATGAATATCGATCAGGGCGAAACTGCCGTCGGCGCGTGCCAGCACCTGACCGAGATGCAGCGCCTTGTAGTACACGCCGCTGTGGTGCAACGCACTCAGATAGGCGGGCAACCCGGCTAGGGCGCGCTGCTGATCCTCGGCGCGCGCGGCCAGCTCGCGAATGGTCTCTCCGGGCAGTAGTGGATACACCACCAGATGAGCCTTCAGGTCACGGCATTCGGCCAACCTCTCCACGTTGACCGAGGTAAAACCCAACTCCCGAAGCCGCTCGGCGTTGCGCGCGAATCTGCGGGCGTAGGGGTAGAGCCGATTTGACGACCACCACCCCTTTTGCCGAAACAGTTTGACCACCTTGCCCGCCGGAGTGAGATAGACGCAGGGGCCGCGACGCCCCTGCGTCAAAACCCGTGCACCTTCCACCAGCCGCTCGAACTGGATGCTCGAAAGATTATCCATCGCCACAATGATAATATGGAAAATCCACTCGGATGTTGGCGTAAGGCGCATTGTAGTGAAATTGGCGTTTGCCCTGTTCACCTATTTCCCCCACGGCGGACTGACCCGCGACCTCATCGCCATCGCGCGAGCCTGTCGGCAACGGGGGCATGGCGTGCAAGTGTACGCGGCGGAGCGTCGGGGGGCGGTGGACGACGAAATCGAGGTGCGATTGCTGCCGCCGAAGGTGCACACGAATCACGGCAAAACCCGCGAGTTCTCTGTGGCATTGCAACGGGCGCTCCTGACATCTCCGGCGGACTTGCTCGTGGGTTTCAACAAGATGCCGCTACTCGATGTGTACTACGGCGCCGACGGCTGCTTCGCCGCGAAAAGCCGCCAACGCGGTTTGCCATACCGAATGACGCCGCGCTGTCGGCACTACCTGAATTTCGAAGAAGCCGTCTTCTCCCCCCGCTCCACCAGCGAAATTCTCCTCCTCGCAAAGAGTCAACTGCGCCTGTATCAGGACTGCTACGCCACCCCGCGAGAACGCATGCACCTACTGCCGCCGGGCATTCACCGGAATCGCATCGCCGCAGATGACGCGCAGGCGCGCCGCGCAATTTTCCGCGAACTGTGGCAGTTGGGGGAAGACGACAAACTGCTCCTCGCGGTCGGCTCCGGCTTTCGCACCAAGGGTTTGGAGCGAACCCTCCGAGCATTCGCCAACCTACCCGCGCATTCATTCGCCGGTGCGCGTTTGTTCGTGGTCGGCGACGACAACGCCGCGCCCTTCGAGAAACTGGCGCGGCGGCTGGGCATCCGTTCCCGAGTGCGCTTCGTGCAGGGCCGCGACGATGTGCCGGAATTCCTGTTGGGCGCCGACTTGCTGGTGCATCCGGCGCATCGGGAAAATACCGGCACGGTGTTGCTCGAGGCGATGGTGGCCGGATTGCCGGTGATCGCCACCGATGTATGCGGTTACGCGCACTATGTGGCGGACGAGGCTATGGGGGAAGTGCTGCCGTCGCCGTTCGAGCAAGTTGCCTTGAATCGCGCCCTGCCTCGCCTGCTCGCGGTGCAACGTGATGTTTGGCGATCTCGCGGACGCGATTTTGCCGAAAGAGCGGACATTTACGACATGCCGCTGCACGCCTGCCGACACCTCGAAACCATCGCCGAGAAGCGACGGCAATCCCGCTCAGGCGCGGTGGCGCCATGATCGTGCATCTCGATCGGGTGATCGCCGAAGCCTGGGCCGGCGACGATCCGTTCGCTCAGGCGCAACGGCAACAGGGCAAGGTTTTTCGCGACAAGGAGGGGCGGCGCACGGTGCGCTTCGCCGTGGGCGCGAGGAGATATTTCCTCAAACTGCATCGCGGCGTGGGCTGGGGCGAGGTGTTCAAGAACCTGTTGCAACTACGATTGCCCGTGGTCAGCGCGCGCAACGAGTGGCGCGCCATCGCAAAACTGCATGAGCTGGGCGTGCCGACGATGAGCGCGGTGGGATACGGTTGCCGAGGATTCAATCCGGCCAAACGGTTGTCTTTTCTGATTACCGAGGAATTGCGCGACACGCTGAGCCTCGAAGACCTGTGCGCGGAGTGGGCGCGGCATCCTCCCTGCTTCGCGCTGAAACTTGCGCTGATCACGCAAGTCGCCGAGATCGCCCGCACCCTGCATGAAAATGGCGTCAATCACCGCGACTTTTATCTGTGTCATCTGCTCGCCGACATTTCTCTGAGGCGGGAAAATTTGAATCGGGAGAATCTGCGCCTGTATGTGGTCGATCTGCATCGGGCGCAGGTGCGTAAGGAAACCCCGACGCGGTGGATGGTGAAGGATCTGGGCGGCGTGTATTTCTCGGCGCTGGGCATCGGCCTGACTTCGCGGGATGTGTTGCGGTTCATGCGGGTATACAGCCGCACGAACACGCGGGGGGTGATGAAGGAACGCGCGTTGTGGTCGAAGGTGGCGCGCCGAGCCAAGCGGATTTATCGGCGGGATTTCGGTTGCGAGGCGGTGGGCTGGCCGCTTGAATGATTCCGCTCGGCGCCGGTTGCTATGCTTGCTCGAAGACTTCGGAAAATCGTTTCATTTTCTTCGGGTCGTTTCGCCAATTCTTGAGAAATCTCCGGCGGCTTCTTTTCAGCAGGCGGTTCGTCATCTTTTTTGAACGGCACTCGGTTATCGAGTCGAGATCGATGAGCGCTATGTGATCCTCGCCAATCAGGAAGTTGGAAGACTTGCAATCGCCGTGATACAACCGCGCAAGTCGCATAGCGGTAAACAATTCACGAAAATTGGCGAGCTCCCGCTCGGTGGGTTGTTGCGACAGATATTTTTGCGCCGCCGACGGGGCATCGTCGAACACGCAAACATAATAGCCACGAAAGCGAAACGGCCCCCAACGTTCTTCGACAAACGCGATCGGCTCGGGGGTGGCAATGCCGTTGATTGCAAGCAGATGGGCGTTGTGCCAGTTGCGGCGGCAGCGGGTGGTGCGTAAGCAACGTCTCAGCCAGTGGAAGAGATTTTTGATGTTGTTGCGCTTGATCACCACCTGCCGTTTCCCCATTCGCACGCGCACCACCGTGGCAGTCTTGCCGTTTTTCAGCAACAATCCACTTTCAACCCAAGCATCGGGGTCGTGCAGGAAAGATGTCAGCTCGTCGCAATGAAAATCTCGCTTCCACACGGCTGCTCGGCGCCAATAACTCAGCGTGGAAAATTCACTGCAAGTTCGCAAGCACTTTTTCAGATAGCGGGATTTTCGATGTCGCCAACATTTTTCCACGGCGACTTCGAGACGGGGATCGGCAGCGGCCTCGGCGTAGTGTTGCGCGAGGGAATCCAGCAACGCCTTGCGCCGAAGCGGGGGGAATTGCGCCAAGAACAGCGCAACATTTTCCCGTTGCCACTTGCCATATCCACCACCACCGTTGGCGCGGCGCTCGACCGAGGCCGCGTCAATCACATACAGCCGATCATCCGCCAGCAGGAAATTGTCGAGGTGAAGATCCGTGTGGCGACAACCCGCTCGATGCAATCGGGCGATCAAATCCAAACAGGCACCCGCAATTTCCATCCGACTGCGCCACAGGTCGCCGAGGCATTGCGCCTGTTGCAAGAATTCGAATACCAACACGTGGCCGCGATCGTTGCAACGATCCGAGAACAGCAGCTCGGGAGTCGGTATCTTCGCCGCCCGCAGAACACCATGACCCGCCAATTCCCGACGCGCAGCACGCCGCCCCGAGACGCTATCCCGCAACAACTTCACCAACACCGCCCGCCCCTTCCACCGCCCCCGCATAACAACACGCTTGCCCGGCAGCAAACGCAGAATCTGAGTGCAAACCAACGTTTCGCCGCCCGCAAGAGTTAGCTCGGCCGGCAGCTCCAATTCGGAGTCGCCTCGCTGTAATTGTGTCATTATGGACATGGAACGCAGGGGACGACACCGAACGTTCCGCCGAATCGAGAAACCGCGATCAGCACTGGCGGCAACGCAACCACCCTCCCCTATTCCCCACCACCCCTCTTCGGCGGTGGCCGGTCGAATATCAGATTGCGCGCATTGAGGGCGACGAATTGGCGGCTTTTGGCGCGGGCGATCAGGGTTACGCCGAGTTCCTCGGCCAGCTCGAAACCCATTTGTGTGGCGCCGTTGCGGGAAACCAGTACCGGGATGCCCATGAGCGCCGCCTTCATGACGATTTCCGAGGTGAGGCGGCCGGTGGTGTAGAAGATTTTGTCCTCGCCGCTCATTTCCTGCAGCCACATTTCGCCGGCGATGGCATCCATGGCGTTGTGCCTGCCGACATCCTCGATGAACAGCAGCACTTCGCGGCCACGACACAGGCCGCAGCCGTGCACCGAGCCCGCCATGCGATACGCCTTATTGTGGCGAGCCACTTGGCCGAGTACATCGTAGATGGCGGATTGCTTGATGGGCCGTTGCACAAGTCGGTGTTCGTACAATTTGTCCAGCGTGCAGCTCAGTATCGTGCCCTGACCACAACCCGTGGTAACCGTGCGCTTGACCTCATCGAGGCGCGGCACGCCGGTACCGGCCACGGTGGTTACTTCGGCCAATTCGCGCTCCCAGCATACCGTGATCGATTCGATTTCATCGGGGCGCTCGAACAGGGTCTGATTGCGCAGATAACCCAGAACCAGTTTCTCCGGATGGGTGCCCAGCGTCATCAAGGTTACGAGTTCGCGGCCATCCACCTTGATGGTCAGCGGCAGTTCGCCGACTATGTTGATGGTGCGCTCGTCGCCGAATTGGTCGTGGGCAGGCACTTGGTGAATGGACTCGAGTCCGGCATCGCTCATCTTCGGGCGGCGAGGCGGCGAGGCAGTAGCCGAAACCGGATTGTCGGGAAGCGCGCGGGCGGATTGATTCATCGGTGGGACGAACCGCCGGTGGAATTCATCGGCGGTTACGAGTCGGGTAAGCGTGGTGGGAATCATAGCCTACTTCGGCCAGCCACGCAGAGCGCGCGGGCGATTTTCCCAATCTGGCGGACTTGTAATCCGCCGCGCGTTGAAACTATGCTTGCGGGAAATCCATTCCACGCAATCCGCCGGAGGCCGCCATGAACGAAGAGTCCACCAATCTGCAAATCCGAAAATTCCTGAAAAAAGTGGGCATCAATTCCCAGCGGGAAATCGAAATCGCCCTGCGCGAAGCCGTCAACGCCGGGAGTTTGCGCGCCGGTGAGCGCATTCCCCTCGTTATGACCTTGAAGGTGGATGCTCTGGGGGTTTCGCTGGTGGTCGAGGATACCCTCACCATCGACTGAAGCGACCTTCCACAGCCGCAACCGCAACTGGCGGTGGCTACGCCCTCAACCGCGGCGGCAAGGAAAAGGATATGTTTTCTCGCGGGCCGTCGAGTTCGACCGCCTCGCCGACTCGCCGACCGAGTTGCTCGATGACCTGAGCCACCAGCGACTCGGGCGCCGAGGCACCGGCGGTAACACCGGCGCGTTGCTTGCCGGCAAGCCAGTGGGGGGCGATTTCGTCCGGGCCGTCGATCAGATACGCCGGCACGCCCTGCTGTCGGGCGATCTCCCGCAAGCGGTTGGAGTTGGAACTATTGGGGGAGCCCACCACAAACACCACATCGCACGCCCGCGCCAGCTGCTTGACCGCATCCTGCCGATTCTGGGTGGCGTAACAAATATCGTCCTTGCGCGGCCCGATGATGCCGGGGAAACGTTGTTTGAGCGCGGCGATGATGGCAGCGGCGTCGTCCACCGACAAGGTGGTCTGGCTGACATAGCCCAGTTTGCGCGGATTGTGCACCGTCAGATTCCACACATCATCGGTACTCTCCACCAGATGGATGCCGCCATCGACCTGCCCCATGGTGCCTTCCACTTCGGGATGCCCGGCATGGCCGATGAGGATGATTTCCAAGTTGCGTTGGCGGTATTGCTTGACCTCGACATGCACCTTGGTCACCAGCGGGCAGGTGGCGTCGAAGATGTTCAGGGAACGACTGCGCGCCTCCCGCCACACCGTCCGGGAGACGCCGTGGGCGCTGAACACCACGGTGGATTTTTCCGGAATTTCATCCAGTTGATCGACGAAAATCGCGCCTTTTTTCCGCAGGTCGTCCACCACGAAACGGTTGTGCACCACCTCGTGGCGGACATAGACCGGCGCACCGTACTTGGCCAGCGCGCGCTCGACGATTTCGATGGCTCGATCCACACCGGCGCAAAAACCTCTGGGATTGGCCAACATGACCTGCATGGGAATCTGCATGGCAATTTCACTCGATTCGACTAGCTGGATTATAGGTCTTTCCGCCTCCGCCCGCCCGCGCCGGGACGCCAGCCGAAACTGTCCGCGATGAGCGCCAGCGCGCCGAGGGTGATCGCGCCGTCGGCGATGTTGAAGGCGGGGAAGTGCCAGCCGGCGTAATGCAGCACGATGAAGTCGATGACATACTGATGGCTGATCCGATCGATCAGGTTCCCCAGCGCCCCGCCCAGCACCAGCGCCAACCCCCAGGACAACAGGTCGGGCTGACGGCGCAAACGCCACAGCCAAATCACCAGCACCAGCGAAACGACCACGGCCAGCGTGACCAGAAAACGATGCTGCCAGCCGCCCGCATCGCTGAGAAATCCGAATGCGGCGCCCTCGTTGAACACCAACTCCAGCCGGAAAAACGGCAGAATTTCCACACTGGGCTGCCCCAGCAGATGGGCGTAGGCGACCTGCTTGGTGAATTGGTCGACGGCCACCACGATTCCGGCAAACGCCAGATGGCCGATGAATGCCGGCCAACCGGAACGGCGCAGACTGTTCATTCGATGCCCCCTCCTCTACCCAATATGACCCTGGCGATTCGCACATCCTCCTCCATCCGTTGCCGGAGCGCGGCGGAAGAGGCGAATTTCTCCTCCGGGCGTATCTTCTCGACGAATTCGACGCACACCCGGCGGCCGTAGGCATCGCCGTGGTAGTCGAAGAGATAGACTTCCAGCACATTTTTCGTGCCGTCCACGGTGGGGCGATTGCCGAGGCTGGCGGCGCCGGCGAGTGGGTGGTCGGCCAAGCCGGAGACGGTAACTGCAAACACTCCGGCAAGCGCTGGTCGGTGGCGGATGGCCAGATTGATGGTGGGGAAGCCCCATTCCCCGCCGCGCTTGTCGCCGTGGATGACGCGACCGGCGTGGGCGTATTTCCGTCCGAGCAATTGTTCGGCTCGCTGCAGTTCCCCCGAGGCGAGCAGCTCGCGAATCCAAGTGCTGCTGACGCGATTGTCGTGGCGCTTGACGGTGTCGAATCTCTCGACCTCGTAGCCGTATTGCGGCGCCATCCGCTTGAGCATTTCGAAGTCTCCGGCGCGCCGCATACCGAAGCGGAAGTCGTCGCCGATGAGCAGGTATTTCACCTGCAGCCGTTGCGCCAGATAGTGGCGGATGAAGCGCTCGGCGCTGGTGCGCGCCAGATCGCGGTTGAATTTCAGGCTGAGCATGACATCCACGCCGCATTCGCGCAGGGCGAAAAATCGCGTCGCCAACGTGCTCAGGCGGGGGCGAGACGAATGCGGGCGGAAATACTCCTCCGGATGGGGGTCGAAGGTCATCACCACCGCGGGCAGTTGCCGCCGTTTCGCCTGCGCCGTGAGAATTTCCAGCAACTTGCGGTGGCCGATGTGCACCGCATCGAAATTGCCGATGGTGAGGGCGCAGCCGGGTCGCGGCAGGTCGGCGGCGTGTATCGAGCGAATGAGTCGCATGGTCACGAACCGGCTCCGGCACGCCACATCGCGCGCAACCGCACCCGCAGAACCCCCAAAGCGGCAAAGTAGGTCAGGCCGCCGAGGCCGACCCAGAACGCCAGTTTCAGCGCCCGCTTCGAGGACGACATCGACAACCAGCCGGCGGTGTCCCCACTCCCCCACCACAGCAACAACCCCATGGCCGCCGAGGCCGCGCACACCTTGAGCAGAAAACCGCCCCAGCCCGGCTCGGCGCGATACATCCGTTGCGCTTTCAACGCTCGATACAGCAGGCCGGCGTTGAGATAGGCCGCCAGCGAAATGGCCAGCGCCAGGCCGACATGTTTGAGCGGATAGACCAGAATCAGGCTGAATGCGATGTTGGCGGCCATGGCGATCATGGCGATGCGCACCGGGATTCGGGTGTTTTCGTGGGCATAGAATCCGGGCGCCAGTATCTTGACCAGCACGATGGCGGTCAGGCCGAAGGCAAACGCCACCAGACTGGCGGCGGCCATGTATACCCCGTTGGCGCTGAATCCGCCGTGGAAGTAGATGGTCGCGATCATCGGCTCGGCCAGAGCGATGAGGCCGGCCGTCGCCGGAATGCAGATCAGGCAAACCCAGCGCGCCGCCCAGTCGAGGGTGCGGGAAAACGCCTCGGTGGAGCCGCCGGCGCGCTTGCGCGACAGGTTGGGCAGGATGGCGGTTCCGAGGGCGATGCCGAATACCCCGACCGGGAATTCCATCAGGCGGTCGGAATAGTACAGCCAGGAAATGCTGCCGGTGACCAGAAACGAGGCCAGCAAGGTGTTGACGAGTACATTGACCTGCGCCACCGATACCCCGAGGATGGCCGGCACGGTCAATCTGAACACCCGAACCACCCCGCAGCGAGCGCCTTCATCCTGCGGCCGGCTGATCAGGCGCGGGCGGATGGTGAGTTTTTCCCGGCGCACGAAGGGGATCTGGAAGAGCAGCTGCGCCAGTCCCGCCACCAGCACGCCGACGGCCAGCGCGATGGGCGCATGGGCAAATCTCGGCGCCAGCAGCAGCGCCGCCGCAATCAGGCAGATGTTCAGCAGCACCGGCGTGGCGGCCGGAGCGGCGAATCGACCGCAGGTGTTCAACATGGCGGCGGCCAGAGCCACCAGCGAGATGAAAAACACATATGGGAAGGTGATGCGGGTGGCGCTGACCGCCAGTTGGTATTTTTCCGGATGGGCGAGGAATCCCGGAGCGACCAGCGCCACCAGAGCCGGCGCGGCCAACACGCCGACAACGGAGGCCGCCAGCAGGATCAAACCGAATCTGCCGAGCAGCAGTTGCAGAAAACCCTCGTTTTCCGACGCCGATTTGTGCATGCGGTAGTCGGTGAACACCGGCACGAATGCGGCAGAAAACGCCCCCTCCGCGGAAATTCGCCGGAAGAAATTGGGGATGCGGAAGGCGACGAAAAAGACATCCGCGGCGGCGCGGTCGCCGAGCAGGTGGGCGAACACCACATCGCGCAACAGGCCGGAGACCCGCGACAACAAGGTCATCGAGCCGACCACCGAGGCGGACTTGATCAGTTTCGCCGCCAAATCCGGCCAACCACTTGACTTTCGCGGCGCAATTGACCATATTCCAGCGCCCCTTGAAATCTCCCTGCAACGCGAGGAATCACTTTGGCCAATTCACCCCAAGCGCGCAAGCGAGCGCGCCAGAACAGCAATCGCCGCCTGCACAACATGAGCCAGCGCTCGTCCCTGCGCACCTCCATCAAGAAATTCCTGAAACTGGTGGCGGGAGACGATTGCGAGAAAGCCGCCGATGCGTACCGCCGGGCGGCCTCCGACATCGACCGCGCAGCCGCCAAGGGCTTGCACCACAAGAATCGCGCCGCCAGATTGAAAAAACGCCTCAACAATCGTTTAAGAGCCCTTAACTCCTGATTCCGCCTGATCGCCTGATTCGCTGCCCAGCAAGGTAGCGTCGTAGTGCCGCGCGGGCCGGCTAGTCGGTCAGCGCGATGTTGTCGCGGTGGATGAGTTCACTCTCGCCGCCGTATCCGAGGATCGATTCTATCCGATTGCTCGGCTTACCGGCGATGCGCGCGGCCTCCTCCGAGTTGTAGTTCACCAGCCCGCGCGCCACCTCCCGCCCCTGCCGGGTAACGCAGGTGATGATGTCGCCGCGGCGGAATTCGCCCTTCACCGAGGTAACCCCGATCGGCAGCAGACTCCTGCCGGATTCCCGCAGCACCTTGACGGCGCCGTCGTCCAGCACCACCTCGCCATTGCCGCGCAGTTGCCCGGCCAGCCACTGCTTGCGCGCCGCCATCCGCCCGGTTCCGGGAAGCAGTAGCGTGCCGACGTTTTCGCCGGCGCGCATTTTCAGCAGGATTTCCCGTTCGCGTCCATCGGCAATCACGGTGGCGGCACCGGAACGCGCGGCCTTTTGCGCGGCCAGCACCTTGGTGCGCATGCCGCCTCGTCCGAACGCCCCGGCGGAACCGGAATTGCGCAGCAGATCGGGATCATCGGCGCGCCCGTACTCGATCAATTCGGCGTCGCTGCTCTCTCTCGGATCGCGGCTGTACAGGCCCTTGCAGTCGGTGAGTAGCACCACGACTTCCGCCTCCACCAGATTGGCCACCAGCGCGGCCAGAGTGTCGTTGTCGCCGAAGCGGATCTCGTCGTTGGCCACGGCGTCATTCTCGTTGATGATGGGGACGACCTGTAGCGACAGCAGGGTGCGCAGAGTGTTGCGCGCGTTCAGATAGCGCGCGCGGCTTGCCAAGTCGGCATGGGTGAGCAACACTTGGGCGGTGACCATGTCGAATCGCTTGAAGGCGGTCTCGTAACATTGCGCCAGACCCATCTGCCCGACCGCCGCCGCCGCCTGCAGTTGGTCGAGTTCCGTTGGCCGGTGTTTCCATCCCATCCGCTGCATTCCCTCGACGATGGAACCCGAGGACACCAACAGAATTTCCACCGCCCGCCCGCGCAACGCGGCCATCTGCCCCACCAGAGACTCGATCGCCGTGCGGTTCAGTCCGGCGTCGGTGTCGGTCAGCAACGATGTGCCGACCTTCACCACCCAGCGGGTGGACTCGATCAATTTTGTTCGATCGACCATGTTCAAACCCGTTCCGCAGTCGGCTCGTCGGCGGCTTCCTGCTCCAGTTGAGCCAGCTGAGCCAGCCGACTCATCAACCCGTTGACCAGTTCATCGCAACCCATTCCAGTGGCGGCCGAGATCAGGTGCACCGGCGCCTCGCCGCCCACCTGTCGGGCGAGATCGCGGCCAAGCGCCGCGGCTTCGCGTTCGGCGATCAGGTCGATCTTGTTCAACACCAGCCAGCGCTCCTTGCGCAACAACTCCGGGTCGTAGGCGCGCAATTCCCGCTCGATATCCTGAACCGATTGCGCCAGCCGCTGGCCGGCCAGCGGCGCGATGTCCACCAGATGCAGCAGAATCCGGTTGCGCGCCAAGTGCTTGAGGAATCGACTGCCCAGACCGGCTCCCGAGGCGGCACCCGGAATCAAACCCGGAATATCGGCCAGCACGAAACCGCTCGCGCCGCCGACCTCCACCACGCCCAGCTGCGGATGCAGGGTGGTAAATGGATAGTCGGCAATTTTCGGGTGGGCGCGCGACAACCGGCTCAGCAGGGTCGATTTGCCGGCGTTGGGCAGTCCCAGCAAACCCACATCCGCCAGCACCTTCAGTTCGAGTTTGAGCTGCCGTTCGTCGCCGCGTCGGCCCGGTGTGGTTTTGCGCGGGGTGCGGTTGGCGGCGGATTTGAATCTGGCGTTGCCCAATCCGCCGCGGCCGCCGCGAGCGACCAGCAGGCGCTCGCCGTCAGCCGCCACATCGCCGATCAATTCCGCAGTGCGCGCGTCCGTGACCACGGTGCCCGGCGGCGTCCTCAGCGTCAAATCCGCGCCGCGCTTGCCGAAGCGGTCGCGCCCGGCGCCGCCCTGCCCGTTGCGCGCCCGATACAGGCGCACATAGCGAAAATCCGCGAGGGTGTTGAGCCCGCCATCGGCGATGAGATAGACGTTGCCGCCGTCGCCGCCATCGCCGCCGTCCGGGCCGCCTCGGGGCCGGTACTTTTCCCGCAGGAAACTGAGGCAGCCGTCGCCGCCCTTTCCGGCAACGACCTGAATGGTTGCTTCGTCAACGAATTTCATGGCTGGCTGTGGCTGTTGGTCGCGCGGAAAAACGCTACACACCGCCCCGGTAGCGAAAAACCCCGCTTGGTCACCCAAGACGGGGCTTCTCGGCATCGGCGACATGCCGGAATTATGCGGGGACGACGCTGACCGTCTTGCGCTTTTTCGGACCCTTGACCTCGAACAACACCCGACCCGGCGCGGTCGCGAACAATGTGTAGTCGCGACCGGCGCGGACATTCCCGCCCGGATGGAACGAGCTGCCTCGCTGGCGCACGATGATGTTGCCGGCGACCACCTGTTGGCCGCCGAATTTCTTGACGCCGAGGCGTTTGGAGGCTGAATCCCGGCCGTTGCGGGAACTGCCGCCTGCTTTCTTGTGAGCCATTTGATTTGCCCTCTAGGATTGCACGGATTGGTCGGTCGGCGGATTCGGCTCCGTTTCCGGGGACTCGTTCCGCCCAGTGGATTGTTGCGCCGCCGCCGACGCAACCTTTTCGCCGGCAATGGCGGTGATTTCGATTTCGGTATACGGCTGGCGGTGTCCCTGCGTACGGCGGTAGTGTTTGCGCCGCTTCATCTTGAACACGCGAATTTTCTTGCCTCGTCCGTGGGAGAGAACCGTGGCGGACACCGTAGCCTGCGGCGACGACGAGGGAAGCACGACACCATCGCCGTCCGCCACCATCAGCACCTGTTTCAGCTGCACCGAAGCACCCTCATCGGCGGCCAATTTTTCCACGGCAAGCCGGTCGCCAACCGCGACCTTGTATTGCTTGCCGCCGGTTTCAATTACTGCGTACATGGGATTGCTCGATCAATTCGATTCATTGGGGGAAATCCGCCCGAACTTGGGCATCGGATGGATTTGAAAGGCGCGATTGTAGCCCCGCGCCAGCCCGCAGTCAATCGGCTGTACCATGCCAATCCACTGCAGGTTACCGGAAATTTCGACGATGAATGGCAGGCGCATCAGTACTTCCCCGCTTTGCGCCGCGATCGGTTTGCCGATTGCTAGCGCGCAGCGGGTGGCGAATCGGGTCAATTCGCCCGCCGCAAGTCGGCTACAATCGCGCATCGCAAACCCGATCTCCAATCGCAATCGAATGACAAAGCGCACCGTGGCGGCCGCGAATGATGTGGTCGCTTCGCCCCCCGATCCTGCCGCTCCCGCCGATCCCGATCTGCTGTTGCAAGCCGCGACCGCGCTGGTTCAGACCGAACTGGACTCGGTGAATGGCGCCATCCGGCGGCGGCTCGATTCCAACATTGCGCTGATTCGCGCGCTCGGCGCGCACATCATCGACAGTGGGGGCAAGCGGTTGCGTCCGCTGATTCTGTTGCTGAGCGCCAAGGCCAGCGGCTATCGGGGCGGCGATCACATTGTGCTGGCGGCGGTGATCGAATTCATCCACACCGCCACCTTGCTGCACGATGATGTGGTGGACGCTTCGGCGATGCGGCGCGGGCAGGCCAGCGCCAATCACATCTGGGGCAACGAGGCGAGCGTTCTGGTGGGGGATTTCCTCTATTCCCGCTCCTTCGAGATGATGGTGGAAACGGACAACACGGAGGTGATGCGGATACTGGCGGCGACCACCAACGCCATCGCCGAGGGCGAGGTCATGCAGTTGCTGAATGCGCGCTCGCCAGACACCACCGAGGCGGCGTATCTGCAGACCATCCATCGCAAGACCGCCAAATTGTTCGAGTCGGCGGCGCGGCTCGGGGCGGTCATCAGCGAGCGCGAGCAAGCGGCGCGCGCGGCGCTGGCGGAATACGGCATTCATCTCGGCACTGCCTTTCAGCTGACCGACGACATTCTCGATTACAGCGCCGACAGCGCCGACAGCGGCAAGAACGCCGGCGACGATCTGGCCGAGGGCAAGCCCACCCTGCCGCTCATCCACGCCCTGCGGCACGGCAACGGGAAGCAGCGTCAGGCAATTCGACAGGCGATCGAAAACGGCGAGCGCGAGCGACTGGGGGAAATTCTGGCAATCGTTGAATCCACCGGCGCGCTGGCGTACACTGCTTCGCTGGCGAAACGGCAGGCGGCGGCGGCCATCGAGGCGCTTGCCGACATGGGCGATTCGCCTTACAAGGAGGCGCTGGTCAATCTGGCGGAGTTTTCCGTACAGCGCGGCCATTGAGGTTTTCCCCATTCCCGATTGCCGATTGCCGATTGCCAATTCTCGGGGGAGGCCAATCCAACATCGGGGTGTAGCTCAGCCTGGTAGAGCACTGCCTTCGGGAGGCAGGGGCCGGAGGTTCGAATCCTCTCACCCCGACCATTGCGAGCGATAGGCGGCGGGCGGGAACGCCATTACCCCCGCCCCAAAACGCAAAACCGCAAGCCGGTTCGCAAGCATTACCCAGCCTCCAACCTCGACAGCCGGACATCGCCCCCACTCACACCACCACCCCCACTCCATCCCTACGCGGATCGCCCACCGCCGACAGCGCGCCGCCGCGAGTCATCTGGGCGAGGTGCACTCCGCCGAAAAACATGTTGGGCTGATCGAACACGCTATGCTCGGGAAACGCCCGCCGCATGGCGCTTACCGTTTGCGGGGGGAAGTCCGCCTCGAAATGCAGGACATCGGTTTCGATATGCACCCGAGGACTGGCGACCGCCGCCTCGGGAGGCATGGCGAAGTCCACCATGTTGCACACCACCTGAAGGAGCGCGGTTCGTATGCGCTTGGAGCCGCCCGACCCCAGCGCGCTGACGCCGCCTTCGTCTGCCGACAGGATGCTGGGCGCCATCATCGACGCCATTCTCTGGTTCGGACGCCACTGGTGGAAACCCGCCGGATTGACATCCTCCTCCCCCAGCATGTTGTTGAGCATGAATCCGGTACCGGGCAGCAACCGCCCGCATCCCTCGCCGTTGGACACGGTCAATGAGGCGATATTGCCCGAAGCGTCGATAGCGCTGAGATGGGTGGTTCCGCGAAAGGCGCGGGCGCGCCCCAGTACTCGCCGGCGATATTGCGCCAGCAAATCGGGATGCAGCAGAGCCTCGCCGGAGTTGTCGCCGCAATGACCGGCGCGAGCCTCGGAGGTGGCTCGTAGGGTTTCGATGAGCGCGCCGATGTGCGCCTCGCTGCCGAAGCTGCTACCCAGATCGGCCTGCTTGAGCAGCTCCAAGCCGAAGCCGATGAGCAATCCACCGGCGCTGGGCGGCGGGTTGGTGGCCAACCGGTGGCCGCGATAGGCAATTTCCACGGGGGCGCGTTGGTGAACCGTGTAATTGGCCAAATCCAAGCGAGAGAGGTAGCCGCCCCCCTGTCGGCTTTGCGCCTCGATGAGCGCCGCGATTTCGCCATCGTAGAAAAAGGACTCCCCCTCGGCTGCCAGCGTTTCCAGCACATCGGCGAGTTGCAGATTGCTGAATACATCGTCCGGCTGCAGCAATTCCCCCGGTCGGCTGGCGCTGGCGAACAGCGGCAATGCCGATTCGGTGCGGTAGATGGGCGATACCAGATCGAACAGGTAGGATTGATAGGGATTGACGGCCACACCGGTTTTCGCCAATTCCACCGCGGGTTGCAGCAGTTCCTTCATCGGCATGGTGCCGAGATGGCGATGGATGGCGAACATGCCGCGCACCGTGCCGGGCGCTGCGCAGGCGCCCAGGCCGATGTGGAATTCCTGTCGCACGGCGCCGAAATCCACGGTAACCGGGTGGAAGTCCATTTCCGCTGCGGTTGCGGGGGCGGCGCGCGGGGTGTGGGTGAAAAAATCGAATACCCGGCTTTGCCCGGCGGCGTCTCGAGCCAGCAGAAACCCACCGCCGCCGAGGGAGGCCAGCACCGGCTCGGTTACGCAGGCGGCGAAAAATCCGGCGACGGCGGCGTCAAAGGCATTGCCACCGGCACGCAAGATTTCACCGGCGTATTCGGCGGTCAGGCGGTGGCCGGCCGCGACGGCTCCCTTCATCGATGCGCCTGCGATCGGATGCGGGTGCGGACGGGGGCGGAAGCGGCCTTCCTACCGACAGCGCAGTTCGCCTCAGTCCCAAACATCGGTGCTCAAATAGCGCTCGCCGGTGTCCGCCAGAATTGCCAGCAACGTCTTGCCTCGATACGCTGGGCGGGCGGCGACTTCGAGCATGGCGTGGGTGGCGGCGCCGCAGGAGATGCCGGCGAAGATGCCCTCCCGCCGCGCCAAATCCCGAGTGGCGCCGTAGGCTTGTTCGGTGGTGATGGGTATCACCTCGTCGTAGGCGCTCTGGTCGAGGGTGTCGGGGATGAAGCCCGGGGCGGTGCCCATGATCTTGTGCTTGCAGGCGATGCCCTGCGTGAGGATGGGGGAGTCCGCCGGTTCCGTGGCGATGATGCGGATGGCCGGATGTTTCTTGCGTAGGTGGATGCCGAGGCCGGTAACGGTGCCGCCGGTGCCGGTGGTCAGCACCACCGCGTCCAGATCCGTGCCGAAGTCCGCCCAGATTTCCTCGGCGGTCTGCTCGTGGGAGGCCGGGTTGGACGGGTTATAGTGCTGCCCGACGAAGAAATAGCCTTTCTCCCGCTCCAGCCGCCGCGCCTCCTCGATGGCGCCCACCGTGCCCTTCTCCGCCGGAGTCAGCACCACCTCGCCGCCATATACCCGCAGAATCTGCCTGCGCTCTTCACTCATGTCTTCAGGCATGACGAAGATCGAGCGGTAGCCCTTGACCGCGGCCACCATGGCCAAGCCGATGCCGGTGTTGCCGGAGGTCGGCTCGATGATGACATCGCCCGGCTTGAGCGCGCCGCTCGCCTCGGCGTCCTCGATCATCCGTAGCGCTGGGCGATCCTTCACCGATCCGCCCGGATTGAAGGATTCCAGTTTGACCCACAGGTGGCAGCCGAGGCCATTGCCCAGCTGGTTCAGCCTGACTGTCGGCGTCCCGCCGATGGTGGTCAAAATGTGGTCGTGCTTCATGCCGGTGCGGGTGAAAACGAGTTACCGATTATGGCAGAGAATTCGGCTTCGGGTTACCATTGGAAATTCAAACGGCACGGAGTGAGACAAGCGAAATGAGCGAAACAAGCGACTCGACAACCGGAAAAAACCGCAGTTACGGCTTGCGCGGCGGCAAGCGCATTTATGAGGGTTACAACGCCGAGCGCAAGGTGAAGGACAGAAAAAAGAAGGAAAAACAACGACTTGGCTATGAAACCTTCGCCAAGGATTTCGCCCGAACCAACAACGCCCTGCCCGACGACTACCGCAACCGCATCATAACCGGAGACAGCTCGGATGTACTGAGGCATCTGCCGGACAACTGCGTGGATATGGTGCTCACTTCACCGCCGTACAATTTCGGGCTGGATTACGGTGCGCACGAAGACACCGACAGCTGGACGGCCTATTTCGACAAACTGTTTGCGATTTTCGATGAATGCGCGCGGGTGGTGAAATACGGCGGCCGGATCATCGTCAACGTGCAGCCGTTGTTTTCCGATTACATTCCGACTCATCATCTGGTCAGTCAATTCTTCCTCAACAAGGGGCTGATCTGGAAGGGCGAGATCCTCTGGGAGAAGAACAACTACAACTGCAAATACACCGCCTGGGGAAGCTGGAAAAGCCCTTCGAGTCCGTATCTCAAATACACTTGGGAATTCCTCGAGATTTTTTGCAAGGGGGATTTGAAGAAATCCGGCAACAAGGAGGACATCGACATAACCGAAGACGAGTTCAAGAGCTGGGTGAACGCGAAATGGAGCATCGCCCCCGAACGCGACATGGTGAAATACGGCCATCCCGCGATGTTCCCGCAGAAACTCGTATTGCGCGCATTGAAACTGTTCAGCTTTCGCGGCGACATCGTGTTGGACCCATTCAACGGCGCCGGCACAACCACCCTAACCGCCCACAACTTCGGGCGCAACTACATCGGAATCGACTGCTCGGCGGAATACTGCAAAACCGCTGAGCAGAGAATCGCAGATAGCGGTGAGCTGTTGAAATGGACATAGAGAAACAGTTACAAGAAATAATTCAAGCCTACAATGCTCATGTGCAGGGCATTGAGGAAAAAGCTCGCAGTAGCACCAATAGATCATATGGTGGAGTTATTCGGGCGGGTAAGGGTAAATTGCAAGAATATATTACCGAAACCCTTGCCCAAATAGCATGGCAGTATGTGGGCGGAAACCCCGATTCTCTCGAAATTAATTCTAAAAAAATATCAATTCCCATCCGAAATGAATACATTAGCCGGATAAAAGATCAAGAAATCAAGAAATATATCCAGAAAAATATCACCGATTACGTTTATAAATTATCGGTTGACAAACATATATTCATAGACGGGAGGTTCGTTATTGGCATCGAGTGCAAGGCATATGCCGAAAATGCAATGCTAAAAAGGATACTGGTGGATTTTGATCTGCTTAAAATGCAATACCCTGACCTATCTTGTTATTTGTTCCAATTGGAAAGTCAGCTCGGTGGGGATTATCATCTGCTCGAAAATTCCGTATATGGCAGTCATTCTACACACACAATTCAATCCTATTTTTCGTGCAATTTGAATATCGTCACTTTTTTAGCAGGTGAAAGAAAAATCGATCGACCAATCCATAAATACTTCAAACCGCTAAAAATAGAAATTTTAAGAGATGTTGTCGAGACTCTGGCAGAAGATATGCGGCGTTTCTTGTGACGCATTACCGCTGACACTCAGGGCAATAGAATGTGGAGCGCTGGCCGATGGTGATGTTGCGGATGGGTGTGCCGCAGGAGAAGCACGGTTCGTCTGCGCGTCCGTACACCATCAGTTCCTGCTCGAAATACCCCGGCTGCCCATCGGCGCCGGTGAAGTCGCGGATGGTGGAGCCGCCTCGTTGGATGGCCGAGTTGAGAATTTTTCGCAGGGATTCGCTCAGTAGATGATAGCGTGCCTCGGAAATTCGGTGGCAGCCTCGGCGGGGATGGATGCCGGCGTCGAAGAGAGATTCGCAGGCATAAATGTTGCCGACTCCCGCCACCATTCGGGCGTTCATCAGCAAACTTTTCACGCTCGCCGTCCGCCCCTCGGCGAGGGCGCGCAGGTATTTTCCGTCCAGCCGAGGCGACAACGGCTCGACGCCGAGGCAACCGACCCGCTCGTGCGTCGCCGGATCGCCAGCACACCACAGCAGGCAGCCGAAACGTCTCGGATCGCGATAGCGCACGATGCGTCCGTGGTGGGTGATCAGGTCGTAGTGATCGTGGGGTTCGGCGGCGCTATCTTGCGCCGGCACGCGAAACGAACCCGACATGCCGAGATGGATCAACAACCCGCCCCGATCGAGGGCGATCAATATGTATTTGCCTCGCCGCCACATGCGCACGATGCTCCGCCCGCGCACTTTCTCTTCGAGATGCGCCTCGATGGGCCAGCGCAATCGCCGCTCGCGAACCACCAGCCGGGCAAGTTTCTCCCCCAGCAGATGGGGGCGAATGCCGCTCAGCGTGGTTTCTACTTCGGGCAGTTCGGGCATGACTTGGTGAAGGCGGAATGCGTATAATCCGCGCACCGGAAATTCCCCCAGCGCAAGCGGAAACCGCAAAAGTGTCCATCGAAGTTACCAACCAGCGCAATCACAGCAAATTCCCCGTCAATTCGGGCGAAACCATCCTCGATGCGGCATTGCGCGACAACCGCATATTCCCCTACGGCTGCCGCAACGGCGTTTGCGGCGCGTGCAAATCCACTCTGGTGGCCGGCAAAGTGGATTACGGCGAGTACGAGGAAAGCGCATTGACCGAGGCAGAAATCGAGCAGGGCAAAGTGCTGCTGTGTCAGGCCATTCCCCTTGAGGATGCGGTGATCGATGCGGACGAGGTCATGTCCGGGCAGAACATCCGAATCAAGATGCTGCCGTGCCGGGTGACGAAACTTTCGAAGGTGGCGCACGATGTGATGCTGGTTTTTCTCGGACTGCCCAAATCCCAGCAGTTCAATTTCATCCCCGGTCAGTATATCGATATTGTGATGAAGGATGGCCAACGACGCAGTTTTTCCATCGCCAACCTGCCCCGGCAAACCAGCGAGGAAGGGCTGGAATTGCACATACGCCATGTACCGGGCGGCCAGTTTACCCCGAAGGTGTTCACCTCCATGCGGGAGAAAGACCTGCTGCGCCTCGAGGGGCCGTTCGGCACTTACTTCCTGCGCTCGGAGGCGGATCAGCCGATCATCATGATCGCCGGAGGAACCGGATTTTCCCCCATACAGGGACTGGTGCAACAATCTCTGGAGGGCAATCCGGCGCAGCGAATCCACCTTTTCTGGGGCGCCCGGGACGAACAGGATCTGTACCGGAACGATCTGGCGGAACAATGGGCGCGGCAGCATGAGAACTTCACCTATACGCCGGTGTTGTCGGACTCGACCTCGGCCGAGTGGCGCGGCGCCAGCGGATGGGTGCACGAGGCGGTGCTGGCCAGTTACGACGATTTCGGCGAATTCGATGTGTACGCGAGCGGCCCGCCGGTCATGGTCGATGCGGTGCGAGACGGATTGGGCGCGAAGGGCATGCAGGCGGAAAGATTCTTCTTCGACTCCTTCACCTACGCCCCGCAGGAATAGGCGCCCTTTCGATCAATCGAGCCAACCGGCAACGTCACCGCTACCGCACCACCGGCATAACCGACCCCGCCTCCCGCTCGTCATCCAGCGCCACCAACTCTCCGGCGGGCGGTTGCGGCGGCGCGGCGACATCCAGCTGCGGCGCGAGCGCCGCCATCCCCCGGCGATAGCAACGCAAGGCGGCTTCCTGCTCCCCCATTTCCTCCAGCAACGATCCGAGATCGGCGCAAGTTTCCTCGCGGCCACCGTCGGCGATCGCCTGATTGAACAAATCTCTGGCTTTTTGCCACTGCCGGTCGCGGCGGTACAGGCGGGCGAGGGTCAGGGTAAGGTCGGCATGGCTGCCGTATTTCTGCACCCAGGACTCGGCCAACTTGATCTGGTCGCCGACGAAGGACGTTTCGGCTCTGCCGTACAGGTAGGCGAGGTCGTCGTCCCATTGCCGGTTGAGCGCCTTGCGCAGGATTTTTTCCGCCAAGACATGCTGGCCGGCCTTGAGCAGTTGCCGAGCGTAACCGGCAACCACTGCGGGCAATTTTCTGCGCGATGCGGGCAGGGAATTGAAGGCTTGCGTGGGGCGGTCGCCGTCCCCCTGCAACAGCGCCGGAGCCGTGAGGAAATGCGTGTATGCCTGCTTTTCCCGCGCGGCCAGCTCCGGCGGCGGGAATGCCTGCAGTCTGGCCAGAGACGGCAGCAGGGCGGTCAGCGAATTCCAGTCCCCCAGTTCGCGATACACATCGGCAAGCAGTCGCGCCACCGGCACATTTTTCGGCGCGATCTTTCTGAGTTTTTCCAGCGCATCGCGGGACTGGGCGATCTCACCGGCTCGATAATGCAGCCGCGCCGTGGTGAGGCCGATGGCCAACCGCTGTTTCGGGTACTGTCGCAGGGCGTCTTCGAGGTATTGATTCCGGCGGCGCAGATGCCCGCGCTGCTGGGCGGCAAATGCGGCGCCGAGATAATTCAATAGCGGCGATTGATTATCTTGGAGATGAGTCAGCAGATTCCGCTCAGCCGCCGCCCAATCGCCTTCGATCAAACCGGCGTAGCCCTGCATGGTGTGGGTTTGCGCGCTTGCCTGATTGCGCCGCAGACGCCACCGACGAATCCTCTTCGGCAAGCGGACCACGCCGACGATCACGGACAGCAGGAAATACAACGCGGCAAAGGCGAGCAACACGAGGAGACCGAACAACACCAGCGGCAATCGCACCGTATAAGGCGCCCGCGCCAGCACCACATAGCCGGGATCCTCCATCGCAAACAGGGCAAAAGCGATGGCCGCCCCCAGCGTGATGATGATGGTGATGATCAGTTTCATAGATGCACCACTCAGCGCTCAGCGCTCGGCAGCGGCTCGCATCGCCTTGCGCAACGCGCGCAGGGAGGCGGAAATATCGGGCAGCGACGCAGCCGGCGCGACCGCCGCCACCTCATCCAGCTGCGCCAACCATGCATCGACCTCGGCGGATTCGCCGTCAAAATTCGCGACCACCCAGTCTCTCGCCTCCCCCATGCGCGCGGAATACACATCGTCCCGTTGGCGCAAAAACGCCAGCTGAGCCGATTCGAGAATCAACTTGGCCTTCTCGAAAATCATCAAGCGCAATTCGGGGGAAAGTATCGGCGCTGCCGTCCTGCCGTCAGTCTCGACCTGCACCAGCGCGCCGAGATCGGCGAGTAGACTTTTGCCCGCCGCCCATAGTGAGTTGGAAGCGGATGAGGGGGGGCTGGTTGTGTTGTTGGGGTCGTTGGTGTCGCTGGTTTCGTTGGCGCCGTTGGTGTCGTTCGCATCGCTCGCGGGCGGGCGCGCCGACTCGATTGCGGCGAGCATCACATCCCCCGCCAGCGGCAAATCGTCCACCCCACGGGCAATCTCCGAAAGCGCCCTCAGAGTACCCGCCACATCCACCGTCGCCACCGCATCGAGGGAAGCGATTTCCCGAGCAAGCATCCCCCGCACCGGCACAAGCGCAGGATCGGCCAGCTGCCGCAAACGGCTATCGGCAAGTTTCAACGCCTCTCTGGCCAAGCCGACATCCGCGGCAAAATGCAGCCGATCATTGGCGATCAACAACAACTGCTCGACCTCCTTCAGACGCCAACTATCCACACTGCGATTCAACTCGAAATGCAACTGCACCACGGAATCGGACAGAGATTGGATATCCTGACGGAATTCCTCGTCTCGAATCGCAGAATTTGCCTGCTGCGTCCGCATCTCGCTACGTAGCCGCTCGATCCGCCGAGCAAAATCATCCTGCGCGCTGGCTAGGTGCGCTTCCATCTGGCTCACCTGACCGCCGAGGTCATCCTGAGCCGAAGAAAAAGTATCGAATCGCCGCTCCACAGCCGCAATGCGCCCGACCTGCTCCCCACTCTCAACGCGAGCGACCAATACGCTCTCGCGCCAAACATATCCGGCTACTCCTAACGCAATCAGACTGAGCACGAGTGCGATCCAACCTGCTTTGCTACTTCTAGTCGGCGTGCCGGTAGATTTCGGCGCGGCTGAATCGGCGGGCTTTTTGTTGGGTTTTTGCGAGCCTTGCGGCTCGGGTTTTTCGGTTGTTTCCGTCACTGTGGTTTCATTTCACGCGAATAATCGTCAAGGCGATATTATCCCGATAGCCCCCATGATTGGTAGGGCACGCGGGATGGCATAACGCTGGATGTGCCCATTTCGCCGATCAGGGGCGGAGAGTGGGTCGTGGCGGATGCCGTATCCACGCGCCCCTTACGGGGCGCGATGAAGGCCGAGGCAAGCGGCGATCAGCGCTTGCTGGTTTCAATCCACGCGCCCCTTACGGGGCGCGATTCCGATGAACCCTTTAACCAATGGTGAATGACATGTTTCAATCCACGCGCCCCTTACGGGGCGCGATGCGAAAGCGGCAAAACCGATTTGTCCGGCCATTGCGTTTCAATCCACGCGCCCCTTACGGGGCGCGATGGGCTGATCGAGACTGGCGAGGCAGTGGTACCACCGTTTCAATCCACGCGCCCCTTACGGGGCGCGATGGCGAGGTGCGTGACGGCGTGGCGTGGGATCTATTGTTTCAATCCACGCGCCCCTTACGGGGCGCGATCACCGATATAGAACATTCGTTGTTGGGTATCTGGGTTTCAATCCACGCGCCCCTTACGGGGCGCGATCCACGGCCAACGCCAAAAACCCGAGGAATCGCCGGTTTCAATCCACGCGCCCCTTACGGGGCGCGATGGCGGCGGCTGCATAATGCCAGAAACATTCTGGACTTTTGGCTGTCGGAAAAAGGGAAGCCGACATGCTGATTCAGCGTGTCGGCTTCCGCGTGCGCGGGATGTATCATGTTGCTTCTTTGGGAATGAAGGAGGCACACATGAGCCAGTCGACCGAAGTCAAACTCCGCGCCCTCGAAGTATGGCGCGAACACGACATTCACGCAACTATGACGGCCTTTCAGGTCAGTCGCAGCACGCTGTATGCGTGGCGCAAGGCGTATCAGCAGGGCGGCGTGGCGGCGCTCACCAATCGCACTACCAAGCCGCTTCGCGTGCGGCGGCGCAATTATCCGCGCGCCCTGATTGAGCAAATGCGAAAGTTGCGCCGCGAGTTTCCCAATATCGCCGGAGAAGCCCTGCGCGTGCATCTGGCTAAGTGGTGCGCGGAAAACAGGATGAAATGCCCAAGCGCTCGCACCCTCGGACGCATCATCGCCGACCAGCCGGATCGACTGCGCATCGCTCCGGCGAATATCACCCGCTACGGCCGGCTCAAAGCATTCACACGCCAGATAAAACAACGACTTAGCCGCGCCATCCGGCGCACCACCATCCCCGGCCGTTGCGTTGCCTTCGACACCATTGTGCGGCACATAGATGGCGTGCGGCGATACCTGATCGTTGCCATCGACCACGCCACCCGCTTGTCTGTGGCCATCTGCCCCGAAAGCGCATCGAGTAAAAACGCCGCCCGATTCGCCGAATTGGTCGAAGCGATGTTTCCGTTTCCCATTGAGAACGTCCTGACCGACAACGGCTCGGAGTTCGCCGGGGCGTTCGACCAGTTTGCGAAAGAAAGGGGCTGGACGCACGCATACACCTATCCGAGATCGCCTAAAATGAACGCCATCGTGGAACGCTTCAACCGCACCATTCAGGAGGATTTCGTGGATTACGAGGAAGACCTGCTACTCACCGACCGCGTTGCTTTCAACCAGCGCCTGTTGGATTACCTAGAAAAATACAACACCCGCCGCCCCCACGCCTCACTGCAATTCCGCTCCCCCGTGCAGTTCCTCGCGGAAAACCATCCGGAGTCCAGAATGTATTGGCATCGTACAGCGGCTTGATACATTGATGGAGTGATGTTATGTTTCAATCCACGCGCCCCTTACGGGGCGCGATTCTCGGCCACCAGTTATTTTGGCCGGCGCTGTTTGTTTCAATCCACGCGCCCCTTACGGGGCGCGATGCGAGATCGCTAACGGGCGCGCCGTGTGGAGCGAGGTTTCAATCCACGCGCCCCTTACGGGGCGCGATCGGGGCCGTAGGCTTCGGCGGAGCGCAGTTGTTTGTTTCAATCCACGCGCCCCTTACGGGGCGCGATACGCTTCATTTCCGATGGATGACGGCACGGCGCACGTTTCAATCCACGCGCCCCTTACGGGGCGCGATTTCACCAAGTGGACGGGCTTTGCCGAGTGGATGGAGGTTTCAATCCACGCGCCCCTTACGGGGCGCGATCTGGACTTGTGGGATCATTCTTTTCCGATTTATCGTTTCAATCCACGCGCCCCTTACGGGGCGCGATTTTGTGGATTGAATTTATCAAGCAAGGTAATGATGTTTCAATCCACGCGCCCCTTACGGGGCGCGATGCCTATCAAGAGGGTCAACCAATACAGATTCTGTAGTTTCAATCCACGCGCCCCTTACGGGGCGCGATCGACTACCTCCGCCGTTTGAAACGGATTGCGTTTGTTTCAATCCACGCGCCCCTTACGGGGCGCGATGTTACAATTACAATGGACATGTTCGATAAAATCGTGTTTCAATCCACGCGCCCCTTACGGGGCGCGATGAATTGACCATCAGAGGATGGCGCTCGCGGTAGTGTTTCAATCCACGCGCCCCTTACGGGGCGCGATGCGCTCCTCGGCTTCGCCAGCCTGCGCTTCAGCAAGTTTCAATCCACGCGCCCCTTACGGGGCGCGATCCGGCCTTCACGCCGGAGAACTCCTTGCCGCCGCCGTTTCAATCCACGCGCCCCTTACGGGGCGCGATCATCCAAATCGAATTCCGGGGTCTGTGGGTCTCGGTTTCAATCCACGCGCCCCTTACGGGGCGCGATCTGGACCCCGAATCAGTGGGATGAAATGACGGGTGTTTCAATCCACGCGCCCCTTACGGGGCGCGATCTCATCCGAACGGCAAGTTGCGGGGAACATTGTTGTTTCAATCCACGCGCCCCTTACGGGGCGCGATAGGCGATAGCGTGCATTGGTTTCGGATGGACGAAGTTTCAATCCACGCGCCCCTTACGGGGCGCGATAGGCGTAGCAACAATTGAAGAGGTATAAACATGTTGTTTCAATCCACGCGCCCCTTACGGGGCGCGATGCGCCGGTATAGTGCCTTGCGCTGTACCATTGCAGTTTCAATCCACGCGCCCCTTACGGGGCGCGATCAATGACTACTGACAAGGTATCTCGTGCAGCTGAGTTTCAATCCACGCGCCCCTTACGGGGCGCGATGGCGACTGGGCGGAAACATCCACCCTTGAATACGGTTTCAATCCACTCGCCCCTTACGGGGCGCGATCACCGGATTTGACGACGGCGCCGCCCAAGTGGAGCGTTTCAATCCACGCGCCCCTTACGGGGCGCGATGCCGCCGAGAACGCCAAGCAACGCGACCGCGATCTGTTTCAATCCACGCGCCCCTTACGGGGCGCGATTAGACACGCCAACCGGTTATGGCGGCAAGAAGCAGTTTCAATCCACGCGCCCCTTACGGGGCGCGATATCTGCACAGCACGGAGTCGCAACTTGCCTTTAGGTTTCAATCCACGCGCCCCTTACGGGGCGCGATGGCCAGCGTGTGAATTACCTGCCATGATACTACTCCCGTTTCAATCCACGCGCCCCTTACGGGGCGCGATTTGCGTGCGGAGCGATCCGCGTTGCAAGGCAACGATGTTTCAATCCACGCGCCCCTTACGGGGCGCGATCTTTGCGAGCGAACACTCGCCGCCGCCCCAGCAGGTTTCAATCCACGCGCCCCTTACGGGGCGCGATGTAGGGCAACACCACACAACTAGAGAAAAGCGCAGGTTTCAATCCACGCGCCCCTTACGGGGCGCGATTCGCGGCGCGGCGCGGTGATGAGCGTCGCGAGCGGTTTCAATCCACGCGCCCCTTACGGGGCGCGATGCGGCGCCGAGCGGATTAGGCTGCAAATTTGGCGAGTTTCAATCCACGCGCCCCTTACGGGGCGCGATGTTTCTCCGCCGCAACACTTTTCCACGCTTTAACGTTTCAATCCACGCGCCCCTTACGGGGCGCGATATCATCGCCTCGGACGCGCTCGATGCGCTCCACGGGTTTCAATCCACGCGCCCCTTACGGGGCGCGATCGCCGTCCGCCTGAGCTTGGCGGACGGCGACTGGGTTTCAATCCACGCGCCCCTTACGGGGCGCGATATTTTCGGGTTGCTGTCGTACTTGGCGATCCGAACGTTTCAATCCACGCGCCCCTTACGGGGCGCGATGAGGGGAGCCAGGGCGAAAGCTACCGTTCAATCCGAGTTTCAATCCACGCGCCCCTTACGGGGCGCGATGAGTCGCCGGCGGTCTCGCCGGCGGCATTTCTTCGTTTCAATCCACGCGCCCCTTACGGGGCGCGATTTACCTTCAGGGGGTGTTCCAGGGCCCTGTTGAGTGTTTCAATCCACGCGCCCCTTACGGGGCGCGATATCCTCGGCCCACGAGCAAAACTCGGCGCACTCGATGTTTCAATCCACGCGCCCCTTACGGGGCGCGATGTACCAGGATAAGCGGCATCCATATATGCCTTCTGTTTCAATCCACGCGCCCCTTACGGGGCGCGATGTCTGACTGCCGCGCTCGACAACCGCCATGTACCGTTTCAATCCACGCGCCCCTTACGGGGCGCGATATCAACGCGACTATACCCCCGCCGATGGTGACCCGTTTCAATCCACGCGCCCCTTACGGGGCGCGATCGAGCGAAACGCTTTCATTTAGCGCTGTACACTCCGTTTCAATCCACGCGCCCCTTACGGGGCGCGATATGGCCAGTGGTATCGATACCAACCCAATCTGGTGTTTCAATCCACGCGCCCCTTACGGGGCGCGATTTCAATTTTCGCAGGTACCCGATAATGTATAGACCGTTTCAATCCACGCGCCCCTTACGGGGCGCGATCTGTCGAAGTTGCTCAGATACAGGCTGATGCCGCGTTTCAATCCACGCGCCCCTTACGGGGCGCGATCCATACATTCTATCTTGTTGCTTCAACTAAATAAATAGTATGTATAACGCTAACTCATAATCCCCAATCGAAAAAAATCGAACCTCAATGAACGATTAAAAATTATTTCCTGAAAAACAAACACTTACAATTCCGCTAACCTTTCACTGATTTATGATAATCAACCGTTAGCGGTTACAAAATCAGCGGGTCTCGGAACATATCCGGGCTCTCTTTCGCTCCATGGTGTTCAACCCTTCTTTTCCAATTTGCGCCGAGATAATAAAAGCGTAGACTGTCCGTGTCGGCGTCAAATGTTTCCAGTAAGGCGGCTTTCAACGCTACCCATTGGGAGGGATTGATTTCACATTCAAAGACCGAATACTGCACGCGGATGCCGTAGTCTTGACATAATTTACTGATATGGCGTAAGCGTCTGCTCCCGCCTGCGCTGGTCACATTCACATCATATGTTATCAACACCAACACGGGGATTTCTCAATGAACCAGAAATGGTGGATAGCATTCCAAGTCATCGCGCAAGAATCTCGACAACAGCATGGCTTGTAAATGCGGCAACAGGCCAATCTGAATTTTCTCCCCAGTGTAGGGGTGTTGGATGTTTTCTTGTTTTCTTTCTTGCCACTCTGTAAGCAACATTTTTCTGGTATCGTCTTTCATGCGAATTGCGCCGCTTGCTTCGGTTACAAAGTCTGATGATTTAACTTGACCTCGATTGATTAGCGTCAGTACGAATCGATCACACCACCAAGACCTGAACTCTTCCAGCATATCTAACGCCAAACTAACCCGGCCAGGGCGATCCGTATGCAGGAAACCGACAAATGGGTCCAGCCCGACTCCCTGTAGCGCGGAGGCAATTTCATGGGTCAACAAGGTATAGCTGAATGAAAGAAGCGCGTTTACTTTGTCAAGGGGCGGCCGTTTTGTTCTGCCGCTGAATGAAAAATGTTCCCGCTTTCCCTCCAGCACCAAGCGGTCGAACACGGAAAAATAGCGGGCGGCGGCTTCTCCCTCAATACCTCTTATTTGATCAACATCATTCTGGAATTTCAGCCTTCGCAGGCAGCCGACCAACATGATAATAACTTGTTTTATTGAATCATCCTCGCCATGATTTCTTTGGTGCTTCATCAATATATTTCTGCTGTTTGCCAATTTTGCGGCTACAAAAATTCGTGAAAGGGTTTCGGGGCTGCGGTCGGCCAATCGGTATTGCGTGCGGCGCAATAGTACATTTCCGCTTTGCGGTCCCTGCAGTCTTCCTTGAAATTTTCCATATCCGGTAAAGAACGAAAGCCCAATCCCCTTTTCACCACATGCCGCCATGAGCGCGGGCGACACCATGATTCGACCAAAGCAAAACAGGTTTCCGATCGCATGAAACGGGAACTGGCATACTTTCTTTCCTTCCTGCTCGATGACGATGGTTTCGCGCTCTTTATGCAGATAGCTGCCATCGGTCGTCATGTACAGATTATTGAGTAGTTTCTTCATCCTGAAATATATTGCTCACATATAAATCGCTATGATCCCTGTGTTTAGGGCAACATCTTTCGACAAACGAACAAGCCTTGCATGAAGCGGTGTAAACAGCCTTGGGGAATTTCCCCTCGCGGAACAATTTTCTTGTTGATTTGATGGTCGCCAGAGTTGATTCTCTCAAGGCATCGTCAATATCGATCCATTCGCGGCGTCTGATTTGCCAATACCAGATAGCCGCTTTGTCGATTCGCAATCCGGTCATTTCTTCGAGACACAAGACCTGAGCGCAAAGTTGTATACGATCACAATCCGCAACCTTCGGCTTGCCCTTCTTGTATTCAATGGGCGTGACGGCGCGGGTGTCACGTTCCACTTCCAGTAAGTCAAGTTTGCCATGCACGCCCAATTTTTCCGAACAAACCTGCACGCCGCGCTCATACCGAACATTCCCACGCGATTCCATCTCACCGCTGTGCACCCGCTCATGCAGTTGGTTCCCCCTCGCCGTGAGGTAGTTGTCATTCCACGCCTGTTCGATATGTATGTAGGCACACTGCCGTGGGCAGAAGGCGTAGTGTTGGAGAGCGGAGATGGGGATTGAGGGAGGTTGCATTTTCAATTTTTTCTCCTTCTCCGATTATTAAAAAAACTCGAAACCAGATTGAGAGATTTATTGGAAATACAACTTTGTTTCGGTAACCTCATATAACTGCTCCTCCTTTCTTTAACATCATATCCAAATCTTTCATGTATCCAAGAACATCAGGATCATAACCGTAATTCCAAAAATAAAGTTCCCGACCAAAATCGCAGGGCTCAAGGTGGTATTTTTCTATTTTGTTACTCCAAATTTGCACAGAATTTCGTTGAATTTCTCGATGAGGAACAGGAATTCCTTTACTTATTCGATCTTTAAGATCACAAGAAACGATAGCAGTAACCGATGCGCTTGTGATTATTTTGAATTTCTCCTGCACCTGCTGAAAATCACAACATTTTTCATATTTTAAAAGTCTACTAACAAACTGATCATTGCTTTCACCCCGCCTAATTTCTTCGACCAAAGCACGGGTAGATAGTTGATCCAATTCGGAATGCTCTTTCGAAATTTCTTCCCAGAAATAATCAAATACCTTGGCGGAATCCCCAAATGCAGGGTGTTTTGTAATTCCTTCAGATTCTTGAAGTAGGAAATCATATAACACCCCGTTTTTGTTTAGCCCCTCGCGATTAACACGACCCGCAGTTTGCAAGAAACTTGTCACGGAGCAACGTTCTCGATAGCCGAAATTGAAGTCTAGATCGACCCCAGCTTCGACACAGCTTGTTGCCACTAGATACCAATTCCGATTTTTCCATCGATCATTTGATTGCCTTGCCTCAATCTCTTTGATTACTCGTTCTCGATCGCTTGGCGTCAGTGCAGTTGAAAGGTGTAATACTGATCGACCAGATAAACACAATTCACCATCGGTTTCCTCCTGCGGCTGCAAATCCCTTGCGATAACTGCGGCAGATTGCACAGTGTTGCAAATAAGAAGTTTGCTTCCAGTCTCAACTTTATCGGAGCGTATATGTTCGAGTAATTCAGTTTTCGTAATTGAAGAACCATTGTTTAACCTACAAAATTCAACCCTTTTCTGCTCAGCAACTTGTGTTTTGGCGAAAAAATTCTTCTTCAATAGGCTTGGCAAGGAAATTTGCTCGTCTTTTCCAACAATTTCGTCACTTTCCCAAAACTTGATAAGCGATCCTGAAGCCAAAACGAAATGACACGACCAACATTGAGAAAGTTGCCGTATCCAATACCATGTCTGCCTCATTAGCGTAGCAGGTACACACGCATGGGACTCATCGATAAAAATAGCAGAGCCCGGTAATTCATGTAATTTTCGAATGCTCGAAGGTGATGCACTAGCAAGGGTTTCAAAAAATTGAACAGCTGTTGTAATAACAATCGGAGCTTTCCATAGTTGCGTATATTGCCGTAGAGCCGGACTATCAAAGTCAGCACGATGATGGTGCTCGGCAACAATCGCATGAGGGTCTTCGCCTTCAAGAACAAGGGACATGCGCAAGCTATTAACAGTTTGTTTGATGATATTGGTATATGGCGCAACCACAAATATTCTGCGCAGATTTTTCTCTTTTGCGCAACTCAGAAGATTTGCTAGAACAGCAGTAGTTTTACCTAGTCCCACTGGCGCAGCGCAAGTTAGTATTGCAGCACGCGAAGGGTGATCTCGGCATTGGTAAAATAGTTCATCACGCAATTTTTTTCTTTCGGAATTCTTTCCTTCAAGTTCCGAAATATAATTTTCAAGTTTTACTAATCTTTCATCCCAACGAGTACGGGAGGATGGAATTTCTTTTTCTACATAATTTTCTGCATAGTACGCCGCTGTATCCGAGTGATCCGAGTCCACAAGGCAAGATAATAATAGCCTAACAGTCAGCGAATCCTCTGGAATACCAGTGATACTGCCGGTCAATTCATGGCCACAAGATTCTTGATGCTTACTTATCAAGTCTTCCGATAGTGCATTTGTTTTTTCAATCAGTTTTTCGTGTTTATTGATATGATCTCGGGAAAAACAATTCCTTTTTCTCTTTCCTCTAAGCAGTGGAATCCTTCTTCGTACAAGCGCACGTTCGTCATGAACACTAGTCAAGCCGGGGAAATGATGCGCCCGAATAAGCCATGCTGCTAGTTTATCCTGTTTTCCTAGTGCTACTGCAACACCGCTATCAACATGATCATATAACAATCTTCCACTTGATATTCCAGATAAAACGCCCTGATTTCCAGATTCAAGTTTGCCTATATCATGCGCTCGTAGAGCCAACCGAAGAGACTTTTTTAGTTTACTTGTTTCTTCTTTCGGAATACTAGAAAAATCAAATAATCGCCGAGCAAACTCCATACCCAGCTGTTCGACTCCATGTATATGGTCCGAATACAGATGGGGCGGTTTGCTCGGCTTATCCTTAGGGGATGAGTGAGCAACAAAGTTACTAGGCATAGACATCACAAAGATCTACTATTTTTTCAAATCGATCTCGTATATCACCTGGCACATCTGTCGGTATATTGTAATCTTTCTTTTGGGTGGGGATATCCACATCTTCTTTCTTGGTCGGGGTCAGAGCATCAATTAGCTTGTAATCAGGACAAGAGCCCAGT
The DNA here is from genome assembly GCA_965203265.1 of Candidatus Poriferihabitaceae bacterium. Classification (GTDB taxonomy): domain Bacteria; phylum Pseudomonadota; class Gammaproteobacteria; order Arenicellales; family Poriferihabitantaceae; genus JAHRAW01. The sequence continues at coordinate 1,531,516 of CBDBBV010000002.1, forward strand.
GGATTCTTGTGTTCAGCAAACCAAGCATGAAGTACTGTAACTTGCGGCCGAATGGCTGATGCGGTATGTTGATACGAATAAGGAACAAGAAACTTAAACAATTCCAAGTCTTTCAAATTTGCCCCGGTTTTTTGCGCAATGCTGGGGTTAACAAAGAACGGAATGGTGTAGATTCCGTGACGAACCACTCTGAAACCTAGCGGGGCCATTCCTCTGTCTTTGTCTTCCTGAACACCAGCTTTGTTTGTCATCGTCATTCTCTCAACCACTACAGGCTCTACAGACAAGCCAACGCCAACCTGAATTGCACCGGTTCGGATAAAGTGATCGTAACCACCTGCTGCCTTTTTCTCTTTCTCTTTTTCTGTAAGGTCGCCATCTTTCAGGGACTCAAGAAAAGTATTTCCAAAAATTCTTGCATCCCAATAAGTGTTTTTAAAATTTTTTTCATCAAGCTCTTTTATTTCATCTCTTTTTCTGCCTCTTTGTTCGAGTATTTCAAATTTACGAGTAGCTGTATCATCCAAATTTAACTTCAAATTTTCTGCAGCTGCATGGAAAGCGGAAGATTTATCGGCCACTAAATCTCTTAGTTTTCGCTTAAATGAAACTGGAGTGATCAGCCCTCGATTATCTGTATCGATGGTTCGAGGATCAGACTCCATATCGGGATCACCATTGGGATTTGACATGTTGACATCCAACACAACTAATCCTATGCAACGGTTAAATGGAACTTTTGAATTGCTCATAATCGTAACCTCCTATAGGTTATGTGGTTCGGAATCTCGGTTTTGTCTCCTCTCTATGGGTCGACCAGCCAAATAGCCTAACAGAAGCTCGGCTTTGTACTCAGGCGTTGGTTGGACGGTTTCACTAGAGAACAATTGATGCATTTTCGGGCAGTTTTTCTGCAACCAAAAATATGCATACTTGGCGTTTTTTAAGGAATGCGACAGATTATCATCACTTTTCCTACTGATTTTCTTGGCCCATGCAAAATATACTGCACTACGTTGAGCAGTTAGTCCAAGTGATTTTTGTGGATTTACCACGGCAGTTGCATAGGCTTGATTGCCAATTAGTCTACTTGGTATCTGGCCTTTACGCTTATCTTCACAATATCCAATATGGACTTCATCAAGTGCAGCGCAAAACTGCCCTAATATGTACGCTATATCTTTCATATACACCTCCTTCTTGCGGTTAAGTTTAGCAAGTAATAAGCCTATTGCGGCAATTACTCGAAGAGCATCAGGATGATATTTTCTCATACTGAAATCTTTTGATCTTTTGGATCTTTCCAGAGCGATTTTTTCAAGCAAATTAGAAAAGTTATTCAGCAATCTTTGCAAGAGATTACATGCTAGCTCAGATGTACGAGCATCACCAAGAAAAACCCTCATGATATTAGCAAACGCTACACCCGGAACGTCTACATTTTGCTGCAAGGATCGCTTGTAATTTTTTCGGAATAGGAAAGCGAATTGCTTGGGGGAAATTGGTTTCGGTGAAAAATATACTGGCTTCTTTTCACCATTTTTCAATATTCCGAGTTTTATCGGTGGCGTATTTTTACATGATTCACTCCAATCGTGAGATGAATTTTCAAGATGGCTTACTGGCGTAGAAGATGAAAAAATAGCCTTTTGAACACCCTTACTAATTTTTCGCAATATCAAAAAATCAACTTTCTCATGCAACAGAATATCTTCTCCTTTGAAAGATTTGCAAATTTTCTCCGCCTCCATCTCATAATCAATCTCATCAAAATGTGCGTCCATCTCACCTTCGTACGACACTAACTTTACGATATTTCTATCGGAAGCGGCTCTACAAAATGCAACGAGTAGATCAGGTTGAGTATCGTTTTTATCTTTTTTCATTTCTTTAGGCAATTTATCCCAGGTCTTCCCTTCAGTTTCTTTACCTCCACAGAGATATCGAAGTGTGCTTGACAAATAATCGGCTAGGCTTTTAGATAAAGAATAACTGCCGGCCGCTTCCTTTCCATACCTTTTATAGGTGTGAACACCCCTTTTCCGAGAAAATATTTTCACATCTCCCAACACTTCACACCTCGGCTCAGGAAAAGTATCTGGCACCAATTTTTCTTCTGAACCACTAATCGCACAAACGCCAGTTTCTACTGTTTTCTGTTTATTTTTTTCTTCCCGAAACAGCAACTCAGACAGTTTAGGAGTCCAATGGCGATTCGCTGCTGAATGAGTATCGTTTCCTTGGACGTCAAGCAATAGCGTGATACGTTTGCCATCAGGGGTCATATTATCCTTGAGCTTTTCTCCATTTGCGAACATTGCCAGAAACGCAAAATCTAATAGATTTCTATTTATATTTGGTTCTCTACATTTACACCCTAAAAATTCATCAAATCGTTTTAGTAACGACAAACCATTTTCTTCAAAAGAAAGGTATGTATCAGTGAGTTTGTGGACAATCGACTCATCGCCTTGTAAGTTCGCATATATTTCTTTCTGTTTAATTATTTGTTCTCGATAGTTTGGCCAACATTTGTGCTGTTCAATATCAATCGGATACTTTTCTCGAAATTCTTTGAGACATTTTGCTAATTGTTCAGATAATGGATTCCTATTTCTCTCTTTCCATTTACGAAATGCTTCCACACCGCCGGGGCGAATTGGAAATGGTATTTTTACGGCTGGGAAACTATTCTTCTTGCCATCACGTCGGGTCCAATATTTCTTGTTCTTGTCATTGTCTAACAATTCCAATTCAATAATTTCTCTCTCATCCAAAACGACCCTAATGAGATTTTGCTTCCCAGGTTCGCTAATGCTTTTGTGTTGACGAATGAGTATTTCAGGATTAATCTCCTCAATCCCATTCTTCAGCAAGGCCAATTCATTCAACATAACTAAAACATCCTTCTCGTATCCATGCCTGATCGCCTTGCTGAAAACTTGGTTTGTATTTACCCTTTACCGATGGTGTGAACACCCGATTCAGTATTGAAACCAAATTTAGCGTTATCGCAGAATCAACCTCAGTTTTATCTTCAAATTCCGATTCTTCATCGCGCAACGGCCCCCAATAAGACGGAACAAATTCACTCCAGCCAAGACATGGTGTATGGTAGCAACGTCCATTTTTCAATCTCCTATTGAAAGTGTCCAACAAGTGATGGCAAGGATTATTTCCCCTCTGCAGAAAATGCCCCGATCCGTTTTCTATAGTTGCATACAAGCGGTAACATACATCTGTCACAACAAGGGCTGAAAACTGATAGTTTGATTTGCTAGTCTCCTTCAGTGGGCCACGGTAATTTGTCGTATATTTTTGATAATGAAATTCGCCGGAGCTACCCGCCCCTTCCCGCTTGCAGACTTCCACTCTGGTCGGATTTATCCACGCTTTTCCATCGGCAAAAAAGGCGATGGATTCAAATACCCCCTTTGCCGCTGACCACGTCGGAATTGGGTAAGACGTCGGGCTTGAGCCCGTATCTGGCCTCGCCCACATTGCCAGGGGCCCCTCGACTTCCATCGCGATTTCATAATTGTGCATCCCCGTACTCTATACCCCTTGCCGCCCCGCCGCAACCCACTCCACAACCGCCTCCACCAAAGCCAAATCCCCAACCCCCTCAGCCACCCGAATTTCCCCCCCAATCCCAACCCCCCGACAATACTCCCCCACCCGCCGGCTATAAACAAAAATCGGCGTCTCCACCAGCAACCGCCGATCACGCGATCCGATCACCTCCCCAAGCGCATCCACCACCGCAACGCTAGTCACCGCCACAGCATGAATTTCCCCCGCGCGCCAGCGCTTGAGCACGGGCGCAAACGAACGGGTGGTAATCTCGCGGCGGTAGCTTTCCACATAACGAACCTGAGCACCACGCGCCTCCAGCACCTCTTTAAGCGTTTCGCGCCCGGACTGCCCGCGAAATATCAATATGGTTTTTCCGGCGGCGTCAAAAGCGCGCAATTCGTCCAACAAACCCTCGCTGTCGATGCGTCCGCTCGGCACGAAGTCCACTCGGATGGCAGATTGTTCGCACTGCGCCGCGGTGGTCGGGCCGACTGCGGCGACTCGTGTGGTCGGGGGGATTTGCAGGCGGTGTTGCGCCAGTAGGTTGCCCACATTGCGGGCGGCGTGGACGCTGACGAATATCGCTAGATCAATCCCCTCAAGTTGGTGTAACGCCGCCAGCAGCGCGGCGCTGTTGGCCGGTGGGATGATGTCGAGAATCGGAAAGAAGATGGCCTCGCCGCCGCGTTCTTCGATGAGTGCGCTGAGGGCGGCGGCGCGCTCGGCCGGGCGGGTTACCAGAACGCCGATTCCGGCGAGCGGCTTGGGGTTGGCGCTAGGCGTCATGGAATTTGGCGAGGATGTCTCCGGCGCCGCGCGCCAGCAAGCACTCGGCAGCAGATTGGCCGAGGGAGACGGCGTCCCGGCGGTCGCCGCTTCGTTCGCTTCGCAGAATTTTCGAGCCGTCCGGATTGCCGATCAGGGCGCGCACGGTGATGCCGCCCTCGCGCAGCTCCGAGTAGGCCGCCAGCGGCAAATGGCAGCTGCCGCCGAGGCGTTGGCTGACGGCTCGTTCCGCCGCGATGCGCGTGGCCGAGTCGGCGTGGTCGAGGGGCGCGATCAATTCGCGGGTGTCGGTGTCGTCAAGCCGGCATTCGATGCCGATGGCGCCCTGCCCCGCCGCCGGTAGGCAGATTTCCGCAGATAGGTATTCGGTGATGCGGTGTGCCAGTTGCAGTCGTTTGAGGCCGGCCACCGCCAGCACGATGCCGTCGAATTCGCCGCGATCCAGCTTTTCCAGCCGCGTGTTCACATTGCCGCGCAGGTTGGCGAATCGCAGGTGGGGGAAACGCGCCCGCAGTTGGCATTGTCGTCGCAGGCTGCAGGTGCCCACCACCGCCCCTCGGGGCAGCTGGGCAATGGCGTCGAAGCGGTTGGAAACGAATGCATCGCGCGGGTCGTCCCGTTGGCAGACGGCGGCGAGGCCGAGGCCGTCGGGCAGGGTAACCGTCATGTCCTTGATGGAGTGAACCGCCAAGTCCGCTTGGCCGCCGAGCAGCGCCTGCTCCAGTTCCTTGAGGAACAGCCCCTTGCCGCCCGCCTCGGCCAGCGGCACATCAAGGGTGCGATCCCCTTCGGACACGATTTCCAGTAACTCTACCTGCAAGTCTTCGCGGCATTCCCGCAGTCGGTCGCGCACGTAATTGGCCTGCCACAGGGCGAGTCGGCTTTTGCGCGTGGCGATGCGGATGGCGCGCATTGGGGTGGCTAGCCGGACTTGAACATCTTCAGCCGCAATGCCTCGATGCCGGCTCGACTCAACTGCTCGTCCGCCTTTTCCATGGCGCGATAGGTCGGGTAGGGGCCGAGGCGAACCCGGTAGAAGTCGCCTCGTCCCTGAATGCTGACTTTTTGTATGGTGGATACCAAGCCATTCAAGGCGAGGGTGGCCTTGAGCCGATCCGCGTCCGCGAGTCGCCGGTAGGAACCGGCCTGCAGCATGTACGAACTGTCGTCCGCCGCTGGAGGCTGCTCGGCTTTGGCGGGTTTTTGCGGTTTGGCGGCGGGTGGTGTGGTGGCGGCGGCGGTTTCCGTGGATGGCGCGACTACTTCGATTTCCGGCAATACCGTGAAGAAGGAAAAGTCGGTGGACGGCTTGTCCGTTCGGGTTTCCCCCTTGTCGGACTTTTCCTGCGAACCGGCGGGCGGCGCTTGGCGGGCGCTTTCGACCATGCGGCGAATGCCGGCGCCGATGCCGCCTTCTTCGTTGTCGGTTTGCGTGCCCTGCCAGAGGATGGTGGCTAGGCTGCCGATGCAAATGCCGATCAGCAGTATGAAAATGCCCGCCAGACCGCCGCCGGATTTGCCGCGTGCGGATTTTTTGCCGGGGGATTTGCGGCGCGCCTGCACCATCACATTTTCTCCGGCGCGGCGACGCCGAGCAGGCGCAGTCCGTTGGCGATCACTTGGCGGGTGGCGTCGATCAGCCCCAGCCGGGCGAGACGCAGGTCGGCCTCGCCGGAGAGGAACGGATGGGCGTTGTAGTAGGCGTGAAAGTCGTTGGCCAGCTCGCGCAGGTAATAGGCCAGCAGGTGGGGTTCGAATCCGCCGGCCGCCTGCTCGACCACTTCGGGAAATCTCGACAAGGTTTGCATCAACTCGAATTCCCCCGGCTCGACCAAGAGATCGTAGTCGGGCGCGACTTCGTCCGGAGGCGGTATGCGCTTTTGCGGCAACCGCCGGAACACGCTGCAAATTCGGGCATGGGCATACTGGATATAGTAAACCGGATTGTCCGCCGATTGCGTCCTGGCCAGATCGAGATCGAAATCCATATGCTGATCGTTCTTGCGCAATACATAGAAAAACCGCGCGGCATCGTTGCCGACTTCCTTGCGCAATTCCCGCAAGGTGACGAACTCGCCGGAACGGGTGGACATGGGCGCCTTGCAGCCGCCGCGATAGAGCACGGCGAATTGCACCAATCTCACCTGCAATCTGTCGCGCTCGTAACCGAGAGCCTGATAGGCGGCCTGAATGCGGCTGGCATAGCCGTGATGATCCGCGCCCATCACATCGAGCATCACATCGTACCCCCGCTCGCCCTTGTTGAAATGATAGGCGATATCCGCGGCGAAATAGGTGTGGGTGCCGTTCGCCCGCACCACCGCCCGATCCTTGTCATCGCCGAAATCGGTGGACTTGAACCATTTCACTCCCTTCTCTTCGCGAATGTGGCCGTTGTCCGCCAATTTCTCCACGGCGCGCTCGATGTCGCCGCTTTCGAGCAGCGTGCGCTCGGAAAACCAGTGGTCGAAACGCACGCCGAATTCATCCAGATCCTGACGAATATCCTCCACCATCGTATCGCTTCCGTGCGCCAACACGGTTTGATACGCGCCCTCGCCAAGTGTGGATTTGCTGCGGCGAATCAGCTCGTCGATACGTTCTTCGTCCGCCTCGGGAAGCGCCTTGAACAATTCCGCTATCTCGACTCGAAACGCCTCGCCGTGGCGATCATGCAGGGCGGCGGCAATATCCCGAATATAGGCGCCGTGGTAGCCGTTGAGGGGGAATTCGATGGATTCGCCGCAATGCTCGAGATAACGCAGCCACACGCTCAGCGCGAGAATATCCATCTGCCGACCGGCGTCGTTGACATAGTATTCGCGCTCGACTTGGTATCCGACGGCGTCCAGTAGCCGAGCCACGGTATCGCCGTAGGCGGCACCTCGGCCATGGCCGATATGCAACGGCCCGGTGGGGTTTGCCGAGACGAATTCCACCAGAATCTTCCGCCCGCGGCCGACGGCGCTGCGCCCATGATTTTCCCCGTCTCGCCGGATTTCATCGATGACCGCCCGCCAAGCGGCACGCGACAGGAAGAAATTGATGAACCCGTTGCCGGCAACCTCCGCCCGCTCCAACAACGCCGAGTCCGGCAGGGCATCGACCAACATCCGAGCGAGAACGCGCGGGTCGCGCTTGGCCGACTTCGCCAAAGTCAACGCCAGACTGGAGGCGAATTCCCCATGCCGAGGATTGCGCGGGCGCTCGATGCGAATGCTCTCCTCCACCCCCTGCGCCAATACCCCCTGCCGACACAGCACACCGACGGATTGCGCCAGCAGTTCCTTCAAATGTTGTTTCATTATGCGAGCGCGTCAGGGTTGCGGGGATGAGGAGATGAGCGAATGGCGCGTGATTCTACCACTTTACCGGATTTGTCCACTTTGTCTTTTGGCCTTGGACGCGGTTCCGCAGCCGAATTTACATGGAGTCCTCCAGACCAGATCGGCCCACTACCGCCAAACCGTCCGCATAACCAAGCCTTCGAATTGCTGTTCAACCGGTGATGGATCGAGTCCGAACTGGATACGGAATCCGGCCGCCCGCGCATCGCTCCAGCTACGCGCTGACCAGATGCCTTCGGGCCACGCAAGCCACGGCATGTGACCGCGTCGTTCGACCGAGATGGAGAGATGCTCCAGTTCCTCCCGTAGCATATCCCGTCTCTCCAGATATTCGTGCAAATGGCCGTGCGACGCTACGACCCAGCCCACCGAGCGCAATTTTTCAATCTCCCCTGCAGTAAGCAGAAACTCGGTACCCTCCATCGGGTCGACCCCGAGCGCATCCAGCGCTGCGTGCTGCGCCGCTTCGGGCATGTCTTTCAGTCCGGATCGCGTTGCCGGCCCGAATGCAACATCGTCCTCCGGATCACAACCTCGTTTCGCGCAGTAGCTGTAAAGCCGCTGCAACGGCAACGGGTGAGGCGGATCCGCGAAGTGACCCTCGCTCAGGAATATCGTTGGGCAGAGCAGCGGCAGGCGCTCGAATGTTTCCGCCAGCAAAAGCGCGTCTCGCCAACCGTCATCGAAGGTGACCAAGGCCACTGTCGAAGCGCGGTGTTCACGATTCCAATCCTCCACTTGGCGACTCAGATCATGCAAACGCCGCACGACCTCCGTTTTTGCGATGGACATGCCGAAGCGGAGTTGGATTCGGTGGTTGTCATCGGGAATCCCGTCGTGCACGCGATGCAACACAGGCACTTCGAGCGGATAGAAATCTCGGTTCAGCCGTCCGCCGTACACGCCGGCAGGGCGCATTCGCGTAGCCCAATCCACTACTTCGGTCACCGTATCGCACCCCACCACCGGCATCGTTTCGCGCTGATCCAGCACGCTGTCGGCGAATCTTTCGCTCCATCCCCCGCTCCCCCGCAACGCCGCAACCGGCTTGCCTTCCTGCCAAGCGATTGCCAGCTCGCTGAGCGTTCCCGCCCCGCCGGCCACGGCGACCACGAGATCTGCCGAACGCACCACCAAGTGGTTTCGCATGGCCCCGAGTTCGGTTCGCACGACCGCGGCCGGATACGGGTTCCTTTCCCAAGCGCGCCCCCATCCGGGTTCGATGTGAATCAGGTTTGTGGCACGTTGCGAAAGTCCATGCCCGCGGGCGACCGCGCGCATGACGCCGTCCATCCCGCCCGACACCAAGTCGAATCCCCGATCCGCCAACGCCAGCCCCAGTGCTTCGGCGCTTCGTCGAACGGATTCGGAAATTTCACCCGCCGACCCGATGATGGCAACGACGTTCCGCTTCATGGCTGCATATCCGATCCGGCGTTTGCCGCAGTCATGCGCTTTTCCTTCGACCTTACTGCACCCTTCGCCACGATTCGCGCGGCGATGCCTTCCCGCTCCGCGCGGCTGACGTTTCTGCCGGCAACCGATGGCTCGTGCAGATACAGCCGATCAGCGATATATGCCGGTTTTGCGGATAGTTCGATGATTGGCAGCATGTACGCCCAGTCGGTCACGCGATCCACATAGTCGCCGTTAAGTCGAAGCGCATGGTCGGGGATCGCATCGAACAGCCGCTTGCGGAATGAGCGCAGGTGTTGCCAAACGTTACCGCCGCGATGTTCGCGCGGCTGATCGAAATTCACCGGGTAGTTGGCTTCCTTGTCGGTTCGCAGCATGGAGCCGACGGTCACATCGGCTCCACCCGCGTATTCCGCCGCCAGTCTTTCCAGAACCCGGTCGCCAATGAGCGCATCATCCGCATCAAGCGTTACGATCACGCTCTCCGGCTCCGTACAGATCGTGCCGATCACCATTTTCATGTTGGCGAGCAGTCCGCGACGCACGCGATTGCGGATAACCGTACAGCGACAACCGAGCGAGGCGCACTCGATTTCGAAGTGATCGCCCAATGCGGGATCCGACGCATCATCGATCACCACCGCACCCCAGCGAGGGCCGCGCTGTTGACGCATCGAGTCGAAGCAGCGGCGTAAACGCCCAGCGGCCACGTTGCGGCCACACACCACGAATACGAATGGCTCGCGGCGGGGCGGTCCAAGCCATTCTCCGATCTCGCCGATCCAATCTATATGGCCAGTCTGCACCATCGGCAGGAATCCGTGTTCGATCCGATCCAGTACCATCAGCCACTCGTCCAAGGCTCGTTTGCGGGCGTTCGGCGGATGCACATAAAAAGTGCGCCGGTCGCCACCGCGATATGATCTGCCTCGCCCATTTGCGATCGCTCTGTCCAACGAGCGGTGCCATGACAATGCAAGCCGCCCGCCTTCCACCCGATTCGGCAACGGTCGAATGCGGCGAAGGCGCTCGAGATGAGTCAGCGACGCGGGTGCCTCGACACGCCACGCCCCTTTTGCGCCCGCTTTTGTGTAGGGCCGGTCATAGCCAACGGCAATGTTGAACGCCACCGTCAACGCTTCACGGTCGTCAGCGAAAACGCCGAGCATATCTGCCAGATAATCATGCTCCCGATCCAGCCGTGCGATCATCAAATCGATGTCCATCTGCAGCACATATCGGCTCGCGCACGCCTCGAGACCCACCAGCGTCGATGCCACCTGCGCCCCCGACACCGCATGGGCGCGCGGACAGGCACACCCGAACCACCGTTTATTCACCGCTGCCGCTTCGTCACCATCCGGCGAGCCCTCCACCACGCGATCGATCCAACCTGCGCGCACGAGTCGGCGAGCCGCACGGTGCAGCTCATTCAGGCTGCCTTCGGTGTGCTGGCGTAGGAAGCCTTTCTCGCGCGCGTCCAGAACGAGAATACGCTCTGCAAACGCCCTCGGCGCCTCCAGCTGAGCCACCAGATGCTTGACCTGCACCTCGAGCGTCGCCGCATCCATCGCACAAGCCTTGAGCAGTAGCGCAACATCGGGCAGTGGCGGCAACGGCCGCAGTTCGAAGGCAATGTGGTCGGAGATTCGTTCGAAGCGATCGAGGTCGATGGTGGGCTCCTCCAACCGCCGGCAAACCACCAATCCGGCGCGCCCGAACGCACGCCGCACAAACCACTCCGGGCGATGCACATCGGCGCGGGTTCGGCCACTCGCCCGCAGGCGCTTTTGCCACACGAACCGATCATCGTAGCCGACGTTTGGCGGCACCTGCCGATCCGTCTCCAAGCTCGGGCCCGCGAATGTCGCATGCGGATTGCAGAGTGTTACGATGACCCGACCGTCCGCCCGCACGGCATTGCGCAAATCGCGCAGAACGGCATCCATATCTCCATCGTCCTCCACCGTACACAACACGCGGCGGCATACCACGAGGGAATACGGGCCATATTCCAGCGCCTGACTCCGATCGTGCGTGAATCGCAGGTTTCCGGTTTCGTTCGAAAGGGCATCCCAGCCGGAACGGAGACTCTCGTCGGGATCGTACCCTACGACCCACATGCCGGAATCAGCGAGCGATTTTGCCCGACGGCCCGTGCCGCACCCATAGTCCAGCGCTGTGTCGGCGCCAGTGTCCCCGATCAAGCGCAACGCGATATCCTCGGGTTTCGTTTCCTGATCAACCAAACGGCGCACGGCCTCGTGGTAGACCTCGAACCCGTTCAGCTCCGGCAACCCCGAATCCGTCAGCGCCCGGCGCATGATGTCCTTGAGACCCGAATGCCAGGGCCATCGCCACGACAGCCACGCGCGGCGGCACATGGCCAAGAACTCATCCTCGTCATCCAGCGGACGGATGTCCGATCCGTAGTCGATGAGCCGTACCCGCCCATCCACCAGCCGCAGGTTGTCCGGATGGATGTTGCGGCAAACCACCCCGAACCGTTGGCACTCCACCATCAGCTCCACCATCCCCACCCCGTCGCCGCCGATGTACGGTTTGCTCGGCTCGTACTGGTAGACCAGCACGCACTCGCGCTCGGACTCGTGGAAATGTAGTAGCGGATAGAGACGGCGGGCGGTATCCCATGCGCCGACGCGGGATCGGAGGTAGGTCCGTACTGCCGCAGCTCGTTCCGATTTCCAGTAATCGAATACCTTGAACACGCGCGCCCTGTCGGTAAACACCACGCCTTCGGCACCGCACCCCAGTACTACAAAGGGGCCGGCGGCATCAGTCAACCGGCCGATAGCCGCTCTTGCATTGGCGACCCGTTCATCCGCCAGCCTACCGAGCAGGCATTGCGGGTTCGTAAGCCGGCGTTGGTGGTCATCGATCTCCCCCGGCAACCGCTTCAAAAAAGCCCGCACGCCGCGAACATTCAGCGTCTTGGCCTTGCGCTCAATGAGCGCCAGCACGGATGGGGTATAGCAGGCGGCCAAGCGATCCGCGAACACGCGCAGGTCGGCCGCCGCAGCTCGGTGTTTGCCGCATTGCCACCACGCCCCTTCATCTTCGGCCAAGCATCGCAACACACGCGACAGGCCGCGGATGCGATAGAACGACAATCGGAATGCCGCCAGTCGCTCATCCAGATATTTCTCCGCGCGATCAGCAACCGCGCTGACCGATTCCACCGTCAACGTCAACCGACCTCCATTCAACGAATACACATCGAGGGTGTCGGCCAGCGCCGAAATCAGGGCATATCCTTGGAAGTCGTCCACGAGCCGGTCGATGTCCGGCCCCGACGCATCCACATCCGAACGGTCGTGGTACAACGCTACGGACACCGATTTCATTTGTCGGCCGAAGTATTGCCGCTGCAACAACGCCCACATCATGTCGGAGCGGCGCACCTGTCGCCCACCCACCAGTTGCGAGGGATTCGGCATGTCGCGCAAGGATTCGATGTCGAACACGAACGTGTTTCCGCCTCGGAGCAGGCCATCATCGCCGAGCACCACATCGCCATCGGGGTTGTCCACCAAGGGGCGGAACACCTGCTCGCCGGCCAGTATCCGCTCCACTGTACGGCTCAATCGAGCAAATGCCTCGTCCACACGCTCGCCGGCGAATGCCGGTTCGACCAGAAACGGGGTCTCGAGTCGATCCGTTTCCGTGCGCGACAGATCGTAATAGTAGTCGCGCCGCGCTGCGCGCAACATCGCGTTTTCGCCGCTGTGATCCGGCAGTACCTCTTCCGGTGCCCGAGACGCCAACCAGAACAGCGAAGCCACGAGATCGACCATTTGAACGCGCACGGTGGCCGAGTGGGGCACGGGCGGCGCCCCGGTACACCCGCCGATGGCCACGTCCACCTTGCCCTCGTCTCGGAGTCGATGCAGCGTCTGTAGCAACGCCGCGGTATCGAGGGCCTGCCGACGCCTTGTACCATCCTCATCCACGATGAGCGGGTTCAGCCGCATGTCGTCATCCACGATCCACACGACTGCATCCGGAACGCGCGATGCGAAAACATACAGATAGCTCTGCAGTACAGTGCGCGCCGACGCAATCGCGAGTTTCCGACCGCTGCCGACACCGCCGTCGAGCACCAGTCCCCCCTTCGCATCGCGCCGATGGTGCGCCCGATCCACGAGATGCACGCGCAGGCCCCGATCGCGCTCACGCTCCACGATCGCCCGCAGGCTCGCGCCGGACTTCGTGCCCGGCCCGTTCTCCAGCACGAGCACATCGAGTCCCGACAACCCCGCATGTGGTGGAATGCCTCGCAGATCGGCCAGCAGTTTGCCCACCTGTTGCGGGCGTTGTGCATCCGCGATCACGCCAACTATCAAGTGCAGCGACGCCTCCGATTTGGCTTGGATCAACGAGGGCGGACTCTGCCCGCTGCCCGACCCGTTCTCATCGAATGCAGGCCGAGTTTGCTTCCATCCGAACAGCGCCTCCGCTCGTTTGCGAAACGCGAATCTCTGAGTCGCCGACATCCGGTTCCGCCATTTCGCGTAAAACCGATCCAGTCCGACTGTCTTTTTCGCCAATCCGGGTGCCGAAAGCCGTGGCCGGCTGCGGCTGGCAAAGTGTCGCACGGAGATTCGCGTGGTCGTCCCGTAGCGGATGCCGGGCAGATCAGCGATGCGGATGCAGAGGTCTCTGTCGGTGCAGCTCGGCAGCCACTCGTCGAACAGGCCCGCTTCGAGCAACACCGACAACCGACAGACCAGATTGCTGCCTTGAATGCCGGGATTCCCTACCAAGAAACTCGATGCTTCGAGCGACGCTGGCGGAAACACGGGCAACGGATCGGCCCCCTCAATGCGCTCGAATGGCGTCGCGACCATATCGAGATCCATCTTCTCGATAGACGCCATGCAGTACTCCAGATGATGCGCGTCCCACTCGTCGTCGTCGTCCAGAAACGCAACGTGAACCGCGGTTGGATCCATCAAGGTGCGAAGAATATGGTCGATTCCCGAGTTCCACGCCCCGGCTGCGCCCTTCGTCCGCCGGTTATGCAGAAAATCGACTGCGCCCCATTGCCTCGGCACGCCATCGACCACACGACGGGTCTGCGCGCGCTTGTCGCATGAGTCGTCCACGACGACCAAACGCGATGGAATATGGGATTGTTTCAGGATTGAGGGGAGCGCTCTGTCCCCCAGAAGATGGGGTCGGTCAGCCGTGGCGACCAAAACCGCTAGCGCGGGTTTTCGGTGATTCATGTTGGATACCTCCCGGATTAATGAAAGTTAGTCACGTCCGCGAGGAATTGCCGGCGGTGGAGTCTCTAATCCGAGATCCGAACCCGCCTTCCGCGCGGAATGAAGGGCGCACCTTAACACGCTCCGTGAGATGTTGCAACCGGTTGGCCAAGGCACGCGGCGCAGCCGTTTCTTTTTTCCTCATGCCGCTGACGGGTTCCTGTGCTTCGCCGCTCAGCCGGCTTGGTCGGAATGTGGAAACATGGAAAACGAGCGAAATTTCCGTAAATCTAATTGACAATTATTCTTATTCGCGTTACTTTCCGCCTCCCTTTCATCATTTCGAATTGCATGCCATGAAATCTTTTTCTGTTTCGACCGGATTTCTGCTGGGTGGGCTGTTGGCCGGGTTGTTCAGTCTCAATGCCTCCGCCACCCAGATCGACTTGCCGGACGGGCCCATTGATGACGCCGGTTATCTGTTGCAGATCGGATTGATGCGCGGTCATCTGCTGGTCGGGCACGAACTGTTCCAGCAAGGCGAGCGTGAGGCGGCGCAAACCCATGCCAAGCATCCGGCGGACGAGCTGTACGCCACTTTGCAGCCTTCCTTCGCCGAGCGCGGCGTTGACGGGTTTGCGGCGGAGCTCGAGGCGCATGCCGAGGCCGTGGGAAGCGGTAGCGAGGCGGATGTGGAGGCCGCCTATCGGCAGGTTGCGGCAACCATTCTGCGCCATCAGCAGGCGGTGGCGGTTTCGCCCGAGCTCGTTGCGCGGGTGGTGGTTGAGTTGGTGCGCGTGGCGGCCGAGGAGTACGCCATCGGCATCGTCGACGGCAAGCCGGAAAACGCCCACGAGTATCAGGACGCATTCGGCTTCACCCGAATCGCGCTGCAGTGGGCGCAGGACGCGGCGGCAGACGGTCAGGCGGCGGTGTTCGAGCGCATTGCCGCGCGACTGGAAGCCCTTGACGACATGTGGCCGGCGTTGGTGCCGCCGTCGCTCGTAGCGCAATCCGCTAGCCGCCTCTACGGCGCCGCGGCGGAAATCGAGATTCTCGCTCTTGGCTTGGCCAAGCAATAGCGCGGCCAAGCATTTTTTTCCATTGCAAATCATTCCGGTTCGCAACCAAGAGTACTTTTCCTTTACCATTCCCATTCGGAGTAGCAACATGAAACATTCAGTGCGCAATTTCCTCGTCGGCATCCTGCTGACGCTGGCAAATCCCTTCTCCCTCACGGCATTCGCCGCCGAGGAAGTCAACGTGTATTCCTACCGCCAACCCCATTTGATCGAGCCGATGTTCGACGCCTTCACTGAGCGAACCGGCATTGCGGTCAATGCCGTGTACGCCAAGAAGGGCATGCTCGAACGGCTCCGCCTCGAAGGCATCAACAGCCCGGCGGATTTGGTGTTCACCGTGGACATCGGCAGATTGTCCGACATCAAGAACGCGGACTTGACCCAGCCGACCGTCTCCGAGGCGATAATCGGCAGCATTCCCGAAAGCGTGCGCGACCCGGCCAATCACTGGTTCGGCCTGACCGCGCGGGCGCGTCTTCTGGTCACCTCGAAAGATCGAGTGAAGCCGGGGGAGATCGGTAGTTATGAGGAACTCGCCGAGGCAAAATGGCGCGGGCGGCTGTGCACGCGCTCGGGCAAGCACGCCTATAATGTAGCCCTGTTCGCCTCGATGATGCACCACCACGGCGATGCGGCCGCGCAGGAATGGCTGGAAGGCGTCAAGGCCAATCTGGCGAGAACCCCGCAGGGGAATGATCGCGCTCAGGTCAAGGCGATTGCCGAGGGCGTGTGCGATGTGGCCGTGATCAACCACTATTACCTGTACAAGATGGCGACCAACGACGAGCAGCGGGCATGGTTCGAGGCGGTGAATGTGGTGTTCCCCAATCAGGCCGATCGCGGCACCCATCTCAACATCAGCGGCATGGCCATGACCAAACACGCCCCCAACCGCGAAAACGCGCGCAAACTGATGGAGTTTCTCGCCGGTGATCAGGCGCAGCGCATGTACGCCGAGGTCAACGGCGAATATCCGGTGAACGAGGCCATCGAGATCGGCGGCTTCCTGCGCGAACTCGGCGACTTCAAGCGCGATACCCTCGACTTGTCGCGGGTCGCGGCCAACCGCGCGGCGGCTTCGAAGATGGTGGATCGCGTCGGCTATAATGACTAGTCTGCAGGCGACAACCACCGAAACCACCGGCCATCGCCGGCACAACTTCAAAATCCCTTTTCTGGGTAGCGCCGACCCGTGGCTGGTCGGCGCTTTTTTTGTGGCGGCGCTGACGGTTCTGCCGGTGCTCGCCATCCTGCTCCTCGCGTTCTTCCCGAATGAAAACATCTGGCCGCATCTGCTCGCCACCACGCTGCCGAAATATATCGGCAACACACTGCTGCTGCTGGGCGGCGTCGGCGTCTCCACCCTGCTCACCGGAGTCGCCGCCGCCTATCTGATCACCACCTACGAATTCCCGTTGCGCAAACCGCTGGAATGGCTGCTGTTGCTACCATTGGCCATGCCGGCATATGTGATCGCCTATCTGTATACCGACCTGCTCGAATTCGCCGGCCCGGTGCAACAATCTTTGCGCGCGCTGACCGGCTGGCAGCTCGCCGACGACTACTGGTTTCCGGAAATACGCAGCATGGGCGGGGCGATCATGCTCATGGGGCTGGTGCTGTACCCATATGTATATCTGATGGCGCGCGCCTCGTTTCTCGAGCAGTCGAGCCACCTGCCGGATGTCAGCCGCCTGATGGGGCGCGGCCCGGTCGCCACGTTCTTTCATGTCTCGCTGCCCATCGCGCGCCCGGCCATCGCCGTGGGCGTGGCGTTGGCGCTGATGGAAACCCTCAACGATTTCGGCACCGTAGATTTTTTCTCGGTGCAAACCCTGACGGCCGGCTTGTACGATGTGTGGCTGAACATGGACAACCTCGGCGGCGCCGCGCAAATCGCCGCCACCATGCTCACCTTCGTCGTCCTGCTGATCTCGCTGGAAGCCATCGGGCGGCGCAACCGCCGCTTCTACCAGAGCGCGAACCGATTCAGCGGCAAGGCGCGGCAGCCTCTGGCCGGTTGGTTGCGGTGGATCGCGCTGGCGCTATGCGCGCTGCCGGTATTGTTCGGGTTTGTCGTGCCCACCGGGCTGCTGCTCAACCACGCCGTCGCCAATTTCGCCGTGTCGTGGAGCGGCCAGTTCAGGACCTACATCTTCAACAGTTTGTGGGTATCGGTGATCGCCTCGGCGACCTGCGTCGTGCTGGCCGTCCTCGTCGGGTATGCGCGACGCCTGCACCGCTCGGTGGCAGTGGCCGCCTTCGGGCGCATCGCTTCCCTCGGCTATGCCGTGCCCGGCGCGGTACTCGCCATCGGGGTGATCGTGCCGTTCGCGGCCTTCGACAACGCCGTGGATGGGTTTATGCGCGCCCATTTCGGTTTTGCCAGCGGCCTGATTCTGAGTGGCACCAGTTTTGCCATCATCTTCACATATGTGATCCGCTTCCTCGCCGTTTCCATCGGCTCGGTGGAGGCCAGCTTCGGCAAGGTCTCCGATTCCATGGATCTGGCCGCCCGAACTCTGGGCTACGGCGCTTGGCAGACCCTGCGGCGGTTTCACCTGCCGCTGATTCAGGGCGGCGTGGTAACCGCAGCCCTCATCGTGTTCGTCGATTGCATGAAGGAATTGCCGGCGACCCTCATCCTGCGGCCATTCAATTTCGAGACTTTGGCGACTCACGTGTATCACTTCGCCTCCGACGAGATGATCGAGCAGAGCGCCCTCGGCGCGTTGCTCATCGTCCTCGCCGGCCTCATTCCCATCATCGTGTTGAGCCGCACCATCTCGACCGCCTACCAGTTGAAGGCGAAGGCGCCGGCCCCTTGGCGCGCCCCCGAATAAGCAAAAGCCGACCATGCCCACCCTGCTCGAAGTGAACCGCATCTCCTGCCAGTACGGCCGTCGCGCGGCGGTAACCGATACCTCCTTCCAACTCGACGAAGGCATGCTCGCCTGCCTGCTCGGCCCGAGCGGCTGCGGCAAGACCACGGTGCTGCGCGCCATCGCCGGATTCCAGAGATTGGACGCGGGCGAAATTCGTCTCAACGGCCAGTGCATTTCCAGCGTGCGCGGCAATGTGCCGCCGGAGAAACGCCGCCTCAGCATGGTCTTTCAGGAACATGCGCTGTTTCCCCATCTCACCGTGGAAAAGAATGTGGCCGCCGGCCTGCACGACCTCGACGCCGCCGCCAGTAACCGGATCGTCCAGTCGATGCTCGAACGGGTCGGGCTGAGCGGCATGAACCGGCGCTACCCCCACGAACTGTCCGGCGGCCAACAGCAGCGCGTCGCCCTCGCCAGAGCGCTCGCCCCCAGCCCGCGACTGCTGCTGATGGACGAGCCGTTTTCCAATCTGGACCCCGACCTGCGGGAAAAACTGCGGCAGGAAGTGCGTGCCCTGCTACGGGACATCGGCACCACCTGCCTGCTGGTAACCCACGATCAGCTGGACGCATTCACCTTCGGCGAACGGGTCGGGGTGATGAAGGACGGCGCCATCGAGCAGTGGGACACGGCCTATCAGGTATATCACCAACCCGCCACCCGCTTCGTCGCCGATTTCATCGGCGAGGGGGTGTTCCTCGACGGCGTGGTTTCGCCGAACCGCGTGATCGAAACCGAGCTCGCCTCCCTGTACGGATTGAGCGAACACGGCTATCCGCCGGGAACGCCGGTCAAGGTGCTGATCCGCCCGGACGATATTCTCCACGACGACGACAGCCCGCGCGTCGCCAAGATCAGGAAGCGGGTATTTCGCGGGGAGAACTACCTGTACACGCTGGTGCTACCCAGCGGTCAGGAAATTCTCTCGCTGGTGCCGTCTCACCACAATCACGCGGTCGGGGAAAATCTCGGCATCGTGCTCGCCATCGACCATCTGGTGGTCTTTCCGGCGGCGGCGTAAGCGAGCGGGCGGGCGGGGCGGGCGTCTCAGTATTGCGGGTCGTACATCATCGCGCGGATGTTGCTCCGGATATCCGCGAGCCGGGGTTGCTCGGTCAGCCCCTGATCCCACGCACAGGCGGCCACCTCGGCGGCGATTTCCAGCGAAACCGCGCGGATGGCGTCCAGCGCCGGATAGACCGAGCCGCGCGCCAGATCGGCTTCGCTCACCGCCGCAGCCAGCGCTTGCGCCGAGCGCAGGAACACATAGTCGGGGATGGTTTTTGCCCGGCAGGCGATCATGCCGAGGCCGACGCCGGGGAATATGTAGGCGTTGTTGCCCTGCCCCGGATGGAACTTCGTGCCGCCATATGCAACCGGCGGGAACGGGCTGCCGCTGGCGAAGATCGCGCGACCGCGGCTCCACCGATAGGCTTGCTCTGCCGAACACTCGGCGCGCGCGGTCGGGTTGGATAACGCGAATATCACCGGGCGCGGGCAGAATTTCGTCATCAATGAGACGATCCGCTCAGTAAACGTGGCGGCGCTGCCGGTGGCGCCGATGAGTATCTGCGGGCGATGGGCTTTGAGCGCGGCGATTAGTTCCGTAGGCTGATGCGGCAGGTCGTGGGCGAAGGGGGTGAGGAATTCCGGCAAGTCCTTACGGCTGGCCTCGACCAGCCCGCCGCGATTGAAAAACCACAGCCGCCGACGCGCCTCGTCCTCCCCCAAGCCGTGCTGCACCAGCGCCTGAACGATCATCGAGCCGATGCCGACCGCGGCCGACCCGGCGCCGAGGAAGGCGAAGCGAAGGTCGGTGAAATCCATGCCGGAAATGCGCAGGGACGCATACACCCCCGCCAGCGCCACCGCCGCGGTGCCCTGAATATCGTCGTTGAAGCAGAAGGTGTTGTGCTGATATTTGCGCAACAACGCGAACGCATTGGCGGCGGTGAAGTCCTCGAACTGAATCAGCACGCCGGGGTAGGCGTCCTGAGCCGCGTCGATGAATTCATCCATCAGGCTGAAATAGGCGTCGCCGCGCAGGCGCTTGCTGCGCGCGCCGAGATAAACCGGATCCGCCAGCAATTGCTCATTATCTGTGCCGACATCGAACATCACCGGTAAGCACTGGCTCGGATGGATGCCGGCGCAGGCGCAATAGAGGCTCAGTTTTCCGATGGGAATGCCCATGCCGCTGGCGCCGAGGTCGCCGAGGCCGAGAATCCGCTCGCCGTCGGTGACCACGATGATGCGAACATCCCGGTGAGGCCAGTTGTCGAGGATTTCGCGGATTTGCCCGCGATCGTTCGCGGTCACATAGAAGCCGCTCTCCAAGCGAAAAATGGTGGCGAATTCCTTGCACGCCTGACCCACGGTGGGGGTATAGATGAGCGGCATGATCTCGCAGATATTGTCGATCACCAGCCGGTAGAACAACCGCTCGTTGCGGTGCTGCAACGCCGAGAGGAAGATGTATTTCTCGATGTCGCTCTCCTTGCGCCGCAGATTGGCCAGCACCCGATTCAGCTGGGTGCGCATGGAGCCGGTGCTGGCCGGCAACAGCCCCCGCAGGTGGTAGCGCTGGCGCTCTTCCGGAGTGAACGCGGTGGACTTGGTGCTGGCCGGATTGCGCAGCAGGTCGACGCCGGTTTGCTCGCGCGGCGGTTTCATCGGAATCCGGAGGGGTGCTCGGTTGCTGTCGTCATGACTCGGTATTTTATCATTGCGGCTCGATTTGGTAGGATACTGCCTGATCATTTCCCCATCGCGCCGAACCCCACCACCGGCGCCGAACCAAGCCGAACCGAATCGAGCATGAGCGCATCGCCCCGGCAGCAGGAACTGGCAGAGGCAATCGATCGCCGCCTGCCGCAAACCCAGTGTACCCAGTGCGGCTATCCCGGCTGCATGGACTACGCCCAAGCCATCGCCGCGGGCGAGGCCGACATCAATCAGTGCCCGCCGGGCGGGGAGGTTTCCATCCATGCGCTGGCACGCCTGCTCGCCCGCCCGGCAAAACCGCTGAATCCGCAAAACGGCCGCCATCAACCCCTGCGGCTGGCGTTCATTCGGGAAGAAAACTGTATCGGCTGCAAGCTCTGCATTGCCGCTTGTCCGGTGGACTGCATCATCGGCGCGACCAAGTTGATGCACACGGTGATCGCCGAGGATTGCAGCGGCTGCGAGCTGTGCCTGCCGGTTTGCCCGACCGACTGCATCGATCTAGTGGAGCCGGCGGCGGATCACGGCAAATCGGGACAGCCCAGCCGCTGGCCCGAATTCAGCCGGCAACAGGTGGAAAAATCCCGCGAACGCGCGCAACAAAAACGTCGGCGGCTGGCCGATGCGGCGGCGGAGCGCGAGCGGCAAAGGCGACGGCGTCTGGGAGGCGGCGAAAGCGGCGACGCCGCGCAATCTGAAATTCTCGCGGCGCTGCAACGCAAGCAACACGCGTCGCCGCCGTCATCGTGAACGAGCGCGCGGTGCGGGCGATGTTCGAGCGCCTGCGAGACCATAATCCCGAACCCACCACGGAATTGCGCTATCGATCCGTGTTCGAGCTGCTGGTCGCGGTCATCCTGTCGGCTCAGGCCACCGATGTTTCGGTCAATCTCGCCACCGCCAAACTGTATCGATCTGCGAACACCCCCCGGGGAATTCTCCGCCTCGGGCCGGAGAAACTGAAGGCGTACATCAAGACCATCGGTTTGTACAACACCAAGGCGGTCAACATCATCAAGACCTGCCGAATACTCATCGAACGCCACGGAGGCGAAGTGCCGAGCGATCGCGAACAGCTGATGGCGCTGCCCGGAGTCGGGCGCAAAACCGCCAATGTCATTCTCAACACCGCCTTCGGGCATCCCACGATTGCCGTGGACACCCATGTGTTTCGCGTGTCGAATCGCACCCGCATCGCGCCGGGCGACGATGTGCTGGCGGTCGAACGCGGCTTGCTGCGCGCCGTCCCGGACGATTTCAAGCAGCATGCCCACCATTGGCTGATTCTGCTCGGCCGCCATACCTGCCTGGCGCGCAGGCCGAAATGCGACCAGTGTCCCATCGACGACCTGTGCCCATCGGCGCATTCGTTCCCGCGAGCCAGCTAATTGCGCCGCCCCATCGCCGACCCGCCTTCGATGGGTTACACTCGCCATTGAACTGGCACGCCTCGCCTCGCCTCGCCGACAACCCACCATGGAAACCGCACACCACGACTTCAATCAAACGCTCAAGCGGCACAACCTCTTTCCGTTGACGCGCGCTACATTGCGCGAACTGCAAGTCAATCTCGGCTACCGCTGCAATCAGGCGTGCGAACATTGCCATGTCGAGGCCGGCCCCAAGCGAACCGAGATGATGGCGGCGGAGACCATGGACAAGATACTGCTGTGGGCGGCGCAAAACGGCATCGATTCCGCCGACCTGACCGGCGGCGCGCCGGAACTGATCCCCGGATTTCGCAGGTTCGTCGACGGCTTGCTGGAACGGGGCATCGGCGTAACCTCCCGTTGCAATCTCACGGTGCTGTTCGAACCCGGTCAGGAAGATCTGGCGCAATGGTATGCCGAGCGCAAGGTTCGGCTGGTGTGCTCGCTCCCCTGCTACACCGCGAAAAACGTCGAGGCGCAACGCGGCAAGGGGGTGTTCGGTAAGAGCATCGAGGCGCTTCAGGCGCTCAACCGTCAGGGATACGGCCGCCGCAGCGGGCTGCGTCTGGATCTGGTGTACAACCCGGTGGGCGCCACCCTGCCGCCGCCGCAGGCCGGTTTGCAGGACGACTACAAGGTTCGGCTGAAGGCGGATTTCGGCATCGATTTCGACAGCCTGCTGACCATCGCCAATCTGCCCATCAACCGCTTCGAGCACTTTCTCGCGCGCACCGGCCAACTGGATAGATACCGGCAACTTCTGGTGGACAACTTCAATCCGGCCACTGTGAGGCCGCTGATGTGCCGCCATTTGTTGAGCGTCGACTGGCAGGGCTACCTGTACGACTGCGATTTCAATCAGATGCTGAAACTGCCGATGGCGGCCAGCGGACGAAAGCAACTGTGGCAGATCACGCGGGCGCAACTGGAGAACGCGCCCATCGCTCTGGGCAAACACTGCTTCGGCTGCACCGCCGGTGCCGGCAGCAGCTGCGGCGGGGCGCTCACTTGATTTTGTCGGCGCATCGGTGTATCAAGGGATGATTTCGCTTATCGGAACTCGGAGCTGCCAATGAACCCACCCCCACGCAAAACCCCTCCCATCGAACCCGTCAGCGGCACGGTGTTGCCGAGATTTGCCGGGCCCTCGACCTTCTGCCGTCTGCCCGAATTGCGGGATGTGCCCTATTGCGATGTCGCCATTCTCGGCATCCCCTTCGATTCCGGCACCAGTTACCGCCCCGGCGCCCGCTTCGGCCCGCAGGCAATCCGTCAGGCTTCGCGCCATCTGCGCACCAACTTTCACCCGGCCTACGACACCGAGCCCTACCGAGATTTGCAGGTCGCCGACGCCGGCGATGTCGGCTGCAACCCGTTCAGCATTCAGGAGGCCATCGAGCAGATCGAGCAGGCGGCCACAGAATTGTTCGAGAAGGCCAATTCCATCGTCAGCCTCGGCGGCGACCATACCATCGCGCTGCCGCTGTTGCGGGCGGTGAACAAGCAGGTCGAGCCCGGTCCCGTGGCGCTGGTGCATTTCGACGCCCATCTGGACACCTGGGACACCTATTTCAGCGCGCCCTACACCCACGGCACCCCGTTTCGCCGGGCGGCCGAAGAAGGGCTGTTCCGAGACGACGCCTCCATGCACATAGGCATTCGCGGGCCGCTATACAGTCGTCAGGATCTCGAACAAGATCGGGAGCTGGGCTTCAAGGTGATCCACTGCGATGAACTGCAAAGCGAGGGCGTCGAGCATGTCGCCGCGAGAATCCGCCGACGAGTCGGCGACCACCCGTTGTATCTTTCCATCGATATCGACGTACTCGACCCCAGCCACGCGCCGGGCACCGGCACCCCCGAAATCGCCGGCATGAGCAGCCGCGAATTGGTCAACATCATTCGCGGATTGCAGGGGTTGAATCTGGTCGCGGCGGATATCGTGGAAGTGGCGCCGGCATATGACCACGCCGAAATCACCTCACTGGCAGCCGCCACCATCGCTTTTGAGATGGTTAATTTGATTGCTTGTAGGGGCAAGAAGTTACCCGACAGTGGCGGAAGTTGAGCGAAACATGAACGGAAATCACGCTATCCACAAGGAATCGGTATCTGGAAAATGATCATGCAGACCAGTCTCGATACGGGCATCGCCGAAGAATCGAAGACAAAAGCGAAACCCCCTCGCTGGATTGTTGCCACGGACTGCCGTGAGGCAATGGCATCCATGGGGAGCAAGAGTGTCTCTCTTATCGTTACCGATCCGCCCTATTTCATAGACGGCATGGGGGATGATTGGAACAATGATGCGTTGGAACGCAGAGTAAGGCCGCAAGGTGTTGTCGGTTCTCTTCCCATTGGAATGAAGTTTGATGTAACTCAGGGAATACGGCTACGGAAATTTCTCCAACCCATCGCAATGGAATGGATGAGAATCATCAAGCCCGGTGGGTTTGTCCTGTGTTTTTCCCAGAACAGGCTTGTTCACCATACCGCCATGGCCATAGAGACTTCCGGTTTCGAGATAAGGGATATTCTCGCTTGGCGTTACGAAGGTCAGGCGAAGGCATTCACGCAAAATCATTTCATCCGCAAGCGGGATATACCGGAAAAGGAGAAACAACGTCTCTTGCGCAAGTTGGGCGATCGGAAAACTCCGCAGTTGAAGCCTCAATGCGAATTGATCGTGCTGGGTCAGGCGCCGCGTGAGGGCACCTTTGTGGACAACTGGGACAAATGGGAAACCGGCTTGATCGATCCGCACGATCCACTCATTCAACCTGACCGGTTTCCGGGAACCGTGATACCCGCAGCCAAACCGCGCAAAAGACATGGTCATATGACAACCAAGCCGGTCGATCTCCTGCGTCACCTCATCCGCATTTTCTCCTCCGAAGATGCCGTGGTATTCGATCCGTTTTCAGGTTCCGGTTCCACTGGCGTGGCGGCGCGGTTGGAAGGCAGAAGATTCACGGGAGTGGAAATCGACCGGAACATGGCGTTGAATGCGGAAAAGCGCATCGAGGCAATGATTATATGACCCTTCCTCATCCTGACCGGCTGCAAGCGGCATGGCTGGAGTTGCAAGAAATTCATCGGGAATATCTTGCCGTTCATCAGGTAAAGATTCCCTCGGCAACCCATTATGCGGATACCAACAAGTCTCTCTGGCTGGCCGTCTTGTATCTCTATCAGGACAGAGAAGTACACAAAAACACAATGTCCGCCATTGCGAAACGAGATATACCGAACGCAGCCGCGGATCAACAAGTAAGACACCTCAAGCGGGATGGATGGAGCATTGGCGACAAGCCAGGGCTTCACAGGCTGAATCCATATAAACCATCACTCGCTTTTTTGAACGCCGAAGCACGCCGACGAAGCAGACTTACCGCCTCGGATTTCGAGGGGATAAAGGAGGCTTACGGAAAACGATGCGCGACATGCGGCGCCACAGAGGGAAGACCGGATCCGCGCTATGGCGATGAAATGGTCGCATTGCAACAAGGACACCAAAATCCACACAAGCGAGGGGACGATAGGGAAAACATCATTCCGCAGTGCCAGTTTTGTAACCGAGCCTACAAGGATGATTATGTATTCGACAACAAGGGGCGCGTTCGTGCCGTGGCAAGCATTCGCCCGGTGGAAAGAGCCAATGAAAATGTGCAACAAAAAATTCTCGATTGGCTTGTCGAAAAATTCAAGGGAAAACCATAAATCATAATCGGGAAGACGCGCCGTCTCCACCTCATTTCCATGGCCGGAATGAATCGTATTTTGCTATAATGCCCGGCCTCCATCCCCGAGCCCGCCCATGCCCCGCCCAAGTGGTCGCGAAAACGACGAATTGCGACCGATCTCCATCATCCGCCACTACACGCGGCACGCCGAGGGCTCCGTGTTGATCAGCTTCGGCGATACTCGGGTGCTGTGCAACGCCAGCATCGAGGAGAAAGTGCCCGTGTTCTTGCGCAGCAAAAACCTGCGCAAGCAAAAACACGGGTGGATTACCGCGGAGTACGGCATGTTGCCGCGCGCCACCAACGAGCGCAACGCACGCGAAGCCGCTCGGGGTCGGCAGAGTGGCCGCGTTCTGGAAATCCAGCGATTGATCGGGCGCGCCCTTCGCGCTGTGGTCGATCTGCGGCGGCTCGGCGAACGCACCATCGTGCTCGACTGCGATGTCATTCAAGCCGACGGGGGCACTCGCACCGCCGCGATTTCCGGCGCATTTGTGGCGCTGGTGGACGCGGTCAACTGGCTGCGCCATCAGGACTTGATCGACGAAAATCCGGTGCATCGCGCGCTCGCCGCGATCTCGGTCGGCGTCTTTGCAGGCGAGGTTGTCACCGATCTCGACTACGCCGAGGACAACCGCGCGGACACCGACATGAACGTGGTCATGGACGATCACGGCGGCCTGATCGAAATTCAGGGCACTGCCGAGGCCGCACCGTTCGACAGAGACACCTTGAATCGCATGCTCGACCATGCGCAAACCGGCATCGAGCAGATTCTGCGCGTGCAACGGCAGGCGTTGATGGAGGGCGCCGACTAGCCATGCGCATCGTCGCCGCCACCGGCAACCACGGAAAATTGGCTGAAATCGGCACATTGCTCGCGCCGCACGGCTGGGAGGTCGTGGCGCAATCGGAATTCGCCTTCGCCCCCATTGAGGAAACCGGCGCCACCTTCATCGAAAACGCCCTGCTCAAGGCGCGCCACGCCTGCGCCCACAGCGGCTTGGCCGCCATCGCCGACGACTCCGGGCTGGAAGTGGATGCACTCGACGGCGCGCCCGGCATCCACTCCGCCAGATATGCGGGCGCGGGCGCATCGAATGCCGACAACATCCGCAAGCTGCTGGAAAATCTGCACGCCACCGCGACCGAACCCGCCCAGCGAACCGCGCGATTTCGCTGTGTGCTGGTGTACCTGCGCCACCGCGCCGACCCGTCGCCGCTCATCGGCAGCGGCGTCTGGGAGGGGCGCATCATCGACACCCCGGTCGGCGACAACGGATTCGGCTATGACCCGGTATTTTTTCTCGACGATCTTGGGAAAACCGCGGCGCAGCTGACGCCATCGGCGAAGAATCGCCTGAGCCATCGCGCGCAGGCGCTTCGCCAACTGCGCGAGATGCTGGAATACGATAGTCGCAACAGTCGCAACCATCCCGTTGCACCCCGACTCAAGTCGGACGCGCGTCATGCATCTTGAAAAACTGAACACCTTTCAGGGCCGCCCCGGCCCACTGTTGCTGATCGTCATGGACGGCGTCGGCTTGGCGCCAAGCGGCGCGGCCAATGCGGTATCGCTGGCGAACACGCCGGTGCTGGACAAACTGCTGGCGTCCGAGCATCACACCCGATTGCACGCCCACGGCACGCATGTCGGCCTGTCCAGCGATCAGGAAATGGGCAACAGCGAAGTGGGGCACAACACGCTGGGGGGCGGTCGCATATTCGCTCAGGGCGCGAAGTTGGTCAAGCAAGCCGTGGAAGACGGCTCGATCTTTCGCAGCGAAATCTGGGGTGGAGTCGAGTCGCGCGGGCGGCGCGGCAACACCGTGCATTTCCTCGGCCTGCTGTCCGACGGCAATGTGCATTCCCACATCGACCACCTGTATGCGCTGCTCGAGCGCTGTCGCCAGTCGGCCGTCAAATCCGTGCGCATTCACGCCCTGCTGGATGGCCGCGATGTCGCGCCCCGCTCGGCCACGAAATATCTGGCGCAACTCGAAACCCGACTGGCCACCATCAATCGCAGCCGTGGATTCGACTACCGCATCGCTTCCGGCGGCGGGCGCATGGCCATCACCATGGATCGCTACCAAGCGGACTGGCAGATGGTCAAACGGGGATTCGACGCCCATGTCCACGGAATCGGACGCGCGGTATCAAGCGCCGCGGCGGAAGTCCAGCGGCAACACGACGCCGACGCGGCGCTCTGCGATCAGTTTCTACAGCCCTTCGTCGTGGTTGACGACGACGGCCGAGCGGTCGGCGCGATGCAGTCCGGCGACGCGGTGGTGCTGTTCAATTTCCGTGGCGACCGGGCGATCGAAATCTCCCGGGCGATGGAGGAAGAACAGTTCGATGAATTCGATCGCGGCCAAATGCCGGAGTTGTTTTTTTGCGGCATGTTGCAATACGACGGCGACCTGAATGTGCCGAGGCGCTATCTGGTCGACCCGCCGATGATCGATCGCACCATGGTCGAATTTCTCTGCGCCGAAAAAATGAAAACCTTTGCCGTCAGCGAGACGCAAAAATTCGGCCATGTTACCTATTTCTGGAACGGCAATCGCTCAGGCTACTTCGATGAAAACTTGGAAACCTGGGTGGAAATCCCGTCGGACAACATCGAATTCAGTCGTGCGCCGGCGATGAAGGCGGTGGAGATCACCGACGCCACCATCGAACTCATCCGCTCGGGGCAATACCGCTTCGGGCGAATCAACTTCGCCAATGGAGACATGGTCGGCCACAGCGGCGACATCGACGCCACCGTGCAGGCCATGGAAGTGGTGGATCGGAGTATCGGCCGCCTGATCGAAGAGGTGTTGGCGTGCCGGGGCGCGGTCATCGTCACCGCGGATCACGGCAATGCGGATGAAATGTTCGTGGAAAGCAACGGCGAGCGCATCGTGCGCACCGCCCACAGTTTGAATCCGGTACCCTTCGCCATCATCGACCCCCACGCGGATGATGCGTACACCATGGCGAATATCGAAAACCCCGGGCTGGCGAACGTCGCCGCAACGGTTTTCAACCTACTGGGGTATCGGGCGCCGCCGGACTACATGCCGTCCCTGATCGAATTTCCGGGGGAGTAGCGCAGCCCGGCATTCCATTCGCCGGAGGAATCGCCAAGTCGGCCAGCGGTTCAGTAGAGTCGGCCAGCGCCTCAGTAAAACGGCCAGCGCCTCAGTACAATCGCCTGCGCCGCGCGCGTTGCCGGGACACGCGCTTCATTTCCCGGCGAACCGCGGCGTCGCTGTCGCGCTTTCGGATGGTGGTCGGTTTTTCGTAGCATTGGCGGCGGCGGGATTCGGTAAACACCCCGGCACGCTCGCAGGTTCGGCGAAATCGCCGCAAGATGACATCGAACGGCTCATTTTGCCGAACTTGTACGGATGGCATGCAATCAACTCCTAAGGGTCTGGCCCACAAATAAAAGGGGCGCGATTGTACAACGGGGCGGGGCGGCGTGTACACCACGCGGGTGCGACCGCCGTGGCGAAACTGCTAGAATTGCGCCCCCCAACCACGACCCACGATCCATCACCCCATGCCTGCCGCGCCGCCCCCTGATACGGATGCCGCTGCCCTGCGCGCCCGCCATCGACAATTCCGCGAGGACTACGCCCGACTGAAGGGGCTGTCCCTGTCTCTGGACATGACTCGCGGAAAACCCTCCGCGCAACAACTCGACCTGTCCAACCGGATTCTCGCCCTTCCGGGCACCGATTATGTGGACGATGACGGCACCGACACGCGCAATTACGGCGGGCTGGACGGGCTGCCGGCAGCCAAGCGTTTGTTCGGCGACATCCTCGGCGTCGCGCCGCAGCACATCATCGTCGGCGGCAATTCGAGCCTGAGCATGATGTACGATGCGCTGGCGCAAGCCTGCCAGTTCGGCGTGGTGGACGGAGATCGTCCGTGGAGCCGCATCGCCGGAAGAAAATTCATCTGCCCGACGCCCGGCTATGATCGGCACTTCCTCATAACCGAGCATCTTGGATTCGACTTGATCGCCGTGGAAATGGGTCGCGGCGGCCCCGACATGGATCGAGTGGAATCTCTGGTCGCCGGAGACGAGACCATCAAGGGAATCTGGTGCGTGCCCAAATACAGCAACCCCGACGGCGTGTGCTACAGCCGCGAGACGGTGAGGCGGCTGGCCGGCATGAAAACCGCGGCGGCGGATTTCCGCATCATCTGGGACAACGCCTACGCCGAGCACCACCTCGGCGACCACCGCCCCACGCTGGAAAACATCGCGCGCCACTGCGAATCGGCGGGCAATCCGAATCGGGTTCTCCAATTCGCCTCGACCTCGAAGATCTGCCATCCGGGCTCCGGCGTGGCCGCCCTGGCCGCCAGCCCCGCCAACATCGCCGAAGCCAAAACGCACATCGAGGTGAAGAGCATCGGGCCGGACAAGGTGAACCAACTCAGGCTGCTGCGATTATGCGGCGATGTAGCCGCACTCCGAGCGCACATGAAAAAACATGCGGCACTCATCAAACCCAAATTCGACCTAGTGCTGGAAATCCTACAGCGGGAACTCGGCGACCTGAACATCGCCCAATGGAGCAAACCCCAAGGCGGCTATTTCATCAACCTGAACACCGCCGACGGCCAAGCCAAGCGCGTAGTACAACTGGCCGAAGAAGCCGGAGTAAAACTGACCGCCGCCGGCGCAACCTACCCCTACGGCAAGGATCCACGCGACCGCAACATCCGCATCGCCCCGACCTTCCCACCGCTACCCGACCTCGAACAAGCGACCGAGGTACTGACGGCTTGCGTGAAACTTGCTGCGAGTGAATAAACCTGCCATCGGATCAGAGAGTTTGCCGATCCGGAAGCGGGGGTTGCAGCCGAGCGATATGACGTCCGGCGACAGCATGTTCGCGCGGCTTTGTCGGGCTGCTCTGGCCGGTATCCTGCTGCTCGGCATCTCCTCCTGTGCACACTTCGCGCCGCCACCAACCGGCATTGGCGAACCCCTTGGGTGGCGGCAAGTCGAGGGTTGGTTGCAGGATGATCATGCCGAAGCTTGGCCGGCCCTGTTGGGCAGCTGTGAGGCGTTGGCCGACAAGCCGGAGTGGGGCGACCTGTGCGACGCGGCTCGCGGCATACGTGACCCCGACAACGAACTCGCTCGGTTATTCTTCGAGAGATGGTTCGTCCCCTATCGACTCTACGGGCGAGGCGGCGCTATCGAGGGCTTGATTACCGGCTACTACGAACCGTTGTTGTTCGGTAGATTGACCCCCGACGAGCGCTATCGCTACCCGCTGTATGCGCCGCCGGAGACTTTGTTGTCCGTGGAGCTCGGTGAGCTGTATCCCGAATTGGCCAAGCGGCGTGTTCGTGGTCGTCTGGTGGGGAACAAGGTGCTGCCATTTTATTCGCGCGCGCAAATCGATTCGGATCAATCGCTGCTGGCCGGCAACGAATTGATCTGGCTGGATGACCGCGATGCGGTGTTTTTCCTGCATATTCAGGGCTCCGGGCGCATCCGCCTGCCCGACGGCCGCATCATCGGCGCCGGTTATGCCGATCAGAACGGGCATCCGTATCTGGCCATCGGCAGGATTCTCCTCGAATGGAACGAACTCGAGCTGGAGGAAATATCGCTGTTCACCATCCGCCAATGGCTGCGCGACAACCCCGAGCGCGCCGAGACACTACTCTTCCGCAATCCCAGCTATGTGTTCTTCACCCTGCGGGAGAACATCGCAAACGGCCCCATCGGCACCCTCGGCATCCCCCTCACATCCGAGCGCAGCATCGCCGTCGACCGCGCGGTTGTGCCCCTCGGCGTACCCATCTGGCTGACCACCACCTTCCCCGGCGACCCGAACCGTCCCTATCGGCGGCTCGTTCTCGCGCAGGACACCGGCGGCGCAATCAAGGGAAGCCATCGCGCCGACCTGTTCTGGGGGCATGGC
This sequence comes from Candidatus Poriferihabitaceae bacterium, assembly GCA_965203265.1. Lineage (GTDB taxonomy): Bacteria > Pseudomonadota > Gammaproteobacteria > Arenicellales > Poriferihabitantaceae > JAHRAW01. Next base: position 1,563,681 of record CBDBBV010000002.1, read on the forward strand.
GACCGCGCCGAACGAGCCGCCGGAGTCATGCGGGAACGCGGTTCGCTCATCGTGCTGTTGCCGAAGGCGAGCGGCGGCGAGGTTGCCGGATTGCCCTGACCGATCCAACCGTCCGCCTCAGTCGTAACGGTAACGCTGCCGAATTTCATCTCCGGCCAGCTGCGCGCGCCACCCCGTGAACAGTGGCAAATCGGTCTTGCCGCGCACAAAACTTTCGATTTCCTGCCGATTGGCGAATAGCGACCGGCTGATCTCCGCCTGTTGCGCGCGGCATTCCAGCAGATTCATGATCTTCTTCACCCGGCCACGCTGTTCGGGCGTCAATATCAGCGGCGGGCAGAACCCTTCCGTTTCCGCCCCTGCGTCTTGGGAGTTCTTGTGCACCAGGGCGATGATTTTCCCGCCGAGACGCTTGACCGTGCGCGGGCTGATTTCCGCGATTCCCGCCAGTTTCTCCAGCGTATCCGGGCGGCGGCGGCAGATTTCCAGCAACACTGGCGTCGGCAGAATCCAGCCGCGCGGCAGATTGCGCGCCTGCGCTCTGCGCTCCCGCCACACGGCCAGCTCTCTGGCGCAGGCCCAGCCGGCGGCGTCCAGACGACCGACGCCCTTGAGACGCAACCACGCATCATTCGGGTCGAAGCGATAGTTCGCCGGGGCGACCGCGGCATCGCATTCGGCGCGGTGCCACTCGACTCGGCCTTTTTGCGCGAGCAGGCGGTCGAGGGCTTGGTGGAGGGGGTGCAGGTAGGCGACATCGTCCAGAGCGTATTGCAGCTGCGCGTGAGGCAAGGGGCGGCGACTCCAGTCGGCGCGGGTATGCGCTTTCGGCAAATGCACCGCGCACACCGAGGCGACCAGCGCCGCGTAGCTCACCTGATCGCCGTAGCCGCAAAACGCCGCCGCCAACTGGGTGTCGTACAGGTTGCCGGCGCGCACCGCCATGCGGGTGTCGAGGGCTTCCAAGTCCTGTCGGCAGGAATGGAAAATCTTGGTCACTTCGGAGTCGCCGAGCAACTCGCCCAGCGGCGACAGGTCGTCCACGGCCAACGGGTCGATGCACGCCGAAAACCCCGCATTGGCGACCTGAATCAGGCACAGCATCGGCGCGTAGGTGCGCTCGCGCACGAATTCCGTGTCCATCGCCACCCACCCCGACCGGCGGATGGCGTCGATGCATTCACGCAGTTCGCCGTCGGTGCGGATCATGGTTATCGTGCCCATCGCGCCAATGGTATCATCCCGCGAGTTGCCGCCGATGAGAAACCATAATGATCCGCCCATCGCCCAATTCCCCCCGATGCCAAGCCGAACGCCCGCAATGCCCGCACGATCCGCCGACCGGCGGATTTTCCACTGCGTCGGTGGCCGCATGAAAATCTTCATCGCCGGCATCTGCGGCACCTTCATGGCCGGCCTCGCCCAGCTGGCTAAAGCCGGCGGCCACAGCGTGCGCGGCTGCGACGCCAAGACCTATCCGCCGATGAGCACCCTGCTGGAATCCCACGCCATCGAAGTCGCTCAGGGCTGGCTGCCGGAACATCTCGGCGACGACCCCGGCATGGTGGTCATCGGCAATATCCTGTCGCGCGGCAACCCGCTGGTCGAGCAGGTGCTGAATCGGGAACTCGCCTTCTGCTCCGGCCCGGCGTGGCTGCGCGAGCAGGTGCTGGCGCAGCGTCAGGTCATCGCCGTGGCCGGCACCCACGGCAAGACCACGACCTCGTCCATCCTCGCTTGGATACTGCAATGCGCCCGCCAACACCCGGGATACCTGATCGGCGGCAAGCCCGGCAATTTCGACCAATCCGCCGCTCTCGGCAACGGTGCATACTTCGTCATCGAGGCGGACGAATACGACACGGCGTTCTTCGACAAGCGCGCCAAATTCGTCCACTACCGCCCCCACATCGCCGTACTCAACAATCTGGAATTCGACCACGCCGACATCTACGACGACATCGGGCAGATCGCCGCGCAGTTCCACCACCTGGTCAGAACCGTGCCCGGCAACGGCTGCATCGTGGTGAACGCCGATGATGCGCGTTTGGCGGAGGTCATCGATATGGGCTGCTGGAGCCGGATTGTGCACTTTTCCGTGGCGGACGCCGGCGCCGAGGCCGAGTGGCGTGCCGTGGCGGTGCGCGAGGATTGCTCGCGTTTCGATATCCTGCACCACGGGCGAACCGCCGCCCAAGTGGATTGGCCGTGCATCGGCAGGCACAACATGCAAAACGCCCTGGCGGCGCTGGCGGCGGCGCAGCTGGCGGGGGTGCCGCCCGAGGCCGCCGGCGAATATCTGCGCACCTACCGTGCCGTCGAGCGGCGCTTGCAGTTGTTGTTTCAGTCCGACGAGGCCAGTTTGTACGACGACTTCGCCCACCATCCATCGGCCATCCGCGAAACGCTGGCGGCGGTGCGGGCGCGGCATCCGCACAGCCGCATAATCGCGGTGGTGGCGCTGCGCTCCAACACGATGAAAATGGGCGGCCACGGCGAGCAGCTGGCGGTAGCCCTGCAAGGCGCCGACTGCGCCATCGTGAGCGGCGCGGGCGCGGGCGCCAATGCCCGACTGCCCGGCACGCGACAAAGCCGCGGCGAAATTCTGCACATCGAGCCGATCGATGAAATTGTCTCGGCAATCCAACCGAGACGCAGCGGGAATGATATTATCGTCACCATGAGCAACGGCGATTTTGGCGGACTAACCCGGCGAATCGCCGAGTCCCTCGAGCCTGCTCAAGTCGCGCGCCCGTCCCGGCGGGCGTAATCACACCAATCACGCTAACCACGCATACATCCGTGCCGAAACCATGAAATATCGAACCACATCATCCATTCCGAGGGCGGCTGCCATGTTGCTGGCGGCAGGCTTATTGCTGTCCGCAACCGGCCTGTTTGCGCAGGACGACCAATTCCGCGAAGGCGGCCACTATGAATTGCTGAGCGAAACCCAGCCGGTGCAAAGCGGCGACAAGATCGAGGTGGTGGAGCTGTTCTGGTATGGCTGCCCCCACTGTTACCGGCTGGAGCCATTCATCGCCCAGTGGCTGCAGAGCAAGCCGGATCATGTGGAATTCGTCCCGCTGCCGGCAATCCTGAACGAGCATTGGGCGTTCCACGCGCGCCTGTACTACACACTCGAAGCGCTCGGCCTCGACGAGGCGCTGCACGCCGAAGTGTTCGACGCCATCCACGAGGCGCGCAGGAAACTCAACACGCTGGAGCAATTCGCCGACTGGGGGGCGAAAAATGGCATCGATCGGGAGGAGTTGATCGCCGCATTCCATTCATTCGCCGTGGACAGCAAAACCCGATTTGCCGCGGTCATGTCGAGAAAATACGGCATTACCGGAGTGCCCTCCATCATCGTCGACGGCAAATACCGCACCTCGGTATCGCAAGCGGGGAGCCGCGAAAAGCTGCTCGAGGTGATCGACCATCTGGTCGAGTTGGCGGCCGAAGGAAGGGACGGCTGACGACCGTAGCGCCCTCCCCGATAACCGCAGCCGGCAGTTGCGGATGAGCGGGAGGCGATGAAAACTCGAATCCACGGCCACCGGGGCGCCCGCGGGCGGCGTCCGGAAAACACGTTGGCGGCGGTCGAATACGCATTGCGGCACGCTGTCGATGGCGTTGAAGTGGATGTATGCGTAACCTCGGACGATGCCATCGTGCTGCACCACGACCTGCGGCTCAATCCGGCGATCGCCAGAGACGCCAAAGGCAGATGGGTGAATGAGCGCACGCCCATCCGCGATCTGTCATTGTGGGAGATTCGTCGATACGATGTCGGGCGGCTACTGCCGGGCAGCCAATACGCCGCCGCATTCGCCGAGCAAACCCCGCTGGACGACGTGCGGATACCGACTCTGGACGAGTGCGTTGCATTGATGCGCCAGCACGTCGAAAGCGGCAACGGGCGCGAAAGCGGGCGCGGCGCCGTTCTCGATGTGGAACTGAAGAGCAACCCGAATCAGCCGAAACTGACTCCGAGCCCCGACCGCTATGTTTCCCTGCTGTTGGATCAGCTCGAACGACTGCAGTTTTTACAGCCGCAGCAAATTTTCCTGCAGAGTTTCGATTGGCGGCTGACTCGGCTGCTCAAACAACGACGCCGGGACTTGCAAGTCGGATTCACCAGCGCGCGGCCCTTGGCGCTGGCCGAGATGGAGTCTGTGAAATCTCAGGGCGCCGATGTGTTGTCCTGCAACCATCTGAGCCTGACCGAGCGGTTGATCCGCCAAGCCCACGAGATCGGCTTGGCGGTACATGCTTGGACAGTCAATCAAACGCGCGATCTGGAGAAACTCGCGGAGTGGGGCGTGGATGTGATCGTTACCGACCACCCCGAGCGGTGTCGCGCGTTGCTGTATGGCGATTCGCCGTAGAATTGCACGCGGCGAAGCGGTGCGCGCTCAGTAGCTCAGCCGCTCAATGCTCCCCGCCCGCCTTGAAATTGAACACCGCCCCGGAGCGGATGCCGGAGGGCCAGCGCGAGGTGATGGTCTTGAGGCGGGTGTAGAAGCGAACCCCTTCCGGGCCGTGGATGGCGTGGTCGCCGAACAGGGAGCGCTTCCAGCCGCCGAAGCTGTGGAACGCCAGCGGCACGGGGATCGGTACATTGATGCCTACCATGCCGACCTGAATGCGGTTGGCGAAGTCGCGGGCGGCATCGCCGTCTCGGGTGAAGATGGCGACGCCGTTGCCGTATTCGTGCTCGTTGACCATCTTTACCGCCTCATCGTAGCTGTCGGCGCGCACGATGCTCAGAACCGGGCCGAAGATTTCATCTGTATAGATGCTCATATCGGTTCCAACCTTGTCGAACACGGTGGCGCCGACGAAGCAGCCGTCTTCCCATCCCGCCACCCGCGTGCCGCGACCGTCGCGCACCAGCTCGGCGCCTTGGGCAACGCCCTGATCAATGTAGCCCTCGATGCGCGCCTTGGCGTCCGGATTGATCACCGGCCCCATCTCCGTGGCCGCATCGGTGTAGGGCCCCACCGCGAGGGCATCCAGCTTCGGCAGCAGTTTGTCGATAATGGCGTCGGCCGGCTCGTCGCCCACCGTAACCACCACCGAAATCGCCATGCAGCGCTCGCCGGCGGAACCATATGCCGCCCCCATGATCGCGTCCACCGCTTGATCCACATCGGCGTCGGGCATCACCACCATGTGGTTCTTCGCGCCGCACAGCGCCTGCACCCGTTTGTGGTGGGCGGTGCCGGTCTTGTAGATGTATTCGCCGACAGCGGTGGAGCCGACGAAACTGATGGCCTGCACCCGCTCGTCGGTCAACAGCGTGTCCACCGCCTCCTTGTCGCCGTTGACCACATTGAGCACGCCGTCGGGCAGCCCGGCCTGCTGCATCAGCTCCGCCAGACGCAGCGGGCAGGACGGATCCCGCTCGGACGGCTTGAGCACGAAGGTGTTGCCGCAGGCGATCGCCATGGGGAACATCCACATCGGCACCATCGCCGGGAAGTTGAACGGCGTGATGCCGGCGCAAACCCCCAGCGGCTGCCGCATGCTCCAGCTGTCCACGCCACGAGCGACATTTTCGGAGTATTCGCCCTTGAGCACTTGCGATATGCCGCAGGCGTATTCCACCACCTCCAAACCACGGGTGATCGAGCCCTTGGCGTCATCCAGAGTCTTGCCGTGCTCGGCGCTGACCAGATGCGCCAGCTCATCCAGATGCCGCACGATCAGATCGCGGAAGGCGAACATGACCTGCGCGCGTCGCCCCGCGGCCATCGCCGACCATGCCGGAAACGCCTCGGCGGCGGCGGCAATGGCGCTCTCTACCTCCGCCTTGCTCGCCAACGGCACTTGTTTGGCGACCGCCCCCCGAGCCGGGTCGTACACATCGCCGAAGCGGCCGCTGCTGCCGAACACCCGTTGGCCGGCGATGAAATGATGCAGTTCCTCGGCAGTTGCCGCGGCTGCGGCGGTGGATCTAGCGGTATTGGTTTCCAAGTTCACGACTGTACCTCTTTGGATTTGGATAATAATGCGACGATGGCGCCGCTCAATTCAGCGCCCGAATAAATTGCTCGGCGTAGCGGGTTGCGTCGTTGCGGCACCATTTTCTGAACCCGCCCAGCCCGCGATTGTCCCATTCCCGATGAGCCAATTTGCCCGCTTCCGATCGGGCGCTTTGAATCAGCGATTGTTCGAGCGGATATTCGTTGAGCATGGATTTTCGCAACAAATGAAAGCCGGCAATCACCTGATCGGTGGCCAGACCGCAATAGTTGGTAACTTCGGCTCGATAAATCAAGTAGACCAACTTGTTCCAGCCGGGCACGCTGCCGTCGCCACCGGCCGGCCCCGCGAACAGCAGCCCCGATAACAGAAACGGACGCAGCAGACACGGAACGAGGCGGCGCATCCGGCGCATCGGCTACAGGCTCTTCGCCGCCGCACACAAATTGTGCAGTTTCTGCCGAGCCAGATTCCGGCCCAGCAACCCCAGACCGCAGTCCGGCGCCGCCACCAGTCGCTCCTTGTCGATGTGATTCAGCGCCGCACTCAGGCGTTCGCGGATTTCCTCGACCGGCTCGACTCGGCTTTTGGCGATGGCGACTGTGCCGAGAATGACGGTGGTGGTCTTGAATCTCTCCAGCAACTCCAGATCATTGTGGCGGTGGGCATCCTCGATGGAAAGCCACTGCACAGACGAATCCTCCATGGCGTCGGCGATTCGCCGATACGCCAGTGGATCCGCCTTCGGATAGTCGTCGCGATCCAGCCGATCCGGATAGCCGCAGCACATGTGCACCGTGCGCGTTACCTGCGCCGGGCAGCCGTGGAAAGCCCGTTCGAGGTTCTCCACCCCGTAAGCCAGAGCGTTCTCCGGCTGTCTAGCGAACACCGGTTCGTCGATCTGGATGTGGCGACAGCCGGCTTTGGCCAGCGCCAGCACCTCCTCGTTGAGCGCATCGGCCAGCGCCGCGCCGAGTTTTTGCGCGTCGTGGTAGTAGTCGTCGAAATTGGTGTCGGCGATGGTCATCGGGCCCGGCATGGTGATCTTCACCGGTTTGTCGCAGAATTTCTGAGCGCGCCGCCAATCCGCCGGCAAAAACCGATCTCGCGCCGAAACCGAGCCGCGAATGGTGGGCAACCGAGCCGAATAGGTGCCGCCGCGCACCACCTTTTCCGAGAGGTTGTCGAAGTCGAAGCCGTCCAGATGGCGGCAGTGATAGTGGATGTAGTTTTCCCGAGGCACTTCGCCGTCGGTGGGGATGTCGATGCCGGCCTCGACTTGGTCGCCGACCACCTGCTGCACACCACGGGCGATGATGGCCTCGGCGTCCGCTCCCATTTGCCGCATGGCGTCGGCCCAGCGCCTAGTCGGCTCGGCGGTATCCGGCCCGTCCGCATCGGTGAACCAATCCGACAATTTCACTTGGTCGGGCTTCGGGTAGGCGCCGATGCAGGTTGTGATGATGGGCATGGTTTGCTACGCCAATTCGAGTGAATGGGGGGCAATATGGCGGAACTACTGATCCGGATTGACCTGCTCCTGCAAATTCTGCGGATCGAAGATACTCTGGAAATTTTCCGTGCCCACGGGATTTTCCGCCTCCGGCGCGGCAGTATCAACCTGATCGCCGCCAACCTGCCCCTGCAGATTGCCGGTGCTGAATACACCCTGAAACTGGGAAACGCCGGTGCGCTCGGATTTGTCGGTGGTCTCGAGCGACTGGCTGGCTGCCGAGGAAGCGGCGGGCGCGTTCTGGAACATCGCCTTGGCTTCCCGCTGCCGCACGCGCTCCTGAGCGCGCGCGATCTTCTCCGCCTTGACCTGCGCCTTGCATTCCGCCACGCCCATGGTGCCGGCGAAATAGGCGCTGCCGAGGCCGGCGGCGAACACCAGCAGGATCATGGCGACCGCCGGATCCAGCATGAACGGTTTGGTTTTTTTGCGGCGCGCCTGCTCGCCCTTGACGATTCGGGCGGTTTCCTTTTCCGCGGCGGCCTCCCGGCGCTTGAGCACCTCGTGCAGGGCGGCGCCGAGCAGCGTGATCAACACGATGATGACCGCCAGCGCGCTGATGGACGGGTTGATGCCGTGGCGCACCTTGCTGGCGAGGAAAGTGGTCAGGGTACTCTCCGAGATGATGGTGAACACCGTGGTGTTGTAGTTTTCGAAGGAAGCGAGAAACGCCAGCACCGCAGCCGAGAGGATGGCCGGGCGCAAAAACGGCAGCAGAATCTTGCGAAACGCCTGCAGATGGGTGGCGCCCAGATCGAGCGCCGCTTCTTCCTGAAACAGATCGAATCTCTGCAGTCGGGAGATGAACACGAGCATGGTGTAGGCGGAGATGAAGGTCGCCTGCCCGATGATGGTGAGGAAGAAGCCGTCGTAGAACAGGGAATTGCGGGAAGCGCCCAGCATGGTGCCGATGCGATCCCAGAACAACAATGTGGAAATGCCGAGCACCACGCCGGGGACGAGGATCGGCGAGATGACGATGGTGTAGTACCACGGCCGGATGCGCTCCTTGACCTGAGTCAGCATGAGCGCCCCGGCCAATCCGAGCGGCACCGCCAGCAATACCACGCCGATGCCGATGAAGAAACTGTTGCGCAATCCTTCGATCAACTTGTCGTCGTTGGCCAGCACCTGAAACCATTCCACGGTGAAGCATTCGAATGGCGTAACCCGCGGGAACGAGGCACTGTTGAATGCGGTTACGCTCATGATGATCAACGGCCCGAACAGATAGGCGAAAAAGCCGAGCACGAAGAACAGCACGAAGAATTTGCGGATGTGGTCGGAGGTCAAGGTCATCGGGCAATTTCTCCGAGTTTGACCTTGAACACGCGCATGACGATCAACACGAAGAGGATGCAGGCCGAAAGCAGGATGATGGCGTAGGCCGAGCCGCGCGCCCAGTTGCCGGCCTGATTGAATGCCTGATAGATGATCTGGGTAAACCACAAACTGCTGGGGCCGCCGAGAATCTGCGGCACCGCGAGGGCGCCGGCGGTCAGCATGAATACCATGGTGCACCCCGAGGTGATGCCGGGCTTGGCATGGGGAATCACCACGCGCTTGTGAATCCGCCACCACGGCGAACCCAGATCCCGCGCCGCCTCGATCTGATTCTTGTCGAGGCTTTCCACCGCATTGTAGATGGGGAAGATCATCAGCAGGATATAGGCGTAGCTGAGGCCGGACCACAGCGCCACGCCGTTGCGAATGAAGTCGTAGGGCTGGTCGATGAGGCCGAGCCACAGCAGCGAGTTGTTGATGATGCCGTTGCTGCCGAACATGATCTTGAAGGCGAAGGCGCGCAGCAATTCATTGACCCAGAACGGCACCACCAACGCCATCACCATCAAGCGGCTCCAACCGCCGCGAGATACATGGGCGAGGTAATAGGCAACCGGATAGCACAGCGCCAGATCGATGAGGGTGACGAAAATGGCTGCCACAATGGTGCGCGCGAACACCGACAGATCGACGAAATTGTACGAGTCGGTACTCTGGGCGCTGCCGTACAGCATGTAGCGGTAATGCTCGGTGGTGTAGTGGTGGGCTTCGCTGCCCCACTGCGGCGGCGGCACATTCGCGCGGAAGGAAAAATCGAGCATGAACGCCTGTGGCAGGACGATCATCATGAAAATCCAGAAACCCACCGAGACGAGCAGGAACAGCGACAGCGCGATGCCGTGCTTGCGGAAGAATTCGTTCCAGTATTTGCGCATCGGCGGATTCAGTCGCGCTCGATTAAGCAGCAATACCGCTACTCAGCGGCCAACTCCCCATGCGGCAGCGCTACCGCTAGGTCGGCATCGAAACCGAGGGTTACTTCCTCGCCGGAATCATGCCCGGTGGTGCGTCCATCGTTGATCATGGACAGTTTGATCTGCTTGCTGCTGCCGGCCACTGTGCAGAACACCTGCCAGAAATTGCCCTCGAATTCCTGCTGGTTTATGTGCGCGGAAATCCGGTTGTCGAAGGACTCGTCGTTGGCGAACTTGAGTGACTCCGGGCGCACGAACACGAAGGCGTCGTCGCCGACCGCAAGTTGCCCGGCGTCGGCGCGCTTGCCGTGGCGGGCGCGCAATGCGCCCGAAGGGGTTTTCACCACGACGAATTCTTCCCCGACCTCGGAAACCTCGCCGGCGAACAGGTTGTTCTCGCCGACGAAGGAGGCGACGAAGGCGCTTTCGGGCCGGTTGTAGATGGTGTTGCCGTCGGCCACCTGCTCGATTACGCCCTGACTCATCACCGCGACATGGTCGGACATGGTCAGGGCTTCCCCCTGATCGTGGGTGATGTAGATGAAGGTGATGCCCACCCGTTGCTGGATGGCGCGCAATTCGGTGCGCATGTGTTGGCGCAGTTTCAGGTCGAGGGCCGACAACGGCTCGTCCAGCAGCAACACATCGGGCTCTGCCGCCAGCGCTCGGGCGATGGCAACCCGCTGCTTCTGCCCGCCGGACAACTCGCCGACCATCTTGTCGCCCTGCCCGGCCAGAGCGATCAGCTCGAGCAATTCATCCGCGATCTTGCGGCGTTGCGCCTTGCCCACGCCCTTGACCTCCAGAGCGAAGGTGATGTTCTCCCACACCGTCATCAACGGAAACAGCGCCAGATTCTGAAAGATCAGCGCGGTCGGGCGCTTGTTCGGGCCGATTCCGGCCATATCCTGACCGCCAATCAGCACCCGTCCCTGAGACGGCTCGAGAAATCCGGACACCGCGCGCAAAATGGTGGTCTTGCCGCATCCGGACGGGCCGAGAAAACTGAAGAATTCCCCCTCCTTGATGTGGATATCGACCTCCCGCGCCGCGACGAAGTCGCCGAAGCGAATCCATATGTCTTCGAGATGGACATCCGCGCTCATTTGCACACTCCCCTGATATTCATTTCCGGCCCTTTGTGGTGTTTGTGGCGTTCGCGGACTTCGGGGTATCGCAGAAAGGCCCCCGACAACGAATGCCGGGGGCCGGTTGCGCTGCTATGCGTTGACGAACTTGTTGCGGTATTCGGTGCGCACATCGGCATACCACTGCGCCTCCGCAGGCCACGGGTTGAGGTTTGCCAGCGCGTCGCCCGGATAGGCTTCCGCGAAGTTCTTCTTGTACGCCGGGCCGGTATGGGCGTCGGCGCCGAGAACCGCGGAATTGTAGCCGTGCACGTCGATGGACTTGCCCGCCACCTGCGGCTCGAAAACATACTTGATCAGCTCGTAGGCTTGATCGACATTTTCCGCCGCGGCGGACATCGCAAGGCTGTCAACCCACGCCATCGCGCCCTCTTTCGGCGCCTGATAGGTTACCGGCTCACCTTCGGATTTCATCGCCAGCACCGGGCCGTCCCAGGTCTGCCCGACCACCACGCCGTCGTTGAGGAAACCGTTTTTCTGGCTGTCGGTGTCGTTCCAGAACAGTTTGATCTGGGACTTGTGCGCGATGCAGAAATCGGTGATTTTTTGCCACACGGGGCGCATGGCCGACTCACTGCGGTAGGCTCGCCACACATCCCCCGGCTCCAATTCGCCGATGGTCTCCATGTACAGCCCGGCGCCCAACATGCCGCTGTGCGGGCGAATCATGGTCTTGCCCTCCACATCGGGCTGCCAGATGTTGCCGTAGCTGGGCGTGCCGCCGGGCGGCGACCACAGATCGGTACGCCAACCGATGGCCTCGGTGCCCCAGATGAACGGCAGCCAGTGGGAGCCCTTGCCGCCGAAATTCCATTCCGTATCGCCCACCCGCAGCATTGCCGGATTGACATTGTCGAGATTGGAAATGCGGCTGTAATCGATCGGCTGCAGCAGGTTCAGCTCAACCCACTGCCCGGAACGGTTGTTGGTGGGGCTGCACAGGTCGACGCCGGCGCCCTTGGTGGCCTTCATCTGGTTGATCAGTTCCTCGTTCGAACCCAGCTCCTTGTAATTCACCTTGATGCCGGTGGCCGCGGTGAAATCCTCGAGCACGTTCGCCGGAATGTAGTCGGTCCAGATGGTGCAGTTGACCTCGCCGGAAGACGAGAAGACCTTCGGACTGACCACCCAAGGCCCCACAGCCGCCACGCCGGCAGCCACTGCAGTGCCCTTGATCGCCGTTCTTCTGGTCTGGTTGACAGTATCGCTAGAGTTACTCATGGTGTTTCCTCCTCACAAATCGATGTGGTTACAGAAAAAATTACGCGCTTTACGCACACTTTACGCACTCAGCGGACGCTCTTCGAAAAACCGCCACGAAAACCGCTACCCGCCGAATTCGCGCGGGCAGTATAAAGCAGATTCGCAAAACAATGCCAGTGGGAAATCGGATTCCCCCGAGCCACCGCGCCTACCCCCGCATGCGCTCGGCGCGCGGATCGTACATGGCCGTCAGGCTGGCGCGCGCCGGTATGCGCTCGCCGCCCACATCGATCTCGAAGGTGCCGCCATCGAGGAAATCCCGATCGACTCCGCCCGCGTGGCGAACATAGCCGAGGCCGACCGAGCCGCCCAGCGTGTGGCCGTAATTGCCGGAGGTCAGGTAGCCGACGATTTCCCCGTCTCGCAGAATCGGTTCGTGGTGATAGAGCATGACCTCGGGATCCTGCAACAGGAATTGCACCAGCCGCTTGCGTTTCCACGCGCCGCTTTCCCGTTGTTCGAGGACGGCGTCGCGACCGATGAAGGGGATCGGTTTGTCCCAGTCGCACACGAAGGCGCAGCCGCTTTCGAGAGGCGTGTCCTCATCGGCGATGTCGTGGCCGAAATGGAGGAATTTCTTTTCGATGCGGCCGCTGTCGAGGGCGTGCAGGCCGGCCATGCGCAACCCGTATTTCTCGCCGACCTGCCACAGGTGGTCGAAGCCGTGGCGCGCCATATCCACCGGAACATACAGTTCCCAACCGAGTTCGCCGACGAACGACACCCGCGCGGCGCGCCCCACCGCGCAGCCGAGCTCGATAGCCTGAGTGGCGCCGAAGGGGAATCGGGCGGTGGACATATCGTGGTCGAGAGCCTCGCTCAACAACTCGCGGCTGTCGGGGCCCATCACGCCGAACACCGCCCAGGCATTGGTCACATCGGTAACCCAGCAATGAGCCTCATCGGGGATATTGCGCCGCAGCCAATCCATATCCTTGCCGCTGACCGCGGCGGCGCTGACCACCAAGAATCGATCTTCCGCCAGACGGGTAACGGTCAGGTCGGCCTCGATGCCGCCGCGCGAATTCAGCCAGTGGGTGTACACCATCCGCTCCGCCGGCAAATCCACATTGGCGCTGCAGATTCGCTGCAACGCGCGGCAGCTGTCTCGCCCCTGCACCAGATACTTGGAAAAACTGCTCTGATCGAACACCACCACCTTCTCGCGAAAGGCGCGGTGCTCTGCGGCCGAATACTCGAACCAGTTCTGCTTGCCGAAACTGTATTGATAACTCGGCTCGACTCCGGTTGGGGCGAACCAGTTGGGGCGCTCCCATCCGGCCACCTCGCCGAAACAGGCGTTGCGCGCCACCAGCCGCTCGTGAATCGGCGAATGGCGCACATCGCGCGCGCTCTCCATCTGCCGAAACGGGTAGTGGTTGTCGTACAGCAAACCGAGGGTTTCGCTGACGCGACTGCGCAGATACCGCCGGCTGCCCTGAAACGGGAACATGCGGCGAACATCGTTGCCCCACAAGTCCATGGGCGCGTGGCCGTGAGTCATCCACTCCGCCAGCGCCCGACCGAGCCCGCCGGAAGTCTGGATGCCGACCGAGTTGAGGCCGGCGGCGATGTAGAAATTGCGCAATTCCGGCGCCTCCCCCAGATGGAACTGGTCGTCCGGAGTAAAACTCTCCGGCCCGCAGAAAAACTTGCGCCAGCCCACGGTTTGCAGCACCGGCACCCGCTCCATGGCGTCCGCCAGCACCGGCATCAGTTGCTCCTCGATATGGCCCTCTATCTCGTCGAAGCAGAAATCCTGCGGAATGCCCTGCTGCCCCCAGGCAACCGCGTTGGGCTCGAACGCCCCCACCAACAATCCGCCGGCCTCCGGCTTGAAGTAGGCGCAGCGATCGTAGTCGCGCAACACCGGCAGATCGGCGGGCAGATCGTCGAATTTTTCGGTTACCGCGTAATAGTGCTCGCAGGCGTGCAAGGGCACATTGACGCCCGCCATTTTGCCGATTTCCCGCGCCCACATGCCGCCGCAGTTGACCACATAATCGGTGCGGATTTCGCCGCAAACTTCATCCGCTCCGGCACCCTGCTCGAAGGTTACGCCGGTGACCTTGCCGCCGGACGAGACGATGCCGGTTACCTCCACGCCCTCCACGCAACGCGCCCCCCGGCCACGCGCGCCCTTGATGAACGAGGCGGTAACATCCACCGGGCTGGCGTAGCCGTCCTGCGCCACCCAGCTGGCGCCGAGCAGGTCGCCGCATTCCAGCAGTGGATAGCGCTCCGGTATTTCGGCGGCGGCGAGGATTTCCACCCGAGTCACGCCGAAAGCGTTGTTCATCGCCGCCACCCGCTTGAGTTCCTCGAATCGCGCCTCGCTGTGGGCGATGGACAACGAACCGATCTGCTTGAAACCGGTGGATTGGCCGGTTTCCGCCTCCAGTTCGCGCAATACCGACATGGAGTATTCGCACAGGCGCGCCTGACTTTCATTGGCGCGCATGGTGCCGACCAGCCCGGCGGCGTGCCAAGTGGTGCCGCAGCTGAATTGCCGCCGTTCCAGCAGCAGCACATCGCTCCAGCCGAATTTGGCCATATGGTAGGCGACGCTGGCGCCGATGACGCCACCGCCGATGACGACCGCACTAGCGCGGGAGGGGATTTCTTGAGCCATGTTGTTCGACGCCGATGCCAATGAGTTCGGGAGTTTGGAAATTTGTTGCGGATGGACGGCGGCGCCGACCGTCAGCCGCCAGCCGTCAGCTGCCAGCCGTGTTTGTATCAGCATTACCCCCATCCAAGCAAGGCGATGCTGACAAATATCACCACCGAGGCGGCGATCCTGCGCCTACCGGCGGGTTCCTTGAAGTAGTACGCGCCGATCAGGGCGGCGATGATCACCGAGGTCTCGCGCAGCGCCGACACCAGCGCGATGGGCGCCTGCGACATCGCCCACACCACCATCCAGTACGCCGCCAAGGACAGCACCCCAGCGAGCAAATGGATGCGCCAACCGGCGGCCAACGCCGCCACTTCACGCCACGACCGCCGATGAACCGCGTACAGAGTCAGCGGCACGCCGTTGAGAAATGACAGCCACACTATGTAGGCCGACACATTCAGCGACAATCTCCCGCCGACGCCGTCGGAAATGGTATAGGCGCCGATAAAGCAGGAAGTGGCGAGGGCGTGCAGCAAACCGCTGCGATGGTGCAACACCGCGCCCAACCGCCGACTGGCGAAAATCATGATGCCGCCGAGCACTCCGGCGAGCGACAACCATTCGATGCCGCCGAGGGATTCCCGCAGCACCAGCACCCCATACAAAGCGACCCAAATGGGCGCGGTGCCGCGCGCCACCGGATAGGACTGGGCAAAATCTCCGTACCTATAGGCGTTCGCCAAGCTGAGGTAATAGCCGAAATGAAAGCCCATCGAAGCCAGCAAATACGGCCAACTGCTCGCATTAGGCAACCCCACCCACGGCACCAGTAGCAGTGCCACGGCGGAAATGGCGATCTGCATACCGGCCAGAGACAACATCTTGTCGCCGCCGCTCTTCACAGACGCATTCCACACCGCATGAAAAAACGCGGCCGCCAGCACGATGAGGATGATATGCGTATCCATCGGCGTTCAACCCCGAGAACGGGGCGCGAATCCGCGCGCGGCGGCAATTCGGCGATGGGGCGAAATGTGCATCGGCGGCGGTATGGTAGGGGGCGGAGGCGGATGGCGGTTTATACGCCAATCGAATCGCACTTGACAACCACCACGAGCGGCGGCGATACGGCAACGACTGTTGTAACCTCCCACGGCAAGGAGACATGTGCGCGGGCTTTTATGATACTTTCGCAACTTGAACGCAATAAAAATCCGCATTTCCCCCGACCAACCATAGCGCATAGCGCGCGATGATTTTGCACCCAACACGACACTCCGATAGAGACGACCGAGGCACTGTGAAACCGTATCCGAACTACAAATCCTCTGGAGTGGAGTGGTTGGGGGATGTGCCGGAGCATTGGGATGTGCGGCGAATCCGGTCTATAGCGGAAATGCGTGTTAGCAACGTAGATAAACACACCAAGGAAGATGAATTTCCGATCCGCCTTTGCAATTACGTTGATGTGTACAAGAATGACCATATCACCAAAGACATGCCTTTGATGAGTGCAACAGCTTCACGAAGCGAAATCGAAAAATTTCGGCTAGTGCAAGGTGATGTTCTCATAACCAAGGACTCTGAGTCATGGGACGATATCGGGGTTCCGGCACTGGTAGTGAGTTCAGCAGATGACCTTGTTTGCGGTTACCATCTGGCATTGCTACGCCCTTCCGAAGAATTACTAGGGGCATATCTGGCCTGGGCTTTGCAGAGCAAAGCGGTTGCCTATCAGTTCCATGTACGGGCGAACGGCGTAACGCGCTACGGCCTTGCCCACTTTGGCATCGAATCGGTTCGTATACCGCTCCCGCGCATTCCAGAACAAAACACCATCGTCCGCTACTTGGACTACATAGATCAACGCATCCAGCGGTATATCGCCGCCAAGCGGAAACTCATCGGGTTGTTGGAGGAAGAGCGGCAGGCCATCGTCAACCGAGCCGTTACTCGGGGACTCAACCCCGATGTCCGCCTCAAACCTTCCGGTGTCGAGTGGTTGGGGGATGTGCCGGAGCATTGGGAAGTGTGGCGCCTCAAACATTGGGTTGGGATAAATGAAGCCGTATTGTCGGAAACAACCGATCCTGCTTTTCAATTCCAGTATCTGGAAATTGGAGCGGTGGGTACGGGGATACTCGTGCATGAACCGACCACGACCACTTTTGGCAACGCACCATCGCGAGCGAGGCGCATCGTAAGGATGGGCGACACCATCATTTCAACGGTACGGACATACCTGAAAGCGGTGTGGTTCGCCGAGAATGTGCAAGGAAACCTGATTTGTTCAACCGGATTTGCCGTATTAACACCCCGAAACTCGACTTCCCCTAAATTTGTGAGCTACCTTACGCAAAGCAATGCGTTTACTGATCGAGTAACGGCAGAATCGGTCGGCATTGCGTATCCTGCCATTGCAGAAAATCGGTTTGGTACGTTTCATATACCTGTTCCCCCGAAATCAGAACAAACAGCCATCGTAAATTACCTAGACAAAACCACCACCAACATCAACGCCACAATCACCCACACCCGCCGCCAACTAGATCTCATGCAAGAATACCGCACCCGCCTCATCGCCGATGTAGTCACCGGAAAACTGGATGTACGCGAGGCGGCGGCGCAGGCGTCCGGGCGGCACGGCGAGCAGGACGGCGGCACCGGATAAACCCACGAGCGGCGGGCGGCGCCCGAACTGCCCGCGATTTTCGATGCCGCGAGAAAGTCGCAAAACCGGCGCGAATGGCGAATTCCACTAGGTTTTGCATTTTCCCGAACAATCCGGTATCGTTGCGCTTTCCAATTCACCACAGATTCTCCGACTCCGGCATATTCCGCCGCGCAGTGGGAGAGAAACGGGGATATGTCAATGGCAAAAACCATGCTGGTGGGAATCGATGGAAGCGAGCCGGGCGTGCGCGCCGCCGAGTTCGCTGCATCGGTGGCGCGGGCGCACGAGGCAAGATTGCTGGTCGTTTATGTGATTCAGTGGTCTCCGTTCACCTTCAACACGCCCGAGGAGAATGAATCGCGCCAGCGGCGTCGCGAGGCGGAAATCGAAGGTGCACAATCCAAGGTTCTGGCGCCGTTGCTCGCCAAACTAGCCGAATCGGGCTGCCCCATCGAAGGCATCGTCCGCCACGGGCGTCCCGCCGAAATACTCAATCAACTGGCGCGCGAAGAAAACGCCGCGCAGATTTTCATTGGCCGCACCGGAGCTTCCGGGCTGCAGAATCTGTTGTTCGGCAGCGTGGCCAGCCATCTGGTGCAAACCGCATCGATTCCCGTGACCATCCTGCCCTAGGGGATACAGCCGCCCGGGAAGAACGCCACAACGGAAAACAGAAAGAGAGGTCGAGCATGAACAAAATTGCGATGAAATGTTTGTTGGGGCTGTTGAGTCTCCTCGTGGTCGTCGGCGCACAAGCGCAGACGCAGAGCACGCAACGGGATCTTTCCACCGCGCAGGCGTGGGTGGAAGGCATAGAGGATCCGACTCTGGGCTATCGTTCATGGATCCACGGCATCGTTCCGGTCGCCCCGGCGACGCCCGAGGCGGATACGGGCATCGATGCCGCCATCAATGCGGCGACGGCGCCCATCGCCTCGTGGATCGGCAAGGTCGTGTTCTTCAAGATTCCGGTTTTCGGCGCGCAACTGCCGCTGGTGGTGCTGTGGCTGGTCATCGGCGCGGTGTTTTTCACCTTCTACATGGGCTTCATCAACCTGCGCGGCTTCAAGCACGCCATCGAACTGGTGCGCGGCGATTACGCCGATCCCAAGAGCAACGGCGAGGTGTCCCACTTTCAGGCGCTCGCCACGGCGGTTTCCGGCACCGTCGGCATCGGCAATATCGGCGGAGTCGCGGTGGCGGTTACGGTGGGCGGAGCCGGCGCGACTTTCTGGCTCATCGTCGCCGGTTTCCTCGGCATGTCCACCAAATTCGTCGAATGCACCTTGGGGGTCAAATACCGCCGGGAATTCGCCGATGGCCATGTTTCCGGCGGCCCGATGTACTACCTCAGACAGGGTTTCGCGGATCGCGGCATGGCGGGATTCGGCAGATTCATGGGCGCGTTCTACGCCATCGGCATCGGCATCGGCGCGCTCGGCATCGGCAACATGTTCCAGTCCAATCAAGCATTTGTGCAGTTGAATCAGGTCGCCGGCGGGGCGCTGGACGGGCTCGGTTGGTTGGTCGGCCTGATCATGGCGGGCGTGGTGTTCTTGGTGATCATCGGCGGCATCAAGTCGATCGCGCGAGTTACCGAGAAAATCGTTCCCTTCATGGCCCTCTTCTATTGCCTCTTCGCGCTCATCGTGATCTTCATGAACGGCGCCGCAATTCCGCAGGCGATTGCCAACATCTTCGCCGGCGCCTTCACCGGCGCGGGGGTTGCCGGCGGTGCCATCGGCGCGCTGATCATCGGCTTCCAGCGCGCGGTGTTTTCCAACGAAGCGGGCATCGGCTCGGCCTCGATCGCCCATTCCGCGGTGAAAACCAAAGAGCCGGTAACCGAGGGCATCGTTTCCCTGCTCGAACCGTTCATCGACACCATCGTCATCTGCACCATCACCGCATTGGTGATCGGAACCGCTCAGGTCGCCGATCCGAATTTCGCCGGTGGCGCTCAGGGGGTGGCCATGACTTCGGCGGCCTTCGAGCGGGAATTCGCGTGGTTCCCGATTCCGCTGGCGTTTGCCGCCGTGTTGTTCGCCTTCTCCACCATGATCTCGTGGTCCTACTATGGCCTGAAGGGGTGGGCCTACCTGTTCGGCGAAAGCGCCCGCAGTCAGACCAACTACAAGATGATCTTCTGCGCGTTCGTGGCGCTCGGCTGCATCGTGCAACTCGGCCCCATTCTCGACATTTCAGACGCGCTGGTATTCCTCATCTGCGTGCCGAACATCCTCGGCCTGTACTTCCTCGCCCCCATCGTGAAACAGGAATTGAACGCCTATTTCGCGCGCATTGAAAGCGGCGAAATACGCAAATACAAGTGAGGGAAATCGTGCTGCCCCGGCCTGCGCGCCGCCGGGGGGTTAGCGGTCGCCAACAACCCATTTGATCGGATCATGCTCCCATCGGATCCGCTCAGATATTGCAACCATTGTGGCGAACCCGTCTTGCTGTCGATTCCGGTGGGCGACACCAGAGATCGCCACATTTGCACCGCCTGCGGGCATATCCAGTACCAGAACCCCAAGATCGTATGCGGTTGCATTCCGGTGTGGCAGGATCGCGTGTTGCTGTGTCGGCGGGCGATCGAGCCGCGCAAGGGCTTGTGGACGCTGCCCGCCGGCTTCATGGAAAACGGCGAAACCATCCAGCACGGCGCCGCCCGGGAAACCGGAGAGGAAGCCTGCGCCGAAATCACCGAGCAAACCCTCTACGGCATTTACAATCTGCCGCGAGTCAATCAGGTGTACATCATGTTTCGGGCGAAACTCGTCGCCGAGGATGGTTTCGATACGGGGGCGGAAAGCCTCGAAGTGCGGTTGTTCGAGGAGGGGCAAATCCCGTGGACGGAAATCGCCTTTCGGGTGATTCACCTGACGCTGACGAGATATTTTTCCGAGCGGAAATCGGGCAAATTCTCGGTGGTGGTGGAGGATATTCTCTGACTCGGCGACGGCTCGAATCGGCTGGAAGTGGCGCCGTTTTTTCGCCGGCAGGTGGTGAAAAAACGGCCAACTGCTTGATTCCCCGACCAATCGACAAGCCGGTATCGGCGAAATCGCGCCGCTTCGACCGAGGAGTTATGCACAGCCGCCCACCGCATCGGCATTTTTCGACCACTTTAGCGCTCATGTCTGTTTTCGTGTCTCAATTTATCCGTGTAACTATTTGTTTTTTATGGATTTATCCATATCGTGATGAAATTTTCGGCAAGCGGCACTTGTGCCGCCGAAACAATCCCGACACAACAAACCCGGCGGATTTATGCACAGAGTTATCCACAGATTCTGTGTGTAACCCACGAGCCGCCAGCCCCTTCCGCCGAGCAAATGCCCGCTGAGCGCGATCGCGTCGTTCAGGTCGCCGTGCCGGTTCCGCTACGGCGTCTGTTCGACTACCGCTGGGAGGCGGAACCGCTCCCTGCGGGCAGCCGGGTACGGGTGCCGTTCGGCGCCGGTGCGCGCGCTCGCACGACGGTCGGCATGGTGGTTTCCAACCATCCGGCGCAAGGCGGCCACCGGCTGAAACACATCGCCGAGGCGCTGGACGCGGACAACCTGTTCGGCCAACGCCTGTTCGACTTGCTGATCTGGGCTGCGCGCTATTACCACCACCCCCCCGGCGAAGTCCTGCAAACCGCCCTGCCAGTCGCATTGCGCGGCGGCAAGGCGCTGGCCGACCCGACTCTGGGCAGATTCCTGCGTGCCGTCGATGCGGATCACGGCGCGGATTCGTTCAGCTGGGCGCCTGTGCAGCGCGAGATTTACCACTATCTCCTCGGCGCCGGCTGGGTTCATTGGGACACCGTGCGAAAACAGTTTCCCAACGGCGCGATCCCGCTAAAACGGCTACAGGAAAAGGGCCTGATCGAAATCGCCCTGCGCTCCGCGCCCGAGGCCACATCCGCCCCCGCCTCCGCCGACATCGAACTGAGCGCCGAGCAGCAACGCGCGGTGGACGCGATTACCGGATGCACCGGCCGTTTCGCCTCATTCCTGCTGCACGGCGTAACCGGCAGCGGCAAAACCGAGGTGTATCTCGAGGCGGCGCAACACTGCATCGCCGCCGGTGCCCAAGTACTCATACTGGTGCCGGAAATCGCGCTCACGCCGCAGCTGGTGTTGCGAGTGCGGGAGCGGCTGGGCGACGGGGTATGCGTGCTGCACTCGGCGCTGTCCGATGAAAAACGCTACCGAGCTTGGTGGCTGGCGCGGGAAGGGCGCGTCGCCGCCGTGCTCGGCACCAGATCGGCGGTGTTCACGCCGCTCAAATCTCCGGGCCTGATTCTGGTGGACGAGGAGCACGATATTTCCTACAAGCAGCAGGATGGTTTCCGCTACCACGCGCGCGATTTGGCGATCAAGCGCGCCAGTTTGGAGAACATTCCGGTGGTGCTGGGCTCGGCGACGCCCTCCATGGAAACCCGCCACAACGCCAGCCGAGGCCGCCATCGGCTACTGGTTCTCGGTAAGCGCATCGGCACCGCCACGTTGCCGCGCATCGACTTCATCGACCTCAAAAAGCACCGCCCATTCGACGGCCTGTCCACGCCCCTGCTGCAAGCCATCAAACAGCGGCTGGCCAAGCGCGAGCAGTCCATCGTCTTCCTCAACCGGCGCGGATTCGCCCCCATCGCCCAGTGCCATCAGTGCGGCTGGCAGGCGACCTGCGAGCGCTGCGACGCGCGCCTGACCTACCACCGCGACGGCGAGAGATTCCGCTGCCACCATTGCGGCCACACGCGCGCGGCGGAAATGAAATGCGGTGCCTGCGGTGAGCGGCTGTTCCTCGCCGGCGCGGGCACCCAGCGGCTGGAACGGCGCCTGCGCCAAGCGTTTCCCGAGGCGCGCATCAGCCGGCTCGACCGCGACAAGGTTGCCACCCAAGCGAAACTGGAACTCGAACTCGAAGCCATTCGCCGCGGCAACACGGACATCATCGTCGGCACCCAGCTGATCGCCAAGGGACACGATTTTTCCCGAGTAACGCTGGTGGGCGTGGTCAATTCGGATCAGGGGCTGTACAGCGTCGATTTCCGCGCCCCGGAATATCTCTTCCAGCAACTGACTCAGGTGTCGGGTCGCGCCGGGCGGGCGGACGCGCCGGGGGAGGTGCTGATTCAGACCGCGCATCCGCACAACCCCACCCTGCAGCACATCTGCCGACACGACTTCGAGAGATTCGCCCGCCGCTGTCTTGCGGAGCGGCGCGCGGCCGATTATCCGCCGTTCAGCCACATCGCCCTGTGGCGGGCGGAATCCACCAAAGAAGCCGCCGCTCTGGAATTTCTCCGCTACGCCGCCGCCGTGGGGAAGCGCCTGCTGGCGCGGGGGGCGTTTCACCGGGTGCAGATTCTGGATGCGGTGATCTCGCCCATGGAAAGACTGGCGGGCCGATACCGCGCCCAACTGATGGTGCGCAGCAGCCATCGCGGGCAACTGCATCAACTACTGGCCGAATGGATCGAATCCATGGAAACCGACGCGAAATCCCGGCGGGCGCGGTGGTCGGTGGACATCGATCCCATGGAGATGTTTTGACTAGGGAATTATATACTTGATTCCACAAGCATTTGCGGGCAAACCGGAGCAACCCCCAGCTTAGCGCCCAAAGGAGCATTCCCGCCCCTTTTCTTGATATTCACAGCGGCGTTCCGGTC
Organism: Candidatus Poriferihabitaceae bacterium; assembly: GCA_965203265.1. Classification (GTDB taxonomy): domain Bacteria; phylum Pseudomonadota; class Gammaproteobacteria; order Arenicellales; family Poriferihabitantaceae; genus JAHRAW01. The sequence goes on from CBDBBV010000002.1 coordinate 1,586,816, forward strand.
TCTGTCCATCACCAACCCGCATTGCGGGCAGGAATGGATGCGAACCGCCAGCGACTTTTTCACGATCGCGCGGCAGTTGGAACACATCTGCGAAGTCTGTTTCGGGTCAACCTTTATCACTGCCAAGCCAGCACTTTCAGCCTTGCAAGTCAGCCGTTCGACAAAAGCCGCCCACCCTACATCCGAAACCTGCCGCGACAACATCCCACGCGCCAAGCCCTTCACATTCAAATCCTCGACAATCAGCGTCTTGCCCTGCTCCACCAGTTTTTTCGCCGCCTGCCAGTGGAAATTTGCTCGCTGATTCCGCGCCCGCAAGTGCAGTCGTTCTACCACTTTCCGTTGCCGCTCCCTGTTCCCGCTCCTTCGCTGCTTTCTCGAAAGCGACTTTTGCGCTACGCGAAGCCGTTTCAATTCCCGCTGCAAGAAGCGTGGGTTCGGTATCTGCCAGCCAGTGTCCGTTGTCAGGAAGTGCGTCAACCCCACATCGATTCCCATCGTGTCGGAAACCGGAATGCGAGCAACATCCGGCAATTCGAGCGTCAGCTGCAGTTTCCAACCTTTCGCGTCCCGCACCAATCGAGCGTATTTCTGCCTTGCTTCGGCCGGTAGTGGGCGGTGGAAGTAGACGCGCAGGCGGCCATTCATCCCCTTGAATGAGAGAAATCGCCAATTTCCGTTGCCGATTTCTATCCGATAGACTTTCTCCAGATCAATGCTCCGCCAGCGATTTCTCCCCTTGAATCTTGGGAAACCACAACCTTCCTTGAATCCCTTGAAAAACGCCTTGAACGCCCTGTCCAGCCGCGTCAGCGCGCCCCGTCCTATCTGTGCGGACTGCTCACGCCACCCTTCGTCAAATGAGCGTATCTCGGTCAAACTTTTGCATTGGTCGTAGTACGAAACCCCCCGCCCAGTCCGCTTGTAGCAATCGATTCGTTCCTGCAACGCCGCGTTGTACAACCCGCGCGTCATGCCGAGCAGGACAAGCAGGCGCTTTTCCTGACCCTTTTGCGGCAGCACTCGGTATTCGTAGGTTCTGATCATCGTTTTATTTTACCCTGTTTATCTTGGGTGGAATTAAGCATGTAATTCCCTTTGGCTAAACTATAATACGCATAATGAAAGAAACACTGACCATCACTCGCCCCGACGATTGGCATGTACATCTGCGTCAGGACGAACTGTTAGCCCACGTGGTCGCGCACACCGCCGAGAGATTTGCCCGCGCCATGGTCATGCCGAACCTGTCGCCGCCCGTGGTCAGCACCGCTCGGGCGCTCGACTATCGCGCCGAGATTATGGCAGCCGCGCCGGTGGAAGCCGGATTCAACCCGCTGTTGTCTCTCTACTTGACCGACAACACTCCCCCCCGCGAGGTGCGCGAGGCGGCGGCGCAGCCGGCCATCGTCGGCTTCAAACTCTATCCGGCCGGCGCCACCACCAACTCGGATTCCGGAGTGACCAGAATCAGCCGCATCATGCCGGTGCTGGAGGCCATGGCGGAATGGGGCTTGGTGCTGCAGGTGCATGGGGAAGTAACCGATCCGCAGGTGGATGTGTTCGACCGCGAGGCGGTGTTCATCGAGCAGGTGCTCATCCCCCTGCAGCGGGAGCTGCCGAACCTGAAAATCATCCTTGAGCATGTAACCACCGAACAGGGCGTGCAGTTCGTCAAGCAGGCCGGGGGCAATGTGGCGGCGACCATAACGCCGCACCACCTACTGTTCAATCGCAACGAGATTTTTCGCGGCGGGATTCGCCCGCACGCCCATTGTCTGCCGGTGCTCAAGCGCGAACGGCATCGGCTGGCGCTGCTCGAGGCCGCCACTTGCGGCGATCCATCGTTCTTCCTCGGCACCGACAGCGCCCCCCATACCCGAAACGCCAAGGAAAGCGCGTGCGGCTGCGCCGGCATCTATTCCGCCCACGGCGCCATGGAACTGTATGCCGAGGTGTTCGAGGGGATGGGCGCGCTCGACAAACTCGAAGGGTTTGCCAGCCATTACGGCGCCGATTTCTACGGCCTTGCGCGCAATTCGGGGAAATTGACTCTGGAGAAAAATGCTTGGCGGGTGGCGCCCGCCTATCCGGCCGGGGGCGGCGATGAAATCGTTCCCCTGCGCGCCGGAGAGACGATCCCCTGGTCGATAGCGGCAGTCGATTACCGATAGCCCGACTGATAGGCGGCGTTCGGGTTCTCGAGGGTCTGCCGATCGATGGCCACATCCGCGTTTTGCCGTATGGTCTGGCGCAACTGCCGGTACAAACCGTCGCCGTCGCGCGCCAGCAGCTGTTGCCGCAAGGCGGAACGTTCGGCCTCGTCAACGCTTTCCACATCCCCCGGTATCACAGATTCGAGGGCGTACACCGCGTAGTCGCCATTGCTCAGAGAAACGCCGCCGTACACGGTCGCGCCGTCCGCCGGAGCGGCTTGAGCGAAAACCGCTTCACCCAGTTCCGCCAGTTCCGCCGGCACTTCATCGCGCGTTTCGGCGAGGGGTTGGGACTCGAGTTGCCGAGCGGCCAGCAGCCCGGCCCAATCGCCCTGCTCTCCCTGCTCTCCCTGCTCTCCCTGCTCTCCCTGCTCGGCATTCAAGTCGGCCACCAGCTGCTCGCCCAACTGCCGCGCCCGCTGGCTTGACTGTTGCAGTTTCAGGTTTTGCTCGATGGCGTCGCGGACGCTCTCGAACGGTTGCGGACGGGCTTCCTCATAGTCGGCCTTGTGGACCGCCACCAGATGGTCGAAGCCGAGTTCGATGGCGGCGCTGTTCAAGTCCTCCTCGAGCACATCCTCGCTGAACGCCGCGCGCCGCACCGCGGCTTCGTCGGCCACCCCCTCGCCGGCGTCTGCGGTAAACCAGTCGGTCTGCTTGATTTCCAGCCCGAGATCATCGGCGGCGACGGCGAGGCTGTCGGGGTTCTCGAATACCCGATTCTCGAATGTCTCGCCCAGTTCGGAGAACAGATTTTCGGCGTGGGCGCGCCGCACCGCCTCGGCGACTTCCTCGCGTACCTCATCCAGCGGCTGTTGCTGCTCCTCGCGCAATTCCGTCAACTTGATGATGTGGTAGCCGAAACGGGTTTCGATGGGGCCGCGAATTTCGTCCTCGACCATGTCGAATACCGCTTCCTCGAAGGGCGCGACCATCTGCCCGCGAGTGACCACGCCGAGGTCTCCGCCGTTCTCCTTGGAGCCCGGATCGTCGGAATGGCGCTGCGCCAGATCGGCGAAATCCGCGTCCTCGACGCGAGATTCGGCCAGCACCGTTTCCGCCTCGGCCCGCACTTCATCACGCTCGGCTTGTTCGGCGTCGGCGTCGACGGCGAACAGGATATGGCTTGCCCGGCGGGTTTCCGCCTGTTTGTAGCGCTCGCGGTTTTGCCTATAGGAATCCTGAATTTCAGATTCCGACGGCTCGACGCCGCGCGCCAGATCGTCCACGGCGAGCTCGATGTAGTCCACCTTGATGCGAGCCGGCGACTGATAGCGAGACAGGTTGTCCTGATAATACTGCTCCACGGCGGCGTCATCGATGTCGATTTCCGCATCGAAACGACTGGTCGGCACGATCACATAGTCGGTCGTGCGCGTTTGCGCTTGCAGTTGCAACAGCCGCTCCACCTCCCATTCGCTCACGAATGCCGAGTCGGTTACCGCCGAGGACAGCAGTTCGATGACGGCGATTTGCCGCTCGGCGGTCTCATATGCCTGCGGCGTGAAACCGTTGCGCCGCAACAGATCCCGGTACAGCTCGGCATCGAATTGCCCGTCGCGGAAAAATATCTCGGTGGATTGGATGCGCTGGCGTAGCCGTTCATCGGACAGATGGTAATCGCGCTCGCGCACATACTGGCCCATGAGGCGGCTCGCGATCATCGATTCGACCACCCGATTGCGCATTTCGGCGCTCTCCAGTAGCGACGAATCGATGGCGCCGTCCGATTGCTGCAGTAGCGCCTGACGCTGCCGAGACAGCTCGTTCTGATAGGCGTACAGCGGGATTTTTTCGCCGTTGACCGTAGCCACGGGGATGTCGGCGGGATTGCCGAAATAGGACTGGATTCCCCACAGCGCGAACGGGATGGAGATGAGGATGACGACCACCCAGGCCAGTCCGCCGGTTGCCTGTTCGCGGATTTTGGTCAGCATATAATTTTCACGGGGATGAATTTGAATTGCGAGGCGCTAGATTGTACCGCTCACGGGCACGGCTTGCTCGGAACAACAAAAAAATGCGAGACGGGGGCGTCTCGCAATGGTAATCGTCTGTGGCGGAGCGGACGGGGCTCGAACCCGCGACCCCCGGCGTGACAGGCCGGTATTCTAACCAACTGAACTACCGCTCCTGAGATGATGGTGGGCGCTGCAGGGCTCGAACCTGCGACTTTCGCCTTGTAAGGGCGACGCTCTCCCAGCTGAGCTAAGCGCCCGGGAAAGACTCGCTTACCCGCTACCCCATAAACCGGATCAGTTTACGGCGTCCTTCAAGCCTTTGCCGGCCTTGAATTTGGGCACGCAGGTGGCCTTGATGTGAATGGTTTCGCCGGTGCGCGGATTGCGCCCAGCGCGCGCTGGACGGTCGCTGGTGGAAAATGTTCCGAATCCGATGAGTGAAACCGTGCTGCGATTGGATAGCGCCTCGGTAATGGATTCGAACACGGCATCTACAGCGCCGGCCGCATCGGTTTTGGTCAAATCTGTTCGGGATACCACCGCATCGATCAGTTCAGCTTTGTTCATGATACTGTTTCCTCTCTGTTGGGTTGAAATAAACGAAATCGATTCATGCTCACCGAGCGGGCTGTCACCCTGACAGTACCTGAAACGCTCGACGGTTCTGTATCGCCTTCGCCAATTACGCCGCTTTGCTACGGCCACCGAGACGGCACTTGTTCAGCGAGATACCCCCGCCTGCGCCGCTACGCCGAGCAATCATAATAAAACCCGCACGGCAAAAGCAATAACCGATTGCCGCGATTTTCGCCAATTACCCAGAAATTTTGCCGACGGCGGCGGATGAAATCCGCGCGGACAATGGGTTCGGGAGAAATTTCGCGCAACTGCCCGCGCGAAACCGCGCACGAAAACGTGCGCAAAATAGTAGCCGACGGCGGTGCCTACCCTAGTGGGCGATTACATTGGCGCCGCTTTCTGCCTTCTTCCTGCGCCGGGGTTTTGCCGCCGCCTTGCTGGATTTGGCGTTGGCGCTAGGTGTTTTCTCCAGAGCCAATTCGAGCACCTCGTCGATCCACTTCACCGGCTTTATCTGCAATTCGCGGCGAATTTTTTCCGGAATCTCCCGCAATTCGCGGGAATTTTCAAATGGGATCAGCGCCGTTTTCAGGCCGGCGCGATGCGCCGCGAGCAATTTTTCCTTGAGGCCGCCGATGGGCAGCACCTCGCCGCGCAGGGTGATTTCTCCGGTCATGGCAACATTCGACCACGCCGGAATGCCGGTCAGGGCGGAGATGATGGCGACGCACATGCCGATGCCGGCGCTGGGGCCGTCCTTGGGCGTCGCCCCTTCGGGAACATGGATGTGGATATCCCGATTCTGGTGGAACTGGGCGTCGATGCCCCACTGCACGCTGCGGCTGCGCACCACGCTGATGGCCGCGGTGATGGATTCCTGCATGACATTGCCGAGTTTGCCGGTGTACAGGTGCTTGCCCTTGCCCGGCATGACCACGGCCTCTATGGTCAGCAACTCGCCGCCCACCTCGGTCCACGCCAGCCCGGTTACCTGACCGACCTTGTTCTCCTGCTCGATGCCGTTGCGGCGGTATCGCTTGACGCCGAGGTATCTTTCCAGACTGGCCTGCGTGATGTTGGCTCGCTTCTTGCGCTTGTTGAGGAGGAATTCCTTCACCACCTTGCGGAAGATTTTCGCGATCTCCCGCTCCAGACTGCGCACTCCGGCCTCGCGCGTCCAAGACGCGATGATCTCGCGGATGGCTTGGCTGCTGATGCGAACCTCGGTTTTCTTCAGGCCGTTGTTGGCGCGCTGTTTCGGCAGCAGATAGCGGTTGGCGATCTCGCATTTTTCCTCCTCGGTATAGCCGGAAATGCGGATGACCTCCATGCGGTCGAGCAGTGGACTAGGTATGTTGAGGGTGTTGGCCGTGGCGATGAACATGACATCGGACAGGTCATAATCGACCTCCAGATAGTGATCGCCGAATGTATGGTTCTGCTCCGGATCGAGCACCTCCAGCAGCGCCGAGGACGGGTCGCCGCGAAAATCCATGGACATCTTGTCCACTTCGTCGAGCATGAAGAGCGGGTTGCGCGTCTTGCCCTTGGCCAGATTCTGGATGATCTTGCCCGGCATCGAGCCGATATAGGTGCGCCGATGCCCGCGAATTTCCGCCTCGTCGCGCACGCCGCCGAGCGGCATTCGCAGGAATTTGCGGTTGGTGGCGCGCGCGATGGACTGCCCCAGAGAGGTCTTGCCCACGCCGGGCGGGCCCACCAGACAGAGGATCGCCGCCTTCGACTTCCGCACCCGCTGCTGCACCGCCAGATATTCGAGAATCCGCTCCTTGACCTTTTCCAGCCCGTAGTGATCCTCATCCAGTATCTTCTGCGCCTTCACCAAGTTCTTGGAGATGCGACTGCGCTGTTTCCACGGCGCCGCCAGCAGCCAGTCGATGTAATTGCGCACCACGGTCGCTTCCGCCGACATGGGCGACATCATCTTCAATTTTTTCAGCTCGCCCTCGGCTTTCCCCCGCGCCTCGTCCGACATGCCGGAATCGGCAATTCTGGCGGTAAGTTCGTCGATCTCGTTGGGAATATCGTCCATCTCTCCCAATTCCTTCTGGATCGCCTTCATCTGCTCGTTCAGGTAGTACTCCCGCTGGCTCTTTTCCATCTGCTTCTTGACGCGGCTGCGAATGCGCTTTTCCACCTGCAGCAGGTCGATCTCCGATTCCATGACGCCGAGAATGTGCTCCAAGCGCGCCGTGGCGTCGATCAGTTCGAGAATTTTCTGCTTGGCATCGTTCTTCAGGTTGAGGTGGGCGGCGATGGCGTCGCCGATGCGGCCGGGCTTGTCGATGCCGGCGAGGGAGGTGAGAATCTCCGGCGGTATCTTGGGATTCAGTTTGACATATTTCTCGAATTCGGCGGCCACGGCGCGCATCAGCACGTCCGATTCCCGCGTGGAAATATGCACATCGTCGACCACTTCCGCCTCGCAGGTGAAGCCCTCCTCCTCGTCCTGCGGGCTGTGAGTGAATCGGGCGATGAGCGCCCGCCGCTTGCCCTCCACCAGCACCTTGACGGTGCCGTCCGGCATCTTCAGCAGCTGCAGGATGGAGGCGACGGTGCCCACCCGGTAGATATCGTCCGGCGTGGGCGAATCCTGCAGCGCGTCCTTCTGCGCCACCAGCAGGATGTTGCGTCCGCTCGTCATGGCCATATCCAGCGCCTTGATCGAGCGCGTCCGCCCGACGAACAGCGGGATCACCATATGGGGGAAAACCACCACATCGCGCAACGGCAATACCGGCAGGTCGGTTTCGATCAGGGGGTCGGACATGGGCGGAAGTTCAGAGGATGAGACTGGGCAGTCGGCCGCTCGGCCGGATGAGCGTCAGGAGGAAGCTCCGGCGGTCAATTTCGCCTTGGCTTCCTGATAGACATACAAGGGTCGCGAGCCCTCGACGATGACCGACTCGTCGACGATCACCTTCTTGATTCCCGCGATGGACGGCAGTTCGTACATGGTTTCCAGCAGGGCATTTTCGAGAATCGAGCGCAGGCCGCGCGCGCCGGCCTTTCGTTCCATCGCCTTTTTGGCGATCTGGCGCAGCGCTTCGGGGCGGAATTCCAGTTCGACCCCCTCCAGTTTGAACAATTTGGCGTATTGCTTGGTGAGGGCGTTGCGCGGCTCGGTGAGAATGCGAATGAGCGCCAACTCGTCCAACTCCTCCAGAGTCGCGACCACCGGCAGGCGGCCGATGAATTCGGGGATCAAGCCGTATTTGATCAGATCTTCGGGTTCCAGTTCCTGCAGCAGTTCGTTGGCGCGCTCACCGGCGGTTTTTTCCCGAATATCGGCGCCGAAGCCGATGCCGGATTTTTCCGTGCGCCCCTGAATGACCTTTTCCAGCCCGGCGAAGGCGCCGCCGCAGATGAACAGGATATTGCGCGTGTCCACCTGCAGAAATTCCTGCTGGGGATGCTTGCGCCCTCCCTGAGGCGGGATGGAGGCGACGGTGCCCTCGACCAGCTTCAACAGCGCCTGCTGCACCCCCTCGCCGGAAACGTCCCGAGTAATGGAGGGGTTGTCGGATTTCCGCGAAATCTTGTCGATCTCATCCACATAGACGATGCCCTGCTGGGCTTTTTCGATGTTGTAGTCGCAGGTTTGCAGCAGTTTCTGGATGATGTTCTCGACATCCTCGCCCACATAACCGGCCTCGGTCAGGGTGGTGGCGTCGGCGATGGTGAAGGGAACATCGAGCTGCTTCGCCAACGTTTCCGCCAACAGGGTCTTGCCCGAGCCGGTGGGGCCGATGAGCAGGATATTGCTCTTGGAAATATCCACCTCGCCGACCGCCTGTTCGTTTTCGATGCGCTTGTAGTGGTTGTAAACCGCCACCGAGAGGGTCTTCTTGGCGACCTGTTGGCCGATGACATAATCCTCCAGGAAATTGTGAATTTCCGGCGGAGTGGGGAATCTCTTGGCGTCCCCCTGAGCATTCGCGCCGGCGCCGTTGCCGCCTTCATTGCGGATGATTTCGTTGCACAGCTCGACGCATTCGTCGCAGATGTACACGGACGGGCCGGCGATCAGCTTGCCCACATCGTGCTGACTCTTGCCGCAGAACGAGCAATACAGCAGTTTGTCTCCCAACTTTACGGGTGGATTTTCAGGCATCAGGGAAGTACATGATTGCGTAACATAACGCGAGATTGCAGGGTTTTCCGGCTTTTTTCAACCCCTTTTCATTACACGGATGTCATAACCGAGTGCTCAGCACCGAGTCGATGATGCCGTATTCGGCGGCCTCGGCGGCGCTCAGAAAATAGTCGCGATCGGTGTCCTGACGGATTCGCTTGAGGGTTTGGCCGGTGTGCTCGACGAATATCCGATTGAGGCGCTCGCGCGCTTGGAGAATTTCGCGGGTATGGATTTCGATGTCGGAAGCCTGCCCCTGAGAGCCGCCCAGAGGCTGGTGAATCATCACTCTGGAATGCGGCAGGGCATGACGTTTTTTCGGCGTCCCGCCAGCCAGAATGACCGCGCCCATGCTGGCGGCCTGACCGATGCACACGGTGCTCACATCGGGGCGGATGAACTGCATGGTGTCGTAGATGGCGAGCCCCGCCGAGACCACTCCGCCGGGGCTGTTGATGTACAGGGAGATGTCCTTCTCCGGATTTTCCGATTCGAGAAAGAGCAACTGGGCGACGATGAGATTGGCCATCTGATCCTCGCACTGCCCCACCAGAAACACCACCCGCTCCTTGAGCAGCCGGGAATAGATGTCAAATGCGCGCTCGCCGCGGCCGGTGGTCTCGATCACCATGGGGACCAAATTCAGGTTTTTCGGGCGGGTGGCGCCGGAATGTTCGTTGTTTTGCATGTCGTTCAACCGATGATCACGCTCGCCGGGACGGGCATGGATGGAAAGGAAAATAGCGAAAAGGAAAAAGCGGCGGCTCGGCCGTATCACTCGCCCGCGGGATTCATGAATTCCTGAAATGATACCTTCTTTTCGGTAACGGCGGCGGTTTCGAGCATGCGATCGACCACCTGTTCCTCCAGCATCATCGCTTCGATTCGGCGCAATCTGGCGGGTTCGGAATAATGCCAGTTGATCCAGGCCGCGCTGTCATCGTAGTCGGCGGCCATTTCCTCGATCCTGCGACGCAGATCGGCGCTATCCACCTTCAGGTCGAATTTTTCCATGATCTCGCGGGCGACCAAGCCGATCAGCACCTGTCGCTTGGCGTCGGCGGCGAAATGCTCGCGCTTGATCTGCTGTTTCGCCATCCCCTGCGCCGCCATTTGCTGCTCGACTGCCTTCATGCGCCGCTCGATTTCCGCTTCGATGAGCGCCGTGGGCACCTCGATTTCATTGGCCTTCACCAGCTCGTCCATGACCCGATCGCGCAGCACGGCGCGCATTCGCGTGTCCAATTCGCGCTGCAGGTTGACCTCGATCTCCGCGCGCATCTTCTCCATGCCGCCCTCGGCAACCCCCAGTTTGCGTGCGAACGCCTCGTCGCACTCCGGCAACACCCGCCGCTCCACCGCCTTCACCACCACCTCGAACGACGCCGCCTTGCCGGCCACCTCGCTACCGGAATATCTATCTGGAAAGGTGAAGGCGACCTGCTTGGCGGCACCGGCCTCGAGGCCGAGCAACTCGTTCTCGAAGGGATCAAGCATATCCCCTTCCCCCAGCACCAACCGATGGTTTTCGGCGGATCCGCCGGCGAAGGGACGGCCGTCGATTGTGCCGTCGAAGTCGATGGTAATCCGATCTCCCTTTTCCGATTTTCCCTCCTTGGCGACAAAATCCGCGTGTTGCTTGCGGATGTTCAGCAAGGTTCGCTCCACATCCTCGGCGGTTACGGCGCAGCGCGGCTTTTCGATGGTTCTGCCGGCCAGCGTGGGGGAGGGGATGGGTGGATACAGTTCGACCGTGGCGATGTAGCGAAGATCGTCCCCCGGCGCAAACGGCTTGGGTTCGATGGACAGCAAACCGGCCGGTTCGATGGCCTCCTTGCCGAGCGCTTCCCGATAGCTGGTGTTGATGGTGTCGCTGACCACCTCGTCGGTTACCTGCGCGCCGTATCTCTTATCGACGATGCCGCGAGGAGCCTTGCCCGGGCGGAAACCGGGGATGCGCGCCCGTCTGGCCAGAGCGCGCAGGCGCTTTTCGATTTCCCGCTCGACCTCGGCGTGCGGCACGGAAACCGTGATCCTGCGCTCGATGGCGCCGGATTCTTCAACCGTTACTTGCATGGTTACGATCGTCCGAAAAAAGAATGGTTCGAAGTTTGAATAACGATGAGACTGGTGCGAAAGGAGAGACTCGAACTCTCACGGGTTGCCCCACTGGAACCTAAATCCAGCGCGTCTACCAATTCCGCCACTCTCGCGCTACCTCGTCTTGCCGTCCACCGCGAATTGCTGGTGGGCCGTGTAGGGCTCGAACCTACGACCCGCTGATTAAGAGTCAGCTGCTCTGCCAACTGAGCTAACGGCCCTGACCGCGCCTCGCGCGCAAAATTGGGGTGAACGATGGGACTCGAACCCACGACGGCCGGAATCACAATCCGGGGCTCTACCAACTGAGCTACGTTCACCATAATTTCATTCATCCGGCCTGCGCCCGCACATATAAGCTTTCATGGCGCGCCCGACAGGATTCGAACCTGTAACCTACGGCTTAGAAGGCCGTTGCTCTATCCGATTGGGCTACGGGCGCAAAGATTGAAAATTTTACAAAACTGGTCGGGGTAGAGAGATTTGAACTCCCGACATCCTGCTCCCAAAGCAGGCGCGCTACCAGACTGCGCTATACCCCGCTTTTCGCCGACGGCGCATTGCGGCCACGGCGTCGAACTATACGGATATCGCCCCCTCCGGTCAATGGATGCGGGCTAGCCGGCGGCAGGTTGAAAAACACCGCGATACCCCCACTTCCCCGGCATTTCTCACGCAACCCGACCATGACCGCGAAATCCACCGTGGAAACCCATGCGTTTCAAACCGAGGTGCAACAGCTGCTGCATCTCATCATCCACTCCCTCTACAGCAACAAGGAGATATTCCTGCGGGAACTGATTTCCAACGCCTCGGATGCCTGCGACCGGCTGCGTTTTCTCGCGCTGACCGACAAAAATCTGTACGAGGAGGATGACGCCCTCGGCATTCGGGTCGATGTGGACGGCAGGAAGAAAACCCTCACCGTGAGCGACAACGGCATCGGCATGAGCCACGCCGAGGTGATCGAAAATATCGGCACCATCGCCCGCTCCGGCACGCGCAAATTTCTCGAGCAGATGGCTGAGAAAGACGCCCGCGACAGCGCCTTCATCGGGCAATTCGGCGTCGGCTTCTATTCGAGTTTTCTCGTTGCCAAGCGAGTTACCCTGCTCACCCGGCGCGCCGGTACGCCGTCCTCGGAGGGGGTCAAATGGGTTTCCGACGGCAGCGGCGAATACACCATCGAGCGCATCGACCGCCCCGAGCGCGGCACGGAAATCATCCTCGACCTGCAGCGCGAGCAGACGGAATATCTGGATCATCACCGCCTGCGCACCATCATCGCCACCTATTCCGACCACATCTCCCTGCCGATCCGCATGCCCAAAGCGCCCGATGGGGACAGTGAAAATCAGGCGCCCCAGTGGGAAACCGTCAACACCGGCCGCGCCCTGTGGACGCGGGCGAAGGCCGAGGTCTCCACCGAGGAACACAATGCCTTCTACACCGCGCTCAGCTACGATCCGCAGCCGCCGGCACTCGTCCTGCACAATCGGGTCGAGGGGAAGCTGGAATACATCTCGTTGTTCTATGTGCCGGCGAAGGCGCCGTTCGACCTGTGGGATCGCGAGCAGCGTCGCGGCATCAAGCTGTATGTGCGGCGCATATTCATCACCGAGGACGCCAAGCAGTTGATGCCGAATTACCTGCGCTTCGTGCGCGGCCTCGTGGATTGCGCCGATCTGCCGCTGAATGTGTCGCGGGAATTCCTTCAGGAGAATCAGGCGATCGACAAGATTCGCGCCGCCTCGGTGAAAAAAGTGCTGGCCGAGTTGAAGCGAGTCGCCGACAAGGATGCGGACCAATACGCGGCGCTGTGGAAGGAATATGGCCGCGTGCTCAAGGAGGGGGTGATCGAGGATTCCGAAAACCGCGACCACATAGTCGAGTTGTTGCGCTTCGCCTCGACTCACGGCGAGGGGGCCGAGGGAGGCGATGGGGAGGCGAGCCGTCCCCTGATCTCGCTGGAAGACTACTGCGCGCGCATGGCCGAGACTCAAAGGGCGATTTACTATGTGACCGCGGACAGCCCGGCGGCGGCGAGATCGTCGCCTCATCTCGAGATTTTCCGCAAGAACGATATCGAGGTGCTACTCCTTTCGGATCCGGTGGACGAATGGGTGGTCGGCCATCTCGGCAGTTATCGGGAAAAGCCGTTGCAGTCCATCGCCAAGGGCGATCTCGATCTGGGCGAACTCGAAGGCGGCGAGGAGAAGGAGCAGGAGCAGGCGGATCGATTGCAACCGTTGGTGGACAAAATCAAGTCGGTGCTGGCAGATCGGGTCAAGGATGTGCGGCTTTCCAATCGCTTGGTGGATTCGCCCGCCTGCTTGGTGGCGGATCAACACGATATAGGCGCCAACATGGAGCGGATTCTGCAGGCCATCGTCCAGGACGCGCCGAGCGCGAAACCGATTCTGGAAATCAACCCGCAGCACGCCATCGTCCAGCGCATCGACTCCGAAGGCGAACTGGCGGAGGACTGGGCGCGGGTGCTGTTCGATCAGGCGGCGCTGGCGGAGGGCGCGTCTCTGCAGGATCCCAGCGGGTATGTGAGGCGCATCAACAAGTTGCTGGCGCAGTAACCAAAACGGCAAGCGGCAGGCGACTAGCGGCGCGTCTAGCCGTGGGCGCCGATGTCTGGAGCGCTGCGGCGCGGCGTTACCAGCACCATGCCCAGCAACATCAACGCCAGCGCCCCCCACACCCACAGGGAATGGCGCTCGGAAAAGAACACCATCCCCCAAAACACGCCGGCCAGAGTGATCACATAGCCGGCCAAACTGGCAAACACCGCGCCGGCCATTTTGATCACCAAGAGGAACATTATGTACGCCACGCTGCTCACCAGCATCATCGCCAGCATGGCCGTCTCGGCCGCGTCCAACGGCAGGTTGATGGGGTAGAACGCCTCCTCGGCGTACATCACCGGCAGCAGCATCAGCGCCGCGACGAACAACCCGCCGGTCAGCAGCCCGACCATATCGGCGTCTTGCGGGATGGATCGATCCACATAGACGTTTTCCAGCGTGTAGCAAACCGAGGCGATCAGAGGCAATATCAGCCAACGCGCCATGGACGGATCGGGCAAGCTGGCGTCGGGCGCGACCAACAACAGCATGGCGAGGAATCCCATGAGGACGCCGAGGAAACGCCACAGCCCGAAGCGATCGATAGCCAACATCCACGACAACGCATATGTCAGCATCGGCACCAGCGCCACGGTAATCGCCAGCACGCCGGCGGGCACCTCGGGCGCCGCATAGAAATAGAGCGTGGCGGGCACGGCGGTGCCGAAAATGGCGATGAAGCAGGCGTGCCTGCAGTTTGCGCCGCCGAAATGGAAATGGAAACGGAAGCGCCCCCCTCGCCGCCGTAGCAGAACGAAAACCAGCAACGCGAGGCCGCCGCCGAACGCCTGCCAGAAGGCCAGTCCGACCGGATGAGCCTGCCCCGAGGCGGCGATGCGGGCGAGGGAGAAGGTCATGCCCCAGATCACCCCGCAGGACAGCATGAGAATATAGGGAACGGCGGACGCCATCGCCCGCCGCGCCGGTTTCAGGGCATCCGTGTCCATGCGCAATCGCAAGGTATCAGCGCCCCGGCTCGCCGAGCACGCGGTATCGGTGGCAATCGACGACATGGTCGTTGACCAAACCGGCGGCCTGCATGAAGGCGTAGCAAATGGTGTCGCCGACGAAGACGAAGCCGACTTTCTTCAAGTCCGCAGCCAACCGCGCCGACAACGGCGTGGATGCCGGAACCTGCTCGGCGGAGCGCCACGCATTTTGCAACGGCTCGCCGTCCACATATTTCCACAACCAGCGATCCAAGGTCTCCCCCGACTCCCGCAGAGCCAGATAGGCGCGGGCGTTGGTCACAAAGGCGTTCACCTTGAGGCGATTGCGCACCAAGCGCGCGTCGCCGAGCAACTCGGCAATTTTGGCGGTATCGTAAGCGGCGATTCGGGCGGCGTCGAAACCATCGAAGGCGGCGCGGTAGGCATCCCGTTTTCGCAGAATGGTAATCCAGCTCAGGCCGGCCTGAGCGCCCTCCAAACACAACAGCTCGAACAACCGCCGGTCGTCGTGCAGCGGCACCCCCCATTCCCTGTCGTGGTATTGCCGATACAGCGGATCGTCCCCGCACCACCAGCATCGTTTCTTCTCGGCCATGACTGCAATCCACTCACACTCCACGCGGCTGAAATTCCCGGCGATTGTACGAGATTGCGGGCGGCAACACAGCATTATGATGATCCGTCACCGCCGCCGTGCCGTGCTACACTTTCGTCTCCTCGACCCGTTCACCAGAGATCGCCATGAAGAATCCCCGATTGCTCCTCTTGCTCGCCCTGTGCGCCGTGCCGCTAGTCGCCCAAGCGCAGCCGGAACTCAAGGGCACCCCCGAAGAATTGCGCGAATTCCTCCACCCCGAAGGCCGCCATGTACGCATCGAAGGCGAGGCCGATCTCAAGGCGTATTCGGATCGAGCCATCGTCAGCTTGCTCATCACCACCGAGCACAAACTGCTGTCCGAAGCCATCAACGCCAACGCCGGATTACGCGAAACCATCGTCCAACAACTCACCACCTCGGGCATCGCCGCGGACAATATAAAGAGCTCGCGATTTTCCACTTCCCCCCAATACGGCTGGTTCGGCGACAAGCCGAAAACCTTTGAAGTGGTCAACCGCATGGCGGTGCGCATCGCCACGGAAGCGCACCTCGCCGCCATCGCCACGGTGGCCGACGCCAATCCGGAAATCGACCTGTCCGACCTGTCCTTCGAGCACACCAAGCGAGACGAATTCAACGAACAGGTCAAGATGGACGCCCTCGCCGATGTGATGCGGCAGAAGGCGCACTACGAGGACGCCCTCGGACTGACCCTCATTGCGGTGAGTTTCGGCGATGCGCAGACCCACCGCTTTGCCACCGGCGGCGCGCGGGCGCTGGAGCAATCCGTGTCGTACTACAGGACCGAGTCATCGCTTGCCCGTTCGGTGGATGCGTATCCGCCGCAAGCGGTTACCGCCGCGCCGCGCGAGACTTCCTTCGACGAGGTGAGTTACGAGGCCAGTTTGTCCGTGTATTTCCGCATCGAGGAGTAGCAAATAGCCATTCAACCGGTGAATCCGCCATGCCCGACCATCTGAAAAATCTGAAAAGCGAGTACGAAAAACAGGGGTTCCTCTCCCCCATCGACATTATCAGCGCGCCACAAGCCCTGCGCCACCGCCGCATCATGGAGCAGGCGGAAAATCGTCTGGGCGCGGTGCACTATCTGGCGAAAATGCACACCATCCTACGCTCCCCCTACGAACTGGCGACTCACCCCGCCATTCTCGATGTGGTCGAGCAACTCATCGGTGCCGACATCCTGCTGTACAACACCACCTACATCATCAAGGAGGCTCATACCCCCACCCACGTGAGCTGGCATCAAGACCTCACCTACTGGGGGCTGGACGGCGACGACCAAGTATCGGTATGGCTGGCGTTGTCCGCCGCCGACCGAGAGAGCGGCTGCATGAGAATGATCCCCGGCAGCCACGCCGCCGGACGGCTGGAACACGACACCTCGGCCGCGGACGAAACCAATGTACTGTTCCAGAGCCAGACGGTGCACGGGGTAGACGAGCAAAGCGCCGTGTATTGCACCCTCGCCCCGGGCCAAGCCTCATTCCACCACGGCTGGACCCTGCACGCCTCCCTGCCCAACCGCAGCGCCGACCGGCGCATCGGCCTCAACATCCAGTACATCGCGCCGCACATTTGCCAGACCAAACTGCCGGGCTACAGCGCCCTACTGGTACGCGGCGAAGACCGCTTCCACCACTACGCCACGGAAACCCCGCCAACTCGCGATTTCGACCCCGAAGCGCTGGCGTGGCGCGAACAACAGGATCGCCTGCACGAAAGCATCGCCGGCACCGCCTGACGGATCAAGTCGCCCTAGACGAGGGGCGAGGGGCGCGGGAGCAAAAAAGAAAAAAGGGGCGGTGGCGCCTTGAGGAAATCGCCACCGCCCTGAGCAAAGGTGCGGAATGGGATGGCGGGCGTCGCCAAATCAAGTCGCCCGCCGTCCGTAGCCTGTAACGGTCAGAAACGCGCCTCTCCCTTCAATAAAATCGCATGGTCGGCATCCGCGCGCTCGTTCCCATGCTCGCGGCGTTCTCCGTGCAGGCGCAGGGTGAATTGCCCGCCGGAAGACCAATCCAACCCTATGCGGTACAGTTTGCCGTTGTCTTGCAGGGTCAAACCGCTCCACGGGGTCAGCAAGCCGTCTCGCTCGCCGGGGGTGGACAGGCCGTAGCCCAGATTCATTTCCAGTCGTCCGCTGGGGTCGTGAGTGGTCGGGGTGGTTTCGCGTAGGCCGTTCGACCAGATTTGGCCGGTGTTGCCGTCCCCGCCGTGATTGCCGTAGCCGGGGCTCATTTCGAAGGACAGGCCGTGACCGCCTGCGCTGGGGGATAGGCGTAGGGAGGCTTGTATTCCCCATTCCTCGTAGTCGCTGCGGCCTAACAGGGTGTGTGCCGAGGTTTCGGCGTTCCAGCCGGTTTTCGGGTTGGCGTAGCGCACGCTGCCGTGGAATTCCGCGCCGGTGCTGGTGTTGCCGTCTACGCCGTCTCCGCCGTCGTGGCGTAGGCCGAGGGAGATGGAGGGCGATAGGTGGCCGCCGCCGCTCAAGTGGCGGCTACTGCTCGCTTCGGCGGCGAATCGAATCAGGGTGGTTTCCACTGTCATGGCGGCAACTTGGGCGGTTTTTTCCACCTCCAAGTCGGTGCGCGCGATTTCCCCCTTGAGGCGCACACTGGCGTCATCGCGCGACCACAACAGGCCGCTGCCGCCCAGACTCACGGATTGCAGGGTTACATCGTTGGATGACGATTCGCCGTCTTGCGGTGTGATTTCCACTTCGCCGGTGCCGTAGCCGGCGGTGGCCCACCAGTGGCGTTGACCCGAACGCCAGCCGAAGTAGGGGTGGATGGCAAGTAAGTCGATTTCGTAGTCGCCCTTGCTGACTCCGCTTGCGCCGCCGCTTTCGCTAGTGTCCTCGTATTCCAGTTCGCCCTCACTCCACGACAAGGCCACGCCCGCCAGCAGGTTTTCGCGCACCTTGTGATCCACGCCGATTTGCGCGCCGTACAAACTGCCGTCGAAGTCCACGCCGTCATTCTCGCCGGACAGATTGCGGTATTCGCCGCTGCCCCACAGGGAGGTTTTACGCAGGCCGCCGCCCTCTTCTCTGGTGTGGAACGGCAGAACGAAATCGGAGCCGTCCAGCAAGTCGCGCAGGGGGATGTTGTCGTTGACCAAACCCGGCGCATGGGTTTGCAAGACGCCCGCGAGGGAACTCTGCCCGCCGAGACTGGCCGAGACACCACCGCTCCCGCTCCCATTCAATGCCCGCCCCACTCGCGTGGAAATGGCGCCGGTTACCCGACTGGCCACGGCGCGCGCCACTTCGGGCAGGGCGGTTTCATGCAATCTCTCCGACTGTATCTGCGACACGATTGTCAGCACGAGGGCGCGCTCGGTGCGCAAAGACGGGTTGGTGCTTGTGGCGGAGATGGTGATGGTTTCGCCGTCGTCGTCCACCTCATCGGCGATGGTGGTTAGCGTAACCGTCTCGCTATGGCGGCCTGCGGCAATGGTGAAGGTCTTGGTGGTGAGGGAATAATCGACGCCCTCGGTGGCCGCCGTGTTGCCGCTTGCGTCGATGGTCAGCGTTACCACACTGCCGCCGGACGGTGCTGGGCGGTTCAGCGTTGCCGTAACCACGGATTCGCGGCCTTCGGGGATGTCCGTGGGGCTGGCGGCGAGGGTCAGGGTGGTCGGTATGGCCGCTCTGGTTATGCTTACTCGGTAGTTCGTGGTACTGCCGTCCTCGGCGGTTACCTCGACCACAATGGCGTTGCCCCCCTCGGCGAGGGAAATGGCGCTGCTGTCCGAGCCGCTGTTCACCGCCGTCAGGCTGCCGCTCTTGCCGACCTTGATGGAAGCGGCATTGTGCGCCGTGGTAGGCGTCAATATCGCATGGGTAACCTCGTTGCCCACCGGAGCCCGATAGGCCGTGGTGGAGGCCGAGAAAGAGGGCGTCAGGGCGAGGGTGGTGAAAGTGCTGCCGTCTGTGCTGCTTTTGGCGGTTAGGGCGCTCAGATCAGCGTTGTCGGATTGGCCGCTTCCCGATGGCGCCGCTCTGGTTATGCTCACCGTGTAGGTGTTCTTGGCGCCGCCCGATGCGGTTACCTCGACCAAGATGGGGTTGGCGCCCACAGAGAGGGGGATGGCGCTGCTGTCAACGCCGCTCGCCACTGAGTTGAGGTTGCCGCTCTTGCCGACTCGTATGGTGGCGCCGCTTTGTGCCGCGGTGGGGGTCAGTATCAAGTGGGTAACGGCGTTGGTCACCGAGGCCGAGTAGGCGGTGGTGGTGTGGGAGAAGGTTGCCGGGTTGAGGGCGAGGGCGGTGAAGGGGCCTGCCGAACTGGTGGCGCGCTGGGCAGTCAAGGCGGTCAAATCGGTCGGTGCCGGTTTGTCGTCATCGGTGATGGTGATGGCAACCGAGTTGTCGGTGCCGGCGGTTACCGAGGAAGGCAGGGTGCCGAGGGCGACTGTGAGGGTTTCGTCCTGTTCGTCGGTGTCTTGGTTGGTGGAAAGCGAGCCGGTGGCGGAGGTTTGGCCGCTTGAGATGGTGATGGCGGCTAGGCTGCCGATGTCGGCGGCTTCGGCGCTGCCTCGGGTGATGGTCAGCGGGATGCGCACATTGGAAGTCAGCGCCGCCGAGAGGGTTGCGGTGATGGTTACGGAGGAACCTTCGGGAACCGGATTGGGGGCGGCGGAGAGGTTGACAGTGGGGGTGGTTGCTGTTGGGCAGGATGAGCCGATGCTCAGGGAGATGGTGTTGCCGGTGGCCCAGGGTAGGTTGGCGTTGGGCCAAGCAATAAAGATTCCCGCGGCACCCGATAAGGAAAACTCGGTCGAGCCCACACAGAATTTCAATGCTTTGAGGGCAGTATTCGGTAAAGCATTGATAAGAATATTCAATTGACCGCTTCTAGTCCCAGAATTGTTGTCGTATATGCCCGTAAAATGATAATTCGTGCCGCCAACCGTGAAACTGTTGTTCGTCAACTTGGAGTCGCAGTCCGATTTAAGGTTGCAACCCAAAAGCTCTGTGTTCACCGTTCCCACCGTAAACGTCGCCGACCACACGGTGGTGGTCTGAGCGGAAGCGGGAACAGCCAGCAGGGAGAACACGCCCGCCAACAAGACGATGACAAGGCGGCGGATGGATGATTTCCGCCCAACTTTCGAGGAATGAACTTGGCGGAAAAACGGCAGGCGTACAGAGCGGCTCGCCGAGTCGAATGTTAGCTTAGAAGGGGGGGGGGGGGGGGGGGGGGGGGGGATTATGTTCAGATCGGCATTCACATTCGCACCAGCGGCGAGAACGGCCGAGGCGGTGCGGGCGTGGGTGGCGGCAGTGGTGGATCGGATGATTCGGGTATGGATGTTCATGGTTTCATTCCTCCAAGTGGATTGCGGCGGCCGGATGACTCGGCGGTCAATTTCACGGTGAAGGGGCAGATTATAACCATTTTGCGCAGATTGGCAACCCCTTGTACGATGCCAATACATTCCGCCTCCGGATGGTTTTCCGCGATGAGCCGCGCCGCCTCGGTTGATCGCAGGCGCCGTCGGTAGCCAAATCAGCGGTAGCCGGTCATTTCGAGATACCCCCGGCCGATCACCCGCCCCGCCTCGCGCACCACCACCATGCCCTCCCAATAGCGCACGGCGAGGGCCATTTCCTGAGCGTCGAGTACCGCCTCCACCCGCCAGCGGCGCTTCAGGGGTGCGATTTCCAGCTCCCACGCCACCGGGTAGTCGACGCCGCCGGAGTTGCGCCACCAGCGTAGCGGGGTGAGGGCGACATCGCCCGCGCGCAGGGTTTCGGGCGGCAAATCGGCGAAGCGGATGCTGCCGGCGCTGTGGGGGTCGGTGTGGCCGGCGTGGTCGCGCAGTCGGTAGAACATGAGGTCGACGCCGTCTTGCAGTTGCAGGGCGAACCAGTCCCATCCGGCCTGCTGCGGCGCCAATGCGCTGCTGCTCCATTCGCGGTCGAACCACGATAAACCGGATACCGCTTGCGCCTGCCCACCGCCGAGGCGCAGGGTGCCGTGGGTGGCGAGGCGGCTGATGGAGTAGTAGTAGGAGGCGTTGCCGGATTCGGCGCTCTTGCGGCTGAGGCCGTCTTCGCCCTGCAGAGTCGGCGGCACTTGCGGCCTCAGAGTCAGGTCCAGGTCGAAATCATCGGTGCGCGCGCGCAGGCGCCACGGGCAACCGGCGCAGGGCGCGGCTACTTGCCAATCGCCCAGCCACAGTTTGAACGGCGATGGAGGCGAGGCGGCGCCGGCCAGCCCCATCGCTTCGCGGGCGAAACGTTCGTGGGCGAAGTGTTGCCGCCGGTGGGGGTCGGTCAGGGCGACATGCGCCATCCACACCTGATGCGCCGCCCAGCGGGAAGGACGCCCGCGAATCGCCGTGGCCGGAGGCGTCAGGGCAATGCGGAAGAAGGTCGCCTGAAAGCCGTAACGCTGCCCTTCCTCGGTGGCCACATTGCCGTTGAAATGCCACCATTCGTTGCGGAAGCCGTCATGGGGGGCGTGATCTCGCGGGAAGGCGAAGTCCCGCGGCTTTTCGGCACGGAGAAAGGCCGGATGCACGCTGCCGCCGAGAGCCTGCTGCAACGGCACCGACGGCGGCTGATCGTCCGGCGAACAGGCCGCCAGTAGGCATATCAGCGCCACGCAGGCGGCGGAGGCGGAGGCGGGCAGGCGCATGGCGGTCATTCCTCGCGCAGCGCGGCGGCCGGATTGGCGCGCGCCATGCGCCAGCCCGGATAGATGCCGGCCAGCAGGGCGGCGCCCACGGCCAGCCCCAGCGCCTCGAAATACACTTGCAGCGCCGGCTGGGCATCGAGGGTCCAGCCGAAGGAGCGCGGGTTGACCAGATGCAGCAGTATTTGCCCGATCAGATAGCCCAGAGGGAGCGCCAGCAGGCCGGCGAACAGGCCCATCAGGCCGGTTTGCAGGGTGGTCATCGCGAACAGGCCGAGACGGGTGAGGCCAGTGGCGCGCAGCACCGCGTTTTCTCTGGCGCGCTCGAGTTGCAGCGCCAGTAGCGCCGAGAGGATGCCGACGAAGGCGACGAGGACGACCAGCAGGCGCAGCACTTGGGTGATGGTGAAGGTGCGGTCGAATACGGCGAGGGAATATCGTTGAATTTCCCGATTGGCGCGGACGCGAATGCGCGCGTCCTGTTGCGCCGCCAACGACTCGATGCGGCGCGTCAACTGTTGTGGGCGCGCCGATTCGCGGAAATACACGCCGATGGTGGAGATGTCGGCGTCTCGCCACAGGCGCGCGTATACCTGCCGATCCATCACCACCAGCCCGCGTTGGGAGCCGTAGTCGCGGAACACGCCGCCGACGGTGAAACTGCGCGCGCCGTCGGCGCTCCACAATTCCAGCGAATCCCCCACCGACAATTTGCGGCGGAAACCCAGCGGTTCGGAGATCAACACCGCCTCGCCCCGATGAAATTCGCGCCACCTATCCGCTGCCGCCGCCGCCGCAGATTCGCCCTGAAAGCGGAAGCTGCGGTAGCTCGCCGGTGCCATGTCCAAAGCGAGCAAATCCACCGGGCCGGCGGCGGATTCGACCTCCACCCGGCGGCCAGTGCTGAGGGCGGCGATGCCGTCCATCCCGCGCAATTCTTCCAGCAGGGCGGCGGGCAGGGGCGTGGCCGCCCGCCGGGAGGTGCCGGCGGGGATGGAGATGTATAGGTCGCCCGGCAGCGATCGTGCCAGCCAGCCGGCCACCGTGCCGCGAAAGCCGTCCACCATGACGCCCATGCCGATGGTCGCCGCTACCGCCACAGCGAGGGCGGAAATGGCCAAGCCGGTGCGACTCAAACCGGCGGCGATGCCGCGCGCGGCGAGGGCTCCGGTGGGGCCAATGGCGAAGGCGCGGGCGAGGGGCGGTGTGCACAGCCGCGACAACCCCAAAACCGGCAACGGCACCACGAGACAGTAGCCGATGATGAGACAGAACAATCCGGCGAATGCGAGCCACAGGGCGTTCCCCGGCAACTGGGGCAACTGGAGCAACTGGGGCAACTGAGCCAACTGGACAAATGCCGCCGCGAGCAACATGGCGGCGCCACCGGCCAGAGCCAAGCGAGGCAGCATGGCGTGGGTGCGCCGTTCGCGCGCGGAGCGCCTGACGGCGGCCTGCGGCGAGGCGCGCGCCGCTTCGATGGCCGGCACGAGGGCGGCGATCAGGGTGACGAGCAACCCCAGAGCGAGGCCCTTGAGGAGCAAATGCGGCTGGATGAGTAGGGTGCTGACTTGGGTGGCGAAATACAGGTCGTTGACGGTGCGCGCCACCAGTTTGATCAGGCCCTGGCCGAGCCACATTCCCGCCAGCAGTCCCAGAGCAGTGCCGCATGCGCCGAGGGCGAGGGCCTCCGAGATGATGCGGGCGAACAACTGCAAGCGGGTGGCGCCGATCATGCGTAGGAGGCCGAGTAGACGGCGGCGTTGCAGCACCGAGAAGCCAATAGCGTTGGCGATGAGAAAGCCGCCCACCAGTAGCGCCAACAGGCTCATGGCGGAAACATTGGCGTGGAACGAACTGCTCAACTCGGCCACGGCGCGATTGCGGGTTTGCGGGACGACCAAACGCAGGTTCGCAGGCAACAGCGCGGCGACTTGTTGGTGGGTGCGTTCGTCTAGGATCAGGTCGATGCGGTCGAGATGGCCGATTCGCCCGAGTAATTCCTGAGCGGAGGCGATGTCGGCGAGTAGCAGGCCGTTCAGCGCTTGGGCGTTGTTGCCGTTGCCGCTGTCGAGCAGGCCGACTAGGTGGATGGTGTTCTCCACACCGGCGGCGCGCGCGACCACCGAATCGCCCACGGACAATCCCATCCGGCGGGCATCGGCGGCGGCCATCAATACCGAGTTCGGGCGGGTCAGCAGTTCGCCCGCCATCGGCGTGCCCAGCAACGGCGTCCACGGGCGAAAGGGCGCTTCCGCCAGCGGGTCGATTCCGAGCAGGCGGTAGGCCCCCCCATGCAGCCGCAACACGCCCTCCACCACCGGCGCCGCCTGCGATACGCCGTGTTCGCGGCGCAGGGCGGCGTAGAATCTTTCGTCCACGCCGTGAGGCCGAGCGCCGCCGATGATGCGGTGGGTGGCGTGGCCGGTGATTTGCGCCAGGGACAGGTCGAATGCGCGGCGCACGCTCTGGTTGGCCAAATCCACGGCGGTTACCACGGCGACGCCGAGGGCGATGCCGACAATCGCCAGCGAGGTCTGCCAGCGCTGCCGCGCCAAACGGCGCATCAGGGCGCGGCTGAGCGGATCTACCATTTGAAGTCGCCGGCGGCGGCGCGCACCTGCCCGCCTTCCAGCACGACCACGCGGTCGGCGGCGCGCGCCACTTCGAGGCTGTGGGTTACGATGAGGAGGGTCTGGCGGGTGTCGCCGCTCAGCCCGCCCGGCTCGCTCAGCCCGGTCAACAGGTCGAGGACGCGGCGCCCGGACTCGGCGTCCAGATTGCCGGTCGGCTCATCGGCCAGCACCAGCGCCGGACGGTGCGCCAGCGCGCGGGCGACGGCGACCCGCTGTTGTTCGCCGCCGGACAGTTGGTCGGGATAGTCGCCGCCGCGCTCCGCCAACCCCACCGCCGCCAGCATGGCGCGGGTGCGCTCGGCGACGGTGGCGCGCGGCGTGCCCACGAGTTGTAGCGGCAAGGCGATGTTTTCGGCGACGCTGAGAGTGTCGATGAGGTTGAAAAATTGGTAGACGAAACCGATGTGGCGGCGGCGGAAGAGGGTGCGTTCGGGTTCGCGGAGGTGGGTGAGATTCGCACCGTCCATTTCGATTTCGCCGCCGTCCGCTTGGTCGATGCCGGCGATGAGGTTCAGCAGGGTGGACTTGCCGCTGCCGCTTCGCCCGAGAAGCGCCAACCGCTCGCCGCGCCGGAGTTCGAGGTGGGCGCCGCTGAGCACATTCCGGCGGAGATCGCCTTCGTGGAAGGAGCGGGTCAGGGCGCGGGCGGTGAGCAGTATTTCGGTCATGGCGTGATTGGTGGCCTTCGGGGGGCTATTTGAACACAAACCGCCGGAGCCGGGCGGGTGGCGCGGTGCTATACTGCCGAGTCGTTATCAACCGGTGATCATCATGCCGCCCGGAACAGTGCACTGCGTCATATTGCGGCGGGAAGCCGAAGCCCTTGATTCGCCCCCTTATCCGGGGGAATTGGGGCAGCGCATCTTCGAGAATGTGTCGAAACAGGGCTGGACCCTGTGGCTACAGCGGCTGACCGCCATCATCAACGAAAACGGCCTGAACACCTCCGACCCGCGCACGCTGGAATTGGTGGAGAAACATATGAACGGGTTCTTTTTCGGCGAGGGGGAACACGGCTACGGCCAACTGCCGGCGGGTTTTCACGCCGCCCACGCCGCCGGCGAGGAGCGATAGCGGATGGGCGGGGATACGGAATTCGAGAACGAACCCGCGCGCGGGCGAGGCGGCGGGTGGTCCAGGGCGCGGGTTTTCGCGCTGGGATTTCTGATCGGCTTCGTGCCCCTGCCGTTGGGTATGCTCATCGCCGGTTTCCTGCCGGGAATACGCGCGGCAACCGACATTCTCGTAGTGCCCGGCGTGATCCTCTCCCTGCCCTTCCTCAACCTCGTTGCCAGCCCGGTGTGGGCCATCGGGTGCATCGCCGTATTCAACGGCGTCGCCTACGGGCTTGTTGCCTTGTTGATTCGCAGATGGCGGAGGTAGGCAGTATGAGTGTGGCGGCAACGGCCAGAAAATCGCCAGACGGGGTCGCTACTAGCGATTTGATATGTAGCGCGATCACCGGCCAAAACGAAACTCTGTTTCCGCAAGTACTTGCACTCCATGTTCAGGACGGTGCCCTCGTTGCGGATGTAACCTACGGGAAGGGCGTTTTCTGGAAGAAGGTTCCCGAGGACAAATATCAAGTGCTGCCCACCGATATAAGCATGGGCGTCGACTGCCGTGATTTGCCATATTCAGATGAATCGATTGATTGCGTGGTGCTGGATCCACCCTACATGGAAGGGTTGTTTCGGCCGAAAAAAGACAGCATGGCGGGTAACGGCAACTATGCCGCATTTCGCAAAAACTACTCGAACGGCGACACTTACCACGGCGAGCCGAAATATCATGATGCCGTTTTAGACTTGTATTTTTCCGCTGGCCGGGAAGCGTTGCGCGTTCTCAAGCCGAAAGGTGTGTTTATCGTCAAATGCCAAGATCAGGTGAGCGCGAATATACAGAACCTTACACACGTCTCACTGATCAACGAATACGCCCGATATGGTTTTTACGCCAAAGATCTTTTTGTGCTGGTACGAGCCAACAGACCATCGGTGAGTCGCATTCTCAAGCAAGTACACGCACGCAAGAATCATTCCTACTTTCTCGTTTTCATCAAGAAATAGCAGTGGGCATTCTCGACGATTGGGGAATCACCATAGACGATTTAAACATCGTTTTGAGTGAGCGCCCGGCTATTCGCGGCATCCTCGTCGGCTTTCTAGCCGAGTACAAGCCCCCAACGAAATGAAAAACCGCATCGTCCTCGTCGATCACCACGAAAATCCGCCGGATGATCGGGTGTCCACCCATCTGGCGGCGCTCGGCTACGACCTCGACTGGCGCCGTCCGGTGAACGGCGACCAACTCGGCGAACCCGCCGGCGATGTGGCCGGATCGGTGTTGTTCGGCGGCTTGCACAATGTGGATGAAATGGATGAACACCCGTTCCTGCACGATGAAATTGCTTGGATTCACGCCTGCCTCGCCCGCGATGTGCCGCTGCTCGGCATCTGCCTCGGCGCCCAGTTGATCGCCCACGCCCTCGGCGCGAAGGTCGCACAAATGGCCGGTGGGCAATGCGAATTCGGCTATTATCCCATCACCCCGACCGCCGAGGGGCGCCGATGGATGCCGCAGCCGCTACATGTTACCCAAGCCCACTTCCAACAATTCGACCTACCGAGCGGGGCAACCCTGCTGGCAACCGGCGAAAACTGCGTCAATCAGGCGTTCCGCTACGGCGAGAATATCTATGCGTTGCAATTTCATCCCGAGGTTACGCTGGGAATTCTGCGGCGCTGGCAGGATGAGATCGGAGATGATTTCAACGCGCCCGGAGCGCAGACGCGGGAGGAGCAAAACGCGCTGGCGGCTCGCCATGATGCGCGTCAGCATGACTGGTTTGTGGGGTTTTTGGGGCGGTTGTTCGGGCGAGATAGCGGCTGAAAACGCTTGTGGGTGGGATTGGGTTACGCCGACACCGCCTGAAGCGGGAAACTTGATTGGAGGGAGCAAGCGTTCCGGCAACGCGGAAACCGGATTCTGGTTGCCGCTCCCGATGTTGCAGATGGTAGAGCCGGTAATGACGGCGCCCGCCGGCCACTTGGACCCAAGGCGGGCGCCGCCTGCACCGCACGCTCCGCGCGAGGCGCGGTGCGCTCGACATGGCCGACCCTGGACAGCCCTTGCACACTCCCCGCGCCCGTAGGCGCGAGAACTCCGGCGGCGGGCCGTGCTGGCAACGCGGAAACCCACATTATTGTTCCGGTTTCCGGTGGTGTTCCTGTTGCGGTTGGCGGAGCGGAGATTCCGCGGATTGTTGTTCCACGAACCGCCCCGCAACACCCGGCGTTCAGGGGCCGACCAGACTTCCGGGCCAACCCGGCGGTGCCGCCGGATGGCGCGAAAGACGTTTTGCGGCGGAGCCGAACGGCTCGCCGCGAAGAAGTGCCCGGCGCAAGCGCCGAGTATTTGCGTGCCGCGCGTGCGCCACCCAGCTCGCGATGTGCGGACGCGCCTCCTCCGGAGTCATGGTGCCGGCCCGCACCCGATCGCGCATACTGCGCAGCCGACCACGGAAGCGGCGTACATTCTCCTCGGGCAACTGCCGCCGACCATCCGGCAGCAGAACATAGCCGAGAAAGGTGGTGGGCTCGGTCGTTTCCGCGATGTAGGTCTTGCGCGGATGCAGGGAGAGTCGACGCCGGGCGAGATACGCCGCGATGCGTTGACGCCACTCCGCCAGCACTTCGGGGCTGTCGTGAAACAGGGCGAAGTCGTCCACATAGCGCAGATACCCCGGCGCGATCAGTACTTCCTTGACGAAGTGATCCAGACCATCGAGATGCACATTGGCGAACAGCTGGCTGGTCAGATTGCCGATGGGCAGGCCGCGGCGGCGCTCGAAGGGCGTGAGCAGGTCGTCTCCCGGATAGTGGATATGCACCGGCTCCTGCGGATTCGAGCCGTCGATGATGGCGTCGATAAGCCACAACGTGCGCTTACATGCAATGCGGCGGCGCAAGTCCGCCTTCAGTATTTCATGGTCGATGGCCGGGAAGTAGCGATAGAGATCGCAACGCAACACATGCGCGAATTTGTCGCGGAAGCGTTCGTAGCGGGTAACCGCTCGGTGCGTGCCCTTGCCTCGGCGGTTGGCGTAGCTGTCGAAGATGAAGCCGCGCTCGAACAGCGGCTCGATTACCGCGAACAGCGCATGGTGCACCACCCGATCGCGAAACGGGGCGGCGGACACGGTACGCGGCTTGGGGTCGCGGATGGCTATCTCTACATAGCGCCCCGGTCGCCACTTTCCGGCAAGCAACTCGCGTTCCAGACGCAACACCTCGCGCTCCAGATTAGCGAGGAATGCGGCCACCCCGGGCTTCCTGCGCTTGCCGAGCGCGGCGCGCTGTGCCGCCGCTTCCAGCACGGAAAACGAGGCGATGCGCGGAAACAGGCCGTCAGTTCGTTGCGGCATGATGGGTTCTCTGCCAGCCGCCCACCAGCCGCCCGACCTCATCCACGCGCCGCGCCGCGTATTCGTAGCGGCGTCGGTCGAGGTAGCTCAAGTCCTTGGCGAGACGCAGTAGTAGGCGCAGTTTGTCGAGGTCGATGTTGACTCGCTTGAGGATGCGGGTGCGGTCGCGGGTGAAGGTTGCCTCGGTGAGAGCTTCCAAGCAGATGACGGCGGTGGTTTGGATGCGGTCGCCGAGGAGGAACTTTTGGCTACGGGGGAATCGATCCAGAGTGGGGATCAGCCATTGCGCGAGCTGATACATCGCCTCCAGCGCCGGGCCGCTTTGGCGGGAGGGGGTTGTGGCGTTGCGGGTCATGTTATTGGGGGCTTTGGTGGTGGGGGTTGTGGTGGGAGGGGTTATTCCACCCATACATCATGACGACACCGCCCAGCGAAAAAATCCGACCGGGGGCAAGCCCCCGGTACCCCCGCAAGAGGCAAAGAGACAAAGATTCATGGGGCGATTGTCCTGGCAACGCGGATACCCACAGAAGTGCTCCGGTCCCCGGTGGTGCTCCTGAAGCGGTTGGCGGAGCGGAGATTCCGCGGATGGCTGTACCACGAACCGCCCCGCAACACCGCATGTTCACAATCTCCCGCCTCCCACACACTCCCATCCGTCGGCGCTCCTTCGTAACTTTCATTCCAACAATCTCCAACCCACTCCCATACATTTCCGTGTACATTGTACAAACCGAACGCATTCGGCGGATACTTACCCACCGTCACCGTCTTGCCGACTTTTTTGCCATAGTTCGCTTTTGACGTTGAAATCCTGTTTCCCCAGTGATAGCGCCCCGTGGTTCCCGCCCGCGCCGCGTATTCCCATTCCGATTCACTCAAGAAGCGATATGTCTCCCCGGTCTCGCCACTTAGCCAGTCCAAATATCCCTGTGCATCATCCCAGCCCACATTGATGACCGGACGCCTCCCCCAGCCCCAACCTGCATCACCTGGTTCATACCCGCCACAGCCACCGGCGGAAACGCACGCATCCCATTCATCGAAGGTTACCTCGTACACCCCAACCGCAAACGGCTTCGCGATGGTTACTTCATGCACCGGCCCTTCATCGTTGTCCCGCTCCCCCTCCGAATCCGGCGAACCCATCATGAACGAACCGGCCGGTACAACCACCATCTTGGGGCAGTCCGCGCAATCGCGGAAGGTATCGCCGGGTTCCAGTTGGTTTTGCGCCGGGGCGGATATCGGCAACAGGCCGAGCATTACAGCCGGCAATAGTGATTTGATTGTCAATGATATGTTCATTTTCGGTTCTCCTTTATCGCTAGTTACATGATTTGGGTGATTTCTGCATTACTAGGCCATGGCTGGGACTTTGGGCTTTCTTTCCATGCCATATATCATTTCCGGCAAATCCGCACATAACCAGGGTAGCGCACGGCAAATGAAGCAATCGATGGGGATTCTGACTGCGTCGGAATGAGAGATTTTCACTACAACGAAATTTTCGTATTCATCCTTCGATATCCTATAAAAATAGAAATCCCGATTAACCCAAATCGAGTTATCAAGCGCGACTCTGACTACGGAATCTGTAATACCGTGAACCAGTTCGCGCACATCAAAAATCTCCCCAGCACTATACAGGCTAAATATGGGCGCATTCGAATGACCTATATCGCTCGATCTGATTCTTAAATCGATGAGATCGGCAGGTTGGGGATCGTGCATATTCAACAATTCATCCAGAGAATTCACTCTTTGCATTTGTCGAGAGCCACGTTCTTCAATTGAATCTGTCATGATGATTTACCTCTTTCAGGTGTATTGGATTTTGTGTTTCGTCTATTTCTGTATTGCAAGAATGTCAAGACAAACCACGCCAGCATTGCTGAACAAGCAAGGAGAAAACTCGTAAAAGAAACCTTTGCCAAGTTAGTCAAATTATAAAATTCTCCCTTGGTAACACACTCAGTGAAATACTGTGAAGGTAATTGCAAAGAAGTTTTGCAACTTCCAATGGAATTCTGTTGATAAATTTCCTTGAAGAAACTTGAAATTATTGATTGAATTAAAAAGTTGAATACATATGTTATGGCGCAAAATACCACACACACGAGAAGTATATTGGGATAGGGAATCCTTCCGACACTACCACCTCTATCGCTTCCAAGCGCCTCATTGATAAGGGTTTCCTTGACCAGAAAAACGATCACACCTATCATAAAATAGCAAGTTATGTTGGTGGAATAAGTAAGCACATCATATGAATCGATGTATCGCATGAGAAAATAGTTCATTTCGGTTGGCGCTTCGATCATCATCATCCCCCCTACTCCACTTCCACAATAATGTGCGCGCTCGACCCCGCTCCCCCGCGATGGCGCCAGGATTGGGTTTGGGTGTTTTTGCCCTCCACGCGGATTTCTCCGGTGTTCTCGTCAGCATATGAGCAGTTGCCCTTGTTCCCGCTGCCGTTTATGGCAAACAATTTCACGCGGTTGCGACCCTGTTGCACCCGCACATCGTCGCAGTCCCAATCATTGTCGATTTCGCCGTAGAACACGCTCCCGCCATTCACCGATACCCGCACCCGATCGCCGTCCTCGCATTCGTGGTCGCGCACGCAGACTCGTATTTCTCGCTGACCCTCGGATATGGTGATGTTGAAATCGCGCAGGGGTTGCGCCGAAAAGGTGTCCGGTGCCCAGTTGGTGCGGACGATTTTGTAAGTGTCCTCGTCGTCACGAACATGCCGCTCGAATTCACGCTCGGCGGAGGAGGAGGATTTTTCGAAGTAGCAATAACTTTCGGAACGGGCTGGCTCGAATCCCTCGTCCTCCAGATATTCGTGGAAGGCGTTTTCCACCCCCATTGTGTAGGAATAGTCGCCGAGGAATATCGCGCTGTAATATCGCGTGCGCGGATCGTCCGAAAAGGATCCCATGATACAGAATATGTAGTCATCGTCATCAGCGTTTGCAGGGGCCGGGACGAAACTGGCGAAAATCAGGAGCAGTGCTGTGTAGCCTGCCGTCAGCGTGGCCAGCTGGCTGGAACGGGGTCGGAGTGTTGTGGTGAGCATGGAAATATCCTCTATCAGGTTGTTAGTTTGTCGAAGGTTACTCGTGATAAGTGCCTTAACCACGAACTAACCGCCTGAGCAGGCCATTGAGAGCCCGTGGAGGCCCTTCCACGGGTAGAAATCGGGGAAATTTTGTGGAATTAGGGCGTTTTTCGGGGTTTCACGCCACGGTAGAAACGGGCGGATCGCCCCGCCTACCATAAAATTTAAAAAAATGTCCGGAAAATATGCGGAATTTCGGTGTTTTTTATTACAATTTGTTAATGTTTTTATTCTTGATTAAGGCACAAACCACCACCCATCCACCACCCAAATTCCACGGAAAATGCCGGCAAATCAGCCAAATCGAGACAATTTCAACAGTTTCTTCAAATCCTTGAGCAACAACCGAGGATCGAGTTCATCCGGTACTACCATCATCACATTGCCGAGGGGGTCGACCAACACCGCATCGTTTTCGCCAACTTTCCCGCGTTCGCGTAAAGGTGCGAGTTGCCCTGCCAAGCCGTTGCCATTTTCATTTTCGGCGTGTAGCAACCGCACGGCATCCGGATGTTCAGCAGGTTTCGGTTTGGGGAGATGAGGATTCTGCGAATTCGATTGGCGCGGCGGCCTCGGTGAAGCGGCCTTGCCGATGGGCTATACTAGGCGATTCCGGCGTCCACCCACCCAACGATCGACCTGACCGACCTGATCAACATGACCAACCTTCTCTCCTTCATTTCCACGGTGCTGCTCGGCTCCACGGTATTTTTTGCCGTGTTGGTGGCGCCGTCCGTGGGCAGGTTGCTGGATGCGGAGAATGCCGGTAGGTATTTGGGGGATCTGTTTCCGCGTTTTTATCTGTGGGGCGGCGGGTGGTCCTGCGCCGGATTGCTGGTCGCCTTGTACCACCGTTCGCCGACTTTCATGCTGATGATCATCGTGCTTGGCGGGTACATTTACGCGCGGCAGTTGCTCAACCCGAAACTGGTGAGTGCGCGGGAAATTTGGTTGGCCAGCGATTCCCCTCAGGACAAGGCGTTGTTCGATCAGCTGTACAAGCAGGGGGTGTTGGTGAACGCCATTCAGATCGTGTTGCTCGCCATTCTCATTTTTGTGGGGTAGTTTCCCCGTCCCTACTCCATTCGGCTTCTAGCGGTATCGTTTCGCGCCGTAGAGCAGATACACCGGCGCGGCCAGCGCGGCGATCCAGTATACCGGTTTGAGCAGATCCGCATTGCCGTTGGCTTGAATCACTGCTGCGCCGAAGATCAGGAAGAGGACGAAGATGGCGGCTTGGGAATAGTAGCTTTTGAGCACTAGGTAGCCGTGGGAGATGGTCAGTTTGGCGATGTCGTAGAAGCGCTTGTTCATCACCAGCCGGAACATCGAGGTGCCGAAGGTGATCAGCACCAGCAGAATGAACAGCAATTCCAGCGACAGGCCGTCTCCGGTGAGCGCGCGTAGCGCCCAGGAGAGTGCGTACAGCGCCACCGCCAGCTGATAGACGCGCCTTTGGCCGAGGCGGTCGATGGTGTTCTTCAGCAGGTAGAAGAGGATGCCGAAGATGACCGCCAGCGAGAGGACGATGATGCCCAGTTTGGCGAAACTTTCGTGGGCGATGAGGAACAGGGAGATGACCCAGAAATGGCTTTCGAGGAACAGGTAGACGCCGTCCACCACGAAGATCGTTCTCGACGCCTCGCGGTCGCGGAAGGTGATCACTTCGCGCAATTTGAGGGCGGCGGTACTTGTGAGGGTTTCGGGGTATCTGGGGTTGTTGGCCAGCAGGATGAGGAAGCCGATGAGGGATACGATGGCCGATAGCGCGATTAGGTAGATGAAGTTGTCCTTTTCCAGCAACAGGCCGCCCAAGAGGATGCCGACCTGTAGCAGAGCGCCGACGAATATCTGGAAATTGCCGTATTTGCGCCCGGAGGTGGACGGGTCGATGATTTCGAAGAACAGCGCCCGTTGGGTGCTCCAGAAGAAGCAGTTGTAGACTCCGTAGCAAAGTCCCAGCAACAGCAGAGTCGGCGTGGCCGTGTCCAT
The DNA here is from genome assembly GCA_965203265.1 of Candidatus Poriferihabitaceae bacterium. Classification (GTDB taxonomy): domain Bacteria; phylum Pseudomonadota; class Gammaproteobacteria; order Arenicellales; family Poriferihabitantaceae; genus JAHRAW01. Next base: position 1,620,861 of record CBDBBV010000002.1, read on the forward strand.
GTTCATGATGTACACGGTGAGCAGCAACAGCAGTTGCAGCAACAGCGACAGCGCGATCAGCGAGGCCAGATCGATCTTCAGGCGCAACCGATCCCACGCCCACAATCCGATGCAGAAGCCGAATCCGGCGATGGCGATGAATATCGACACGGCGCCGAGGCCGTAGCCCGCCTTCCACAGATATACCGGTATGAAGAACGGGAAGATGCCGATCAACAGCGAATGCAGGCCGAGGTAGAGATGGAAGATGCGGGAGTGGCGCGCCATCAGAAAATATCCTGATCGGGTATATCGAGTTCATCCAGTTCGGCGTAGTGGGCAGACAAGTCCTCGACCTCGCCATAGCGGGGGAAGTGGTGCATGGCAGCGTAGGGTCGGGAATTGACCTCGATGAATATGCATTTTTGCTCGCGGTGGCTCTGCTCGATGCCCTGTTCGAAGATGACATCGATGCCGAGCAGATTGGCGCCGAACATGTTGACCACGGAGAGGAACAGTTGCCGATTGTCGTCGGCGATGGTGCGCTGATCGATGGTCTCGACTATGCCCCCCGGCGCCAGCGCCACGCGGTGGAACAATTCGACATGTTGGCCCGCCGACGGTATCGATTGCAGCGTCAGGCCGTGCTTCTTCAGGTGGGCGATCACCAGGGCGCTCTTGCTGATGGGGTAGATGGTCGGATGCAGTTTCATTTCCGCGCGTATGCGGTTTTCCTCGTCGATGAGGGCGTCAATGCTGTCCGTTCCGTTGCCGATGACGAACGGCGGGTAGCGCCGGATCACCGAAATCAGGTGATCGCCGGTGGTCAGCACTCGGTAGTTGGCGCCGCCGAGATATTGCTCGACCACCGTGGTCGGCCACCACGCCTTGGCGCGGATGATGCCGCGCCACAGTTCGGCGAAATTGTTGATGGGGAAATAACTGCCGCGCGAATAGCCGCTGACATTGGGCTTGACCACCAACGGAAACCCATGCGCGCGAACGAAACCGACCACCTTCCACGGCAGCAGGAAGACCATGCCGCGCGCGTGAGGCACGCCGTTGCCGGCGAATACCGCGCGCGCCTGCGCCTTGGAGCGGCATCCCCGGCGCACTTCCAGAGTGTTGTAGCTGGTGCAGCCGTGCATGTAGCGATGGCTGATCCAGCGGTAGAGACGCGCTTTCAGTTTTCTCATCGGTACGGCCTATTTGCTCAGGCTGCTCAGGCGCTCGCGCAGCAAGGCGGGCAGTCTGCCGCGGCGGTTGTACAGCACGCTGCGCCAGAACACCGACGCGGGCGGCACGCTTTTGTCGCGGTGTTTGGTGACCAGCGCGAGATGGCGCATGTAGGTGATCGCCAAGGTGAATACATGGCGGCGGGAATGGCGTTTGTCGAGCAGGTTGATGGGCATGGGCAGGAACAGGTTGATCTCGATTATGTGGAAATTCCCGCGCAGCAGGTCGGCGGCGTTGTCGGCGCGCACGCTCACTCGAGACAGGCTGAATGGCGCGATGCGGCACACCATCTCCCAGATGCGATCGAGTTCTTCTCGATGGAATGAATCGGTGATTTCCACATAGCGGGTGTTTTCGTTGTGGATGCTGTTGATCGGATTCGCCTCGCTGGCATTGCATACTTGGGTAACGGTGAGCACCGCCCAGCGACGCGCGTTGCGGTGGTGGCGAATGGAGAATATCTCGTACTCGTTGGTCTCCGTGGCACCCTGCTGGATGAGATACCGCACCCCGGCTCCACGGATTTCCCCGCGAATCCGGCGCAGTTCGTCCGCGTTGTCGGCGCGGTGGATGCCGCGAGCGTTTTGACTCCATTCCGGTTTGACGAAGACCGGGTAACTTTCCGGCTGACGCGCGCCGTCGTCGCAGAATTGCGTCAATCTCCACGGCGGCGGGATCAGTCGGTCGATGACGAGTTTGGAGAATATGCCCGCCTGACGGTCGAAGAACGGGATGTTCAGCTGGAAGTATTTGCACGGTCGGGTGGCGGCGCGCAGGCAGAATACAATGTATGAGATCACCATGAGGGAACTCAGCTTCATCAACTACCGTCGGCGCCTGCCGGATGTTGCGGGTTGGGCGGAACGGGGGATGGGGGGCGGGTACTATCGTTGCCGGCGAAAGTTCATCAGGAACAACGCGATGCCCAGCACGAAAATGGAAAGCGCGGCATAGAACAGCGAGCCGCCGTCGCTCTCCCCGTGGTGCAGGACTTCCACGCCGAGGGGGGTGAACAGGTGGAAGAACACCGCGCCGCCCATCACCGCCGCCGCCATCAGCCCGCCGATGCAGTGCAATCTCGCGCGCATGCCGTGGTGATAACCCAACCCCGCTTTGGCGGCGACCCACAGGAGCGCCGGCAGCAGCAACACTATCGATGTGAGCAACTCGAAGCCGCCGACCACAAACGCACCGAAGGCGGCGAACCAGGCGCCGACCGCTTCCCCCAGCAACGTTTCCATCCACGCGCCGATGGTGCCGAATATGTGTTGGGTGTCCGGATGATTGGTGAATTTGTAGGGTAGTGAATTGAGGAATACCCAGCATGTCCACAGGACGATTGCCCAGCTGATGAGAGATTTTGCCATTTTGTTCATCGATGTAGTTCGCTTTATATTGGTTGTCGTTATGGCGCAACCCGTGCGGTTGGCCGGCAAGGGGCGCACAATACCACGAACCACGGGTAAATCGCCCACCGGCCGGTCATTTTCCTTTTTCCCCTTTCCCTTTTCCGCTGCGGCTATGCCACAATCGGGCGCCGCATCCGCCGATAAATCCGCCATGATCGACCTGTACACTTGGAGCACGCCCAACGGACGCAAGGTTTCCATCATGTTGGAGGAGATCGAGATGCCGTACACCGTGCACCCCATCGACATCGGAAGCGGCGCCCAGTTCGACGAGAATTTCCTGCGCATCAGCCCCAACAACAAGATTCCGGCGATTGTGGATCGGGACAACGACACTGCCATGATGGAGTCCGGCGCCATCCTGCTGTATCTCGCCGAAAAAAGCGGCCGCCTCATGCCGACGGAAAACGCCCAGCGGTGGAAAGTCATGGAGTGGCTGATGTTCCAGATGGGCGGACTCGGCCCGATGCTCGGTCAGGCGCACCATTTTCTCCACTTCAAATCGGGAGTCAGCAACTACGCGGAAAAACGCTATCTCGCCGAAACGCGCCGTCTGTACGGCGTCTTGGAGCGGCAACTCGGGCAACATGAATATCTGGCCGGGGAATATTCACTCGCCGACATCGCCTGCTGGCCGTGGATTTCGAGATACGAGTGGCAGCGCATCGATCTGGACGAATACCCCAACATCAAGAGATGGTATGTGGCGATCGCGGCGCGCCCGGCGGTGCAGCGGGGATATCGGGTTCCCGATGATCAACAGGAGATTCCGCTGCCGAGATTGGCTTGAGATCGATACAGGTGATCTCGTTCAACGAACCGAGGCGCATGAGCGGCCCCCAAGTACCGGTGCCGGGCGAAACATACAGGCGGCAATCGCCCTCGCGATACAACCCCCGAATGCGGTTGAAGTGCCGCTTCACCAGCAGGTTGAACGGGAATATCTGCCCGTTGTGGGTGTGCCCGCACAGCATGAGATCGACGCCGTGCTCGATGGCCGCCTCCCAGCCCAGCGGGCGGTGGTAGAGGAGCACGGTGTAGCGCCAGTTTTGGCGGGGAATGGACGGCAGTTTGTCCGCCACCTGCGCGCGTTCATCGGCGTCGTCGATGCCGATGATCTGCAGTTCTCCGGCGACGACCTGCCGCTGCCGCAAGGTCTCGACACCGAAATCGGCCAGCATGGAGAGCACCTTGTCGAGATCGGCATAACGCTCGTGGTTGCCGATGCTGAACAGTGTGCGCGCGCGCAGTTGTCGCAGGCATTGGAGCGCGTCGCGCCCGACCGCGGCGGAGTCCACCAGATCGCCGGTGATCACCACCACATCCGGCGCCAGTCGATTGATGCGTTGGACGATTCTTTCGAGGTAGCCGCCCTGACGCGAGCCGATGTGTACATCGCTTATCTGCACGATGCGATGGGGTTTGGAGATTTTTGCCGAGTGGAATTCGAGGTGCTTGACGCCGACAAAATGGGAGGCGACCACCGCCACCAGCACCAACCCCACGGTGCCGCCCAGTATCCACATCGACGCGAGGCGATCATCCAGCGGCACCACCAGCCGCGCGACCTCGTAAGGCAGTGTCAGGGAGAGCAGGATGAAGCCGAACCCCAGCCAATGAACCATGATATAGCGCACCAACATCTTCGGACTGCGGAACGAATACCACAGGGCGGCGGTAGCGAACAGCCACAGCAGCGCGGTGGGGCCCGCGCCGAGGGCGGTTTCCGGAGCGTGCCACGCGGCCAGCCGGTTGAGCGGATAGGCGAACACGAAGAAGCACGACAGGGGGAACAGGGCGTAGAACCAGCGCCGGGAGCGGGTCATCTTGCTCGTCATGAATGGTGCTTGGGGTGGTGGCGAGTGCGCCGGAATTTTGCCGACTTTGTGTCCGCTTCTCCGAGTTCCGGCGGGTTCATCATACTATAATCCCGCGCGTCCATCGCACCGGAGAATCAGACGCTGAATACGAGACGAAAATTTCGCAAGACCAAGGTCATCGCCACCATCGGGCCGGCGTGCGATTCGGACGAAACCCTGCGGGAAATGATTCAGGCCGGCATGAATGTGGCCAGATTGAACATGTCCCACGGCAACTCCGAGTCCCACGCCGACACCCTGCGGCGCATTCGCCGGGCGGCGCAATCTCTGCGCACCACGGTGGCCATCATGGTGGACACTCGCGGGCGCGAAATTCGCACCGGCAAGCTGGCAAACGGCAAACTGCTGTTGGAGCGACACCAGAGATATTCCCTATTCAACGACGGCCGCCGCGGCGATCACACTGGCGTGTCGATCACCCACCCCGACCTCGCCCGCCATGTCAAGGCCGGAGATCGGGTATTGATCGACGACGGCCAGATCGAGCTGGTGGTCACCGCCTCCTCCTCTGGCTCCGAAGAAATCCAATGCCGAGTCGAATGCGGCGGCATTTTGCGCGACAGCAAGGGGGTCAATCTGCCGGACAACCGCATCGCATTCGAGCACCTCGCGCCGGACGATCTGCGCGAACTGGAATTCGCCGCCGAGCACGGCGTCGAGTACATCGCCGCCTCATTCATCTGCAACGCCGACGACCTCGAAACCCTGCGCGCCCAGCTGCGGAAACTCGGCAGCAACATCCCCATCATCGCCAAGATCGAAAGTCGCGACGGCGTGGACAATCTCGACGGCATCATCTGCGCCGCCAACGGCATCATGGTGGCGCGCGGCGACCTCGGCGTCGAGCTGGAAATGGGGGAAGGCCCCACCATCCAGAAGCGCATCATCCGCGCCACCGTGTCCAACGGAAAGCCGGTCATCACCGCAACCCAGATGCTCGATTCCATGGAGCGAAATCCGAGGCCGACTCGCGCCGAGGTCAGCGATGTCGCCAATGCCATTTTCGACGGCACCTCGGCGGTCATGCTGTCCGGCGAAACCGCCACTGGACGGCGCCCGGTGGAGGCGGTACAAACCATGGTACGGCTCGCCCTCGAGGCGGAGGCCGGGCTACGACAATACGGCTATCTGCAGCAGATCCATCCGAGCCCCTCGGACGAGATAACCGAGGCGGTCGCGCAGGCCGCCATTACCGTGGCCAATCACCTCAACGCCGCGGCAATTCTGGCGTTGACCGAAACCGGGCTGACCTCCCGGCTGATTTCCAAGTACCGCCCGGAAAGCCCAATTCTGGCGCTCGCCTCGTCGCGACAGGTGGTGCGGCGGCTGGCGATGAACTGGGGCGTGCTCGCCATCCATTACCAAGACGGCGGCTCCGATGAGGACAAAATCCAATTCGCCATGGCGCGCGCGCGGGAACTCGGCTATATCCAGCCCGGCGATCTGGTGATCCTGACGGCGGGCAGCTCCCATCAGGCCGGCAGCACCAATTTGATCCGCGTGCTGAGCGTCGACTAGCGGGGCGCACGCGAAATCTGAAGCCGCGTCAGGACGCCGTAACCTCGCTCAGCAGGCCGGTGGCGCAGTCGTAGATGAAGCCGCGCACCCGATCCTTGGCGGGGATGAACGGGCTGGCCTGTATGCGGGCAATGGACTGGCGCACATCCTTCTCCAAGTCGCCGAAAGCTTCCATGGCGAAGGCCGGGCGGAGTCCGGTGTCGGCCTCGATGGCGTCCTTCAAGTCGTCGTCGCGGAAGGTCGTCATGCCGCAGCCGGTATGGTGGATCAGCACGATTTCGCGGGTGCCGAGCAGACGCTGGGAGATGACCAGCGAGCGGATCACATCCTCGGTGACCACGCCGCCGGCATTGCGCAGTACATGGATATCGCCCTCGGCAACGCCCAATATCTTGTGGATATCCATGCGCGCGTCCATGCAGGTTACCACCGCCATTTGCAGCGCCGGCGGCGCGCTCAGGTCGGCCTTGTCCTGGCCGAAGGTCGCGGCGTAGCGTGCGTTGTTCTTGAGGAGGCGATCAGTCGTGCTCATTTGCGCATCCTTGGGGCAGGCGCGGCGCGGCGAATATTTTTCATCGTTTGTTTCGCTGTGTGGCAAAATCCGGCGCGGTATTATATGGCAATCCAACGAAGAGAATTCACCCGCCAACCGGACAACCGAAAATCGGAGGAACTGAAATGACATCGACGACACCACCGGTCAACATAACCGTCTATCGCTGGGCCGGAGCGTGGGGGCCGTTCAAGGTCTCGATCCCTTGTGGCGAGTGCTCCCTCACCGGAGATGTAATCGCCGACACCCTGTGCAACGAGCTGGCGGGCATTTCGGCGGATGTGGAGATGCGCGACTGGCTCAGCCACTGGTGGCAACCGCTGCCCAAAGGCGGCTGGCACGCCCCGATCGTTCTGGTCGAGGGGCGCATCATCAGTCAGGGCAAGGCGTTGAATCGAGGCGTGCTCGCTCAGGCGGTGATCGAAGCCCACGCCCAGCGCCACGCAGTCGCCGGCAATATCCTGTTCGGCAAGGAAAGCTGCCCCCACTGCACCCGCGCCAAGGGCTATCTCGAGCAAGCCGGTGTCGCCTTCGACTACCACGATGTGGTGCGCGAACCACGCGCCCTGTACGAGATGCTGGCCAGAGTGAAGCCGATCATCGGCGCGAAAACACCGGTAACGGTGCCGCAAATCTGGCTGAACGGCGGCTATGTGGGCGGCGCCGATGAACTCGCGGAAATTCTGGAAATGGATGTAATCGCCAACACCGAGCGCGGCCAGTGCTCGCTTTCGCCGGGGCGATTGGGCCGACCGTCGCCGCAAAATTGACGGCACGGCTCTGCCGCCGACGCCCTCCGAAAAACCGCGAAAAACCGCAACGGGCTAGCCGTTGCTCAAATCCGCAATCTTTCGACGATCCTGCCGCCGAGTAGATGCTGCTCGATGATCTCGTCGATGTCCTCGTGATCCACATAGCTGTACCACACCGCCTCTGGATAGATCACCAGAACCGGGCCTTGCTCGCAGCGGTCGAGGCATCCGCACTGGTTGATTCGCACCATGCCGCGCCCGTGGAAACCGGCGGCCTTCATGCGCTTTTTCGCGTATTCCCGGCACTCGACGGCATCGCCGTCGGCGCAACAACGCTGGCCGGCTTCCCGTTGATTGACGCAGAAGAATACATGGCGGCGATAATGGGATTCGGTCATTGGGCGAGGCGGGGCATCGGGGTCGGGGGGGTGCAGAGCGGCTGATTGTATCACCACGCGCCGGAGTTACAGCAGCAACTCGATCCAGTGCAATACCGGCAGATTCGCGCCCGCGCCGAGGTGAACCTGACAACCCACATTGGCGGTGCAGATCACATTCGGGCGCTCGGCGGCGAGGGCGGCCTGCTTGTCGCGCCGCAGTTGCGCGGAAATCGCCGGTTGCAGGATCGAATAGGTGCCGGCGGAACCGCAACACAGATGCGAATCGCGCACCGCGCACAGGGTATGGCCGGCGCGCCGCAGAATCGACTCCACCACGCCCAGAATCCGCTGGCCGTGCTGCAATGTACAGGGGGCGTGAAAAGCGACCTTTTGCGGCGCCCCGGCAGGCGCGTAGTCGGGCGGCAGTTCGCGCGCGATCAGTTCGCACAAGTCCACGGTCTTGGCGCTAACCTGAATCGCCTTTTCGCGATATTCGGGCTCATCGGCGAACAATCGCGGATATTCCCGTAGCGTGAGGCCGCAGCCGCTCGCGGTCATGACGATGGCCTCGACGCCCTGTTGCAGCTGAGGCAACCAGCAGTCCAGCAAGGCGCGTGCGGTCGCCTTGCCTGCGTGCTCACCGCAAGTGTGCAACTGCACCCCACCGCAGCAACCGGCGCCCTCGACTTCGAACAAGGTGATGCCCAGCCGGTCGAGTACCTGCGCGGCGGCCAGATTGGTATTGGGCGCAGTCGCCGGTTGCACGCAGCCGGCCAGCGCGATCATCCGGCGCGGGTGGCGGGCGCGCGGCCATTGCAACGCCAACGGCGGCTGCGCGCGCGGCACCGCATCGGCCATCACCGCCGGCAGGATTCGCCGAAAAAACCGCCCCAACCGCAACAACTCGGCAAACAGGGCGCGGCGGCTGATGATCTCGCCGAGCAGGTGTCGGCGGGCGCGATCGAAGATGTTGCGCGGAAATTTCTCATCCAGAGTGGCTCGCCCGATCTCCAGCAGGGCGCCGTATTCCACCCCGGACGGGCAGGTGGTCTCGCAGTTGCGGCACAGCAGGCATCGATCCAGATGAAGCCGCATGGCCGCGCCGGCCCCCTCGCCGCCGCCGCCTTCGAACAGGCGTTTCATCTGGTAGATCCGCCCGCGCGGGCCATCGAGTTCGTCGCCGAGCAGTTCGTAGGTGGGACAGGTGGCATTGCAGAAACCGCAATGCACGCATTTGCGCAGAATTTCTTCCGCCCGCCGGCCCTGCGGGGTGTCCTGAAATTCGGCGCTCAGAGAAGTCTGCATATTACCAATCCCGATACAGGCGGCTCGGATTGAGAATGCCCGCGGGGTCGAAGGCGTGTTTGAGCCGGCGATGCAGGGCGTGCATCTCCGTGGCCAGCGGGTGGAAAACGGCGCCGTGGCGGTCGCCGTGGCGGAAATGGGTAACATGGCCGCCATGTTCGGCGACGGCGGTTCGCAGGGCATCGCTGCCATCGCCGCCGCCGCCATCGCCATCACCGAAAATCCAGCGTTGCGCGCCGCCCCAATCGACCAACTGCGGCGCACCGAGGGCATCCGCATCCAGCGCGGCGGCGGGCGGCACGGACACGCGCAACAATGGCAGTTCGGCGCGAAAAAACGGCAGTTCGTGGTCGCGCAGTTGCTGCCAGAATTCGCCCCCGTGGGGATCGTCCTCGCCGCCGATGGCGCGCGCCGCAGCGTCCACGCCCGCGGCGCTTCCCGACAGGCGAATGCGCGCCAAGCCATCCCACCACGCCGCCGCCGACAGCGGCAGCGGGCGCCCAGCCAGCCGATTGAACCAGTCGATCGCCGTGGCCGCATCCGGCTGCCGCGACAACAGTGTTTTTTCCACCTGCGGGCGGGGGACGACTCGCAGGGAAATTTCCAGCAGAATGCCGAGGACACCCAGAGCCCCGGCCATCAATCGGGCGATGTCGAATCCGGCTACATTTTTCATCACCTCGCCGCCGAAACGCATGATGTCTCCCTTGCCGTTCAGCATCCTCACCCCCAGCACGAAATCCCGCACCGCCCCGGCAAATGGCCGACGCGGGCCGGCGAGTCCGGCGGCGACGGTGCCGCCGAGGGTGGCGGCGGCGGAAAATCGCGGCGGCTCGAAACCCAGCATCTGATTCTCCGAGTCGAGCAACTCCTCCACCTCGGCGATGGGGGTACCGGCGCGCGCCGTGATCACCAGCTCGGCCGGGTCGTAGTGCAGCACGCCCGCGTGCGCGCCGGTGCGAATCGGCGTGCCGCTGGCCGCCCGCCCGTAGAAGGATTTGCTCCCGCCGCCGACGATGTTGAGGGGTTGGCGCGCGAGATTGGCCGCCAGCACCTGCCGTTGAAGGGCGTTTTCGATGCCGTCGGACACTGCTGCTAGAACCGCTCCAGGTCGGGGAACGGCACTTGGCCGCGATGCACGTGCATGGCGTTGTGCTCGGCGCAGCGCGCCAGAGTCGGGATGGCCTTGCCCGGATTCAACAGGCGATCGCGGTCGAAGGAATCGCGCACGGCGTGGAATTGCGCCCGTTCGCAGTCGTTGAACTGCACGCACATTTCCCCGATCTTCTCCATGCCGACGCCGTGCTCGCCGGTGATAGTGCCGCCGACCTCGATGCACAATTCGAGGATTCTGCCGCCGAGTTCCTCGGTTTTTGCCATCTCGCCCGAAACATTGGCGTCGAACAGGATGAGCGGGTGCAGATTGCCGTCTCCGGCGTGGAATACATTGGCGACGCGCAGGCCGTATTCGGCGGATAGGCGATTGATTTGCGCCAGGACGAGGCCCAGATGCTTGCGCGGTATGGTGCCGTCGATGCAGTAGTAGTCCGGCGAAATGCGCCCGGCGGCGGGGAAGGCGTTCTTGCGCCCGGACCAGAACAACGCCCGTTCGCGATCGTCTCGCGCGATGCGGATTTCCACCGCGCCGCACCTATCGAGAATGCGGCGCACTTGGCCGACCTGCTCGTCGACATCCGCCTCGGCGCCGTCCAGCTCGCACAGCAGGATCGCCTCGGCGTCGATGGGATAACCGGCATGGACGAAGGCTTCGGTCGCGCGAATCGCCGGATTGTCCATCATTTCCACGCCCGCCGGAATGATGCCGGCGGCGATGATGGCGGCGACGCTGTCGGCGGCGGTTTCCACCGAGTCGAACACGCCGAGAAGAACCCGCGCGCATTCGGGCATGGGCAGCAGTTTGACGGTAACTTCCACCACCACGCCGAGCATGCCTTCCGAGCCGATCATCAGGGCGAGCAGGTCGAAGCCGGGGGCGTCGAGGCCGCCGCCACCGAGAGTGAGCAGGTCGCCGTCCATGGTTACCATCTGGAGGCCGACCACGTTGTGTACCGTCAACCCGTACTTGAGGCAATGGACGCCGCCGGCGTTTTCCGCCACGTTGCCGCCGATGGTGCAGGCGATCTGCGAGGAGGGGTCGGGCGCGTAGAACAACCCCAGATGCTCGACCGCCTCGGAAATGGCGAGGTTGCGCACGCCCGATTGGACGCACGCAGTGCGATTGCCGGGGTCGATGTGCAAAATGGCGTTCATCTTCGCCAGACTCAACACGATGCCCTCGGCGTGCGGCAGCGCCCCGCCGGAAAGGCCGGTGCCGGCGCCGCGCGTGACCACGGGAATCCGGAGTTTCCGGCAAACCCGCATGATCCGGCGCACTTGTTCCACGGTTTCCGGCAGGACGACCAACAGGGGCAGCTGGCGATAGGCGCTCAGCCCGTCGCACTCGTAGACGCGCAGGGATTCCGCTTGATCGATCACCGAGGCGCGCGGCAGGAATTTGGTGAAGTGCCGGCTGAGAGTGTGGCGTTTCATGGTTGCATTCTCGTGCTCATGCTTTGATGAGCCGGAGACTTGTTTTATATTATAGGCTAGCGGCCACGGAATTTTCCCCGCGCCGCCGGACGCAGCATGACCAACCCGCGAAATCACCGACCTATCGACCCCATCCTCACGGGCATTTCCCGCATGCTCGAAGCCTTCGGCGCGCCCGCTCGCGCCGCCCGACCCTTCCCCGCCGACGCCGATAACCGCGACGACGAGTCTCTGAGCGAGGCGGAGCGCCGCCGCGCTGGGCGCTACATGCGAGTCAATCATGTCGGCGAGGTTTGCGCTCAGGCGCTGTATCACAGTCAGGCGATGACCGCCCGCGACCCCCAAGTGCGCGCCCACATGCGGCAGGCGGCAATGGAGGAAAACGATCATCTGGCATGGTGCGAACAGCGGTTGGCGGAACTGGGCGCGCGCAAAAGTTTGCTCAACCCGCTGTGGCGCATCGGCGCATTCACCATCGGCGGAGTTGCGGGCATCGCCGGAGATCGCTGGAATCTGGGCTTTCTCGCGGAAACCGAGCGTCAGGTGGTCGCCCATCTCGACGGCCACCTCGGCAAACTGCCGGAAAACGACGCCCGTTCTCGCGAAGTGGTGGCGCAGATGAAGCAGGACGAGGGGCAGCACGCCGAAGCCGCGGTGGAAGCCGGTGCCGCCGAATTGCCGCAACCGGTCAAGGGCTTGATGAAACTGGCGTCGCGGGCGATGACTTCGACCGCCTATTGGATTTAGTCGGAGGCGGAGGCGAGGGGCGGCAGCCGCTGGGCTAGGGCAAGCACCACCAGAGTCAACAGCACCAGCGCACCGGCCTGATGCGCCACGCCCAACGCGGGCGGAATCTGCAGCAACAGTGTGGTGATTCCTAGGGCGACTTGGGCGAAGGCGGCTACCAATAGGAGAAAGGGGAGGAAAGCACGGCGGCGTTCGGCGGTATACAGTAAACCGGCGGCGAAGCCGACCACGGCGACCAGCGCGAGCATGGCCAGCCAGCGGTGGGTGAATTGGATGGCGACGGTGTTTTCCACAAAATTCAGCCACCACGGGCGCATCACCAGCAGTTGCGGCGGTAGCCATTGCCCGCCCATCTTCGGCCAGGTGTTGTAGCCGTATCCGGCCTGTGTACCGGCGACCAGCGCGCCGCTGGTCATCACCACCAATAGCGCCGCCAGCGCGATGAGGCCGATTCGGGTCGCGGTTACTTGCTTGTCGTGGGCGGCGTGCCATTGTGGGCGCAAGCCGACCACCACGCGCAACAGGTAGGCATACAGGAGCACCGCCAGCATGAAGTGCATGGCCAGACGATAGTGGCTCACTCGCGGATCGTCGACGAGGCCGCTTTGCACCATGTACCAGCCGAGCAGTCCCTGCAGCCCGCCCAACAGGAACAGAATCCACAATCTGCCGACCGCCGCCGACGGCACCATTCGCCGCCATAGGAAGAACAGGAACGGCAGCAGAAAGACGAGGCCGAGCACTCGCCCAAGCAGCCGGTGGGCATATTCCATCCAGAAGATGAAACGGAATCCGGCCAGAGTCATGTCGGGATTGACTTGCTGGAATTCGGGGAATTGCCGGTATCGCGCAAACGCCTGCTGCCAGTGCGCCTCATCCAACGGCGGGATGATGCCTCTGAGAGGTTGCCAATCCACCATGGAAAGGCCGGAGCCGGTGAGGCGCACCGCGCCGCCGAGAACCACCATGGCGAACACCAGCAGACAGCACAACCATAGCCACGCCACGATCGCGGGCGGCGCGGCCTCGCACGACACCGATCTCGCGGGCGAATCAAGCATGCCGTCCACAGCGTGTCGCAATCATTCCGCCCAGCGCTCGAATACCAGCGAACTGTTGGCACCGCCGAAACCGAAACTGTTGCTCATCGCCACCTGCAGATCGATGTCATCCTGCCGTTCGGTTACGATGGGATGGCCGGCCGCGGCGGGGTCGAGGTTGTCGATGTTGGCCGAGGCGGCGATGAAACCCGCCTCCATCATCAGCAATACATAGATGGCTTCGTTGACGCCGGCGGCGCCGAGGGCGTGCCCGCTCAGAGATTTGGTGGAGCCGATCAGGGGGGCATCGTCGCCGAACACCTGATCGATCGCCTCCAATTCGCGCACATCCCCGATGGGCGTGCTGGTGCCGTGGGCGTTGATGTATTGCACCGGCGCCTCGACCTGTTGCAATGCCTGACGCATGCAGCGCACCGCGCCTTCGCCGGAGGGCTGCACCATATCGAAGCCGTCCGAGGTGGCGCCGTAGCCGGTCAACTCGGCGAGAATGCGCGCGCCGCGTTTTTCGGCGTGTTCGAGGGATTCCAGCACCACCACCCCGGCGCCGCCGGAAATGACGAATCCGTCTCGATCCCGATCGTAGGGTCGCGAAGCGGACGACGGCGAATCGTTGAAGTTGGACGACATCGCGCCCATGCCGTCGAACAACACCGACAGCGTCCAGTGCAATTCCTCCCCGCCGCCGGCAAACACCACGTCCTGCTTGCCCAGTTGAATCAACTCGGCGCCGTGGCCGATGCAATGGGCGCTGGTGGCGCAGGCGGAGCTGATGGCGTAGGAAATGCCCTTGATCTTCAGCGCGGTGCCGACGCAGGCGGTAATGGTGCTGGCCATGGTCTTGGTGACCATGTACGGCCCGACTCGGCGAATGCCGCGCTGCCGCAGGGTGTCCGCCGCCATGACGATGTTTTCCGGCGACGCGCCGCCGGTGCCGAGCAGCAGGCCGGTTCTCTCGCTGGAAACCATGTCTTCGCGCAGCCCGGCGTGTTCGATCGCCTCGCCCATGGCAATGTAGCTGTATGCGGCGGCGTCGCCCATGAAGCGGTACAGTTTGCGATCGATCATCGATTGCGCGTCGATGTCGATGGCGCCGTGCACCCGACTGCGCATGCCGAGATCGGCATAGTCCTGACTGAAAACGATGCCGGAACGGCCCTGCCGCAACGACTCGCACACTTCGGCCCGGTTGTTTCCCAAGCTGGATACGATACCGTAACCGGTAATCACGACTCGTTTCATTTACACCTCACGAATTGTCATTGTGGTGGTTTCGGATGATGCGTCGGGCGCGGCAGATGGGCACGCAGTTCACCCCGCTAGAAGGGCTGATTGCTGCGGAACAACCCGACCCGAAGGTCTTTGCAGCTGTACACCAGCCGGCCGTCCACATCCACGGTTCCATCGGCGATGCCCATCGCCACCTTTCGCATGATGACGCGCTTGAAATCGATTCGGTAGGTTACCAGCCTGCTGTCCGGAGATATTTGCCCGGTGAATTTGATCTCGCCGGAACCGAGAGCGCGCCCGTGCCCTTGCCCGCCGCGCCAACCGAGGGAGAATCCGATCAGCTGCCACAGCGCATCCACGCCGAGACAACCCGGCATGACCGGGTCGCCTTCGAAGTGGCACCTGAAAAACCACATGTCCGGAGAAATGTCGAATTCCGCGACCACCACGCCCTTGCCGTATTCGCCGCCGTCGTCGTCGATGCGCACGATGCGGTCGAACATCAGCATGTCCGGCAACGGCAGTTGCGCGTTTCCCGGGCCGAACATGTGGCCGTGCCCGCAGTCGAGCAACTCTGCCTTTTCGTAGTGGTCTTTTTGAATAATCACGCGGTTTTTCCGAAGCGGTCATTTGCAGGCGCATTTTAGCGCAAAAATTGTTGTCGCAATAACTATTGACATTCAACTCAATATATTTTACGGTCGGTCGGGATTGCCCATTTGCGCCAGCGCAGCTGGGCAACTTTGGACAAACTGTTACGAACTTGTTGTTCATTACAGCCCGTATCCGAAACAGGTTGGTTGATCCGCCGCCGGATGCGAAACATTTTCCCGACTACCGAGAGGTAAACACTCATGGCAAAGAAGAAGTCCAGTTCAACCAAGCGAAAGACGGCGGCGAAGAAAGCCACCACGAGGAAGGTCTCCAAGAAAAAGATGACCAAGAAAAAGTCATCCCGAAAGAAGGCGACCAAGAAGAAGGCGTCGAAAAAGAAGGTCGGAAAGAAAAAATCGACCAAGAAAAAGGCGTCGAAGAAAAAGGCCGGGAAGAAAAAAGCTTCCAAGAAGAAAAGGTCGAAGAAAAAAGCCGGGAAGAAAAAAACTTCCAAGAAGAAGGCGTCGAAGAAAAAAGCCGGAAAGAAAAAAACTTCCAAGAAGAAAAGGTCGAAGAAAAAGGCCGGAAAGAAAAAAACTTCCAAGAAGAAGGCGTCGAAGAAAAAGACCGGAAAGAAAAAGACTTCCAAGAAGAAAAGGTCGAAGAAAAAGGCCGGGAAGAAAAAAACTTCCAAGAAGAAGTCGTCGAAGAAAAAAGCCGGAAAGAAAAAGGCATCGAAAAAGAAGACCGGAAAGAAAAAGTCTCGGAGGAAAAAAAGAAGTCTGCGCAAAAAGGCGGGGCTGAAGATCGCATTGCCCTGGTAGGCGAAAGAGCGGTTACGGCGACGCCCCGCAGAGGCGAATCACCTCTGCGGGGCGTCGTTGCCGTATCACCCCCCGATATAGGACATTTCCACCTTTTGCGAACCCCGCGCAGGCGGGGGGGATTGGCCCGATTGGCTCGACAGCCTTTCCACGGAATACTGATCCCGCCGATCCTGCCAAATCGCGGCGATTCGCGCGGCAAGGTCATCTTCATCGAGCTCGGCATTCAACCATTTTCGCAGGTCGATTCCCGTGCTCGCAAACAAGCAGGTGTACAGCTCGCCCACCGCCGACAGTCGCGCCCGGGCGCAACCACCGCAAAACGGCTGGCTGATGGATGAAATGACGCCGATTTCCCCCTGCCCATCCACATAGCGCCAACGCTTGGCCACTTCCCCACGATAGTTCGCGTCCAGCGGCGCAAGCGGATAGACCGAGTCGACCAGATCGACGATTTCCCGAGCGGTGAACACCTGATCGAGTGACCAGTGGTTGTGATTGCCCACATCCATGAACTCGATGAAGCGCAGAATTGCCCCGCTTCCGCGAAAGCGGGTTGCCATGGAGATGATCTCGCTCACATTGATGTGTTTTTGCACCACCATGTTGATCTTGACCGAGTCGAATCCCGCCGCCAGAGCGTGGTCGATTCCACTGAGCACATCGTCCAACGGGGAATCGATGCGGTTGATGTTCCGATAGACTCGCTTGTCCAAAGCGTCCAGACTGATGTTCACCCGATGAATGCCCGCCTGCCGCAACGATCGCGCGCGCGACTCGGTCAACAGGGAGGCGTTGGTGGTGATCGCCAGATCGTCGAGGGGGGTTAGCCGCGACAGTTTCGAGACGAGTTCTTCGAGGTCGTGGCGCAACAACGGCTCGCCGCCGGTCAGGCGAACCTTGCGCACACCGAGGCGGATGAACACCCGCACCAGCCGCTCGATTTCCGCGTAGCTCAGCAGCCGAGATTTCGACAGAAACCGATAGTCCCGCCCGAACACATCTCGCGGCATGCAATACTCGCAACGAAAATTGCAACGATCGGTTACCGACACGCGCAGATCGCGCAACATCCTGCCCCGCCGGTCGAAAACATTCGCGGTTTCGTTCTCACGCATGGTCAACCGCCTTGAATGGAAGGCCAAACGGACACCACATCCCCATCTCGCAACGGAAGGTCGCGTTTTTCCGGCGGCAGAAATTCGCCGTTCACCATCACCACCCGCGCCTCCTTGCGAGGCAGGCGGTAGCGGTCGATGAGCATGTGGGGGGTAACCTCGGCGGACGTGCGGATCTCGAGCTTGCCTTCGGTCTCGGCAGGCAGGTATTCCATCAATCCGGCAAACAATTTCAGGGTAATTTTCATCCGCCCCCCTTGTGCAGATAGCGTTTGTAGCGACGCATGAAGTCCTCGAAACCGGCGCGGTTGAAGCCGAAGAATTCCAGTTTCACCGTGGTAACCGGCAAAGAAATTGCGGCAATCGAGCGACGAGTTTGCGCGCCGAGGGTCAGCACGATCCGCCGGCCCTGATGATGCAACCGATACACTCGATCGGACTGCCGATCGATGCGAAAGGGCGCCACCGCCGAGGGCAAACTGCGCAACAACTCGCCGTGGGTGAATCCCATTTCCGCCTCGTGCACGAAATCTGCGGGCTCGGCCAGCTCAGCCACCGGCCACCGGCGGCCAGATGGCCAATGCGTCCCCTTCCCGCAGTGGCTTGTCCCGTTCCTCGGCCGATTGATACACCCCGTTCAGCAACACCAGATGGGCTTGCGCGCGCGGCACGGCGAAGCGGTCGATCAACTGATTGGGCGTCACCGAATCGTCCACATCCAGCGTTACCGCATGGTCTACCGCTGTCGGCGGCAGATGCCCTCGCAAGGTGGCAAACAACTTGAATGTAACCTGCACCGTCTCGGCAATCACGCCCCAATCACGCCCGAGTGGTCTGCGTTGCCGCCAGATAGGCTTCCATCAATTGCAGCGGATTCTCCATCAAGCGCGCCTTCCATTTACCCAGATTGAATCGCCCCTGAATCAACCCGCGAATGACGCCGATATGCTGAGTCATCCCCAACGTGTTGGCGCCGACCAGCCGATCGTCCTCGAAGCGCAGGCAGATGTAGCGAAACCCGTTCTCATCCAGCAGTTCACTACTGTGCCCGCCTTCCACGCCCTGCCACAACCCGTAGGAAGTCGAAATCAAACCCATGGTGTCGAGCACATTCATCGCCACCGCCCCGTGGTGGAGCACCGAGCCGTGCCGGTGCATGTTATTCGCCGCAATGCGGGCGTGCTCCACCGCGGTCGGCTGAATCGCCTGCACGCTGTATTCGCCGGTGGAAAAATCCTTGCCGCAGGCAACATCGCCGGCGGCATGGATGTCGGCTCGAGAAGACGCCATGAATTCATCCACCACCACCGCGCCGTCTTCCAAATCAACGCCGCTGCCCTCGAGGAAATCCGCATTCGCGCGCACTCCGGTCGCGCTGATCACCACATCGGCCTCGACCGCCGCGCCCCCCGCAATCTGCACCTTGAGGCCGTCTCCATCGGCTTCGATGGCCGACACCACCGCATCGGTCATCACCTGCACGCCCTTGTGCGCGCACCATTTTTCCAGTAGGCCGCCGCAGGTTTGATCCAACATGCGCGGCACCATGCGGCTGCCCATCTCGATGACCGTCAGTTTGGCGCCGGCGGAAACCAGCGACTCCAGAATGATGCAGCCGATGAATCCGGCGCCGATCAGCACCACTCTGGCACCCGGCTGCAGCTCGGCGATGATCTTGCGGGCGTCTTGCAGGGTCCAGCAACTGCTCACTTTGGGATGGTCGATACCGGGAATCGGCGGCGTAAGCGGGCGCGCTCCGGTGGCCACCAGCAATTTGTCGTAGTCGGCGGTGGTGCCGTCCGATACCTGCACCTTTTTCGCCGCCACATCCACCGACTGTGCGCGCCCCCCCGGCCCATTGCTTACCTCAATCCGCAGGGAATCGAAATAATCCTGCCGTTTACGCAGATGGGTACCGCCCTCGTCGATATTCCCCTGCAACAGATAGGGTATCGCCATACGCGAATACGGCGGCTCCGGCTCATCGCCGAGGATGCGAATGGAAGCCGACGAATCCAACCCACGCAGGGTCTCGGCGGCTACCACGCCGGCGGGGCCGGCACCGAGAATGAGGTGTTTCATCGCACGGGTTTGCTGCGCTGCCACGCCGCTGCACTCAGGCCGGCGCGCGCAATCGCAACCGCAACCGATTGCGCCTCATGCCGGCAACGCGAACTGCTTGCGCACCGCATCGGTAAGCTGGCCATCCTTTGTCCAGCCGCGCAGCTGATAGTACTCCGGCAGCATGGTATCGAGGCCGTTGACCTTGCCCTTGGCCGGGCCGGTTTTGGCGGCCTCCTTCAGCAACCGCTGCGGCAGCCGATCGTCGGCGCCGGTGAGTCCGGCTTTCAGGTTGTAGTCGCGCTCGAGATTCCAGATGCGTTCGCCGGCTTCGAGCAGGCGCTCCACGCTCCATTCGCCCTCGCAGGCGGCGTCGATTTGCGGCGCCACGTTGTCCAGAGTCCAGGCGAAGGTGGTGAACACGCAAATGCCGAGAGAATCCACCGCCGCGGTGGCGTCCTGAAACGCCTTCACCAGCGCGGCCTTGTCATCCGTGACCAGCGGGTCGGTTTTCTCCGGAATGCCGAGGACTTCCGAGGCCACCGTGTAGCTGCGCAGGTGGCAGGCGCCCCGATTGGAGGTGGCGTAGGTCAACCCCATGCCCTGAATGCCGCGAGGATCGTAGGCCGGAAATTCCTGCCCCTTGACCGTCATGGACAGCTCCGGATGGCCGTATTTCTCGCACAATCGCTTGGAGCCGAGACCGAGGTCTTTGCCGAAGCCTTCGCCGACGGCGACCTGATCGACGCACCAAGCGAGCGCCTCGGCGGAACCGAACTTCAATTCCATCCCGCCGGTTTGCTCGGTGGTAATGGCGCCGATGTCGAACAGCTCCATGGCCGCGGCCACGGTGGCGCCGAAGGAGATCGGATCCATGCCGTCCTCGTTGCACACGAAGTTGGCGTAGGTAACCGCGTCGATGTCGCCGACGCCGGTATCCGCGCCCATCGCCCAAGCGGCCTCGTATTCCAGCCCGCCGGAATTGCCCCAGTATTGCGGCTTGTTTTCCACGCTGAAGTGGGTTTTGTCGATGGTCGAAATGCGCCCGCAGGCGATGGTGCAGCCGAAACAGGCGGCGTTGGTGGTGAGATTCGGCTTGCCGTCGCTGGCGCGGGGTTCGAGCATGGCTTCGCCGGAAATGGCGTTGGCGCCGTCGAACTGCACATCGCGCATGTTGTTGGCCGGCAACGCGCCGATCTCGTTGATGACGTTCATCAACACCTGCGTGCCCAACGCCGGCAAGCCCTGGCCGGTTACGGCATTGTCCGCCAACACCTGCTTTTGCTCGGCGACGCTTTGCATGAAGCGCGCCGGATCCTTGATGTTTCCCACGCCGCGCGTGCCGCGCACGGCCACCGCCTTGAGGTTCTTCGACGCCATGACCGTGCCGACTCCGGAACGCCCGGCGGCGCGATGCAGGTCGTTGACGATGGCGGAATACAGGCAACCCGCCTCGGCGGCGCGCCCGACCGCGGCGATGCGCATTTGCGCGTCCTGATATTTCTCGTGAATCAGCCGATCGGTCTCCCACACGCTCTTGCCCCACAGGTCATCCGCCGCCACCAGTTCCGCCTCGTCGTTGACCAGATGCAGCATCACCGGCGAGGGCGATTTGCCCTCGAAGATGATCATGTCCCAGCCGGCCGATTTCAGCTCGGCGCCGATGAAGCCGCCGGAATTGGAGCAGGCGACCGCGCCGGTCAGCGGACTTTTGGTGATGACGGAATAGCGCCCGCCGGTGGATACCGGCGTGCCGGTGAGCGGCCCGGTGGCGAAAATCAGTTTGTTGTCCGCGCCCAATGGATCGCACTTGGGATCGGTTTCCGCCATGAGGTAGCGGGTGCCGAGGCCGCGTTGGCCGATGTAGTCGGCAGCCCATTCCATTTTCAACGGTTCCTCACGGATGCTCCCTTCGGTGAGATCGACTCGCAACAGTTTTTTTGCCCATGCCATGATGCTACCCTCCTAATGCGCCGCCGGCGCGTTGTCGGTTTTCTCCGCCCAAGCGCGCATCTTGTCGAGGCCGGTGGCATCGGCATCCACATATGTGATGGCGTCGGTCGGACACGCCTTGGCGCATTCGGGATCGCCGCCGCACAGATCGCACTTGATCACTTTGCCGCTGTCCTGATTGTAGTTGATGGTGCCGAACGGACAGGCGATGGTGCACACCTTGCAGCCGACGCAGGTCGCATCGGCGACTTCCACGGCACCGGTCAGGCGGTTTAGGGAAAGGGCGTCCACCGGGCAGGCAGCCATGCACCAGGCTTCGTCGCACTGGGTGCAGGTATAGGGCACGAAGCGCCCCTCCTGATGGAATGTGAACACCTTGATGCGCGATTTGGCCGGGTTGAATACCCCCTCGTTCTCGTAAGAACAGGCCATTTCGCACTGCAGACAGCCGGTACATTTACCGGCATCGATATACAGAGATCGTTGCATCGGTTTATCCTCGCTCTTTGTGCGCCGCTGGTTTTTCGGCATTGCGTAGCGAGCGCCGGCAACGCTTAGGCGCCGCTTGCCGCTGTAGTGAGGCGACAATACCACCTACGCCGGCAATGCACAACCCCCCGCCCGGCAGCCGCCGGCGGCCTAATCCGGCGCGATTCCGGTGGCGGCAATGTGCGCCCAGGCGAGGTAGGCGCGCAGATGGATGAAGGGCGCGTGCACGCGGATGATATCCACCCCCTGACGACACAACGCCAGAGACATGCCCACGGTTTCCACATCGCGTTGCGCCGCCGGGCGGGCGGTCAGGCCGTTCATGAAGGATTTGCGCGAATGGCCGACGAGCAGCCGCAAACCCGCCTGCCGCAGCTCGCGGCAATGGGAGAGCAGCTCGAAGGCGTGAATGGCCGATTTGCCGAAGCCGATGCCCGGATCGAGGATGATGCGGTTGAGATCGAGACCCGCCTTCGCCCACATTTCCATCCTTTCCTCGGCCCAGCGGGTGATTTGGGCGACCGCGCCTTCATCGTCGGGCAGCAGCATGGCCGGATTCACCGGCACGCTCAGACTGTGCATGGCAATCGCCTGACAGCCGCTTTGCCGCACCATCTCCATCATCTGGGCGTCCATCAGCCCATTCACATCGTTGATCACATCCACGCCGTAGCCCAGCGCCTTTTCGATGGTGGCCGGATTGCGGCTGTCCACGGACACCCACGGCCGCACCCGCCGCCCCTGCAGCCGCTCGGCGAGCATGGCCAGCACCGGCTCGAGGCGCGCCCACTCGGCCTCGGCGCCGAGTGTTTCGCCGCCGGGCCGGGTGGATTCCGCGCCGATGTCGATGATCTGCACATTGCGCGCCAGTAACTTGGCGAAATGGGCATCCAGCGCCGCCTCATCGCACCAAGTGCCGCCATCCGAGAACGAGTCCGGCGTTACATTGACGATGGCCATCCACAACGGAATCGGGCGGATGGTGCGAGTCAGCTCGAACGCGGTTTCGCCGCGCGCGCCGATGGGCAGATCCGGCTGCAGGTGCATGAGCGGCGTCAGCACGAAATCCCGCCGACGGGCGTCGGCGTGGGGGAGAGTCAATGCGGCGGAATCCAGTTTGCGCCCGTGCCAGCTCAGCAGGTCGATGTCGATGGGCCGCGGCGACCATTTCGGCCCAGCCCCCCGGCCGAACGCCTTTTCGATTTTCTTGGCGATGGCCAGCCCCTGCTGCGGCTGCCAGTCGGCGTCGCCGCTGACCACCAGATTCAGATAGGGCTTGTGCCACGCGGGGTCGGCGCGGCGCGGCAGCATCGCCGGCGATTCGACCAACGGCGACACCTGCCGCAAGCGGAAACCGGCGTCCACCAAGCCGTCGATGGCGCCCTCCAGATTCCCCCTGCGATCTCCCTCGTTGGCGCCGAGGCCGAGATAGATGGTCATCCGAGGGAGTCGATCAAATCGGACAGGAATTTCTCGCCGCGAGCCAGCTGGGACAAATCCACATACTCGTTGGGCTTGTGCGCGTTGGCGATGGAGCCGGGGCCGCAGATCACCGTGGGGATGCCGGCCGCCTGAAACAACCCGCCCTCGGTGCCGTAGCTCACCTTGCCCGGCGCACCGCCGTCGGCCAGCATCTCCGAGGCCAGCGCGACCGCGACGTCGTCCGTTGCGCTGTTCAGGCCCGGATAGTTGGACAGGGTGCGCCAATCGAATCCGGTTTGCGCGCTGACTGCGTGCATTTTCGGTAGGAGATTTTCTTCCACGAATGCCTCGATTTCGGCGAACAGCGGCAACGGCGCGTGTTGCGGCAGGTGGCGAATTTCAAAGTCGAACTCGCAGTTTTCGGGGATGATGTTGTTCACCGTGCCGCCTCGCACCACGCCGCAGTGCAAGGTGGTATGCGGCGGCTCGAAGGCGTGGTCGAAGGGCCCCTCGCGCGCCACGCGCTCGGCCACGGTGTCGATGAAATGGATGGTGCGCGCCGCCATGGCGACCGCATTGACGCCCTGATGAACCAGCGAAGAATGCGCCGACTTGCCGCGCACGCGGCAACGTTTCGACAACATGCCCTTGTGCGCCCGCACCACATTCATGCTGGTGGGCTCGCCGATGATGCAGGCGCGCGGCTGCACTTCGCGGCGAGCCAACTCCGCCAGCAGTTCGCGCACGCCGACGCAGCCGACCTCCTCGTCGTAGGAGAAGGCGAAATGGATCGGAATATCCAGCCCGGCATCGAGTATGTATTCGATTTTGCCGAGGCAGATGGCGATGAATCCCTTCATGTCGCAACTGCCTCGCCCGTACAGCCGATCGCCGATGATCTCCGCCGCAAAGGGATTCGTGTCCCACGCCTGCCCGTCCACCGGCACCACATCGGTATGCCCGGAAAGGACGATGCCGGATTTGTCGCCGCCTCCCAGAGTGGCAAACAGGTTGGCCTTGCGACCATCCGCATCGAAGGTCAATTCCGCCTCGACGGCGTGATCCGCCAGCAGCGCCTGTATGTATTCGATGATCTCCAGATTGGAATTGCGACTGGTGGTGTCGAAGGCGATGAGGTCGGTGAGAATGCGGATGGTAGGGTCGTCGGCTTTCATTCCACGAACTTCTCCAACGCCTTCGCGCGAATCACCTGCCCGTCCAGTCCGGCCTCCTTGGCGCTGCCGCCGTAGGCCACGGTCATCAGCTGGCTGTAATACACCACCGGCATGTCGAATTTGGTGCCGTAGGTTTTGTTGATGTTTTCCTGATACACCTCCACATTCATCTGGCACACCGGGCAGGGCGTAACGATCAGGTCGGAGTTGTGGTCGTAGGCCGATTCGACGATTTCCTTGATCTGCGCCTGACTCTTTTCCGGCTCGGAAAACGCCAGCGCGCCGCCGCAGCAGGTAACCTTCTGCTCGTATTTGTCGGCCGCGTCCGCTCCCAGAGTTTCCACCATCTTGTCGAGATATTTCGGATTCTCGAAGGATTCGCCGTCTATGCCGAAGGGACGGTTGGTCTGACAGCCCACATAGCCGGCGATCTTGAGCCCTTCGAGGGGTTTCTTCACCGGCGCGGCCAGTGCGTCATAGCCGAAATCCTCGATCAGCACCTCCACCATATGGCGCACGCCGCCGGCGGTCTTTTCGTCGATATCGACCTTGAGACCGGCATCCGCCAATATGTTGCGGGTATCGGCCAGCAGCTGCTCGGATTTGGACAGGCGCTCGACCGATTCCTTGGCGCCCAGCCAGCAGGCGGCGCAGGTGGCGACGATATCCTGCCCCTTGTTGTGCTGCTGAGATAGGGCGATGTTGCGCGCGTTCATCACGTGGCGCGGCAGCTCGCCGCCGTCGGCGTAGCCGATGGAGGCACCGCAACAGTTCCAGTCGGGGATTTCGTTGAGCTGGATGTCGAGGGTTTTGCACATGCTGTTCACCGACACCATGTAATTGGACGCCGAGGATTTGCGCTCGGAAGAGCAACCCGGATAAAAGGAGTATTCTTTGGTCATCACATTGTCCTCCAGGGGCGTCTGCTATTTGAGCCCCTTGCGTTGGTCTTCGATTTCGTAGGCGCGCGCCAGCATCTTGCGCAGATCGCTCTTGCCGGCGATGCCGCCCGCGCGGAATAGGCCGAGGGGATTCAGGCGGCCGGCTCTGAGCATGCCGAGGCCCACATTGCGCATGGCAAAGGTGCGCTTCAGCCCGGCGACCACGCCATCCATGAAATACAGTTTCAAGGACAGTTTGGTCTCGTTCACCCGCCCGGTATCGGCGATGTTGTCCCAGAAGATCTTGGCGAAGCGTCTGGTGGGATTCATCTTCGGCGCGAGTCCGAGACGGTTGGCGTAATTCGCCAAGCCGTGCATGATATGGGTGATCGGCAACCCGCGCGGGCAGCGCACGATGCAGTTGTAGCACGAGGTGCACATCCACATCGATTCACTGCCGAGCACTTCTTCGCGCTTGCCGGCGCGGATCATCATGAACAACGCCTGCGGCGGATGCGTCCACGCATCCCCCAACGGGCAGGAGCCGGAGCATACCCCGCACTGCATGCACATCTTGACCCACTCGCCCTCCTCCACATTGGCCTCCACTTCGCGCAGGAAGTTGTTGCGGTATTTCTCCACCATTGCGCTATCGGCTACTGTCATGGCTGCACCTCGCGCTAGAAGCCCTTGAACGGATTCATGCCGATCTCGTCGATCTTCGCGGCGTACTCGTTGATCAGCGCGGGCACGCGGTGGATGTCGGTGATCTCCACCTCGAAGGCGCGCACGCGCTCCGCTTCGAGTTGCAGTTGGTTCAAGGTATCGTCGATTTTCGTCATTCGTTCATGGCCGAGGGCGGCGCCGCTGACGAAGTGGCACTGGTAGTCATCACCCTTCTTGCAGCCCATCAGCATGATGCCGTCGAAACCGGCGTTGAGGGCATCGGTAATCCAGATCAGGTTGACCGAGCCGAGGCAGCGAATGGGCACCACCCGCACCGCGGCATTGTATTCGATACGGTTGTGCGCGGCCATGTCGAGAGCCGGGTAGGCATCGTTTTCACAGGCGAGAATCAGGATTCGCGGTTTCTCGTCGAATTCGTCCGGCATGTCGATGGCCTTGATCTGCTGGCCGACGGTGTCCACCGAGTAATTCTCGAAGGAGATGACGCGCACCGGGCAGGCGCCGAGGCAGGTGCCGCAGCGCCGGCAGCGCGACTCGTTGAATTGCGGATAGCCGTTCTCGTCCTCGTCGATGGCGGCGAACGGGCATTCCACGGTGCAACGCTTGCATTGGGTACAGCCGTCTCGGCGAAAACTCGGATAGGACAAATCCCCCGAACGCGGGTGGGCGGCGCGCCCGAGACTGGCGCCCTCCACCGCCTGAATCGCCTTCATCGCCGCGCCGGTGGCGTCCTCGACGGCCTGCTGGATGTCCATCGGTCGGCGAACCGGCCCGCAGGCGTACATGCCGGTGCGCCGGGTTTCGTAGGGGAAGCAGATGAAGTGGGAATCGCTGAAGCCGTGACGCAAATGGGGCAGGTCGGGCCCCTGGCGGTAATCGAGATTGAGGATGGATTGCAGCGGAACCGAAATTTGGTTGCGCTTGGCATCGGACCCTTCCTCCGTCTCATCCGCCTCGGCACCGCCGGCGGCGGCCTCGATGTCCACTCCCGAATTGGCCACCTGCCCGGTGGCGAGCACCACCAAGTCGGCGTGCGCCACCGCCGCCTCGTTCAAAATACCGTCGTGGAAATGCACCGCCAAGCGATCATCTTCGACGCACACTTGCTCGACCGTGCCGTTGGTAAACGCCACCCCTTTTTCCTGAGCCGACCGATAGAAATCCTCGCCATTGCCCGGCACGCGCAGGTCGGTGTAAATCACATTGGCGTCGATGTGCGGGTTGCTGTCCTTGAAATACATCGCCTGCTTGATGCTCACATTGCAGCAATAGCCGGAGCAGTACGGCAGATGGCTCGCCTTGTGCGAACGCTGACCGGCGCACTGCACGAATATCACGCTTTCCACCGCCTTGCCGTCGGAGGGACGCCGAATCAACCCGCCATCGGCTTGATCCGCCGTCGCTTTAGCCGCCATCTCCTCCAACTCCATCTGATCGACCACATCCGGCGTCTCTGTATATGCGAATTCCGGCAGTTGGCTCGCATCGTATCTGCGAAATCCGCTGGCCTGCACGATGGCGCCGATATTCTCGCTGAGCGGGCTACCGCCCTGCCGCGCAATATCCACCGAAAACTGCCCCGGCGCGCCGCTGGTGCGGGACACCACGGCATTCAGGAACACCGTGATGTTGGCCTCGGCCTGCACCGCGTCGACGATCTCGTCGATGTCGTTGTCGCGGCTGTGCGTATACGGCTCCCGATGCGGCAGCAGGCGGTGCAGCGAACGGCTCCAACCGCCGAGGGTGCCGGATTTCTCCACCAGCAGCACCTGATAGCCCGCGCGCGCCGCCTCCAGCGCCGCGGTGAGCCCGCTGACGCCGCCGCCGACCACCAAAATCCGCTTGTTGCCGCCGCGCGCCGGGCTGGCTTCGGGCGGGCGCATGAACTTGGCTTCGGCACAGCCCATGCGCACATAGTCGTCCGCCATCTCCTGAGTCGCTTCGCGCGCGTCGTCCTCGTCCGTATCCGGCTGGGTCCAGATCACCCCTTCGCGCAAATTCGCCCGGGAAACCGCAACTCCAGAAAAATCGAACGCCTCGATCTTGGCGCGGCGGGAACAGGCGCCGATCATCAAGTGAGTCAAGCCCTCGCTCTCGATGTCGCCGCCGATGAGCGACACGCCGTCGGCGCTGCACAGATAGTCGTGCCGACGCACCAACGCCGCGCCGTTCTCCTCGGCAACTTTGGCCAGACGCTCGCCGTCAAGCCGCTCGCCGAGACCGCAACCGGCACAGAGATAGGCGCCGATTTTGGTTTCTTTGGTTTCTTCGTTGGTCATCGTCTTAATCTATCTTGGCGCGCGTCCTTCCGATTTACTCATGACGCCACCCCCGCATCCGCGCGCGACACTCGGTTGACCACCTGAATGGCGCGCAGCGCGGCCGCCGTGGCGCTTTGCACCGAGCGGTTTACATCGAGCGCGTTGGCGGCGCAGCCCGCGGCGAAAATGCCGTTGGCGGCGCCGGCGGAGGCGGCGAGTTCGACGAAGCCGCTGGAATCTACCGCAACCTCCGGCACCACCGAGGGAATATCGAGGCTCGGTTGCATACCGATGGCCAGCACCACCAGGTCGTGGGGGTTGGCGTAGCGCTTGGCGCCGTGGGTATCGACTCCCTTCACCACCGGATTCCCGCTGGCGGCGTCTTCCTCGATGCTGGCCACCTTGGACTTGATGAAATGCACCCGCTCGTCCCGGCGCACGCGGCGCTCGAAATCCTCGAATCGGTCGATGGTGCGGATGTCGATGTAGTAGATGGTCGATTTCGCCGCCGGGTCGTCGCCGTGGATTTCCCCCACATATGTGCTCTGCTTGAGCGAGGCCATGCAGCAGATGCGCGAACAATGGGCGAGGTGATTGCGATCGCGGGAACCGGCGCACTGGATGAAGGCGATGTCCTTCGCTTCCCTGCCGTCGGATGGGCGCAGCAGGCGGCCGCCGGTGGGCCCGCGAGCGTCCATCATGCGCTCGAATTCGACGCTGGTGATGACGTTTTTATGCCGCCCGTAGCCGTAGGGTTGAATCTTGGCGGCGTCGTAGGGTCGCCAGCCGGTGGCGAAGATGACCGCGCCGCAGCGGATTTGCAGGATTTCCTCGCGCATGTCCAGATCGACCGCATCATAGCGGCAGGCGGCCTTGGCTTGTTCGCCCTGCTCGGTGCCGACTATGGAGGGATCGATCACATAGCGTCGGGGATAGGCCATGTCGTGGGGCAGGTAGGCAGCCGGTATTCGGCTCAGATGGTAGTCGTGCGGGTTGTCGATTTCGGCGGTTACCGCGCTCGCGCATTCGCCGCAGGCGGTGCAGTTTTCGTTTACATGGCGGGGGGCGACAGCGATTTCCGCAGTGTAGTTGCCCGGGGTGCCGGCGAGGCTGCGGATTTCCGCCAGCGTGATCACCCGCAGGCGGCGGTTGGCGGCGATGCGGCGTTGATTGATTTCCTGACCGCAGCTCGGGCGGCACAGTTTGGGGAAATACTTGTACAACTGCGCCACCCGCCCGCCGAGGGACGCCCGCTTCTCGAGCAACACCACATCCTTGCCGCATTCGGCGGCCTCGAGGGCTGCGGTCATGCCGCTGATACCGCCGCCCACTACCAGAATGGTTTCATTGGTGGCAATGGTATCGGTCATTTCGAGAACCTCATTCGTACCGTCATCGTCATAGTCATCGGTTTTTCGCCGGTGCGCGCTTCGCCGCGTTGCAGTGTACTATACGGCCTGCGGCAATCCGAGGCCAGCGGGCAGCGGCAGGCGGCGGATAAATTTTTCGATAGCCCCATAGAACGGAACGATGAATAGCGAAGCGTCACTGAAACAGCACCTGATCGAAAGCGAGCCCTACTACGCCCCCCAAAGCGACGAGATCGAACTGTTCGAGGCGGCCTACCGCAACGCCATTCCGGTGCTCCTGAAGGGGCCGACCGGCTGCGGCAAGACCCGCTTCATGGAGCATCTCGCGTGGCGTCTCGGCCGTCCGTTGGTAACGGTATCGTGCCATGACGACCTGACCGCGGCCGATCTGGTCGGGCGCTATCTGATCGTCGGCGGCGAAACCCGCTGGATGGACGGCCCGCTCAGCCGGGCGGTGCGCGCCGGCGGCATCTGCTACCTCGATGAGATCGTCGAGGCGCGCAAGGACACCACGGTGGTGATCCACCCGCTGGCCGACGACCGGCGCGCGCTGCCCATCGAGAAGACCGGCGAACTGCTGCACGCTCCGGCGGAATTCTGCCTTGCCATTTCCTACAATCCGGGCTATCAGAGCGTGTTGAAAGACCTCAAGCAGAGCACCCGGCAACGGTTTGTCGCCATCGAATTCGGCTATCCGAACGCTGCCCTCGAAACCGACATCATCGTGCAGGAATCCGGGCTGGACTTCGAGATCGCGGCGAAACTGGTCAAATACGCCGGCATGACTCGCAATCTCAAGGGCAGCGGCTTGGAAGAGGGCGCCAGCACGCGCCTGCTGGTGCATGCGGCCAAACTCATGGTCACCGGCATCGACCCGCGCGCCGCCTGTCGAGGCGCAATCTCCGAGGCGCTGAGCGACGACCCGGACATGCTCAAGGCGATCGACGAACTCGGCGCCTCGCTGTTCTGATCGCCATGGACACCGACGAAATGAAGCGCGCCGCCGCCGAGGCGGCGCTCGACTATATCGAAATGGGCGACATCGTCGGCGTCGGCACCGGCTCCACCGCCGATTTCTTCATCGACTTGCTGGCGAAAAACAAGGGGAAGATCGACGGCTGCGTGGCCAGCTCCGAAGCCAGCGCCGCGCGCCTGCGCGCCCACGGCATCCCGCTTCTCGACCTCAATCAGGTGGGCGTCCTGCCCGTCTATGTGGACGGCACCGATGAGGTTACGAAAAATCTGCACCTGATCAAGGGCGGCGGCGGCGCACTCACCCGAGAAAAAATCGCCGCGCAGGCCAGCGAGAAATTCGTCTGCATCGCCGACTGCAACAAACTGGTGGCGGTGCTGGGGGAATTCCCCCTGCCGCTGGAAGTCATCCAAATGGCGCAAAGCCTGATCGGCCGCGCCCTCGCCGCCCTCGGCGCCCAACCCCAACTACGCGCCAACTTCACCACCGACAACGGCAACCTCATCCTCGACGCCCACAACCTCCCCCTCGAAAATCCGGTGGAAATGGAGCGCCGCCTGAATCAGCTGCCCGGCGTGGTAACGGTGGGACTGTTCGCCCTGCGGGGGGCGGATGTGCTGTTGTTGGGAGGGGAGACGGGGGTGGATGTGATGCGGCGGTGATGCGGCCGCCGCGCGAATCGGCGTGAAATCGAACGCGCGGCAGGCGGAGATTCAAGTCGATTACTTGAGCATGGTGATGGCGATCATGATGCCAATCACAGCGATGCCTATACCCACAATCCAGTGCATGTGGGCAAAGGACCTGTCCATATATTTTTCCAACTGTTGAATGGAATTTGTCGTGGACTCTTTCATCTCTTCAATAGATTTCCGAGTGGAATCTTGCAACTGTTCCATGGAATATTCCAACTTCGCCATGGAACCTTCCAACTTTGCAATGGAACTTCCCGTTGATTCCTTCAACCTCGCCATGGAACCTTCCAACTTTGCAATGGAACTTCCCGTTGATTCCTCCAACTTCGCCATGGAATCTTCCAATTTTCTCGTTGATCCTTCCAATTTCTCCACAGCCCCCTTCAAATCCCCCACGGCCCCCTCCAGATCGGTTTGATTGGAAGTCAAGGCTTGCATGGTAGCGTGCATTTCCGAAAGAGAAATGACCTCACGCCCCAACACCGTTTCCAACTCTTCGTTGGAGAGAGCCGACTGGCCTTGATGCCCGTTTGAACACGGGTTTTTCGCCGACTCCGACAGCCTGTGAAATTCCACCTGAAGAAAATCATCAAGGTGCGATAGGGCGATGCTCTTGTCGGTAAGATTGGTCAACCCGACGCTCAGTCGGCCAGTGAATCCAGGGCCAATTTGGGGGTCGGTGTTGGCGATCAAGCCTCTGTACGCCCATTTGTTGCGCAGACTGAAACGCCCGGTATGTCGATTATCCAGCGTAAGGGTTTCCTCGGAGACGACGATGGCGAAATCTCCCGGCGCCATCTCCAAAAATCCCTTTTCCCGCACATCGACCTTGCCGTGGCTGGAAGCCAGCGCGGCCACCGGCCCGATTCGCAAATCATATGAAGCCGGCTGAATCTGCTCAGCCAGAAAGGGCTCTATCCGTACCGCGCCCGAGGAAACAGCCGCCTCGATCATCTGGTCGGTCAATATCATCGTCACATCCTCCTGTGTTGTAGGGCGCAGTATAGCCGAATCAGCCGACCGCGACCGGCCGATGCGGATCCCGACTCCATTCGCTCCAAGAACCGACATACAGCCGCGAGCCGACCAGTCCGGCGATTTCCATGGCCAGCAGATTGTGGCAGGCCGTTACGCCCGATCCGCACATGTGCACGACGGTGGACGTTCCCTCACCGAGGGGGGCAAAGCGCGCAGCGAGGGCTTGCGGAGGGAGAAACCGGCCGTCCGCGCCGAGATTGTGCTGGAACGGCAGGTTGATCGCGCCCGGTATGTGGCCGGCGCGCGCATCGAGGGGTTCGTGTTCGCCGCGAAAGCGTTCCTCGGCGCGCGCATCCACCAGTTTGATTCGCCGTTGGGCGAGTTGCTCGGAGACGGCGGCGGTGTCGAGCCACAGGCGATCGTCGAAATCGGTCGGCGCATCGTCATCCTCGGCATCCGCCGGCACCTCCGCCGAAACCGTCAGGCCGGCTTGCCGCCAAGCGCGGTAACCGCCGTCCAGCAACGCCACTCGGTGGTGGCCGGCCCAGCGCAACATCCACCACAGCCGTGCCGCCAGGGCTCCGGGCCCATCGTCATAAACCACCACCTGAGTGCGAGGCGATATGCGCCATCTCCCCAGCCGCCGCGCGAAGGCATGCGGCGGCGGCAGCGGGTGGCGGCCGGTGCGCGCGCCGACCTCGCCGGCAAGATCGTGGTCGAGATGGGCGTAGCGCGCGCCGGGGATGTGATCCTGCGCATATTGGCGCCGCCCGAGCCGCCCATCCGTCAGAGAAAAGCGGCAGTCGAACACGACCCAATCCGGATTCGCCAGATTGGCCGCCAAGGTATCGACGGAGATGATCTTGGTGTGATCAATCATTGTGGTCGGATGGAGCGCGGGCGAATCGAACAGCCGCCGCTTCCGCCCCGCTCCATCAAACTTTCCTCACCTTGAAATGAAATTCGCCGTCCACCTCGGACGACTCCAGCAGCGCATGGCCGGTTTGCGCGGCGAACGCGGCAAAATCCTGCACCGCTCCGGAGTCGGTGGCAACAATGCCGAGCACCTCTCCGGCGCCCATGCCGCGCAACGCCTGCTTGGCGCGCAGAACCGGCAGCGGGCAATGCAGGCCGCGCGCATCGAGTTCGCGGGTAACTTCGACCGTATCGGCCGTGGCGGTCATGGTGGTCATCCGGATCATGTATTACGGAAGTGTAACGCAATTATTCGCCCCCACGCGCCACAAATGGGTATGATTGGCAGATGGTCGCGCGGGCGCCCATTCGCCCCGCACCGAAAATGGCATCACAATATCGGGTAGTGCATCCATCATGTCGAGCGATTTTCTCATCCCCGCAACCATCCGCCCCCCCGCGGCGTCGGCAACAACGGCGGCGCGTCGGCGGGCGCTGCCGTTCCTCCTGATCGCGGCGCTGGCCTTGCCGCTTTGCGCCGTCGCCGCCGATCGCCACGACCACGACCACGGCGACAGCGACGGCAGCGAAGGGCGCGATCCACTGCCGGAATTGGGCGACAGCGCCGGGCGCGTCTTGACGCCCGTGCAGGAAGAACGCATCGGCCAACAATTTCTGCGCGCGCTGCTACGCGACAACGGCTATGTCGGCGATCCGGAATTGAACGCCTACCTCAACCATCTCGGCGATCAGGTGGCGCAGCATGCGTCGTTGCGCGGCATGCCGATCTCGGTTCATCTATACGAGAATCCGCAACTGAACGCCTTCGCCGTGCCCGGCGGCCACATCACCTTCCACACCGGCCTGATTACCGCCACCGAAGACGAAAACGAGCTGGCCGCCGTGATGGCGCACGAAATTGCCCACATCAGCCAGCGCCACCTGCCGCGCATGCTGGCCAAGGCGCAGGCGAGCACGTTGCCGGCCGCCGCCGCAATTCTGGCGTCGGTGTTGGTCGGCGGGCAGACCGGTTTGGCCGGGCTTACCGTGGCCAACGCGGCATTGGTGTCCAATCAGCTGGCCTATACTCGGGAATTCGAGCGGGAGGCGGATGCCATCGGCATTCAGCTGGCCGCTCGCGCCGGTTTCGAACCTTCGGCCATGGGCAGGTTCTTCAACAAACTGGATCGTCGCAGCGAAGAAGGCCCCGAATACCTGCGCACCCACCCGCTTTCCTATACCCGCATCGCCGAGGCGGAAAATCGCGCCGCCACCTATCCCCCTCGGGACTATCCCAGTAGCCGCGCCTACCACCTCGCCAAGGCAAAGATTCGTGCCCTGCACTCCCCGCGCAACCACGATGTCATCGCCCACTTCCGCGAACAGGGCGAAAGCGAATCGGAAGACGAACGGATCGCAGCGACCTACGGCATGGCGCTGGTGCAACGCCAGCGTCGGCAGTTCGAGCAAGCCGGCGCCACCCTGCAACCGCTGCTCGACAGTTATCCGAACGAACCCGCCTTCCAACTGGCGCAGGCGGAAATCGACCGAATCTCCGGCAAACCGGCGCTGGCGGCTGCCCGCTACGCCCGGCTGGTCGAGGCGCGGCCCGAGCTGATCTGGCTCACCTACTATCAGGTCGAAGCGCTCATCGCCAACGGCGAGGCCGCCGCCGCCAAGCGCGTCGTGCGCCACCAACTGCGCCGCCACAAGGATATGTTCAAGTTGTATCCGCTGTTGGCGAAGAGCAACGCCAAACAGGGACTGCTGGCGGAATCCCATCAGGCCATCGCCGAATTCCACGCCGCGCTGGGCGAATACGCGCAGGCGGTATCCTTCCTGAAATTGGCTCTGCGGGAAAGCGACTCGGAGGGCTATCTGCACGAGAGCATCAGCGCCAGATTGCGCGAATTCGAGGAAACCCTGCGGCAGGTCAGGCGCTGATCGCCCTCACCCCGGCTCACGCGCCTGCGGCGGCGCCACTCGCACTTGATGCGGCGACGAAGGCGGCGGCGCGGCGGCGATGCCATAGATCAGCTCGAAGGTGATGGCGAGGGCGCCGCCGGGTTCGCTCAGGCCGGCCAGAGCCGCGTGAAAGCCGTTGAAGCGCTCCTTGCCGGTGAGAGTCTTGCGCCGTTCCGTCAGCAGGTTGACAAAGCCCTCGGCGCGCAGGTCGGCATACAGGGTAGCGGCATCGGCGTATTCCACCGTAACCCGATCGGCATCGACCACCGGGCGGATGAAGCCGCATTGCAGCAGTTGATCGCCGATGGCGCGCATATCGGCGAACGGATGTACATGAGGCAAGTTATCCACCTGCTGCCACGCCCAGCGCAACTGCCTCAGGGTGTCGCCGCCGAAGGTGCAAAACAACAGTGTGCCGCCCGGCCGCAATGCCCTCAAAACACCCGCCAGCACTTCCTCCAACGCCAACCACGCCATCGGCAAACCCAACACCGCGCCAGCGAAAGCGCCCGCCTCGCCCGTGCCAACAGGCCAATCCGCCAACGAACACCTTCGAACCTCCACGCCATCGCCCAACCGCCACTCGGCATCGGCATCGGCGAAGTCGAGCAGCAGTAACCGGCCTTCGCCCCGCCCTTCCATCTCCCAGCGCTCCTCGAGTTCCCGCCGAACCCGTTCGAGCAGATAGTCCATGCCGCCACCGCCACGATGGCGACGGCGCGCTGTGGCGCTTGCGATTTGCTGCAGGTCGAGTTTCAATAGGGAATGGCTACCTTCGCCGCCACCGCCGCCACCGCCTTCGCCGCCCTCACCGGCGGCGTGCTTGACGCCCTGTTGCCGAAGCGTTGCCCGCTGTGTGCCGTGCGCGAGGATCGGGGATTGTGTCTCGACTGCCGGGAACTGTTGCCGTGGATCATCATCGGTTGCGAAATCTGCGGGGCGGAATTGCACGAGGCCGGGATATGCGGCAGATGCCAGTCGCGCCCGCCATACTACGACCATGCGGTCATCCCCTTCAAGTACCGCGCGCCGCTGTCGGCGCACATCAGCACCCTGAAATACCACAACCAGCTGCGCCACGCCCATTCCCTCGGCGCGCTGATCTGCCAGCGGGTGTGGAAGGACTCTCAACCGCCGCCGGAGCGTTTGATTGCGGTGCCGTTGCATCGTCGGCGGCTACGCGAGCGCGGCTTCAATCAATCGCTGGAAATCGCCCGATGGATCGGCGGCGAACTCGGCATCGAGATCGACCATTCGTCCCTCACGCGCATCCGCAACACCGCGCCGCAGGCCAGTCTCGGCAAACGCGAGCGGGAACGCAATGTGCGCGGCGCATTCGCGGCGACGCGCCCGATTCGCCACCATCATGTCGCGCTGGTGGACGATGTAGTCACCACCGGCAACACCGCCAACGAGGCGGCGCGCGCGTTGAAGCGAGCCGGGGTGGAGCGAGTCAGTTTGTGGGCGGCGGCGCGGGCGTGAGCGGTGCGTCGTTGTTGTAAAACGAAGCGGTACCGGGGAATTGAATCGGGCGAAACGGGGCGATAAATCGGGCTAAACCGAACGAAACCGGAACGAAGCAAAACAGCGCAGACGGATGCCCCGCGCCGAATCAGAAGCGCACAGTCCCCTTCAACAGAACCGAATGCTTGGCGGCCTCGTTGACGCCCTCGCGGCGCTCGCCGGACAGGTTCATATCGAACAATCCGCCATCGCCGAATACCCAATCCACGCCCACTCGATACCTGCGATCGCCTAGGCCCCGATCCGTGGTCTCATGTTGCTCGCCGGACAGATTCATGCTCAAGCGGCGGCTGAACGTCCAATCCAGTCCGGCTCGGTACTGCCGGGAATTGGCATTCATCGTCATGCCGCCCCACGGCGTGACCAAGCCACTGTTCCACGGTGCCCACAGGCCATAGCCCAATTTTGCGTCCAATCTCCCGCTGGAGTCGGTGGGTGCGGTGGGGGCGTCTTTATCGAGCATGCCCTGAGTCCACACTCGACCGGTATCCTTGCCGCCGCTGCCGTAGCCCGGGCGCAGGGTAATCGACAGGCCTCGCCCGTCCGTGCCCGGCGACAGTTGCAGTAGCCCGCTCAGGCCCCATTCCTCGTAGTTGCTGCGCCCGAACATGCCATATACCGAGGCCGAAGCTTCCACACCCGTGGCCGCATTTTCGTAGCGCACGCCGCCGCTCAACTCGGCACCGGTGCCGGTGTTGCCGTCGCCGCCGTCGTGGCGTGCGCCGAGGGACAGGGACGGCGAGAACATGCCGCCGCCGACCAATTCCGTTGTGCGGCTGGCTTCCGCAGTTACCCGTGCCATCGTGGTATCCACCGACATGGCCGCCATCTCCTCGTTGCCGTCGATATCCATCGTGGTCTGCATGATCTCTCCCTTGAGGCGCACATTGGCCGCTTCGCTCGCCCACACCAAGCCGCCGCCGCCTGCGCCCACGGTCCACAGCGTCAAATCGTTCGCCGACGCCGTCCCCTGATCCGGCGTAACCTCCACCTCGCCGTTGCCGTAGCCGGCGGTCGCCCACAAGTCCATATAGCCCGCGCGCCAGCCTACATATGGATGCACGCTGAGCAAATCCAGATCGTAATCCCCCTCGCCGCCGCCGTCGGTGTTGCTGTCATATTGCAACGATCCCTGACTCCACGACAGCGCCACGCCGGCCAGCAAATCATCACGCATGCGCGTATCCACGCCGACCTGCGCGCTGTGCATGCCGCCACTCCAATCCATCCCGTCGCTCTCGCCGGAGAAACGGCGGTAGTCGCCGCTACCCCACAGCGAGGTTGAATCCGAGCCGACCACGCCGTCGCCGTTACTGCCGTTCAGCGGCAGTGTGAATTGGGAGCCGTGCAGCATATCCAGTGTGCGACTCTCGCCGTTCACCATACCCGGCGCAAATGCAACCAGTGCTCCGGCCACCGTGTTCTGGCCGCCGAGACTGGCGGTAGAATTCCTGCCGCCGCGCATGGCTCCCTCAACCCGTGCGGAAATGACGTTGGTGGTACGCCCGACCAGCGCACGCGCTACCTCCGGCAGCACCGCTTCATGCACCTGCTCCAACGGCGAGCCGGCGCGCGGCGTAGCGGTTGCTATGCTACTCCAGTCGCTCTTGCCGGCGGCATTGCCCGCGCGCACGCGCACATCGTAGGACACATCGTTGGTCAGGCCGGTGATCTCTACGCTGGTGGTGGTGTCGCTGTGGGGAACATCCGTCCAATCCGAATCCGCCGCGGAGGTCTCCTTGTACTGCACATCGTATCCGCTCACCACCGGATCGCGCACTCCCGGCACCGACCAAACCGCCGTCAGCGCCTGATTAGACGGCGTCAGGCTCAGCTCGGACGGCGTCGTCGGCGGGGTGTCGTTGTCGACGATGGTGAAGGTCGCTTCGCCCTTGCGATCCGCCGGAAAGAAGCCATCGCAATCGGTTTCGATGATGGCGTCCTCCGCCGATTCTTCAGCGCTGTCGTCGTGAATCACGATGCTCGCCGTGGCTGTGCGCTGGGTGCTATCGACGAAAGCGAGCAAGCCGTTGATCTCATAGTCGCCGCCCGCATTGAGTGCGCCTGCGACCGCAACCGAATTCGCCGCGGCCGTCAGCGTGCATGATCGCCCGCCATCGAAAGTACCGCCCACCAGAGTCGCCGTTAGCGTGATCATACCGGCATCCTCGATAACCCGGCTCTGCACGCTCAGCGTAATGGTGGACGGCAGCGAGTTGGTGCTGTCGGTGCCGGAGTCGGACCAGGGGCCGTCGCCGTCGGCATTGGTGGCGCGTACCTGTACCTGATAGGAAGTGCCCGCAATCAGGCTCGATAGGGTCGCCATGGTGTCGGTTTGATCCTGCGGGCCGTTGCTCCACTGGCCGCTACTGCCGGCTCGGTAACGCAAGTCGTAATTGCTGATGGCCGGTTTGCCGGTGTTGGGGGGGGCGCTCCAACTTACGCTCAGGCTCGTGGTCGAGGTAGCGGATACCGTCGGCGCCGACGGTTTCGCCGGTGGTTCGCTCACATCGGTAATGGTGATCGCCACGGTTACCGTGTCGCTGGCGGTGCCGTCACTCACCTTGATGGTTACCGAGTAACTCGACTTCGCCTCGTGGTCGTAGGTAACGCCACTCTTGGTTCTGATACGCCGAGACGAGGAGTCGAACGAGAACGAGTTCGCGTCGGTTCCCTCCATGGTGTACACCAACGTGTCGCCGGAGTTCGCATCGGTGGCCGCCGGAATGGCATCGCCGATGTTGGTGTTGGCCGCGGTGTTCTCCGCCACGCTGCGAGTCAGCGAGGAGGCGGCGAACACGGGTGCGCTGTTGGTCAGGGTGTTGGTGCTGCCGCTGCCGGAGTTGGACCAAGGGCTGTCTCCCTCGGCGTTAGTCGCGCGAACTTGCACTTGGTAAGAAGTGCCCGCCGTCAGGCTCGATAGGGTTGCCGTGGTGCCGGTTACGTTCTGCGGGCCGTTGCTCCAATTGCTGGTACTGCTGGCTCGGTAGCGCAGGTCGTAACTGCTGATGGCCGGTTTGCCGGTGTTGCTCGGAGCGCCCCAACTTACGTTCACACTCGTGGTCGAAGCGCTGGAAACCGTCGGCGCCGACGGCTTGGCAGGCGGCTCGGCTACATCGTTGAGATTGATGGTTACCGCCACCGTGTCGCTGGCGGTGCCGTCGCTCACCTTGATGGTTACCGAGTAACTCGCTTTGGCCTCGAAGTCGTAGGTAACGCCATCCTTGGTCGTGATCTGCCGAGACGAGGCGTTGAATGCGAATGAGGACGCATCGGTTCCCTCCATGGTGTACACCAGCGTGTCGCCGGAGTTCGCATCGGTGGCCGCCGGAATCACGGCGCCGACATTGGCGTTGGCCGCGGTGTTCTCGGCCACACTGCGGGTCAGCGAGGTCGCGGCGAACGCGGGCGCGCTGTTCGCCGGAGTGTTGGTGCTACCGGTGCCGGAGTTGGACCAAGGGCTGTCTCCCTCGGCGTTGGTCGCGCGAACTTGCACTTGGTAAGAGGTGGCCGCCGTCAGGCTCGATATGGTTGCCGTGGTGCCGCTCTGATTCTGCGGGCCGTCGCTCCAGTTGCCGGTAT
Organism: Candidatus Poriferihabitaceae bacterium; assembly: GCA_965203265.1. Taxonomy (GTDB): domain Bacteria; phylum Pseudomonadota; class Gammaproteobacteria; order Arenicellales; family Poriferihabitantaceae; genus JAHRAW01. The sequence continues at coordinate 1,660,925 of CBDBBV010000002.1, forward strand.
TGCCGGCTCGGTAGCGCAGGTCGTAACTGCTGATGGCCGGTTTGCCGGTGTTGCTCGGAGCGCCCCAACTTATATTCAAGCTCGTAGTCGAGGCGCTGGCTACCGTCGGCGCCGACGGTTGCGCGGGCGGCTCGGACACATCGGTGAGATTGATGGTTACCGCCACCGTGTCGCTGGCGCTACCATCGCTCACCTTGATGGTTACCGAGTAACTCGATTTGGCCTCGAAGTCGTAGGTAACGCCGCTCTTGGTCGTGATCTGCCGAGTCGAGGTATTGAAATTGAATGAGTTCGCGTCGGTTCCCTCCATGGTGTGCGCCAGCGTGTCGCCGGTGTCTGTATCGGTGGCCGCCGGAATCACGGCACCGACATTGGTGTTGGCCGCCGAGTTCTCGGCCACGCTGCGGGTCAGCGAGGAAGCGGCGAACGAGGGCGCGTTGTTCGCCGGAGTGTTGGTGCTACCGGTGCCGGAGTTGGACCAAGGGCTGTCGCCTTCGGCGTTGGTGGCGCGCACCTGTACTTGATAGGAAGTGCCCGCCGTCAGGCTCGATAGGGTTGCCGAGGTGCCGGATTGATCCTGCGGGCCGTTGCTCCACTGGCCGCTGCTACCGGCTCGGTAGCGTAGGTCGTAACTGCTGATGGCCGGTTTGCCGGTGTTGCTCGGAGCGCCCCAACTCACATTCACGCTCGTGGTCGAAGCGCTGGATACCGTCGGCGCCGACGGTTGTGCGGGCGGCTCGGCTACATCGTTGAGATTGATGGTTACCGCCACCGTGTCGCTGGCGGTGCCGTCGCTCACCTTGATGGTTACCGAGTAACTCGCTTTGGCCTCGAAGTCGTAGGTAACGCCATCCTTGGTCGTGATCTGCCGAGACGAGGCGTTGAATGCGAATGAGGACGCATCGGTTCCCTCCAGGGTGTAGACAAGCGTGTCGCCGGAGTTCGCATCGGTGGCCGCCGGAATGGCGGCACCGATGTTGCTGTTCGCCGCGGTGTTCTCCGCCACACTGCGGGTCAGCGAGGTCGCGGCGAACGCGGGCGCACTGTTCGCCGGAGTGTTGGTGCTACCGGTGCCGGAGTTGGACCAAGGGCTGTCGCCTTCGGCGTTGGTCGCGCGAACTTGCACTTGGTAAGAGGTGGCCGCCGTCAGGCTCGATATGGTTGCCGTGGTGCCGCTATGATTCTGCGGGCCGTCGCTCCAGTTGCCGCTGGTACCGGATCGATAGCGCAGGTCGTAACTGCTGATGGCCGGTTTGCCGGTGTTGCTCGGAGCGCCCCAACTTATATTCAAGCTCGTAGTCGAGGCGCTGGCTACCGTCGGCGCCGACGGTTGCGCGGGCGGCTCGGACACATCGGTGAGATTGATGGTTACCGCCACCGTGTCGCTGGCGCTACCATCGCTCACCTTGATGGTTACCGAATAACTCGACTTCGCCTCGTAGTCGTAGGTAACGCCCTGCTTGGTCGTGATCTGCCGAGTCGAGGTATTGAAATTGAATGAGTTCGCGTCGGTTCCCTCCATGGTGTGCGCCAGCGTGTCGCCGGTGTCTGTATCGGTGGCCGCCGGAATCACGGCGCCGACATTGGTGTTGGCCGCCGAGTTCTCGGCCACGCTGCGGGTCAGCGAGGAGGCGGCGAACGAGGGCGCGTTGTTCGCCGGAGTGTTGGTGCTGCCGCTGCCGGAGTTGGACCAAGGGCTGTCTCCCTCGGCGTTGGTGGCGCGAACTTGCACTTGGTAAGAGGTGGCCGCCATCAGGTTCGATATGTTTGCCGTGGTGCCGGTTTGATTCTGCGGGCCGTTGCTCCAGTTGCCGCTACTGCCGGCTCGGTAGCGCAGGTCGTAACTGCTGATGGCCGGTTTGCCGGTGTTGCTCGGGGCACCCCAACTCACGCTCAATATCGTGATCGAGGTGCTGGATACCGTCGGCGCCGACGGTTGTGCGGGCGGCTCGGCCACATCGGTGAGATTGATCGTTACCGCCACCGTGTCGCTGGCGGTGCCGTCGCTTACCTTGATGGTTACCGAGTAACTCGACTTCGACTCGTAGTCGTAGGTAACGCCATCCTTGGTCGTGATCTGCCGAGTCGTGGTATTGAAATGGAACGAGTTCGCGTCGGTTCCCTCCATGGTGTACACCAGCGTATCGCCGGAGTCCGTATCGGTGGCCTCCGGAATCACGGCACCGATGTTGGTGTTGGCCGCGGTGTTCTCGGCCATGCTGCGAGTCAGCGAGGTAACGTTGAACGAGGGCTCGCTATTCGTCAGGGTGTTGGTGCTGCCGCTGCCGGAGTCGGACCAAGGGCTGTCGCCCTCGGCGTTGGTGGCGCGAACTTGCACTTGGTAAGAGGTGCCCGCCGTCAGGCTAGATAGGGTTGCCGTGGTGCCACTCTGATTCTGCGGGCCGTCGCTCCAGTTTCCGGTACTGCCGGCTCGGTAACGCAGGTCGTAACTGGTGATGGCCGGTTTACCGGTGTTGCTCGGGGCGCCCCAACTTATATTCACACTCGTGGCCGAAGCGCTGGACACCGTCGGCGCCGACGGCTTGGCGGGCGGCTCGGCCACATCGGTGATATTGATTGTTACCGGCAACGTGTCGCTGGCGGTGCCGTCGCTCACCCTGATGGTTACCGAGTAACTCGACTTCGCCTCATGGTCGTAGGTAACGCCCTGCTTGGTCGTGATTTGCCGAGTCGAGGTGTTGAAATTGAATGAGTTGGCATCGGTTCCCTCCATCGAGTAAGTCAGGGAGTCGCCGCTGTCCGCATCGGTGGCCACCGGGACCACATCGCCGACATTGTTGTTCGCCGCGGTGTTCTCGGCCACGCTGCGAGTCAGCGAGAAAACAGAGAACGAGGGTGCGTTGTTGGCCGGAGTTGCGGTCGGCGTGCCTCGGCCGCTTGCCCAAGCGCCACCCGGATTGATGCCGTTTTTCGCCCGCACGCGCACATCGTAGACGGTGCCGTTGGTCAAGTTCGTGATATCCGCGCTTGTTTGGGTGAGAGTGAGGGGCGTCCAGCTCGACGCCGAGGTTGCCTTGTACTGCAGTTCGTAGCCGGTGATGTTCGCGCCGCGTCCGCCGCTGTCTCCCGGCTCGGCCCAGGCGACCGACAACTTGCGATCGCTCGGTGTTACCGCAATGCCGCTGGCGGGAGTTACGATTTCGACGGTTACCGTATCACCATCGCTCCACGACGGGCCGTTGTTCCAGTAGAAGATATTGCGGAAGCCGGATGACAGCGGATAGGTGGCGCCGCTACTGCCGCCGATGCGCACACTGCCGAGGCGCAATGACGGAGATGGGTTGCCCGTTACCGCCAATCTCATGTTCAGATTGCCGCTACCGTCCACAAGCAATTCGCGCACCAGATACCCCTTGCCATCGAAGTTGAATCTGTTGTTGCTCAAGGAGGTAATGCAGTTGTCCAACCCGGGCCCGTCGTCGCAACCCTTGCTACTTCCATCCGCATCCACGGTCAGCGTGGCCGACCAGATGGCGGAGACGGAACCCGGCGGCGCAAGCGGAACTCCCGGCACATCCCAAGTGGTAACCGCTTTGGATGAACTGGAATCGTCTATGGCGGTCGGCGTAGCAGTTTTGGTTTTCAGGTGGGCGCGCACCGTGTAGGCCGTGCCCTTTTCCAAGCCATTGAATACATCGCTACCGGTACTGCTGAAGAAGCCGTCACGGCTCACGCCGCTCGGCAACTGGTTGGCGGTTCCACGGCTCGCCGGCCACTCGGCGGAGGCTTTTTTGATCTGAATGACCACATCGTAGGTGGCCGAGTCGGGGTTGGTGGTCGCCACGGTAATTGTCGGCGCACCACCACGCGCTCCGGCGGTTACCGAGGAAACAGTCGGAGTCGGCATCGGATCATCCCGCTCAATGGTAAGCGAATAGGTTGCGGTGGCCATGCCGTTTTCCGCCGTTACCACCATTACAACCACATTTTCGCCACGCACGAGACGGATCGCCTTATTGCGGGTAACCACCTCGTCGTCAATAGAAACCGAAGCACCGCTCACACTCGGCGTCGGCCACACCTTCACATCCGTCACATCCTCATCCACCTGCGCAGCGTACTTCGTTCTTTGCGACCGGAAAGTCGGCGTGATCGACACAATCGTGTTATCGAGCCAAGTTAACTGCAACTGGCTCAGCGTCGCGTCCGCGCTCGGCGGCAACGCGCGGTTTATCGAAACCGTATAGGTACGCACCGTGCCGTCCTCGGCGGTAACCGCGACCAACACCTCGTTCACGCCCTCGGCCAATGAGATGGCGTCGCTCTCGGCGCCGCTGGTTACCGTGCTCAGGCTGCTGCCCACACCCACCCGCACAGTCGCCAAGCCGGCGGCCTCCACGGTCGGGCGCAGTTTCAGATGGGTGGTGTCGTTGGACACATTCGCCCGATAGATCAGCGTGTTCTGGTTGAAGGTGCCGAGGGACAATGTCGCGTAGGGGCCCGCCACGGCCTCCGCGCTGGTGGCGGTGAGGGCGCTCAGGAAGGCGTTGGCGGACAATCTCGGCGTGCCGCTGCCGGTGGCCCAAGCACCCGCCACATCGTGGTCGCTGATGGCGCGCACGCGCACATCGTAGGTCGTGTCGTTGGTCAGGCCGGTGAGGGAATCGGTCGTACCGGTGCCGGTGTGGGCGGCGTCTACCCAACCGGTGGTCGGATCGTTTGCAGTCGCGGCCACCTGATCCGCCGCCGTGTCGGTCTTGTATTGCACATCGTAGCGATCCGTAGCATGCAATCCACCGGCGGGTTCTATCCACGACAGGTCGAGCGTGCCCCTACCGGCGGTTACCTGCAAACTGCCGGGCGCGGCTGTGGTCGAGGTGTCCACGATGGTGATGACTATCTGATTACCATCGGCATTCACCACCTGATAGGGCGCGGAGGCGATCGGGTTCAGGATAAAGGAGAGTGGCTCGTTGCCCTCGCTAGTCTGATCCGCGGTCGCCGCAAGCGTGAAGGTCGCGCTGGTGTCGTTGGCCGGTATCGTCAGCATGTCCCCGCTCGTCCCGCCCAAGCCGGTTACGTTGTAATCGGCATTTACCGCATCGGTGGCGCTGTCAAACACCAGAATGCCAACGTTGGTTTCCTCGGTCAGCGCCGATTCGATGGTTACCGTTACCGTGGCGCTCGCGCCCTCGTTGACGGAGAATGAATCCGGATTGAACTTCACTATCGGCAACGGATCGTCGTTGTCGGTGATGGTGAGGAGCGCCGTGGCGCCGGCGGCATCGCGCGCATAGTAGTCGCCCACATCGTCCACCGGATCGTTGGCGGGCGCGATGCGCAACTGAATGGTCTCATCGTCGTCGTCGATGCTGTCGTCGGTGATGGTTACCACGAGATTCTTGCGAAACTCATCTGCTGAACCGGTCGGCGCGAAGGTCAAGGTGCTGGGGGAGATGCTGTAGTCGCCCGCCGTGGCGGTGGTACCGGCGGCGACCACTTCCACAGTGAACACGGTTTCAACGTCGGGTTCGATGCTCACCGTTACCGGCACATTGACCGTGCCGGCACTCTCGAGCACGGTGGCGGTGTAGGAGGTGGTGGCCGCCGCATCGGTGCCGAAGGCGATCTTGGCCTTGTTGCGGTCGAGCGTGTCTTGGATGACGATGGTAGATTGCGCCGCCGTCAGCGCCGGATTGGTGCTGGTGGCATCGAGCAGAATCGTCTCATCGGATTCGACAACCTGATCGTCAATGACTACGAGGAATCGCGTCGAAATGCTCTCCTCGCCCGCGAGGATGGTAATGGTTTCAGTGCCGGGGATATAGTCGCTAAACCCCGTCGTCGTGTCGTCGGTATAAGTCAGCGTAATTTCCGTACCGCCGAACGGCGCGGGCGCATTCAGCGTCGCCGTAATCGCCTCGTTTGGAGTTGGAGGATTTACCCCCTCGTTGAACGGCGACAACGTGCTCATGGTCAGCGTGGTCGGCGCGGGCGCGCTCGTCAGGGTAACCGTATAGGTGCGAGTCGGGCTACTGGCCGGAGAGGTTACCACGGTCAGCACCGAGTTTTCTCCGGTATCGATGGCGACCGGATCGCTCGCCTCGCCGCTGTTTACGCCGTTCAGCGAGTTACCTTTGCCCACCATGATGGATGCGTCCGCGCCCGCTCCCGCGGTCGGCGTCAGCGAAACATGGGTGAAGCCGCTCGGCGCCGTGGCCGTGTATGAGGTGATAGACGGCGCGAAGGACGGCGTGAGGGTGAGGGTGAGTGCGCTCGCATCGACGAATGCGCCGGAAGATACCGTGCCGGCACGCACCTGTAGCGCGCTCAGACTGGCATCGATGGAGGCATTCGGCCTGCCGCTGACACCGGACCAGAGGGCGCGGCCGTCGGTGTAGGGGGCGACTTGTATGCCGTAGGACTGGCCGTTGGTCAGGCCGCTAATCGTGTAGGCACGGGCGGTGCCATCCGCGACCACGGTATCCTCGGAGAACGCGCCGCCCGTGGTGCGATTGCGATGACGAATCCGCCAACCGTTCACATCCGGCGCATCGCTCGGCCAAGCCCAACTCAGCGTGAGACTGCCGTTTCCGGACGTTACCGCCAAGTTGTTTGCTTTGGTGTCGTCGCGTCCGAGTATGACGAAGCCCGGCAGGTCGCCGAGACCCGGCAAGTTGAGAGAGTGAGTAGCCCAACCCGGTTTGCTCACCCGCAGGGTGGCATCTCGGCCATTGGTGGCGCCGGTGTTGAAAGTGAGGGTTCTGATCGCGATCAATTCATCTCCGAGCAACACGCCGTCTCGAGTGTCGCGTGCCTCTTGGAAGAGGAAGGTGCCGATGCCGACTCCGTTGATCGCGGCTTGCAGATCCAATGCGCGGGTGTTGCGATGCGGGGCGACTGCGGTGGCGGTGCTGTCCGGCGTCAAGGTGGCGGTGAAAATCACATCCGTATTCAAGTCGGTGATGCGATCGCCGCTGCTCACAGGCTCGCCGTTGGCGGTTGCCGTGATGGCCAGTGTGGCGCTGTCGTTGTCGGTGATGGTCAAGGTCTTGAGCCCGGCGCCATCCGTATAACCCTGATCGAGGGTACCCAAAGTCACCTTGATGGTCTCGTTCGGCTCGACCAACAAATCATCCCGTGTCGGCAGGCTGTAGGTCGCCGAGTTCGTACCCGTAGCCGCCGTTATCGTGATATTGCTCAGCGGCGAAGCCGTGGGCAAGTCGTTGTTGTCGCTCCAAACATGGGTGAATTGCAGCGGAATGGGCAAGCCGTTGGTGTCGGTAACGGGCGGAGCGATGCTGGCCACCACCGCCAGAGGGCTACCCTCGGTGGCCGTGGCATCCGCCAGAGTAACTTTCTTCACCGCCCCGCCGTGGGAAACCGGCACGGCAAACGGCAAGCCGGGGAACTGCATTTCCGACAAATAAGCGCGCTTGCCGGGATTCGCGTCGAAGGCGAAGGAGAAATTCGTGCTGTCCGTGCTCAGCTTGTCGCTCGGCACCGTCCAAGTGGCCGTGGCGGTGCGCTCATTGTCGGTGTTCACCCAGCGATCGTTTTCGCCGTCATCGCCGCCGGAGAAGGTCAACGTTACTCCGCTGTCGGCATCGCGGAAGGTTAGATACGAAGGCTTCTCCGGATCGATCTCATCCGCTGCATTCAAGCGACCCACATTGACCGATCTCGTGGAAGTCAGTCGGCCTGTGAAGGTCAACGTGGTATTCGCCGTCGCCGGATTGGGCGATACCGTTACGCTCAAGGCGGCGAAGTCGTCGTCGATCACCGTGATGGTTACCTCATCGAAATCGGGCAACACCCGATAGCCCTCGTCCGTGCCGTAGCCGTCCGGCAATTGGCCGAGGGTGAACACCAACGGCAGGTCGCCGGTTACATTTTCGTTGGGGGTATATCGGTAAATATGGAGTGCGGTCGGATTGGACGGCGTCAGTCGTATGCGACTTCGGAAATCGCCATTGACATGCAACGGCACCACCACCTCCTCAGTCGGTCGCGGATTCATCTCGATCTGCAGGCGAATCAAACCGCCCTCCACAACCCTGTCGGTGCCTTGATTGCTGATGGCGAAATACTGCTCGAGTCGCTCTACCACAACCGTGTAGGTCTTGGTGGTGGTAGTGTCCTCGGCGGTAACCACGACCAAAATCGTATTTTCGCCCTCGTTGAGTTCGATAGCGTTGCTCGCTTCGCCGCTGGCCACCGTGGCCGGGCTACCGCCGCTCTCGATCACTTGAATCGAGGCGCTGCTGTGCGCTGCGGTCGGCGTGATCTGCAAGTGGGTGGTGTCGTACAACACCGGCAACTGGGCAGTATAGGTGCGCGTCTCCGCATTGAAGGTCGCGGGCAGGAGATTCAGCGCCGTATAGGTGCCGGTCTCGCCCGCCGCGGTGGCGGCGGAGAGCGCGCTCAGATCGGCGTTGTTGGAAGCCGCGCGGGTTATCGCCAATGTATAGGTATTGATGACGTTGCCGTCCTCGGAGGTAACCTCGGCGAGAATGCTATTCATGCCGACCACGAGGGGAATGGCTTCGCTGGTAACGCCGCTGGCCAGCGCGCTCAAACTGCCGGAGGTTTTGCCGATGCGAATGGCGGAGCCGCTGTGATCCGCCACCGGCCTTACCTTCAAATGAGAGATGGCATCCCCCACCGAGGCGGTGTAGGCGAAGGTGGTCTGGCTGAAGGTCGGTTGGATGGTCAGCTCCGAATAGGTACCGTCTTGGCCGATCGCGATGGTCGGGTTGAGGGCGCTCAGATCGGCGTTGATGACATTCGGCAAAATGGGCGTGCCCTGACCGCTGGCCCAAGCGCTACCGGGAGTGATGCCGTTTTTCGCTCGTACTTGCACATCGTAACTGGTGTCGTTGGTCAGGCCGGTGATCTCCACGCTGGTGGTCGTGCCGCTGTGGGTAGCATCGATCCAGTTGGTTGCCGAGGTCGCCTTGTATTGCACATCGTAGCCGGTGATGCTGGCGCCGCGTCCGCCGGTGTCGCCGGAGGCGGCCCAGGCGATGTTCAGCTTGGCGTTGCCCGCGATTACCGCAAGGCCGCTGGCGGGGGTTACGATTTCCACGGTTATCTGCGCGTTATCGCTCCACGATGGGCCGTTGCTCCAAATGAATAGGTTGCGGAAGCCGGATGACAACGGATAGGTGGTGCCGCTATCGCCGCCGATGCGCAAACTGCCGAGGCGCAACGCCGGAGACGAGTTGCCCGTTACCGACAATCTCAGATTCAGATTGCCGCTGCCGTCGACAAACAATTCGCGCACCAGATACTCTTTGCCATCGAAGGTGAATCGGTTGTTGTTCAAGGATGTAAGGCAGTTGTCCAATCCGGGACCGTCGTCGCAACCCTTGCTACTTCCGTCCGCAGACACAGTCAGCGTGGCCGACCAAGTGACGGCGACGGAACCCAGCGGCGCGGTCGGCGCACCCGGTACATTCCAAGTGGTAACCGCCACGGATGAACTGGAATCGTCTATGGCGGCCGGCGGCGGCGTGGTGGTCTTGGTTTTCAAGTGAGCGCGAACCGTGTAGGCCGTGCCCTTCTCCAAGCCGGTGCCGGTGAATACAAATGGGCTTGCGCTACTGGTCGTTGCCACATTTTTCGGCAACTGGTGATCGATCTCACGACTCGCCGGCCACTCCTCTGCGGCTTTTTTGATCTGGATGACCACATCGTAGGTGGCCGCGTAGGTATTGGTGGTTGCCACGGTAATGTTGGGCGTGCCGTCGCTGTGCGCTCCAGCGGTAACCTCGGTGATTCGCGGAATCGGATAGGCACGTTCTATCGTGAGCGAATACGATTGGGTGGTGCTGTTATCGGTCGCCGTTACCACGATGGCGATCACATTGTCGCCGTAGTCGAGGTCGACCACCTTGCTGCCGGAGAAGGGTTCGCCGTCTAGGGAAACCGAGGCACCGCTCACCTTCGGCGTGACCCACACTTTCACCTCGGCCACATCCTCATCCACCCGCGCGCTGAACTTCGTTCTTTGCGATCCCCCGCCAGACTCGAGCGGCACAATCGTGTTGTCGGGCGGATCGTTCAAGGTTACCCGCAGCAGGCTCAGCGTTGCGATCGTGCTCGGCGACACCGCGCGGGTAACCACTACCGCGTAATTCTTGATGGTCTCGCCGTCCTCGGCGGTAACCGCCACGATGATGGTATTCACGCCCACATCGAGGGAGATGGCGGCACTCTCATCGCCTGCTACCACAACGTTCAGCGCAGTGCCCACACCCACCTGCACGCTCGCACCGCTATGCTTCGCGGTCGGCCTCACCTTCAAGCGATCGATGGCGTGCTCCACCGCGACTCGATAGGTCAGCGTGGCGCTATCGAAGTCGCCGAGGGGCAACGCCGTGTAAGTGCCGATCTCGCCGGCCGCGCCGGTGGCGACGAGGGCGCTCAGATCGGCGTTGGATGAGGCCGCCCGCGTGATGGTAACCGTATAGGTCTTGGTACTGCCGTTCTCGGCGGTAACCACGGCCAGAATCTCGTTCGCCTCCACGGCGAGGGGGATGGGCGCACTGGCGGTAGCATCGTTTACCGAAGCCAGAGTGGCCACAGTTTTGCCCACCTGCACTTTCGCCAAACCGGTATCCGCCACGGTGGGCGTCAGTTGCAAGTGGGTAACGGCATTCCCCACCGAGGCGCTATAGGCGAGGGTGTCGGCATTGAAGGGCGCCGGCATGAGAGGCAGCGGCGTGTAGGTGCCGCTACCGTCCGCGCTGGTCGAGATGGCGGCGGTGAGGCTGTCCAGATCGGCATTAGCGGATGGGGGTTCAACGGGCGTGCTCTGACCTTGCGCCCACTCGCTGCCGGGGTCAATGCCGTTCAACGCGCGCACGCGCACATCGTAACTCGTGCCGCCGACTAGGCCGGTGATCTCCGCGTTGGTAGTGGTGCCGCTGTGGGTAGCATCCGTCCAATCCGCCGCCGAGGTCTCCTTGTACTGCACTTCGTAGCCGGTGATGCGCGCGCCGCGTCCGCCTTCGTTGCTCGGTGCACTCCAAGCGATCGTCAGTTTTTCTTCGCCCGCAGTTACCGCAATGCCGCTGGCAGGGATTACGATTTCCACGGCTATCTCCGCGCCCGCGCTCCACGATGGGCCGTTGCTCCAGAAGTACCTCCCACTGAAACCGGACGACAGCGCATAACTGTTGCCGCCGATGCGCAAACTGCCGGAACGCAGAGATGCAGACGGGTTGCCGCTCGTAGACAATCTCATGCTCAGATTGCCGCTGCCGTCCACAGAGAGATCGGTTACACGATAGCCCTTGCCGTCGAAGTCGAAGCGGTTATTGCTCAAGGTCGTGCTACTTCCGTCCGCAGACACCGTCAGCATGGCCGACCAGATGGTGGTGACGGAATCCGGCGGCGCGGTCGGTGCGCCCGGCACATCCCAAGTGGTAACCGCCACGGATGAACTGGAATCGTCTATGGCGGCCGGCGGCGTGGTGGTCTTGGTTTTCAAGTGAGCGCGAACCGTGTAGGCCGTGCCCTTCTTCAAGCCGGTGCCGGTGAATACAAATGGGCTGGTGCTACTGGTCGTTTCCACATCAGCCGGCAACTGATGATCCGTTCCACGACTCGCCGGCCACTCGGCGGATGACTCTCTCAACTGAATCACCACATCGTAGGCATTCGAGTCCGGGTTGGTGGTTGCCACGGTGATCAAGGGCATGCCGTCGGTAGTCGCACCGGCGGTTACCGAGGAAATGCTCGGAATCGGATACGCCCGCCGCACGGTAATCGAGTACGACTTGGTGGTGGTGTCGTCCTGCGCCGTTACCACAACCTCGATCACATTGTCGCCGTAGTCGTTGAGGGCGACCACCTCGCTGCCGGTGGTCTCCTTGTCGTTTATGGAGACGGACGAACCGCTCACCTGCGGCGTTGCCCACACGCGCACCTGCGACACATTCTCCGCCACCTGCGCGGTGTAATTCGTGCTTCCCGAAATCGGCGTGAGCGACACAATCGTGTTATCGATCAAGGTTACCTGCAGACGACTCAGATCGGCGTTGTCGGATTCGCGCGGCGTGCCGATGGTGCCGGCCCAAGCGGCGCGCCCGTCGATGTAGGGGGTAACCTGTATGCCGTAGGAATTTCCTTCCGTCAGGCCGCCGATGGTGTAGGAGCGCGCGTTGGCATCGGCAATTTCGATGATCTCGGAGAACGCGCCGCCTCCAGTGCGATCCCTATAGCGAATGCGCCAGCCGTTCACCGGCGCAGTGTCGGCGTTCGGCCAAACCCAGCTCAGCGTGAGACTATCGCTCGAGGGCGCCACCGCCAAGTCGGTCGCCGTGGTGTTGACGCGACCTTTTATGACGAAGGCCGGCAGGTTGAGATTGTGAGTCGCCCAATCCGGCGCACTCACTTGCAGAGTTCCGCCGCGATCGCCGGTGGCGGTGGCGCTGGTGTTGAAAGTGAGAGTTCGAGTCGCGTTCAATTCGCTTGCGAGCAACACGCCGTCTCGAGAGTCGCGCGCCTCTTGGAAGAGGAAGGTGCCGATACTATTCCACCCGTTCACCGAGGCTTGCAGATCCAATGCCCGCGTGTTGCGGTGCGGCGCGACCGAGGTGGCCGGGCTGTCCGGCGTCAAGGTGGCGGTGAATACCACATCCGTATTCAAGTCGATGATGCGGTCGCCGTTGTTCACGACTTCGCCATTGGCGGTCGCCGTGATATTTAGCGTGGCGCTGTCGTTGTCGGTGATGGTCAGAGTTTTGGGGCCGGATGCGTCGGTATAACCCTGTTCGAGCCTGCCCAACGCCACCTTGATGGTCTCGTTCGGCTCGACCACTCGATCATCTCGCGTGCTCAGTCTGTAGGTCGCCGTGGTCGCACCCTGTGCCGCCGTTATCGTGGTCTTCAACGGCAAATCATTCGGCAGGTCGTTGTTGTCGCTCCATACATGGGTGAATTGCAACGGAATCTCCAAGCCGTTGGTGTCGCTGACGGGCGGATCGATGGTAGCCACCACCAACAGATCTCCGCCCTCGGTGACCGTGGCGTCCGTCAGGGTAACTGTATTGACCTCCCCGCCGTGAGCAACCCGCACGGCAACCGGCAAACCGGTGAACTGCTTGTCCGACAAATAAGCGCGCTCGCCGGTATTCTCACCGAATACGAAGGAGAAGTCCGTGCTGTCCGTATCCGGCGTGCCGTCCGGCACCGTCCAAGTGGCCGTGGCGGTGCGCTCATTGTCGGTGTTCAACCAGCGATCGTTTTCGCCGTCATCGCCGCCGGAGAAGGTCAACGTTACCCCGCTGGTTTCATCGTGGAAGGTTACCCACGAAGGCTCGTCCGTGTTCGCCGTGCGGCGGCCCACATTGATCGATCTCGTGGAAGTCAGTCGGCCAGTGAAGGTAACCAACTGCCCTGCCCGCGCCGGATTCGGCGATGCCGTTACGCTCAAGGCGGCGGTGTCGTCGTCGAGCACCGTGATGGTTACCTCATCGAAATCGGGCAACACCCGATACCCCTCATCCGTGCCGTAGCCGTCCGGCAAGGTGCCGAGGGTGAACACCAACGGCAGGTCGCCCGTAACATTCTCGTTGGGGGTATAGCGGTAGATGTGCAATGCGGTCGGATTGGACGGCGTCAATGATATGCGACTTCGAGGCTCGCCATTGACATGCAACGGCACCACCACCTCCTCCCGAGGTCGCGGATTCATCTCGATCTGCAGGCGAATCAAACCGCCTTCCACAATCCGGTCGGTACCGGTTGAATTGCTGATGGCGAAATACTGCTCCAGTCGCTCTACCACAACCATGTAGGTCTTGGTGGAGGTGTCCTCGGCGGTTACCACTACCAGAATCGTGTTTTCGCCCTCGTCTAGTGGGATGGCGGTGCTGGCCGAGCCGCTGGCCACCGTGGCCGGATCGCCGTCGCTCTTGCGCACTTGAATCGAGGCGGCGCTGTGCACTGCGGTTGGCGTTATCTTCAAATGGGTGGTGTCGTACAACACTGGCAACTGGGCAGTATAGGTGCGCGTCTCCGCTTCGAAGGTCGCGGGCAGTAACGCCAAATTCGAATAGGTGCCGTTCGCGTCCGTGGCAGTCTCGGCAATGAGGTTGCTCAGATCGGCATTGGCGGAGGCAGTTCGCGTTATTTTCAGCGTATAGGTTTGGGTAACGCTGGTGTCCTCGGCGGTAACCACGGCGAAAATGTTTTCCTCGCCCACACCGAGGCGAATGGCGTCTTGGATAGAGCCGCTACCGCTGGTCAGTGGCAGTGTGCGCAAATTGTCGAGGTCATTACCCACCTTGACGCGGGCGGTGGTGTCTTCCACTCGCACCGACAACCTCAAGTGCGTGCTGTCGCTCGCCACCGCGGCTGTGTAGTTGCGAATAGTCGGGCTGAAGGTCGGATTGAGCGGCAACTGCGAATAGGCGCCGCCCTCGCTAGTCGAGGTGGTAGGCGTGAAGGCGACCAGATTGGCGTTGGTGGATTTTCTCGGCGTGCCGGTGGTGCCGGCCCACAGGGCGCGACCGTCGATGTAGGGGGCGACTTGTATGCCGTAGGACTGCCCGTTGGTCAGGCCGGGAATTCGGAGAGAACGGGCGAGTGGATTGGCATATACCACCTCCCGAAACTCGCCGCTCGGACGCTCGCGATAGCGAATCCGCCAACCGTTCACATCCGGCGCATCGCTCGGCCAAGTCCAAGTCAGCGTGAGACTGCCGTTTCCGGGCGTTACCGCCAAGTCGGTCGCCTGCGTGTTGCCGCGTCCGTTTATCACGAAGGCCGGCAGGTTGAGATTGTGAGTCGCCCAACTCGGCGCACTCACTCGCAGGGTTCCGCCGCGGCCATTGGTGGCGCTGGTGTTGAAGGTGAGGGTTTGGGTCGCGTTCAATTCGGTTGTGAGCAACACGCCGTCTCGTCTGTCGCGATCCTCTTTGAATAGGAAGGTCCCGATGGGTGCGCCGCCGTTGACTGCAGCTTGCAGATCCAATGCCCGCGTGTTGCGGTGCGGCGCGACCGAGGTGGCCGTGCCGTCCGGCGTCAAGGTGGCGGTGAACACCACATCCACTCCCAAGTCGGTGATGGTGTCGCCGCTGTTCACCACCTCGCCATTGGCGGTCGCCGTGATGGATAGCGTGGCGCTGTCGTTGTCGGTGATGGTCAGGGTCGCGGGGCCGGATGCGTCCGTATAACCCTGTTCGAGCGTGCCCAACGCTACCTTGATGGTCTCGGTCGGCTCGACCACTCGATCATCCCGTGTCGTCAGGCGGTAAGTCGCCGAGGTATCGCCCTGTGCCGCCGTTATCGTGGTCTTCAACGGCAAATCATTCGGCAGGTCGTTGTTGTCGCTCCATACATGGGTGAATTGCAACGGAATCTCCAAGCCGTTGGTGTCGCTGACGGCTGGATTGATGGTAGCCACCACCAACAGATCTCCGCCCTCGGTGGCCGTGGCGTCCGCCAGCGTAACCGTGTTGATCGGGGCGGTGCCGTGGGATACCCGCACGGCAACCGGCAAACCGGTGAACTGCATGTCCGACAAATAAGTGCGATCGCCGGGATTCTCGTGGAATTCGAAGGAGAAGTCGGTGCTGTCCGTGCCCTCCTTGTCGCTCGGCACTGTCCAAGTGGCCGTGGCGGTGCGCTCATTGTCGGTGTTCACCCAGCGATCGTTTTCGCCGTCATCGCCGCCGGAGAAGGTCAACGTTACCCCGCTGGTTTCATCGTGGAAGGTTACCCACGAAGGCTCGTCCGTGTTCGCCGTGCGGCGGCCCACATTGATCGATCTCGTGGAAGTCAGTCGGCCAGTGAAAGTTACCGTCTGCCCCGCCATCGCCGGATTCGGCAATGCCGTTACGCTCAAGGCGGCGGTGTCGTCGTCGAGCACCGTGATGGTTACCTCATCGAAATCGGGCAACACCCGATACCCCTCATCCGTGCCGTAGCCGTCCGGCAAGGTGCCGAGGGTGAACACCAACGGCAGGTTGCCGGTTACATTTTCATTGGGGGTATATCGGTAAACATGCAATACCGCCGGATTGGACGGCGTCAGTCGTATACGACTTCGGAACTCGCCATTGACATGCAACGGCACCACCACCTCCTGAGTCGGTCGCGGATTCATCTCGATCTGCAAGCGAATCAAACCGCCCTCCACAATCCGGTCGGTACCGGTTGAATTGCTGATGGCGAAATACTGCTCCAGTCGCTCCACCACAACCATGTAGGTCTTGGTTTTGCCGTCCTCGGCGGTTACCACCACCAGAATCGTATTCACGCCCTCCTCGAGTGGGATGGCGGCACTCTCCCCGCCACTCAACGCAACCTCATTGCCGCCCACACTCACTTGCAAGTTGGCTTTGCCAGTGTCCGCCACGATGGGCGCAACCTTCAAATGGGTGGTTTCGTACAACACCGGCAGCGAGGGCATATAGGTGAGGATATTCGCACCGAACGCGGGAAGAAGTTCCAACTTCGAATAGGTTCCGTCCTCGGCGGGCGCCGTGGTGGCAGTGAGGGCGCTCAGATCGGCGTTGGAAGAGGCTGGGCGGGTTATCGCCAGCGTGTACGTTTGCGTGGTGCTGCCATCCTCGGCAGTTACCAATACATCGATGAAATTGCCGCCTACTTCCAACATGATGGCGTCGCTGGCCGTGCCGTCCGTTACCGGCGACAGGTTGGTGCCGCGCTTGCCCGCCGCAATGGTCGCTTTGTTGGTGTCCGCCACGGTCGGCGTTACCTTCAGATGGGTGGTCGCGTTGGCCACCGAACCTGTGTAGGTGAATCTCGCCGCATCGAAGGGCGTCGGGTCGAGGGTCAGTGCCGTGGTGAAGTCGCCACTCTCACTCGTGTCGGTGGCGGCGGTGAGGTTGCTCAGATCGGCGTTGGTGGACGGCTCGGCGCGGGTTATGGTGATTTTATAGGTCTGCTTGGCTTTGTTCTCCGCCGTAACCTCAACTTGGAGAACATTTTCCCCCACATTCAGCGAGAAATCCTTATTGCTGGCCGTGCCGCTGGTGAGATTGCTCCATCTCTCGCCCTTCAGTCTGGCTCGCAGGCTCGCGAAGGCATCGTTGCTCGTGGCGGTAACCGTGGTGGACTCCACCGAATAGGGCACGCTCAGTGTGTAGTCGGTGGTGGCGGCGGTGAAATCGGGGGTGATGCTGCCCGCCGACAGCGACAACGCGCGCAATGTGTTGTCGGTGGACGGCGGCTGTAGGCTCACTAGTACCTGATTACCCACTTGCCAGAGATTTCTGACTCCGAACCATGTTGCTTGGCCGCCGGCAATTTGTGCTGTTGCCATGGAGAATGACCTGTTGCCGACTCGCAAAGTCAGCCCCTTGAGACTCTGCGGGATATCCTTGTCGAGACGGAGTCGGAGATCCCTGGAAAACAACCCGAGCTGCGATACCGTGTAAACCGTACCGTCAAGCGTGAAACTATCTTCCGTGAACGCGCCCGGGCAATTTTGTTGCGGATTAGATTGAAATGCCCAGCAACCGGTATCACCAAAACTACCAATAGCCCGCACCGTCAATGTAGCCGACCACAGGGATCCGGTGCGCGTGATTGCCAGTTTATAGGTCTTGGTGGTGTCGCCGTCCTCGGCGGTTACTTCGACCAGAATATCGTTCACACCCAATGACAATCCGATGGCGTCGCTCTCGACTCCGCTGCCCAGCGGGCTCAGAGGGCTACCGGCCTTGCCCACCCGCACAGTCGCCTTGCCAGTGTCCAACACCACCGGCGTCAACTTCAAGTGGGAAACATTCTCCACCGAGGCGCTATAGACGAGGACATCGGGGTTGAATGTATCCGGCATGAGCGCCAGCAGCGAATAGGTGCCGGCGGCGCTCGTCGCGGTGCTGGCGGTGAGGATGAGCAGGTCGGCAATGGTGGATGCTATCGGCGTGCCTCTGGTGCCGGCCCAGGCGGCGCGCCCGTCTGTGTGGGGGGCGATCTGTATGCCGTAGGAGCGCCCGTTGGTCAGGCCGGTAACCGTGTAGGTGCGGGCGGTCGCATCGGTAATTTCGATGACCTCGGAGAACTGGCCGTTCGCAGTGCGATCCCGATGGCGAATGCGCCAGCCGTTCACATCCGGCGCGCCCTCCGGCCAAGTCCAGCTCAGCTCGATGCGCTCGTTTCCGGGCTTTGCCTCCAAATTGGTCGCTACTGTTGTCGGCTCGCGTCCCTTGATCACGAAGTCCGGCAGGTTGAGAGAGTGAGTAGCCCAACCCGGCGCACTCACTCGCAGGGTTCCGCCGCGGCCATTGGTGGCGCTGGTGTTGAAGGTGAGGGTTTGGGTCGCGGTCAATTCGGTTGTGAGCAACACGCCGTCTCGTCTGTCGCGATCCTCTTTGAAGAGGAAGGTTCCGATGGGTGCGCCGCCGTTGACTGCGGCTTGCAGATCCAATGCCCGCGTGTTGCGGTGCGGCGCGACCGAGGTGGCCGTGCCGTCCGGCGTCAAGGTGGCGGTGAACACCACATCCACGCCCAAGTCGGTGATGGTGTCGCCGCTGTTCACCACCTCGCCATTGGCGGTCGCCGTGATGGATAGCGTGGCGCTGTCGTTGTCGGTGATGGTCAGGGTCGCGGGGCCGGATGCGTCGGTATAACCCTGTTCGAGCTTGCCCAACGCCACCTTGATGGTCTCGGTCGGCTCGACCACTCGATCATCCCGCGTGCGCAGTATGTAGGTCGCCGAGGTATCTCCCTGTGCCGCCGTTATCGTGGTATTGCGCAACGGCGAATCATTCGGTAGGTCGTTGTTGTCGCTCCATACATGGGTGAATTGCAACGGAATCTCCAAGCCGTTGGTGTCGCTGACGGGCGGATCGATGGTAGCCACCACCAACAGATCTCCGCCCTCGGTGGCCGTGGCGTCCGCCAGCGTAACTGTATTGACCTCCCCGCCGTGGGCAACCCGCACGGCAAACGGCAAACCGGTGAACTGCTTGTCCGACAAATAAGCGCGAACGCCGGGATTCGCACCGAATCCGAAGGAGAAGTCCGTGCTGGCCGTTTCCGCTGTGCCGTCCGGCACCCTCCAAGTGGCCGTGGCGGTGCGCTCTTCGTCGGTGTTCACCCAGCGATCGTTGTCGCCGTCATCGAAGCCGGAGAAGAGCAACGTTACCCCTCTGGTGTCGTCGCGGAAGGTTAGATGCGAAGGAAAATCCGTGGTCGGCGAGACGCGACCCACATTGATCGATCTCGTGGAAGTCAGTCGGCCTGTGAAAGTTACCGTCTGCCCCGCCATCGCCGGATTCGGCGATGCCGTTACGCTCAAGGCGGCGGTGTCGTCGTCCAGCACCGTGATGGTTACCTCATCGAAATCGGGCAATACTCGATAGCCTTCGTCCGTGCCGTAGCCGTCCGGCAAGGTGCCGAGGGTGAACACCAACGGCAGGTCGCCAGTTACATTCTCGTTGGGGGTATATCGGTAAACATGCAATACCGCCGGATTGGACGGCGTCAGTCGTATACGACTTCGGAACTCGCCATTGACATGCAACGGCACCACCACCTCCTCCCGAGGTCGCGGGCTCATCTCGATCAGCAGGCGGATGAGGCCGCCTTCCACAACCATGTCGGTACCGGTTGAATTGCTGAGCGCGAAATACTGCTCGTCTCGGGTAACCAACACCGTGTAGGTCTTGGTGGCTTGGCCGTTCTCGGCGGTAACCACCGCCAGAATCCTATTCACCCCCTCGGCAAGTTCGATGGCGGCACTCTCCCCGCCGGTTACCGCAGTCAGATCGCCTTCCATGCCCGCCTGCACGGTCGCGCCACCGCCAGCCACTTCGGTCATCACCTTCAGATGAGTGGCGTCGTGCGCCACCGAGAACTGGGATGTATAAGTGAGCACATCCCCATCGAAGCCCGGCGGCAGGAGCGCCAATGGCGTGTAGGTGCCGCTCGCCTCCGCAGCGGTGGCCACGGTGAGGTTGAATAGATTCGCATTGGTGGAGCGAACTCTGCCGATCGGCATGCCCTGCGCGGTGGCCCACTCGCTACCCGTAGCGATGCCGTTTTGCGCGCGCACGCGCACATCGTAAGCGGTACCGCTGAGCAAGTTGGTGATGGTCGCGCTGGTGGCGGTGCCGCGATGGTTGGTGTCGATCCAATCCGCCGCCGTGCTCGCCTTGTACTGCACATCGTAGCCGGTGATGCGCGCGCCGCGTCCGCCCTCGTTGCTCGGCGTCGTCCAAGCGACCGTCAGCTGGTAATCGCCCGCGGTTAGCGTCGGCTCGGCGCCGGTGGCCGGAGCGACGATCTCCACGGTTACCGTTTCGCCCGCGTTCCACGACGGGCCGTTGCTCCAGAAGTACACATTGCGGAAGCCCGAAGACAGCGGATAGGTGGTGCCGCCGCTACCGCCAATGCGCAAACTGCCGAGCCGCAGAGCTGGAGACGGGTTGCCGCTCACCGACAATCTCATGTTCAGATTGCCGCTGCCGTCCACAGACAGTTCGCGCACCCGATAGCCCTTGCCATCGAAGTCGAAGCGGTTATTGCTCAAGGTCGTGCTGCTTCCATCCGCGCCCACGGTCAGCGTGGCCGACCACACGGTGGAAACCGCCCCGGTCGCCGCCTGCGGAACGCTCGGCACAGTCCAAGTGGTAACCGCCACCTGCGGACTGGAATCGGCGATGATGGTGGGCGGATTGTCCTTGCTCTTCAGATGGGCGCGCACCGTGTAGGCCGTGCCCTGAGGGAAGCCGGTGAATACATGGTTGTCGGCGGTGCTGGCGGCGTCTCGAGTTACCCCGCTCGGCAACGAGTGATCGGCGGTGCGAGCCGGCCATTCGGCGGTGTCTTTGATGATCTGCACCACCACATCCCACTTGGCCGCATCCGGATTGGTGGTGATCACGCTAACTTGCGGCGTGCCGTCGCTGTGCGCTCCGGCGGTTACCGAGGAAATGCGCGGAATCGGATAGGCGCGTTCCACAGTGATCGAATACGACTGGGTGGCGCTACCGTCAGTCGAAGTTACCACGATGGGAATCACATTTTCGCCGTACATCAGGTCGATCAACTTACTGGCGGTGCTGGCAGTGCTGGCGGTGCCGCCAATGGAAACCTCGGCGCCGCTCACCCTCGGCGTGGCCACCACGCGCACCTGCGCCACAGTCGCCGCCACGCTCGTGGTGAAGCGCGTGCTCCCCTGCGTTCCGCGCAACGGCAAAATCGTGTTGTCGGTATCGGTCAGGGTTACCCGCAACAGGATCAGCGAGGCATCTTGCGTCGACGGCACCGCGCGGGTAACCACTATCGCATAGTTGTTAGTGGTACCATCCTCGGCGGTAACCGCAATGGTGATCACATTCTCGCCGACAATCAGGGGGAGGGCGGCACTCTCTTGGCCTGCGGCCACAACGTTGAGTTCAGCGCCCACACCCACCTTCACAACCGCGTAGTCGCTATCCGCCGCGGTCGGGCGCACCTTCAGATGATCGACGGCGTGCTCCACCGAGGCTGTATAGGTCAACTCGCTCGCCGCGAAGGTGGCCGGCGAAAGGGTCAGCTGCGAATAGGTGGCGTCCGCGCCGGCCGCGCCGCTGGCGGCGAGGGCGCTCAGATCGGCGTTGGTGGAGGTTGCCTCGCGCATTACGCGAACGTGGTAGGTCTTGGTGTTGCTGAGATTCTCCGCGGTAACTACCACCAGCACTTCATTGGCACCCACATCCAGTTCGATTGCGGCGCTCGACTCGCCGCTAACAACGGGCGCCAGCTCGTCGCCGACCTTGCCCACCTGCACAGTCGCCGCTGAGTTCGCCGTAGTGGGCGTTATCTGCAAGTGGGTGATGCGCTTCGCCACCGGCGCGGACGTATAGGTGCGGGTATCCGCATCGAAGTTCGGCAGCGTCAGCGCCGTGTAGGTGCCGGCCGCCCCCGTGGCGGTGGCGGCGGTGAGGGCGCTCAGATCGGCGTCGGCGGAGCGAATCGTGCCGCTCGGCGTGCCTTGCGCGGTGGCCCACTCGCTACCCGTAGCGATGCCGTTTTTCGCGCGCACGCGCACATCGTAGGCCGTGGCGGCGAACAAACCGGTGATCTCCGTGCGGGTGGAGGTGCCGAGGTGGGTAACATTCATCCAATTCGCGTCTGTGTCCGCCGCCGAGGCTAGCTTGTACTGCACATCGTAGCCGGTGATGTTGGCACCGCGTCCGCCGGTGTCTTCGGGCGCCGTCCAAGCGACCGTCAGTTTGTACTCGCCCGCGGTTAGCGAAATGCCGGGGCCGGAGGTGGCGCTGAGAGTGCCGACTCTGAGAGTTACCGACTGATTGTCGCTCCACGACGGGCCGTTGCTCCATTGAGCGGAGTAGTTGCCCCGAAGAAAGCGCGAACTAGAATCCCGCAACGCCCCGAGAGAATAGAGGGTGCCGTCGATGCTCAGACTCCTCGCCCTCAGCGACGCCGGCAGGCCGTGAAGCGGCTGAGACACCATTCTCAGATTCAGGTTGCCGCTGGCGTCCACATAGAGAGCGTTCACCTGATAATTTCGTCCGTCAACCCTCATTCGGGGCTGGCTCAGCGTCTCGCAGCTGTCCAGTTCGCCGTGGCCGCAGCCCTTGAGGCTTCCGTCCACATCCACGGTCATCGTGGAATCCCAATCTTGGTTAAAGGCTCCCTGCACCCCCCGAGGAACGCCCGGCACATTCCAAGTGGTAAACGCCACCGACGAACTGGAATCGGCGATGATGGTCGGCGGATCGTCCTTGCTCTTCAGGTGGGCGCGCACATTATATGCCGTGCCTTTGGGGAAGCCGAAGAATATATCGCTGCCGGCGCTGCTGTTGATGTCGTCTCGACTCGCCCCGCTCGGCAACGAGTGATCGACGCCGCGAGCCTCCCAGTTGATGCCTCCCACGCTGGACTCGCCGAACTGCAAGACCACATCCCACTTATCCGCATCCGGATTGGTGGTTACCACGGTGATTGACGGCGTGCGATCGCTGTGCGCTCCGGTGGTAACCGAGGTAATGCGCGGAATCGGATAGGGTCGCGTGATGGTAAGCGAATAGTTTGCGGTGGTACTGCCGTCCGATGCCGTTACCACGATGGCGACCACATTGTCGCCGTAATCCAGCGTGATCGGCTTGTTGAAGCTGGGCGCGGGCGTCCCGTCGATGGTGACGGAAGCGCCACTCACTTTCGGTATCGCCCACACCTTCACTTCGGTTACATCCACATTCACCTGCGCAGTGAACTTCGTCCTCTGTGGCCTCCTCTGCGGATCGAAACGCGGCGTGATCGGCACATTCGCGTTACCGGGCACCCGAGCTATCTCCAATCTGCGCAGCGAGGCGTCCTGTGCCGGCGCCACATCGCGGGTGACCACCACCTGATAATTCTTGGTGGTGCCGTCTTCGGCGGTAACCGTAACGTTGATGGTATTCACGCCCACATCGAGTCCGATGGCGGCACTGTCTTCGCCGTCGGCCACCGCGATCGGGCTACCTGCCTTACCCATCCGCACAGTCGCTTTACCGGTGTCATCCACGGTCGGGCGCACCTTCAAGTGGGTGGTGGAGTGCTCCACCGAGGCTCGATAGATGAGGGTAATGCTGTTGAAGGGGTTGTCGAGGGGCAAATTCGTGTAAGTGCCCGCCACATCCGGCGCGCTGGTAACGCTGAGAGCTTGCAGATCGGCGTTGTCGGACGGCGGCACCTCGGTGATGGTCAGAGTCGCGGTGGAACTCATGGCGTGGCGGGTGAAGTGGTCGCCGGGGTCGTCTACCGAACTGTCCGCCGGTGCGATTCTCAATTTGATCGTCTCGCCTTCGTCGGAGACGCTGTCATTCACCAGCGTGATCGCCAGATTCTTCGTCATCGCGGTTTCGCTCTCGGTGAATGTTACCGACTTGGTGGCGATGGTGAAGTCGTTGGACGCGCCCTCGGTGGCGGTGCCAGTGCCAACCACTTCCACCGCGAAGGTGGCGTTGGTCTTGCGGCTTATCGTTATCGGCACATTCAGCGTACCGCCGCCCTCGTACAGGGTATCCGCGTAAGCGGTGGTGGCCGCGGCATCCGTGCCGAAGGCGATCTGGGCGGCGGCGATGTCGCTCGGATCTTCGTTGATGGTAACGGTGTTCGTTGCGGTCAGAGACGGGTCGGTGCTGGTGGCATTAAGCACGATCGTCTCGGCGATCTCGACCACATCGTCGTTGATGATGTCGGTGCCGAGGAACTGGCGTTCCGTCTCTCCCTCGCTAATGGTGGCGGGGCTGACGATGCCGCTCTCGAAATCTTTGCCCGCCGTCGCGGTGCCGCTTGCGTAGGAAATACGGACTTTCGTGCCACCCGCGGGCGCGGGCCGGTTCAGCACCGCCTTCAGCTGAGCCATCCCCCCGCCCTCGGTATACGCCCCGGAAACGGACAGGGTGAGCGTAACCGCCGATACAGTTACATCGATGTCGGCGATGCTCAGGCCGGAGGGGCCGGCAGGGTAGTTGGTGGTGTCGGCGCTGGCGCTCACCGCGTGATCGATGTCCGGCGTACCGGCGGCCACGCCGGTTACCGTGAATATCTGCGGCGTATCCCAGTTACTGGCGGTGAATGTGCCGGTGGCGGGCGACACCGTGGCCTTGCTGGTGTCGTCGCTGGTCGCCGAGAGGGTAACGGCACCGGTGGGTCGGGCGTCCAGCACCAACGTGTAGGTGGCGGTGATGCCCTCGACCAAGTCGATGCTCTCGGTGCTCACCGTTACCGCTGGGGGCAACGCAGCGTCGTCATCGACGATGGTCAGGGTCGCCGTGGCACCGGCGGCGTCGCGCGCATAGTAGTCGCCGGGGTCGTCCACCACATCGTCGGCAGGCACGATGCGCAGCGCGATGGTCTCGGCTTCGTCGTCGACGGAATCGTCGGTGATGGTTACCACGATATTCTTCGTCAGCACGGCCGGGTCGGCGGGCTCGAAGGTCAAGGTGGTTGAGGAAATGGCGTAATCGGCGGCGGTGGCGGTGGTGCCGGAAGGGACCACCTCCACCTCAAATATGGTTGGATCGCCGGGCTGGCGATTGATCACCACCGGCACATTCACGCTACCGGCATCCTCGGCCAAATTGGCGGCGTAGGCCGTGGTGCTGGCGGCGTCGCTGCCGAAGGCGATTTGGGCGCCAACTCGGTCGTCGTCTTGGATGGTGATGGTGGTGTCCCTAACCAACAATAGAGAGGTGGATAAGCTAGAGAGCGTGAAAGTCTCGTCTACTTCGACCAAGTCATCGTCGATGAGTGCGGCGAGTCGAGTCGAAATGCTTTTCTCGCCCGTGGGGATGGAAGGTCTTTCCTCTGCGTCGGGAGCGGTGTAATCGGAACCATTCTTCGCCGTACCATCGGTATATCCCAGCACAATACCGAGTCCGCCGAGCGGCGCGATCTCATCCAGCGTCAATATAATCTCCGTAGTGCTGGGCGCGCCCTCGGTGAACTGTGTCGGGGTAACGGTCAGCTCGGTCGGCACAGCCGCAATCTGCAGAGTAACCGTATAGGTCTCGGTCGTCATGCCGTCCGCGGCGGTTACCACGGTCTGCAACACGGTTTCCCCCGAAGACGCAAGTTCGATGGGCGCGCTCTCCTCGCTGTTGTTTACGCTCGCCGGCGAGGCGTCGCCTGCCTTGCCCACCGTGATACTCCCGCCCGCCGACGATGTGGTCGGCGTCAGTGCGATATGGGTGGCGCCGCTCGGTGCCGTGGCCGTGTAGGTGTAGGTGTTGGCGGCGAAGGTCGGGGCGAGGGGGAGTGCGTAGGCGTTGGTAGCCACCAATGCGCCGTCGGCAACCGTGCTCACTCGCGCCGTCAGCGCGCTCAGGCCGGCATCGGCGGACAGGGTCGTGCCGGTGGAGGTGGCCGACCACGCGCTGCCGGGGTCTATGCCGTTCAACGCTCGCACCTGCACATCGTAGACGGTGCCGCTGCTCAGGCCGGTGATGGCGTGGGTGCGGCCGGCTGAATCGCTGGCGGCCACGCCGTCTTCGTTATTCCATGAACCAGATTGATCGCCCGCGGTGTTGGTATCCGTGTCCTTCACTCGCCATCTCACCTGATAGCCGGTGATGCTCGGCGCCGTCGGGCCGATGCTGCCGCCGGTGTCGCTCGGCTCGCTCCAAGTTACATCGAGTTCGCCCGCGCCGCTGCCGGTTGTGGTGGTTACGCCGGTGGGCGCGCCCGCCACATGCCAAGTGGTGATTTGGACTTCGGGGGTGGAAGCCTCCACCGGCGTGAATGGATCCGTCTTGGCGTGGTAGTGGGTGCGCACATCGTAGGCCGTGTCAGGGGCCAACTTGGTAATCACCACTCGGTCATTGGGGTCAACGAACACACCGGCGCCGCTCGGCCGGTCGATGCGCCCCTGCCGAGCCGGCCAGTCGGCGGTGGTGGCCAGCTTGACCTGAACGCCCAAAGAGCGATCGGCTCCAGCCGCATCCATATCCCAAGCAATCAAGATGGCCGGTTCGCCCATGTGCGCGCCGGGGACGATGGATATGATCTGCGGCGTGGGCAGTTGCGGCGTGCCCTCGGCGCTGGCCGACCAGACGCTATCGGGATCTATGCTGTTCAAGCCGGGTTCTATGCCGTTCACGGCGCGCACCTGAACCAAGTAAGTGGTGTCATTGGTCAGGCCGCTGATGGTGTAGGTGCGGGCGGCGGAATTACCGGCATCCACGCCGCCGCCGGCGTTATTCCATGGACCCATTTGATCGCCCGGTTCGTTGCCGTCCGTGTCCTTCACCCGCCATCTCACTTTGTAGCCGGTGATGGTCGGGGGGTTGGCGCCGCTGCCGCCCGAGTCGGTGGGCGCAGTCCAACTTACGGCGAGGGCGGTGGAACTCGGTGCCACGGTTACGCCGGTGGGCGCGCCCGGCACAGTCCAGGTGGTAACTTGTATTGGCGAAGAGGACGTGCCCTCGACATTGTCGCCATGGTAGTAGTGGGCGCGCACATCGTAGGCCGTGGCGGCGCTGAGGCCGGAAACCACGGCGGTGTCGTCCACTCCGCTCCTGCCGCCGCCGCCGGTGTCGCTGTACACCACGGTAGCACTGGCAGGCAAACTGTAGGTATTCGTCGGCGTCGCCCAAGTGGGGTTGCTGGCCGCCTTGACCTGCACGGCCAAGTCGAAGTCGTCGCCTTGATCCGGGTCGAGCTCATTGGTTGTGTCATCCCAAGTGATCGTGAGCACGGGGTTGCCGCCGCTCGCCCCCGGCGTTACCGCAACCCCCTGCGGCACCGGCGGCGGGATGGGGGCGCCGTTGACGCGGATGCGTTTGGTGTAATCGTTGGGCCCCCATTGTGATGCGTCCGCTGCTTGGGCACGCCCCGGATAATCGATCGTCCAACCGGCCGCGGCGCCGGCGTCGATCATTTCTATTTCCGTTACTGAAATTCGCCCGACTGTACCTTCCGTTCTGCCGGTAACCGAGTACAGCACCACGGCATACATGGTATTCCCAGCGAGATCAGCGTTCGTCGGTGCGGCGAAGCTGACCACGCCTACGGGGATGGAGGCCGGAACAGTCAAGTCGAATTCTTTTTTGAGCGGCTGATTGTTGGTTTTCACCGACCACAGTTCCGCCCGCACCTGATTGGGGTGCGTATCGGCGCCATTGAATTGCACATCGATGCTGGTCAGGTTATAGCCCCATCTGTGGCTACCGGTGGTGAACTCCTGAATCTCGAGGGTGCCGGCGGTCAGCTCGTCCCCGCTTGAGGCTCTTTCCGCTTGCCCCAAATTGCTCACCAACGCACTGCTACTGGTTATCGGCGTGGCGTCGTCGTTGATGATGGTGATGGTGGCCGTGCTGCTCATGGCGTGGCGCGCATAGTGGTCGCCGAGGTCGTTCGGCGTGGGGTCGGCGGCGGCGAGGCGCAACTGCAGGGTCTCGGCGAATTCGGCGTCACTCTCGTTGACGATGGTGATGGCCACATTGCGCGTCTTGCTGCCGGTGGGGTCGAAGGTCAGGGTCTTGGAGGCGAGGCTGTAGTCGCTGCCCTCGGTGGCCGGATTGGCACCGGCGGAGGCCACCACCTCAACAGCGAACTCGGTGGTCGCGCTCGGCAGGTGGCTGATGGTAACCGGCACATTCAACATGCCGCCGACCAAACTCTCGGACACGGCGGCGGTGTACGCACTGGTGGACGCGGCATCGCTGCCGAAGGCGATCTTGGCATCCGCCGCATCGTCGTCGGTGATGGTAACCGTGGCGGTGCGGGTCGCTCCCCAGATGTGATTGTCGGGCAGAGTCGCGGACAATGTGAAGGTTTCCGTATTCTCCACCAGATCGTCGTTTACGATGGGGAGTAGTCGCTCATTGTACAGTTCGCGAAGTGTCTCGGCGCCGAAATCGCCATAGTCGTAGGTCGCGGTCGCAGTGCCCGGCGTAGCAATGAGTTTCACACCAGCACCGAAGGGCCCGCTCCCCTTGTCGCGATTCAATCTGACCGGCAAGGCGGCGGATCGGTTTTCGGTAAAGGTGTAGGTGGCCTGCGAGAAATTCACCGTGGCCGTGGTGTCGGTAATATCCACCGTTATCCGAGTCGGATCGCCCGCCGCATAGCCGGAGGGTAGTTGATCCAAGCGCAGGGCAACCGTTTGCTTTTGGTCGTCGGTGTCGGTATCTGCGGACACGGCAATGGCTTGCACCGCCGAGGTGGCACCGGAGTTGATGGCGACTGCAACATTAGCCAGCGGGCTGTGGCCGCTACCATCGGCTTTGCTGGTGAATTGCGCCAACGTGATGTTCCGCGCTCCCGCCACCGAGAGGGTCGTAGTGAGATTGAACTGCCCACCCTCGTTGATCGTGGTCGGATCGGCCGACAGACTCACCGTGGGAAGAGCGGGGGCGGCGGTCGGGCAAGTGCTGCTGGCTCCGATGCTGACCGCTACCGGCGCATTGGCCGGCATGGAGACCGAATCTACCTCCCACTCCACATAAACATCTCCGTATTGCGCATCCCTTTCCGCACCCGCAAACGACAGCGCCGTCTGGCCGATGCACAAGTACAGGCCGTTCAGTGCGGTAGCCACGCTCCTGTCAAACGTGGCGAAGACGTCTTCACCACTAATCCCGCCGAGTTGCTCAATGGTATAGGTTGATCCATTGAAATCGAAGTCGTCATCCGACAAAACGGTGGTGTCGCTACACCACAAATACTCCGGCATATCCGGTTCATCAGGTATAGCATTACTGCACCCGACCCCATCATCTTCTTGGAAAGACCACGGGCTGAATGTAGCGCTCCAAATGGGCGTCGTGGCAGCCGATACCGTTACATCTACAGAATCGACGCTCAGGCTGGTGGGATAACCGGTGGTGTCGGCGCTGGCGCTGACCGCGTGTTCGATATCCGGCGTGCCGACTGCTTTGCCGGTAACGGTGAAGATCTTCGGCGCGTTCCAGTTGCTCGGCGTGAACTGCCACGAGGCCGGTGCCACCGTGGCCTTGTCGGTGCCATTGCTGGTGGCGGTAACGGTTACATTGCCGGTGGGCTGACTGTCCAGCACTAGGGTATAGGTGGCGGTGGCGCCCACATTGACGGCAAGGGTGGTCGGCGCAACCGTTATGCCGGCGGTGTCGTCGTCGGTGATGGTAACGGTGGCGGTGTTGCTCGGATGCACCCGGTAGCCAGTGGCACCGACCACCGACAGGGTGGCGGTGAAGGTCTCATCGTCCTCGTCCAAGTCATCGGACACAGTCGGCAACTCAACCGTGGCCGAGAGATCGCCCACGGCAAACCGCCCGCTCACTGCGGCAGTGGGGAAATCGGTGGTCGCCGTGGCCGTATTCCCGCTGGCCGCGGACGGGGTTACCGTGAAATCTATCGCGCGGCTGGTGGAGCCGGTGCGCCGTATCGTCAAGGTAACCGGACTGCCCTCGGCCGCGCTCGCCGTGGCGGCGGAGAAACGCATCGCCTCGGTGGAATCGGTGATGGTTACCGTCGCTTCGGCTTGGCTGGTGCCGGTATTCTTCCCGCTCCAACCTGCGGCATTGGCGCCGGTGGACACGATGCGCACCAGAAACATCTCGTCGTTCTCCTCGCCCGCGTCCCGCGCAAGGGGGATCGACACTGTGCCACTGGTCTCGCCCGAGGCGATGGTGAGCGGCGTGGTCGGCGCGCTCCAATCGCCCGAGCCCGCCCGATTCCCCGAGCCGCCCGCAAGGGCCGACACCGTAAACGAAAGCCCGCCGGTGGGCGCGCCCTCTCCTAGAGTAACGGTCAGCACGGCATTCTCCCCCTCGGCGGCGGTGACGTCGGCTAGGTCGAAAGTCTTGGTCGAGGCCGTCGGCGTGCCCTCGGCGATGGCACTCCACGGTGTAGCCGGGCCGAAGCCGGGGCCACGCCGAGCCTGCACCTGAATCTCGTAGGTCTTGCCGTTCTCCACGTCCCCTCCCTCTCGATTCAGAGTCCCACTGGTCGCATCAATAGCGTACTCCCGTTCATCCCAATCGCCGGGCTGGTTGCCCGAGGCGTTGGGGTCATTGTCCTTCTCCCGCCAGCGCATGCTCGGGTAGACCAAGCCGTCTTTCATCTTCCAATTTACCGTCAGCGAATGATGGCCCGGCACCACCGAGGTGATCACCACATCCGGCTCCGTTACCGTTAGCTCGATGTCGGCGCTGCTCAGGCCGCCGATGGGGTAGTTGGTGGTGTCGGCGCTGGCGCTCACCGCGTGTTCGATGGTCGGCGTGCCTGCGGCTACAGCGGTTATCGTGACGGGTTGCCCGATATTCCAGTTGCTCGTGGTGAATGTGCGGCTGGCGGGCGATACCGTGGCCTTGTCGGTGTCGTCGCTGGTGACGGAAATCGTAACATCGCCGGTGGGTCGGCTATCCAGCGCCAGTTCGTAGATGGTGTTGTCGCCCACGACCAAGTTGGTGCTGGCGATACGCACTGTTACCCCCGCCGCTGGGCGGGTTACATTAAGCGTGTAGGTGTTGGTGCTGCCGTCCGCCGCGGTAACCTCGACCAAAATGGCGGTGGTGCCCACCAAGATGGGAATGGCGCTGCTCTCCGTGCCGCTGGCCAGCGGGCTCAGAGTCTCCCCTGGCCCTGCCTTGCCGACCCGAATGGTGGCGCCGTCGGTGGCGGCGGTTGCGGTCGGCGTTACCTTCACATTGCCGGAGGCGTGCGGTACCGTGGCCGTGTAGGCGGTGGCGGTGGCGTCGAAGGCCGGTGTGTAGGTGAAGGTGCTGTAGGCGCTGTCGCCCTGAGCGGTGGCGCTGCGGGTGATCGTGAGGGCGCTCAGCGTGTTGTCAGTGGACAAGGGGGTGGCCGATTGCGCCAATCTCACCGTAACGTTTTCGCCCGCCGCCCAGGGTGCCGTGTTGATGTTAAGCAGTCTGATGCGCTTGGTCTGGTCGTCCAAATCATAAACCGCTTTCGTACCGGCGCCGCCCAACGGATACATGTTGCTACCGAGGTGCAGTACGAGCGGCCTGAATCGGTTGCCCACATCTTTGTCGAACTCGAGTTGTATCCAGTTGTTTGTGGCGTCGTGGTAGAGCACCGTAACCGCGTAGTCGGTACCGGACAGTTGGAAATCGTCGTCCGCAAGGATGGCCGAGTCGTCGCAACTGGCGGCGGAAATCAAGTTGGTGCAACCCACGGCATTCCCGCCGAGGTCCTTCACATTCATCGAGGACGACCAGACGAGGTCGTCGTCTTCGATGGTTACCGTTACCGAGTTGGGGGCACCGGCCGTCACCGCATCCGGTAGCGAGCCCAGAGCCACTGTGAAGGTCTCATCGTCGGGGTCGGCGTCCTGTGCGGCGCTGATGGTGCCGCTGCCGGTGGTTTGGCCTCGCGTGATGGTGATGTTGGCCAGAGTGCCGTAGTCGCCATCCTCGGCGCTGCCGTTGGTCAGTGTCAGCGGAATGGTTACATCGCCGCTGAAGCTGCTCGTGAACGCCTCCGACAAGGTCGCGGTGATGGTAGTCGAGGAACCCTCGGTTACCGGATTGGGCGCGGCGCCCAGCGACACCGTGGGGGTGAGGGAGGTGTCCGCGATGGTTACTCTGGTTTTGTGGGCGTCGCCGTCCGTTACCAAGTCGTAGGGCGGGTTGGTGTCGGATTGCAGTTGGATGAGCGCGGTTTCGCCGCCCTCCGTTTTCTGGTCGGCTGCTGCGCTGAAGGAGAAGGTTACGCTCGAGGTGTTCGCCGGCAGAGTCAGTAACCCGCTAGTGGTACCACCCACAGTGAAGTCCGTGGAGTGTAAAGCGACTCCGGGTGTGAGTGCAGGTAGTCTCTGGATTGCGGTTACGCTTTCCGGAAAACCGACCCCGACTCGACTTGCCGAGGCCAACACCGGCGCGATGCTCACCGTGATGGTAACGCTGGCGCCCTCGTTGACGCTGTAGGTGTTCGTGGCGAAGGATATCTTCGACCTCGCCGCGGCGGCGCGGTTTACCGTAACCGTGTAGGTCTCGGTCGTGCTGCCGTCCTCGGCGGTTACCTCGACCTCGATGACGGTGTTGCCCACGCCGAGTTGGATGGCGGCGCTCGCCTCGCCGTCATTCACCGCCGATAGGGTGGTGCCGCGCTTGCCCACTTTCACCATCGCCCGATCGGTGTCTTCCACGGTGGGCGTCAGCTTGATATAGTCGGTGGCATTGGGCACCGAGACTGTGTAGGCGAGTTTGTTCTTGTCGAAGGTCGCCGGATTGAGCGCCAACGCCGAGTAGGTGCCACTCGCGCCCGAGGCGCTCTCGGCCGTGAGCGCGCGCAGGAAGGCGTTGACGGATTGGGTGGTGCCGGTGGGGGTGAATTCCCCGAGCAATCGATAGCCGGTTTGTCCGCCGCCGCTCTCGCTACTGAGGCGGACGAAGTTGATCTCGACCTGATAGGTCTTGCCGTTGGTAGGCGGGATGCAAGCTGTGCAGCCCTGAGGCGGAATCGTCACTCTTCGGGCGGTTACCTGTGCCGGCACGACACCAAAACCACCCTCGACGGGCAACCACTCACCGGCTTGATCGCCCTGCTCGTCGGCGTCCGCGTCCTTCAACCGCCAGCGAACGGCAACGGCTTCTATCGTGTAATCCGGCGCGTCCCAGGTTAGCGTAAGACGCGCGTCTCCGGCGGTAACCTGCAGATTGGTCGGACTCTCCGGCCACATCGCCTGCGCCCGCGTTACGGTAACCGTGTAGGTCTCCGTGCTTCCGTCCTGCGCGGTAACCACGACCTCAATGGGGTTGGAACCCACGATCAGGGGGATGGCGGCGCTGGCCGAGCCGCTGTTCACCGGATTCCCGCCGACCCGCACACTCGCATTCGGCTCGTTCACAGTCGGCGTCAGTTGTACGGATGTAACGCCGCTGGCCACCGAGGCCGTGTAGGCGAGGGTGTCGGAGGCGAAGGTCGCAGGCATCAGATCGAGGGCGCTGAAGGTGGTGCCGTCCGTGCTGCTCTTGGCCGTTAGCCCGCTCAGCGTAGCGTCGGTGGCCGCTGGTGCCGCTCGGTTTACGGTTACCGTGTAGCTCACCTGAGTGGTTCCGTCTTCGGCGGTTACCTTGACCACAATGGCGTTGGAACCCACATTCAGCGCGATGGCATCGCTGGCGGTGCCGCTGTCCACATTGGGCAAACTAGCGCCTTTGCCTACCCGAATCGAGGCGAATTGATTCGATCGAGTCGGCGTCAGTTTCACATGCGTGGTGGTGTTCGCCACCGAGGCCGTGTAGGACAGGGTGTCCGCGGCGAAAGTGCCGATGCTCAGAGTCGAATAGGTGCCGCCCGCGCTTTCCGCGCTCTGTGCCGTGAGGCCGCTCAGAGTGGCGTCGGTGGCGGGTTCTTCGTCGTCGTCGATGGTAATCTTTACCGAGGAGGGACTACCGGCGCGCAAGCCGTTGGGCAGAGGCGGGTCGCTAGGCAGGGAGATCGTGAACATTTCGTCCAAGCCGTCATCGTCCTGATTTGTGCCGATTGTTGCCGAAGCGGAGATGGATCCTGCCACGATATCCGAATTGCTAAACGAGCCGATGTCGCCACTTTCGGTATCTATGCCCGTTATCGTCAGCGGGATGAGAACATCTTGCTCCAGCGGCCACGACAAGGTAAAAGTTATCTGCACAGATTCGCCCTCGCTCACCGTAGTCGGAGTAGCCGACAACGACACCGAGGGCGGCCCGCGATATACCGAAACCGTATAGGTATTCTTGGTTTGATCCTCGGCGGTAACCTCAAGAAAAATGACATTCACGCCCTCGTTGAGGATGATGGCGACGCTCTCAGTGCCGCTGTCCAGCAAAGTAGTCGGCGGATCGGTCTTGCCCACCCTGATTTTGGATTTGAAATGATTGGCGGTGGGCGTCAGTTTGATGTGGGTGGTGGCGGTCGGCACCAAGGCTGTGTAGGCGGTGGTAGCGGCGGCGAAATCGGGGCTGAGCGACAGAGACGAGAAATTCCCCCCGACATTTTGCGCGCTGGTCGCCGTGAGTGCGTTCAGGGTGTTGTCCGAGGATTGCTCTGGATCGGTGATGGTTACCAATGCGGAGGTGGTAGCGTCCGCCTTCAAGCCCACGCCGGGGGGCAGTTTGCCCAGTTTGACTGTGAAGGTTTCGTCGTCTGGGTCGGCGTCACTTGCCGTGGTGATTCGGAAAGCGCCGCTTTGGCTCTGCTCGGGTATAACGACGTTCGTTGTGCCTGCCGCCGGAGCATAGTCGCCGTCCTCGGCTGTGCCATTCTCCAACACCACCGGAATTTCCAATCCACCGCTGGGCGCTGGCGCCGTAAGCGTTACGGTTACCGTCACGGGGTTACCCTGCTCTACCGAAGTAGGAGCAACCTTAATCTCTGCCCTAGTGGCCGGTGGTCCCCGCGTTATCGTAAGCGTGTAGGTTTTCACACTACCATTCGCGGCGGTAACCTCGAGCAGAATGACATTCGCGCCCTCGTCGAGGCCGATGGCAGCGCTGGTCGTGCCGCTGGCCAACACAGCGAGAGACGAACCGGACTTGCCGAATCGGATGGTGGCGCCGTCGTCCTCTGCGGTCGGCGTCAGCTTCAGGTAGGCGGCGGCAGTATGTGCCACAGTAGCCGTGTGGCCGGTTGTGGGGAGGGACGCGACGAAGACCGGGTCGAGTCTGAGCGTATTTGTGAAGTCGCCATCTACGACGAGGTCGGTGGTAACCACGAGATCGCTCAGGTTGGCGATGTTGGAGGCAGGCGGCTCGCGCGTTATCGATAACGTGTAGGTATTGGTGGTACTGCCGTCTTCGGCGGTAACCTCAATGAAAAAATTGCTCGTCTGCCTCGGTCCGATGGTTTGCGCTTGGCTCGCGCGGCCGCTGTTCAATATGCTCGCTATGTTCGCAATGTTTCGGCCGAACTTGATGGCGGAGGCGGCGGGGTCCGCTGCGGTCGCCGTCAGTTTGATGCGCGAGATGGCGTCCGGCACCGAGGCCGTGTAGGAGGTCGTGGCAGGGTCGAAGGTCGGTGTGAAGGTGCGGGTGGTGAAGGAGGTACCAGTGGATGGATCGTTGCCGCTGAACGTGAGGGCGCTCAGATCGGCGTTGGCGGAGGCTTCCGTCGCCCGCGTTACCGCAACCGTATAGGTACGCTGGGTGGAGCCGTCCTCCGCGGTAACCTCGACCAGAATGGTATTGGCACCAGTGGTGAGGTCAATGGCGTTGCTGGCCGTGCCGCTGGGCACTGTCGCCAGACTGTCGCCGCTCTTGCCGACCTTGATGGTGCCGATACGGTTCTCTTTGGTCGGCGTCAGTTTGATATGCGAGATGGCGCGCGACACCGAGGCGGTGTAGGTGGTGTTACCGGCGGCGAATGCCGGAGTGAGGGTGAGAGCGCTGAAGGAGCCGGTGGCGGCGGTGTTGATGCCGGCTGTGAGGCCGCTCAGATTGGCGTTGTCGGAGGCGGTCGCCGCCCGCGTTACCGTAACCGTATAGGTACGCTTGCTGCCGCTCTCCGCGGTAACTTCGACCAGAATGGCATTGGCATCCGTGTCGAGGGCAATGGCACTGCTGGCCGAGCCGCTGTTGACCTCTTCCAGACTGCCGCTCTTGCCGACCTTGATGGTGGCGGCATTGTCATCTCTGGTCGGCGTCAGCTTCAGTTGAGTGATGGAGTTCAGCACCTCGGCGGTGTAGGCGGTGGTACCGGCGACGAATGCCGGAGTGAGGTCGATGGCGTTGAAGCTGCCATCGGCGGTGGCGACGCTGGCTGTGAGGCCGCTCAGATTGGCGTTGGTGGAGGCGGTCGACGCCCGCAACACCGTGATTCGGGTAGTCGTAAAAGCGCCGTTCTCGGCTACAACCTCGACCTCGATCTCGGTAGTGCCCGAGGCGGCGAGCGCGATGGCGTTGCTGGCCATGGTGCTGGTTACCGCCGTCAGGGCTTCGCCGCGCTTGCCCACCCGCACAGTGGCCGAGCCGGCGGCCACAGTCGGCGTTACCTTGATGTGGGTAACCTCGTCAGCCACGAGCACCCGATAGGCTCTAGTGCCCACCGCAAAGGTCGGAATGAGCGTTTCCGTAGCCGAAAAGTTCGAGTTGTCCGTGCTGCCGTTCACACTCAGTACGCTCAGGCTACTGTCGGCGGACGCCGGTGTGCTCGGCACGGCAATCTCTTTTTTCCAGTAATGGCCGCCTCTATTGAACTTCTTGTCATAGATTCGCGAGGTGTTGTCCAGTTGCGGGGTACAGTTATCTACACCGCCGCCTGTCGCGACTTGAACGTTGTACTTCCCTCCGGGCTTCAGTGCCACGCCATTGTTTACTTCGATGGTGTACCGCGTGTCCCCGGGTTCCGTCTTGTAGCCATTGTCTCGAACGCAACCGATAGGAAGGTTCGTAGGGTTCTGCCAGCCCGTTGAAGGACTGGGTTCGAGCTCATGCCACCGAATCAGCACGACATGCTGGGGATTGCGAACCTTCCAATAGAGGGTGATCGAAGTGGCGCCGGTGCTGTAGCGGATATCGTCCGGCGGCCCGGTGTCCGGCATCCGCCGCATTATCGTAAGCGTGTAGGTATTCACGCTGCCGTCCTCGGCGGTAACCTCGATCAAAATAACATTGTCGCCCACGGTGAGGGGGATGGCGTCGCTCGGCGAACCGCTATCCACCGAAGTGAGCGAATCGGGCTTGCCCACCTCGATGCCTCTGGTGGTGGGGTGCGCGGTCGGCATCAGTTTGATATGCGAGATGGTGTTCGGCACCGAGGCTGTGTAGGCTTTCGCGGTGGCGGTGAAGGCCGGTGTGAGGGTGAGGGTGAGGGGGGTGAGGGGGGTGAAGGCGCCGCTGGAGGAGGTGCCGCCGCTGAATGTGAGGGCGCTCAGATCGGCGTCGTCGGACGCTGGCCTCGCCCGATTTACCGTAACCGTATAGGTTTTTTTGCTGTTGTTTTCCGCAGTAACTTCGACCAGAACGGCATTGTCGCCGGAGTCGAGGGCAATGGCGCCGCTGGCCGTGCCACTATCGACCGGATTCAGACTGCCGCTCTTGCCGACCTGTATGCTGGCAACACTGTCCGCTTTGGTCGGCGTCAGCTTCAGGTGAGTGGTGGTGGCCGGCACCGAGGCTGTGTAGTTGATGGCACTGGCTTCGAAGAGCGGCTCGATATCGAGGGTGTCGAAGGTGCCGTCCTCGGCGGTGCTGCTACTGGCTGTGAGGGCGATCAGATCGGCATTGTTGGCGGCTGTCGCCTGCCGCGTTACCGTAACCGTATAGGTTTTTTTGCTGTCGTCCTGCGCGGTAACTTCGACCAGAATGGCATTGGCGTTGGGGTCGAGGGCAATGGCGCCGCTGGCCGTGCCGCTGGACACCATATTCAAATCGCCGCTCTTACCGACTCGAATGGTGGCGGCATTGTGATCTCTGCTCGGCGTCAGCTTCAGTTGCGTGGTGGAGTACCGCACCGAGGCTGTGTAGGCGGTGTTACTGGCGGCGAAGGCCGGAGAGAGAGTGAGGGCATTGAAGGCACCGCTGGCGGTGGCGGCGCTGGCTGTGAGGGCGCTCAGATCGGCGTTGTCGGACTCTACCGCCACGGTGATTCGGGTAGTCGTCCAAGTACCGTTCTCGGCTTCAACCTCGACCTCGATCAAGGTAGTGCCCGAGGAGTCGAGGGCGATTGCGTCGCTCTGCGTGGCGCTGTCCACCGCCGTCAGGGTTTCGCCGCTCTTGCCCACCCGCACAGTGGCCTTGCCGGTGTCGGCCACAATCGGCGTTACCTTGATGTGGGTAACTTCTTTAGGCACCGTTACCGTGTAGCTGCGGGTGCCTACCGCAAAGGCCGGAACGAGCGTTGCCGCAGTCGAAAAGTCCGAGTTGTCCGTGCTGCTTTGCACACTCAGTGCGCTCAGGCGGCTGTTGGTGGATGCCGGTGTGCTCGGCACGGTAATATCTAATCTCGCGAAGGTGTTGCCTGCGCGAAGGTCATAGCCTCGCGGGTCGTCTAGCGCGGCCGCCTCCGCGAAACAGTTATTGGTGCCCGCGCCTGTCCCGACCTGAACGTTGTAACTCGCTCCGGGCTTCAGTCGTTCGGGTTGTGGGAGTGTTGTGCCTCCTCTTGCAAAGATTTGGTCGATGGTGTACGACGTGCTCCCTGCGGACAACCTCCTGCCTCTGTCTCTTGTTATGCAATTGACATTGTTCTGCCAGCCCGGATTGGCTGGGGGTGGGAGGTTCTCATGCCACCTTACCAAAATTCTATGCTGGGGATTGCGTAACTTCCAATAGACCGTGATCGACCTATCGCCGGTGCTATAACGGATACCGTCCGGCGGCCCGGTGGTTGCGGTCTGAGCCTGCGCTCCGGTGGGCGCGGCGGCAAACAGCAACATCGCACCGATCAGCCCAATGGGTAGAACGGCCAACCGCCGCCAAAACGCACAAGATGAAGCGGCCCAGGAGACGGAACAAGCGAAAGACGCGAAGAAAGCGATCAGCCAACCCCAATCTCGATCGCGCGAGGCAGGCGAGGCGGGTGTGTCGGCGCGGGGCATTGGTGGCGTTGGGGGCATTCTCGTCATCGGCATTACCCGCGCATTTCCGGCGCGGCTACGCTCGGCGACTGCGCCCACCGCGCATCCGTGGCAACTGTGGCACTCGTGGCACAGGCTCGCGGCGCAAAATTGCTACGCGAGCGGGAAAGCCACCCGCTCGCCAATGGTATGGAGAGGCGGGTGGAGCGCTGTGTGGTGTACGACTGATTGTCTGTCATGTTGCTGGGATTGTACTGTACCCCGTTGAATACAAAATCGCCGCCTGTATCAAGTAATGGCGGCGAATTGTAATCGAAAATCAATATCTGTCAACACAGAAATTTGCAAAACCATACCCGAAAACCCCGCGCAAAGAAATTCCGCAGTAGTTTCCGCCTCGCTCCCACCGCCGCCGATCCATTCAACCATCCGGCCATCCGCCGCCGCTAGGAGAAGCCGCCATTGTACGACCAAATCACCCTCGCCGCCACTCCCCAACCCGAATAAACCGATTCGCAAACCGATTTACCCTGACTATCGATTCACGGAAAACCATTGAAATTTAGTTGCGGGGCAGTTGGTTAGGGGGGAAGGGGAGGACGGATTTTTGTTGTCGGTAGGGGGTTGGCGACCACCGCGGAATCACCGCCCGCGAATGACGATTTGATGTTGGGGGTTGGGTGGGTTGGTCGTGGCGATCGCGGTTGAATTGTGCCTGATGGAGATTTCACGTTGGGCGAGGCGGGCTGATTTCGTGGGGCGGGGTTTGGATGGCGGGTAGCGCCCTGCCCGACTGCAGCCGATTTCGTGCACGCGGAGTTTGGGGGCGGCGGAGGTGGGGTTGGGCGAGTGGCTATTTGCGTGGAATGAGCGCGAGGCTAGGCAGGTGTCATTCGGTGGGGAATTTCGCGCGACCTGATTGGGTGGAGTCGGGATGCAGGCGATTGCGGAATTAGACGCTCGCTCGCAGGCGGGGCGGTTCCTCGGGGTCGAATAGCGGAAGACGCTCATGCGCGCCGATGACTTTGCCGCGCAAGTGGCGCAGGTCGAGGGTGGCGCCGAATCGGATGAACGTTTTTTCAAAATGCCGGTATCTCGCCCCCCAGTACACCATCGCGCATGACATCGGCGCGCCCTTGCCCGTGTCCCTGCCGTTTTCGAGGAAACGAAGCCGGGTGTCGTAGAGGAAGGCGACACCAACGGCGGCACCGAACACGAAGTCCTTCCAATGGCGGGTGTTGGTCGCAACCGGTATGAGGGCAAGCACTTCAGCACCATTTCGCAAATACGCCTCGCTACACTTGGCAAGCCAATCGCGGATGCCGGTGCCGCGCATTCTATCTCTCCCGTAAGGCGGATTGACGAAGATGGTGGAGGCATTCCACCGCTTGGCCAATCCGTCGGCGTGAGGCAAGCGATATTCGACTTTTGCCTGCACGATGGAATACTCGTTCGAACAGGGGTCCAATGCGATTTCGCCACCGAAGAATTCCCGAATGGCATCCACATACTTCGGCGGCGTGCACCAATGCTGGCTGACTGATTCGGCGTTGTTTCGGCCTGCGGTCATTTTCTTCTCCCCGACAATCAACCGCGATTGGCCAGATCATATCGTTCGTCCTGAGAATAGCATCTCAGGCGTAATGACGAGTTCCGGCAAGTGGTTGTGGTGTCCGTTTTTCATCGACAAGGTTACTGCGGCGAAATTGTGTTTTTGCACCAGCGAAATGATTTCGGGGGCGGCGTCGTAGGTCATCAGGAAGTTCGCGTTGTGCTCGGCGAGAATTGCGAACAATCTGGCGTGGTCGATGTTTGCATGGGCATACAGTCTTGATCCGGCGCGTTTGCCGCCTTGCGCGGTATACGGCGGGTCGAGGAATACGGCCGCCTTTTCACCCCACCCTTGTAGCAATATCGGCAGGCTTTTCAAGCCATCTCCCTCGAGGAAGACGATGCGCTCGGCATGAGATTGAATGGCCGCCAGACGCGCTGCCAATGTTTCGGGATACCATCTGGAGAATGCGCCGCGTCCGTTTTCGCCGGCGCGGCAGAAGGAGGCGCCGGAGGCGAGGATGCCGCCTCGTTTGGTGCGGTTGAGTAAGAGGGTGCGGAAGCCGTGCTCGGCGACCGTCGTCGGCGGGATTTGTTCGATCTCGTGGAGTCGCTCGATGGTCGGTTCGAATTGGTCGATCCACTTTTGCAAGGTGGCGCCGTGTTCCAATGCCGAGCGCCAAAATGCGGCGACATCGCGATCTATTTCGACCATGAAGGCGGTGGAAACCAGATCTTCCATGACGGCAGTCAATGAGGTAATGCCGCCGCCGGCAAAGGGTTCGAACAATATTTCCGCTTTGGCGTGGCGCAACCATTCACGGATATGCGGAATCAACCATGTTTTACCCCCGGGGTAGCGCAACGGGCTCCTCTGCGGAACCGAGGAGACATTGACGACGGGAACGCGAGAGGGCGGAAATTTCACTACTGGGGCATCCATGTTGAAAGGGTATCACGGATTTTTGCCGTGAACATGGGGGATTGCGGCCGCTCATCTCGAACGGCGGGGCGGTTTGGCGGGGGGTATTCGTGCCGTTTCCGCGATGGGTCGAACGGGGCGGCGGCGGCGTCAGATGGTGATCCGAATCAAGCGTTATGGCTGCCCGCCATCTCGGGGCGAGCCAAGTTGTCTATTATTTGCTGAGCGAATTTCATCTGGCTGAGCCAGTTGGCGCTCAGGCGCCGCCACCACGGGATTGCCGGATTTTGTACTTGATTGCCGTGCACGCGGCGGACTTCCAAATCGCAGAGAAGATTCAGCAGATCCTTGACCGGCGGCTCGGCGAGTTCGATTTCCAAGCGGCGACGCACGACGGCTTCATATTCGGCGTCGTCCAAGGAGCGGCCATGGGAAAACTCCTTCTCCAAAATGATGAATTGCTGGGCGAGGGAGGTATGGTCATTGGCGCGGCGGGCGGTGCCGATCGCTATATCCAAAACCGCGAATAAACCGATGAAAGCCACGACCCAGGGCGACCACGGTTTATCCGCAAGCCACAGGGTAAGGACGGATGAAGCACCAATCACGGTGAGGGCGGAGGTGATTTGATTCCAGTGCTCGAAAAATGCCCGCTGGTGAGTGTGATAACGCACCGAGCGCTGGATGTCGAATAGCAAACCATAAGTTCGTTGATCAATATCTTTCATCGTTCACTCCTGCCCTTTTCTCGGCTGCCGTGGCGCAGGTGGCTCTGGGCGCGGGTTGCGGACTTCGGATAGTTTACCACCATTTTGGGTGTTGGGACTTTTCCGGACGGGAACGGGCGAGTTGCTTGGCCGTTTCGGTGGTTCAGGTTGCTTTGGCATTTCAGATCCCTTGATTGCTGGTGAATGTCGGTGTCGCAGGCTAACTCGAATGACGCACAGCGGGAGACACCATAGCATAATTTTCCACCATTTGTAGGATTTGATACATTCGGACTTCGGGTAGTATGAAAGTAACGCAAGGAGGCGACAAGTGAACGAGTCGAAGACCATCGCGCGAAAACGGATTGCCGAAAATTTGGCCGGGGCGGGTTTTGCGCGGTTGTGGGCGAAGACGCCGACTCTCCAAACGTTGGCCGAGCGGCGGAAGTTCGCTCAGGAGCAACCGAGTTTGGACACGCCGGTGGCGGTGTTCGGATCGGATTTGCAGGAGCGAGGGGTGCCGTCTTGGTTGCGGTTATCCCGAGACGGAATCGGGCATGTCAAGGCGAGCGGGCGGGGGATTACGCCGCAGGAGTTGAGGTTGGTGCAGAAGGCGGTGGATGGAGATGCCGTTTATCGGCAATCCGAGCGGAAGTGGGCCGCGTTTATCAGCGATGCAGAGGGCAAACTATGGATGGTGGGCTGGAAGGTAAACGATAGCGGGATGGCTGCTTGGCTGGTGACTCTCCACAGGAGCAATCCGAAGCAGTTGCGGCAAATAAAACGGGAGGCCGGCTCGCCGCTGAATAGATAAATATGAGCGCCTGGGGGGACGGGAATCATCTCCCCCGCGGAACCTGTCCGGGTGTCCCGATAATTTGCCTCAGGCGCAGGATTGCAGGATACCCTCCCACAGGGGTAGCGTCAACCGGCTGTACGATGCCAATACATTCTGGACTCCGGATGGTTTTCCGCGAGGAACTGCACGGGGGAGCGGAATTGCAGTGAGGCGTGGGGGCGGCGGGTGTTGTATTTTTCTAGGTAATCCAACAGGCGCTGGTTGAAAGCAACGCGGTCGGTGAGTAGCAGGTCTTCCTCGTAATCCACGAAATCCTCCTGAATGGTGCGGTTGAAGCGTTCCACGATGGCGTTCATTTTAGGCGATCTCGGATAGGTGTATGCGTGCGTCCAGCCCCTTTCTTTCGCAAACTGGTCGAACGCCCCGGCGAACTCCGAGCCGTTGTCGGTCAGGACGTTCTCAATGGGAAACGGAAACATCGCTTCGACCAATTCGGCGAATCGGGCGGCGTTTTTACTCGATGCGCTTTCGGGGCAGATGGCCACAGACAAGCGGGTGGCGTGGTCGATGGCAACGATCAGGTATCGCCGCACGCCATCTATGTGCCGCACAATGGTGTCGAAGGCAACGCAACGGCCGGGGATGGTGGTGCGCCGGATGGCGCGGCTAAGTCGTTGTTTTATCTGGCGTGTGAATGCTTTGAGCCGGCCGTAGCGGGTGATATTCGCCGGAGCGATGCGCAGTCGATCCGGCTGGTCGGCGATGATGCGTCCGAGGGTGCGAGCGCTTGGGCATTTCATCCTGTTTTCCGCGCACCACTTAGCCAGATGCACGCGCAGGGCTTCTCCGGCGATATTGGGAAACTCGCGGCGCAACTTTCGCATTTGCTCAATCAGGGCGCGCGGATAATTGCGCCGCCGCACGCGAAGCGGCTTGGTAGTGCGATTGGTGAGCGCCGCCACGCCGCCCTGCTGATACGCCTTGCGCCACGCATACAGCGTGCTGCGACTGACCTGAAAGGCCGTCATAGTTGCGTGAATGTCGTGTTCGCGCCATACTTCGAGGGCGCGGAGTTTGACTTCGGTCGACTGGCTCATGTGTGCCTCCTTCATTCCCAAAGAAGCAACATGATACATCCCGCGCACGCGGAAGCCGACACGCTGAATCAGCATGTCGGCTTCCCTTTTTCCGACAGCCAAAAGTCCAGAATGTTTCTGGCATTATGCACCGGCTGTACGATGCCGGCACATTCACAGAATCCAACTGGTTTGAGGGTAACGCAAGGAGGCGACAAGTGAACGAGTCGAAGAATATCACGCGAAAACGGATTGCCG
The DNA here is from genome assembly GCA_965203265.1 of Candidatus Poriferihabitaceae bacterium. GTDB lineage: Bacteria > Pseudomonadota > Gammaproteobacteria > Arenicellales > Poriferihabitantaceae > JAHRAW01. Next base: position 1,705,125 of record CBDBBV010000002.1, read on the forward strand.
AAAATTTGGCCGGGGCGGGGTTTGCGTTGTTGTGGCGGAATACGCCGACTCTGGAGACGATTGCCGAGCGGCGGAAGTTCGCGCGGAAGGGACCGAGTTTGGATACGCCGGTGGCGGTGGTCGGGTCGAAGTTGCAGGAGCGCGGGGTGCCGTCTTGGTTGCGGTTATCCCGAGACGGAATCGGGCATATCAAGGCGAGCGGGCGGGGGATTGCGCCGCAGGATTTGAGGCTGGTGCAGAAGGCGGTGGATGGGGATACCGTTTATCGGCAATCCGAGCGGGAGTGGGCTACGTTTGTCAGCGATGCAGAGGGCAAACTATGGATGGTGGGCTGGAAAGTAACACGGAGCGGGAAGGCTGCTTGGCTCAGCACAATCCACAGGAGCACCCCGAAGCAGTTGCGGCTGGTAGAAAAACGAAGCAAACAAATCAAGGGGGGGCAAGAATGAGCGCCTGGGGGGACGGGAATCATCTCCCCCGCGGATCCTGTCCGGGTATCCCGATAATTTGCCTCAGGCGCAGGATTGCAGGGTAACCCCCTATAGGGGCAGTGTCAACCGGTTGTACGATGCCGTACATTCACAGAATCCAACTGGTTTGAGGGTAACGCAAGGAGGCGACAAGTGAACGAGTCGAAGAATATCACGCGAAAACGGATTGCCGAAAATTTGGCCGGGGCGGGGTTTGCGTTGTTGTGGCGGAATACGCCGACTCTGGAGACGATTGCCGAGCGGCGGAAGTTTGCGCGGAAGGGACCGAGTTTGGATACGCCGGTGGCGGTGGTCGGGTCGGATTTGCAGGAGCGCGGGGTGCCGTCTTGGTTGCGGTTATCCCGAGACGGAATCGGGCATATCAAGGCGAGTGGGCGGGGGATTGCAGCGGAGCAAATGCGGCTGGTGCAGAAGGCGGTGGATGGGGAGAATACCTATTTTCAGCATGACAAGGTCGGCGGTCGATGGGTCAGCTACATCGAATCTGATGACGGGCAGTGGTGGGCGGTAGCGTGGAAGGTTACTGCAGATGGATCGCGGGCGTATCTGATGACAATGATTCCGGTCGATGCGCGAAGAGTGGCCCGAAGCAGGGCGAAGTACGGACGATAAGGCCGATTTGAGGGGTTGAAAGAGAGAGGAAGTGAGCACTTGCGGGGCCGGTACCCCCCGGTGGATCCTGTCCAGTCAACCGAAAATGTCTCAAGCGCTCGGTTGCAGGATACCCCCCCGCATGGGCGGTGTCAATCGGTTGTACGATTCCGGTACATTACGGCCCCGGATGGTTTGAAAGTGGCGCAAGGAGGCGACAAGTGATCGAGTCGGTAGAATTCAAGTCGGAGACGATCGCGCGAAAGCGGATTGCCGAGGATTTGGCTGGGGCGAGGTTTGCGCGGTTGTGGGATAGGACGCCGACGCTGAGTACGGTAGCCGAGCGCAAGGCGTATCAGCATAAACCGGAAGGCCGCTTGGAGACGGTGGTGGCGGCGTTCCCGAAGGCGTTGCAGGAGCGCGGGGCGCCGCAGTGGATGCGGTTATCCCGAGACGGAATTGGGCATATCAAGGCGAGCGGACGGGGGATTACGCCGGAGCGGTTGCGGCTGGTGCAGAAGGCGGTGGATGGGGAGGATAGTTGGCCGCAAGGCGGCAATCGGTGGATCGGTTATGCGCAGGATGAACAGGGGAAATGGTGGGCAGCGGCTTGGAAGGTTACGGATGGCGGATTGAAGGCATATCTGACCACAATGATTCCAGTGGGGCCGCGCAAAGTCGCGCGAGCCAAGGAGAAGTATAGGAAATAGCGAGGCAAGAGTAGTGTGCGCCTGCGGGGCCGGCTACCCCCCGGAGGAACCTGTCCTGATTACCGATTCTGACTCAGGCGCACGAATACAGGATAGCCCCCCGCAGATGCGGTGTCAACCAGTTGTACGATGCCAATACATTCTGGACTCCGGATGGTTTTCCGCGAGGAACTGCACGGGGGAGCGGAATTGCAGTGAGGCGTGGGGGCGGCGGGTGTTGTATTTTTCTAGGTAATCCAACAGGCGCTGGTTGAAAGCAACGCGGTCGGTGAGTAGCAGGTCTTCCTCGTAATCCACGAAATCCTCCTGAATGGTGCGGTTGAAGCGTTCCACGATGGCGTTCATTTTAGGCGATCTCGGATAGGTGTATGCGTGCGTCCAGCCCCTTTCTTTCGCAAACTGGTCGAACGCCCCGGCGAACTCCGAGCCGTTGTCGGTCAGGACGTTCTCAATGGGAAACGGAAACATCGCTTCGACCAATTCGGCGAATCGGGCGGCGTTTTTACTCGATGCGCTTTCGGGGCAGATGGCCACAGACAAGCGGGTGGCGTGGTCGATGGCAACGATCAGGTATCGCCGCACGCCATCTATGTGCCGCACAATGGTGTCGAAGGCAACGCAACGGCCGGGGATGGTGGTGCGCCGGATGGCGCGGCTAAGTCGTTGTTTTATCTGGCGTGTGAATGCTTTGAGCCGGCCGTAGCGGGTGATATTCGCCGGAGCGATGCGCAGTCGATCCGGCTGGTCGGCGATGATGCGTCCGAGGGTGCGAGCGCTTGGGCATTTCATCCTGTTTTCCGCGCACCACTTAGCCAGATGCACGCGCAGGGCTTCTCCGGCGATATTGGGAAACTCGCGGCGCAACTTTCGCATTTGCTCAATCAGGGCGCGCGGATAATTGCGCCGCCGCACGCGAAGCGGCTTGGTAGTGCGATTGGTGAGCGCCGCCACGCCGCCCTGCTGATACGCCTTGCGCCACGCATACAGCGTGCTGCGACTGACCTGAAAGGCCGTCATAGTTGCGTGAATGTCGTGTTCGCGCCATACTTCGAGGGCGCGGAGTTTGACTTCGGTCGACTGGCTCATGTGTGCCTCCTTCATTCCCAAAGAAGCAACATGATACATCCCGCGCACGCGGAAGCCGACACGCTGAATCAGCATGTCGGCTTCCCTTTTTCCGACAGCCAAAAGTCCAGAATGTTTCTGGCATTATGCACCAGTTTTTCCGGTGCATTTTCGGCGGGCGCAAGACTACCAGATACGCGCCGCGGCAAAAAAGTATAGAGGGGAGAGTGAGTAGCGCTTGCGGGGCCGGTACCCCCCGGTGGAACCTGTCCAGTCTACCGAATCTGACTCAAGCGCCAATTTCAGGATACCCCCCCGTAGGGGCGGTGTCAATCGGCTGTACCATGCCGTACATCCCGCGCAGGTTGCGCTTTTTCCGCCTCCCTTCACCCTGAACCGCCGCCGCGCCCATTTCGCAAGTAGGGGCGCGCCGCTTGCAGGTATTCGACCATGGACCACAGGGTCAGCAGCGCCGCCAGATACAGCAGGATTTCGCCGATGCGCAGGATCGGCACGCCGTACAGGGGCTTGGCGTACAGCAGGGCGCTGATGGCGATCATCTGGCAGGCGGTCTTGTATTTGCCCAGACTGCCGACGGCGACGGCGCCGCGCTCCCCCAGCTCCGCCATCCATTCGCGCAGGGCGGAGACGACGATTTCCCGCCCGATGATGACGGCCACCGCCAGCGCGAAGGGCACGGCGTGCAACACCGCCTCCAGCACATTCCGGTCGGAGACGAGCAGCACCAGAGCGGTGGATACGATCAATTTGTCCGCCACCGGATCGAGAAACGCGCCGAGGGCCGAGGCGGCGTCCATGCGGCGGGCGAGAAAGCCGTCCAACCAGTCGGTGAAAGCGGCCAGCAGGAATATGCCGGCGATGATGGCCTCGCGATGGCGAGACGGCCACAGGTACATGAGCGCCAGCACCGGGATGAGTATCACGCGGAACAGGGTGAGCAGGTTGGGGATGTGGATGGTCATGGAATTCTCCTGTGGATGCGGTCGGGGCCGGGGTCGGGGCCGGATTCGGATTTACTCGTGCAGGCGATTGTATATGCGCTCGGCCAGAGCCGCGCTGATGCCCGGTGCGGCGGCCAGATCTTCGATGCCGGCGCGGGTGATCTCCCGCATTCCGCCGAAATGACGCAGCAGGTTGCGGCGGCGCTTTTCGCCGACGCCTTCGATGCGCTGCAACGGCGATTCGGCGCGCGCCTTGGCGCGGCGTTGGCGGTGGCCGCCGATGGCAAAGCGGTGGGCTTCGTCTCGTATGCGCTGCAGCAGGGCGAAGGCCGAGTGCGCCCGATTCGGCCCGGGTTTTATGAGGCGGGGGCGGGGGCGGGCGTGCAGGTGCAGGCGCTCTTCGCCGGCGCGGCGCGCGCGCCCCTTGGAGATGGCCAGCAGGGCCACGCTGTCGGTTAGTTGCAGTTCTTCCAGCACCCGCGCGGCCACGCCCAGCTGCCCCTTGCCGCCATCGATGATGATCAGGTCGGGCAGTTTGCCGTCTTCCTGCAATACCCGCTTGTAGCGGCGCGCGAGGGTCTGGCCGATGGCGGCGTAGTCGTCCCCGCGAGCGATGCCGCTGATGTTGAATCTGCGGTAGTCGGATTTGACCAGCCCACCGCCGTCGCACGCCACGCAGGCGCCCACGGCGCGTTCGCCCTGAGTGTGGCTGATGTCGAAGCATTCGATGCGGCTCGGCGTCTCGTCGAGGGACAGGAGGCGGCCGAGGGCGGCGAATTGCGCCGCCAGCTGGCTGTGTTGGTCGAGGTGGCGGCGCAGATGGTCGGCGGTGTTGACGCGCGCGGATTCGAGCCAGCGGGCGCGGTGGGTGCGGCAGCGGTGCTTGACGGCGACTTTCCCCTTGCCCGCCAACGCCAGCGCTCGCTGCAGGGCGGCGCGCCCAGCGAGCGGCTCGCTCACCAGAATTTCCGCCGGCGGCGCGCCGCCGAGGTAGTGCTGGGGGAGAAAGGCTTCGAGCAACTCGGCGACGCTCAGATCGAGGGGATTGTTGCGGATGTGGAAGCGCCCGCCGAGGTTGCGCCCACGGCGGATGTGGACAACGCCGAAGCAGGCCACGCCGGCGGCCACGGCCACCGCCACGGCATCGGCGTCGGTGGCGGCGTTGGCGGCGGCGGCGTATTGGCCGGCGCGGGCGCGCTGCAGCAGGGCGATGCGGTCGCGGTAGCGGGCGGCGCTTTCGTAGTCGAGGCGATTGGAGGCGCACTCCATCTTGCCGGCGAGGTCGTCCAACAGGGCGGTGTCGCGGCCGGCCAGCAGATCTTTGGCTTGGCGTACATCGTCGAGGTAGTCGCGCCGCCGGATTCGCCCGACGCAGGGGGCGCTGCAACGCTTGATCTGGTATTGCAGGCAGGGCCGGGCGCGGTTGCGGAAGAAGGCGTCGCTGCACTGGCGCAGGCGGAATATCTTGTGAATCTGACCGAGCATTTCGCGCACGGCGGCGGCGTTGGGGTAGGGGCCGTAGTAGCGATACTGCTGCTTGGCCGACTGGGCGCGGCGGCCGCGATAGAAGGCGAATCTGGGGTAGGCGGCGTGTTCGCTCAGGCGGATGTAGGGGTAGCTTTTGTCGTCTCGCAGGGAGATGTTGTAGCGCGGGCGTTTGTCCTTGATCAGGTTGTTTTCCAGCAGCAGGGCTTCGCCTTCGGCGCGGGTCTGGTGGATTTCGGCGTGGTGGATTTTCGCTACCATCAGGCGAGTCTTGGGGCTCAAGCCGGTGGCGCGGTGGTAGCTCGCCAAGCGGCTGCGCAGGTTGGTGGCCTTGCCCACATACAGGGCTTTGCCGTCCGCTTGGTAGAACACATATACGCCGGGGCGAGCGGGCGCGGATGCCAGCAGCTCGGCCAGTGCGGCGCGCGCCGGTTGCGGTGGGGTGTTATCACTCATACAATCCGCTCCCATTATTTTTCGCAGTTGTCCCGCCCATGAAAATTTCCGCTTTCGACGCGCGCATCGGCAATCTCGTGGAATACCACGGCAAATTGTGGCGCGTACTGAAGAAAAACCATGTCAAGCCCGGCAAGGGGGGCGCTTTTGTGCAACTGGAGATGAAGTGTATCAGCGATGGGGTCAAACTCAACGAGCGATTTCGCTCCGAGGACAAGATCGAGAAAGCCCATGTGGAGGCGCGCCCGATGCAATATCTCTACGCCGACGGCACCTCCCATGTCTTCATGGATGTGGATACCTACGAGCAAACCGCCCTGAACACGGAAGATCTGGAAGCGCAAGCGCCGTTCCTCCTGCCCAATACTCGCGTACAAATCAACTTCCACAACGGCGCGCCCATCGGCGTGGAACTGCCCGCCTCGGTAACCCTGCGAGTGGTCGAAACCGAAGGGGCGGTACGCGGGCAAACCACCACCGGCAGCGGCAAACCGGCAATCCTCGAAACCGGCCTGCGGGTGATCGTGCCGGTATTCGTCAATGCCGATGAGAAGATCAAGGTGAATACGGATACCGGGGCGTATATGGAGCGGGCTTAGGAACGCCGGAAATGAAAAAGGGAGTCGGCCGATAAGCCGGGTTCTGTCGAGGACAGTCATTCATCTGGGACATCCGTCACCGAATGCCTCTGGCAACCTACCCGGACCCGGCGCGGGCCACGCCATCAGGTCTCTATTCGGTCTTGCTCCAGGCGGGGTTTACCCTGCCGCCACTGTTACCAGCGACGCGGTGCGCTCTTACCGCACCATTTCACCCTTACCCCACGCGGGGGCGGTATATTTTCTGTGGCACTTTCCGTCGGCTCGCACCGCCCAGGAATTACCTGGCACCTTGCCCAATGGAGCCCGGACTTTCCTCCCCGTTACCATGAAACGGAGCAACTGTCTGGCCGACTCCCGTGAGGCAGGATAGTGGAGGGGGTTGGGGAATGCAAGGGGAGGTACCATGCCCGTTTTCACGGGTTTCAGCCGGTTGGTCGGCGCGGAAAGTGGAATTTGCCTACGGCGAAAGGCGAATACCGCGCGATTTTCGGCGCTCGCCGCAACTATACGGCTTTCAGTTTGGCCGAAATCACCTCCCGATCCGCCAGCAACGCCACCACTTCCTGCACGCATTGCGCCACGCTGCGTTCTCCGGTCTTGACGATGAGGTCGGCGTTTTCCGGAGTTTCGTAGGGCGAGGAGATGCCGGTGAAGTCGGGGATTTCGCCTTTGCGGGCGCGTTGGTACAAGCCCTTGATGTCCCGTTGTTCGCAAATTTTCAGCGGGCAGTCGCAGAAAATCTCGATGAAATCCTCGGAATTGTCCACCATCATCCGCACCCGCTGGCGATCCACCCGAAACGGCGAGATGAAGGCGGTCAGCACCACCGCGCCGCTCTCGACGAACAATTTCGCCAGCTGGCCGATGCGCCGGATGTTTTCGCTGCGATCGGCCGAGGAAAAACCGAGATCGCCACACAGCCCGTGGCGGATGTTGTCGCCGTCGCAGACGAAGGTGCGGCAGCCCTGCCGGTGCAGTTCCTCTTCGACCGCGTGGGCGAGGGTGGATTTGCCGCTGCCGGACAAGCCGGTGAACCAGAGAATGACGCCGCGATGGCCGTTTTGCCGCTCGCGCCGTTGGCGGGTAACGGTGGCGTGGTGCCACACGGTGTTGGGGGATCGGGTGATCTCTTTCATGGCGCGGATTATAGCGGTATCATGCCGCCTTCGGCGTAGCCGCAACGCACTTTCACACACCGGAATACATCAGATGAAAAAACCCAAGTTACCCTCACCGCGCACGGAAATTCGCGTCGACGGCGAACGCCTGTGGCGCAGCATCATGCAACTCGCCGAGATCGGGCCCGGCGCCGCCGGCGGCTCGAGCAGGCAGGCGTTGACCGATGAAGATCGGCAAGGGCGCGACCTGTTCGCGGCGTGGTGCACCGAGGCCGGCTGCTCGATCACCTTCGACGACATGGGCAACATTTTCGCCCGCCGCGGCGGACGAGACGAAACGCGCCCGCCGATTCTCGCCGGCAGCCACCTCGACACCCAGCCCCACGGCGGCAAATTCGATGGCGTCTATGGCGTTCTGGCGGCGCTCGAGGTGGTGCGTACCCTCAACGACCACGGAATCGAGACCGAATCTGCGGTGGAAATCGTCGTGTGGACCGGCGAAGAGGGCTGCCGATTCGCTCCGGCGATGATCGCCTCGGGAGTATTCGCCGGGCTCTTTGAAAAGGAGTTCGCTTGGTCGCGAACGGACGCCGAGGGCAAGCGGCTCGTCGACGAGTTGAAGCGCATCGGCTACTTCGGCACGGAACGCTGCGGCGAGCACCCGATCGGCGCATTGTTCGAGGCGCATATCGAGCAGGGTCCGATTCTGGAGCGAGACGACGACACCATCGGCGTGGTCATCGGCGGCCAGGGGCAGCGCTGGTACGACATCACCGTGCGCGGGCAGGATGCCCACGCCGGCTCGACGCCGATGCCCGGACGCCGGGATGCGCTGGTGGCAAGCGCCCAAGTGATCGCGGCGGTGCAGGAGATCGCCTGCGCCCATGCGCCCTTCGGCGTCGGCACGGTCGGCCAGCTGTCGGTCTTGCCCAATGCGCGAAACACCATACCGGGGGAGGTGTTTTTCACCGTGGACTTGCGCCACCCCGAAGACGACATTCTGACCCTCATGCACCGCGCCCTGCTCGAAAGATGCGACGAAATCGCCGCGCGCAATCGGGTAGAAATCAACCCGGTGGAAATCTGGCACAACCCGCCGGTGCGATTCGACCGCGACTGCATAGACGCAGTGCGCAACGCCGCAACCCAACTGCAATACCGCCATCAGGACATGGTCTCCGGCGCCGGCCACGATGCCTGCCAAGTATGCCGAGTCGCACCGACCTCGATGATATTCGTACCCTGCGCCGGCGGCCTCAGCCACACCGAAGAAGAAAGCGCAAAACCGTCCGACCTCGAAGCGGGTTGCAATGTATTGCTGCACGCCATGCTGGCGATGGCGGCGAAGTGATCGTTGGGGACGGGGATGGTGGGCCTGGTAGGACTTGAACCTACGACCGACGGATTATGAGTCCGCTGCTCTAACCGACTGAGCTACAGGCCCAGCGAATGGGCACGGGAACGGCAACGGGATTGGCCGCGCCGGTGGGCGCAAGTCGTCAGGAGTTGCCCTCGAGAAAGGTGCGTAGACGGTCGGCGCGGCTTGGGTGGCGCAGTTTGCGCAGAGCCTTCGCCTCGATCTGGCGGATGCGTTCTCGGGTAACATCGAATTGTTTGCCGACCTCCTCCAGGGTGTGGTCGGTGTTCATGCCGATGCCGAAGCGCATTTGCAATACCTTGGACTCGCGTTCGGTGAGGGAGTCCAAGACGGTCTGGGTGGCGTTCTTCAGGCCGGCGTCGGTGGCTAGTTCGAGGGGCGCGCGGATGTTTTTGTCCTCGATGAAGTCGCCCAGATGCGAGTCCTCGTCGTCGCCGACCGGCATTTCCATGGAAATCGGCTCCTTGGCGATCTTCAACACCTTGCGCACCTTGTCCTCGGGCAATCCCATCTTTTCCGCGAGTTCTTCGGGTAGCGCTTCGCGGCCCTTTTCCTGCAGTACCTGACGCGACACGCGGTTGAGTTTGTTGATGGTTTCGATCATATGTACCGGTATGCGGATGGTGCGCGCCTGATCGGCGATGGAGCGGGTGATGGCCTGACGAATCCACCAAGTTGCGTAGGTGGAAAACTTGTAGCCTCGGCGATATTCGAATTTGTCCACCGCCTTCATCAGGCCGATGTTGCCCTCCTGAATCAGGTCGAGGAATTGCAAGCCGCGATTGGTGTATTTCTTGGCGATGGAGATGACCAGCCGCAGGTTGGCTTCGACCATTTCCTTCTTGGCACGGCGCGCGCGCGCTTCGCCGATGGAGAGTCTGCGGCTCAGTTCCTTGAGCTGATCGACCTCCAAGCCGGTTCTCTGCTGGCACTGCAGCAATTTCTTCGAACACTCGGCGACGATGCCGCGAAACTGTTCGAGTTTGTCGGCTTCATTCGGGCTAGACTTGATCAGATTGTCGTACCAGTCGGCGTCGGTTTCACTGCCGTTGAAACTTTCGAGAAAACGATTGCGCGGCACTTTGGCGTAGACCACGCAGTAGTTCGCGATGCGGCGTTCGTGGCGGCGCAATTCGTCCATGCTGTCGCGCAGGGTGGATGTCAAGATTTCGAGCTTGGCCGGGACGAATTTCATCTGCAGGAATTCGTCCCCCAGTTTCTTGCGATTCTTCAGCGCCTGTTTGCTGTCGAAGCCGTGCCTTTTCCATGCACTCTCCAGCGATCTCCAAATGCGGCGCATGCGCTTGAAGCGCGCCGCGGCGTCTTTGAGATCGGGGCCGTTGGCCGCCTCTTCCTCCTTCTTCGCCGCGCTCTGGCCGGGCTTTCCGGGAGTGGCGACGGTCTCGTCGTCGAGCGCGTCCAGCGCCATGAAATCGACCACCACCTCGGTCAATTTCATCTCGCGGGCTTCGATGGCGTCGGCCCATTTCAGCAGCAGCTGAATGGCGCTCGGCGCCAGCGCCACCGCCTGCGCACTCTGGCGATTGCCCGCTTCGATTCGCTTGGCCAGCGCGATTTCGTCCTCGCGCGTCAGCAGTTCGACCGTGCCCATCTCCCGCATGTACATGCGCACCGGATCCGTGGTGCGGCCGAATTCGCTTTCCACCGCGGTTTTGAGCGCCTCGGCGACCTCCTCGTCTTCCGGATTGTCTCGCTTCAGCGTCAAACTGTCGCTGTCGGGCACCTTGTCCACCACCTCGATGCCCATGTCGTTGATCATGTTGACCACGACCTCGATCTGGTCGGTGTCGTGCATGTTCTCCGGCAGGTGGTCGTTGATCTCGGCGTAGGTCAGGAATCCCTGCGCCTTGCCCTTGAAGATCAGTTTCTGCAGGTCGGACTGCGGCCGCTTGTCGTTCTCTTTGGCGGTCGCGCCGGTTGCGGTGGTGTGGTGTTGGGTGTCGTTGGCCATGATCATGGTGTCGAGTATCGGATGTTGGGGAGCGGGAAAGACGAGCGTGCGGCACCGCTGGGGGACAACCGCGTCGGGCGCGGATTGTATCACGGGATGGCGGCTTCATTCATGGGCACGCGCCTTCAGCTTTTCGTTGCGAGCATCCAACAACGCCTTCATTTCCTGTTGCAGTCGCTGTTTTTCCGCTCCCTCCGGCGCGCCCTGCCGGATTTTCTCGAACAACGCCAAACGGCGCTGCTCGTCTTGGTGATCAAGCAGGCGGGCGAGGGCGTCGTTGAAATGCTCCGCCAGCACCTCTTCGTCGATGTAATGGGCGCGTGTCGCCAGCTTTTCAAGGTAGTCGTGAGTGGGCTCCTGGCGAAAGGATTCCAGCAATCGCGCCGTGGTGATGTCGGGTTGTCGGATGATTTGCTCGATCAACTCCAGCAGGATCGGCGCGCCCCGCAGATTCAGTTTTTTCAGGGCATCCGGCTGGGGGATCGAAGCCGCCAGTTGCGGATGCTGCAACAACAGGCTGATGGCCAGCGCGAGCGGCGACAGTTGCCCCTGCATCGGAGAATCGGGCTGCGCCGGTCGGCGACGTGCCGCTCGGCCGGCGGAATGTGCCGAATGCGACTTGAGTTGGTGGCTGGACAAGCCGGTCGTCTCGGTCAGGCGCTTGTACAGCAGTTCCTGCCGCGCCCCGGCGGGCAGTTGCGCGATCATCGGATCAGCCAAGTCCACCAATCGCGCCAACCCGGCCGGAGTGGCCATATCGACTTGCTCGATGAGATGTTCCAACAGGAAATCCTCCAACGCCAGCGCCTGATCCACGCGCTCGGCGAATCCGTCCCGACCCTCGGCGCGCACCACGCTGTCCGGATCTTCGCCTTCGGGCAGGAAGAGGAAACCGGCCTGCCGATCATCGCGCATTTCCGGCAGCGCGGTTTGCAGCGCCTTCCACGCGGCGGCGCGCCCGGCGCGATCGCCATCGAAGCAGAATACGATCCTCGGCGCCAGCCGAAACAGGCGCTGTAGATGGGTGCGCGTGGTGGCGGTGCCGAGGGTGGCGACCGCGTTGTCGATGCCGAACTGCGCCAAACCGACCACATCCATGTAGCCTTCCACCACGATGCTGCCGCCGTTCGCGCCGATGGCTCGCCGAGCGCTGTCCAGTCGGTACAATTCCGCGCCCTTGTGGAACAGGGTGGTTTCCGGAGAATTCAGGTATTTCGGCTCGCCCGCGCCGAGGATGCGCCCGCCGAAGGCGACCACCCGGCCACGATGGTCTTCGATGGGGAATATCACTCGGCCACGGAAGCGGTCGTACAGTTTGGCTTGGTCATTCTCGGCGATCAAACCCGCTTTTTGCAGTTGCCGCCGCCGTTTGGCATCCGTGCCGAGGGCGCGGGCGAGATTGTCCCAACCCTTCGGGGCGTAGCCGATGCCGAAGTCGGCGGCGGTGCGCCCGTCCAGTCCGCGCTCCTTTAGGTAGGCGACGGCGCGCTTGCCCTCGGCGTGGGTGCGTAGTTGCTGTTGGAACCAGTGATTCGCTTGTTCGACTATTTGCAACAGAGACGGGAGGGAACTATCGGCGGGTTGCGCCGCCTGCGGCGTGGTTTCGCTCGGCACTTGCAGGCCGACTCCTTCCGCCAATTCCTCCACCGCCTCGACGAAACTCAGATGGGCGTAGTCCATGAGGAAGCCGATGGCGCTGCCGTGGGCGCCGCAGCCGAAGCAATAGTAGAACTGCTTGGCCGGGCTGACCGTGAACGACGGCGTTTTCTCTTCGTGGAACGGGCAGCATGCCTTGTATTCTCCGCCGGCTCGCGTCAACGGCACGCGCCGCTCAATCACATCGACGATGTCCACTCGGCTCAATACTTGATCGATGAACGCCTTGGGAATTCTGCCGGCCATGGCGGAGATTCTACCCCAACGGGGCGACTGCGGTGGGCGCGGGCGCCGCCGTCCGCCTCAAAAGCGCACTGTTCCCTTCAACATCAGCGAATGGCTGGCGGGTGCGTTGACACTTTCGAAGCGTTCGCCGGACAGGTTCATATCCAGCACCCCGTTGCCGCCAACCGCCCACTCCAGTCCCATGCGATACCTGCGGTCGCCTGTGCCCGTGTCCGCGGTTTCATGTTGCTCACCGGACAGGTTCATGCGCAGGCTGCTGTTGAACGCCCAATCCAGTCCGGCGCGGTATTGCTTGCTGTGCTCGTCCATGGTCAGGCCACCCCAGGGCGTTACCAAGCCACTGCTCCACGGCGCCCACAGACCATAGCCCAATCTCGCATCCAAACGCCCGCTGGAATCGACAACGGGAGCCGCAGTGGTCTCGTTCTCGCGCATGCCCTGAGTCCAGATTCTGCCGGTGTCCTGCCCGCTACTGCCGTAGCCGGGGCGCAAAGTGATCGACAGGCCGCGTCCGTTCGTGTCCGGAGTCTTCTGCACCAAGCCGCTCACGCCCCATTCCTCATAGTCGCTACGGCCAAACATGCCGTATATGGAGGTGGACACGACCACTCCCGTCTGCGCGTTCTCATAGCGCATGCCGCCGCTCAATTCCGCTCCCGTGCCGGTGTTGCCGTCGCCGCCATCGTGGCGCGCGCCCAACGACAGATTCGGCGAAACTCGTCCGCCGCCGGCCAATTCCACCGTATAGCTCGCCTCCGCCGCCAAGCGTATGAGCGAGGTGTCCACCGTCATCGCGGCCATGTCCTCGTTGCCGTCCAAGTCCATATTCGTCTGCATGGCCTCTCCCTTGAGGCGCACGTTGACCTCGCCGTCGGTCCATACCAAACCACCGCCGCCCGCGCCCACCGTCCACAGCGTCGCATCGTTCGACACCGCCGTGCCCTGATCCGGCGCGACCTCGATCTCGCCCGTGCCGTAGCCGGCGGTCGCCCACAAATCCATATAGCCGGCGCGCCAGCCGATATAGGGGTGCACGCTGAGCATATCCAGATTGTAGTCTCCCCGACCGCTCGCCTCGCCCGAACCGGTGTCGTAATTGAACTCGCCCTGATCCCACGACAACGCCAAACCGGCCAGCAGGTTGTCGCGCACTTTCGCGTCCACGCCCACCTGCGCGCCGTGTAGTCCGCCGTTCCAGTCCAACCCGTCGTTCTCGCCGGAGAGATTGCCATGTGCGCCGCTACCCCAGATGGTGGCCGAGGCCGAGCCAACCGAATCCGACGCGCTCACCCCATCGTCCATGTACAACGGCAGGTTGAAATGGGAGCCGCCCAGCATGTCTCGCATGTCGTGATGGCCGTTCATCATGCCTGGGGCATGCGCTACCAATGCACCCGCCACCGTGGCCTGACCGCCAAGACTGGCGGTAACCGTACCGCCACCACCGCCGCCACCGTTCATGGCCTCCTCCACACGCTTGGAAATGGCGCCCGTAGTGCGCCCAGAAACGGCGCGCACCACTTCGGACAACATCGCCTCATGCACCTGCGCCAATCCGCCGGTGCCCGGCGTACCCGTCATGCTGCTCTCACTCCAGAGGCTGACGCCGGCGGCATTGCGCGCTTGTACCTCCACGCGGTAGAGCGTGCCGTTGGTCAGGCCGTTCAAGGTCTGGCGCATGGTCGTTGCGCTGTAGGTCGATGTTACCCAACCGGTGGCCGGATCGTTCGAGGTTGTCGCATCCACATTAGGAGCGTCTTCCTCGCGGTACCGCAGCCCATAGCCGGTAATCGGCGAACCGTTGCCGGACGGCTCATCCCACGATGCCGTCAGCGCCCCATCGGAAGGCGTCAACTGCAGGTTCGGCGCATCCGGCGGCGAGTCGTTGTCTATTATGGTGAAGGTCGCCGTGGCGGAAAAGCCGGTCATGGCCGTCTCGCCTGCGCTGCATGATGTGTCGTCTATGGTAACCGTTACGGTCTCCGGAGGTTCGCGAAGGCTGTCATCGTGGATTTCAATCTGCATCGTGCCGCTCGCCGCACGCGCTTGGAATTGCAGAGGAGGCACCAAGCGATAGTCCCATTCGGCGGCGTTCTCGGTGGTGCTCGAGGCCGTACCCGTTTTGACCAGCGTGCACTCCAGCATCTCGTTTAAGGTGCCGCCCACCAGCGTCGCCGTTAGCGTAACCGAACCGACATCCTCATTGACTCGATTCGGAACACTCAAACTCACCGCGGACGGCAACGGCTCATCGCGGGTTATCGTTACCGTGTAGGTCTGCTTGCTGGCGTCCTCGGCGGTTACCTCGATGAGGATCGCATTGCTACCAACCACAAGGTTGATGGCCTGACTGAAGGAACCGCTAGTTACCGTCTGCAAACTATTAGCCTTGCCCACCCGCACCGTCGCCTTGCCAGTGTCGGACACGGTCGGCTGCACTTTTGCCCAAGCGATTTCGGAGGAGACGTTAGCCGTGTAGGCAGTGGTGCCGGAGACGAATACCGGAGCGATCGTGATCGTGCTGAAGGTGCCGGAGGCGGTGGCGCTGCCGCTTGCCGTCAAGGCGCTCAAGGTGGCGTCAGTGGATAGCGTGGTGTCTACTGTGAAGGTGGCAGTGGCCGTGACGCCCTGATTGCCCACTGCGTCGTAATAGCCATTGGTGATGGCCACATACACATTTCCATCATCCAGATTCGAGGTCGGGTTGATGGTGATGACGGTCTTGGCGCCGTTGATGGTGGCGGAGTACGGGATGTCCGCGCCGCTGGCGTTGGTCTTCTTCAGTGTGAGAATCCCGGACAGGTCGGAATTGGCGAAGTCGCCGCCGCCGGACTTCTTGATGACCTCGGCGAAGGTCAGCGTGATGTTGGTGGTGTTGTTCTTCACCGTGGTGCCGTTCGCCGGTGAGAAGGTCGGCGCCGCCACGCCGGTGGTGTCTACTGTAATGGTGGCGCTGGCCGTGCTGCCCTGATTGCCCACCGCGTCGTAGTAGCCAGTCGAGATGGCCACATACACCACACCGTCGGGCAGGTTTGACGACGGGTTGATGGTGATGATGGTTTTGGCGCCGTTGATGGTGGCGGCGTACTGGATGTCCGCGCCGCCGGCATTGGTGCGTTTCAGGGTGAGAATGCCGGACAGGTCGGAATTGGCGAAGTCGCCGCCGCCGGACTTTTTGATAGCCTCGGCGAAGGTCAGCGTGATGTTGGTGGTGTTGTCGGCCACCGTGTCGCCGTTCGCCGGTGAGAAGGTCGGCGCCGCCACGCCGGTGGTGTCTACTGTGATGGTGGCAGTGGCCGCAGTGCCCTGATTGCCCACCGCATCGTAGTAGCCAGTCGAGATGGCCACATACACATTCCCTTCGGGCAGATTCGAGGTCGGATTGATGGTGATAATCGTATTGGCGCCGTTGATGGTGGCGGCGTAGGGGATGTTCGCGCCGCCGGCATCGGTGCGCTTCAGGGTGAGAATGTTCGACAAGTCGGAACTGGCAAAATCGCCGCCGCCGGATTTCGCAATGGCCTCGGCGAAGGTCAGCGTGATGTTGGTGGTGTTGTCGGTTACCGTGGCGCCGTTCGCCGGTGAGAAGGTCGGCGCAGACACGCCGGTGGTGTCTACTGTGATGGTGGCGCTGGCCGCGTTGCCCTGATTGCCCGCCGCATCGTAGTAGGCGTTGGTAATGGCCACATACACCGCACCGTCCGACAATGCCGAACTCGGATCGATGGTGATCACTTTCTTGGCGGCATCGATGGTGGCGTTGAAGGTGATGTTCGCGCCGCTGCTGTTGGTCACCTTCAACCTGACGATGCCGTCTATTGTGGAGTCGGTGAAGTCGGTTCCGCCACTGTTCGACTTGATGGCCTCGGCGAAGGTTATCGTGATGTTGGTGCCGTTGTTAGCCACCGTGGTGCCGTTCGCCGGTGAGAAGGTCGGCGCGGCAACTCCGGTGTCCACTGTGATGGTGGCGTTGGCCGCGCTGCCCTGATTGCCCGCCGCGTCGTAGTAGGCGTTGGTAACGGCTACATACACCGCGCCGTCCGACAATGCCGAACTCGGATCGATGGTGATCACTTTCTTGGCGCTGTCGATGGTGGCGTTGAAGGTGATGTTCGAGCCGCCGCTGTTGGTCATCTTCAGCCTGACGATGTTGTCTATACTGGTGTTGGTGAAATCGGTTCCGCTACTGTTCGACTTGATCGCCTCGGCGAAGGTTACCGTGATGTTGGTGCCGTTATTAGCCACCGTCGCACCGCTCGCCGGTGAGAAGGTCGGCGCGGCAACTGTGGTGTCCACAGTAAAGGTGGCGTTGGCGGTACTGCCCTGATTGCCCGCCGCATCGTAATAGCCAGTCGAGATGGCCACATACACCGCGCCGTCCGACAAATTCGAGGTCGGATTGATGATGATCACCTTCTTGGCGCTGTCTATGGTGGCGGTGTAGGGGATGGCCGCGCCGCTGTCGTCGTCCACCTTCAGCGTAAGAATGCCGGACAGGTCGGAATTGGCGAAGTCGCCGCCGCCGGACTTTTTGATAGCCTCGGCGAAGGTCAGCGTGATGTTGGTGGTGTTGTCGGTTACCGTGTCGCCATTCGCCGGTGAGAAAGTCGGCGCAGACACGCCGGTGGTGTCCACTGTGAAGGTGGCGTTGGCCGCGCTGCCTTGATTGCCCGCCGCATCGTAGTAAGCATTGGTAACGGCCACATATACCGCGCCGTCCGACAATGCCGAACTCGGATCGATGGTGATCACTTTCTTGGCGGAGTCAATGGTGGCGTCGAAGGTGATGTTCGAGCCGCTATTGTTGGTCACCTTCAACCTGACGATGTTGTCTATATCGGTGTTGGCGAAATCGGTGCCGCTATTGTCCTTCTTGATCGCCTCGGCGAAGGTTATCGTGATGTTGGTGCCGTTGTTGTTCACCGTGGCGCCATTCACCGGCGAGAAGGTCGGCGCGGCAACCCCGGTGTCCACTGTGAAGGTGGCGCTGGCCGCGCTACCTTGATTGCCCGCCGCATCGTAGTAGGCGTTGGTAATGGCCACATACACCGCGCCGTCCGACAATGCCGAACTCGGATCGATGGTGATCACTTTCTTGGCGCTGTCGATGGTGGCGTTGAAGGTGATGTTCGAGCCGCTGCTGTTGGTCACCTTCAACCTGACGATGTTGTCTATTGTGCTGTCGGTGAAGTCGGTGCCACTGCCGTTCGACTTGATCGCCTCGGCGAAGGTTATCGTGATGTTGGTGCCGTTGTTGTTCACCGTGGTGCCGCTTGCCGGTGAGAAGGTCGGCGCGGCAACCGTGGTGTCTACTGTAAAGGTGGCAGTGGCCGCGCTGCCCTGATTGCCCGCCGCATCGTAGTAGCCAGTCGAGATGGCCACATACACCGCGCCGTCCGACAGATTCGAGTTCGGATTGATGGTGATCACTTTCTTGGCACCGTTGATGCTGGCGCTGAAACCAATCGCCGTCCCGCTATCGTCCGTCTCCTTCAATGTAACGAATGTCGATAAATCTCCGTCAACCAGAGAAGCGCCGTTGGCCTTGGTAACCGCCTCGCTGAAAGTTACCGTGATGTTTCTGCTGTTGTCGGTTACCGTATCTCCATTCGCAGGCGCAAAGGTCGCGGTGGGCGCCGTTAGGTCTACCGTAAAGGTCGCATTCGCAGCACTGCCCTGATTGCCCGCCGCATCGTAGTAGCCATCCGTAACCGCTACATACACATCTCCTTCCGACAGGTTCGAACTCGGATCGATGGTGATCACTTTCTTCGCGCTGTCGATGGTGGCGTTGAAGGTGATGTTCGAGCCGCCGCTGTTGGTCACCTTCAGCCTGACGATGTTGTCTATCGTCGTGTTGGTAAAGTCGGTTCCGCTTCCATCCGACTTGATCGCCTCGGTGAAGGTTATCGTGATGTTCGTCCCAGCGTTGCTTATCTTCGCACTGTTCGCCGGATCGAATGTTGGCGAAGGTGCCGTAGCGTCTACCGTAATGGTCGCATTGGCCGCACTGCCCTGATTGCCCGCCACATCGTAGTAGCCATCCGAAATCGCTACATATACCGCTCCGTCCGACAAATTCGATACCGGGTTGAGCGTGATGGCCGTCTTGGCCGGGTTGATGCGTACCGCGTAATCGATTGCCGTTCCGTTGGTGTCATCCTCCTTCAGGGTCAATATGCCCTTCAACTCGGAATCGGAAAAATCGCTTCCGTCAGATTTCTTGATGGCCTCGCCAAACGTTATCGTGAGGTTCCTGCCAGCGTCCGTTACCACCGCACTGTTCGCCGGATCGAATGTTGGCGAAGGCGCCGTGAGGTCAACCGTAAAGGTCGCCGCGGCCGCATCTCCCTCATTGCCAGCCGCGTTGTAGTATCCACCAGATATCGCTACATACACATTTCCTTCTTCCAAATTGGAAGTCGGATCAATCGTGATGACCGTCTTGCCCGAGTTGATGGTGGCGCTATAACCAATGTCATCACCGCCACTGTCGGTCTTCTTCAAGGTGAGTAGGCCGGACAAATCAGCGTTGGCAAAAGCAACGCCGCCCGACTTCGTAACCGCCTCGCTGAAGGTCAATGTGATGTCCGTGGCTGCATCCTTTGTCGTATCTCCGTTCGCCGGATCGAAGGTTACCGTCGCCTTGCTCGTGTCTACCTCGAATGTCGCATTCTCCGCATCACCCCGATTACCCGCCGCATCAGCGTAGTTATTCGAAATCGCTACATACACATCCCCATCGGACAATTCCGATGTCGGATCTATCGTTATGACTGTCTTGTCCGTGTTGATGCTGGCGCTGAAACCAATCGGTGTCCCGCTCTCGCCCGTCTCCTTCAATGTAACGAATGTCGACAAATCACCATTGGCAAGCGCAGTACCGTTTGCCTTCGTAACCGCCTCGCTGAATGTTATCGTGATGTTCGTAGCGGTGTCGGTTACCGTATCTCCATTCGCCGGAGCAAAGGTCGGGGTAGGCGCCGTGAGGTCAACCGTAAAGGTCGCATTGGCCGCATCTCCCTCATTGCCAGCCGCGTTGTAGTATCCACCCGAAATCGCTACATACACATTTCCTTCTTCCAAATTGGAAGTCGGATCAATCGTGATGACCGTCTTTTCCGTGTTGATGGTGGCGCTATAACCAATGTCATCACCGCCACTGTCGGTTTTCTTCAAGGTGAGTAGGCCGGACAAATCAGCGTTGGCAAGCGCAACGCCGCCCGACTTCGTAACCGCCTCGCTGAAGGTCAATGTGATGTCCGTGGCTGCATCCTTTGTCGTATCTCCGTTCGCCGGATCGAAGGTTACCGTCGCCTTGCTCGTGTCTACCGTGAAGGTCGCATTCTCCGCATTACCCCGATTACCCGCCGCATCGGCGTAGTTGTTCGGAATCGCTACATACACTTTACCATCTGCCAAATCCGCAGACGGATTTATCGTTATGACTGTCTTGTCCGTGTTGATGGTGGCGCTGAAACCAATCGGTGTCCCGCTCTCGTCCGTCTCCTTCAGTGCAACGAATGTCGACAAATCGGCATTGGCAAGGGCAGTACCGTCTGCCTTCGTAACCGCCTCGCTGAATGTTATCGTGATGTTCGTAGCGGCGTCGGTTACCGTATCTCCATTCGCCGGAGCAAAGGTCGGGGTAGGTGCCGTGAGGTCGACCGTAAAGATCGCATTGGCCGCATCTCCCTCATTACCAGCCGCGTTGTAGTATCCACCCGAAATTGCTACATACACATTTCCTTCTTCCAAATTGGAACTCGGATCAATCGTGATGATCGTATTGGCGTCGTTGATGCTGGCGCTAAAGGAAATGTCATTTCCACCACTGCTAGTCTTCTTCAAGGCCAGTATGCTTGAAAAATCGGTATTGCCTAGCGGATCGCCGTTTTGCTTCGTAACCGCCTCGCTGAAGGTCAATGTGATGTCCGTGGCTGCATCCTTTATCGTATCTCCGTTCGCCGGATCGAAGGTTACCGTCGCCTTGCTCGTGTCTATCTCGAATGTCGCATTCTCCGCATTACCCCGATTACCCGCCGCATCAGCGTAGTTATTCAAAATCGCTACATACACATCTCCATCGGACAATTCCAATGTCGGATCTATCGTTATGACTGTCTTGTCCGGGTTGATGCTGGCGGTAAACCCAATCGCCGTCCCGCTCTCGTCCGTCTCCTTCAATATAGCGAATGTCGACAAATCAGAATCGGAAAGCGCAGTACCGTCCGACTTCGTAACCGCCTCGCTGAATGTTATCGTGATGTCCGTAGCGGCGTCGGTTACCGTATCTCCATCCGCCGGATTGAAAGTTACCGTAGGCGCCGTAACATCAATCGTAAAGGTTGCATTCGCCATACTGCCCTGATTGCCCGCCGCATCGTAGTACGCATCCGAAATCGATACATACACATCACCCTCCGATAGCGTCGCAGGGGTCGGGTCTATGGTGATCACTTTCTTGGCAGCATCTATGGTGGCGTTGAAGGCTATCGCCGAACCACTGCTTCCACCCGACTTCAACATGAAAATACCGTCTATCGTGTCATCGGTAAAGTCGGTTCCGCTTCCGTTCGACTTGATCGCCTCGATAAAGGTTACCGTGATGTTCGTTCCAGCGGTGTTTATCTTCGCACCATTCGCAGGCGAAAAAGTCGGTGCCGGCGCCGTAGCATCTACCGTAAAGGTCGCATTCGCCGCACTACCCTGATTGCCATCCGCATCGTAGTAGTCATTGGATATGGCCACATACACCGCGCCGTCCGACAAACTCGAGTCCGGATTGATGGTGACGATGGTTTTGGCGCCGTTGATGGTAGCGGCGTAGGGGATGGCCGTGCCACTGGCGTCGGTCGTCTTCAGCGTGAGGATGCTCGACAGGTCGGCGTCGGCGAAATCGGTGCCGCTGCCATCCTTCTTGATGGCCTCGTCGAAGGTCAGCGTGATGTCGGTGGTATTGTCGGTTACCACCTCGCCGTTCGCCGGTGAGAAGGTCGGCGCGGCCAATTCGGGAGGGGGCACCTGCGGCGTACCCTGGCCGCTTGCCCAAGCGCTGCCCGGACTGATGCCGTTTTTCGCCCGCACGCGCACTGTGTAACTTGTGCCGCCGGCTAGGCCGGTGATCTCCACGCTGGTGGCCGTGCCGCTGTGGGTAACATCCGTCCAATTCGGTGCCGAGGTTTCCTTGTACTGCACATCGTAGCCGGTGATGCTGGCACCGCGTCCGCCGGTGTCGGCGGGGGCGGCCCAGGCGATCGACAAATTGTCATTACCCGCGGTTACCGCAATGCCGCTGGCCGGCACTACGAGTTCGACGGCTACCATATTCCCCGCGCTCCACGACGGGCCGTTGCTCCAGAAGTACCTCCCACTGAAACCGGACGACAGCGCATAACTGTTGCCGCCGATGCGCAAACTGCCGGAACGCAGAGATGCAGACGGGTTGCCGCTCGTAGACAATCTCATGCTCAGATTGCCGCTACCGTCCACAGAGAGATCGGTTACACGATAGCCCTTGCCATCGAAGTTGAAGCGGTTATTGCTCAAGGTCGTGCTGCTTCCATCCGCATCCACAGTCAATGTGGCCGACCAGATGGTGGTGACGGAATCCGGCGGCGCGGTTGGTGCGCCCGGTACATCCCAAGTGGTAACCGCCACGGATGAACTGGAATCGTCTATGGCGGCCGGCGTGGCAGCCTTGGTTTTCAAGTGGGCGCGCACCGTGTAGGCCGTGCCCTTCTCCAAGCCGGTGCCGGTGAATACAAATGGGCTTGCGCTACTGGTCGTTGCCATATTTTCCGGCAACTGGTGATCAATCTCACGGCTCGCCGGCCACTCGGCGGAGGCTTTTTTGATCTGGATGACCACATCATAGGTGTCCGCGTCGGGATTGGTGGTTGCCACGGTAATGTTCGGCGCACCACTACTCGCTCCGGCGGTTACCGAGGAAACGGTCGGTACCGGATATGCCCGCTCAATGGTAACCGAATAGTTTGCGGTGGTCGTGCCATCCGGTGCCGTTACCACAATGGCGACCACATTGTCTCCGTAGACGAGGTCGATCACCTTGCTGACGGTAACCGTGCCGTCGGGGGTCTCGCCGTCTATGGAAACGGAGGCACCGCTCTCCTTCGGCGTAGCCCACACTTTCACCTCGGCCACACCCGCATCCACCCGCGCAGTGAAGCGCGTGCTCCCCTGCGTCCCGCCCAACGACACAACCGTGTTGTCGGGAGGATCGTTCAAGGTTACCCGCAACAGGCTCAGCGTGGCATCGGTGGATTTGTTGTTATCGCTAGGGTTGATGACGCCGCTCAAGATGGCGGTTTTCGCGTCCTCGGCGATTTCGTAGTTGGCGGCCTTGAAGGAACCGTTGTCCGCCAGCGTATAGGTAACATCCACATTGTGGGTGCCCGCCGTGGCGGCGGCGAAGGAGCCGCTAACTTGCAATCCACCGGCGCGGAAGTCCGCCAGCTCGCCCGACACCACGCCGGTGCCTGTAGCCGCGCTGGTATCGAAAGTTGCATCGGTGTTGCCGTTCGCCGTCTTGGCGTCCACCGTAACCCCACCGATGGCGGTGATGCTGGCCTGATTGATAGTGCCGGTTACGCTCAGAGTAACCGCATAGTTGCCACCGTCCGCGCCGCCGATGGTCGAATCGGTGATGGCGTGGCCGACACCCACATCCGCCGAGGCGTAGGTGCCGCCGGTGATGGTTACCACATCGCCGTTCAACAGATCCGGATTGAAACTGCCGCTGATGGCCGTGCCGCTACCGACCTGATCGCTGCCGTTGTAGGCGCGCGCGGGCACGGTGGCGGTGAAGGTGGTCGGTTTCTTGGTGATTTCGCCGGTTATGGTGCCGATGGTTACCGCGTAATTGCCCGCATCGGCACCGCCTTTACTCGCGCCGGTGATGGGCTTGGCGGCACCGGCGTCCGCCGAGGCGTAGGTGCCGCCGGTGATGGTTACCACATCGGTGCCCAACAGAGCCGGCTCAAAAGTGCCACTGATGGCCGTGTTGACCGTGTCGGTGCCGTCATATTCCCGCGCCGCCGCCGTGCCGGTGAAGGTGGTCGGCTGGGGCATTATGGTGCCGCTCAGGGGGATGGAACTCGGCAGGCTGTAGTTGCTCGCCGTAGTGCCGGAGGCTTCCACGGGCACGAGGGCGAATTCCGGATTCTCGATAGTCTTGTTCATGCCGGCGTTCTCGTCGGCGTAGGCACCGGCGGTAAGCGTCAGCGTCAGGGATTCGCCACTAACCCCGCTGGTCACGGTTACGCCGGAGAGTTCGGCGGCGGCGGTGGTGTTGTCGCCATCGTAGGTCTTGGTCAGCACCGCAGCGCCGCTGAGCGTAACCAACTTGGGCGTGATGGTATACACGGCGGGCGTGGTTGCAGTCGGCAACTCGTATTCGCTCGCATATGCTGGGGCGATGGTCAGGCCGCTCGGATCGACGGCATATTCTCCGGCGTCATCGCCCGGCGCCCGCGTCAAAGCGCCGGAGATCACATCGTTCTTCGTATCGCCGGTAAACAGGTTGGACAGGGAGTAGGACAGATCGTCGGTGCCGCCGTAGGCGCGGCTGTCGTTGGTCAGCGCGATTTCGAGAACGCGGGCGCGGGTTATCGCCAGCGTGTAGGTCTTCGTAATAGTGGTGTCCTCGGCGGTTACTACTACATCGATGAAATTGCCCCCTTCGGTGAGTGCGATGGCGTCGCTGGCCATTTTGTCCGTTACCGACGGCAACGGATCGGTGCCGCGCTTGCCCGCCGCAATCATCGCCTTGTCAGTGGCCGCCACGGTTGGCGTTACCTTGAGATGGGTAGTCGCGTTGGCCACCGAAGCAGTGTAGGTGAGTTTGCTCGCATCGAAGGCCGGTGCCAGCGTGAGCGCCGTGGCGAAGGTGCCGTCGGCGCTGGTGTCGGTGGTCGCGGTGAGCGCGCTCAAACTGGCGTCGGTGGATAGGGGAGACTCGGGCGTGCCCTGTCCGCTTGCCCAAGCGCTACCCGGATCGATGCCGTTTTGTGCACGCACGCGCACATCGTAGGTCGTGCCGTTGGTCAGGTTGGTAATCTCGGCGCGGGTGGTTGTGCCGCTATGGGTGTGGTTCGTCCAGTTCGTTTCCGAGGTTGTTTTGTACGCCACATCGTAGCCGGTGATGCGTGCGCCTCGTCCGCCGGTATCTCCCGGCGCCGCCCAAGCGATTGTCAACTTGCCTTCTCCCGCCGTTATGGCGGGTCCGCTGGCCGGCACTACGAGTTCGACGGTTACCACTTCACCCGCGCTCCACGACGGGCCGTTGCTCCAGAAGTACCTCCCACTGAAACCGGACGACAGCGCATAACTGTTGCCGCCGATGCGCAAACTGCCGGAACGCAGAGATAGAGACGGGTTGCCGCTCGTAGATAATCTCATGCTCAGATTGCCGCTGCCGTCCAAAGAGAGATCGGTCACACGATAGCCCTTGCCATCGAAGTTGAAGCGGTTATTGCTCAAGGTCGTGCTGCTTCCATCCGCATCCACAGTCAGCGTGGCCGACCAGATGGTGGAGAGGGAATCCGGCGGCGCGGTTGGCGCGCCCGGCACATCCCAAGTGGTAACTGCCACGGATGAACTGGAATCTTCGATGGCGCTCGGCGTGGTGGTCTTGGTTTTCAAGTGGGCGCGCACCGTGTAGGCCGTGCCCTTCTCCAAGCCGGTGCCGGTGAATACAAATGGGCTTGCGCTACTGGTCGTTGCCATATTTTCCGGCAACTGTGATCAATCTCACGGCTCGCCGGCCACTCGGCGGAGGCTTTTTTGATCTGGATGACCACATCATAGGTGTCCGCGTCGGGATTGGTGGTTGCCACGGTAATTATCGGCGCACCACTACTCGCTCCGGCGGTTACCGAGGAAACGGTCGGTACCGGATATGCCCGCTCAATGGTAACCGAATAGTTTGCGGTGGTCGTGCCGTCCGGTGCCGTTACCACAATGGCGACCACATTGTCTCCGTAGACGAGGTCGATCACCTTGCTGACGGTAACCGTGCCGTCGGGGGTCTCGCCGTCTATGGAAACGGAGGCACCGCTCTCCTTCGGCGTAGCCCACACTTTCACCCTAGCCACATCCGCATCCACCCGCGCAGTGAAGCGCGTGCTCCCCTGCGTCCCGCCCAACGACACAACCGTGTTGTCGGGAGGATCGTTCAAGGTTACCCGCAACAGGCTCAGCGTGGCATCGGTGGATTTGTTGTTGTCGCTAGGGTTGATGACGCCGCTCAAGATGGCGGTTTTCGCGTCCTCGGCGATTTCGTAGTTGGCGGCCTTGAAGGAACCGTTGTCCGCCAGCGTATAGGTAACATCCACATTGTGGGTGCCCGCCGTGGCGGCGGCGAAGGAGCCGCTAACTTGCAATCCACCGGCGCGGAAGTTCGCCAACTCGCCCGTTACCACGCCGGTGCCTGTAGCCGCGCTGGTATCGAAAGTTGCATCGGTGTTGCCGTTCGCCGTCTTGGCGTCCACCGT
The DNA here is from genome assembly GCA_965203265.1 of Candidatus Poriferihabitaceae bacterium. Lineage (GTDB taxonomy): Bacteria > Pseudomonadota > Gammaproteobacteria > Arenicellales > Poriferihabitantaceae > JAHRAW01. Next base: position 1,731,371 of record CBDBBV010000002.1, read on the forward strand.
AACCCCACCGATGGCGGTGATGCTGGCCTGATTGATAGTGCCGGTTACGCTCAGAGTAACCGCATAGTTGCCACCGTCCGCGCCGCCGATGGTCGAGGCGGTGATGGCGTGGCCGACGCCCACATCCGCCGAGGCGTAGGTGCCGCCGGTGATGGTTACCACATCGCCGTTCAACAGATCCGGATTGAAGCTGCCGATGATGGCCGTGCCGCTACCGACCTGATCGCTGCCGTTGTAGGCGCGCGCGGGCACGGTGGCGGTGAAGGTGGTCGGTTTCTTGGTGATTTCGCCGGTTATGGTGCCGATGGTTACCGCGTAATTGCCCGCATCGGCACCGCCTTTACTCGCGCCGGTGATGGGCTTGGCGGCACCGGCGTCCGCCGAGGCGTAGGTGCCGCCGGTGATGGTTACCACATCGGTGCCCAACAGAGCCGGATCAAAAGTGCCGCTGATGGTCGTGTTGACCGTGTCGGTGCCGTCATAGTCCCGCGCCGCCGCCGTGCCGGTGAAGGTGGTCGGCTTGGGCGTGATGGTGCCGTTCAGGGGGATGGAACTCGGCAGGCTGTAGTTGCTCGCCGTAGTGCCGGAGGCTTCCACGGGCACGAGGGCGAATTCCGGATTCTCGATAGTCTTGTTCATGCCGGCGTTCTCGTCGGCGTAGGCACCGGCGGTAAGCGTCAGCGTCAGGGATTCGCCACTAACCCCGCTGGTCACGGTTACGCCGGAGAGTTCGGCGGCGGCGGTGGTGTTGTCGCCATCGTAGGTCTTGGTCAGCACCGCAGCGCCGCTGAGCGTAACCATTTTGGGCATGATGGTGTACACGGCGGGCGTGGTCGCAGTCGGTAGCGTATATTTGTCCGTATAGGCCGCGGCGATGGTCAGGCCGCTCGGATCGACGGCGTATTCTCCGGCGTCATCGCCCGGCGCCCGCGTCAAAGCGCCGGAGATCACGGCATCCTGCGTATCGTCGGTAAACAGGTTGGACAGGGAGTAGGACAGATCGTCGGTGCCGCCGTAGGCGCGGCTGTCGTTGGTCAGCGCGATTTCGAGAACGCGGGCGCGGGTTATCGCCAGCGTGTAGGTCTTCGTAATAGTGGTGTCCTCGGCGGTTACTACTACATCGATGAAATTGCCCCCTTCGGCGAGTGCGATGGCGTCGCTGGCCATTTTGTCCGTTACCGACGGCAACGGATCGGTGCCGCGCTTGCCCGCCGCAATCATCGCCTTGTCAGTGGCCGCCACGGTCGGCGTTACCTTGAGATGGGTAGTCGCGTTGGCCACCGAAGCAGTGTAGGTGAGTTTGCTCGCATCGAAGGCCGGTGCCAGCGTGAGCGCCGTGGCGAAGGTGCCGTCGGCGCTGGTGTCGGTGGTCGCGGTGAGCGCGCTCAAACTGGCGTCGGTGGATAGGGGAGACTCGGGCGTGCCCTGTCCGCTTGCCCAAGCGCTACCCGGATCGATGCCGTTTTTCGCCCGCACGCGCACATCGTAGGTCGTGCCGTTGGTCAGGCTGGTAATCTCGGCGCGGGTGGTTGTGCCGCTATGGGTGTGGTTCGTCCAGTTCGTTTCCGAGGTTGTTTTGTACGCCACATCGTAGCCGGTGATGCGTGCGCCTCGTCCGCCGGTATCTCCCGGCGCCGCCCAAGCGATTGTCAACTTGCCTTCTCCCGCCGTTATGGCGGGTCCGCTGGCCGGCACTACGAGTTCGACGGTTACCACTTCACCCGCGCTCCACGACGGGCCGTTGCTCCAGAAGTACCTCCCACTGAAACCGGACGACAGCGCATAACTGTTGCCGCCGATGCGCAAACTGCCGGAACGCAGAGATAGAGACGGGTTGCCGCTCGTAGATAATCTCATGCTCAGATTGCCGCTGCCGTCCAAAGAGAGATCGGTCACACGATAGCCCTTGCCATCGAAGTTGAAGCGGTTATTGCTCAAGGTCGTGCTGCTTCCATCCGCATCCACAGTCAGCGTGGCCGACCAGATGGTGGAGAGGGAATCCGGCGGCGCGGTCGGTGCGCCCGGCACATCCCAAGTGGTAACCGCCACGGATGAACTGGAATCTTCGATGGCGGCCGGCGGCGGCGTGGTGGTCTTGGTTTTCAGGTGAGCGCGAACCGTGTAGGCCGTGCCCTTATTCAAGCCGATAAACACATCGCTACCCGCGCCACTGGCGGACGCATTGCGGGTAACCCCGCTCGGCAACTGGTGATTGATCCCACGGCTCGCCGGCCACTCGGCGGATGACTCTCTCAACTGAATCACCACATCGTAGGTATTCGAGTTCGGATTGGTGGTTACCACGGTAATGTTCGGCGTGCCATCGCCGTGCGCACCGGCGGTTGCCGAAGCCACGGTCGGCGCGGGATGATCTCGCGCAATGGTAAGCGAATAGGTTGCGGTGGTCTCATCCTCCGCCGTTACCACCACCTCGACCACATTGTCTCCGGGGGCAAGGTCGACCGACTTGCTACCGGTGAACGTCTTGCTTTCTATGGAGACGGAGGCGGCGCTCACCGTCGGCGTAGCCCACACCCGCACACGCTCCACATCCGCATTCACTCGCGCGGTGAAATTCGTACTTTCCGGAATCGGCGTGAGCGGCACAATCGTGTTATCGATCAGGGTTACCTGCAACTGGCTCAGCGTGGCGTCGGTGCTCGGCGCGGCGCGGGTGATGGTAATTTTATAGGTCTGCTTGGCTTTGCTCTCCGCCGTAACCTGAACTTGGAGAACATTTTCCCCCACATTCAGTTTGAAACCCTTCTTGCTGGCCGTGCCGCTGGTGAGATTGTTCCATTTCCCGCCCTTCAGTCTGGCTCGCATGGACGCGAAGACATCGTTGCTCGTGGCGGTAACTTTGGTGGACTCCACCGAATAGGGCACGCTCAGTGTGTAGTCGGTGTTGGCGGCGGTGAAAGCGGGCGTGATGCTACCCGCCGACAGCGACAATGCGCGCAATGTGTTGTCGGTGGACGGCGTCTGTAGGCTCACTTCGACCTGATCGCCCACTTTCCAGCTCTGGGGAGATCTGTGCCATGTTGCTTTCTTGTCGTTAATCTTTGCGTTTGCCAAGAGGAATGCCTTGTTGCCGATTCGCAAAGACAGCCCCTTGAGACTCTGCGGGATCGTCTTGTCGAAATTGAATTGGAGATCTCCGCCCTGCGACATGAGCCGCAATACTGTGTAAACCGTACCGTCAAGCGTGAAACTATCTTCCGTGAGCGCGTTCGGGCAATCTTTTTGCGGATCAGATCCAAATTCCCAACAACCGGTCGCAGTTCCAGAAGTATTCCGCACCGTCAATGTGGCCGACCACAAGGTGCCGGTGCGCGTGATTGCCAGTTTATAGGTCTTGGTGGTGTCGCCATCCTCGGCGGTTACCTCGATCCGAATATCGTTCACGCCCAATGACAATCCGATGGCGTGGCTCTCGACGCCGCTGCCCAGCATGCGCAGGTCGTTGGCCTTGCCCACCCGCACAGTCGCCTTGCCGGTGTCCAACACGACCGGCGTCAACTTCAAGTGGGAGATATTCTCCACCGAGGCGCTATAGACGAGGCGGGCGGGATCGAAGGTATCCGGCGTGAGGGTCAGCGGCGAATAGGTGCCGGTGGCGCTGGTCGCGGTGGTGGCGGTGACGGTGAGCAGGTCGGCGTTGGCGGATGCTCGAGGCGTGCCGATGGTGCCGGCCCACAGGGCGCGACCGTCGGTGTAGGGCGCAACCTGTATGCCGTAGGACTGCCGGTTGGTCAGGCCGGTAACTGTGTAGGTGCGGGTGGCCGCATCCGTGATGGGCACCTCGGTGTAACTCCCCGAAGGCCGCTCGCGATAGCGAATCCGCCAGCCGTTCACCTCCGGCGCGCCGCTCGGCCAATCCCAACTCAGCGTGAGACTGCCGTTATCGGGCACCACCGCCAAGTCGGTTGCCCGCGTGCCGTCGCGCCCGTGTATCACGAAATCCTCCTTGATTATGTTGTGAGTGGCCCAATCCGGCGCGCTCACTCGCAAGGTACCGCCTCGGCCATTGGTAGCGCTGGTGTTGAATGTGAGGGTTCTGGTCGCCATCAACTCGTCTCCCCGCAACACGCCGTCTCGGGTGTCGCGATCCTCGGCGAAGATGAATGTTCCGATGGGCGCCTGTCCGTTCACCGCGGCTTGCAGATCCAATACCCGCGTGTTGCGATGCGGCGCGATGGCATTCGCCGTGCCGTCCGGCGTCAAGGTGGCGGTGAAGATCACATCCGTATTCAAGTCGGTGATGCGATCGCCGCTGTTCACGACCTCGCCGTTGGCAGTCGCCGTGATGGCCAGCGTGGCGCTGTCGTTGTCGGTGATGGTCAGGGTCGCAGGGCCGGCGGCGTCCGCATAACTCTGGCTGAGCGTCCGCAACGCCACCTTGATGGTCTCATTCGGCTCGACCAACAAATCATCCCGTGTCGGTAGGCTGTAGGTTGCCGAGGTCGCATCCTTGGCCGCCGTTACCGACTGATTGCTCAACGGCGAATTCGTGGGCAAGTCGTTGTCGTCGCTCCAAACATGGGTGAATTGCAGGGGAATGGGCAAGCCGTTGTTGTCGCTGACGGCGGGATTGATGGTAGCCACCACCGCCAGATCGTCGCCCTCGGTGGCCGTGGCGTCCGCCAGAGTAACCGTGTTGATCGGGGTGCCGTGGGAAACCCGCACGGCAAACGGCAAGCGGGGGAACTGCATTTCCGACAGATAGGCGCGCTCGCCGGGATTATCGTGGAAGGCGAAGGCGAAATCCGTGCTGTCCGTGTCCCCCTTGTTGCCCGGCACCGTCCAAGTGGCCGTGGCGGTGCGCTCATTGTCGGTGTTCACCCAGCGATCGTTTTCGCCGTCATCGCCGCCGGAGAAGGTCAACGTTACCCCGCTGGTTTCATCGCGGAAGGTTACCCACGACGGCTCCTCCGAGTCCGCCATGCGGCGACCCACATTGATTGATCTCGTGGAAGTCAGTCGGCCAGTGAAGGTTACCGTTTCCCCCGCCCGCGCCGGATTCGGCGATGCCGTTACGCTCAAGGCGGCGAAGTCGTCGTCGATCACCGTGATGGTTACCTCATCGAAATCGGGCAATACTCGATAGCCCTCATCAATGCCGTAGCCGTCCGGCAAGGTGCCGAGTGTGAACACCAGCGGCAGGTTGCCGGTTACATTTTCGTTGGGGGTATAGCGGTAAATGTGGAACGCGGCCGGATTGGACGGCGTCAGTGATATGCGACTTCGGAACTCGCCATTGACATGCAACGGCACCACCACTTCCTGCCTCGGTCGCGGGCTCATCTCTATGAGTAGGCGAATCAGGCCGCCCTCCACAACCATATCAGTACCGGTTCGATTGCTGAGCGCGAAATACTGCTCGTCTTGCTTGACCAACACCGTGTAGGTCTTGGTGACAGTGGTATCCGAGGAGGTAACCTCGACTCGCACTTCATTGTTGCCTTCTTCCAGTTCGATGACGGCAGGCTCCCCGTGCTCCAAAGTCTCCTCAACGCTGCGCCCAAACACCTTTACAGTCGCGTCAGTGTCCGCCGCGGTGGGCGTTACCTCCAAATAGGTGGTGTCGTGTGGCACCGGAAATTCGCTCGTGTAGGTGCGCATCGCCGCATCGAAATCGGGCAAAAGCGTCAGCGGCGTGTAGATTCCGTTCTCATTCATCGAGGTGGCGGCTTCGAGCGAATACAAGTTGGCGTTGTTGTTGGTTGGGCGAGTGCCCGAGGTGCGACCCTGACTGGTCGCCCAGACGCTGCCGGGATCGATGCCGTTTTGCGCACGCACGCTCACATCGTAGATCGTGCCGCTGGCCAGACCGGTAATCTCCGCGCTGGTGGTCGTATCGCTGTGGGTGACTTCGGTCCAACTCGTTGTCAAGGTTTCCCGATAGCGCACATCGTAACCGGTGATGCTGGCACCTGATCCGCCGGTGTCCGCCGGTGCGGCCCAAGTGAGCGTCAACTTGCCATCGCCCGCGGTTACCGCAGGGCCGCCGGCCGGTACCAATATCTCGATAACGATCCCCTCATTATCACTCCACGACGGGCCGTTGTTCCAAGAGAAGGATTTTCCCGACGACAGCGAATAGGTGGTGCCGCTACTGCCGCCGATGCGCAGACTGCCGAGGCTCAACACCGCAGACGGGCTGCCGCTCACCGACAATCTCATGTTCAGGTTGTCGCTGTCATCCACAAACAGTTCGGACACTTGATATTCCTTGCCGTCTAGGGTGAAGCGGTTGCTACTCAAGGATGTGGCGCAGTTCTCCAATCTACCCGAATTGTCGTCGCAGCCGCGATAACTTCCGTTCGCATCCACGGTCAGCCCGGCTATCAAGATGGCGGTGAGGGAATTCCGAGGCGCGGTCGGTACACCCGGCACATTCCAAGTGGTAACCGCTTGGGACGAACTGGAACCGTCTATGATGGTCGGCGTAGTGGCCTTGGTTTTGAGGTGGGCGCGTACTGTGTAGTCGATGCCCTTGTCCAAGTTGGTGAACACATCGCTACCGGTGGTGCTGGTTGCGTCATGGCGCACGCCGCTCGGCAACTGATGCGATGTCCCCCGACTCGGCGGCCACTCCTCTGCGGCTTTTTTGATCTGGATGACTACATCGTAAATGGCCGAATCGGGGTTGGTGGTCGCCACGGTAATTTTCGGCGTGCCGTCGCTGTGCGCTCCGGGGGTTACCGAGGAAACGGTCGGCACCAGATAAGCCCGCTCAATCGTAATCGAATAAGTTCTGATGTTCACGCCATCCTCGGCGTTTACTACCACATTGATCTCGTTGTCGCCCGCATCCAATGCGATGGCGTTGCTCGGTGTGCCGCTGGTTACGGATTGCTGACTGTCGCTCTTGCCCACCACTTGTACAGTAACCGTGGCTGTGTTGTCATCCACGGTCGGCGTTACCTTCAAGTAGGCGCGGTCGTTCTCCACCGAGGCCGTATAGGTGCGTTCTGTCGAAGTAAAGGACGGCATCAGCGTGAGCGCCGTGTTGAAATCGCCATCGGCGCGGGTGTCGGTGGTGGCGATGAGTGTCTCCAAGTTGGCGTTGTCGGAGGCGGGCTCGCGGGTTATCGTGATCGTGTACTCCGTGGTGGTAGTGCCGTCCTCGGCGGTTACCACGATTTTGATTACGTTTTCGCCTACGGCCAATTCGATGGCAGCACTCGCCGTACCGCTGGCTACCCTCGTCAGGTTGGTACCCTTGCCCACCTGCACAGTCGCAGAGTCGTCCTCCACGGTCGGCACTACCTTCAAATGGGAGGCGGCGAAGGGCACCACCGAGGCAGTGTAGGTGAGGGTGGTCTTGGCGAAGGTGCCGAACGACAACGGCGTGTTGTACTCGCCGCTCTCGCTGGTGGCGGTGGCGGCGGTGAGTGTTCCCAAGTTGGCGTTGTCGGAATCGGCTACCGTCGGCTGCAGGCTCAACTCGACTCGGTCGTTTACCGACCATTGCAGAGCGGTATTCGTCCACTTGGCCGTGCCGCCGCTGATGGTGGCCTTCGCCAAGGAGAATTTCTTGCGATCCACATGCAGGCTCATCCCCTTCAGTGTTTCCGGAATCGAGCGGTTGAGGATGAACTCGAGACGTCCGGAATCGGTCGAGGGCTGCAACTGGATGTTCGTCACCGTGTAATCCGTGCCGTCCAGAGTGAAATTGTCATCCGTGAGGGTGGCCGTGTTCGAGCACACTTTCAACGGCACATTGCCGGTCGGCCAGCAACCACGGGTAGGCGTCGAATCCAAATCCCGCACCTTCAACAGCGTGGCCGACCACAACGGATCCACCACCGGCCCGGTGGTGGGCGTGTCCAAATCCCGCGTTACCTGCATCAGGTAGGTCTTGGTGTGGAATCCGTTCTGCGCGGTAACCACTACCGAGATGGGATTGACGCCCACCTCCAGTTGCACCGCCGTGGTGGGGGTAGCGCCGTTCACCGTCGCCGTGGCCTCGCCGTCTTGCACAGTCGGCGTCAGTTTCAGATGGCTCACCGCGTGGGCGACTTCGGCCGTGTAGGTCAGCGTATCCACGCCGAAGTCCGGAGCGTAGGTCAGCGTGCCGGAGAATACCGCGCCGTCGGTGCTGGTGGTGCCGCTGAGAGCGCTCAGATTGGCGTCGCTGTTGGCGTTGGTGATGGTCACGGTGGCCGTGGCGGAACCAGTGGGGGCTACCAGCCAACCGCTCACGCTGGTGGCGATGGTTACCGTGAAGGTCTCGTCCGACTCATCATCCAGCGTATCGGCCACAATGGGGATGCGCACTTCGGTGGTTGTTTCGCCCGAGGCCACGGTAACCGGAGTCGGCACCGTGCCCACATCGGCGTCGACGGCAGTGGCGAAAGCCGTATCTACCGAGAATGCCAGCCCGCCGCTCGGCGCAACCTCGTTCAGGGTGATGGTCAGCACCGCGTCGTCTCCCTCGGCGGCGGTTACATCGGCGATGCTGAAGGTCTTGTTGGGCGTTCCGCTAGCCGTCGCCCAGAGACTGTTGCCTTGCAAATTGCTCGCCCGCACGCGCACATTGTATTCGGTGCCGTTGGTCAGGCCGGTGAGCGCGTAGGTGGTGGCGGTGCCGTCCAGATCGGTGGCCTTGACCACCCAGCCGGTGGACGGATCGCTTGCCGTGGCCGTCGGTGCCGATTCATCGGGGGCAGTGCTTTCCTTGTACTGCACCTCGTGCGCCGTTGCCAACGCTCCGCGCGAGGCGCGCCAAGACAGATCGAGTTGCTCATTTCGCGGTGCCGCCGTCAGATCGACCGGCGCATTCGGCACGCCATCGTTGTTGTAGATGGTTACCCGCGCGGTGTCGCCGCCGGTTGCCGCCTCCCAACCCTGCGCGGCGGTGGCAATGACCACCTTGAAGGTTTCGGGCTCCTCGGCAATCTCGTCGTCCACGGTCAGTATGCTGATTTGCGTCTTGTCTTCGCCCTCGGCCACCATTACCGGCGTGACGAAGTTCCCCACATCCGCCGCCACCGCAGTCTCGCCGGTGAAGTCGGTGGCAACTGTGAAGCCCACGCCGTCCTCCGGCGCATCGCTGTTCAGGGTAATGGACAACACCACGCTGACACCCTCGGTGATGCCGGCGCTTTCGGTGATTCGGTAGGTCGAGCGCACGAATGCGGTGAAGGATTGCTGCGCCTCATTGCCCGCCGCATCGCGCGCGGTAACGGTTACTTGCGCATTGCCGCCGGTTATGCCGCCAACGGTGAGCAGATCGTTGTCATCGCCATCCAGCGTGGCGCTCGCCAGCGAATCGGGCGTTACCGAGACGGAGAAAGTCAGGGCATCGCCTTCGGCATGGTAGAAATGGTCGCTCAGATCGATGGCGGGTGCCGTCTCGCCGGCATTCACGCGCACATCGGCGATGGCGGTACTCGGCGATACGATCTGCCGAGCAACCATAATTGTGTAGGTCTTGGTGACGAGGGTGTTGGCCGAAGTTACCTCGATGCGGATGGGGTTGTCGCCCACGGCGAGGGCGATGGCTGAGCTGGTGGCGCCGCTCACCGCCAACGGAGTCGTGCCCACCTTGCCCACCTTGATCAGGGCGCCGCTATCGGCCGGAGTCGGCGACAACTTGATGTGAGTTACCGTGCTGGCCACCGTGGCGGCATAGGTGGTGGTGGATGCGGCGAAGGTCGGCGCGTAGGTGAGGGTGCCGGAGAAGTCGCTGCCGTCCGTACTGGTACTGCCGGTCAAGGCGCTCAGATTCACATTGGCCGAGCGCGATTCGGGTATGCCGTGCACGCGAATGCGCATGGGGCCGCCGCTGGGCGGGCAGCAGTTGGTCTTCCAATCGCTGCCGGTGCGCCGGAGATTTCCGATACTCCAACCGGCTGCGGCGCCATTGTCCTCATCGGTGCTCCAAGTAGCGGCCAAGTCCGCATCGCCTTGCGTCGGCGCGCTGTCGATCACGATGAAATACAGACTGCCGCTCGCCAGCACGGTGTTGGGCGGCGCATAGAAGCCGACATCCGCCGGCAACGTGGGGGAGTTAGGCCAGTTGCCGCGCAGGTCGACGATCTTCTCGTGCGCATTGCCGGCGAGCGATGACCACAAGGCCACATTGACCGCAGCGGTATTGCCGGGCAATTCCTCGAAGCGCAATGCGATGTGATCCAAATCGTAGCCCATCGCGTGGCTGCCGGTGGTGAAACCCTGCGCGCTGAGTTCGTTGAGACTCAATCTACCCTCGATCGGTCTTGGCTGACTCATGTTGCTCACCAGCGCACGCACGGCCTCTCCGGAAGTGTTCACCGAGAAAGTTACATTTGCTGTCGGCCCCTGATGACCCACCGCATCGTAGTAGGCATCCGAAATGGCCACATACACCGCCCCATCGGGCAGATTGGCGCTCGGATCGATGGTGATGACGGTTTTGCCGGCGTTGATGGTGGCGCTATATGGAATGTCGGCGCCGGATGAGTCGGTGCGCCGCAGGGTGAGGATGTCGGCCAAGTCGGCATTGGCGAAGTCGCCGTTTTGCGCATCCTTCTTGATGGCCTCGTCGAAGGTCAGCGTGATGTTGATTGTGGAGTCAGTAATGCGGCTGCGATCGGCAGGGTTGAAGGTCGGCGCAGACAAACCGGTGTCCACGGTGAATGTGGCGTTGGCCGCCGTGCCCTGCTCTTGCTCGGCGTTGTAGTACTCGTCGGTGATGGCCACATAGATTTTGCCGTCTTCCTGCGTGTCGATCGGATCGATGGTGATGACGTTCTCGGCGGCGTTGATGGTGGCGGCGTAGGGGATGTCGGTGCCGCTACTGCTACCGCGTCGCACAGTGAGCATGGCGGAAAAGTCGCTGGGCGCCGAGAACTTGTCGCCCTGATAATTCTTGCGAATGGCCTCGCTGAAGGTCAGGGTGATGTCGGTGTCGCCGGCGGTGGCGTGGGTGAGAATGGCGCCGTCCGCCGGGTCGAATATCGGTGCGGGGATGCGCGGCGTTACCACCACTTCCACATCCGCAATCGATACCGCAGCGCGATCGTATTTCGGATCGATACTCTCTGCCGCGTGGCGGATGGTCGCGCTACCCACAGTTTTGCCGGTAACGCGCACATCCTGCGGCTCGTCCCAATTATCCGCGGTGAAGGTTACTGCGCCGCTCACCGTTACCTTGTCGGTCGCGTCGCTACTCGGCGTAACCACCACATTCGACACAGGCTGGCTGTCCAGCACCAACTGATAGGCTCTGCTCACTTCCGGAACCACCTTCACTCGCGCCGCCGACGGCGTAACTCCGGCGGTGTCGTTGTCGATGATGGTTACCACGGCGGTGTCATCCAGCAACCCCTCCTCGCGCCAACCCAAATCCACCGGCATAACCAACAGCTTGAAGGTCTCGTTGTCCTCGTCCACCCGATCATCCACCAGCGGCACCTCGAAGGACACGGTTCGGTCATCTGCTGGCACGATGATCGACGCCGGCAAAGGCCCTACATCCGCCGCCTCGGCCGTCTCGTCCGTGTAATCGGCGCTCGCCGTGAACGCCAATCCGCGAGCCGGCGCGTCATCTTTCAGCGTGATGGTCAGGGAAGCGCTCTCGCCCTCGATAGCGCTCGCCGTGGCGCTGATGGCGTAGTCCGTTCGCAACACGGTAATGGTGTAGATTCTGGTGGTGGCGATGTTCTCCGCGGTTACCTCGACCAATATCTCGTTGACGCCCTGATCGAGGAAAATCTCGCTGGCCGTGCCGCTCGCCCCCGGCGTCAGGGTCGTGCCCGCCTTGCCCATCTTGATGGTGGCGTTGCCATCGGCGGTGGTCGGCAACAGACTGATACGGGTTACCTTGCGCGGCACGGTAACGCGATAGGTCATGGTTTCCGTGGCGAAACTCGGCGTCAGGGGAAGATCTCGGTAGGTGCTGCCGTCGGTGCTGGCGCTGCCCACCAAGGCGCTCAGGTCGGCATTCACCGAGCGGGTGGCGGACACGCCGGATACCCGTATGCGCAAGGGATCGGTGGTTTGCGTCCACCGCCTGTCGTTCTCATACACGATGCGCCGGGCGCGAGTGTGCTTGGCCGCATCGATGCTCCAGCCGGGCGCGCCGCCGCTGTCCTCGGCATTGGTGCCGACATCGTACAAATAATCCTTATACAGATCGCCGGTGGCGCCGTAGATCACCGCGAAATATCGGGTTCTCGCTCTCAGCCCGGTGTTGGGCGGTGCCTTGAAGGTAACTTCGCCGGTGGTGATGGTTTGCGGCACCACCAAGTCGACGATCTTCTCGTTCGGAATTGCGCCGTTCGCCGACCACAATTCCGCGCGCACCACAGCGGTGGTGCTCGGCACAGTTTTGAAGAAAAAGCCGATGCTGCGCAGGTCGTATCCGCTGGCGTTGGTACCGGTTACGAAAGCCTGAGAGCGCAACACGTTCAGATTCTGTCTGCGCGCACCCGTGTCTTGGCGCTCCAACTGCGCCATATTGCTGATCAGCGTTCCGGTTATCGGCTGCGCCCGCGTTACGCGAACCGTGTAGGTGCGCCGAGTGGCGTCCTCGGCGGTAACCACTACCAGCAGATCGTTCACACCATTGGCCAGCTGAATGACCTCGCTCGCCTCGCCGCTCAATACCGGCGACAGATTGGTGCCGGATCGACCTATGTTAAGTTTGGCCGTGGCGTCGACTACGGTCGCTGTCAACTTGACCGAGAAGATCGTGTCGGGCACCGAGGCCGTGTAGGTGAGCGTGTCCACATCGAAGGCGGGCGGCGTCAGCTCCAGCGCGGTGAACGAACCGTCGGCGTCGGTGGCGGTGCTGTTGCTTGCCGTCAACTCCTTCAGGTTGTTGTTGGTGGACTTGGCATCGATGGCGCACACCGTGCCGATGCTCACGGAAATCCGATCGTTGGCGGCCAAACTCACATTGACTCCGGGCAGGGTAAGCGAATTCCCGCTCAAACCGGACATGGGATAGGGCGTGGTGCCAACACAGAAGTTCAAGCCGCGCAGGGAGTCGCGGGTTTGTCTTTCCAGAGACGCAAATTGCAGTTTCACCACACCTTTCGATCCATTGGGCGTTATGCGCACCGAGGTGAGGCCGGTGGTATCGGCGCCCACTTCGATGGTGTTGTCGCTCAACGCCGCATCGCAGGCCAACTGGAATCTACAACCGAACTCGCCAACGCCGATGTTCGCGGTGGTCAGCGTGGCCGACCAACTGGAACCGCGCAACACCAATAGGGCGTATTGCTTGACGGTGTCGTCCTCGGCGGTTACCGCAATCCGAATGCTATTCCAACCCAACTCGAGTGAAATGGGCGCACTGGAACCGTCGGCGGCTAGCGCATTCAAATTGCCGACCTTGCCCACTACAACCGTGGCGGCGTTGTCGGCCACCGTCGGCGTCAACTTGATATGCGTTTTGTCGGTGGGTACCGTGGCCAGATAGGTCAGGGTATCGGCATCGAAGGCGGGCGGAATCAGCAGAACCGCGCTGTATGTGCCACGCACGCCGGTAGCGGCGCTCACCGTCAGCGCCTGCAAATCGGCATTGGTGGAAAAGTCGATGAGGGTGACCGTGGCCGTGGCACCATCGGCAGCAATGCGATAGCCGGCAGCGGCGGTGGCAGCCGGAGCGGCTAGCGTTGCGGTGAAGGTCTCGTCTCCCTCGACCACTTCATCATCCGCAGTGTCGATGCTCACCGTGGCCGAGGTTTCGCCAACGGCGATGCGGCCGGTTACCGTGCCGATTGTGAAATCATCGGCGGATGCGTTATCCGAATCGCTCAACGACGAGGTTACGCTGAAATCCACCGCTCGGCTGGTGTCGTCGCCGCCGCGATTGATCGTCAACATCGCCGGCACGCCCTCCACTGCCCGCACCGAGGTGGCGGCAAACGCCAGAGTCTCGGTGGCGTCGGTGATGGTGATGGTGGCAGTGCCGGCGCCGCTGGATGACTCGGACCAGTTGGCGATGGTGGGTGTGAGGGTTACGCTGAAGGTCTCGTCGGCCTCCTGCAACCCATCGCGCGCGAGGAGGATGGCTACGTTGGCGCTGTTGGTACCTTCCGCCACGATAACGCTGGGCGGCAGTGTACCCACATCTGCTTCCACGGCAGTGGCGCTACCGTCGTAGCTCGGCGTCAGGTTGAAGGTCAGCGCGCCGGTGGGCGCATTTTCGTCCAGCGTGATGGTCAGCACCGCGCTCGCCCCCTCGGCGGCGGTGGCATCGGAAACTGTATAGATTTTGGCGGGCGTGGCGCTGACCGTGGCCCAGAGACTGTCGCCGCTGGCGTTGCTGGCGCGCACGCGCACATCGTAGGCGGTGCCGTTGGTCAGGCCGGTGAGGGAATAAGTGGTGGCGGTGGCATCGAGCGTGGTGCTCTCCACGACCCAACCGGTGGACGGATCGCTGCCGTCTCCGGTGGCCGCCGAGTCGGCCGCCGAGGCCAACTTATATTGCAACTCGTGGGCGGTTATCGGCGGACCGGAATCCATGCCCCAGGACAGATCGAGGCGTTCGCCGCCCACATCCGCCCGCAAATTCGTCGGTTGCTTGGGCGCGCCGTCGTTGTCGTAGATGGTTATCGTGGCGGTGTCCGCACCGTCTCCCTCCTTATTCCATAAAGCTGCTGTGGTGGAGATGACCAACTTGAAGGTCTCGTCATCCTCGTCCAGTTGATCGTCCGCCAAGACGACTGGGAAGGAGGCGGTGCGGCTTTCGCTGATCACCACTACCGGCGTGAATCTCTCCACATCCGCCGCCTCCGCGCTCTCGCCGGTGAATCGCACATTGAAGCCGATTCCGTTTCGCGGTGCCTCGTCCGAAAGGGTGATGGTCAAGGTAACGCTATCGCCCTCGAGAGCTGCTGCGGTGGGGCTGATGGCGTAGGTCGGGTACATGTACAAGTCGAAAATAGTCTGCGCTGAGTTGCCGTTGGCATCCCGCGCGGTAACGGTTACCCGCGCACCGTCCTTTGATAAGCCGGTAATGGTGAGCAGGTTTTTGGCATCGCCGCCCAACGAGACGCTCGCTCGCTCCGGTGAGGTCGTTACGCTTGCGGTATAGGTCAGGGTAGCGCCGCTCGCGTGGCTGAAATGGTCGTTCAGGTCGATTGGCGACGAGGTCGTGCCGACATTCAACGTCACCGGGGCAATGGGCTGAGTGAGCGACACCGGATTGCGGCGAGTTACCGTCATCGTGTAGGTGCGGGTGGTGCTGAAGTTCTGCGCCGTTACCTCGAGCACAATCACATTGGCGCGACCGCCGTCCAGCGCTATGGCCGAACTGGCCTCGCCGCTGGCCACCGGCGATAGGGTTGTGCCCGCCTTGCCTATCTTGATGGTGGAGCGGCTGTCGGCCACCGTCGGCGTCAGTTGCAGGTGAGTTATCGTGGCCGGCACCTCGGCGGAATAAGACAATGTGCTCGGCGCGTAGGTCGGGGTGTAGGTGAGCGCGGTGGAGAAGTCGCTGCCGTCGGTGCTGGTGTTGACCGCAAGGGTGCTCAAGTCGGCGTTGTCGGCGCGCAGGGCAGGCCAGCCGCGCACGCGGATTCTCGCGGGACGGCTAGAGCGCTTAAAATTCCCGGTCCATCTGGTTTTGGAGTTTTGGATGCTCCAGCCGGATGCGCCGCCGCTGTCCTCGCCGCTGCCGGTTATATGCACCGAGCCGACGGTTTTCAAGTCTCCGCCGACAGTGACGATACGGTCCCCGATGACACGAACCATTGGATTGTGCAATAGAACGAAATAGTTGGTGCGCGCCTTCAACACGGTGTTGGGCGGTGCACTAAAGCCGACCACGCCGGCGGTGATACTCGCCGGCTTGGCCAACCACGCAATACGCTCCTGATTCGCCGACAACACTGCCCCGGTAGAGCTCGCCGCCGACACTTTCGCGGCCTGCTCCGCCGACAACAATTGCACGGTAATGTTGTTTACCGGTGGCGCCTTGGCAAAGTTGAAATCGATGCCATCGAAATCGTAGCCGTTGGCGTGGTCACCGGTGGTAAAACCCACCATCATGTGTTCACCGGTTAGATGGGAACAAGATGTTGCACTGGATCCGGCTGTGCTGAATTCATCACAATCGTTAATGATGATAATCTCCTGCCCCAGATTGCTCACCAACACGCGACTGGCGGTATCGGCGGGTTCCGTGCGCGTGACGATCACCGTGTAGGCGCGCTTGCTGCCGTCCTCGGCCGTTACCACCACCGTGAACTCGTGCATCCCGATGTCGAAGTTGAAAGATTGGCTGAAATCGCCACTGGCAACCGGCTGCATGATCTCGCCGGCACGACCCACCACCACGCTCGCCGTGGATTCCGCCACGGTCGGTTGCAACCTGATGCGGGAAATCTCGCCCGGCACCGAGGCCGTGTAGGTGCGCGTGTTCACATCGAAGGTCGACGGCGTCAGATCGAAACTGCTAAACGCGCCGTCGCCTGTCGCCCGCTGAGCCGCCAGATTCATCAGGTTGTTGTTGGTGGATCGGGCGTTGGGATCGCAGATGGTGCCGATGCTCACATCGATGCGATCCCCGGCGGCCAAACTCACATTCACGCCGGGCAGGGTAACCGACCGATCGCGCAAGTTGGAAATGGGATACGGCACCGTGCCCACGCAGAAGTTCAGCGCGTTGAGCGTATCGCGACTCGAATTGTCGAGAGACGAAAACTGCAGTTGCGCCGAACCCCTCGTGCCATCCGCAAGCAGGCGCAACATGGATAGCGATGTGGTGGTGGCGGTGGTGGCGGTAGCCCCCACCGGTATGCTGTTGTCGCTCAACGACCAATCGCAGGCGGCCTGACCGCTACAACCGAATGCGTTGCCGCCGAGGGGGGTTATGCGGAGATTCGCCGTCCAAATGAAGCCGCGAACCACAACCGTATATTCCGTGGTGGTAACGCCATCCTCAGCCATTACGCGCACGATGATGCGAGTGGTGCCGAGGGCGAGGGGAATCGCTCGGCTGGAGAAACCGCTTGCCACCTCGCGCATCCTGCCGCCGGCTGCGCCCACCGTAATCGTCGCCGTGGTTTCCGCCGTCGTCGGCGTCAAACGAACATGGGTGGTCGTATCGTCCACATCGACTGTGTAGGTGAGAGTATCGGCATTGAAGGCCGACGGCGTAAGCGGTAGCGCGGTGAAAGAACCGCCGGCGCTGGCGCCGCCAAACACCGCCAACTCGCTCAAGTCGGCATTGTCGGAACCGTCGGTGAGGGTGATCGTGGCCGTGGCACGGCCATCGACCACTCGGTAGCCGGTGGAGGCGGCCGCGGCGAGAGTCGCGGTGAAGGTTTCGAAGCCCTCGATCGACTCATCGTTCGTAGTGGTAATGCCCACCGTGGCCGTATTCTCGCCGACCGCGAAGGTGCCGGTAACTGCGCCGCTTGTGAAATCATCGGTCGTCGCGCTATCCGAATCGCCTACCGACGGGGTTACCGTGAAACTCGCCGAGCGGCCGGTGTCGCCGCTGCGAGCAATCGTCAGCATCGCCTGCGAACCCTCCGACGTCATCGCCGAAGTAACGGCAAAACCCATTTCCTCGGTGGTGTCGGTGATGGTGATGGTGGCGCTACCGGCACCGGCGGATGCCTCGACCCAGTCGCTGGTGCCGGCGCCGGTGGCGAGGGTAACCGTGTAGGTTTCGTCCGCCTCATCCTGCACCGCATCGCGCGCAATGGGAATGCGCACTTCGGCGGTTTTGTCGCCCGAGGTCACGGTTGCAGTGGTCGGCGCCGTGCCCACATCGGCGGCGACGGCGGTGTCGGCGGTGTTGCCGTAGCGCAGATCGAAGATCAGCCCGTCGCTCGGCGCAACCTCGTTCAGGGTGATGGTCAATACCGCGTCATCACCCTCGGCGGCGCTAACATCGGTGATAGAGTAGGTCTTATTGGGCGTTCCGCTGCCTTCGGCATAATGGCTGACGCTGTTTGCGTTGCGCGATCGTACCCGCACACGGTATTCCATGCCGTTTACCAAGCCGGTTAGCGAATGTTTGGTGGCCGTGGCGGAGAGATCGTCCTTCGTTACCCATTCGAGGACCTTCTCATCATTCAACTTGTACTCCACCTCGTGGCCAGTCAAACCCGAAGACTGCGGATTGCGCCAGGAAAGATCCAGCCCGCCGTCTCGCGCAACCACCGTGAAGTCGGTTGGCGTGTTCGGCACGCCGTCATTGTCGTAGATGGTTACCACGGCGGTGTCCGCTCCGTCCGCTTGCGCCCGCCAGTTTGCAACATTGGGGCGGGGGCGGATGCGGATGCGAAAACGCTCGGCGGCCTCGTCCACCGAGTCGTCTGCTATCGGAATCGAGAAAAACTGCTCGCGTTGACCGGCGGCCACGGTTACCGGCGTTGTGAAATTCCCCACATCCGCCGCTACCGCCGTGTCGCCGGCGGCGGCATCGAATAGCGCACTCACATCGAACGAAACCCCGCCCGACGGCGCATCATCGCTGAGACTGATGATCAAGGTGGCACGATTGCCCTCAGCGCTTTCGGCCGCGGGGTTGATGGCGTAGGTGGAGTGCACATACACATTAAAATTCGCAGAGATTGAGTTGCCGTCGCCGTCATTGGCGAAAACGGCTATCACCGCGCCGCCGCGCAATTTGCCGGTAACGGTGAGAATATCGTCTTCGAAGCCGCCCAACGAAACGCTCGCATTGAGCGGATTGATCGCAACATTCGCCGTGTAGGTCAGGGCGGTGCCGGCGGCGCTGCTGAAATGATCGCTCAAGTCGATGGGCGGCGAGGTCGCGCCGAGCTGAATATTCAAGTCGGGAAAGGGTTTGGTAACGGACAACGCCTCTCGCGTTATCGTTAGCGTATAGGTGCGGGTGACGGCGATGTTCTCTGCTTGTACCACCACCTGCAGTTCATTCTTGCCCGCATCGAGGGCAATCGCCCGACTCGCTCGACCGCTGGTTGCCGCCGACAGGGTCGCATCCGCTCTGCCCACCTGAATGGTGGCGTCGCTTTGCGCAGCGGTCGGCGTCAACTTGATGTGACTTACCGTGCTCGGCACCGTGGCGGTATAGGTAAAGGTGCTCGGCGAGTAGGTCGGTGTGTAGGTGAGCGTGCTGGAGAAGTCGTTGCCGTCGGTGCTGATGGTGGCCGCCAGCGCGCTCAAATCGGCGTTGGCGAAGCGCGTGGAGCTCCAGCCGTACACGCGGATTTTTACCGATCGAACCGAAGTCGACGTCCCAGCGGGAGAGGTTCTGATGTTGTCGATAGACCAACCCGGTTTGGTTCCTCTGCTCTCGGCATCGCTTGCGGTGGTATACACCCTGCCACGGGTGCTACTACCATCCAGATGGTGAATTCGCGCGAAATAGGTGGTTGCCTTCGACAGAGTGGTGTTGGGCGGCGCGCGGAAGGTTACCGTTCCCGTGCCGATGCTCGCCGGCGTTATCAAGTCCACGATCTTCCGATTCGGCTTGCCGTTCTCCTTCGAAGACCACAACTCCACGGCAACCCTGCTCGCATTCTGCGGCGCAACCTTGAATGAGTACTGGATGCGATCCACCACATAACCTTCGGGGTTGGCGCCCGTGCGAAAACCTTGCATGGTTGTCGAATCGCCGATGTTCGTCGCATCAATATTAGCATTGTTGCCGATCGACTCATCCAAATTGCTCACCAGTATGACGCTGTCGGTGCTACTCGGCGCGGCGCGCGTTACCGTAACCGTGTAGGTACGCTTACTGCCGTTCTCGGCCGTGACCACCAGATTGAATGGATAGCTCCCAGTAGCGATTCCGAACGCATTGCTGCGCTGACCGCTGGGCAACGGCGATAGACCATCCGGCGAATCCCCTGCCCGCCCCACTTCAATGATCGCCGCGCCCTCGGACACGGCCGGCAGCAAGCGGATATAGGAAGACTCGCCCGGCGGCGAAACCCGATAGGTGTGGGTGCCCGCGGCAAAAGCGGGCGTCAACTCGCGCGCGGCAAATCCGCTACTGGCGCTCGCGCTGCTCAACACTCGCAGCGAACGCAGAGTGTTGTCGGTGGAGCGCGCGTCTCGGGCGCACAAGACGCCGATGCTCAAGTCGGTTTCGTCGCCAACCGCTACGCTCACATTGACGCCGGACAGGGTGATGGAATCACCACTCAAACTCGACAGGGGATGCGGCACCTTGCCAACGCAGAACTTCAAACCGGCCAGCTCGCTGCGGGTTTGGCTGTTCAAGGCGGTAAAGCGCAATTCCAGAGTGCCGCTCGCACCGGACGGAATCAGGCGAATCGAGGTCAGCGCGGTGGTGCCGCTGGCCAGAGGAATGCTGTTGTCGCTCAATGCCACATCGCAACCGGCCTTGTCGCGGCAACCGAACTCGCCGGAGTTACCGAGAGACGTTATGGCCAGATCGGCCGACCAGACGGCGCCGCGTACCACAACCGTGTAGATCTGCTTGCTACCGTTCTCCGCCGTTACCTCGACCAAGATTCGGTTTATCCCCAAATTGAGGGGGATGGCTGAGCTGGCGGTTTTATCGGCCACCGTCTTCAGACTGCCGGCTCGACCCACCGCGATGGTCGCGCCGGTGTCCGATACGGTCGGCGTCAACTGAATGTGGGTGGCGGTGTCGGCTACCTCGACCTCGTAGGTGAAAGTGGCCGCATCGAATATCTCGGGAATCAGCGTGAGCGGGGTGAATGCGCCGCTGGCGCTGCTGCCGCTTGCCGCCGTCAGCGCCGTCAGGTCGGCATCGGCGGAATCGTCGGTGAGGGTGATGGTGGCCACGCCTGCGTCATCGGCAATTCGGTAGCCGGTGGTGCCGACCACGCTCAAGGTCGCGGTGAAGGTCTCAGCGCCCTCCTCATCGGTATCGTCCGTGGTGTTGATACCCACCGTGGCCGAGGTTTCCCCAATGCCGATGGTGCCGCTTACCGGCTCGCTGGTGAAGTCGTTGCCGGCGGTGGTAGCGGTGCCATCGGACGGGGTTACCGTGAAATCCACCGCACGACTGGTGTCGTCGCCGCTGCGCGTTACCGTCAACATCGCTTGGCGACCCTCCGCCGCCTTCACATTGGTGGCGGCAAATGCCAATTCCTCGGTGGTGTCGGTGATGGTGATCGTGGCCGTGCCGGCGCCGGAGGATTCCTCGATCCAGCCGCTGACCAGAGGTGTGAGGGTTACGCGGAATATCTCGTCCTCCTCCTCCAATCCATCCCGCTCGATGGGTATGCGCACGCTTCCATTCAGATCGGTCGTGCTCGGCACCGCCCCCACATCCTCGGCGGCGGCGTAGCTGAGAGTGGGCTGGTCGGCGGCGCTGCTCCCGTAGATGGCCGTTACCCGAAATTGCAAACCGCCCAGAGGCGCAGGCCCGTTTCGGGTAACGCTCAACACCGCCATCTCACCCTCGGCAACGGTTGCATCGCCAACCGAAAAGGTATTGTTGGGCGTGCCGCTTCCGCGCACCCACGGGCCGTCTCCGTCCGCGTTGGTCGCCCAAACATGCACATCGTAGGTGGTGCCGTTGGTCAGGCCGGTGAGCGTGTAGGTGGTGGTGGTGGCCACTTCCGCAACCTCCACCCAACCGCTGGATGGATCCCCCGCAATGGTCGCCGATACCTCGCCCGCATCGGCTTCCTTGTATTGGAACTTGTAGCCGCTTACCACGCCCGGCGGCGCACTCCACGACAAGTCGAGTTCCTGATTCCGCGCCCCTACCACCAAGTCGGTGGGCGCATCCGGTACGCCGTCATCGTCGTAGATGGTTACCACGGCGGTGTCCGCGCCGTCCGCTTCCTTGTTCCAGCCGGTTACCGACGATTGGGGGGTGATCACTACCCGCAAGGTCTCGGCGTCCTCGTCCACCTCGTCGTCCACCAGTGGCACTGGCAAGGATGCGGTGCGGCTGCCGGCCGGCACGGATAGCGTACTGGCGATATTGCCCACATCCGCCGCTACTGCGGTCGCATCACCGGTGAAAACCGTTGCCACATCGAACGCCACGCCCGCTGAACTGGTCGGCGCGTCCTCGCTCAAGGTGATGGTCAAGGTGGCATTCTCGCCCTCGGCTGCGGCCGCCGTGGCCGTGATGGCGTAGGTCGAGCGCACCAATACATCGAAACTGGTTTCCGCCTGATCGCCGTTTTCGCTGTTGGCGCGCACGGTAACCGTCGCAGTGCCGCCTACCTTGCCGCTCACGATCAGCAGGTTATTGGCGGTGCCGCCGAGGGAAACACCGGCTATTTGCCCGTTCTCGCTCACGCTGGCCGTGTAGGTCAAGGTGCCGCTGCCGCCATCTCGGAAGTGGTCGTTCAGGTCGATGGACGAGGTCGCGCCGGCGTTCACGCGCATATCGGCTATCGGCGCAATCTGCGATACGCCGGAGCGCGTTACCGTCAACATGTAGGTCTTCGCCACGGCGATGTTCGCCGAGGTAACCTCGACTCGTATCTCGTTCATCCCGGCCTCCAGCGCAATCGCTTGACTGGCTTGTCCGCGCGCCACTGGTAGCAGGGAGGTGCCCTTACCCACCTTGACGATCGCGCCGTTCTCCACCGCCCGAGGCGTCAGTTTGACATGGGTGATCGGGCTGGGCACCGAGGCGGTGTAGGCCGCGGTACTAGCGGCGAAGGTCGGGGCGTAGGTCAGCGCGGTAGTGAAATCGCTGCCGTCCGTGCTGGTGTGAGCCGCCAATGAACGCAAATCGGCGTTGGTCGATCTCGATGCCGGAATGGTCTGGCCGTGCACGCGAATCTTCATGGGGCCCGCGTGTGCCGTGCGGCCATCGAATCTCGTGTTGAGAATGCTGAAACCGGCTAACCCGCCGCTGTCCTCGGCACCGCTACTGGTGGCGCACAACAACGTCTTGAAATCGAGCAGCCGGGCATCCAGCACCGCGTAATAGGTGGTGTTCGGCTTCAACACGATGTTCTCCGTCGCGCGGAAACTCACATTGCCCGCGCCAACGCTCGACGGCGGGCGCAGATGGGCGATGCGTTCATCGCGAAAGCCATTTTTGTAGGTGTACACCCAACCGTTCACCCCACCGGCATCGGCATGCAGCGCCGTGGCAAAACAGAACTCGACTCGTTCCAGAATATAGCCGCGCGCGTGGTTGCCGGTTACGAATCCCTGCGCCCAATCGAAGGCGACAAACTTCACATCCCCTACCGGATTACCCTGACCGATGTTGCTCACCAACACCCGGTTGCGACTCGGAGTCGGCTCCAATCGATGCACAAATACCCGATACGCGCGCCTCGTGCCGTCCTCGGCCGTTACCTCTACCGTCAGATCGTTCTCGCCCACGCCTATCGCCATCGCTTCACTGTCTCGGCCGTTGGCGGCCGGCGACTGGCTCCTTCCGGTCAAGCCGGTCGACACCGTTGCCGTGGTGTCGGCTACCGTCGGGCGCAATTTGACATGGGTGATGGCACCGGGCACCGAGGTCGATGCTCGATAGGTGCGGCTGTCCACATCGAACGCCGGTACCAATGCGATCGCGCTGAACAGGCTGTTCGCGCCAACGCTCACCGAGGCCGTCAAGTCCGAAAGGTTGTTGTTGGTGGACTTCGCCTCGTCAGCGCACACTACGCCTATGCTCAAGGAAATTCGATCAGCCGCCGCCAAACTCACATTCACCCCCGACAGGGTAACCGAATCGCCGCGCAAACCCGACAAGGGATACGGCGTCGTGCCTACGCAGAAGTTCAGGGTCTTGAGGGTATCGCGACCCTGAGCGTTCAATGCGGCAAAACGAAGTTGCGCCGTGCCCCGTGTGCCGTTCGGTGTCAGGCGCACCGAGGTCAGTGCGGTGCTGATGGCGCCCAGTCGGATGTTGTTGCCCTTGCTCAAGGACGAATTGCACGATGCCCGATCGCCGCAGCCGAATGCGCCGCCGCCCAAGTCCGACAGCGTCAGCGTCTCGAACCAGGAACCCGCCCGCGTTACCGTTACTGTGTAGGTGCGCGTGGTGGCGTCCTCGGCGGTGATCACCACCGCAATCTCGTTCGCACCCGCGCCCAGTTCGATAGATTGGCTGAACTGGCCGCTCGATACCGTATTCAGGTTGCCGCCTGCGCCCACTCGTATGCGTGCCGTGGCATCGGCGGCGGTCGCCTGCAACTTGACATGGGAGACATCCGAGACCACCGCAACCGCGTAGGCATGAGTGTCCACATCGAAGGTCGGCGGAATCAGCGAAAGCGCGCCGAAGGTTCCATCGGCGCTGGTGCTGCTGGTCGCCGTCAAGCCCGCCAGCGTGTTGTTGGTGGACTTGGCATCGGCGGCGCAGTCGGCTCCAATACTCAAGGAAATTCGATCGTCGGCGGCCAAACTCACATTGACGCCGGAAAGGGTAACCGAACGACCACGCAATCCGGATAACGGATACGGCGTCGTGCCTACGCAGAAATTCAGTACCCGCAAGGTGTCCTGCGTCTGGCTGTCCAGCGATGAAAACTGCAACGCCACAGTGCCCTGGGTGCCGCGCGGAAGTAAACGCACCGAGGCGAGGGCGGTGGTCGCGGCATCGATCTCTATGCTGTTGTCGCTCAATGCCGAATCGCAATTCGCCAGATTGTTGCAGCCGAATGTGCCGCCGTTCAAGTCCGATAGCGTCAGCGTGGCCGACCAGAAGGTGCCGCGAATTACCGTTACCCGATATACCAACTGGCTGCCGTCCTCGGCCGTTACCTCGATGAGAATGGGCGGATTGCTGCCCTCGATCAAGGAGAAGGCGGCGCTCGGTTGGCCGCTGGTTACCGGCTGCATCGTGCCCGTTCGACCGACCCGAATAGTCGCCGTGCGATCCCCCGCCGTCGGCGTCAATCGTACATGGCTTGCCGTGGTCGGCGCCAAGGCTCGGTAGGTGCGCGTGGCCGAGTCGAACGGTTGGGGGATTACCCGAATGTCGCTGAAGGTGCCGGCGGCACTGGCACCGCTCGATGCGGTCAACGCAATCAGGTGGGCGTTGGATGAACGAGTCGGCCACTGTAGTTGGAAATCGACCTGCGTGCCGACTACCGGAATGGCAGATATGGGGCCGATGCTGACCACTTCGGAGGATGCGGAATAGGTCGCTCGGCTCAGCAAAAACTCCCGTTCGTCCACCTGCAACGCCGCTCGCTTCAAATCGTCCGGCCAGGCTCGATCCAACTCGATCTCTATCCGCCCCGTTGATTTGTAGCGAATCGCCTCTACCGTGTAGGTTACGTTTTCGTGACTGAATGAATCCTCGCTCAACACCGCCGGCACGGAACACAATGCGCCACCCGCGGGGGTCGAGCAGCCTTTGTCCGTGGCGCCGGTGATGTCTCCCACCGTGAGCGTCGCCGACCACAATCCCAATCTCGGCGCCCATACCCGCGCCGATACCGTATCCGACCACGGACCGCCCTCGCCGATGCCGTTTTGCGCGCGTACTTGTACCTCGTAGGTGGTGTCCGAGGCCAGACTGGTGATGGCGTGGGTGCGGTAGCCGGAAACCGCGGGCGCGCCGCCGATATGCGGCTGCCATACTCCCGCATCGCCGTCGCCAACCGCCGCCGTGCGCCAACGTACTTGATAGCCGGTGATGCTCGGTGTATAGGTGCCGGTGCCGCCGAGGTCGCTCGGCGCTTCCCACAATACATCCATTTTGCGAGCGCCGGGCGCGGCGGTAACGCCGATCGGCTTGCCCGGCAGCCCCCAAGTGGTTACCGAAACCGCCGAGGCGAAGGCGCCGTCAACGACCACGCGGTTGTCCGCATCCGACTTGTTCACCAAGTGCGCCCGCACCTCGTAGTCGGTGCCCGCCTCGAAACCGGTATACACGAGTTTGCCGCCCGTGCTCGCGGATTCGATCAGGGTAACGCCGTTCGGCAGATGGGCGCTGTCCGTGCGCAATGTCGGCCAGTCGGCGGAGGCTTCCTTGATCTGCAAGATGATGTCGTAAACGGACGGATCGGGGCCGGTAACATCCACCGCGAGGGTGGGCACGCCGTCGGCCGCTCCCGGCGTTACCGCGAATACCGGCGCCGGCATGGCAAACTGCAGCGCGACTCGTTGGTTCGCCCGCCAGATCAAACCGGAATTCTGCCAGCGCAGAGTCTTGTTGCCGTTGTGGAAGGTCGCCTTGCGAATCGGATACTGACTGCCGTCGACGAATACCACGGCATCGCGCAGGGCACTCATATCCCGACTGAACTCGATCTCCAAGGCGCGCGAGTGGTTGTCGTTGTCGATCCAGAAACGCCTGATCTGGTAATCCGAACCGAAATAGCCGAAGGGATAGCGGAATACATTGTCCGTGAGCACCCGACTGCTCGCGCAATTCCTAGTGCCGTAGCCGGAAGTTCCCGGGCCAAATCCGTAGTCGCAGCCGACAATCTCGAAATTGGGGTTGGTATAGGTGGTAGTAGTCTGCCGTCTGGTGGTTTCGGTAGTGAGAAGAGGCTGACACCGGTCATTGACCTGAACATACTTGAGCCCCCCCGGAGTTGTACCGGGTATGTATAGGGCATAAAGTTTGGAGTCGCCTCTAGGCCGACCATCGTAATTTTGAGCACCTGCGCCGCAAGACTGATCTGGAACAATGCTGTGGTAGGTAGTGGTAAAGGTATCCGTGGCAACATGGGTAACGACAACGTCCTTGGGGTATCCGGTCTTCATCGTAGCCGACCAGAAACCATCTCCATAGTCGCTCCAGTAGTCGTGCCACGGCGTGGCGGTTCCGGCACTGCGCGTTATCGTAACCTGATAGGTCTTCGCCGTTCTGCCGTCTCCGGCATTGACCACCACCAGTATTTCATTGGCGCCAGTGGCAAGCGGCACGGCGACGCTCTCCTCACCGCTGTCCGCCGGCACGAGAATGCCGCCGGCGCGACCCACCCGAATTCCGGCGTTGCCCTGATCCGTCGTCGCCGTCAATTTCACATTGACAATCGTGCTCGCCACCACCGCTCGGTAATTCGTGGTCTGTGCAGAGAAGGACGGCGTGAGTGCCAACGGCGCATAGTCCGCGCCGCCGGTGGCGCTCGCCGTCAAGTTGCTCAAGTCGGCGTTGAAGGCGGGGAATGACACACTCACCCATTCAGTCCAATCGCTCGCCTGATACGCCAGTAGCGCCTTCGCTCGCACGCGAAACGCATAGCGCGTGCCGCCGGAGAATAACTGCAAACCGCTGATCATCTCCGATTGACCCACCCGCCGATTGCGCGCCACATCCTTGAACACGCTGGTGCCGCCGGTCGGCGAAGTTCGCAGAGATTCGATCGAGTAGCCCTGCGCGACAAAACGGTTGGTGCCCTTGCGCCACAGCAGAGTTACCTCTCCCTCTCCAGTGATCGACGCACTCAAATCCAGCGGCGTCTCCTGCTTGGTGGCGGGTTTCGCCGGTGTCGCCGAATCGACGGTGAATGTGGCGTTGGCCGCCGCGCCGCGATTGCCGGCCACATCGTAGTAGTCGTCGGTAACGGCTACATATACCGAGCCGTTGGCCAAGTCCGAGGTCGGGTCGAGGGTTACGATCTTGTTGGTGGCGTCGATGCTGGGTGTGTAGGGGATGGCCGTGCCACTGGCGTTGTTCGCCCGCAGGGTGATCAGGGCGGACAAGTCGGCGGCGGAAAAATCACCGGCGTCGCCGTTCTTGATGGCCTCGGTGAAGATCAGCGTGATGTCGATGGTGTTGTCGCTCACGCTTTCCCCATTCGCCGGATTGAACGCCAACACGCCCGGATTGGCCGCATTCACCGTAATGGTCGCACTCGCCGCCGTGCCCTGATTGCCCGCCGCATCGTAGTAGCCGTCGCTCACCGCTACATATACATCGCCGTCGCTCAGAGGGACGGTCGGGGCGATGGTCAGCACCGTGGCTGCTTGGTTGAGGCCGGCGGTGTAGGGAATGGCCGCGCCGTTGGCGTCTACTTCATTCAGCGTGATCAGGGCCGATAGCTCGGCGGCAGTGAAGGAAGTTCCGTCCGACTTGCCGATGGCCTCGGAGAAGGTCAATGTGAGGTTGGTGGCGGCGGTGGTAACCGTGGTGCCGTCAACCGGAGTGAACGACGATACCGTCGGCGCCGTGGTGTCCACCGTGATGGTCGCGCTGGCCGCCGTTCCCGAATTGCCCGCCGCGCCGTAGTAGCCGTTGCTCACGGCTACATACACTTCCCCTTCGGACAGATTCGCGGTCGGATCGATGGTGATGATCGTCTTGGCGGCGTTTATGCTGGCGCTGTAGGGAATGGCAGTGGCGCCTCGCTGCAAGGTGAGTAGGGCGGCGAAATCGGCATCGCTAGAGAAATCGCTGCCGGCGGCATCCTTGTAAACGGCCTCGCTGAAGGTGATCACGATGTCGCTGCCGGCATCGTTGATGGCGGCGCCGTCGGCGGGCGAAATGGTCGCCGAGAGAACGCGGGTGGTTACCGCCACGCTCGGCAATGACAGCGCACTGCCGTGGTACTTGGCATCCGCGCTCGCCGCCGCGTGGCGGATGGTCGCGTCGCCGAGGGATTGGCTGGTAACGGTTACCGGCTGTGCCACGCTCCAATCGGCCGGCGTGAAGGTGAGCGCGCCGCTCACCGTCGCCTTGTCCTCTGCATCGCTGCTCGGCGTGATCGTTACATCGGCGCTTGGCTCGCTGTCCAACACCAACGAATAGGTCGCCGTGCCGCCCTCGGCCAATACCAAGTTGGTCGTGGAAGCGGTTACGCCGGACGGATCGTCATCGCGGATGGTTACGCTGAGATCGTCGCCGCTTATGCGGTAGCCGCTTGATGAATTCACCCCGCCGATGGACACGGTGAAAGTCCGATCCAACCCATCTATGTCGTCATCGGCGATGGTGATCGGAATTTCCACCTCGCCCGCGCCATCGGCGATGCTGGCACTCTCGTCGCTCAAACCCGTGTAGTCGCTACCGGCGCGAGCGCTGCCGTCCGCAGTGGTCAGTCTGAAGGAAACTTCACCACTAGTCGAGCCGGTGCGTTCCACCGTAACCGTGGCCGTGCCGGCCCCCTCGGCCACGCTCAGCGGGTTGGTCTTGAAACGCAACGACTCGGTGGCATCGCGGATGGTAACCGTGGCCGTGCCGGCACCGGTGGACGATCCGGCCCAGCCGGAGGCGGTGGTGGTGAATGACACTGTGAAGGTCTCGTCTTCCTCCTCCAGCGCATCCCGCGCGATGGGGATGGTCAGGCTGGCGGTGGTGGCGCCCTGCTCCACGCGAACGCTGGATGGAACCGTGCCCACATCCTCGGCGGTGGCGCTGCCGTCTCCATCGCCATATTCCGGCGTTACGCTGAAGGCCAAACCGCCCGAGGGCGCATTCGCCCCCAGCGTAACGGTCAACACCGCGTTGCCGCCCTCGGTAGCGGTAACATCGGCGATGGTGAAACCATATGCGGGCGTGGCAGACGTGCTTTCACAGGGACTTCTGCCTTTGGTGTTTTTCGCGCACACGCGCACCAAGTATTGAGTACCGTTGCGCAAACCGGTGAAGGTGTGGGTGGTGGCATCGGCAGCGATATCTATCGACGATCTCTCTCTATCGTTCCTCTCCGACCTGTACTCCACCATGTGGGCGGTTATCGGTGCACCGGGCGAAATGCGCCAGGACAATATGAGACTCCCATCGCGCGGAACCACGGTAAACCCGATCGGTTTGTTCGGCACACCGTCATCATCGTAGATGGTTACCGTTGCGGTGTCCGCATCCTCCTCCGCCTTCTCCCATCCGACTGCGGTGGTGGCGATGATCACCTTGAAGGTCTCGCTATCGGGATTACTTTCATCCACATCATCTTGCGCGGTCGCAATGCCGAAACTCACCGTGCGCTCCCCTGCGGGCACGATTACTTGATTCGGGATATTGCCCACATCCGCCGCAGTTGCAGTCTCACCCGTGTAGTCGGTGGCTACTGTGAAGCGCAATCCGCTCGGCGGCGCATCGCTGTCGAGGGTGATCGACAACACGGCGCGCTCGCCCTCGGCAACGCCGACCGTTTCGCTAATCCGGTAGGTCGAGCGCACCATCGCGGTGAAAGATTGTTGCGCCTCGTTGCCATCCGCATCCCGCGCGGTCACGGTTATCTGCGCATTGCCGCCGATTTCGCCTGTAACGGTGAGCATGTCGTTGTCGCTGCCGCTGCCGCCAAGCGAAACGCTCGCCACGGCATTCGGCGTTGCCGAGGCGGAGTAAGTCAGGGTCGCGGCGCCGTGGAAATAATCGCTCAGATCGATGGCGGGGGCGCTCTCGCCGGCGTTCACGCGCATATCCGGCATTTCCGCAATCAGCGAGATGGGCTGCCGAGTTACCCGTAGCGTATACACCTTGGCGGCGACGGTGTTGGCCGGCGTTACCCGTACCCGAATGGTGTTCAAGCCAGCGGCGAGGGCAATGGCCTGACTGGCCGTACCGCTACCCACCGACTGCAAGGCATCGACCGCCTTGCCCACTCGCACATCGGCAGCGGGATCGGCCACCGTCGGCGTCAACTGGAGATGAGTTACCGTGCTCGGCACCGTGGCGGTATAGGCCGTGGTGGTGGCGGCAAAGTCCGGAGTGTAGGTGAGGGTGGTGGAGAAGTCGCTGCCGTCTTCGCTGGTGTTGCCCGTCAGGGTGCGCAGGTTGTTGTTGGCGGAGCGGGATTCGGGTATGCCGTGCACGCGAATCAACAAGGGACCGCCGGTGGGTGGGCAGCAGTTGGTCTTCCAATCTCTTCCGGTGCGCCGGATGTCGCCGATGCTCCAGCCGGTTACCGAATTGTTATCCTGAGCGGTGCTCCAGGTAGCCACCATATCTCCGGAACTCTGAGTCGGAACACTGTAAATCACCAAGAAATACTCGGC
This sequence comes from Candidatus Poriferihabitaceae bacterium, assembly GCA_965203265.1. Lineage (GTDB taxonomy): Bacteria > Pseudomonadota > Gammaproteobacteria > Arenicellales > Poriferihabitantaceae > JAHRAW01. The sequence continues at coordinate 1,762,130 of CBDBBV010000002.1, forward strand.
TCTGGGTGCCAGCACGGTGTTGGATGGCGCATAGAAACCGACATCTCCGGGGGTTCTAGGCCAGCGAGCGCGCAAGTCCGCGAGCTTCCAATGCGGGTTGCCGCCGCTCGATGACCACAACTCCACACGCACATCCGCAGTCTTGGCCGGCAACTGCTCGAAGCGCAGCGCGATGTGATCCAACTCGTAGCCGTTGGCGTGCGTGCCGGTTATGAAATTCTGCGCGCTGTGGGTACTGAAATTTATCCGCCCGGCAATCGGTCTTTGCTGACTCATGTTGCTCACGAACAAACGCACCGCCTCCCCCGAAGTGTTCACCGAGAAGGTCGCGTTTGCCGCCATGCCCTGACGCCCGACTCCATCGTAGTAGCCATCCGTAATCGCCACATATATCCCCCCGTCGGGCAGATTGCCGGTCGGGTCGAGAGTGATGACGGTCTTGGCGGAGTTGATGCTGGCGGTGTGGGGGATGTCGGCGCCGCCGGCGTCCGTGCGCTTCAGGATGACTAGGTCGGACAGATCGGTATCGGCAAACTCGCCGCCTCGAGCGTCCTGCTTGATGGCCTCGTTGAAGGTCAGCGTGATGTTGCTTGTGGAGTCGGTGATGCGGCGACCGTCGGCGGGATTGAAGGTCGGCGGCGACAACATGGTGTCCACTGTAAAGGTGGCACTGGCCGCCGTGCCCTGCTCTTGATCGACGTTGTAGTAGCCGTCCGTGAGCGCCACATAAATCATCCCGTCTCGCAACTTGGCAAGCGGATCGATGGTGATGATGGTGTCGTTGTCGATGCTGGCGACGTAGGGGATGTCGGTGCCGCTGCCGTCATCGCGTTTCAGGGTGAGGATGGCGGACAGATCTTCATCGGTGGTGAATCTGCCACCGGCGTAATCCTTGCGAATGGCCTCGGCGAAGGTCAGGGTGATGTTGGTGTCGGCGGCAGCGCTATAGGTGAATACGGCGCCGTCGGCAGGGTAGAACACCGGCGCCGCAATTCGCGGCGTTACCGTTACCGCCACATTCGCAATCGACACCGCGTCTCCATCGTATTTGCCGTCGGCGCTCGCCACAACATGGCTGATGATGGTGCTACCCGCAGTCTTGCCGGTTACGCTGATTGCCTGCGGCGTGTCCCAATCATCCGGAGTGAAGGTTATCGCGCCGCTCACCGTCGCCGAATCCGGCGCGCTGCTACTCGGCGTGATCACCACATCTCCGGTCGGCTTGCTCGCCAGCACCAGCGTGTAGGTGCGATCGCCCTGCGGCACCGCCTTCAGGCGGGTATGCGACTGCGTGATTCCCGCCGTGTCGTTGTCGATGATGGTAATCGTGGCGGTTTCCCGCCCGCCGCCGAGTTTCTCCCAGCCTGACGCGGCGGTGTGAATGAACACCTTGAAGGTCTCGTTGCCCTCGTCCACCAAGTCGTCCAACAACGGAACGGTAAAACTCGCCGTGCGGGCATCTTCGGGCACGCTTACCGAAGTCGGCAAACGGCCCACATCCGCCGCCGATGCCGCCCCGCCCGTGTAGTCGGTGGCAACGCTGAACGCCAATCCGCCCACCGGCGCGCCCTCGACCAGATTGATGGTCAAGTCGACGCTCTCGCCCTCGACCGCCGTCGCCGCGGCGCTCAAGTCGTAGTTCGCCCGCACGATGGTAACCGCGTAGGTTCTGGTGGTGGCGATGTTCTCCGCCGTTACCTCGATCTCGAATGCATTCGTGCCCAAATTCAGGGCGTAGCTCTCGCTGGGCGAGCCGCCGGCCAGCGGCGACAGAATCGTGCCCGCCCTGCCCACCTTGACGGTGGCGCCGCTGTGCGCCGGAGTCGGGCGCAACTTGATGTGGGTTACCCCACTGCCCACGGTAACTGCGTAGGTCGGGGCGTTCGGATTGAAGGTCGGGGCGTTGGCGAATCCGCCGGAGAAATCCCTGCCGTCGGCGCTGGTGCTGCCGGTAAGCGCGCTCAGGTTGGCGTCGATGGAGCGGGGGGAAGGCCAGCCGTAGACGCGAATCAGTGCGGAACTGGAACCTGCATTCCAACTTCCTAGTTGATTAGAATTATAAAAGTCCTGAATGCTCCAGCCCGCTGCGGAACTCCGCTCGAGATTGCTAACAGTGGTGCAAAGCTGACCCGCATTTCCGCCAACGCCGTAAATCACCGCAAAATATTTGGTGTTGGCGCGAAGCACGGTGTTGACCGGCGCGCGGAAGGTAGCTTCGCCTTGGCGGAATCTAAAGTTTTGGCCCGCCAGCTGGGGATCCGTCAAGTCTGCGATCTTCTCTCCCGGTGAGCTAGTGGACCAGTGGCCGCCAGGCATCACAGTCCACAACTCCACCCGCACCCGCTCGGCCGATAACTGCCTATTCCAAATACAGAACGAGATGCTATCCAAATTGTAGCCGTTGGCGTGGTTGCCGGTCGTGAACTCCTGAGCCAATCTGGCGGAGCCCACATTCCAAGCACTATTGGCGCTCACGGATAACCCCAGCTGCTGATTGCCCACCAGCGCGCTACTGGCGGAGGCAAGCGCCCGCGTTAGCATAATTTTGTAGGCGCGCCGGCTACCGTCCTCGGCCACTACCACCACGGCGAGATCGGTTGCATTGATGGCCAGTTCCAGCGTTATGTCGGACGCGCCAACGGGTAGCGGCGACAGGTACGTGCCAGATCGACCCAGCAAAACCGTCGCCGTGTCGTCGGCCAGCGTCGGCGTCAGCCTGATGTGGGATATATCGCTGGCCACCGAGGCCGTGTAGGTGCGCGTGTCCGAATCGAAGGCGGACGGCGTCAGCGTGAGCGTGGCGAACGAACCGCTGGCGCTGGTGCCGCCGGCCACCGCCAACGCCTGCAGGATGTTGTTGCCGGACTTCGCCTCGGCGGCGCAGATGGGGCCGAGGCTCAGGTCGATGCGGTCGCCGGCGGCCACGCTCACATCGACGCCGGACAGGGTAATCGAATCTCCGCTCAAACCCGACAAGGAATAGCCGGTGGTGCCGATGCAGAAATTCCACGCCGCCAGCGCGCTGCGGGTTTGACTATTCAACGATGCGAAGCGCAACTGCGCCGAACCGCCCGAACCGCTCGGAATCAGGCGCACCGAGGAGAGCGCCGTACTCACCGTGCCGAGTTGCACCGCATTGCCGCCGCTCAAGGCCGCATCGCAACTCGTCCGGTCGCTACAGCCAAACGCGCCGCCGCCGAGGTCGGCCAGCGTCAGCGTCTCGAGCCATGCGCCGGCGCGGGTTACCGTTACCGTGTAGGTGCGCACCGTGGTGCCGTCCTCGGCCGTTACCGCAATCGCGATCGGGTTGGCGCCCTCGGCGAGTTCGACGGCGTGGCTGGGCTGGCCGCTGGTTACCGACTGCAGCGTGCCGCCGGACTTGCCCACCGCAATCGTGGCCGTGTCGTCGGCCACCGTCGGCGTCAGCCTGACATGGGAGACTACCGCGGCCACCGAGGCGCTATAGGCGAGGGTGGCCGTATCGAAGGTGGCCGGATCCAGCGCGAGGGCGGTGAATGTGCCGCTAGCGCTGGTGTTGCGGGTGGCCGTCAGCGCCTTCAGGTCGGCGTTGCTGGAGGTGTCGGCGAGGGTTATGGTGGCGGTGGCGGGAATGCGGTAGCCGGCGGTGCTGGTGGTCAAGGTCGCGGTGAAGGTCTCGGCGCCCTCCACATTCGTGTCGTCCGTGGTGCCGATGCCCACCGTGGCCGAGGTTTCCCCAGCGGCAATGCTGCCGGTTACCACGCCGCTTGTGAAGTCGGCGGCGGTGGCAGTGTCCGAAGAACCCACCGACGGGGTTACCGTGAAATCGATCGACCGGCTGGTGTCGTCTCCGCCGCGATTGACCGTCAACATCGCCTGCGAGCCTTCCACTACATTCACTTCGGTGGCGGCAAAATACAAGTCTTCGGTGGTGTCGGTGATGGTGATGGTGGCGCTGGCGTCGGTGGATGCCGCGGCCCAGCCGCTGGCGGCGGAGGTGAGTGTCAGTGTGAGGGTCTCGTCCTCCTCCTCCAGCGCATCCCGCGCGATGAGGATGGTTGCGCTGGCGGTTCTCTCGCCTTCGGCCACGCTGACGCTGGCCGGTAGCGTGCCGCCCACATCCTCGGCCGCGGCGGTGGCGCCGCCGCTGTAATCCGGCATCAGTGTGAGGAGCAGCCCGCCCGTGGGGGCGTCCTCGTTCAGGGTGATGGTCAGCGACGCGCTGCCGCCCTCGGCGATGGTGGCGTCGCTGAGGGCGCTGATGGCGTAGGTCTTGTTGGGCGTGCCGTTGCCGCTTACCCAGGGACCGTTGCCGTCCGCGTTGATCGCCCATACATGCAAATCGTAGGCGGTGCCGTTGCTCAAACCGGTGAGCGAATAGGTGGTGGTGGCGACCACATCGGCGAGCTCCACCCAGCCAGTGGACGGATCGTCCTCGGTGGTGGCCGATACGCTGTCGGCGGCGCTTTCCTTGTAGCGTATCTTGTAGCCGCTTACCGGCGCGCCGGATGGCTCGCTCCACGACAACTCGAGACGCGCGTCTCGCTCCGCAATGCTCAACTCGGTGAGCGCGTTCGGCACGCCGTCGTTGTCGTGGATGGTTATCGTGGCGGTGTCCGCGCCGTCCACTTGCTTGTACCAGTTCGCGTCGCGGCTGGAAACGACTATCTTGAAGTCTTCGTCGTTCTCATCTATCTCATCGTCCACCAGCGGAATCGAGAAGGATCCGCTATCACTGTAGCGAGGCACCCACACAGTACCGGCAATGTTGCCCACATCGGCCGCCTCGGCACTCCCGCCCTGTGTGTAGTCGGCGGCAACGCTGAAGGCCAATGGTTTGCCACCCAGTCGCTGATCCAGCGTGATGGTCAAGGTAGCGCCGTCTTCATCGCCCTCGAATGCCGACGCCGTGGCGGTGATGGTGTAGCTCTTGTTCACGCGAATGGAGAGCCTTTCCTCGGCTTGGTAGCCGTTGGCGTCTCGTGCGGTAATCTGTAGGGCGACAATGCCGCCCTCTATGCCGCGAATGGTCAGCAGGTGGTTGCCGACACCGCTCCAGGAAATGCTCGCTCTTTGTTCGCCGTACAAAAAGGCCGCCGTGTAGGTCAAGGTGCTACCGACGCCGCCGCTGAAATGGTCGTTCAGGTCGATAGGCGGCAAGGTCGCGCCGGCATTCACGGTAACGCTCGGCAACTCGACCTCGAGCAATACCGGATCCTCCCGCGTTACCGTTACCGTGTAGGTCTTGGCGAGGACAGCGTTCGCCGCCGTTACCTCCAACTGCAAAATGTTCTCGCCCACATCGAGGGCGATGGCTTGGCTGGACGTGCCGCTGGCAACCGCCGACAGAGGCGAGCCCGCCTTGCCCACCTTGACGGCGGCACCGCCTGCGGTGGTCGGCGTCAGTTTGACATGGGTTACATCGGTGGACACCGTGGCGGCATAGGTGGTAGTGGCCGCCGCAAAGGTCGGGGCGTAGGTGAGGGTGCCGGAGAAATCGCTGCCGTCGGTGCTGGTGCTGACCGTCAACGTGCGCAGGTCGGCGATGTTGGCGTAGCGCGCCGGACGACCGTGGACGGCAATGCGCATGGGGCCGCCGGTGGGCGGATTGTGGACGGTCTTCCAAGTGTTCGCCCATCTCCTGATATTGTCGATGCTCCAACCGGCTGCCGCCCCACTATCCTCGGCTTGCAACCAAGTGGCGGCCAATTTCGCATTGCTGTCTGCCGGATTGCTTTCAATCACCACAAAATACTGGCTACTACCCGCAAGCAATGTGTTGGGCGGTGCGCGGAAACTGACATCGCCCTGACCGATGCTCTGCGGGCTCTGCAAATCCGCGACCTTCTCGTGCCCATCACCGTTCTTCGATGACCACAACTCCACGCGAACCGCAGCGGAATTGCTCGGTGCCGCATTAAATCTGATCTCAACGCGCTCCAACTCGTAGAAGTTGCTACTGCTGCCGGTTCTGAAACCCTGCGCACTGAGAGCGTCGAGAGTCACGCCGTCAAGGGGCCTGCCGGTCTGTCCGGTATTGCTCACCAACTTGCTGTGAGCCGGCGGGTTGGCTCGCGTTATCGCAATCGTGTATTCCCGCAGCGTGCCGTTCAAGGCAGTTACCACCACTCTTATATTGTTCGCCCCCGCGATAATGCCGATGGCATCGCTGACCTCGCCGCTGGCTACCGGCGACAACGCCCGGCCGGCTCGCCCCGCGGCAATGGTCGCCGTGCTCTCGGCCACGGTCGGCGTCAACTTGACATACAGAGTCGTATTGGGCACCGAGACCGTGTAGGTTCGCGTGTCCCCATTGAAGGTGGCCGGAGTCAGCGCGAGATTGGCAAACGTGCCGCCCGCGCTGGTCGCGCTGGTCGCCGTCAACGCCGTCAGGTGGTTGATGGTGGACTTCGTGCCGGCGGCGCACACCAAGCCGAGGCTCAGATCGATCCGATCCCCAGCGGCCAAACTCAGGTTGACGCCGGACAGGGTAACCGCCTGACCACTCAAGCCCGACAGGGAATAGGCGGTCGTGCCGATGCAGAATTTCACCGACCGAAGGGCGCTGCGGCTTGCGCTGTCCAGAGAGGAAAAGCGGATTTGCGCCGTCCCCCTCGAACCGTTCGGCGTCAAACGTACCGAGTCGAGTCCGGTGGCCAGCGCGCCGATTTGCAGGTCGTTGCCGCCGCTCAGAGCCGCATCGCAACTCGCCTCGTCTCGGCAACCGAAGACGCCGCCGCCGAGATCGGCCACCGTCAACGTCTCGAACCACAGACCGGCGCGCGTGATCGCAATCACATATTCGCGCTTGCTGCCGCCCGAGGCGGTTACCTTGACCACGATGTTGTTCACGCCCGGATTGAGGGCGATGGGTTCGCTGGCCACGCCGCTAGCCAACACCGCAAGACTGTCGGCATGACCCACCGCAATGGTCGCCGTGTTACCGGCTCGGGTCGGCGTCAAGCGAAGATGGGAAACCGCCGTGGTTACCGCCGCCGTATAGGTGAGGGTGTCCGTGTCGAAGGCGGGCGGGAGCATCGCGAAAGTGGCGAATGGTCCATCGGCACTGGCGGCGCTCTCCACCAGCAAATCCGTCAGGTGGTTGGTTTGGGAGCGCGCCGTGGTGGCGCAGTCGGAGCCGATGCTCAAGTCGACTCGATCGCCAACCGCCAAACTCAGATTGACGCCGGACAGGGTGATCGACCGACCGCTCAAGTTCGACAGGGAATACGGAGTCGTGCCGACACAGAAATTCAAGGTTCGGAGGCGTTGCCGTTCCGTAGCATCCAGAGACGAAAACTGCAGTTGCGCCGTGCCCTTCGTGCCGTTCGGCATCAGGCGCAACGAGGTGAGCGCGGTGCTGACGGCGTCGAAGTCGATGCGGTTGTCGCGCAATGCCGAATTGCAGCCGGCCTGATCGTGGCAACCGAATATGCCTCTGCCGATTTCCGCCACGGTCAATGTCGTCGACCACAGGGCGCCGCGTATCACCGTAACTTGATATACCGACTTGTCGCCGTTCTCCGCCGTTACCTCGATTTCGATGGAGTTGTTGCCCTCGACCAATTCAAAAGATTGACTCGGTTGGCCGCTGGCTACCGGCTGCAGATTACCTGCCTTGCCCACCGAGATCTTCGCCGTGCGGTCGCCCACAATCGGCGTCAAGCGAACATGAGTTGCCGTGCTCGGCGCAAACGCCCGATAGGTGAGCGTGGCTGAGTCGAAAGGCGTCGGCAACATGCTGATCCCGCTGAAGGTGCCATCGGCGGCGGTGGCGCTCGATGCGGTCAGACCGATCAGGTGGGCGTTGTCGGACAAAGTCGGCCACTTCAGCCGGAAATCAACTCCACTGCCGACCAACGGGATGGCGGCTATGGGGCCGAAACTGGCCACCCGGGAGGCCGAGGAAAAAGTCGCCGCGCCGAGTGGATGCTCGGCCTCGCCCGCCTGTAGCGTAGCGGTGCGCACACTCTCGGGCCAGGCCTTGTCCAAGCGCACTCTGAGCCAACCGCTTTGTTGATAGCGAATCTCCGACACCGTGTAGGTTACGCCTCGGTGGCTGAATTGGTCTTGGGTCAACACCGTGGTCGCGGCGCAACGTGTGTTGCCGCCCGCGGGGGTCGAGCAGCCCTTGTCCGTGCCGCCGGAAATGCTGCCGACCGTGAGCTTCGCCGACCACAGTTCCAACAGGGACGCCGGTACCCGCGTTGACAACGCATCGGACCAGGGGCCGCCTTCGCCAACGCCGTTGCGCGCCCGTACCTGCACCTCGTAGGTGGTGTCCGCAGACAGATCGGTGATGACATGGGAGCGGTAGGCGGAGGCGGCAGTGGCGGCGGCGAACGAATCGGAGGCGGCATCCGCGCCGCCGACGTTTGGCTGCCACAGACCCGGCTGCCCCGGCTCGACCGCCGTGGTGCGCCATCTCACCCGATAACTCAAGGCATTCGCCGCACCCACCCCACCGGCGTCGGGCGGCGCATCCCACAACACATCGATCTTGCGACCGCCAGGGCCGATCGATACCTTCGGCTTGCCCGGAACGCTCCACGCCGTTACCCGAACCGCTTCGGCAGTGGAGCCGTCGACGATGACCGGATTGGCCGCATTCGACTTGTTCACCAGATGCGCGCGTACATCGTAGGCCGTCCCCGCCTCGAAACCGGCGTACACGGTTTTACCGCCCACGCTGGCGGACTCGTTCAGGGTAACGCCCCTCGGCAGAGAGGCCGTATAGGTGCGCGTCGGCCACTCGGCCGTCGTCTGCTTGATCTGGAAGACCACATCGTAGACCGACGAATCGGGGCTCGTGCCGGAAACCACGAGGGCGGGCGCGCCATCGGCCGCGCTCGGCGTTACCGAGATGGTCGGTATGGGCTCGGCCAACTTCAGCGCGATTTTCTGGCTCAAGTTCCAGTGCAGGCCGGAGTTCTGCCAACGTATAGTATTGTTGTTGGGGTAGGTCGCCGTGGCCACGGGGTATTGGCGATCATCGACGAACACCACCGCGCTGCCCAACGCTCGGGCATTCCGATCGAACTCGATCTCGAGGGCGCGGGAATGGTTGTGGTTGTCGACCAGAAAACGCTTTATTTGGTAGGGAGTGTCGTGATAGCGGAAGGCATCACCGGTGAGCACGCTGCGACTCGCGCAATTCGTGGTGGCATAGCCGGGGTTTCCGCGAGTGGCACGGGAGTTGCAGCCGAGAATCTTGCGGTTGGGGTTGGTATAGGTGGTGGTGGTGGTGAAAACGTCCGTCTTTTCGCCATATGGCACCACACGATCTTGCTCCTCGACAAAGAAATAAGTATTGACCACGGTACTGGTGTCGGTATGCGTGGTAATAATATCGACAGGATGCCCTGCGGTCAGCGTGGCCGACCAGACATCGTCGCCATAGTCGGTCCAATAGTCGTGCCACGGCGTCGAGGTTCCGCTGGTTCGCGTCACCGTAACCCGATAGGTCTTGGTCGTGGTGGTGTCCTGCGCCGTAACCACGATGAGAATTCGGTTGGTGCCGTCAGCGAGGGGGACGGCGACGCTCGATCGACCGCTGACCACCGGAAACAGCACACCGCCGGCTCGACCCACCCGAATGGTGGCGTCGGCTTGGGCGACCGTCGGCGTTACGCGCACATTGGCGACGCCGCTCTCCACCGTGGCGCTGTAGTTGGTGATGGCCGGGTTGAAGGTGGCCGGAGTGAGCGCCAGCGGCGTGTACGCCGTGCCGCTGGCGCTGCTCGCGGTCAAACCGCTCAGATTCGCGTTGTAGGCGTTGAAATCCACGCTCATCCATCGGCTCCAGTCGCTGGCCGTGTGCTGCTGAAAGCCACTCGCGCGGACGCGAAACGAATAGCGCGTGCCGCCGGGGAACAATTCCAGCCCGGTGATCATCTCCGATTGGCTCAGCTTGCGGTTGCGCGCCACATCCCGAAACACGCTCTCCCCCGAAGTCGGAGAAATCCGGCGATATTCGATACGGTATCCCTGCGAAATAAATCGGGTGGTACCTCGGCGCCACTGCAGGGTTACCTCCCCCTGCGCGGTAGCCCTCGCGCTGAAATTCAGCGGCGTCTCGTTTTTGTGATGCGCCGCGGCCGGGGCGGCGGCAAACAGGCTGAGCGCGCCGATCAGCAGGGGGGCGGCTGCGCCGAGTGGGAAGGGTATGGAGAAGGGTGAGAGGAGAAGAGAGAGCAGGCGGCGAACGCGCACCCGGATAGCCGTTTTCGACAGATTCGGTTCCTCGTGCACAGCGACAGCGGCACTGCCGAGGGCACGCAGTCGGCCGCCGGCTGATTGCCGGCCGAGATGAATACTCCCCTTTACGGGGAGGCAACGGTTCGGTGCCGCCGGTGGTGTCCGGAGGCACGAATGCCTATATGGCTTCATATTCTCTCTTGTGGTTTGTACCCCTTACCCCGGACACGCCTCGGCGGGTACTGATAATTCTATACTGCTTCCAGCCTCAAGGGCCGGCTCGGCGGGCTAACCGAAATTACCGGCATCTCGCTCACCTAAAATCGTATTTTCCGCCTTCTATCGAGACGAATCAACCGCCTGACCGAATTCTGCGGCGAATATACCAACCCAATTTCACGAATACAACGACATTTTACAATGCCCGTTTTCACGGGTTTCAGCCGGTTCGTCGGCGCGGAAACCCGAAATTGCCTACGGCGAAAGGCCGATGCCGCGTGGCGATGGGCACTCGCCGCAAGTATACGGCCTTCAATCTGGCCGAAACCACCCGCGTCGTCGGCAATGCTACCACTTCCTACACGTGCCTTCCATGGCGGAGATTCTACCCCAACGAGGCGGTTGCGGTGGGCGCGGGCGCCGTTCCCCGCCATCCGTCCCGTGGCGGAATCGGGTAGAATCGCGCGCTTGCCGATTTGCCGCCTGCCATCATGACCGAATCCTACAACCCCGCCGAAATCGAGCCCGATGTGCAGCGATATTGGGCGGAAAACCAGTCCTTCGCGGTAACCGAGGATGCGAGTCGGGAGAAATTCTACTGCTTGTCCATGCTGCCCTATCCGTCCGGCCAGCTGCATATGGGGCATGTGCGCAACTACACCATCGGCGATGTGATCAGTCGCTACCAGCGCATGTTGGGTAAGAATGTGCTGCAGCCCATGGGCTGGGACGCCTTCGGCCTGCCCGCCGAGAACGCCGCCATCGAGCGGCAACTGGCACCGGCCAAATGGACCTACGCCAACATCGAATACATGAAGGGGCAGCTGCAACGCCTCGGCTTCGCCTACGACTGGAATCGGGAACTGGCCACTTGCGCGCCCGAGTACTATCGCTGGGAACAGTGGTTCTTCAACCGCTTGCTGGACAAGGGCTTGGCCTACAAGAAAATGGCGATGGTCAACTGGGATCCGGTGGAGCAAACCGTGCTGGCGAACGAGCAGGTGGAGAATGGTCGCGGCTGGCGCTCCGGCGCGGTGGTCGAGCGGCGCGAGGTATCCCAGTGGTTCATCCGCATCACCGACTACGCAGAGGAACTGCTCAACGACATCGACAAACTGGACGGCTGGCCGGAAGCGGTCAAGACCATGCAGCGAAATTGGATCGGCCGTTCCGAGGGGGTCGAATTCGGCTTCGAGGTCGAGGGGGAGACGGAGAAATTGGAAGTCTACACCACCCGCCCCGACACCATCATGGGCATCACCGCGATATTCGTCGCCGGCGAACATCCGCTCGCCTGCCGCGCGGCTCGAGCCGGCGGCAAGCGCGCCGCGGCCATCGCCGACTTCGTGGCGGAATGCCGCAACGCCACGACCGCCGAGGCCGAGCTGGAAACCATGGAAAAGAAGGGCGTGCCGTTGGGCATCGCCGCCACACACCCCATCAGCGGCGAGCGCATCGACATCTGGGCGGCCAATTTCGTGCTCATGGGATACGGCACCGGCGCAGTCATGGCGGTACCGGCGCACGATCAGCGCGACTGGGACTTCGCCACGCGCCACGGCATCGAAATCCGCCCGGTGATCCGCCCGCCCGACGGCGCGCGGCACGATTTCGGCCAATCCGCGCTCACCACCAAGGAGGGCACGCTGATCCATTCCGGAGAATTCGACAACTTGAACTTCGCCCAGTCCTTCGACGCCATCGCCGATCACCTCGAACAAGCCGGGCTCGGCCGGCGCGCGGTGAAATACCGCCTGCGCGACTGGGGGGTTTCCCGCCAGCGATACTGGGGCTGCCCGATTCCGGTGATGTACGACCGCGACGACAATGTGGTGCAAGTGCCGGATGCGGACTTGCCGGTGCTGCTGCCCGAGGAGACCGACTTCGCCGGAGTGAAACCGCTCAAGGACAATGCGGATTTCCGCCACACCAAGTTGCCCGAAAGCGCGGCGCAGGCGTTTCGCGAGACCGACACCTTCGACACCTTCGTCGAATCGTCCTGGTATTTCCACCGCTACTGCTGCCCCGGCGCCGACCGCGCCATGCTCGATCGGCGGGTGAATTACTGGATGCCGGTGGATCAATACATCGGCGGCATCGAGCACGCGGTGCTGCACCTGCTGTACGCCCGCTTCTTCCACAAACTGCTGCGCGACCTCGGTTTGGTCGAAAGCGACGAGCCGTTCACCAACCTGCTGACTCAGGGGATGGTGCTCAAGGACGGCGCGAAGATGTCCAAGTCCAAGGGCAACACCGTCGATCCCCAATCCATGATCGATCGCCACGGCGCCGACACCGTGCGCCTGTTCATGATGTTCGCCTCGCCGCCGGAACAGGTGCTGGAATGGAACGACGACGCGGTTGCCGGCGCCCATCGCTTCCTGCGGCGGTGGTGGCAGCTGTGCCGCCGCAGCGTCGAAATTGTGGCGGCGGCGAAGCCGATTCTGGCGGACGCCGAGTGGGCCGCGGCGCTCACCGACAAATCTGCGCTGGCTCTGCGGCGGCGCACCCACGCCATGTTGCAGCGCGCCAATCGGGATTACCGCAAATTCCAGTACAACACGGTCATCGCCGCCTGCATGGAACTGCTGAACGCCCTCGATAAATTCGATCCGGCCGACAACCCCCAATGCGCCGCAGTGTTGCGCGAGGGGCTGCTCGCCATGACGCGCGTGATGGCGCCGATCACGCCGCACATCGCCCACCGCATCTGGCGCGACCTCGGCGAATCCGGCGATGTCATCGACGCGCAATGGCCGCGCGCCGACGCCGCCGCGCTGGCGGGCGACACCCTCACGCTGGCGGTGCAGGTCAACGGAAAATTGCGCAGCCGCATCGAGGTGGCGGCCACCAGCAACGACGAGGAAGTGGAAAACGCCGCGCGCGCCGATGAGCGGATTCGCAAGCACACCGCCGGCAAGACCATCTGCAAGGTCATCGTGGTGCCCGGCAGATTGGTGAACCTCGTCGCGCGGGACTGACGCCGCCGCGCCCGTGCCCAGATTCATGCGCCCGGCGTTACTCGCCTGTCTATCTCTGCCGCTGATGGCCGCCTGCGGCTTCCATCTGCGCGGCGACCTCGACCTGCCGCCCGAATTGGCGCGGGTGCAGGTTACCGGCGCGGATCGGGAGTTGGTCGAAAGCGTGTCCGCGGCACTGGCGCGGGTTGGGGCGATTGTGGTGGATTCCGCCTCCGCCTCTTTCACCGACTCCACCGACTCCACCCACCTCGCCGTGCGCGCCGCCCCCCTCGAACGCGCGGTGCTGACCACCGACGCCAATGGCCGGGCGACCGCGTATACCTTCTCCTACACGGTCTTCTACACGGTTACCGTCTCCGGCAGCGACGGCGATGGCGAAAGCGCGCGACCGACTCAATCCGTCTCCCTGCAACGTTCCTTCGATTACGCCCCGACCCAACAGTTGCAGAGCGAGCAAGAGGAACTTTTTCTGGCAAGCGAAATGCGGCGGGAAGCGGCGGCGCGCATCGTGCGGCGGCTGGCGCGTCTCTGATCCGGTTGGCCGACGCCATGCGCCTCAGTCTCACCTCCCTGTCGAATCAACTTGGCCGTGGCTTGGCGCCGCTGTATCACCTGTTCGGCAGCGAGACCCTGTTGGTCGAAGAGGCGCTCGACCAAATTCGCCAACAGGCGCGGGCGCAGGGTTTCGGCGAGCGCATCTGCCATACTCTGGAGCCGGGATTCGACTGGAATCGCATGATAGTCGGCAACCGCACCCTGTCGCTGTTCGCCGACAAGCGCATAGTGGAACTGCGCATGCCCACGGGCAAACCGGGGGTCGGCGGCGACCGCGCGCTGATTCAATGCGTCGAATCCATTTCTCCGGACGACACCGTGCTGTTGCTGATCAGCGGCGCCATCGAAAAACGTGCGCAGAGCACCAAGTGGTTCAAGACGGTGGAGTCCGCCGGCGTGGTGGTGGAGTGTCCGAGCATCCCCGCGGCGCAACAGCCCGAATGGATCAGCCGACGCATGCGCGCCCAGGGATTGCAATTCGATTTCGAGGCGGCCGAGCGGCTGAGCTATTTCGTCGAGGGCAATCTGCTGGCCGCCGCGCAGGAAATCGATCTGCTGGCGCTGTTGTCGCCTCGGCGCAAGATCACCAGCGAGGCGGTGGAGAGCATCATCGCCGACCACGCGCGCTTCACCGTGTACACATTCGTCGACGCCTGCCTCGCCGGCTCGCCCCATCGGTGCACGCGCATCCTGCAAAGTTTGCGGCGAAATCAGGCCGAGCCGGTGTTGGTGTTGTGGGCGCTGACGCGGGAAATCCGAACCTTGTGCCATCTGTCCGCCGCCATGGCGCGCGGCGCAAGGCCGCAGGAATTGTACCGGCGTCACGGCGTGTGGCGCAGCCGCGAAGGGCTGGTCGGCGGCGCGCTGCGGCGTCTTTCCCAAGCGAGTTGGGAAAACCTGCTGCGGCGGCTGGCACGCGCCGATCTCATGCTCAAGGGTCGGGCGCCGCTGCAGCGCCACACCATCTGGGAAGAGATCGAGGACATCGGCCTGCGCATGTGCGGGCTGCGAATCCACTGAGCGGGCGCCTCGTCCCTCGTTAGTAGTCGATAGTATAATCCCCGGCTTTCCACCATCCTTCCCGCCGATGGCAATGCAGAACAAAAGCGCGCAATCGCCCGATCTGAGCGACCTGAGCGCCTACATGCGACAACTGGGGCACGCGGCGCGCGACGCGGCGGCGGTGATTGCCGACGCCGCCACCGGCGACAAGAATGCCGCGCTGAACGCCGTCGGGCAGAGTTTGCTGGACAACACCGCCGCCATCCGCAAGGCCAACGTTGCCGACCTGCAAGCCGGCAAGTGCCGCAATCTGAGCGACGCCCTGATGGATCGGCTGGCTCTGGACGACGACCGCATCGCCGCCATGGCGGAAGGCTGCCGTCAGGTCGCCCAACTGCCCGACCCGGTGGGGGAGGTCAGCGAAATGGCGTATCGTCCGAGCGGCATTCAGGTCGGCAAAATGCGCGTGCCGCTGGGGGTAATCGGCATCATCTACGAATCCAGACCCAATGTGACCATCGACGCCGCCATACTCTGCCTGAAGGCGGGCAATGCGGTGATATTGCGCGGCGGCTCCGAGGCGATCCATTCCAACCTGGCCATCGCCGAATCCCTGCACGCCGGCCTGCGTTGTGCCGGGCTGCCGGAAACGGTCGTGCAGCTGGTCGAAACCACCGATCGCGCCGCGGTCGGCGCATTGGTTACTATGCCGGAATATGTCGATATGGTGGTGCCCAGAGGCGGCCGGAGCCTGATCGAGCGCATCGGCCGGGAAGCCTCGGTGCCGCTGCTCAGGCATCTCGACGGCCTGTGCCATGTCTATGTGGACGACGACGCCGATCCGGCCAAGGCCGTGGCGGTCGCCTACAACGCCAAGGCGCGGCGCTACGGCATCTGCGGTGCCATGGAGACCCTGCTGCTGGCCGAGGGGATCGCCCCGATGGTGTTGCCGCAGTTGGCGCAGCGCTATGCGGACGCGGGCATCGAGCTGCGCGGCTGCGAACGATCCCGAGCGATGGTGGCGCAGATGAAACCGGCCACCGAGGAAGACTGGCGTAGCGAGTATCTGGACGCCATTCTCTCGGTGCGGATAGTGGGCGACCTCGCGCAAGCCATCGAACACATCAACACCTACGGCTCCCACCACACCGACTCCATCGTCACCGAGAATCTGGCGCACAGCCGAACCTTCCTGCGTCAGGTGGATTCCAGTTCGGTCATGGTCAACGCCTCGACCCAGTTCGCCGACGGCTTCGAATACGGACTCGGCGCGGAAATCGGCATCAGCACCGACAAACTGCACGCTCGCGGCCCGGTCGGTTTGGCGGGGCTGACCAGTCAGAAGTACATTGTTCTGGGGGACGGCCACATCCGCCCCTGATTTTCGCGTTGTTCGGTGGCCACGCGCCTAGCCCCACTAACCCTTAGCGCGACAGCCAGCCGGAAATGACCTGCACGGCCTGCTCGACCCCCTGCCGATCGACCGCCGAAAACAGCTGAACCGTGGTTCCCGCTTCCCTCTCGAGTTGCGCGCGTGTCTGCGCCAGCGCGCGGCACGCCGCGCCGCGTTTGTATTTGTCCGCCTTGGTCAGGAGAATGTGCACCGGCAGGTCGAGTTCCCGGCAGTACCCCAGCATGACCTGATCGAGTTCGGTCAGCGGGCGGCGAATGTCCATCGGCACCACCAGCGCCTTCAGGCATTCGCGCCCCGCCAGATAGTCGTCGGTGATGCGTGCCCAGCGCTGGCGCAAGCCGCGCGGTGCCTTGGCGTAGCCGTAGCCCGGCAGATCGACCAGTCGGTGGGCGGCGTCGAGGTCGAAGAACACGATCTGCTGGGTGCGCCCCGGAGTCTTGCTGGCGCGCGCCAACCGCCGCTGATTGACGATGGCGTTGATGGCGCTCGACTTGCCCACATTGGAGCGACCGGCGAACGCCACCTCGGCGCCGCGATCCGGCGGCCATTGATTCCGGCGGTGGGCGGCGAGCGTATAGGTCGCCTTGGTGAAATCGATGGAGGGCAAGTTTTTTGCAGGGGAATGTTGCTATAATTCGCGCCCGATTTACGGCGCATTCCGCGTGAATCATACAAGAAGCCCGGACGGATGGGAAATCCGGCGGGTCGGGACCAATCCGAAGATATTGCAATGATCCGTTCGCTGATTTCGCTCATTTCACTGGCCGCCGCCATGCTCATTGCGGGCGGCTCCGCAGCGCAGAGCGGTGCTCAGGGCGGCGATGTGGCGGCGGGCAAAGCAGCCGCGGCAACCTGCGCGGCGTGCCACGGCGCCGACGGCAACAGCCCCACCGATCAATTCCCCAATCTCGCCGGCCAAGTGCCCGGCTATATCGCCGATCAACTGGCCAAGTACAAATCTGGGGAGCGCGCGAATGCGATCATGTTGGGGTTGGTCGCCGCCCTTTCCACGGAGGATATGGCCAATCTGGACGCCTACTACGCCAGTCTGGAAGCGAAAAAAGGCGCCATCACGCCGGAGCAGGAAAAGGCCGCGCTGGCCGGCGGCAAAATCTACCGAGGCGGCTACAAACCCCACAACATCGCCGCCTGCATGGGCTGCCACGGCCCCGCTGGTCAAGGCATTCCCCCCGCCTTTCCAAGCCTCGCGGGGCAACACGCCGCATACATCGAGGCGCAACTGCTGGCATACAAATCGGGGGCGCGCGTGAATCCGATGATGAACCAGATCGCCTTCCTGCTGTCCGAGCAACAGATCGCGGAATTGGCGCTGTATATTTCGGCGCTGTATTAGAACGAAACTTGTACGCATAACTAGCGAAAGGGGTTCCACTATACGGCTTGGTTCATATGATGCTGACGTTTGAAACGCGCCCCATTACTGTCCTCACCGGCGATTGCCGTGAAGCCCTGCGGGAAGTTGCGGAATCGTCGGTTCAATGTTGCGTAACTTCTCCGCCGTATTGGGGGCTTCGGGATTACGAGCATGAGGCGCAAATCGGCTCCGAAGAATCGCCGATCGAGTATGTCGAAAACCTTGTCGATGTGTTTCGCGAGGTTCGGCGCGTTCTGCGCCCCGATGGCTTGATCTGGCTCAACATCGGCGATGGCTATGCCCGCAACGGTGGCACAGGCACTCACGGCCCCAACGCGATTGTCGGCAACACTCGCAAGCTCATTCAGCATCGGAATTGCAAGGTTCCTCCGGTATGGGGCCTCAAAGCGCTCGATCTAATGGGCATACCCTGGCGTGTTGCCTTTGCGCTTCAGCAAGACGGCTGGTTTCTCCGCTCGCATATCACATGGATAAAGACGGCCGCCATGCCGGAGAGCGTGAAAAACCGACCGACGCGCTCGACCGAAGACATATTCTTGTTTTCGGCTTCGCCGAAGTATTTCTACAACGCGGACGGGGTTCGACAAGACACCGGTGCCAATCTTCGGAACTATTGGCTCATTGGTCCCGATCCGAACAAAGCCGGACATCCGGCAGCGTTTCCGCGCGAACTGGCGAGACGGTGCATCCTGCTCGGTTCTCGGCCGGGCGACACCGTGTTGGATCCGTTTGGAGGTTGTGGAACGACCGGAATCGTAGCCGAGAGTTTGGGGCGGGACTCGATCCTTGTCGAGCTCTCGCAAAAATGGAGCGAGGTGATCGAGAGCCGAGCCAATGGCGCGTGAGGGTAGTTCCAAGGCTCGAATTCTTGCCTTCTTTCTCGACAATCCCGGCGTGATTCTTCGCTCGCAAGATATTCGAGACGCCAGTGGTGGAGCCGTGGAGTGGGCGCGGCGATTGCGCGAACTTCGCTCTGCAGGATGGCGTATTCTCACCAACAACGACCGCGCAGATTTGAAATCGGGCGAGTATCTTCTCGAAGATGTAACGCCGCCGAAAAATTACCGCTTCGAGCGTCCCATATCCCGGCGATTGCGAGCGGAGGTCTTCGAACGCAATGGATTCACCTGCCAGATGTGCGGAATCGGCGCGGGCGATCCGATGGAAGACAGCAGGCGGGCGCGGCTGCATATCGGGCATATCAAGGATCGCTCGCATGGTGGCAAGGACGAATTATCGAACCTTCGCGCCTTGTGCAGCGACTGCAATCAGGGCGCGAAGAATCTCGTTCAGGAGCCGCCTAGCTGGACCTGGTTGCTAGGCCAGTTGCGGCGGGCAACACAACATGACCAACGGGCGGCACTGGATTGGCTTAAGCGGAAATTCGGGGAAGATGGGGTATGACGGCACGAAAGCCGAAGAGTGGAAATCTGCCCGCGTTATAAACTGGACGCGCCGGGGCGCGCCGGCTGCTACAAACCCTGCGGAATTTCCAACCCCTGCTGACGGCAGGCCGCTATCAGCGTGTTGCGTAACAGGCAGGCGATGGTCATGGGGCCGACTCCGCCGGGAACCGGCGTGATTCCGCCGGCCACGCCGAGCGCGGCGTCGAAATCCACATCGCCCACCAATCGCGGCTTTCCCTCGGCGCCTTCGATGCGATTGATGCCCACATCGATGACCACCGCGCCCGCCTTGATCCAGTCGCCCTTGACCATCTGCGGCACGCCCACCGCCGCCACCAGAATATCGGCGCCGCGACACACCGCCGGCAGATCGCGGGTGCGCGAATGGGCGACGGTAACCGTGCAGTTTTCCCGCAGCAGCAGCATCGCCACCGGCTTGCCGACTATGTTCGATCTCCCCACCACCACCGCGTTGCTGCCGGAAAGGTCGCCCAGATACTGGCGCAGCAGCAACAGGCAACCGGCGGGGGTGCAGGGAACCAGAGAATCCTCGCCGATGGACAACCGCCCCACATTCTCGATGTGGAAGCCGTCCACATCCTTGTTGACATCGATGGCGTTGATGACCTTGGCCGCGTCTATGTGCTTGGGCAGCGGCAGTTGAACCAGTATGCCGTGAACCGCGGGATCGCGATTCAGCCGCGCCACCAGCGCGAGCAGGTCGGCTTCGCCGGTCTCGGCGGGTAGGGCGTG
Organism: Candidatus Poriferihabitaceae bacterium; assembly: GCA_965203265.1. Classification (GTDB taxonomy): domain Bacteria; phylum Pseudomonadota; class Gammaproteobacteria; order Arenicellales; family Poriferihabitantaceae; genus JAHRAW01. Next base: position 1,782,032 of record CBDBBV010000002.1, read on the forward strand.
CTCGAAGGACTGCATCCCGACCTCCACGGTCTGTCTTCCCTTGTTGCGGACATACACCTGACTGGCCGGATCCTCCCCCACCAACACCACCGCCAACCCCGGCTGCAAGCCGTGTTCAGCCGCCAACCCGCCGACCATTTCACCAATGCGCGCCCGCAGGTCGGCGGCGGTCGCCTTGCCGTCGATAATGGTCGTCATGGCGTGCTCGGCTTGATTCAGGGTATTGCGGGCTGGTTCGTTCATGGCAATGGATGGGTTGCGGGTTGCGGGGTGTTGCGCTACGCGCATTCGACCACAAATCGCCGTACCGCTCAAGGGCAATCCCCGCTATAATCCGCCCCCGATTTCCCGCCTCCCGCATTCCCTACCGCCCCGTGCCCACTGCAAGAAAACCGGCCTACCTGTTCCCCGGTCAGGGCGCGCAATACCCCGGCATCGGCAAAGACCTGCACGCGCAACTTGCCGTGGTGCGCGACACCTATACCGAGGCGAGCGATGCCCTCGGCTACGACATCGCCGCGCTGTCCTTCGACGCCCCCGCCGACGAAATCAACCGCACCCGGCACACCCAACCGGTATTGCTGACCCATTCCATCGCCTGCCTGCGCGCCTTCGAGCAGCGCACCGGTCATTCCCTGACGGCCTCGATGGCGGCGGGGCACAGCCTCGGCGAATACAGCGCGCTGGTCGCCGCCGGCGCACTCTCGTTCGCCGCGGCGTTGCGGCTGGTGAAGCGGCGCGGCGAGTTGATGGGCGAATACGGGCGCGGCGAAATGCGCGCGTTGATGCTCGACTTCGAGTCGGCGCAGGAGATCGCCGGGCGGCACTACTGCGGCGTGGCCGCGTGCAATCTGCCGGAGCAGACCGTGGTCGGCGGTGCCGCACAAGACTTGGATGCGATGTTGCGCGACATGGCCGTCCAATTCCCGAAGAAACGCAGTTTCCGCCTGCAAACCGAGGGGGCGTTTCACACCTATCATATGGTCGAGGCGGCGGCTCGATTCCGCGAAACGCTGGCGCAGGTGGAATTTCATCCGACTCGCTGTCGCGTTCTGTCGAACTTCACCGGCGACTTTCACGAGGACGGAGCCGAAGACGGCGGCGACTCCCTGCGATCACGCCTCTTCCTGCAGCTGTTCAATCCCGTGCGCTGGCATGAGAATCTGCAACGCCTCGGTGCCGCCGGTGCGTCCCCGTTGATCGAATTCGGCGGCGGCTTGGGCGGGGGAGAGATGGCGGAAACCAAGCGCCCCGCACTCGAAGGCATGGTGAAAAAAACCTGGGGTAGCCCCGTGTCGTATTTCCCCGTGATCAACGCCCGCACGTTGGAAGACGCCGCCGCCCTCGCCGCCGAATCCTAATCGGCACCCCGATCTCGCCGCCGCGTCCGCCGCGCGCTACCGCTACCACCGCCGAGGGAACCGGCGGCGATGCTCATCTCCCCGCGTAATTGCGCCTTCGCTCCGGCGGAGACTTCGCCGAGCCGCTCTTCGATGGCTGTCAGCGTCGGCGGAGGCTGTCGCCGGTGGCCATCCAGCGCCGCGCGCATGGCCGCAAGGTGCGCCGGCGTGGTGCCGCAGCAGCCGCCGATGATGGTGGCGCCGGCGTCCACCACCAGTTTGGCGTATTCGGACATGATGCGCTCGTCGCCGCTGTAGACGATGCGCCCGTCTATGTATTGCGGCACGCCGCAGTTGGCCTTGGCGACGATGACGGTGTCGAGTTTCTGCCGCGCGCAGGCGTGTTGCATGTTGACCACGGCGGCGACCAGCTCCGAAGCGCCGACTCCGCAGTTGAGGCCGATCGCCTGCGGCGGCTGCGCCATCTGGCCGACGAACTCGACTATATCCGCCGGCGCCAAGCCCATCATGGTTCTGCCGTTGGTGTCCACGCTGAAGGTGGTGGCAATGGGCAGTTCCGCCTGCGCCGCGCCGTCCACGGCCGCCTGTACTTCCTCTCGGGAGGACATGGTTTCGATCCACAGTACATCCACCCCGCCCTCCTTCAAGGCCAACGCCTGTTGGGCAAATGCGTCGGCGGCGTCCTCGTGGCGCAATGTGCCCAGCGGCTGCATGATTTCCCCGGTGGGGCCCATGGAGCCGCCGATGATGATCTCCCGACCGGCCTTGCTCACCTGCTCGCGGGCGAGGCGGGCGCCCTTGCGATTCAGCTCCGCCACCCGCTCGCCGGCACCGTGCGGCGTCAGCCGGTAGCGGGTGCCGCCGAAGGTGTTGGTCAGGATGAGATCCGAACCGGCCTCAATGAAGGAGCGATACAGCCGAGCGATGCGCTCGGGATGGAGGTCGTTCCACAACTCCGGAGCATCGCCGGTTTGCAGTCCGGCAGCGAACAGGTTGGAGCCGGTGGCACCGTCCGCCAACAGCACACCGCGCTCTTGTAGCAGTCGCTCGATGATGTTGGCCATTGGGGTGGTGTAGTGTTGCGCGAAGAGTGGGAGGCGGATTATAGCCCGCCGACTCCACCGGCGCAGGGGCAAAACTTGACTTGGCCGGCGCGCCTGTGCAAAGGTAGGCGTTGTTGCACCTTCCCCCGCTTACGCCCCCTCCACCCCTTTTGCCCGTGTCGCCCGCCCCGAGTTTTACCATCGGCATCGAAGAAGAGTACATGCTGGTGAACCCCCACAGCGGCGCGCTCGCGTGCGCCGTGTCGCGTTCGCTGATGGCGGACATGCGGCGTAGGTTGGGCAAGCAGGTCGCCCCGGAATTCCTGCAATCTCAGGTGGAGGTGGGCACGCCGGTGTGCACCTCGGCCGCTCAGGCGCGGCGGGAATTGGCCGAGCTGCGGGCGGCGGTGGCGGAGGTTGCGGCGCAGCACGATCTGGCCATCATCGCCGCCTCGACTCATCCCTTCGCCGACGCCCACGACCAACACATCACCCGCAAGCCGCGCTATGCCGCGCTGGCCGAAGACCTGCAGGCGGTGGTGCGCCGCCTCCTCATCGGCGGCATGCATGTGCATGTGGGCATCGACGACGACGACCTGCGCATCGATCTGATGAATCAGGCGAGCTACATCCTGCCGCACCTGCTGGCGTTGAGCACCTCCTCGCCGTTCTGGCACGGCATGGACACCGGCCTCAAGTCCTACCGCATTTCGGTGTGGAACGAGATGCCGCGCACCGGCCTGCCTCATCCGTTCGAGACCTTCTCGGATTTCCAGCGGCATGTGGATGTGCTGGTCGACGCCGGCATCATCGAAGACGCCACCAAGGTGTGGTGGGATCTGCGCCCAAGCGCCCGCTATCCCACTCTGGAAATGCGCATCCCCGACCTGTGCACCACCCTCGAGGACGCCGCCTGCGTGGCCGCGTTGTTCCAGTGCTGGCTGAGGCGGCTGTACCGGCTACGCCTGTCCAACCAGAGATGGCGCCAGTATTCCCACTGGCTGTTGCAGGAAAACCGCTGGCGCGCCCACCGCTACGGCATAGACGGCGGCCTCATCGATTTCGGTCGCGGTGCCGTGGTCGCCTACGCCGACCTGCTCGAAGAAATTCTCGAACACATCGCCGAAGACGCCGAGGCTCTGAACTGCGTCGCCGAAGTGCGACACGCGCGCACCATCGTGCGCCGGGGCACCAGCGCCCATCGCCAGCTGCGGGTGTATCAACAGGCGCTGGAAGGCGGCCATTCCAAGCAGGACGCGCTGGCCAAAGTGGTTCACTGGTTGCGCAGGGAGACCCTGCGGGGGGAGGAGTCGGTGAACGAGGCCGCCGAAGCAAATGGCGATGGTGGTGGTAATGGCGGAGCCGCCGCCGACTCCGAGGACTGCGAGAAGGGCGCGGACGCTACTTGATCTTGCCTTCCCGATAGAGCACGTGCTTGCGCGCCACCGGGTCGTATTTGCGGATTTCCATCTTCTCGGTCATGGTGCGCTTGTTCTTGGTGGTGGTGTAGAAGTGGCCGGTACCGGCGCTGGACACCAGTTTTATCTTGTCTCTCATGGTCGATGATCGCTCGCGTAGGGGCTGGGTTGAATCGGTGTAGGGCGCTTCACACCCGTTCGCCGCGCGCGCGCATATCGCGCAACACCGCGTCTATGCCCTTCTTGTCCACCACGCGCAAACCGGCGGCGGAAATTCGCAGTCTCACCCAGCGGTTCTCGCTCTCCACCCAGAAGCGGCGGTAGTGCAGATTGGGCAGGAATTTGCGCCGAGTCTTGTTGTGGGCGTGGGAGACATGATTGCCGCTCACGGTTTTCTTGCCGGTAACTTGGCACACTCTGGCCATGACGATGAACTCGCGCGGGATTTGCGAAAAACGGGTTGCGCTTTATACCAGAAAACCGGCGCGATGGGTAGTGGGTGTACGATGCCGGTACATTTCGGGCTCCGGATGGTTTCCGCGATGAACTGCACTGAGGCGCGGAGTCGGCGCGTGTTGTATTCTTTGCGGTAATCCGAAGGAAAGCGATTGGAGATTGGAAATGGCGCAGGAGGCGACAAGTGATTGAAACAGCGTGGTTCAGGCCGGAGGCGTTTCGGCGGAAGTTGTTGCTGGCGGCGGGGTTGTCGGATGAGGAGTATCTGCAGGCGTTTTGGCGGGAGCTCGGGGTGGATCCGATGCGTCCGATTTTCGTCGACAAGATGGGGGGGCGGTTGTGGGTGGGGGAGGAGACATTTTTGTCGCGGCGGAAGAGGGTGCCGAAGATCGATAAACAAGGGCGCGGGCAGTATATGCGGGCGGTGGCACGGACGATTGCCGACCCGGATGAGATTTGGGCGAATGCCGAATACATTACGACTGCGAACCGCAGGCGCAAGGCGGTTGTCAAGCGGCGCTATGTGAAGGTGTGGCAGAAGGATGGCAAGACTCTGCCGATTTTGTCGGTGTTCGAGCGGGGGGATGATGGGTGGAAGATGGTTACCGGTTATCCGGTGACAGATAAGTATGATTGGCTCGGCTATCTCAACCGCAATGTGCGTTTGGGAGCACTTGTCTATGCCAAGACAAAATAAAAGCCGGCAACGCCACCGCGCTACCGGCGCTCTGAGACTCGTTCGATGGTCGGTGGACCTACCGGCCCCAATGGGCACTGATTCAGTCAGTGGATGGAATATGCCAGCGCTGGACAGGGGGTGTCAAGGGAATGGGGAGTGAATTGCCGGCAACGCCGCCGCGCTACCGGCGCCCTGAGTATTGTTCGCAACTCGGCGGCGCAGTCCAACCCAATGGGCACTGATTCAGTCAGTGGCTGGACTATGCCAGCGCTGAGCCGCAGGTGTCAAGGAGGGCGGGGAGTGAAACCGGCGACCTCAGCCCCCCTCCCCCCGCTCAATCACCACGCCGACATCCCCGGCACCGCGCACGGCACCGAATTTGTTCACCCGCACGCGGCACCAGCCGAGGGGGAATTCCGCCAACAGCAGCGCGGCGGTCGACTCGGCCAATTTCTCGACAAGGGTGAATTCGGAGTCGCGCGCGAACGCCTCCACCCGTTTGGCCACATCGCGGTAGCTCAGCGTGTCCTCGAGGGCGTCGCTCTTGGCCGCGGCGGAAATATCGAAACCCATATCGAGATCGATGGTGAGGCGCTGGCGAATGCGGCGCTCCCACTCCCACACGCCGATGACGCAGTCGATTTTGAGGCCGTGCAAGTAAATGATGTCCATTATGTATCCGAAAATCGGGTATCGTCGCGACTGTACTGCAATCGGCAATCAATATCCATGCTGACCATCCTCCTACCGCTACTGGCCTATCTGTTCGGCTCCATTTCCAGCGCCGTCATCGTGTGCCGGGCGATGGCTCTGCCGGATCCGCGCGCAAGCGGCTCGCGCAACCCCGGCGCCACCAATGTGCTGCGCCTCGGCGGCGCAAAGGCGGCGGCCCTCACCCTGATCGGCGATATTCTCAAGGGCTTCATTCCCGTGGCCGTCGCCGGCGCGCTCAGCGACGATTCGGTGGTCATCGCGCTGGTCGGCGCGGGCACATTCCTCGGCCACCTCTACCCGGCGTTCTTCGCCTTTCGCGGAGGCAAGGGCGTGGCCACCGCCGCCGGAGTGTTTTCGGGATTGAGCGTCGCCCTCGGTGCCGTCTTGCTGCTCATCTGGTTGGCGACCGCGTTGATCTTTCGCTACTCCTCGTTGGCGGCATTGGTGGCCGCCGCTAGCGCGCCGCTGCTGATTCTGTGGCTGCTGCCCGAATCGGGCTACTTGGCCATGTCCGTGGCTCTGGTCGCGCTGCTACTGTGGCGCCACCGGGACAACATCCGCCGATTGGCGCGAGGCGAGGAAAGCAAAATCTCCTTCCATCCCCGCCGCCGCAGCTGAGAATCGCTCAGATCTCCTCGAGACTCCACCTCGGGCGGATGTCGAAACCGCCACCGCCGCCGCCGTTGTCCCGGGCATAGCGGGCGCGCGGCAAATGCCCCGACAGGCGCAGATAACCGGCGTAGGCGATCATGGCGCCGTTGTCGGTGCACAGCGCCGGGCGCGGGCAGAACACCTCGACGCCGAGTTCGGCGGCGGCCTGACGCATCCGTTCACGCAGGCGCGCGTTGGCGCCGACTCCGCCGGAAATGACCAATCTCTTGCGACCGCTCTGCCGCAGGGCGCGCACGCACTTGATCACCAGCGTTTCGACCGCGGCGACCTCGAAGGCGAGGGCGAGATCGGCGATGGTCTGGCTGTCTAGCCGGTGGCGGGCGGCGGTGGCGCGCACCTGCGTTTTCAAGCCGCTGAAACTGAAGTCGAGCCCGGCGCGGTTGGTCATCGGGCGCGGCAGGGAAAACCGATTCGGGCGGCCTTGCTCGGCGGCTTTGGCGATGGCCGGGCCGCCGGGATAGCCCAGTCCGAGCAGTTTGGCGGTCTTGTCGAAGGCTTCTCCGGCGGCGTCGTCGAGGGTGCGACCGAGGATGCGGTAGACGCCGATGGCCTCCACATCCACCAGCATGGTATGGCCGCCGGAAACGAGCAGCGCCAGCAGGGGGGCGGCGGGCGGATCGCGCTCCAGCATGGGCGCAAGTAGATGCCCTTCCAAATGATGAATCCCCACCGCTGGGCAACCCCAAGCACACGCCAGCCCCTCGCCCACGGCGGCGCCGACCAACAGCGCGCCGGCCAGGCCCGGGCCGGCGGTATAGGCGACCGCGTCCGGCCGGACGCCGCCGTTTTCGCTATCGTCGATCAGGTGGTCGATGAGCGGCAGCAGGGTTCTGAGATGGTCGCGCGCCGCCAATTCCGGCACCACGCCGCCGAACGGGCGATGCAGCTCGATCTGCGTCGCCAGCCGGTGCGCCAGCAGCCCAGCCTCGCCATCGTAGATGGCGGCGGCGGTGTCGTCGCAGGATGTTTCAATGCCGAGAACGCGCATGGCGTGATTTTACATCGGCTGGCCGAGGCGGTATTGTATCTACATGATGCAAACACCCCCACCGCCGACGGATTTCCCGCCGCTGGAAACGGCCAGCGCCACCGGCCTGCTGGCCATCGGCGGCGATCTCGGCCAAACTCGCCTGCTGGCGGCCTACCGCAACGGCATATTCCCGTGGTACAACTCCGGCGAGCCGATCCTGTGGTGGTCGCCGGATCCCCGCTGCGTGATCCATCCGGCGAGATTCAAACCGGCGCGCAGCCTGATGAAATCCATCCGCCGACACAGTTTCAGCTTCACTCTGGACGCCGCCTTCGCCCGCGTGATCGCCGAATGCGCCGCGCCGCGCAAAATCGCGCGCAACGGGGGCGGCGGAGGCGGCGAGGGCGGCACTTGGATCACCACGGAAATGGCGCGCGCCTACACCGCCCTGCACCGATCCGGTTTCGCCCATTCGGCGGAGATATGGCAGGACGAGCGGTTGGTCGGCGGCCTCTACGGAGTCGCCCTCGGCGGCGTGTTCTTCGGCGAGAGTATGTTCAGCCGGGTGGCCGACGCCTCCAAAGCGGCATTGGCGCTGCTGATCGAGCATCTACTGGAATGGGATTTCCGCCTGATCGATTGCCAAATCGCCTCGCCGCACCTGCTGCGCCTCGGCGCCGAGGAAATGCCCCGCGCCGAATTCGTCGATCAACTGCGCGCGGCGCTGGAATTGCCCGGCAAACCGCCGCCCTGGGGCAACGCCCGAGCAGATCGATGAGCAACCAATCCGCCCTCCCCCGGCTGCACCTTTCCGCGCCGCATCCGTGTCCGTACATCCAGTCGGAAACGGCCACCACGGTTCTGCTCGACCCGCGCCACCCGCTGGACAACAACCTGTTCAGCATTCTCATGCGCGGCGGATTTCGCCGCAGCGGGGAGGCCGTCTACCGCCCCCATTGCCGCAGTTGCAACGCCTGCGTGTCGGTGCGCATACCCGCCGGAGAATACCGCCCCAACCGCGCCCAGCGGCGCGTCTACGAGAAGAACCGCGACCTGCATTCCACGCTGGTGCCGGCGAGATTCGACGAGGAGCACTTCGCGCTGTATTGCCGCTACCAGTCCTGGCGGCATCGCGGCGACCTCATGGATCATTCCGACCCCCAGAGATACCGCGCCTTCATGGTGGAATCCCCCATCGAAACCGTGTTCATCGAGCACCGCCTAGCGGGAGAATTGGCGGCGCTGTCGGTGTGCGACCTGCCCGACGACGGCATGTCCGCGGTGTACACCTTCTTCGACCCGCAACTGCAGGCGCGCAGTCTCGGCACCTACGCCATCATGAAGCAGCTCGACTATGTCAACGCCATGGAGCTGGAGTGGCTGTATCTCGGCTACTGGATCGACAACTGCCGAAAAATGGCCTACAAGACCAATTTCAAGCCGATTTTCGGCTATGTGAACGGCGAGTGGCGCATCCTGCGGCTGTAACGCCGATCGCCGCGAGCCGAGTTAGCACCACCTCGGCCCCGGATACCAACCCACCAAGGAATATCTCACCCCACTGGTCACCTCGCTAACCGCGTGCATCACCAACGAGGGAAAGATCAACACGGTGCCGCGCTTGCGAATGGCCTCCGCCGGTGGGTGGGCGTTCACATAGCGCATCTCGAAATTGCCGCCTTCGTAGTCGTCCGGATCGGACAGTTGCACCACCACGCTCAGCTTGCGCTGAGTCGGCTTGTCGCCGCTGACCAGACTGGCGTCCTGATGGAAGCCGTAGAAATGGCCGCCGCCCTCGGCGTCCCCCCGATATACGCTGAACTGCAAACTGCGGGCGCCGTGGCGGTTGTACTGCACGCCGAACCATTCGTCGTTGGCCTCGTTCACGCAATAGTCCAGCGCCTGAAAAACCTGCGCGAATTCCGCATCCGTGCGCTGCAGGAACACCACCTCGCCGTGGCGGATTTCCTTGTCCACTCTGGAGTCGCCGCCGACCGTGCCGGTTTCCAGACTCTTTTCCAAGGCGCTGTCGATGATCAACTGGCACTCCTCCGCCGACAACAACGCCTCGTAATAGGCCCACTCGCCGCGCACGACGCTACACCATCTTGCCGTAGTAGGCGCGCCATCTCCCGCCGACCGCGTGCCCTTCCTTCTCCAGCCACGGCTTGCTCGAGCCGTTGGCGTGCACCACCGCCGGCCAGCCGTCCAATTTTTCATTGTGCAACATGCCGCGCCCTTCGTCGGCGCACACGTGCTCGAGCGCCCCGTTCAGGCATTGAAACAGGCGGCAACCGTAGTCCAATTTCATCTTGAATTTGCCGGAGAGAAAACGCTCGGTGTAATACCGCTGATCGTCCTCGTCGTCGGCGATCTTGGCGGCGATGATGCGCGACAGGTCGCCGGCCTTGCCGATGAACGCGCCGGAATTGAGGAATCTGTAGGGATTGTCCTCCGGCGCCGCCGGATAACGCTCGGCAACCGCCTCGTCCGGCCAGCAAAACACCTCCGCGGCGAACAACGCCGCCTCCGACGCCACTTCCTGCCAAGCATCCAATATATCGCCGACATGGCGGGTGATGATGGTGTCGTAGCCGTCGACGAACAACACCGGCTGTTTCGCCGGCAATTTCGCCAACGCCGCGCGCAGCAGGTTGATCTTCTGCCCGCCGCCCGGCTTGTTGGCCACATCGCCGCCTTTCCACGGCTGCCCGGCGCCCAACACCTCTATCTCGAAGCCGTAGCGCCGCGCGGAATCCAGCAGGCGACGCAGTTCCGGCTTTTCCTCGGTGGCCACTGTGAAGGCGCGCAGACGCGGCGCATCTTCGCGCACCGGCACGCCCTTTTCCGTCTCCGAGTTGGTCGAGGCTTCCGCCGGCGTGAACAGGCGCTGATTGGCCGCCACCACCAGCCCGCCGCTCTGAGCAGATGCGTACACCTTGTTGACCTTCGCATCCCGATTCAGGCCGAAGCAGGCCGGCAGCATCTCGTCGGCGGGCACCAGATTATCCTGCCACGGCGTTTCCAGCAATTTGCGCGCGCCCTCCGGCGACAGCAGATAGGCCAGCGTCCACAGCGGATGATAATCCACCACATGAATGTGGCGACCGGCCAGCGGCTTCGGCCCCGGCTCGTTGCGCTGGGCGAAATAGCACAGGTCGAAATCGAGATACTCCAGATCGCGCATGGCCATCGCCACGGTATCCATCAGCGGCTCGATGGTGCAGGCGTCGTCCTCGATGACCAAGCCGGGATAACCGTCCTGCACGATATGCCGCCAAGCGAGTATGTGAGACAAGGTACAACCGACCTCCCCCAGCGTCATGGCGCGGCGCGCGAACGGATCGATCCAGCCGCGCCACGGCATCACCGGCGGCAGCGACTCGACCTGCCACGGCGGTTGCGCCGCCAGTTTCTTGCCGTCCACCGCATTCAGCCAAGTAACCCGCGAAAAGCCGTTGCGCCGCAGATCATCCGCCAAGCGCTTGCGCCGCGCGCGATGGCGCGCCAGATGAATCACCACCACCGAAGGGCGTTCGCTCATGGCAGGATGGCGTCGTGCGGCGTTTCGCTGGGCGAGGCGAGCCATACCGTCATCGCATAACGCTTGCCGCGAGTTACCGGCGTTACCCAATGGACATGGCTGACCCGGCTGGGAAAGGCGATGAGGGTGCCGGGCGCCACCTCGCCGCTGTCCCAATGCTGGCGGGGGAAGGTCAGCGCGCCGCCCTCGTAGCCCTTGTTCAGCGGCATGGCGAAACTCACCATGGCGGCGTCGTGGTGCGGATCGAGAGCCGCTTGAGTATCCGGAGAATAGCGCAGCACGAAGGGCATGCGCAGTTTGCCGAGGCTGAGCGGCCACCAGTGGGTGCGGATGATCGGAGCAACTCGTGTTTGGAAATGCGCCTCGAAATGCTCGGCGAATTTCGGGCTGATGCGGTTGATGCGCAATTCCTGCCCCGGCGCCGCGGAATTCTCCACATCCGGCGCGTAGGGTTGGAATTCGTCGAGCAGTTCGGACGCTTCGATCACCGCCCGGCAAAAACTCGGTGACCAAAAGGGAATGAGGAGAATATCCGCAGCGACCTCGCGCCAGCAACCCTGCGCAGCCGCGTCCTGGTAGGCGAGCAAACGTTGCATGGACGCGGTCAGTCTATCTTGTTCTTATTTATGCGAGCGGCTTAGCGACAAGCGACACGCGGGCGGGCGGGCGGGTTTTACCTGAATGTTATCTTGAGGTTGGCCGCATAACCGGTCTGCGAATACTCCAAGCCGTGCGCCACACCCATACCGAAGGTTACCTTGCTAAAAAGGCGGATGGCGGTCTGCGCGGCGACGGCGCTCTGCCCCTCGAAATGACCGAAGCGCAGGGAGAAGGCGTTGTCCTTGTCGTGGGGGATGCGAAATCCGCCGAGGGCGATGGCGATGGCCGTGCCCTCGTTCGCCTCGTTTTGGAAATCCGCATATTCGCCGCGCACCGACTGAATCTCCTGCCAATTCTGCTGCAGGCCGGCGATCGTCGCACCGGTTATTGCCTGCTTCGTCTTGGCGAGTTCTTCTGGGCTGTCGTCTGCGGACGCCGCGAGTATATCGGCTAATCTGCGCCCCGGACTCTGAAACGCGCTCGGCGCGGCACTGCGGCGCACGATGGCGGCAGCGGCAGCGGCGGCCGTCTGCGCCGGCGTGGCGGGCTCATCGGCGTTGCCATCGGCCAAACTAGTCAGGCTGTCGGCCAAGCCCTTTACGGCGGTATTCACATCCTCACGGGTTCCACCGCCGGGTGGGGTTGTCAGCGTAAAGCCGCGATCCGGACCGCCCGTACCGCTTGATGCCGGAGCACCCGGAGCACCGGTGGCTCCGACGGAGCCGGGGGCACCCGGGGCACCTTTTTCACCTTTTATTATATCGCTCGGATTGGCCGGTTCCCCGTCTAATCCCTTCGGACCTGGATCGCCTTGCTCGCCTTGACTACCCTTAGCGCCCTTGAAAGGATCGCCCTTCATGCCCGGGTTGCCCTTGACCCCCGCGGGGCCCGCCGGACCAACATTTCCCTTGGGCCCCATGATGCCTGGACCACCCTTGTCACCCTTTTCACCCTTCGTCTGCGCCTGCGCTTCGTCGGCATACAGCGAGCCGACCGCAACCACGCCGGCGACCTTGCCGAGGGCGGCGATCTTGATGCCACCGCCGACTGCGGTGGCGTTGAATACATTGCCGGAGGCCATGGACATGGCGGCGAGGACGCCCAGCGTGGCTTTCTTGCGATGCTCCGCGGTGGGTTTGCGATCGGTAGCGGTAGCGGCGTTGGCTTCGTTGGCCGCGGCCGGACTCCACCAACCTCGACCGCGCGGCTCGCGCCGCAGAGTCGGCATGGCATTGTGCATATCGCGGTTACGATGGTCAGCCATTTTTCCTCTCCCCGTCGCTTTCGGGAGCCGTCAGCAATCCGGCCTCGATTCGGCGGCTCACCAAGCCACCGTGAAGCCTGCGGAATAACCCGCTTGGCGATATTCCAGCCCGTGGGCGCCGCCGAAATCGACCATCACCTTTTCCGACAGGCCGAGAGCGATCTGCGCCGCGATGGCGTCCTCCCCCTCGAAGTGGCCGTAGCGCAGGGAAACGGCGTGCTCCTTGCCGGACGGCACGAACACGCCGGACAAGGCGATGGCGATGGCGGTGCCCTCGCGCGTCTCGCCGCGCAACTGCTCGATTTCCATGCGCACCGTCTGTATCTCCTCCCAATTCTGATTGAGACCGGCGATCATGGCGGCGGTTACGCGCTGGGAGTCGACATCGGCGTCGCCGCTTGCGGGCGCATAGACGATCTCGGCGAATCTCCGCCCCGGACTCGGTGCGGCGTTCGGCGAGGTGGCGGCGCGCACCAGTTTGCTCATCTCTGCGGCGGCTCTTTGCGCATCCGTGGAAACTTCTTGTTGCCCATTGAAGCCATCGAGCGCATCGGCCACGCCCTTCAGTCCTTCGACAGTGTCGCCCGAGTCTTCAACGAAACCTCGCCCCGACGCGCCTGGTGCACCGGTTGCGCCGGTTGCGCCGGTTGCGCCCTGAACGCCCGTGTCGCCCTTGTCGCCCTTGCCCGGGCCCGGCTCGCCTTTTTGCCCATCACTACCCGTGGCACCCTTATCGCCCTTTTCACCCGGACCGCCTTGTTCGCCTTTTAGGCCTCTCTCTCCCATCGGACCCTGAGGACCCGGGGGGCCAGCGGGGCCATCTTCACCCTTTTGGCCTGGTGGGCCCAGGTCACCCGTATCACCCTTCGTCTGCGCCTGCGCTTCGCCGGCGTACAGCGAGCCGACCGCGACCACCCCGGCGACCTTGCCGAGGGCGGCGATCTTGATGCCGCCGCCGACTGCGGCGGCGTTGAATACATTGCCGGAGGCCATGGACATGGCGGCGAGGACGCCCAGCGTGGCTTTCTTGCGATGCTCCGCGGTGGGTTTGCGCTCAATGGCGGTGGTGGCGGCATCGGCGCCAGTCGGGCTCCACCAACCGCGACCGCGCGGCTGACGCCGCAGAGCCGGCATAGCGCTTCCGGCGATGGTTCGGGATTCGTTCAGGTCATCCGGCATGTTGTTCACCTCGTTGCTACGTTTGTACTGGGTTCGGAGTACAACCCACTTGTTCAGCGCATTAATGTATCCATTTGCGCGCGATTGTCAAGCGGAAATTGCAAAATGGGCGGAGATTTCTTCATCGGTTCGTTCGCGGGCGGCGGCGCATCGGCGAAAATCCGCAGGCGAGACGATCTTTTTCGGCTACCCCGAACGAGGGACGCACGGGGCGCGGCGGAGAACCGAAATGGTTGTTCACGGCGCATTACACGCTCCAACTGCGCCGCCCTCATTACCTGTTCGGGGGCTTTCATTTTTTCGTGTATTTTGCAGTGGTTTTCGAAGTTTTTTGGAGCTGCATTTGCGCGAAGTTGGTCGAAATTCGCCGGAATCAAGCGGATGCGTCGGTTGTATCTCGAATCCACCAGCGCGTCAACCCGTCTCGGCCACGGCTTTTTCCGCCGAGGCGCGCTCGTGTTGCTCGTGTTGCTCGTGTTGGTAGAGGCCGGTGAAGTCGGGCGGCGTCAGATTCAACGGCGGCAGGCCGCCGTCTCGAGCCGCATCGGCGATGATTCGATCGATCCACGGGAAGAGAATGCGCGGCGCCTCACAGTAGATGAATCGCCGCCGCGGCTCGCCGTCGAGGCCGTCCAACTCGAACAAACCGGCATAACTCAACTCGGCGAGAAAGATGATCTTGGCCTCATGGGTGGCGGTCGCGGTGAGGGACACGACCACTTCATGTAGCGAATCCAAGCGCCGCCCACCGACCTCGACGGCAATATCGATACGCAAATCCTGCCGATCCACCACCACCGGCGCCGCCGGATTCTCGAAGGAAAAGTCCTTGATGTAGCGACTATGCAAGACCACATTGGGCCGCGCGGCTTGGGGCGTGGCGGCGGGAGCTGAGGGAGCGGCGGCGGCTTTCGGGGCCTGCGGGGGCTTGGGAGGCTTAGCGCCGACGGATTTTGCTTTTGTCATGGCCTGTTTGCCTGATTGTTACCAATTTCACCCGACTGAGACGAACCCGCCGGACGAGCGAATATAGCACAAAGCCGCCCTATCCCTGTCAACCGTCGGCGGCAGTGGCGCGGCTTGTGCTACCGAATCATGCGTAGGCCAGTCCCGCATCCGTGAGAACTTTCCGTATGTGGTACATGCTGATGTGGCGGCAGTTGTGCGCCGCTAGGTTGCTGTATTTTTTCCAATCCGCCTTGTTCAGTAGGGCGGCCACTTTGCGGCGATCTTTCTTGATGACGATGCCGTAGCCGCATACATATTTCACTTGGTCGAAGGTGGTAACCACGGTCGGCACCTCGTTGTAGAAGGTGCGCTGGAGGAAATAGTCGGCTTCGGCCATGCGCGCCTGTCCGCATAGCCGCTCCTTGCGTTTGTCCACGGTGAACAGGTCGATCCATTCATCGCAGGTGGGGGCGGCGGCGGCGTTGTTCACGCCCTTTTGCCACACTTGCCAGAGGGCGTTTATCTTGGCCGGCTTGCCGTTGGCATCGATGAAGGCGTCCTGCGGCAGATTCTCCATGTGCACCAGTTTCAATCCGGCCACGCGGTGTTTGGGGCTGCCCTTGCCGTCGCTCTGAAAGGCCATGGGCAGGATCATGCCGACATAATCGGCGAAACCGGCGGCGTGGTTGACGAAGGCGAGCGCAAGCCACGCGCGGTAGCCGAATGGCGGGTTGCCGACTACGGCAAGGCGATTGTCGTTTGCCGGCGGCTGCCACGAGAGGAAGTCGATCTTTTCGTATTCCGGCCTGAACGGGACGATGTCCAGCCCGATTCGGCGATGCGGCGGCAAGTGATCGAAAAACGCGCCGGTGCCCGCGGCCGGTTCGATGAATGTGTAGTCGGACAAGGTCGCCCCGTCTCGCTTCATCCAACGGCACAAATCCTCGTAGCAGTGGCGCGCGATTTCCGCCCGCGTGAAAAACTGATCCAGCCCGACTCCTTGCGGGTCAACCCACTTGGGAATTTGCGGGTTGCCCTTCCACAGCAAATTCCGTTCGTGCAAGGCGAGTAGGTTTTCCATCAGGATAGCGGCTGTCTGCGGGCGTTGTGAGGCGATTCGGATGCGGATTTGTGGCGGGTTCGCCGGAGTGTATCAAGAATTTTCACGATTCTCCTCGGCGGGGTCGGCGAAGAAGCCGGAAGTGATGGGGTATCTCCGATCCTTGCCGAAGGCTCGGTGGGTAACCCGTACCCCCGGCGCCGCCTGTCTGCGCTTGTATTCGTTGGCGACTACCAGAGCGATGACGCGGTGCACGGTTTGCGCGTCGTGTCCGGCGGCGATGATCTGCTCCGCCGAGCGATCGTAGCGGATGAAATCTTCGAGGATGGGGTCGAGGATTTCGTAGGGCGGCAGGTTGTCGCTGTCGAGTTGGTCGGGCGCCAGTTCGGCCGAGGGCGGGCGGCGGATGATGCGCTCTGGAATCACCGGCGCGAGGCGGTTGCGGTAGCGCGCGAGTCGGTACACCATCATCTTCGGCACGTCCTTGATGGCGGAGAATCCGCCGGCCATGTCGCCGTACAGTGTGGCGTAGCCGACCGCCATTTCGCTCTTGTTGCCGGTGGTCAGCACGAGGTGGCCGAGCTGGTTGGAGATGGCCATGAGGATCATGCCGCGACAACGCGCCTGTATGTTTTCCTCGGTGGCGGCGGTGCTTGCAGGGGTGGCGGCGGTAGCGAATAGGGGTTCGAGCTGAGCCGTGGCGGCGGTGAACAGGGGTTCGATGGGGATGATTTCATAGCGCACGCCGAGGGCTTCGGCCATCTCGCGGGCGTCCTCGCGGCTCATGCTGCTGGTGTGGCGGGAGGGCATCATCACCGCCGTTACCCGCTCCTTGCCGACGGCGTCCACGGCGATGGCGAGGCTGACCGCCGAGTCGATGCCGCCGGACAGGCCGAGCACCACGCCCGGAAAGTTGTTCTTTTCTATGTAGTCGCGCACGCCGAGGACGATGGCTCGGTAGATGAGCTCGGCGCCGCGCAGCCGCTCGGCGACCACGCCGGAGGCGAATTTTCCATCGCGGAAGATCACCGTTTCCAGAGTTTCGCGGAAGGCCGGCAGGCGCGCGGCGACTTCGCCGGCGGCATTCACCACCACCGAGTTGCCGTCGAACACCAGTTCGTCCTGACCGCCGACCTGATTGAGATAGATCATCGGCAGGCGGAATTCGCGCGCCTTCTCGCGCACCACTTTTTCCTCCCGCAGGAATGCCTGCTCGTTGTGAAACGGCGAGGCGTTGATGGATACCACCATCTGCGCGCCGAGCTCGGCGGATTGGCGCAGGGGGGCGGTGCGCCAGATGTCCTCGCACACGGTGAGGCCGACTCGCACGCCCGCGATGTCGGTTACCACGGCTTCCCGCCCGGCGGCGAAATAGCGCTTTTCATCGAACACCGCATAGTTCGGCAGATGCCGCTTGCGGTAGCGCGCGCGCACTTGGCCGTCTCGCAGTACCGAAAGGGCGTTGAATACCTTGTCGTCCTGCAACAGCGGATGGCCGACGATCACGGTGATGCCGCGCACCGCCGCGCACAATTCGGCCAGATTTCGCTCGCACTGGGCGAGGAAGTCGGTGCGTAGTAGCAGGTCTTCGGGCGGGTAGCCGCTCACCGCCAGCTCGGGGAAAATCACCACATCGGCGGCGCAGCGGTCGCGGGCGGCGTGGCAGTGGCGCACGATCTTCGCCAGATTGCCGGCGAGATCGCCCACCGTGGGGTTGATCTGCGCCAACGCGAATTTCACTTCGCCGGGCATGGCAGGTGAGATCAGCCCGCCGCGTCCCGCTTGGCCTCGCCGCCGTCGTCGCCATATTCGTCTTCGTCTTCGGCGGGGCGCTTCGGCAGCAGGTATTTGGCGCACAGCAGGCCGGCTTCGAACAGCAGCCATACCGGAACGGCCAGCAGGGTTTGGGAAAAGATGTCCGGCGGGGTGAGCAACATGCCGACTACGAAGGCGCCGATGATGATGTAGGGGCGCTTGGTCTTCAACTTTTCCACGGTGGTTACGCCCATGCGCAGCATCAGCAGGGTGGCCACCGGCACTTCGAAGGCGAGGCCGAAGGCGAAGAACAGTTTGATGACGAAGCTGAGATAGGCGTTGATGTCGGTCATCACCGCCACGCCCTCGGGGGCGGTACCGGCGAAGAATTTGAAGATGATCGGAAAGACGGCGAAATAGGCGAAGGCGATGCCGAGGTAGAACAACACGCTGCTGGACACCAATACCGGCACCACCAGCCGCTTTTCATTTGCATACAGGCCGGGCGCGACGAAGGCCCACAACTGATACAGCAGATACGGCACGGCCACGGCAAAGGCGCACGCCAGAGCGAATTTGAAGGGCACGAAGAAGGGGGCGTGGGGTTGGGTGGCGATCATGCTGTTGCCCTCGGGCAGCGCCGTCATGAGCGGCTTGGCCAGCACTTCGTACAGGTCGTTGGCGAACGGCGCCAGCACGATGAACACCACCAGCACCGAGCCGAAGGCGCGCATCAGCCGATCGCGCAATTCCACCAGATGGGAGATGAGCGAGCCTTCGGCGTTTTCGTTCAGGCCGACTTTCATGCCGCTTCGGTGGGTTGGGTGGATTGGGCGGGCGGAGGCGGGGAGGCGTCAACGTCTGAGTCGACGGCTTTTTTGGCGGTTTTTTTCGCCGTTTTTTTGCGGTTGGAAGGGGATTTTACGACTGTTGCGGCATCCGAATCGGCAGGCGGTTTTGCCGTCTTTTTCGCAACTCTTTTCCGGCTAGTGGCCTTTTTCGCGGTTTTTTTCCGGCTGACCGTCTTTTTCGCGGTTTTCTGCCCTCCGGCGGGGGATTTTGCCGCCTTTTTCGCGGCGCTCTGCTCGTCCTCGTTGCCGTCCTGATCCCCGCTTGCGCCGGATTTCTCATGCAACGGCGACGCTTCCTCGAAGGTTTTTCGCAGGGATTCGCCGGTGGCGCCGGCAGCGTTCTTGATGTCGGCGAAATCCTTCTTCAATTCGTCCGCATCGACCACCTTGTGCTCGCGAATTTCGCGGTCGATGTCGGCCTTCACATCGCGCACCATCCTGCGAGCCTTCCCCACCCACAGGCCGACGGTGTGCGCCACCCCCGGCAGGCGCTCCGGGCCGACGATGATCAGGGCGACGGCGCCGATCAGCGCCAGTTCCCAGAAACCGACATCGAACATGCCGAGATGCCGTGCGCTGGCCGCTGCGAAGCCCCGAGGCGATCAGTCCTTGCCGTCTTTGCGGCGCTCAACTACCGGCGCCTCCTCGCTCGGCTCGGCAGGCTGCCCGGCGTCGGCGGAATCGGCGATCGCTTCGGCGGTATCGTCCTTCTCCGCGTTTGCCGCGTTCTCCTCGTTCACCGCCTTCTTGAAGCCGCGAACGGCGCCGCCGAGGTCGCCGCCGAGGTTGCGCAGTTTCTTGGTGCCGAACAGCAGCAGCACGATCACCAGAATGATCAGCAACTGCCAGATACTAATGCCGCCGAAGCCCATGATTTTGTCCCCTTATTTGGTGTTGATCGGATGCGCCTAGTGTACACGCTACACGCTCAGGATGGTTGCCGGCGGTAAATTTCGCCGGGATCCTGCAGCACCGGATCGACCTCCCGCCATTGCCCCTGTTCGTAGCGCCGGTAAAAGCAGTTGTGGCGGCCGGTGTGGCAGGCGATGCCGCCGAGCTGCTCCACCTGCATGAGCACGGTATCGCCGTCGCAATCCAGACGGATTTCCATGAGTACTTGTACATGGCCGGACTCCTCGCCCTTGCGCCACAGTTTTTGCCGGGAGCGCGAATAATACACCGCCCGCCCTTCGGCGATGGTGGCTTCGAGCGCTTGGCGATTCATCCACGCCATCATCAGCACCTTGCCGCTGGCGTGTTCCTGCGCGATGGCCGGCACGAGGCCGGCTTCGTTCCACTTGACTTGTTGGAATAACGATTGCGATTGCGATTGGTTCATGTCGATTTGAACGCCTCCTTGTCGGGTTCAGTGTTTCAGATTCTAACCTCGATACCGCGCTCGGCCAGAAACTGCTTGGCCTGATGCACCGTGTATTCGCCGAAATGGAAGATGCTGGCCGCCAGCACCGCGTCGGCGCCGCCGTGCACTATGCCGTCGGCGAGGTGCTGCAGGTCGCCGACTCCGCCGGAAGCGATCACCGGCACGCTCGCGGCCTCGGCGATTCGCCGGGTGAGATCGAGGTCGAAGCCGTTGCGCGTGCCGTCTCGATCCATGCTGGTTACCAGCAATTCTCCGGCACCCAGCCGCACCATTTCGCGCGCCCATTCGACCGCGTCCATGCCCCTCGGCGTGCGCCCGCCGTGGGTATGGATTTCCCATCTCGGCTGGGCGCCGAAGGCGATCTGTCTGGCGTCCAGCGCGACCACGATGCACTGGCTGCCGAAATGCTCGCTGGCCTCGCGGATGAACTGCGGGCGCGCCACCGCGGCGGTGTTGATGGACACCTTGTCGGCACCGGCGCACAGCAGTCGGCGCACATCGTCGAGTCGGCGGATGCCGCCGCCCACGGTGAGCGGGATGAACACCTCGCCGGCCACCTGTTCGACCACGCTGACGATGGTGTCGCGCGCGTCCGAGCTGGCGGTGATGTCGAGGAAGGCGATTTCGTCGGCACCCTGACGATCATAGCGCCGCGCCACCTCGACCGGATCGCCTGCGTCGACGATGTCCACGAAGCGCACGCCCTTGACCACTCGCCCAGCGTCCACATCGAGACAGGGGATGATGCGTTTGGCCAGCGCCATGGAGTACCTCGGGGGAAGGGGCGGGGCGCCGCTACAGGCCGAAGGCGGCGCGTCCGGCGATTTCGTCGGCGGCTCGCTGCCCCTCGGCAAAACACAAGGTGCCCTCGTAGATGGCGCGCCCGGTGATGGCGCCGATGATGCCGGCGTCCGCGACTTCCGCGAGTTTGCGCACATTGTCGATATTGTGTATCCCGCCGGAGGCGATCACCGGAATGTTCACCGCGTTTGCCAACTTGAGGGTGGCTTCGATGTTGACTCCCTGCATCATGCCGTCTCGGGCGATGTCGGTATAGATGATGGCCTCGACGCCATCCGACTCGAAATGCTGCGCCATGTCGATCACATCGTGGCGCGACAGTTTCGACCAGCCGTCGGTGGCCACCCGCCCGTCTCTGGCGTCCAGACCGACGATGATGTGAGTGGGAAATTCGGCGCACAGGTCGCTGATGAAGTGCGGCTGGGCGACCGCGCGGGTGCCGATGATCACATAGCGCACGCCCGCCTGAATGTAGATGTCCACGGTTTCCTCCGAGCGGATGCCGCCGCCCGCCTGAATTGGCACATCCGGATATTTTTCGGCGATGCGGTGTATCACATCGGCGTTGACCGGCTCGCCGCTGAAGGCGCCGTCGAGATCGACCAGATGCAATCGCCGCGCACCGGCCTCGACCCAGCGCGTCGCCATCGCCAGCGGGTCGTCGGAGAATACCGTGGCGTCGTCCATGTCGCCCTGACGCAGGCGCACGCACTTGCCCTCCTTCAGGTCGATGGCCGGAATCAGCAGCATGGCCGTCAAGCGCCGTTCCAGTTGACGAAATTGCGCAGCAGTTGCAGCCCCGCCTGCTGGCTCTTTTCCGGATGGAACTGGGTGGCGAAGAGGTTGTCGCGCGCCGCCGCCGCGGTGAAGGTGTTGCCGTATTCGCAGGTGCCGACTACCTCGTCCCCTTGTTCGCTGTCGACGAAATAGCTGTGCACGAAATAGAAACGCTGGTGGTCGTCTATGCCGTGCCACAACGGATGGTCGCGCACCCGGCGCACCCGATTCCAGCCCATGTGCGGAATCTTGCGCGCGCCGGAGGAGGAGGAGGTCGGGCGAGCACCGGCAAAATGCCTGACCGTGCCGGCGAACAGGCCGAGGCCCGGAGTGCCGCCGTTTTCCTCGCTGCGGCCGTACAGGGCTTGCAAACCGAGGCAGATGCCCAGCACTGGGCCCCGCCGAAGCCGGGCGGTTACCGCTTCATGCAATTCGGCATTGGCGTTCAGCCGGTTGACCCAGACGCCGAGCGCGCCCTGACCGGGCAACACCAGATGGTCGGCGGCGGCGATGACGGCGGGATCGGCACTGACGCGCACCTGCGCGGCGGTGCACACATGCGCCAGCGCCTTGCTCACCGAGCGCAGGTTACCGGCGCCGAGATCGACGATGACGATGGCGGACAATTACAGCAGGCCCTTGGTCGAGGGAATATCCGTCATCTTCGCGTCGGCCTCCAGCGCCATGCGCACGGCACGGCCGAACGCCTTGAAGATGGTTTCGGCGATGTGGTGGGAGTTGGCGCCGCGCAGATTGTCGATATGCAAGGTCGTCAGGGCGTGATTGCAGAAGCCCTGAAAGAATTCGTGCACCAGAGCGGTGGCGAATTTGCCGATGGCGGCGTCGGGGAAATCCGCCTGCATGGTCAACAGCGGCCTGCCGGAGAAGTCCACCACCACCCGGCTGAGCGCCTCGTCCAGCGGCACGAATGCGTGGCCGTAGCGGCGGATGCCCTTCTTGTCGCCGACCGCGCGGGTTACCGCTTGCCCCAGAGTGATGCCGATGTCCTCCACCGTGTGGTGGTCGTCTATGTGCAAGTCGCCGCTGGCGGTGATGTCCAAATCCATCGCCCCGTGGCGGGCGACCTGATCGAGCATGTGTTCGAGGAACGGCACGCCGGTGTGCAATGTGGCGTTGCCGCTGCCGTCGAGGTTGATCGATACGGATACTTCGGTTTCCCGGGTAGTGCGGGTAACCTGAGCGGTTCTGTCGGTCATGGTGGGGGTAGGTATACGGGTTCGGGGGCTAGGTGAATGCGGCGGGGCGCACTGAATCGGGGTCGGAGCCGGCGGATGGCGGATAGGGTAACTGCGTTCGCCTGTAAGTGTACAACAATCATCTGGCGAAACCCACCACCGGCGAATCGGGTTGCTATAATCCGCCGCCCGCCGCAGCAAAACGCCACGGAACGGCATTTCCCCGATCCGCCAACGGCGCGCACACCGCTCGGCGAGAAAAATCCATGCAAAAGGAATGGCTTCAACTCATCCACCTGAAGGGACTGCCGGTCGCAGCCAAGCGCGCGCTGGTGGGCGAACTGGGCTCGCCGACCGCGGTGTTGCGGCTGAGCGCCTCGGCGCGCGCCAAACTCCTCGAACAACTGGGCGTGGAAGTGCGCCGTTCGCGCGCAACCGCAAAGGCGGCGCAATATCCGCACGCCGATTCCGATGTGGAAATTCTGGCGCGCATCGGCGCCGACTTCATCGGCTTCAACGAGGCCGATTTCCCGCCCCTGCTCAATCAGATCAGCGACCCGCCCCTCGGCCTGTTCGTGCTGGGGGAGCGTGCCCTGTTGCATAGTCCGCAACTGGCCATAGTCGGCAGCCGCACGCCCACCCCCACCGGGCGGCGCGCCACCGAGCGGTTCGCGGCGGAACTGTGCGCCCTCGGCCTGAGCATCACCAGCGGCATGGCGCGGGGAATCGATCATTGCGCCCATCGCGGCTGCCTCGACGCCGCCGGTGCAACCATCGCGGTAACCGCCACCGGCATCGATGTGGCCTATCCGCGCGCCAATGAATCTTTGTATCGGGAGATCGCGGAAAAGGGGCTGGTCGTCTCCGAATATCCGCCGGGAACCCCGCCCATGCGCGCCTATTTCCCCCAGCGCAACCGCATCATCAGCGGCCTCGCTCTCGGCACGCTGGTGGTCGAGGCCGGCATCCGCAGCGGTAGTTTGATCACCGCCCGGCTGGCCGGAGAGCAGGGGCGGGAGGTGTTCGCCGTGCCCGGATCAATTCACTCGTCGCTCAGCCGCGGCTGTCATCACCTACTCCGGCAGGGCGCCAAACTGGTGGAAACAACCTCGGATATTCTCGAGGAGATCGGGCAGTTCTTCACCCCCGCGCCGCCTCGGAGCGCCGCCGCGCCGAAGCACGCGCCGCGACGCCGGGATCTCCCGCCGCTGTACAACCTGATAGACTACACACCTACCAGCATGGACGAGCTGATCGCACGAAGCGGATTGACGGCGGATCAAGTTTCATACATCCTAATGGAACTGGAACTGGAGGGATTGATCGCCTCTTCGTCCGCAGGCTACCAAAAATTGCCGCAATGACCATTCCCAGCTGCCGACCTTACCGGATTCGACTCAAATGAAAGAAAACGTACTCGATGTTCTCATCTACCTGTTTGAAAACTACATGTTCGACGAAGAGGGCTATGAACCCGATCAGGAAACGCTGGCGCAGGCGCTCAGTCAGGCCGGATTCGAGCACAGCATGATCGACCGCGCCTTCGACTGGCTGGAAAATCTCGCGCAACTGTGCGAGCGCAACGCCACCGAGCCGCCCACCGCCGACCACGCCGCCCTGCGCCACTATGCGCCGCAAGAGGTCGAGCGCATCGGCATCGAGGCGCAGGGACTGTTGCTGAATCTGCAGCAGTGCGGCGTGCTCGACGCGATTTCCCGGGAGATGGTGATCAATCAGCTCATGGCGCTGGAGGTGGACAGCATCGACATCGACCATCTCAAATGGGTGATCCTGATGGTGCTGAGCAACTACTCCGGCGGCGAGGGGGTTTCCGAGCTGACCGAGTCTCTGGTTCTGGACGGGCTGCATACCTGCATTCACTAGGCATGGGTAGATCGTCAAGCAGCGCCGCCGCCACCGGAGAGTCCGGCAAGGCTCTGATCATCGCCGAAAAGCCCTCGGTGGCGCGCGACATCGCCCGCGCCCTCGGCGGCTTGCACAACAAGGGGGACTTTTTCGAGGGCAGCAACCACGTGGTGGCCGCGGCTCTCGGCCATCTGCTGGAGCTGATCCCCCCCGAAGGCGTCGAGGTCAAGCGCGGCAAATGGTCGCTACAAAATCTGCCGGTGCTGCCCGACCACTTCGAGCTGGCGCCCATCGCCAAGAGCGAGAGCAAGCTCAAGCAGCTGGCCAGACTGTACAAGCGCCGCGACATCGACAGCGTCATCAACGCCTGCGACGCCGGACGCGAGGGCGAACTGATATTCCATTTCCTCATGCGCCACTTCAAGGGCGCCAAACCGGTGCGCCGCCTGTGGCTGCAATCCATGACTCCGCAGGCCATCCGTCAGGGATTCGAGAGTTTGCGAGACGGCGGCGAGCTGCTGCCGCTGCAGCGCGCCGCCGTGTGTCGGGCGGAATCCGACTGGCTCATCGGCATCAACGCGACTCGCGCGATGACCGCGCTGAACTCCGGCGGCGGCGGCTTTTCCCTGACCACGGTGGGGCGGGTGCAGACGCCGACTCTGGCCATTCTGGTGGATCGGGAAAAGGAGATACAACGATTCGAACCGCGCGACTACTGGGAAATTCGCGCCACCTTCGAGATCCCCTCGGGGCAGTACGAGGGACGCTGGATCGACCCCCAACGCCGGACAAGTCGAACGGCCAAAGACAAGGACGCGCACGGCACGGAACGGCCCGAGCGCATCTGGGACAAGGCGCGCGCCTCGGCCATCGTAGCCAAATGCGAAGGGCGAACCGGCAAAGTCTCCGAAATCACCAAACCGGCGACCCAATCGCCGCCGCTGCTGTTCGACCTGACCTCCCTGCAACGCGAAGCCAACCGGCGTTTCGGCTTTTCCGCGCGCGCCACCCTCTCCATCGCCCAATCTCTGTACGAACGCCACAAGGCGCTGACCTACCCGCGCACCGATTCGCGTGCGCTGCCGGAGGATTATCCGAAAACCGTGGCGAAGATCATGCGCTCTCTCGGCGACGCCCCCGCCGCGCCTCCACCCACGGCAGAGAACGACCAACCCCAACCGGGCACAATCGGCCACTTCGCCAAACGCGCGCTGGCGAAAAAATACATCAACGCTCAAGACAAGCGCATATTCAACAACGCGCGCGTGTCCGACCACTTCGCTATCATCCCCACCGGCGAGGTGCCGCGCAATCTCAAACCGCAGGAGCAACGGGTGTACGAGCTGGTAGCCCGTTGCTTCATCGCCGCCTTCTATCCTCCGGCGCGCTTCCGCAACACCACGCGCCACACCGTGGTCGAGGCGGAGACCTTCGAGACGCGCGGGCGGGTGATGGTGGAGAGCGGCTGGCTGGAGGTGATGGGGCGGCGGGAGAGTAGCGAGATATTGCCGCCGCTGGCGGTGGCTCCGGAGGAATCCGAACAGGCGACCACCATCGCCGTGGAAATGGAGGACAAGCAAACCAAGCCGCCGCCGCGCTACAACGAGGCGACCCTCCTATCCACCATGGAGGGCGCCGGCAAGCTGATGGAGGACAACGCCCTGCGCGAGGCCATGCAGGGGCGCGGCCTCGGCACGCCGGCGACGCGCGCCTCGATCATCGAGGAGTTGATTCGGGTTCGCTATGTGCTGCGCGATGGCCGCGAACTGGTGCCGACGCCCAAGGCGGCGACGCTGATTCGCCTGCTGCGCGCCCTCGAAATTCACGAATTGACCAAGGCCGAATTGACCGGCGAGTGGGAGCGGAAACTCAAGCAGATGGAAAGCGATGCGTTCTCCGCCGACGAATTCATGCGCCACATCCGCGCCATGGCCGGCAGCATAGTCGGCGCCGCGCGCGAGTGTGATGTGGATCGGATCGACGGCGAGTACGCGACCCTCGAATCGCCCTGCCCGAAATGCGGCACGCTCGGGGTGCGCGAGAACTACCGCAAATTCGTCTGCGCCACCTGCGACTTCTCCATGTGGAAGTCCATGGCCGGACGCGAGCTGACTCCGGCGGAAGCCGACCGTCTGCTGCGCGACAAGCGCCTCGGCCCTCTGGACGGCTTTCGCAGCCGCCTCGGCCGGGAATTCTCCGCCGAAGTGGTCATTCGCGACGATCACAGCGTGAAATTCGATTTCGGCGACGACGCCGAGGACGAGGAAGATTCGCAGGATTGCGCAGAGCTCGGCGCCTGCCCCAAGTGCGGCGCGCCGGTGCTGGAAATGACGCGGCGCTATCCCTGCCGCAATGCGCTGGGGGAAAAGCCCTGCTGCGATTTCAGATTGAGCCGCCACATATTGAGCCGCCCCATCGAGCCCGAAGAGGTGCGGCAATTGCTCGCCGACGGCAAAACGGAATTGCTGCAGGGCTTCGTGTCCAAGCGCACCAAGCGCAAATTCGCCGCCCACCTGACGCTGGCGCTGGCGCGGGATGACCAATCCGGCAAACTCGGTTTCGAATTCGCCGAGCGGGAGGGCGGCGGTGCGTCGATCAGGAAGAAAGCGGCGAAGAAAAAGACGGCCGCGAATAAAAAAACCTCAAAAAAGAAAGCCGCGCGGAATATCTAGCGCCTCGGCCGCCTCGGCCGCCTCGCTCATCCCGCCTCCGCCACGGCGAATTTCACCGACTCGATAACGCGCGTCTGCTCCTCTTCGCCCAGATAGGGATGAATCGGCAGGCTGAGCACCTGCTCGGCCAGCATTTCCGAAACCGGCAAACCGGCACCGATGTCGGCGTCGCGGAATGCCGCCTGACGGTGCAGCGGGCGGGGGTAGTACACCACGGTGGGGATGCCCTGCGCCTGCAGATGGGCGCGGATCGCATCGCGCCAATCGGCGCGCACCGTTACCGTGTATTGCGCCCAGGCGCTGCGCTGGTCGCGCCCGATTCGGGGGGTGCCGACGATGCCTTCGAGTTCGCGCGTGTAGCGCTCCGCCAGCTGTCGGCGAGCCGCCAATTCGCCCTCGAATATCTTCAACTTGCAGCGCAGCACGGCGGCCTGAATGGTGTCCAAGCGGCCGGTGATGCCGGTGCGGATGTTGTCGTAGCGGTCGGCGCCCATGCCGTGGACGCGGATGGAGCGGACGATTTCCGCCAGGTCGCCGTGGTCGGTAAAAACCGCGCCGCCGTCGCCGTAACACCCCAGCGGCTTGGCCGGAAAGAAACTGGTGGCGGCGATGTCGCCGAAGGTGCCCACCTTGCGTTCGCCGAGGGCGGCGCCGAAACTCTGCGCGCTGTCGGCCAACACGAACAATTCGTGCTCCTCGGCGATGGCGGCGATGGCGGCGTAATCCGCCGGTAGGCCGAACAAGTCCACCGGTATGACGCCGCGCAGATTCATCCTGCCCTGCCGCCGAATTCGCCGCACGGTTTCGGCGAGCAAATCGGGGTCGAGGTTGAAGCTGTCCTGCCGCACATCGACGAACACCGGCGTGGCGCCCAGCAGCTGAATCACCTCGGCGGTCGCCACGAAGGTGAAGGCCGGGGCGATGACGGCGTCTCCGGGTTCGATGCGGTATGCCATGAGTGCCATCAGCAGCGCGTCGGTGCCGCTGGCGGCGGTGATGACGTGTTCGGCGCCGCAGTATTCGGCCAACTCGCGCTCGAGGGCGTCCACTTCCGGCCCGAGGATGAATTGGCCGTGCGCCAGCACCGCCTCGATGGCCGCGCGAACATCGTCTCCGATCACCTCGAGCTGGGCATGCAGGTCGACGAATTTCATCGCGCGCCAGCCACTAGCGGGGCGTCCGGAACCAGCCGCCAAGTCTGCAGATCCTCGTCGGCGGCGGTGCCGTCGTACACCAGCGCGGCCACGCCGGAGAACGGGGGGACGAGCTGAATTCCGTGCAGTGTCCGTCGCTCGTCCCCGCCGGGCGCGGCCTTGAACAGCCCGGCCACCTCGCAATGCCAAGTGGGGGAATGGATGTCGATGAACACCGGCACTTGCGCGAGGAAATAGCGGATGCCGACGCCCAGCGCCTTGCCGAATGCTTCCTTGCGCGTCCAGCAGGCGAGCATGGCGAGATCGCGCTGCGGCGGCGGTACGGCGCGCCAGCAACGCCGCTCGGCGGGCGTCAGCTTGCGCTTGGCCAGCAACGCCGCGTTGATTCGGCGCGGCGCGGTTTCCACATCGATGCCCACCTGCCGATTCCAAGCGAAGGCGTACAGCGCTTGGTCGCCCGATAGTGTGTAGTTGAAGCAGAGTTGGCCGGCGGCTGAGCGGTTGCCCAGAGCGGGCTTGCCGCCGACTCCGTTGGTGATCGCGAGCTGGTCGTTGGCGATGCCGCTGTAGGCGGACAGCAGTAGTCTCATGCCGATTCGCCCGCCGAGATACATCGCCCGCCGCCGCGGATCCTGATGCAGATCGCCGCGGCGCAATTCCGCCGCAGTCAAGCAGGTTGCGCCGACCTGCAAGCGCAACGGCGCGAGGTGCACAGCCCACAGGTGGATTTGGTTCGGCGACAATTTCGGCGCCGCCTCCTTGAGGGAACGCGGCGTCCAGCGGGGGGCGACAGCGGCTACTCCGCCTAAGCCGCCTAAGTCGCCGAAGTCGTCGATTTCGCTGATTCCACCGGCGCTCTCGGCGGGCGGACGCACCGCCGCGTGGCGTGTCATCCGCCGAAACCGGGACGGAAGTTGTTGATTCGCAACAACGCGGTTTCCTCGGCGGCGGCATCCAAGCCGAGACGCTTCTTTTCCAGAATGCGGTGTTGCAGCCCCTGCCGGTCGAACAGGTAGGTCGCGCTTCCCTGATGCAATTCCACCACGAAACCCTCCCCCGGCAGATTGTATATGCCGCCGAGTTCGGTCTTTTCGCTGAGATCTACGGTGATCGCGGGCATAGTTTCTTCGGATGAATTCGGGTGCGCGGGGGTTTTGAGGGACGCGAATTATAATCCATCTGCGACGCCTTCCGAATTGGCAATTTGCTAGAATGCCGCCGACATCGACCGACCGCAACCGAGACAGAACATGGATTACGAAACCGCGCGCGCCAACATGATCGAGCAGCAAATTCGCCCGTGGAATGTGCTGGCGACGCAGACTCTGGACGCCCTCAAGCGCATTCGCCGGGAGGATTTCGTGCCCGCCGAATGCCGCCATCTGGCGTTCGCCGATGTGCAAATCCCGCTTGGCGGCGGCGAGGTCATGCTGGAACCCAAGGTGGGCGCACGCATGATGGAATCCCTGCAACTCGGCGGCGACGATGCGGCGCTGGTGGTCGGCGCCGGTAGCGGCTATCTGGTCGCCCTGCTGGCGTCGGTGTGTTCACAGGTTACCGCCGTGGAAATCGATGCGCGACTGCTGGCGCAAGCGCGCCGCAATCTGGATCGCGCCGCCATCGATAATGCTACGCTGGAAGATGGCGATGCCCACGCCGGCTGGGGCGATGCAGGGCAATTCGACGCCATTCTCATCAGCGGCTCGCTACCGCAGATCACCGCTGCGTGGTTCGCCGCGCTCGCCGAGGGTGGCCGTCTGGTCGGCATCGAGGGGAATCTGCCGGCTATGGAGGTGGTGTGCTACCGCAAAACCGGTGGCAGCATCGCGCGCCAATCGCTGTTTGAAACCGCGGCGCCGCGCTTGCGCAACGTCGTGGAAAAAATCGAGTTCCAATTCTGAGTTCCATTTCCGATGAAAACAACGCAACCCAATTCACTTCGCCGCCTGACCATCGCCACCGTCCTGCTGACACTGACGCTGGCAGCGCCCAGCGTCGGTCGCGGCGACGATCTGTGGGACATCTACCAAATCGCGCTGGAGCACGACGCCACCTACCGCGCCGCCAGCCACGAATACGAAGGCGCCAAACTGCGCCTGCCGTTGGCCAAAGCCGCGCTCAACCCGTCCCTCGCCTTGACCGGCTCGGCCGGCTGGGCACGCAGCGACTCCACCGGCAGTTCGGTTACCGACGACGAAAGTCAGCTCGACCTGAACGCGACCCTGCCGCTCTACGATCCCACCCTGAGAAGGGAAGTCGATCAGGCCGAATTCGAGGTGGAGCGCGCTCGCGTCCAATTCGAGCAATCTCGCAACGAACTCATCCTGCGAGTGGCCGATCGCTATTTTCAGCTGCTAGCGGCGCGCGCCAACGCGGATGTGGCGCGGCGGCAGAAAGTAGCCATTCAACGGCAGCTGGATCTCGCCTCGGAACGCCTCAACGTCGGCTTGGGCACTCGCACCGATCTGTACGACGCCGAGGCGCGCTTACAGCAGGCGGTCGCCGACGAGATTCAAGCGAACAACGCCATCGACAATGCGGTACAGGCGCTCAAACAGGTCATCGGCACCACCCCCGAGGCGTTGACGCCCCTCGACAAGGATGCGCCGTTGCAACCGCCCGTTCCGAACTCGGCGGAGGTCTGGGTCGAACGAGCGCTCACCCACAATCTGGCGTTGCGGGCGGCCGACTTCGATCTGCAAATCGCCGACGCCGAAATCGAAAAACAAAATGCCGCGCGCTGGCCCACCATCGGCCTGAGCGCCAACCAACGGCGGCGAAACAGCACCGACGGGGTAGTCAATTCCACCACCTTCGGCGCGACCTTGAACTGGCCGCTGCGTTTGGACAAGGCAATACAGCTCAAAACCAAGCAAGCCGCATTGCAATACAACGCCGCCGAGCAATCCAGAGAATCTCTCAAACGGCAGGTGGAAGCCGACACCATCTCGGCCTACCTAGCGGTGGTCAGCGGCATCAGTCAGGTAACCGCCCTATCCGAGGCGGTACGCGCGGGCGCCAACGCGGTGCAGGCAAAGGACGAAGGCTTTCGCGCCGGCCTGACCACCAATCTGGATGTACTCGACGCCCAACGGGATCTGGCGAGATCACGCACGGATTATCTGAGCGCGCGCTATGCCTTTATTTTGTCGGTGCTGCGTTTGGAGCAGGCGGTGGGGGATTTGGATGAGGGGGATGTGAAGCGGGTCAATGGTTGGTTGGTGGAGAAATAATCCGCCAAATCGATTTTCCGAACCACACCATGGCCGCCATACCCGATTTTACCAATGCCGAAATCGCCGCCGTGCGCGGGATGTTGGTTCAGTGTTGCCGTCGGGATGTGTTGATTCATCTTGCCGATGGCGAATTTTCCCTTGAAGACGATGGCGCGGTCGGCTGCCCGACTGTGTATTGGAATGAGCGGGGCGCCAATTTCATCGTCTTCAAATGTGCGGCGGATCGCTACCGCGCGCGGTTTTTCTATACGCCGCACGAGCACTTCGGCAGTGGAATCGGCGAGTGCGACGATCCCGGCGAATGCGTGCGCGCGGTGCTGCAGGCCCAAGCGGAGCATGAGCGCGCGAGCGAGCGGGACGCCGAATCGCGGCGGGTGACTGCCCGAACCCATCCATGAGCGGCAAGCGAAACGCCTTCTACGCCCAGTCCGGCGGCGTTACCTCGGTGATCAACGCCAGCGCCGCCGGAGTGATCGAAACGGCGCGGCGGCATCGGCGGCGCATCGGCGCACTCTACGCCGGGCGAGACGGCATCATCGGCGCCCTCACCGAGAGCTTGATCGACACCACCCAAGAAAGCACCGCGACCATCCGCAAACTGCGCCATACACCGGCCGGCGCCTTCGGCTCGTGCCGCTACAAGTTGCGCAGTTTGGAGGACAGTCGGCGCGAGTACGAGCGCCTGATCGAGGTGTTTTCGGCGCACGACATCGGCTATTTCCTGTACAACGGCGGCGGCGACTCGGCGGACACCTGCCTCAAGATCTCCCAACTGTCGCGCAGCATGGGCTACCCGCTGCAGGCGATTCACATCCCCAAGACCGTGGATAACGATCTGGCGGTAACCGACAATTGTCCCGGATTCGGCTCGGTGGCGAAGTACATCGCCGTTTCCACTCGGGAGGCCAGTTTCGATGTGGCTTCCATGGCGCGCACTTCCACTCGGGTGTTCGTGCTCGAGGTCATGGGCCGCCACGCCGGATGGATCGCGGCGGCGGGCGCCATGGCGTCGGACGATCTCGTCAAGATTCCGGTGATCGTGTTGTTCCCTGAGATTCCGTTCGATCGCGCAAAATTTCTGGCGGAGGTGGAGCGCAAGGTGCAAACCCACGGCTATGTCTCGGTGGTGGTGTCCGAAGGGGTGCGCCACGCGGACGGCGGCTTCCTCTCCGAGCAGGGCTTGGTGGACGCCTTCGGCCACGCCCAGCTGGGCGGAGCGGCGCCGGTGGTGGCGCAGATGGTGAAGGCGGATCTGGGCTACAAGTATCACTGGGCGGTGGCGGATTATCTACAAAGATCGGCGCGGCATATCGCCTCGGCAACCGATGTGGAGCAGGCATTCGCGGTCGGGCAAGCGGCGGTGGAAATGGCCCTGGCCGGCGACAATGCGGTGATGCCGGCCATCGTGCGCGTGGGCAATCGCCCGTATCGCTGGAAGATCGCCGCCGCCGATCTGGCGGAGGTGGCCAATGTGGAGAAAAAGATGCCGCGCGATTTCATCAGCCAAGATGGTTTCGGCATCACCCGAAAATGCCGGGCGTATCTCGCGCCGCTCATGGCGGGCGAGGATTATCCGCCGTATCGCAATGGGCTGCCGGATTATGCGCGGTTGAAGAATGTGCCGGTGGTTAGGAAACTTGAGACGGAGTTTGCGTTGTGACTTTGCAGCGGGCACGGGAATTGTTGAAGGTGCAGGTGGGTTTTGGCGGGGGGTATAACCGTCAGTCGGCCAAGTTGATACTCGACGAGGTGGCACGCGAGCATGGGCGGGGGGCGGCGGATGAGTTGATTTTGGAGTTGGGGTTGGATGGGGTTTTTGGGTTTGAGGTTGGGGAGGGGGGTTGAGGGTGGTTTAAGAAAGTTCTTTGACTTTCTGCAAAAAAGATTCTATCGCTTTTATTGTTTCCTGCACGATTTGTCTTCCAAGTTCTTTCCCCTGTTTTTCATCTGTCAGTTGTTGTACAAAATTTTCATCTTCATAGCGGAAATCATTATATTTGCAGCTCCCAAAATCTTTTGTGAGCAACCAGTACTTATTTTTACCCATACCTTCAATTTCGAGCGATACTTTACGATATTTCTGGTAAGGCTTATCCAAATCATCATATTTATCAATCCATTTTCTATTATCGGCACTCAGTTTACTTCCATAACCATAACCACAATCATATTCTTCCTCTTCTTTTCTTATTTCTTTTCCCTCGAGAAGGGAAAAATTTAGCTGCACAGTCTGACACTCATTTTTGAAAAGTATTAACACAATAACATTTATTCCATCTCCAGCAAGAATTTTCCAACCAATTATCGACTCTTCCTTCTCGTTCCAATTTTCATACCGAACCCCAACATACTGTTTGAAAAAATCTCCATTTTCCTTAACTGCTTCACGGATATAGTTCGATAATCGATTCTTCAATTCTTTTTGAAAAAACTCAATGAAATTCTCCAAACAGGGAACCAGTTTGAAGTTTCCGTTCTTGAAAAAAGGATTGTTTTTCATAGAAAATTCCTCCAAATGAGTTAGATAAGTCTGACCAGTAAGTTTTTTCAGTAACGATTGATACTGAAACAAAATTCCCTTGATATGTGAAATGTCTGCTTCTTCTTTCTCCTTCATGCATATCGCTAACCATTTGATAATATGATCCTTGTATGAAACCCGTAAAACTTTTTCCTTTTCAAGCCCTTCTCCAAGCATATATTCACTCGGCTCTCGTCCATCAAGCGTAAGATAAATTATCGCTATATTTTCATCTTTATAGTTCTTTTTGGCATAGGAATAATATTTTCCAATCTGCCGTTCTTGTTCCCTTGCACCTATTTTGTTCTCAATCACAACGAATTTGTCAGCGTTTTTAATCAAAATATCTATAAACCCATCACCTGTATACGACTCTTTGGTTACTCTGAACTTAGCAAGTTCGGTTTCAGAAAATTCCCAAGTGAATTGACTCGCGTGGGTTCTCTGCAACCTCTCGAAAAATAGCCGCAAGAAAACCGTGCCTTGGATATGC
Organism: Candidatus Poriferihabitaceae bacterium; assembly: GCA_965203265.1. Classification (GTDB taxonomy): domain Bacteria; phylum Pseudomonadota; class Gammaproteobacteria; order Arenicellales; family Poriferihabitantaceae; genus JAHRAW01. The sequence goes on from CBDBBV010000002.1 coordinate 1,816,643, forward strand.
GATCCATCTGGGTTCAACAAATCGGTCAACAGGGCCGAATGCGTTTTCTCTTCATCTCTCTCCCTATCCAAAATCGAAAATATATTGAAATGCTCGCCCGTATCCCGCGCACATTCACCATATTTTTCCTTGATCAACCTGAATTGATCAAGGAAGCCTTCCAGATCACCTGTCTGTTGAATTTCCATCGCTACTACTCACATCAATGTCCGCCATTCGTTCGGAAACACATTTCGTGGCTATTATTGGACTTGTTCCAGAAATGATTTTATCGATCTTGTTACTGTGGCAACGATTTCTTTCCCAAACTTCCTTCCCCTCTCTGCATTTTGCAATTTTCCTGCTTCATACTCCCAATTACGCGAGCTCATTGTGGCCCCTCTAACCGAATCATTTTTCATGCCTTCAACGTTAAGTGCCGCCTTAAGATATTTCTGGCAAGTTGCATTTGGGTACTTATCCATGCGGTGTCCCGATATATTACCATCATCTGTCTCGATATTGTCTCCCTCATAAAGGTAAAGAGAAAAATAACATTTATCCTTCCAATGATCCAACAAGGCAATCACATTTACACCATCGCTATAATCAATTTTCCATCTCCCCAATACTTCATTATCCTTCCATTTCTTCAATTCTTCTTTAGTACTTCTTACTTTAATTTTCACGTATTTGTTGAAAAAATCTCTCTCATTTTCCGAATCGATCGCTTCGCGAATATATTGCCAACACCGAGTGGGCAATTCCTTCTTGAAAGATGCGATAGATTTCTCCAAAGCACCAACCAATTTATGGTTGTCGTTCTTGAAAAAAAGATCGTTGGTTTCCATAATAAATTCCTCACGATAAGTTTGGTCGGTAAGTGCTTTCAGTAACGATTGATACTGAAACAAGGTTTCTCTGATATGTGGAATGCGCACCACTTCTTTCAAACAGCCATCCAACCACTTGATAATATGATCTCGATATGAAACCCGCAAAACTTCGTCTTCTCCAAGTTTTGTGCCGCGGGTATATTCACTGGCTTCATCCCCCTCAAGCGTGAGGTAGATTACCACTATATTCTCATCCGCATAATTTTCTTTGGCATAATCATAATATCGACCAAGTTGCCGTTCCTGATCCCCCGCATAAATCTTGTTCTCAATCACAACGCATTTGTCGTTTTTTTCGATGAGAATATCTATGCGCCCACCGCCCACATCGGCCTCTGCAATTACACTGAACTGAGCAAGTTCGATTTCGGACAATTCCCATTTGACTCGACTCTCGCAATCTTCCCGCAACATCTCGAAAAACAACCGCAAGAAAACCGTGCCCTGATCGTGCGACCCTTTCGGATTCAACAAATCGGCAAGTAGCGCAGAATGCCGTATCTCCCTGCTCTCCATGCCCAAGATCGAAAACACATTGAAATTCTCACCCGTAACCCGCGCCACAGCATCATATTTTTCCTTGATCAACCTGAATTGACGAAGGAAATTTTCCATCTTTTCAACCTGTTCGATTTCCATAGCAGTTCTACACTCCCAACAACGGCGCGGTCGGATCGTAAATAGGCTTGCCCATCGGTCGGGTGCGCAGCTCCCCCGCGTCAAGCGCCCGTACCCGCGCCCGGGCTATCTGCACATATTCTTCCACGATATCGCAGCCATAGCCTCGTCGTCCATGCTTGAGTGCGGCGATCACCGCCGATCCCACACCCATATACGGATCGAAGACGGCATCATCTTCGTCGGTCATCGAAAGGATCAGGCGTTCGACTAGTTCGACGGGGAACTGGCATGGGTGAATCGTCTTCTCCGGATGATTGTTTTTGACATTCGGAAACTCCCACACATCACTCGGATTCTTTCCCTTGGGGTTGCCCGACAACTTCCCCGCATTCGGCCCCTTGAAATGTTTCTTGTTCGGGTATTTGGACGGTACCCGAATCGGATCCAGATGCCAGATGTAGTCGTTGCCCTTGGTCCACCAATTGATCGTCTCGTAGCGACCGGAAAGTCGCTTGGTGCAATGCAAGCCGTGTCCGAAATGCCAGATGATTCGATTGCGAAGTTTCAGCCCTTGGGCGCGGAACAATGGATACAACAGCGTATCGAGCGGCACGATCTCTCCGCTTTCAACATAGTTGCCGACCTGCCAGCAGAGCGAACCTCGACCGTGCAACAGGCGGGCGCATTCGCGAATAACCTGCTCCTGCGCCGCGAGATATTCGTCCAGAGTTGATTTCCCTTCGTAGGATTTGCCGAGATTGTAGGGTGGGGAAGTAACGATCAGATTGAACATCCCATCGGGCAGACGCGCCATGAATGGCACATTGTCCGAACAGGCGAGGACGACTCGCTCACGCATCATGGTTCGGCATCGGCACAGCAACCGCCTCCCGCGCCGGCAGGATCCGCGTTGCCACTCCAGCGACAACGCCCCGCATCCCCTACACCCCCAACAACGGCGCAATCACCAAACTGACAATCGCCATGACATTGATCAGAATGTTCATCGACGGCCCCGAAGTATCCTTGAACGGATCGCCCACGGTATCGCCGACCACGGCGGCGGCGTGAGCCGGGGAGCCTTTGCCGCCGAGGTTGCCCTTTTCGATGTGTTTCTTGGCGTTGTCCCAGGCGCCGCCGGCGTTGGCCATGGTGAGTGCCATGAGCACGCAGCCCAGCAGGGCGCCGGCGAGCATGCCGCCGAGGGCGGTGGCGCCGAGGGCGAAGCCGACTACCACCGGCGCCGAAACCGCCAGCACGCCCGGCGGGATCATGCGCTTCAGGGCGGCTTGGGTGGCGATGTCCACGCAGCGGTCGGAATCGGGCTCGGCGTTGCCCTCCATCAGGCCGGGGATTTCGCGGAATTGCCGGCGAATCTCGTGAATCATGTCGAAGGCGGCAGCGCCCACTGCGCGCATGGTCATGCTCGACACCAGCAGCGGGAATATGCCGCCGAGGAATATGCCGGCGAGCACTTTGGGGTCGTTGACGCGCAGGGTGAAGTCGGGGTTGTGCGCGGATACCGTTTCGATGAACGCCGAGATGATGGCCAGCGCCGCCAGCGCGGCCGCGCCGATGGCGAAGCCCTTGCCGATGGCGGCGGTGGTGTTGCCCAGTTCGTCGAGGGAGTCGGTGATCTCGCGCACTTCCTCGCCGAGGCCGGCGGTTTCCGCCAACCCGCCGGCGTTGTCGGCGACCGGGCCGTAGGCGTCTATGGCCATGGTGATGCCGACGGTCGCCAACATGCCGACGGCGGCGATGCCGACTCCGTACAGCCCGGTGAGCCAGCTGGCGACCAGGATGATGGTGCTGATGATCAGCAACGGCGCGACCACCGACTCCATGCCCACGGCCAGCCCGCCGATGATCACCGTGGCCGGGCCGGTTTCGCCGCTCTTGGCGATCTGTCGCACCGGTTTGCCGCCGGTATAGTATTCGGTGATCAGGCCGATGCCGATGCCGCCGAGGGCGCCGACCACCACCGCGCCCCACACAACCAGGCTGATGCCCATGAAGTGGATCAGCGCCAACGCCGCCGCGATGAACGCCACGGGCGCGCCGATGGTGCCGATGCGCAGGGCGAGGCCGGGGGATTTCGCGGTGTTCATGCGCACCAGCTGAATGCCGCCGATGGAGGCGAGGATGCCCACCGAGGCGAGCGCCAGCGGCAGGAACATCAGGTTGCTCTGGCTGCCGATTTTACCGAGCATTTCCGGAGAGAGGGTTGCGGCGATGGCGATGGAGGCGATCATGGCGCCGCAGTAGGATTCGAATATGTCGGAGCCCATGCCGGCGATATCGCCCACATTGTCGCCCACGTTGTCGGCGATCACGCCGGGGTTGCGCGGATCGTCCTCGGGGATGCCCGCTTCGATCTTGCCGACCAGATCGGCACCCACATCGGCGCTCTTGGTGAAGATGCCGCCGCCGACTCGGGAAAACAGCGCCACCGACGAGGCGCCCATGCCGAAGCCGTGAATGACATGGGCGCTTTCCGGGTTGCTGCCGTAGAACAGGTACAACAGGCCGAGGCCCAACAGCCCCATGGCGGCCACGCACAGCCCCATGATCGAGCCGCCGAAGAAGGCCACGGTCAGAGCCGCGGCGGCGCCTTCGTCCTTGGCCGCCGTGGTGGTTCGCACATTGGCGTTGGTGGCCGCGTACATGCCGGTGTAGCCGGCAAAGGCCGAGCACAGGGCGCCGACGAGGAAGGCGAACATGGTGTGGACGCCGAGGTCGGAGATCAGGATCAAGCCCGCCACCACCGCCACGAATGCGGCCAGATAGGTGTATTCCGTGCGCATGAACACCATGGCGCCGTGGTGAATCTTGTCGGCGATTTCGATCACCTTGCCTTCGCCGGCCGGGCGGGCGCACACCGCCCGATAGATGATCCAGGCGACCAACAGGCCGAGGGCGCCCAACAGCATGGGAATGAGGGAAAGCAACGACATGGAATCTACTCCTGAGATAATTGGCGGGGAAAAATCGAAGGCGGCGGACTATAGCCCCGTTGCCGCCTCGTGGCAACAGGCAGGCGGTGATGAATCGATCCGGTTTCCTTGCCGCCGCCGCGCTCGGCGGCTAACTGCACTTGCTCTCCCCGCAGTTGAGGCAGGTCAGGCAGTTGTCCATTACCACCATGGCCTTGGTGTGGCATTTGCCGCACAACGACGCGCCTTCGGGGAAGACGCCTTCCTCCCCCTCGACCGGATCGGGGCTGATGGCCTGCTGTTGTTGCAGTTCCCGGCGCTTCTGATCGATCAACCGCCGTTGGTGCTCGTCGAGGGCGGGGGCGGCGATCATGCCGATCATCTGCAGGTGGGAGGCGATGGCGTCGCCGATCTCGGCAACCAGAGACGGCATGAATTTGCCGCCGCGGCGAAAGTAGCCGCCCTTCGGGTCGAACACGCTACGCAATTCCTGCACCAAGAAGGTTACATCGCCGCCCTTGCGGAATACCGCCGAGACGATCAGGGTGAGGGCGGAAATCCATTGGTAGTGATCCATGTTCTTGGAATTGATGAACATCTCGAACGGGCGGCGGCGCTCGTAGGGCGTGCCCGGATTGAGCACGATGTCGTTGATGGTGATGTAGAACGCATGCTCGGACACCGGCGTCTTGATCTTGTAAGTACTGCCCACCAGCATTTCCGGGCGCTCGACCTTTTCGTGCATGTGCGCGATGTTGTCGCCGCTCGGCTTGGGCGATTCGGCGGAGGCGGGCGGTGTTGCGGGCGGCGCGGCGGATGCGGCGGCGGCTACGTCCACTTCCGCTTCCGGCTTGACGATGTCGAAACCGATGATCTTGCGTTCGATCTTGATGCTCATGTTGTTGTCTCCCGAAATGTCGGCGACGGCTAGAACCTGCCGTAGTAGCCTTCCTTCAAGGCGTCAAAAAGATTGGCGGCGGTATGCGTCTCGCCGTCGTATTCGATTTCCTCGTCGCCCTTGAGCTCGAGAGTACTGCCGTCGTCCAGAGCGAAGCGGTATCTGGTGTTCTCCAGATCCGCCTTCTTCACCAGCACGCCCTGAAATCGTTCCGGATTGAAACGAAAGGTGGTGCAGCCCTTGAGCCCTTTTTCCCAAGCGTATCGATAGATGTCCTGAAATTCCTCGAAGGGAAAATCGGTCGGCACGTTGGCGGTTTTCGAGATGGATGAATCGATCCACTTTTGCGCCGCGGCCTGTACATCCACATGCTGTTTCGGGGTGATGTCGGCGGCGGTGACGAAATAGTCCGGCAGAACGTTGTTCGGATCATCGGCAGCCACGCCCGCATCGGCGTTCACTAAGCGGCGATACGCCAGCAGCTCGTAGGAATACACCTCCACCTTCTGCTTGGTTTTCTTGCCCGCCTGAATCACATTGCGGCTGTACTGGTGGGCGAAGGACGGCTCGATGCCATTGCTGACATTGTTGCCCAGCGACAGGCTGATGGTGCCGGTCGGAGCGATGGAAGTGTGGTGGGTGTAGCGGCAACCGCGCTCGGCGATGGCGTCGCGCAACGCCTGCGGAAACTGCTGCATATAGCGGCTGTAGCGGCTCATCAGCACCGCGCCCTGGACCCGGTCGCCAACCCGCCAGCCATCCTCTGCCATCTCCGGGCGGCGCGCCAGCATCTCGGTGGTTACCGAAAATTCCTGCTCGAGAAGCGGCGCGCAGCCCTTTTCCTCGGCGAGTTTGATGCCGGTCTCCCAGCCCACCGTGGCCATCTCCCGCGCGACCCGCTCGGTGAACGCGAGGGACGCCTCGCCGCCGTAGCGCATGCGCAGCATGGTCAGCGCCGAACCCAAGCCGAGAAACCCCATGCCGTGGCGGCGCTTGTGCATGATCTCGTCGCGCTGAGGGGAAAGGGGCAGTTCGTTCACCTCCACCACGTTGTCCAACATGCGCGAAAAGACGGCGACCACCTCGCGGTATTTCTCGAAGTTGAAACTCGCCTCGTCGGAAAACGGATTCTCCACAAACCGCGTCAGGTTGACCGAGCCGAGCAGACAGGCGCCGTAGGGCGGCAGCGGCTGCTCGCCGCAGGGGTTGGTGGCGCGGATGTTTTCGCAGAACCAGTTGTTGTTCATGGCGTTGATGCGATCGATCAGGATGAAGCCGGGCTCGGCATAGTCGTAGGTCGATTGCATGATCAGATGCCACAGGCGGCGCGCCGCCACCGAGCCGTACACCCGGCAGGCCACCTGACCGAGGTCGTTGACCACATAGTCGTCGCTGCTCGGCCAGCGGCGCCAGACGAGTTCGTGGTCGCCGCCCTCCACTTCCCGGACGGTTGCCGGAAACGACAGTTTCCACTCGGCATCGTCGCCGACCGCCTGCATGAATTCGTCGGTGATCAGACAGGACAGGTTGAACTGGCGCAATCTCCCGTCCTCGCGCTTGGCGCGCACGAACGCCTCGATGTCCGGATGGCTGATGTCGAAGGTGCCCATCTGCGCGCCGCGCCGGCCGCCGGCGGAGGAGACGGTGAAACACATGGAATCGAAGATATCCATGAAGGACAGCGGGCCGGAAGTGTAGGCACCGGCGCCGCTGACGAAAGCGCCTCGGGGGCGCAGGGTGGAGAATTCATAGCCGATGCCGCAACCGGCCTTGAGGGTCAAGCCGGCTTCGTGCACCGAGGCCAACACGCCATCCATGGAATCCGGCAGGGTGCGCGACACGGTGCAGTTGATCGTGCTGGTGGCGGGCTTGTGGTGGCGCGCGCCGGCGTTGGCGATGATTCGCCCGGCCGGAGTGGCGCCGTTTTGCAGTGCCCAGAGGAATTTTTCATGCCAGTGCCGCTGGTTGTCTTCGCCGATTTCCACCGCCGCCAGCGCCCGCGCAACGCGCTCGAAAGTGGCATCGATATCCGCGTCCAACGGCGCGCCGTCCATGGTCTTCAGGCGATATTTCTGATCCCAGATATCGAGGGAAGTGGGTTGCAGTTCGAGCGGCGCGGCGGGCGCCTGCCGGAAAAGGCGATAGGCTGCCGCGTCGGTCTCTTTAATATCGGTGTCGCGCTGTGCGCCTGATGAATTCGGCATGATTTTCGTGACGGTTCTGTTTGGTTCGCTCTACCCATGCCCGCCCGCTTCGGGCGCGCCGGACGCCTCCTCGAGAAACCCCCGTTTTCCCTGCCAAACGGCTGTCTCGGCGGCAACCGGCAATCTGCGAAAATCGCTGTTTGCCTCGTTAAACACCATATATTGGGGTTTAAGTCGCGATAGTACACCAATATGTAGGGTGTTTGTCAAAACCATTTCCCGCTGTCTCACTCAATCGTCCAGCGCCGACAGCACCCGCTCGGGCCGCAGTTGCCGAAGACAGTCGAGGTGGCCGAGGGGGCATTCCCGCTGGAAGCAGGGGCTGCATTTCAGGCGCAGGTTGAGGAGTTCGCAGTTGTCGCTCAGCGGCGGGGTGAATGCATCGCTGGACGAGCCGTAGATGGCGATCACGCGGCAGCCGATGGCCGCGGCGACATGCATTAGGCCGGAATCGTTGGTTACCGCACAGCGCGCCAGCGACATCAGATCGATGGCCTCGCCGAGGGTGGTGCGGCCGCTGAGATCGGCACAACGTTGTCGGCAAATTCGGTTGATGCGTTGGCAGATCGCCCGATCGTTTTGCGAGCCGAACAGCCACACCTGCCAACCCTGCTGCAGCTGCTCCTCGGCCACTTCAGCGAAATACTCCGCCGGCCAGCGTTTGGCCGGGCCGTACTCGGCGCCGGGGCACAGCGCCAGAATCCGCGTGGTCGGCGCATCGACTTCGAGGCCGAAGCGCGCCGCGGTTTGGCTGACCAGATCCCGCTCCACCACTAGCGCCGGATGGGGAATATGTGCGCTCGGCGGCGCCGATTTCGGCAGGCCGAGGGCGACGAAACGCTGGGCATTCACCGGCAACGCCTGCCGATCGAGGAGGCGGATGTCGTTCAGCAACCCCCAGCGCTGCTCGCCGAGATAGCCGGTGCGCACGGGAATCTTCGCAAACCACGGCACCAGTGCGGATTTGAAGGAGCCCGGCAGGACGATGGCGCGGTGGAAATTCGACCGCCTGAGCGCCCGCCCCAACTTGCGGCGCACGCTCAGGCCGAGTTGGCCGTGCCCCACGGGCAGGCGGACGGTGCCGCCGACTTCCGGCATTCGCGCCAGTATCGGCATGCTCCAGGGCGGCGCGAGTACGGTGATTTCGGCGCCCGGCTCGTCTCGCTTGAGCACCTTGAAGAGGCTCTGCGCCATGACCATGTCGCCGACCCAGGCCGGCCCCACCACCAGAATTTTGTTCATGGCCGCGATGTTCGGCCGGTGCCGCGCACCGGAATCAGCTAGGCGTCTCCGCCGAATCGACGAGTAGGTACAACGTGCCGCAATAGGGGCAGCGCTGCTCGCCGCTCTCCATGGGCAGATAGACTCGCGGATGGGAGTCCCACAGACGCTTGCCGGGCATGGGGCAGTGCAGCGGCAGGTCGGCCGCGCTCACCTCCACCCGCCGCTGGGCGTTGGGCAGGTCGTGCGCCGCCTTGGGCGTTTGCGGTGTTTCGGATGCTTCGGACGTTTCAGACACTTCGGACCTCGGATCTCAGATATAGGTAAGCCATTCGCGATGACACGGTATGCGGTCGTGCACCGCATCGAAGAATCGGCGCTGAATTCTTTCGGTGATGGGGCCGCGTCCGCCGGCGCCGATGCGGCGGTTGTCCAGCTCGCGAATCGGCGTAACCTCCGCCGCGGTGCCGGTGAAGAACGCCTCGTCGCAGATGTACACCTCATCTCGGGTGATGCGCTTTTCCACCAGCGGCAGCCCTTCATCCGCGAGCAGCCGGACGACCGTGTTGCGGGTGATGCCGTCCAGCGCCGAGGTCAGATCCGGTGTGTACACCACGTCGTCGCGCACGATGAACAGGTTCTCGCCGCTGCCCTCCATGACGAAGCCGTTGGTGTCCAGCAGCAGCGCCTCGTCGTAGCCGGTTTCCACCGCTTCCTGCAAGGCGAGGATGGAATTGATGTAATGCCCGTTGGCCTTGGCGCGGCACATGCTGACATTGACATGGTGGCGGGTGTAGGACGAGACGCGCACGCGGATGCCCTTTTCCATGCTCTCCTCGCCGAGATAGGTGCCCCATTCCCACGCCGCGATGGCCACATGCACGCTCAGATTGTCGGCGCGGATGCCCATGCCCTCGGAACCGTAGAACGCCATCGGCCGCAGATATCCGGAGGTCAGATTGTTGTCCTTGACCACCTGCCGCTGCGCCGCCATCAGGGTATCGGTGTCGTAGGGTATCTTCATATTGAGGATGTGCGCCGATCGTAGCAGGCGATCGGTGTGGTCGCGCAGGCGAAAAATCGCGGTTCCCCGGCCGGTGTCGTAGGCGCGCACCCCCTCGAATACCCCCAGACCATAGTGCAGGGTATGGGTCAGCACATGCACCTGCGCCTCCCGCCAGGGGACGAATTCCCCGTCCAACCAGATCACGCCATCACGGTCACTGAACGACATTTTGTTCGACTCCACGGAAATTTTTTCAACCGCACTAGATAATTCACCTCGCCGCCATTGTCAACCGAAAATTTGCCGCAAGCGTCGCGCGTGCCGCAAATATCAAGTTCCCCGGCGGCTTCATCCGCGCTAGAATTGCGCCGTGAGCGGAGCGGCGGCCAGTGAAAATTGCGACTTTTTCCCGTATTGACGACATCGATGCGCCCCAGTGGAACGCTCTGGTGCGCGCCCGTTATCCCTTCCTGCAACACGGATTCCTGTCCGCTCTGGAGCGCCACGGCTGCGTCGGCGCGCACGCCGGCTGGATTCCCCGACATATCGGCTGCTTCGACGGCGACGGCACGCTGGTGGGCGCCATGCCGTTGTACGAGAAGCACAACTCCTGGGGCGAATTCGTCTTCGACCACGCCTGGGCCGACGCCTTCGAGCGCGCCGGCCTCGCCTATTACCCCAAATTGGTCAACGCCATTCCGTTCACCCCCGCCTCGGGTCAGCGGGTGCTGGCGCAAGCGGCGCGGCGCGAGACCATCGTGCAGGCGTTGGCGGACGGCGCCCGCGCGTTGATGCGGCGCGGGCGTTTCAGCGGCGTGCACAGTTTGTTCCTCGCCGCCGACGAGTTCGACCTGCTGTGCACCGACGACGCCGTGTTGCGCGCCGACTGCCAGTTCCATTGGCACAATCGGAACTACCGGAATTTCGACCAGTTTCTCGAAACCCTCAAGGCGAAGAAACGCAAGAACATTCGCCGGGAACGGCAGCGGGCGGTGCATTCGGGGATACGCATCCGCCGCCTCGACGGCCACACTGCGAGCGAGCGGGACTGGCGGGACTTCACCGAGATGTATCGCGGGATATACCAGCGCAAATACGGCTATCCGGCCTTCAATCAGCCGTTCTTCACCGAGGTGGCGGAGATCATCCCCGATCAAATTCAGCTGCTGCTGGCGCATCGCGACGGGCGGGCGGTGGGCGCGGCGCTGATGTATCTCGACGACCATACCCTGTACGGCCGCCATTGGGGATGCCGCGAGCGCCTCGACTGCCTGCATTTCGAGCTGTGCTATTACCAAGGAATCGAGATCTGCATCGAACGCGGCTTGCGGCGCTTCGACCCCGGCGCTCAAGGGGAGCACAAGATCGCGCGCGGTTTCGCGCCGGTGCGCACGCGCTCGCTGCATTGGATGGCGCACAGCCCGTTCACTCAGGCGATCAGGCAGTTCGCCGGACGGGAAGCCGCCGGCGTGCGCCGCTACATGGACGCGGTCGAGGGGCATTCCCCCTACCATCGCCCGGACGGCGACGCGGCGTGAGCGCGGTCGGCTCAGCGTAGGGAGTAGGGCGATGTCCGTTTCGCTACGACGCAAACTCGGTAGATGGATCGCCCGCTATCTGAGCGCGCCGATCCCCAATTACCAGCCGTTCTGCACCTACGATGTGCCGGTGCTCGAATCCTGCCTGCAGCCCGCCGACATCCTGTTGGTGGAGGGCGACACCCGCATCAGCACCGCGATCAAGTACCTGACCCAATCCACCTGGTCCCACGCCGCCTTCTACGCCGGCGACGACACCCGGCGATTTACCGCCGAGGGCGAACCGTGCCCGCTGATCGAGGCCGAAATCGCCGACGGCGTGATCGCCTCGCCGCTGTCCAAGTACCGCGAGTTCAACACGCGCATCTGCCGACCGGTCAATCTCGGCGCCGACGATCGCCGCGCGGTGGTGGCGAAAATGGTGGCCAGCATCGGCCTCGACTACGATCTGCAACACATCGTCGATCTCGCCAGATACCTGCTGCCGGTGCCGCCGGTGCCGGTGCGCCTTCGTCGGCGCATGTTGGCGTTGGGTAGCGGCGACCCCACCCGGGCGATCTGCTCGACCCTCATCGCCGAGACCTTCCAGTCCATTCGCTACCCGATTCTGCCGCGAGTGGAGAAGAAAACCGTGCTGTCGAAATACCACTACAGCGTGCGGGAAATCCTGCACATCCGCCACCACAGTTTGTTCACGCCGCGCGACTTCGATGTCTCCCCGTATTTCAAGATCATCAAGCCCACCATCGAAAGCGGCTTCGACTATCGAATGCTCACATTCGACGACCAGTCCACCGCGCGCAAAAACCGCTAGCGCCGCCGATTTCGGCGTGAATCGCGCCGCCGGATGGCATACAATGCGCCCCCGCCCGAAGACGCCCGTGGCCACTTGCCGCGCGCATGGCGGAGCCGGATTTTTCCGACACGATCGATTTTCCGATTGCCTATTTCGTCCCGTTCGCCCTGTTCGCCCCATTCGCCTCGTCGTCATGTCTTCTCCCGCCGTGCTCATCCTCTCGGCTCCATCTGGAGCGGGCAAGACCAGCCTCGCGCGAACTCTGGTGGCGCGCCGCGCGGATGTGGCGCTGGCGGTGTCTCACACCACCCGCCCACGGCGCCCCGGCGAGCGCGACGGCAGCGACTATCATTTCGTCGATGAGGCGGAATTCGAGGCGATGATCGCGGCCAACCGCTTCATCGAGCACGCCACGGTGTTCGGAAACCGCTACGGCACTTCCGCGCACGCCGTCGAAACCCTCATTGCCCGCGGCAAACACGCCATTCTCGAGATCGACTGGCAGGGCGCACGCGCCGTGCGCCGCAGATTCCCGCAGGCGAGATCGGTGTTCGTCATGCCGCCTTCGCTGGCGGCGCTGGAAGAGCGGCTGAAATTCCGGCGGCAGGACACCGACGAGGTCATCGCCGCGCGCATGCGCGCCGCCGCCGATGAAATGAGCCACCGGGAAGAGTATGATTATGTGATCGTCAACGATCACTTCGAGCGGGCGCTGGCGAAGTTGGAAGCCATTCTGCCGGCATCCGGCGATGGTGATGGTGGCGAGACGGCGGCTGAGTAAGTCGAGTAAGTTGAACAAGTGCTGCTTACCGTTTCCGCTCTTTCGTCTTTCATTTTTCATTTTTCGTTTTTCACTGTTCATTATTCTGTTTTCATTATTCAGTAGGAGTTTGCAAATGGCGCGTGTAACCGTAACCGACTGCCTCGAGCACGTCGACAACCGATTTCAGCTGGTATTGATCGCCTCCAAGCGGGCGCGGCAATTGCTTCTGGGAGCCATGCCGCTGGTGGCGGTCGACAACGACAAACCCACGGTGCTGGCCTTGCGCGAGATCGCCGAAGGCCACATCGGTTCATCGATTCTGGATGAGCCCGCGCCCGAGCTGATGTTCAAAAAGAGTGAGGTAACGATCCCATCCGATGACTATGTCATCGAGGAGGAAGACCGTGGCGAGCCGTTTGACGCTGAGCCAACGGTGGAAACGGAAACCGGCTGATCCCCGCCGGCTCCACCCACCGCAAGCGCCGCGGGCGGCGGAAAAGCCGCAGACGCCAGCGGACGAGGCGGACGCGCACCGCCGAATTCCCCACGGCGACCTGCTCGAACACCTCGGCGCCTATCTCGGCGAGGAGGCCGTAGCCAACATCCGCGACGCCTGCCTGTACAGCGCCCGCGCCCATGCGGGGCAGACGCGGGCAAGCGGCGAAGATTACATCCACCACCCCCTCGCGGTCGCCCGCATCCTCGGCGACATGCGCATGGACAGCCGCACCATCATCGCCGCGCTGTTGCACGATGTGGTGGAGGACACCGAAATCACGCTGGCGCAGCTGGCCGAGAGTTTCGGCGACGATGTGGCCGAGCTGGTGGACGGCGTCAGCAAGGTCAGCCAGCTGGAGCAGGAGCCCAAGGAAAACGCCGAGGCCGCCTCGTTCCGCAAGATGTTCATGGCCACCGCCAAGGACTTGCGCGTCATCATCATCAAACTGTGCGACCGCCTGCACAACATGCGCACTCTGGGCCCCCTCAGAGAAGAGAAGAAGCGCCGAGTCGCCCGCCAGACTCTGGAGATCTACGCGCCCATCGCCAACCGCCTCGGCATGAGAGACCTCGCTCAGACGCTGGAAGATCTGAGCCTGCGAAATCTCTACCCCAAACGCTACAACGCCATCTCGAAAAAACTCGGCAGCAAGAAACGCGGGCGCAAGTCCGTGGTCAACGAACTGTGCGGCAAGGTGCGACAGGAACTGCAGCGAGTCGGGATCGGCGCGCAGGTGTATGGCCGGGAGAAGGACATCTACAGCATCTACCGCAAGATGCAGCAGAAGAAATTGCTATTGCGGGATGTGCAGGACATCAACGCCATCCGCATCGTCACCGAAACCCGCCCGCAGTGCTACCACGCGCTGGGCGTCATCCACCAGCTGTACAAGCCTCGCCCGGAGAGTTTCAAGGACTATATCGCCATCCCCAAGGTGAACGGCTACCAGTCCCTGCACACCGTGGTGATCGGGCCCTTCGGCCAGCCCGTGGAGGTGCAGATACGCAGTCAGGCGATGCATCGGGTGGCGGAGAAGGGCGTGGCATCCCACTGGCTGTACAAAACCGAGACCACCGGCGAGCACGCGCCTCAGCAGTTGGCGCAGAAATGGCTCAGCAGTTTCCTCGAATCCCAGCAGAAATCCCTCGATTCCGGAGAATTTCTCGAGCACCTGAAAGCCGATCTGTTCCCCGACGAGGTGTATGTCTTCACCCCCAAGGGCGATATCAAGCGGCTGCCGCGCGGCGCCACCGCGCTGGATTTTTCATATGCGGTGCACACCGATGTGGGCAATCGCTGCATCGGCGCGCGCATCAATCAGCAAATGGTGCCCCTGCACGAAACCCTCAACAACGGCGACCACGTGGAGATCATCACCTCGCGCAGCGCACGCCCGTGGCCGGCGTGGCTGGACTATGCGGTAACCTCCAAGGCGCGCGCCTCGATTCGCCACTTCCTCAATCAGCAGAAAGCCAAGGAATCGCGCCGACTCGGCGGCAAGCTGCTCAAGCAGGCGCTCACCCGACAGGGCTACCGGCGGTTGCGCATTCCGCCGAATCATCGCACCGCCCTGCTGCAATATCTGCGGCTGGACGACTGGGAGCAACTGCTGCGCGACATCGGCTTCGGCAAGCGCCCGCCGACTCTGGTAGCCAAGCAGCTGATCACCGCCGCCCGCCCCAACACCACCACCGATGATGGCGACAACAGCGACGGCGGCGACCCCGGCGGCGACAAACCCGCCGCCATGACCATCGAGGGCACCGAGCGGCTACTGGTCACCCACGCAAATTGCTGCCACCCCATCCCCGGCGACCACATAATCGGTACCATGACTCGAGGCAGAGGGCTGGTGGTACACCGCGCCAAATGCGCCAACTGCAAAAATATCGCGCACCATCCGGACAGCTACTTCCACCTCGCGTGGTCGGAAGCCACCAAGGGCAAATTCCAAGTGCGCATCAATCTGGAAACCCGCAACCAGCCCGGCGTGCTCGCCTCGGTCAGCAACATCATCGCCGCGCACAATTCCAACATCAACAACCTGCAGCTCGACCCCCAGCTGCACGGCACCTCGTCGATGTCCTTCATCATCGAGGTGAGCGGGCGCGTGCATCTGGCCGGCATCATGCGCCAGCTGCACGGGGAAAATTCCGTGATTCGGCTATCGCGCGCCTGAGATCGAAACCGAGATCGAAACTGCGCCCGCGCCCGTCGACCACCCCCGCACAATGCCCCCCGCCACCGTACACAGTGTGCTGTTCGTGTGCCTCGGCAACATCTGTCGCTCGCCCACCGCGGAAGGCGTTTTTCGCAAAATCGTCGAATCTCGCGGACTTGCGCGGCAGTTTGCCATCGACTCCGCCGGCACCGGCGACTGGCACATCGGTGCGCCGCCGGATGAGCGCGCCCAGCGCGCCGCCGCTCGGCGTGGCATCGATCTGAGCATGTTGCGCGCCCGTCAGGTAGACGCCGCCGATTTGGCCGCATTCGACTACATCATCGCCATGGACTGCGCCAATCACGCCGACCTGCTGCGTCTTGCCGGAGCGCGTCATCGCCACAAGGTGCACTTGTTCCTAGATCTCAGCCCGAACATCGACCGCGACGAGGTGCCGGATCCGTATTGCGGCGGCGAAGGCGACTTCGAGCAAGCTCTCGACTTGATCGAACAAGCGAGCCACAACCTGCTCGACCACATCGTCAAGCAGTCGTCTCCCTAACATGCCATGCCAAGTGGCCGCCACATCCGCATCGACCTCGCCGCGCAGACCCTCACCGTGCACGACTCACTGGGCGACACCCTCGCCGCCTACCCCATCTCCAGCGCCGCCAACGGCGCCGGAGAAGTCATCCATAGCGAATGCACCCCGCGCGGACGGCACATCGTGCGCGCCAAGATCGGTCACGGCGCGCCGCTCGGCAGCGTGTTCGTCGGGCGGCGGCGGTGGCGGCACGGCGAGATATTCCACCCCGCCCTGCGCGCCGCCCACCCCGGGCGGGACTGGATACTGACGCGCATCCTGTGGCTCAGCGGCTGCGAACCGGGCTTCAACCGCCTCGGCAATGTGGACACCATGCGCCGCTACATCTACATCCACGGCACCCCGGACGACATCGAGCTGGGACGAACCGGCTCTCGCGGCTGCATCCGCATGGGCAATCGCGATGTGGTCGAACTGTTCGATTCGGTGGCAGTCGGCACGCCGGTGTACATCCATGAATAACCCGCCCGAACAGTTGCCCCTCGGCTCGCTGATGGTCGATCTCGCCGGTGAAAACCTGACCGAGGAGGAACGCGATTTCCTGCGCCATCCCGCCGTCGGCGCGGTCATCCTGTTTGCCCGCAACTACCGCAGCAAACCGCAAGTATCCGCCCTCATCGCCGACATCAAGGCGATCAGAACCCCGCCTCTGTTGGTGGCGGTGGATCAGGAGGGCGGGCGCGTGCAACGTTTCGCGGAAGGTTTCCACAAACTACCCGCGCCCGCGCGCATCGGCCACCTATACGCGCATAACCCACGCCGCGCCCTCGCCGCCGCCGAAACCGCCGGCTGGCTCATGGCCGCCGAGACGCGGCAAACCGGCGTGGATTTCAGCTTTGCCCCACTACTCGATTGCCGCCACCCGCACAGCCGAGTGATCGGCGACCGCGCCTTCCACCACGACCCGCTGGCCGTGTGCGCATTGGCCGGCGCCTACATAGACGGCATGAAACGCGCCGGCATGGCCGCCACCGGCAAGCACTTCCCCGGCCACGGCGGCGTGCGCGCGGATTCCCACGAGCAACTACCGGTGGATTCGCGCCCGCTCGCCGAGATCGAAAAACGCGACCTGCTACCCTTCGCCCGACTAGCCGATCGCCTCGGCGGCATGATGACCGCGCATATCCTGTTCAAAGAAATCCACCCAAAACCGCCAACCTACTCACCACTGTGGCTACAACAGGTATTGCGGCGGGAATTGAACTTCACCGGCGTCATCTTCAGCGACGATCTCAGCATGAAGGGAGCCAACCACGGCACCGGCACCGACGCGGCGACGAAAAGCGCCGCCGCCCTCACCGCCGGTTGCGATGTAGCGCTGCTGTGCAACGACCCAACCGGCGCCCGCCACGCCGCCGATGCACTGCAACGAGACGGTTTACGCTGCCCCACCGAACTGGCGGCCCTGCGAGCGGACACACCCCCACCGCTCGATGCGGACGCGCTCGAACAGGCGGCGGAGGCGTTGGCCGCCGATCTGGGATAGGCGCGGCTGCCGCTCGGTGCGTGGCGGAAAGTCGGGGCGGCCCATACACTGCGGCGTGATACCATGCCGCCGATGAACCGAATCCGCACATCCGCCGCGCCGGGACGCCTCTGACCCATGAACCCATCCCGCAAAAATCCCACCCGGCATCTCGCCGCCGCGCTCGCCCGCGCTCCCCGCTTTCCGTGTGCCCATCTGCCGACGCCGTTGGAGCCGTTGAAGCGGTTGAGTGCTCATCTAGGTGGGCCGAATCTGTGGATCAAGCGGGACGACTGCACCGGCCTCGCCACCGGCGGCAACAAGGCGCGGAAACTCGAATACCTCATCGGCGACGCCGTCGCCCAGGGCGCCGACACGGTTATCACCCACGGCGCGCTGCAATCCAACCACGTGTGCCAGACCGCCGCCGCCGCAGCGCTGGCCGGCTTGGATTGCGAGGTGTTGTACGAACACCGGGTCGCCGATGCGGACGCCGATTACGCCGAATCGGGCAATGTACTGCTGACTCGCCTTCTCGGCGCGCGCCGCAGCGACCACGCCGCCGACACGGACATGGAGGCCGCCCTGCAGACGGCGGCGCGGGCACTCGCCGACGACGGCAATCTCCCCTACCCCATCACCGGCGGCGGCTCCAACCCCATCGGCGCGTTGGGATATGCGCAGTGCGCGCTGGAACTAGTTGAGCAGGCCGCGCATATGGGGGTGACCATCGACCATGTAATCCACGCCAGCGGCAGCGCCGGAACCCAAGCCGGCCTGATCGCCGGCTGCCACGGCATGGGCCGGCCCTTCCCCATCCTCGGCATCGGCGTCAGCCGGCCACGCCGCCAACAGGAGCGGAAAGTACTCGACTTGGCGCGCGCCACCGCCGAGCATCTGCGCCTGCCGGGGGAACTGCCGCGCGAATCCGTACAGGTGAACTGCGACCACATCGGCGCCGGCTACGGCCTGCCCACCGACGGCATGTTGGAAGCGCTTTCCCTGCTGGCGCGCTTGGAGGGGATATTGCTCGATCCGGTGTATTCGGGGAAGGCCATGGCCGGATTGATCGATCTGGTGCGCAACGGATTTTTCGCCCCCTCGGACAATGTGGTTTTCCTCCACACCGGCGGCGCAGCGGCGCTGTTTGCCTATCGCGCGGCGCTGAGCGGAGCGGAATAGGCGGATGGCGCTGGCGCGGGTAGAATCGAGCGTCGCCCACCAACGCCCAAGCCTACGACTACAAGCGAACCTACGGCGAATTGCGCTTCGTGCGGTTGTTTTGACGACCCTAACAAAACGCCTGCAAGCCGGTTTGCGCGCGTCCGAGGATGAGGGCGTGGATGTCGTGCGTGCCTTCGTAGGTATTGACGGTTTCCAGATTGGCCAGATGGCGCATTACATGGTATTCGTCAAAGATGCCGTTGGCGCCGTGCATGTCGCGGGATTGGCGGGCGATTTTCAGCGCCTTGCCGCAGTTGTTGCGCTTGATCAGGGAGATGGCCTCCACCGGGCAACGGCCTTGGTCGAGTAGCCGACCAACGCGCAGGGCGGCTTGCAGGCCGAGGGTGATTTCGGTTTGCATGTCGGCCAGTTTCTTTTGAATCAGCTGGTTGGCGGCCAGCGGGCGGTTGAATTGGCTGCGCGTCAGGGTGTATTCGCGCGCCGCGTGCCAGCAGAATTCGGCGGCGCCGAGGACTCCCCAGGCGATGCCGTAGCGCGCCTTGTTGAGGCAGCCGAAGGGGCCCTTGAGGCCGAGGCTGGCGGCGGCGGGCAGCAGGTTGCCCTCAGGTACGAATACATCGTCCATGACGATTTCGCCGGTGGGGGAGGCGCGCAGGCTCAGCTTGCCGGAAATTTCGGCGGTGGTGAGGCCGGGCATGTCGCGTTCGAGGATGAAGCCGCGAATGACGCCGTCCAGCTTGGCCCAGACCACGGCGAGGTCGGCGATGGGGGCGTTGGTGATCCAGGTCTTGCGGCCGCGCAGGCGGTAGCCGCCGTCCACTTTGCGCGCGCGGGTTTTCAGGCCGCCCACATCGGAGCCGTATTCCGGCTCGGTCAGGGCGAAGCAGCCGATCAGTTCGCCGCGCGCCAGTAACGGCAGGTAGGTGAGTTTCTGCGCTTCGCTGCCGTATTCGTGAATGGGGTGCATGACCAGCGAGGACTGCACGCTGAGGCACGAGCGATAGCCGCTGTCCACCCGCTCCACCTCGCGCGCGAGCAGGCCGTAGGCGATGTGGTTGAGGGCGGCGCCGCCGTATTTTTCCGGCAGGGTCGCCCCCAACATGCCGAGGCGCCCGAATCGGCGCATGATGGCCGGGTCGAAGGTGGCGGTGCGATTGGCTTGGATGATGCCGGGCAGGAGGGTTTCTTGGCAGAATTCTCGGGCGTTGTCGCGCACCAGTTTTTCGGTTGAGTCGAGCTGGGATTCGAGATCGAAGGGATCGTCCCATTTGAACGGCGGGGTGGGCATGGGTCGGCCTCGCTGTATCAGTGCCCGCGCCGCCCGTTCCGCCCGCCGAGCCAAGCGGACAGTAGCGCGCCGAGGCCGGCCAGTAGCAGGAGGGCGCTGATCCAGCCGCTCCATCCGGCGGCCACGGGGAGGAACGCGCCCAATAACAGGGCGACGGCGATCAGGGCGCGGACGATGCGGCGCTGGCCGGCAGCCAGTTGGCGGGTCAGTTCGGCGATTTCCCGGTCGCGGGCGCGCACGGTGAGTTCGCCGTTTTTCAGCTGGCTGAGAATTTGGTGAATGAGGCCGGGCAGTTCGGGGCCGAGGGCGGTCAGGTTGGGCAATTCCCGCTTCAGTTTGCGCGCCGCCGCTCGCGGGCCGAGTTGCTCGCGCGTCCACTTTTCGAGGAAGGGTTTGGCGGTTTCCCACAGGTCGAGTTGGGGGTATAGCTGCCGGCCCAGTCCCTCGATGTTGAGCAGGGTTTTTTGTAGGAGTACCAGTTGCGGCTGCACCGGCATTTTGAATCGATGGGCGACGCGAAACAGGTCGATGAGGAAGCCGCCGAAGGAGATTTCGCTGATGGGCTTGGCGAAGATGGGTTCGCACACGGTGCGGATGGCGGCTTCGAATTCCTCGGCGGCGGTGGCGGACGGTACCCAACCGGCGCGGATGTGGGCGTCGGCTACCCGACGGTAGTCGCGCTCGAAGAAGGCCAGCAGGTTCTCCGCGAGATAGCGCTTGTCGGCGGCGGCGAGGGTGCCCATGATGCCGAAATCCACCGCGCGGTATTGTCCCTCGGGCGACACGAAGATGTTGCCGGGGTGCATGTCGGCGTGGAAGAAGCCGTCTCGGAAGGCTTGGGTGAAGAATATCTCGACGCCGTCGTGTGCCAATTTGCGGCGGTCGATGCCGGCGGCGTCTATCTCGTCGAGGCGGCGGATGGGGATGCCGTGAATGCGTTCCATGACCATGACGCTGCGGCGGCTGTGCGCCCAGTAGACTTGCGGTACATGGATGAGGTCGGAATCGGCGAAATTGGCGCGCAGCTGGCTGGCGTTGGCGGCCTCGCGCATGAGGTCGAGTTCGTTGTGGATGGTCTTGTCGTAGTCGGCGACGACTTCCTTGGGCTTGAGGCGGCGGGCTTGCGGCCAGTAGCGCTCGGCGAGGGCGGCGAGGGTGTGCAGCAGTTCGAGGTCGCGCTCGATGATTTCGCCCACGCCGGGGCGCAATACCTTGACCACCACTTCGGTGCCGTCGAGCAGCTCGGCGTGGTGCACTTGGGCGACCGAGGCGGAGGCGGCGGCTTCCGGATGGAAGGATTTGAAGTGGTTTTCGAGGGAATCGCCGTAGGCGCGCTCGATGACGGCGCGCGCCTCGCTCGCCGGGAAGGCGGGTACTTCGTCCTGTAGACGCACCAGTTCGGCGGCGATGTCCGCCGGCAGGAGGTCGGGGCGGGTGGACAGGGCTTGGCCGAATTTGACGAATACCGGGCCGAGTTCTTCCAACGCCTCGCGCAATCTTCGGGCGCGGGGGATGTCGCCGCTGCGCCGCCAGCGTTTCGGTATGGCCTTGAATAGGAATATGTAGGGCCTGAAGAGGTGCAGGGCGCTGACGAATTCGCCCAGATTGTGCTTGACCAGCACGCGGGCGATGCGCAGCAGGTGGAAGAAGTTTCGGCGCATGGGCATGGAGCGGTGGGGCGGCAGAGCGGCTAGGCGCGCGCCAAGACGCGGGCCAGGCGTTGCACGCGCCGCTCCAGTCGATCCACATCGGCGCGGGTGCGATCGAGAGATTGGTCGAAGCGCTCGACCGCCAAGCCGGTGGCCAGCAGGCGCTTTTCCTCGGTGAGGTAGTCGGCGGCGTTGGCGCGGGTGAGGTCGAGGGAATCTTCGGCCCAGCCGGTCAGTCGGCGCAGCAGGTTGCCGGCCTTGCGCGCCGGAGTGTCGCCGATGTGGCGCGACAGCAGTTCCTCCCAGTCGAGGTCGAGTTCGGCGAGAATTTTGCGCAAGGATTGGCCGAGCTCGGCATCGCCGCGCACGCTTACCGCGCCGCCGGCACCGGACCTGGCCAGCGCGGCCAGTGCCAGCGCGCTGCCGCTGAGAGTTACATCCGGCGGCGATTCCACTTCGCGGCGGAATGTGAGGCCCTGCTCGCTGGGCAGCAGGTAGAGGGTGAGGGGCGGGGCGGTGATCTCCACGCAGAACACGCTGCCTTGCAACTGCGCCAACGCGCGCTTGCCGTCCGGGTCGAGGTCGAGTAGGCGCTCGGCGGCGGCGTTGAGCAGGTCGATGAGGGCGTTTGCGGCGGGGTCTTGCATCGGTTTGGCGGCTCAGTATTTGAAGCCGATGTGGAGGGCGACTATTCCGCCGCTCAGATTGTGTATGCGGATGTCTTCGAATCCGGCTTGCGCCATCATGTTTTTCAGAGTTTGTTGATCCGGATGCTTGCGGATGGACTCGACCAGATAGCGGTAACTGTGCTCATCGCCGACCACCCGCTTGCCGAGGGCGGGGATGACGGCGAAGGACCAGCGATCGTATAGTTTTGCCAGCAGAGGCAATAGCGGCTTGGAGAATTCCAGCAGCAGCAGGCGGCCGCCGGGTCGGATTACCCGATACAACGAGGCGAGGGCGTCCTGCTTGCGGGTTACATTGCGCAGGCCGAAGGAGATGGCGGCGCAGTGGAAGCAGTCGGCGGCGAAACTCGGTTTTTCGGCGTCGCAGAGGGCGTAGCCGATGTTGCCGATGAGGCCGGCGTCGATCAGGTTGCGCCGGCCCTGAGCCAACATGGCCGCATTGATGTCGGTGAACGCCACCAAGCCGCCCGCGCCGACCTGCCGAGCAAAGTGCTTGGCCATGTCGCCACTACCGGCGGCCACATCCAGAGCCAGATCGCCGGGGCGCAAGGCACTCTGCGAGGCGGCAAAGCGCTTCCACAGGCGATGGACGCCGAAGCTCATCAGGTCGTTCATCAGGTCGTAGCGACCGGCGACCGAGCGGAACACATCGGCGACCATGCCGGCCTTGTCGTCGGCGTCCACCGAACGAAAGCCAAAATGGGTGGTGCGCCCCCGTTCCTGACCGGCCTGCTCCGCCATGACCACCACCCCGCCGTCAGGAATCCGCCGCGCGCTCGTGCCCGGCCTCGCGCAGCTGTTCGAGATAACGCCGCCAGTTCTCCGCCTGATTCCTGCCGAGGGAATGGAGCGTATCCCAAGAATAAATGCCGGTATCGTGGCCGTCATCGAACACCGGCTTGATGGCGTAATTGCCGATCGGCTCGATTTTGTCGATATTGACCTCCTCCTTGCCGACCTGCAACACGGCTTGACCGGGGCCATGCCCTTGCACCTCGGCCGAGGGAGAATGCACCCGCAGGTATTCGCAAGTCATCTCGTAGGATGTGCCGTCGTCGAAGGATACCGTGAGGATTCTGGCTCTGCGGTTGAGGTTGATTTCGGTGGGGGTGGGTTTGCTCATTGGTTTGGCCGGTTGTGTCGATTTTACAGATTTTCCGATAGTTGTTGTATTTCCGCTTGCGTGTGGTGCGGCTCTTGCATTTCTATGGCTTTCCACGCGCTTATGTAGGAAATTTTGTCGATGAGTTTTCCTAGTTGTTTGGCGGTTAATTTTGGGAATCATACCGATAACTTGACAAGGAATTCACTGTTTTTTCTCTTTGATTTTGACTTTTCCATCCTTACCTACTCGCATAACGAACTTCCTTTCCAGACCTTTATTCGTAGGTACGGGTTCTCTCCCGTGCTCTGCTTTGCCCATGCCCAGCAACGCCTTCGCCGCTTTATCTAGTTTCTTTCTACTAGTCATCACACTAACATTTGCAAGCGCGTTTTCAAATAGTCCATACCTCTATCGCCCTTTATACGATTACATGAACCACACAGCAATTGAAGGTTCTCCAAGTGATCGGTTCCGCCCTTCTTGCGTGATATTATATGATCTACTTCCAAATTCCTATGATTGAACTCTGTATTACATCCAGCGCATTTCCCGTATTGCTCACCAAATAGAAACTTCTTGTTCTCTGGCGAATTATACGCCCGCAACTTACCTAAATCAGTGCGTTTCGGTATATCCGTCCTATGCGTTATATCCCTGAATATACCCTGCGCGTCCTTTATACGGCTAACTACTAATTCTGAAGCCTTACTCGATATATCTATCCCTACCCAGTTTCGTTGTAAATAATCAGCCGCAACGCAAGTAGTCGCGCATCCGCAAAATGGATCCAGTACTACATCGCCTTCGTTGCTTGACGCTCTGATTATTCGTGATAGAAGTTTCAAAGGCTTCTGCGTAGGGTAACCTGTACGCTCTTTTGATAAAGAATTCAAATAAGGTATATCCCACCAATCATTACATATCATCCCTTCATCAGGATAATATGTTCTCTTTTTACCGGCATCAATCCGAATCCTACATCTGCGACCTTTATCATCTACTTGCTTATAATGACTATCCAAGTATTTCTGACTAACGGGTATGCGATAATCTCCCCAATAAAACTTATCCGATTTAGTATAAAGAAATATCAAATCATGCTTCTTGGCGAAAAACTTCTTCGCTCTACCAGAAGTAGAATAGCACCATACAATCTCGTTTCTGAAATACTTGCGTCCGAAAACAGCGTCCATTACCAATTTCAAATAATGACTCATGGTCGGATCACAATGCAAATAGATTGAACCAGTAGGTTTCAACAATCTTTTCATCTCTAATATCCTTGCCGCCATATAAACCAAATACGATTTATCGCTCTTGGTCATTGCCGCTAACAACACCCGATAAAGAACCGGATGTTTGTTCTCTATAAGATTTATCCATTCAACATCTACCTCCGACAACGACCATGTATCCTTGAACTCAGCACCAGCCGCTTTACTACCTATTGGCGCTGCGTAATTAGCATTTGAATTAAATGGCGGATCCAAATATATCAAGTCAACAGATTCACTATTCATCCCTCGCATAATGTACAAACAATCTCCCGTCCATATCGTCTTGTTCGCCCAGTTTTGTTTCTTACTCATTTCTTGCTCCCCCCTCCGCCAACCACCCGGCAACCTGCTCGGCGTAATAGGTCAATACCAGATCTTTATTCGTAGGTACGGGTTCGCTCCTGTGCTCTGCTTTGCCCATGCCCAGCAACGCCTTCGCCGCTTTATCTAGTTTCTTTCTACTAGTCATCACACTAACATTTGCAAGCGTGTTTTCAAATAGTCCATACCTCTATCGCCCTTTATACGATTACATGAACCGCATAACAACTGTAGGTTTTCCAAGTGATCGGTTCCGCCTTTCTTTCGTGAAATTATATGATCTACTTCTAAATTTCGTGATTCGAAATGCGTCCCGCAACCCGCGCAATTCCCGTCTTGCTCTCCATATAGTATCTTTCGATTTGCTGGAGAATTGTAGGCCGGAAGATTTCCGAGATCGGTTCTCTTCGGTATATCCGTCCTATGCGTTATATCCCTGAATATACCCTGCGCGTCCTTTATACGGCTAACTACTAATTCCGAAGCCTTATTCGATATATCTATCCCTACCCAATTACGCTGTAAATAATCCGCCGCAACGCAAGTAGTTGCGCATCCGCAAAATGGATCCAGTACTACATCGCCTTCATTGCTTGACGCCTTGATCACCCTCCCTAACAACGCCAATGGCTTTTGTGTGGGATAACCCGTGCGTTCTTTATCCATAGTATTCAACGCCGCCAATGTTATTACATCATCCGGCGTCTTACCTCTAGGCGGTTCTTTCCCTTGTTTTTTGTAACGCCAAGTCGTCATACCACTCTCATATGGAATCAGTATATCGTCCCTTCTAAAAACACCTTTACCGGAAATTACATACCAAAGCAATATATCATGCGACTTAGCCCATTGATATTTACCGCGAGAAGCATTTTTATAGTACCAAACAACTTCGTTCCTGAAATTTTTGCGTCCAAAAATAGCATCCATCACTAATTTCAAGTAATGACTCATAGTCGGATCACAATGCAAATAGATTGAACCAGTAGGTTTCAACAACCTTTTCATCTCTAATATCCTTGCCGCCATATAAACCAAATACGATTTATCGCTCTTGGCTATTGCCGCTAACAACACACGATAAAGGGATGGATATTTGTTCTCAATAAGATTTATCCATTCAACATCTACCTCATCCAGCGTCCAAGTATCCTTGAACTCCGCACCAGCCGCTTTACTACCTATCGGTGCGGCATAATTCGCGTTTGAATTGAACGGCGGATCCAAATATATCAAATCAACAGATTCCGAATTCATCCCCCGCATAATATACAAACAATCCCCCGTCCATATAGTCTTGTTTGCCCAGTTTTGTTTCTTGCTCATTTCATGCTCCCCCCTCCGCCAACCACCCGGCAACCTGCTCGGCATAATAGGTCAGTATCCCATCGCAACCGGCGCGTTTGAAGCAGTGCATGACTTCCAGCACCGCCTTGCGCTCGTCCAGCCAGCCGTTTTGTGCCGCTGCCTTGAGGCTGGCGTATTCGCCGCTGACT
Source organism: Candidatus Poriferihabitaceae bacterium (assembly GCA_965203265.1). GTDB lineage: Bacteria > Pseudomonadota > Gammaproteobacteria > Arenicellales > Poriferihabitantaceae > JAHRAW01. The sequence continues at coordinate 1,843,234 of CBDBBV010000002.1, forward strand.
TGGTAGGCGAAGGTGGGCATGGCGAATGCCTGCCGCACTCGCCAGATGATGTCGAGGTTCGGCAGGCCCGGCTTGACCATCACCATGTCGGCGCCCTCGGCGATGTCGAGGGCGGTTTCGCGCAGGGCTTCGTCGCCGTTGGCCGGGTCCATCTGGTAGGTGTACTTGTCGCCGCCGGCGAGGTGCGCAGCCGAACCCACGGCATCGCGGAACGGCGCGTAGAATGTGGACGCATATTTGGCCGAGTAGGCGAGAATGCGGGCGTTTACCTGGCCGTTTTCCTCGAAGGCGTCGCGAATCGCCCGCATCCGCCCGTCCATCATGTCGGACGGCGCGACCACATCGGCGCCGGCCTCGATATGGGAAAGCGCTTGGCGCACCAATGCCGCCACGGTGGGGTCGTTGACCACATAGCCGCGTTCGTCGCACAGGCCGTCCTGACCGTGGCTGGTATAGGGGTCGAGGGCAACATCGGTTATCACGCCGAGGGCCGGCACGGCCTGCTTGATCGCCCGCACGGCGCGCTGCACCAAGCCGCACGGATTCCACGCCTCCTCGGCGCCCGCGGATTTCGCCTGCGCGGGCGGTGCCGGAAACAGCACCACCGCGGGTATGCCGAGGGAGTGGCACAGTTCGCATTTTTTCACCGCCGCCTCGATGCTCAGGCGAAACACGCCCGGCATGGAGGGGATCGCCTCGTTGTCCGCCTTGCCCTCGACGATGAAGATCGGCTGGATGAGGTCGGCGCTGGTCAACACCGTCTGGCGCATCATTCGGCGGCTGAATTCATCCGCGCGCATCCGCCGCGGGCGGGTGCGGGGGAATTTTCCCTGAGGTGGATGAAGTGGATGGCCGACCATCGCCGCGCGCTATTTTCCCGGCACTGCTTCCGCCGGGGCGGCTGAGGTGGCCGAGACGGCTGAGGCGGCCGGCGGCGGTTTTCCGGCGGGTTTGCGCGGCGGCGGGGACGCGCTTTCCGAGGAAGGGGTTATGCGGCTGATCTGCCCACCGGCGATGATGGTGTGGGTTTCCTCGTCGAGGGTTTGCGCGGCGGTCTCCAGCGTGTCCATTTCCAAAGGGCGCATTTCCAGATCGACGATGGCGCAAAACTTCTGCCGGATTTCCTCGGCCTCCCCCACGGCCAACACCGTGCGCAACTTGTGCTGCGCCTTGTAATAGGCCAGCAACGGCGCGATTTGCTCGCGATAGGCTCCGACCTCGGCCACCGCCGCGCGGAGATCGCCGCTTGCGGCGGCCAGTTCGCCGCCGCAAACGTCGCACTCGTCGGCGATTTTCGGCGGGGCGCAGCGGAGATGGTAGGCGGCGCCGCATTGGGTGCATTGCAAGTGGCCGCCGAGGTGTTCTTCCAGCGTGTCGTCGTCGAGTTCGACATGGATCGCAATCTGCAGGGTGCGGCCGAACATGCCGAGCAGCGTGTCGAGCGCCTGCGCCTGCGGGATGTTGCCGGGGAAGCCGTCTATGATGAATCCGCGCCTGCAATCGCGCGCGCGCAAACGCTCATCCAACAGGGCGATGACGGCCTCGTCGCTAGCCGCCGCCACCTGAGGCGGGTGCGAGTCGCCCGCTCCCCCATTCCCGTCCGCCGCCGCTCGCAACAGGATATGCGGTGATATGTGCGGCACCCGATACCGCGCCGCCAGTGATTTCGCCTGCACTTCCTTGCCGGAAGCCGACGCGCCGAGGATGGCAATTCGCATGGGTCGTGCGGGCTTCCCCGCGGAAAAATTTGAACCGCAACCCTACTCGTTGTGGGCAATCAGGTCAACCGCCTGCACGATGCCGATACATTCGGGCTGTGGGTGGTTTTCGGCGATTCGGGATTGGTGGAGGCGCGCCGCCGGCCCTTTTCCGGGCAAGATTTGTGGACGGGGATGGGGGATCGGGCGGCGTTTTGGCTTGATGTGCTCTCGGGGCGATAGCCGAGGATTTGGAATCGTGGTTTTTTCTTGGGTCTGTCCGGTTCGGCTTCGATTGCTATGTTTTGCGCGCGAGAAATCGGCAACGAACATAATCTGCAAACCACTCCCCGTTTTCATCTTTCAATTTTACGGCGGCCCTATCCGCAACATGGGCAATGAAATCGGCACGCTCGCGAACTGGTATATCTTTCAGAAAAGAATCAGCAAAAGTTTCCAACCATCCGACAATACCCGTAGGTAATTTGGTCGGGCGATCAAAGACTTCGAATTCAACGATGTGAAAACCGTGTTGTTCCAATTTGGATCGATATGCCGAACCGCTCGGAAAGTACCATGGATTGTAATCATCGCCATTCAGGCTCAACTCGTTCAACTGCGCATAAATCGCGGAAACCACTGCGCCAACATTGTTTTCGGCACCGAATTCGGCACAAAATCGCCCGCCTGCTTTGATTCTGGCGTACACATTTCGAATTACCGCATCGGCATCTTTCATCCAATGCAGCGCGGCATTGGAAAACACCGCATCGAATTCATCATCGATGGATATGGATTGGGCATCGACAACCCGCGCATCAATGCCTTTATCCCTTGCCGCCGCAACCATTTCCCCGCTGGTGTCTATGCCGATCACCGAACAACCAATGGAGGCAATTTTTGCCGTCAACCGGCCATCGCCACAGCCGACATCCAGAATTTTTTCTTCGGGGACAGGAGAGAGAAGATCGAGCAACTTCTCGCCCAATTCGGCAACGTAACCGGCGTGCCTGCCATATTTGTCAACTTCCCACTGCATTGCCGGCCAGCTTTATCGAAGGCCGTGGGCAAGGGCGCTCCAGTCGAATTTCGGGTCGCCGCCGGCGAGGAACCAGGGGTTGAGGATGTCCGCCTTGTTGTAGCGCAACGGCACTCCGCACAGGGTGGTCATGCTGCCTCCCGCCGATTCCAGTACGCAATGCGCCGCCGCGGTGTCCCATTCCGAGGTGGGGCCCAATCTCGGATAGATGTCCGCCAACCCCTCCGCCACCAAGCAGATTTTCAGGGAGCTGCCCATGCCGGTAACTTCCACCTCGTCGGCTTCGTCGGCAAGACGCGCGCGGTAGGCTTCGACCGCGGCACCGGCGTGGGAGCGGCTGGACACCATGATGGCCTTCGCGCGCTCGAATTTCTTCACGCGGATGGGCGTGGCCTTCCCATCCGCGCCGGATTTGAACGCCCCCACTCCGGCAGCAGCATAGTGGCTGACGCCCTTGGCCGGTGCGTGCACCACGCCGAGCACCGCGCGACCGCCCTCGATGAGCGCGATGTTGACGGTGAATTCATCGTTGCGCTTGACGAATTCCCGCGTGCCGTCCAGCGGATCCACCAACCAAAATCTCCGCCACGCGCGCCGCTGGGCGAAAGTGCTCGCATCGGATTCCTCGGACAACAGCGGAGTCTGCGGGTCGAGGCGCTGCAGCCGCTCGTGGATGAGGCGGTGGGCGCGGCGATCGGCTTGGGTGAGCGGCGAACCGTCCCGCTTGTGCTCGACTTGGAACGATCCCGCATACACATCGAGAATTTCCCGGCCGGCGGCGATGGCAATATCGAGTACCTGCCGCAGCTGGGCGGTCGGGGATGGCGCGGTTTCGGGGTTTCGGTTCATGTTCGATTTGCGTTGTGCTTCGGGGATTGCGGCGATGCGGCGGCCATAATGCCTGCAAAATCGCCTCGCCGCAAACCGGCGGGCGGCGGGCGCGGTGGGCGGGCGGTTGCATTCCGCGCCGGACGGCAGTATGCTTTTGCGCGTTACATGTACGGGTTGTCGGCGGATGCCCGTTCGGGTTGGCCGGCAGCGTTCCTTGATGCGTGTTGCGCGCATTTCACTTGCCCGGAGTATTCCTCAATGAATCCCTTGCAAACCGTGGCCGGTACGATTATCACCGGCTTTGTATTGGCGGCCATCATCGCGTTTTTGCTGTAGTTCGCGACTGCCGCAAATTCCACTCGGCAAATCATCTGCCATCCATCCCTCGAACTTTTCAGGAAATTCAGTCATGAATATGTTTTCCCTTGTTGTCTGGTTGCACGTCCTCGCCGGTATTGCTTGGATCGGGCTGTTGTATTACTTCAATTTCGTACAGGTGCCGGCGGTTGCCGATGCCACCGCGGACAGCGACGGGCCCGGGCCCGCCGCCATTTCGAAATATGTCGCGCCGCGCGCCCTGTGGTGGTTCCGTTGGGGGGCGTTGGCGACTTGGCTGACCGGCGCTGCGGCATTGCACTATGTCGGCGGTTTTTCCACCAATTTTTTCGCTACCAACGGCATTACCGTGATCGGCGTGGGCGCTTGGCTCGGCACCATCATGTTGTTCAATGTGTGGGTGCTGATCTGGCCGAATCAGAAGAAATTGCTCGGCATAGTCGAGGCCAGCGACGAGGAAAAGGCAAGGGCCAAGGTCATCGCCTTCACCGCCTCACGAACCAATACGGTGCTGTCGATTCCCATGGTGATGTGCATGGTCGCCGTCGGCCACGGCTTGCCGTTCTAGGCGGACTGCCGGTCGTTGAAAACAGGCGCGCCGCAGGTTCCGCCGAACTCGGACGAACGACACTTCGTCAACGGCAATCCCCTGCGCGCGCCCTTTCCCGAGGGGTTGGAAACGGCGGCCTTCGCTCTCGGTTGTTTCTGGGGGGCGGAGCGCATCTACTGGCAGTTGCACGGAGTTCATGTTACTGCCGTGGGGTACGCCGGTGGCCACATCGCCAATCCCACATACCGGCAGGTCTGCGGTGGCGCGAGCGGGCACGCCGAGGCGGTGTTGGTGGTGTACGATCCGGCGGTAATCGGCTACGAGGCGTTGTTGCGCACATTTTGGGAATCCCACGATCCGACTCAGGGTATGCGTCAAGGCAACGACCACGGCAGTCAGTACCGCTCGGTCATCTACGCCAATGGCGCGCGGCAACGGAAGTTGGCCGAACGATCCGTAGCGGAGTATCAGGCGCGGCTCACTCAGGCCGGCTATGGCACCATCACCACGGAAATCCTGTCGGCGCAGGCGTACCCGTTGCATTACGCCGAGAGCGTCCATCAGCAATATCTGGCGAAGAATCCGGGGGGTTATTGCGGGCTGGGCGGAACCGGCGTGAGATACGGGTCATTGTAGATGTTCTGTTCCTGACGCCTGCGCTCGGCCATTGGATGAAATACCGGTCGGGCTGGTCCAGGCCGCGAGCCGCGGGGCTCGAATCGGGGCGGAGCACATAACCCACTTTCATCGCGCCATGCCCCGCCCAACTCATCGCCGGCCCTTCCTGCCAACCCTGCCAACCCTCGCCGCCCTATTCACCCTGATCCTCTGCGTTCTCGCGGGCGCCCATAGCGTAGCCGACGACGTTCTGCCGGCAACCTTCGCGCGGCTGCTGGACGAACACCGAATTCCGGCCTCGGCGATCAGCGTCGAAGTGGGCGCCATGGACGATCAGGCGGCGTTGCTGAGCCACAACGCGCACATACCCCGAAATCCGGCCTCGCTGATCAAATTGCCGACCACACTGGCGGCGTTGGAATTGCTCGGCTCCGGCCACCAATGGCACACCGAGTATCTCGCCGACGGGGAGATCGCCGACGGCGTCCTTCAGGGGGACTTGATCCTGCGCGGCGGCGGCGATCCGTTTGTCAGCGTGGAGCGGTTGCTCGGCCACATTCTCGCGCTCAGGCGGGGCGGCCTCGAAACCATCGCCGGCGATCTGGTGATCGACAATTCCCGATTCGCCCCGAGGCGGCACGATCGGGGCGCCTTCGACGGCAAGTCGCAGCGCGTGTACAACGTCGAGCCCGACGCCGCCCTGCTCAATTTCTCCGCCACCCGATTCGTGATCGAGCCCCGAGGTGGGCGCATTCGCGTGCGCGCCGAGCCGCCGCTGGCCGGCCTGAAAATCGTCAACCGCATCGAGTCCCACAGCGGGCGCTGCATCGACGCCGACTCCGGCTGGTCCTATCGCATCGAGCGGGCGGGCGGGAATTTGACGGCGCGATTTCACGGCAGTTACCGCCACCGCTGCGGCAGCCATTCCATCCACCGCAGCATTCTGCCCAACGACGAATACGCCTATCGCCTGTTCACCGCCCTGTGGCGCGCTCTCGGCGGGAAATTCGACGGCGGCTATCGAGTGCGACACGCCCCCGGCGGTTTCGATCACGCGCGAATTCTGCTAAGCCGCCCATCTGAGCCCCTCGCGGATGTCATCGCCGGCATCAACAAATTCAGCAACAACGCCATGTCGCGCCAACTGCTGCTGACCCTCGGCGCACATGTGAGCGGGCAACCGGGCACCGCCGAAGCCGGGGCGGCCGCCATCCACGACTGGCTGGCCGCCAACGGCGTCTCCATGCCGGCTCTGGTGATCGACAACGGCGCCGGCCTGTCGCGCAAAAGCCGCGCCTCGGCGGCCGGCCTGCGGGCGCTGCTGCGCCACGGTTGGGCGAGCACCTACCGCCCGGAATTCGTCTCCTCCCTGCCCCTCGCCGCCATCGACGGCACCATGCGCAAGCGCCTCACCGACACCCCGCTGCGGGCGCGGGCACGCATCAAAACCGGCTTGATCGACGGCGTTCGCAGCATGGCGGGCTACGTCCATGCGCGCAATGGCCGCCATTACGCCGTGGTGATGATGATCGACTCCGAGCGGGTGAATTTCCACAACGGCAATGTGTTGCAGGATGCGATGTTGCGGTGGGTGTACGAGCGCCCGCAATGAGCTCGGCGGGTTGCATAATGCCAGAAACATTCTGGACTTTTGGCTGTCGGAAAAAGGGAAGCCGACATGCTGATTCAGCGTGTCGGCTTCCGCGTGCGCGGGATGTATCATGTTGCTTCTTTGGGAATGAAGGAGGCACACATGAGCCAGTCGACCGAAGTCAAACTCCGCGCCCTCGAAGTATGGCGCGAACACGACATTCACGCAACTATGACGGCCTTTCAGGTCAGTCGCAGCACGCTGTATGCGTGGCGCAAGGCGTATCAGCAGGGCGGCGTGGCGGCGCTCACCAATCGCACTACCAAGCCGCTTCGCGTGCGGCGGCGCAATTATCCGCGCGCCCTGATTGAGCAAATGCGAAAGTTGCGCCGCGAGTTTCCCAATATCGCCGGAGAAGCCCTGCGCGTGCATCTGGCTAAGTGGTGCGCGGAAAACAGGATGAAATGCCCAAGCGCTCGCACCCTCGGACGCATCATCGCCGACCAGCCGGATCGACTGCGCATCGCTCCGGCGAATATCACCCGCTACGGCCGGCTCAAAGCATTCACACGCCAGATAAAACAACGACTTAGCCGCGCCATCCGGCGCACCACCATCCCCGGCCGTTGCGTTGCCTTCGACACCATTGTGCGGCACATAGATGGCGTGCGGCGATACCTGATCGTTGCCATCGACCACGCCACCCGCTTGTCTGTGGCCATCTGCCCCGAAAGCGCATCGAGTAAAAACGCCGCCCGATTCGCCGAATTGGTCGAAGCGATGTTTCCGTTTCCCATTGAGAACGTCCTGACCGACAACGGCTCGGAGTTCGCCGGGGCGTTCGACCAGTTTGCGAAAGAAAGGGGCTGGACGCACGCATACACCTATCCGAGATCGCCTAAAATGAACGCCATCGTGGAACGCTTCAACCGCACCATTCAGGAGGATTTCGTGGATTACGAGGAAGACCTGCTACTCACCGACCGCGTTGCTTTCAACCAGCGCCTGTTGGATTACCTAGAAAAATACAACACCCGCCGCCCCCACGCCTCACTGCAATTCCGCTCCCCCGTGCAGTTCCTCGCGGAAAACCATCCGGAGTCCAGAATGTATTGGCATCGTACACGGGTTTGTGATTTGACGGAAATTCGATTATCGTATAGGCAGTTGCAAAACTTGATTCACGTTCCCGACACCTCTAGAAAATCCCGAGAAAACATGAGCAAAAAAGACATGCCCGCCGCGCCTGCGGCGAATAGCGACACCTTCACCCTGACCGACAACGCCACCGGCCAATTCTGGTCGCTACCGGCGCGCACCGGCATCATGGGCAATCGCCTGATCGACATCACCCGGCTGTACGGCGACACCGGCATTCTCACCTACGATCCCGGCTTCACTTCCACGGCCTCGTGCAAGTCCGACATCACCTACATAGACGGCGAAAAGGGCGTGTTGTTGCATCGCGGCTATCCCATCGATCAGCTGGCTAATCACAGCGATTTCATGGAGACCTGCTACCTGCTGCTGTACGGCGAATTGCCCACTCCGGAGCAGAAAGCCTCCTTCGACGCCGACATCAAGAATCACTCGCTACTGCACGACCAGTTCATCTCCTTCTACAAGGGCTTCATGCGCAACGCCCACCCCATGGCCATCATGGTGGGCGTAGTGGGGGCGCTGTCGGCGTTCTACCACGACAGCATCGACATCACCGATCCCGAACAACGCCAGCTGGCGGCGCACCGACTCATCGCGAAGATGCCGACCATCGGCGCCTACGCCTTCAAGTATTCACTCGGCATGACCTTCCCCATGCCGCGCAACGAGCTGAGCTACGCGAAGAATCTGTTGCAGATGATGTTCTCCAACCCGGCCGAGGACTACGAGATCGATCCGGTGCTGTCTCGCGCCATCGACCGCATTCTCATCCTGCACGCCGACCACGAACAGAATGCCTCCACTTCCACCGTGCGTCTGGCGGGCTCATCCGGCGCCAATCCCTACGCCTGCATCGCCTCCGGCATCGCCTCGCTGTGGGGCCCGGCGCACGGCGGTGCCAACGAGGCGGTGCTGAAAATGCTGGAGGAAATCGGCACGGTCGAGCGAGTCGGCCAGTACATCGACAAGGCCAAGGACAAGAGCGACCCATTCCGTCTCATGGGATTCGGCCATCGGGTATACAAGAACTACGATCCGCGCGCCACGGTCATGCGCGAAACCTGCCACGAGGTGCTCGGCGTGCTAGGGGTCGAGGATCCGAAACTGAAGTTGGCTCTGGCTCTGGAGAAGATCGCCCTCGAAGACGAATACTTCATCGAGAAGAAACTCTATCCCAATGTGGACTTCTACTCCGGCATCATCCTCAAGGCGATGGGCTTCCCGACCTCGATGTTCACCGTCATGTTCGCCATCGGCCGCACCGTCGGCTGGGTGTCGCACTGGAAGGAAATGCTGAAGGACGACGAGCAGAAAATCGGCCGCCCGCGGCAGTTGTATCTGGGGCAGAAACAGCGCAATTACCGGCCCATGGAACGGCGCGGACACACCGACAAGAAAACCAGTTGGTCGTGGTTGTGGGGCGGCAAATAGCCTCGAATCGACGCAAACCGGCCTGATCTGGGCGGCGCGAGCGCCGAGGGCGTAAAGGGAATATGCTGATCAAAATCCTGTTCACCATGGCGGTCATCATAGTCGTGATCGTCTTCTTTCGCCGCAAACGCGGCGACGCGCCGATCTCCGGCGTTCCTGCGGCGGGCGAGGACGGCGCGGAAGACCGTTCCATCTCCCCGCGCGCGCTGGCCTATAGCCTGCTCGGTGCCCTCGCCGGCATTTCGTTGCTGATCTTCGAACTCAACCGGCGCGCGCAAAATCGCATCGTCGACATCCGCGTGATCTCCGACGGCACCACCACCCGCTACCAAGCGCAACGCAAATCCATCAAGGGGCGGAGATTCGTCACGCTGGACGGCGCGCAGGTGATTCTGGGGGAAAGCGATCGCATGGAGCTGCTCGATCCATGACAACCCGCGCGCCTACCGCCACCCTCGCCCTGATCGGCGTCTCCACGCTGGTGTATCTGGCCATGACCTTGCTCGATCGCGGCGCCGTGGTTCGCCCCCTGCTCATCTCCGAATATACCCACCCGACCTTGCCGGAAATACTCGACGAGCACCAAGTGTGGCGTCTGCTGACGCCGGTTTTTCTGCACTTCGGCCTATTTCACTTCGTCTTCAACATGCTGTGGACTTGGGAACTGGGGCGGCTCATCGAGGCGCGCCATGGCGCTCTCAACCTGCTCGGCCTGAGCGCGCTCATCGGCGTCGTTGCCAATCTGGGGCAATACCACGCCACCGGCCCGCTGTTCGGCGGCATGTCCGGCGTGGTGTACGGCTATTTCGGCTACCTGTGGGTAATGGGGCAGTTTCACCCCACCTTCGGCGTGCGGCTGGCTCCGCAGGTGGTGTGGCTGCTGCTCGGCTGGTTCGCGCTGGGGTGGGTCGGCGCGCTCGAATGGTTCGATATTCACATCGCCAACACCGCCCACGCCGGCGGCCTGCTGTGCGGCATCGCGCTGGCCTTCATCGTGTGCGGACTGTATCGGGGGAAACATGGCGTTTGAACCGGTGGAAAGCCGCTACCACGGGCCCCGGCTGGAACTGGAAATTCTGAAATTCTGGGAGTCCCGCAACATCTTCGCCAAGTCGCTGGCGCACAGCGAGGGGCGGCCGCGATTCAGCTTCAACGAGGGCCCGCCCACGGCCAACGGCAAGCCCGGCATCCACCACGTGCTGGCGCGCGCCTTCAAGGACATCTATCCGCGCTACAAGACCATGCGCGGCTATCACGCCCCGCGCAAAGGCGGCTGGGATACCCACGGCTTGCCGGTGGAGCACGAGATCGAAAAGCGTCTGGGGATTTTCGACAAGAAGGAAATCGAGCGGCAAATCGGCGTCGCCGAATTCAATCGCCGCTGCCGCGAATCGGTCATGGCCTATATCGGCGAATGGGAGGAGATGACCCGGCGCATGGGCTACTGGGTCAACCTCGACGACGCCTATTACACCCTCGACAACGACTACATCGAATCCACCTGGCACCTGCTCAAGGAAATCTGGGACAAGGGATTGATCTACAAGGGCTACAAGGTGGTTCCCTACGATCCCCGCATCGGCGCCACCCTGTCGTCCCACGAGGTGGCGCTGGGGTACAAGGAAGTGGAAGATCCGTCCATCACCGTGCGCTTCCGCCTGTGCGACGAGGAAAATACCTCCCTGCTGGTATGGACGACCACGCCGTGGACCCTGCCCGCCAATCTGCTGCTGGCGGTGGGCGCGGACATCGACTATGCCCGCGTCTCTTGCGGCGACGAGGTACTGATTCTCGCCGCCGCCCGAGTGGAATCTGTGTTGGCGCAAACCCCCCACAAAATCATCGACACCGTTCAGGGCAGCGAGCTGGTCGGGCTGCGCTATCAACGGCTGTTCGACTATCTGCAGGTCGAGCGCGGCGACCCGTTTCGCGTGGTCGCCGCCGACTTCGTCAGCACCGAAGACGGCACCGGAATCGTGCACACCGCGCCGGCCTACGGGGTGGACGATCTCGCCCTTGGCCTGCGCGAGGGCCTGCCGGTCATCCACGGAGTCGGGCTGGACGGCTGCTTCAAGGACGAGGTCGCGCCGCTCGCCGGCGTCTTCTTCAAGCAGGCGGATCCCATCATCAACGACATGCTGAGAGAGCGCGGGCTACTGTACCGAGATGAGAAAACCCTACACAACTACCCATTCGGCTGGCGCACCGGCGATCCGCTCATCTACTACGCCAAGGAAGCCTGGTACATCCGCACCACCGCGATCGCCGAACAAATGGTCGAGCTCAACCGCACCATCAACTGGGTGCCGCGCAGCATCCGCGACGGGCGCTTCGGCAAGTGGCTGGAAAACAACATCGACTGGGCGTTGTCGCGCGAAAGATTCTGGGGCACGCCGTTGCCGCTGTGGCACAACCACGAGGGCGACTTCATCTGCATCGGCTCGCGCCGCCAGCTGGAGGAACTCACCGGGCAATCCCTCGAGGGGGTTGACCTGCACCGCCCGCGCATCGACGAAATCACCTTCGTCCTGAACGGCAAGACCTACACGCGGGTGCCGGAGGTGATCGATTGCTGGTTCGACTCCGGAGCGATGACATATGCCCAATGGCATTATCCCTTCGAGAACCGCGCGGAATTCGAGCAGCATTTCCCCGCCGACTACATCTGCGAAGCGATCGACCAAACTCGCGGCTGGTTCTACACACTGCACGCCATCGCCGCGCTGGTGTCGGACAGCGTCGCCTACAAGAATTGCGTCTGCTTGAGCCACATCGTCGATCAGGATGGGCGGAAGATGTCCAAGTCGCGCGGCAACATCGTCGATCCCTACGATGTATTCGACACCATCGGCGCCGATTCCCTGCGCTGGCTGTTCCTCGCGCGCACCGCGCCGGAAGGACAAAAGCGCATCTCGGTGGAGATCGTGCGCGAAGTGGCGGCGTCCTTCGTCAACACCTTGTGGAACACCTACGCCTTCTTCATCCTCTACGCCCGTCTCGATCAGGTCGATCTCGCCCGCAAAGTGGACGAGGCGCAGCGCCCGGAAATCGACCGCTGGATTCTCGCGCTGGCGCACCAAACCGTGAAAACCGTCACCGAGGCGCTGGACGAATACGACGCCCGGCGCGCCGGCGAGGCCATCGAAAAACTGGTGGATCAGCTGAGCAACTGGTATGTGCGCCGCAACCGCCGACGATTCTGGAAAAACGACCACGGCGACGACAAGCAGTCGGCTTACCTGACCCTGTTCGAGTGCCTCGACCTGTGCCATCGCCTGATGGCGCCGTTCATGCCGTTTCTGAGCGAGGCGATCTACCGCAACCTGTATCGCGATGTGGCCGGCGCGGCGGAAAGCGTTCACTTGACCGAGTGGCCCGAACACGATCCCCAACGCCTGCAACCGCATCTGGTGTTTGAAATGGATGTGGTGCAACAGGTAGTCGGGCTGGGGCGATCGGCGCGGGAGGCGAGCCGCATACGGGTGCGCCAACCGCTGGCGCGCATGTTGATCAGCGTCGCCGCCGACGACGAAGACGCGCGGGCGGCCATCCGCAAACACGAACGGCAGATCGTCGAGGAACTCAACATCAAGTCGGTGGAATTCATCGACCGAGACGGAGGCGGAGACGGAGACGCCGGCCTGATCGACTATGTGGTCACGCCCAATTTCCCCGTGCTCGGCAAGCGCTGCGGCAAGCGAATGCCGGCCATCAAAGCCGCGCTAGCGCTGGCGGACGGCGCCCGCATCGCCGAGCGGGTGAACGCCGGGCGGAATTTCAAGTTGGAAATCGACGGCGTGGAAATGGCGTTCGCGCCCGACGAAGTGCGCGTGCAAACCACCTCCGCCGAAGGCTACGCCTGCGCCCGCGCCGAACGCCTGTTGGTGGCGCTGGACACCACCTTGAACGAGGCGCTGGTGGTGGAGGGTCTCGCCCGGGAAATCGTGAGAACCGTGCAGGACGCGCGAAAATCCGCCGGACTGGAAATTGCCGACCGCATCACCCTCGCCGTCTGCGGCAGCGAAAATGTACAAATCGCCCTGCGGCGACACCGCGAATACATCATGGGGGAGACTTTGGCGATCGAACTGTCGGAAGATGGCGATTCGGACGGGCATCAAGCGGAACGCGCGCTGGAGGAGGATCGCTGGCGCATTGTGTTACGCAAGACTTCTTGATCAAACCCGACATCTCGACCAGATGGAACAAAAGCCCGTTGCGCCGGAAACCTGTTACTATTCTTTGCTCGTCAATCGCTCGAACCAACCTGTATCGGGAGGAATCATGAAGAACGCATTGTTACTGTTCGCAGTTACGGTTTTCATCGGAGTTGGGCATGCGACTTACGCATCGGATGCAATACTGTCCGAAAATTTGCTGGGCAAATGGTCGTGTTCTGCCGGTACAACAAGCGATGGCATGGAAATCAAGATGGAATTCGACCAACACTACATTGGAAATGGAACATTCGATGCACGCGGCGATTTGACTTTCACTGCGTTGGAGGAAGGAATCGTCCTTGAATACATCGTAGCAGGTAGCGGTGAATGGGAAATTTCCGATAACTTTCTGATTGAAACGGTAACGGATGTGGAAATAACCAGTGTGGATCCCCTTTTCGATGAACTTTTCGACCTTGAAGAAATGTTTCCGACCGGAATCAGCGATGCCTCCAAAATCATCACGCTTTCCGAAGAGTCATTGGTGACTGTTGCCGAATCCGATGGAACCGAAATCTCTTGTTCTCGAAACCGCTAGCAATACTCGCAGCGGCGTTCGATCCGACTCCGACACAAACAGTTTGCCGGTTGCGGTTGACCTTGCGCCAAACTAACGATCACTAACGATCAATGAACATACTGATCACCGGCGGAGCGGGCTTCATCGGCGCCGCGCTCGCGCATCGCCTGTTGGATGACGGCCACCGAGTCCAAGCTGTCGACGACCTCAACGACTACTACGATGTCGCCCTCAAACAAGCGCGCCTGCAACGCCTGTCGGCGCGAGACAACTTTACCTTCCACAAACTGAATATCGCCGACCGCGCCGCCGTCGAGTCGGTATTCCGTAGCGGGCGGTTCGATGGGGTGGTGAATCTCGCGGCGCAGGCCGGGGTGCGCCATTCGCTGGAAAATCCGGCGGCGTACATCGACGCCAATCTGGTCGGCTTCGGCAACATCCTCGAAGGCTGCCGCCACAATGGCAGTGAAAACGGCGGCGGCGTAAAGCATCTGGTATACGCCTCGAGCAGCTCCGTGTACGGCGCGAATCGCCGGCTGCCGTTTGCCGAGCGCGATCCGGTGGATCATCCCCTGTCCCTGTACGCGGCCACCAAGAAAGCCAATGAATTGATGGCGCATACCTACGCCCACCTGTACCGACTGCCGTGCACCGGTTTGCGATTTTTCACCGTGTACGGCCCCTGGGGGCGGCCCGACATGGCGTTTTTCCGATTCACCGAGCGCATGTTGGCGGGGCGTCCCATTCCGGTCTACAACCACGGCGATTCCATCCGCGATTTCACCTACATAGACGATGTGGTCGAGGGCGTCACGCGGGTGCTGGCACGCCCGCCGCAAACCGACTCCGACCCCGACACCGCCAGCGCCGCCCCCTGCCGGATATACAACCTCGGCAATGGCCGGCAAATCCGCTTGATGGACGCCATTCACGCGCTGGAAAAGGTGCTAGGGGTAACGGCGCGCTGCGAAATGCTGCCCATGCAGGCGGGGGATGTGGCCGCCACCGAGGCGGATGTGGGGGAGATTTCGCGGGATTTCGGCTTTCGACCGGCCACCGATCTCGCGGTCGGCTTGGCGGCCTTCGCCCGATGGTATCGCCACTACTACGACTGCTAGGACTGCGGCGCCCGCCGATGACGAAGATGAAAGAACAATTGCTGGCGAAGATAGAAAACCGCACGGCGATCATCGCCGTGTGCGGCCTCGGCTATGTGGGGCTGCCGCTGGCATTGCGCTTCGCCGAGGCCGGTTTTCAGGTCATCGGCTTCGATACCGACGGCGACAAGGTGGGCAAACTGAACGCCGGCACCAGCTACATCGAACGCATCGCCGACGAGAAAATCCGACAAGCCACGGCCGCGGCGGCCGGCTTGGTCGCCACCGACAGCTACGCGCGAACCGCCGAAGCGGACGCGCTGATCATCTGCGTGCCCACGCCGCTGGGCAAGCACCGCGAACCGGACTTGAGCCATGTCATCGGCACCATGGAAGGCATCGCCCCGCACCTGCGCGGCGGGCAGGTGATCTCGCTGGAAAGCACCACCTATCCCGGCACCACCGAGGAGGAGCTGCTGCCGCGCATCAAGGGGCGCGGCCTCACGATAGGCGAAAACGTGTTTCTGCTGTATTCGCCGGAGCGGGAGGATCCGGGCAATCCGAATTTCAACTTGCAGACCATCCCGAAAATCTGCGGCGGGCATACCGCCGAGTGCCTCGAGGTTGGCACGAGTTTGTACGGCAGCGTCATCGATGAGGTCGTGCCGGTGGCGTCCGTGCGCGTGGCGGAGATGGCGAAATTGCTGGAGAACATCTATCGGGCGGTGAACATCGGCCTGATCAACGAACTGCAACGGGTCACCGATCGCATGGGCATAGATCTGCACGAAGTCATCGCCGCGGCGGCCACCAAGCCCTTCGGCTATACGCCGTTTTATCCGGGCCCCGGCATGGGCGGCCACTGCCTGCCGATCGATCCGTTCTATCTGACTTGGAAGGCGAAGGAATACGGCGTCGATTCCCGCCTCATCGAGCTGGCCGGCGAGGTCAACGCGGGGATGCCGGCGTGGTATGCGGACAAGGCGGTGGCGCTGCTGAATCAGGCCGGCAAGTCCATTGTCGGCGCGGCGGTGCTCATCCTCGGCGTGTCCTACAAGAAAAATGTGGACGACATGCGCGAATCGCCGGCGCTTGCCATCATCGACCTACTCTCGAAGAAGGGCGCACGGATTGTATATGTGGACCCCCATGTTCCCCGCGTGGCCAAACTGCGGGATTACCCCTTCGACCTGCGCAGCGAGACGCTTTCCGGAGAATTGCTGGGGCGGAGCGATGTGGTCATCATCTGCACCGACCACGATAAATTCGACTACGACCTGATTGCGGAAAAAAGCGCCCTGCTGCTCGATACGCGCGGCGTGTTGCGCCGCCGCGCTCAGCCACGCTAAACCGAATCGGCCTCCCCCAACCGCCGTTCCAGCGCGGCGCGGCGCGCCCGCAGGTCGTCCAGCCGCGTCCTCTCCTTGGCCACCACGAAATCCGGCGCCTTGGCGACGAAATCCGCATTGGCCAGCTTTCCCTCGCTGCGCGCAATCCCCTGCTGCAGGATATGCAATTCCCGTTGCAGACGCGCCATCTCGCCCTCGCGGTCGGCGGCGGCTTCCCTCGGCAGGATGATCTGCAGTTCGCCCACCACCGCCACGACGCCGGGCGGTTGGTCGGGTTGCGGCGGATGCAGGTGAATGGGCTCGGTTCTGGCCAGCGATTGGATATAGGCGGTTGCCTCCTCGGGCAGCGGACGGCCGTCCGGGGCGCCGCTGCGGGAAACATCGACGAGGGTGATGGGGATACGCTTTGCCGGCGGGATGTTGCACTCGCCGCGCAATTTGCGGATGGCCAGCACGATTGCCATGATTCGCTGCATTTCCGCCTCGGCGGACGGGTCGATTTTGTCGCGTTGGGGGCGGGGATAGGGCTGGATCATGATGCTGTCGCCGCCTCGGCCGACCAGCGGCGCGATGCACTGCCAGATTTCCTCGGTGAGGAAGGGCATGATCGGATGCAGCAAGCGCAACATGGCCTCCATGACTTCGGCGAGGGTGCGCCGGGTGGACTGCAGCCGCGCCGCGGGCGTCTCGTCGTCGTTCAGCACCACCTTGCACAGCTCCACATACCAGTCGCAGTAGTGATTCCACAGCAATTCGTATAATTCCTGCGCGGCGTGGTCGAATCTGTAGTTTTCCATGGCGTGGTTGACCGCCTGCGCGCTGCGCTGCAGGGTGGAGGTGATCCAGCGATCGGCCAGAGATGGGGACGGCACGACTTCGCCGCCGACGCCGCAATCCTCGCCCTCGGTATTCATCAGCACGAAGCGGGCGGCGTTCCATATCTTGTTGCAGAAATTGCGGTAGCCCACGGTGCGGCCGAGGTCGAAGTTGATGTCTCGTCCGGTGGACGCCAGCGCGGCGAAGGTGAAGCGCAGGGCGTCGGCGCCGAAGGCGGGAATGCCCTCGGGAAAATCCCGACGAGTCTGCTTTTCGACGGCGGCGGCGTCCTGCGATCTCATCAGGCCGCCGGTTCGCTTCTTCACCAGCGATTCGAGGTCGATGCCGTCGATGAGGTCGAGGGGGTCGAGTACATTGCCCTTGGATTTGGACATCTTGTTGCCGTGGGCGTCGCGCACCAAGCCGTGGATGTATACCTGATGAAACGGCACATCGCCCATGAATTTGCCGCCCATCATGATCATGCGCGCCACCCAGAAGAAGATGATGTCGAAGCCGGTGACCAAAACGCTGGTGGGGTAGAAGGCGGCCAGCCGCTCGCTCTCTCGCGGCCAGCCCAGAGTGGAAAACGGCCATAGCGCGGAGCTGAACCAAGTGTCGAGCACATCCTCGTCCTGCCGCAACGCGCATTCCTGCGGCAGCGAATGCTTTTCGCGCACGGCGGCCTCGTCCCGGCTCACATACACATTGCCGTGGTCGTCGTACCACGCCGGTATGCGGTGGCCCCACCAAATTTGTCGGGAGATGCACCAGTCCTCCACATTCTCCAGCCACTGGAAATAGGTCTTGCTCCAGTTGTCCGGCACGAAGCGGATGCGCCCGCTGCGCACCAACTCGACTGCCGGATCGATGAGCCCGACCTTGCCGCCGGGGCGGCCATCCGCCAGAGTCGTCCGCGTCAAGTCCACATACCACTGGTCGGTCAGATAGGGCTCCACCACCGCGCCGGAGCGATCGCCTCGGGGGATCATCAGGGTGTGATTGTCGCAACCGGCCAGCAGTCCCTGTGCCTCGAGGTCGGCCACGATCCGCTTGCGCGCCTGCTCGCGCGCCAAGCCGATGTAGGCGGGTGGCAGCAGCTCGTCCTCGTTGCAATTTTCGCGGATGGCGGCGTCGTCGGTGAAGATGTTGATGAGGCCGCCGTGCGGTTGCTCGCGCAGAGCCGCGCTGTGGCGGTGGCGGCGCCACACCTGATAGTCGTTGAAGTCGTGCGCCGGAGTGATCTTGACGCAGCCGGAGCCGAACTGCGGATCCACATATTCATCCGCGATGATGGGAATTCGCCGACCGGTCAGCGGCAATTCCACCTGCTCGCCGATCAGGTCGAGGTAGCGCTCGTCTTGCGGGTGGACGGCGACGGCGCTGTCCCCTAGCAGGGTTTCCGGGCGCGTGGTGGCGACGATCAGGTGGCGCTTCTCTCCGTCTCCGCCACCGCCGCCGCCGCCCGTATCGACCAACGGATAGCGGATGTGCCACAGATGGCCGCGCTCCTGAGTGGACAGGACTTCGAGGTCCGACAACGCGGTGTGCAGCACCGGATCCCAGTTGACCAAGCGCTTGCCGCGATAGATGAGGCCCTCCTCGTACAACTGCACGAATACCCGATTGACCGCCTCGCTCAACCCCTCGTCCATGGTGAATCGCTCGTTCTCCCAATCCGCCGAGGCTCCCATGCGGCGCAGCTGGCGGGCGATGGTGTCGCCGGATTCGGCCTTCCACTGCCACACCTTGTCGATGAATTTTTCCCTGCCGTAGTCGTGGCGCGTCTTGCCTTCGGCGTTGATGGTGCGCTCCACCACCATCTGCGTGGCGATGCCGGCGTGATCCGTGCCGGGCTGCCACAGGGTATGGCGGCCATTCATGCGGTGGTAGCGAATCAGGGCGTCCATGATCAAGTCCTGAAAGGCGTGCCCCATATGCAAACTGCCGGTAACATTGGGCGGCGGAATCATGATGCAGTAGGGCGGCGCGCCGGAATTGGCCGGGGCGAAATAGCCCGCGTTTTCCCACACGCGATACCAACGCGATTCGATCCGACTCGGATCGTAGGTCTTGTCCAGAGGCATGGCGGCTAGCGCGAGCCGAGCGGCGGCGCGGGAAACTCAGGAAACATGGTGGGTACGCGGGACAATGCCCTGCTCGCGATAGAAGCGAAAGCGGCGGCGGCCGGCCGACTTGTCCGCCGCCTCATCGACGATCAATTCCGCCACCCGACCGAATCGGGCATAGTCCGCCGGCGCCTCCTGCCTGAGAGAGATGAGCAAATCCACACACCCATCCGGAGCGTCTTCATGCCCGATCTGCACCGGATAGCGCTCGAGGTCGGATGCCGGCTGCGCCACGTGGTGGATGGCATGAGGCACGAAACTGCTCTGGGAAAAAGTCCACAACATGGCGTCCAGCAAACTGCTCTGCGCCGCCTCGTCGGTTTGCATGTACACCTTCAGGCCGTGTTCGTGCGCCTTGTTGGCGATGCGGCAGGCGTAGTTGTATTTATCCGACGCCTGCGCCCGCGCGAGCACATAGAAATCCACCTGCGTGGTCATGGCGCGGCGGCGATCAGCGATTCAGGAGGAACTCGACCAGCAGCGGCACCGGGCGACCGGTGGCGCCCTTGTTGCGCCCGGAAGTCCACGCGGTACCGGCGATGTCGAGGTGCGCCCAATCGAATTTCCCGGTGAATTTCTTGAGGAAGCACGCCGCCGTTACCGCCCCGGCATAGCGCCCGCCGATGTTGGCCACATCGGCGAAATTGCTGTCCAGCTGCTTGGCGTACTCGTCCCACACCGGCATGCGCCAAGCGCGATCGCCGCTCGCTTCTCCGGCGCCGAGCAACTCGTTGGCGAGGGCATCGCAATCGCTGAACAACCCGCTGGCCTGATCCCCCAAGGCGACAGCGCAGGCGCCGGTCAGGGTGGCGATATCCACCACCGCCGCCGGGTTGTAACGCTCGGCGTAGGTCAGCGCGTCGCACAGAATCAACCGGCCCTCGGCGTCGGTATTGAGCACCTCGATGGTGGTGCCGGCCATACTCGTTACGATGTCGCCGGGCTTGTTGGCGGCGCCGTCCGGCAGATTCTCGCTGCTCGGCACGATGCCCACCAGATTGATCTTCAACTCCAACTCGACCGCCGCCTGCATCGCCCCGAAGACGCTGGCGCCGCCGCACATGTCGTATTTCATCTCGTCCATGGCGGCCGCCGGCTTGAGGGAAATGCCGCCGGCGTCGAAGGTCAACCCCTTGCCCACCAGCACCACCGGGCGCTCGCCGCGCTTGCCGCCGTTGTATTCCATGATGATCAGCTTGGCCGGTTCGCGGCTGCCGCTAGAGACCGACAGCAGCGCGCCCATCTTGCGCTGCTTCATTTCCGCCTCGTTCAATATCGTCGTCTTGATTCCGAGGCGCTTGGCCATGCGCCGCGCCTGCGTGGCGAGATAGGATGGCGTGCACAGGTTGCCCGGCAGATTGGCGTAATCCCGCGCCAACGCCACGCCGCCGGCGACAGCGGCGGCCTCGCGCAGGCCCTGAACGACCTTGGAGCGCTGCCCACGGGCGCACAGCATGGAGACTTTCTTCAGTTTGATCGGCTTGTTCGCGCCGCTCTTGGTCTGCTCGAAGCGATACAGCGCGCTTTCCATGGCCTCCGCCAGATTCCTCGCCCGGCGGCGCTCGTCGGTGTCGGCGTAGGTCGCCTCCAGCAGGCTCAGATCGGCAGAGGGGATGGCGCGCTCGTCGAGCAGGGTCGCGGCGGCGGCGGCGGCGCGGCGGGCGGCGGCGGCGGTGAAGTCGTCCTGCGGCCCGAGTCCGAGGAGCAGCACTCGTTCGGCCTTGAGGCCGGGGGGGTTGTACAGCATCTGCATACTGCCGAGACTGCCGTCCAAGTCGCCGCGACCGAGCAGGGCGGTGAGTTGCTTGCCACCGGCCTCGTCCACGCGCCCGCCCGTGGGGGTGAGCGCGGATTGCGCGGGTTTTGCCTTGAATATGCCCACCACCAAACAGCGGGACGCCAGAGTAACCGCGTCGGCGGTCTTTGCAGAGAATTCCATGCTTACTCCCAATCAGGAAATTTCGGAAATTTAGATTACACTTCGATGATGATTCAGCAGCCGCAGCCACAATCACCGGCCGGCGCCGATTATAGCAAGGCCGCGCTAAGCCGGTGTGTCCGGTGCGTCCGGTGCGCCGCTGCGCAACCTGCAGCGGTAACGATGGCGGCGGCGGCCGAATGATCATCCATCGCGCCTTCGTTCGCGAAGTACTGCAAACCTGCGGCCTCGTCAGCGTTATCCTGCTCGGCATTTTCCTGCTTGGCCGACTCATGGAATTTCTCCGTCAGGCGGCCGAGGGGGATATTCCGGCCAACAGCGTGTTGTTGCTGTTGCTGCTCAAGCTGATCACCTACCTCGATATTCTGGCGCCGTTGGTGCTGTACATCTCCACTCTGCTGGTTCTGGGGCGCTGGATTCGCGACAACGAGTTGACGGTGATCAGCGCCTGCGGCATCGGCATGAATCAGCTGCTCAGGCCGGCGCTGACGCTGGCCGCCCTAATCGGCGGCATAACGGCTTTGTTTGCCCTGTATCTGTCGCCGCTGTCGGCCGAGGCGGCGCGCGCGGTGTCCGAGGAAATTCGCAATCGCGCCGAGCTTGCGGGAGTGGTCGCGGGGGTGTTCACGCCGATGCGGGATGGTCGCGGCGTCTATTTCGTCGAAAGTTACGACTCGCAAAACGGCGCCTTCGGCGGCATTTTCGTCCATCATGGCAGCGGCGGCGGCGAGGACGCCGAAGACGAAGTGGTAGTAGCCGAAAGCGGCTACCGCACCATTGATGAAAAAACCAACGCCGACTTCCTCATCCTGAAAAACGGCAGCCGCTATCGCGGCACCGCGGGCGCCGCCGAATACGGCGTGCTCGATTTCGAGACCTACGGACTGCGCATCGAACCGCGAAATTCGGCGGCGCGCGAACTGCCCCTTGATGCTCGTCCGACCTGGGCCCTACCCACCGGCGACGCCGCCGCCATCGGCGAATTCCACTGGCGCGTCTCCAAGGTCGTCCTGTTGCCCATCCTGCTGGTGTTCGCGCTGGCCTTCTCCGCCATCACCTATCGCCGCAACCGATTCCCCGGTATGCTGCCGGCGCTACTGACGTACTTCGTCTATACCCATTTCCTCGGACTCGGAGTCGTCCTCATTCGCCGGGGAATCGGCCATCCCCATCTCACCCTGTGGGCGATTCACCTGCTCTTTCTCGGCTGCGCCCTCTACCTGTTGCACCGCCGCAATCGACCGCTCGCATGATGAGCATACTCGACCGCTATCTCGGCAGAATCATCCTGCAATACACCCTGATCACCATGCTGGGGCTGTTGGCGCTGTTCGCCTTCGTCAATTTCCTCGACCAGTTGGAGGATCTGGGCAAGGGCGAATACGGCGTGCGCGAGGCGCTCGCGTACATCCTGCTGACCATGCCGCGCACCATGTACGAATTGTTCCCCATCGCCGCCCTGCTGGGCTGCGGCATCGGCCTATCTCTGCTGGCCAACGACTCCGAATTGATCGCCATGCGGGCGAGCGGCGTCTCGGTGCTGCAGATCACCACGGCGGCGCTGAAAACCGGTGGCCTGTTCGTGGTCGCCGCCATGTTGATCGGCGAATTGATCTCGCCGCAGAGCGAAGATCGGGCACAACGCGGGCGCGCCGAGGCATTGCAGCAAACGGATTCCGGGCTGTGGCTGCGAGACGCGCACACCTATTTCCACGCCGACGAGGTGCTACCGGATCTGACCCTGCGGCGCATCAGGATATTCGAATTCGACTCGCAACGAAAACTGCGCGAGTTGGTGTCCGCCGCCGATGGCAGATTCGCCGACGGCCACTGGCTGCTCAACGATGTGCACAAAACCCTGATCGACGCCGACGGCAACGCCGAGACGGCGCGACTGGCGGCAAGTCGTTGGCAGTCCGGCATCACGCCGGAAATTCTCTCGGTGTTCCTGCTGCAGCCGGATCAGCTGTCGTTGCGCCACCTGCGCAGATACATCGGCCACCTGCGGGCAAATCGGCAGCAAACCGAGTCGTTCGAGCTGGCCTTCTGGAACAAGATGATGCTGCCGATTTCCACCGCGATCATGGTGGCGCTGGCGATCCCCTTCGTGTTCGTCAACATTCGCAGTGGAACGTTGGGGCGCAATCTGTTCATCGGCATCATGCTCGGTTTGGGCTTCCATGTCGCCAATCGCGGCCTCGGCTACCTAGTGCTGGCCTACGGCCTGCCGCCCGTGCTCGGCGCCACCCTGCCGTTGCTCGCCTTCATGCTACTGGCGGCGGCGATGCTGTGGAAGGTCGAGCATGTTGCCGCGGCAAACAAGGCGGCGTGAGCGGGTTCGCTCGATTCCATCTTTTCCGCTTTTCCATCGGCGAGGCGGGAAGCACGGCAAGGCTGGGCGTTTTGGTTGTATAGTCGAGTTTTCGCTCACTTCCGAATCTGGAGCCGCCAATGCCTGACCACAACGTTTCCTTCATCGGCCTCGGCGTCATGGGCTATCCGATGGCCGGCCACCTCGCGCAGAGCGGTTGGCGGGTGTGCGTGCACAACCGCACCGCCGCCACGGCCGAGCGCTGGGTCGCCCAATACGGCGGCGGCAGCGGCGGCAGCCTCGCGGCCACGCCGGCGGAAGCCGCCTCGGGCGCGGATTTCGTGTTTTCCTGCGTCGGCAACGACGACGACCTGCGCCACATCACTCTGGGCGCGGACGGGGCCTTCGCCGGCATGAGGGCGGGCGCGGTGTTCATCGACCACACCACCGCCTCCGCCGACATCGCCCGCGAGATTGCGGCACACGCCGCCGAACGCGGAATTTCGTTCTTGGATGCGCCCATCTCCGGCGGCCAATCCGGAGCGGAAAACGGCACGTTGACGATCATGGCGGGCGGCGATCGGGAGATTTTCGATCTCGCCAAGCCGCTACTACACACCTACGCCCGCAGCGCCACGCTCATGGGGGATTGCGGCGCCGGTCAACTGACCAAGATGGTCAATCAGATCTGCATCGCCGGGCTGGTGCAGAGTCTGTCCGAAGGCGTCGCCTTCGCCGTCAACGCCGGTTTGGACGCTCGCCGGGTGTTCGAAGTGATTTCTCAGGGCGCGGCGCAGTCTTGGCAGATGGTCAATAGATACGAAACCATGCTCGACAACCATTTCGAATTCGGTTTCGCGGTGGACTGGATGCGCAAGGACCTCGGGCTGTGCCTTGCCGAGGCCGAGCGCAACG
This sequence comes from Candidatus Poriferihabitaceae bacterium, assembly GCA_965203265.1. Classification (GTDB taxonomy): domain Bacteria; phylum Pseudomonadota; class Gammaproteobacteria; order Arenicellales; family Poriferihabitantaceae; genus JAHRAW01. Next base: position 1,867,784 of record CBDBBV010000002.1, read on the forward strand.
GCTCCGACCTGCCCGTGGGCAAGATCGTGGATGGCTACTACGCCGAGGTGCAGGCGGCCGACGGCGGGCGCTGGGACACTTCCAGTTTGCTCACCCGGCTGTATCGCCAGGACCTCGACTGAGGTCGGGACTGATGGACGAACTGCGCGCCTACCTGTCGCTGTCGATCCTATTGGAAATTTTTCAGGGACGACCCTGGGTACAAGCGGCGGTCGCGCTCGGCATCTTCGTCGCCGTGGCGCACCTGCTCACCGCGCTCATCCAACGCGGCCTGTTGCGCCTCGTGTGCAAAGTCGGCCTGCGCCTCGGCGGCGAAATCATCGCCAATCTCCACCAACCGCTGTTCTATTCCATCCTGATGGTCGGGCTGGCCGTTTCGCTGGCGCTGTCTCCCATCGGCGGCACCATCGAACGCACCGCAATTTCCGCGCTCAAAACCGTCAATGTGCTCATCTGGCTGGGCTTCTTCATCCGCCTGTCGGGGCTCTTGCTGAAGGCTGTGGCGCAGCGTCGCCGCCAGCAGTTGATCACCCAGCAAACTCTGCCGCTGTTTCAAAATCTGGCGTTTTTGCTCATCTGCGCCGTGGCCCTCTATGTGGGCTTCCGGCTGTGGGGCGTGGATATGACCGCGTGGCTGGCCTCCGCCGGCGTGCTCGCCGTGGCCATCGGTTTTGCCGCCAAGGATACCCTGTCGAATTTTGTCGCCGGATTCTTCATCCTCGCCGAGTCGCCTTACAAGATCGGCGACTACATCGTGCTGGACACCGGCGAGCGCGGCGAAATCACCGAAATCGGCATTCGCAGCACCCGCCTGATGACGCGCGACGATGTGGAGCTGACCATCCCCAACGGCATCATGGGCAACAGCAAAATCGTCAACGAAAGCGGCGGGCCGCATCCGAAATTTCGCATCCGCATACCGGTGGGGGTGGCCTACGGCAGCGATGTGGCGTTGGTGAAATCGGTGCTGTCCGTGGTCGCCGAGACCAACGAATTCGTCTGCGACGAGCCCGAACCGCGAGTGAGATTCCGCCAATTCGGCCCTTCCAGCCTCGATTTCGAATTGCTCTGCTGGGTCGAACAGCCTTCTCAGCGCGGCTTGGTGGTCGATCTGCTGTTGACCGCCATCAATCAGCGTTTCAGCGAAGAGGGGGTGGAGATTCCCTTCGTCAAGCGCGATGTCTATATCAAGGAAATGCCGGCGGAGCAGCGGCCGCCACCATCGGAAAAAACCCGACAATAATCGCTGAAGGCGTCGATGAAAGTGAAGCGAAAGGTGTCCGCGCTGCTCGGAAAAATGGCGCGAGACGAGCGCGACAAGATATTGGCGCAATGCAACCAGCGCAGCTATGCCAAGGGAGAGCAGATCGTTCGCGAAATGGATTGGGCGGAACACAACATGTATTTCATCGATCACGGCACAGTACGGGTAACGTTGTTTGCCGACAATGGCAGGGAGGTGAGTTTCGCCACCCTCGGAGCGGGCGAAAATTTCGGTGAAATTTCGGCCATAGACGGCATGCCCCGCTCGGCCACCGTGATCGCCCTGACCGAAACCGACATCACCATCATGTCGTCGCAGGTTTTCGCGCGACTGCTCGGCGACTACCCAAAGGTGGCGCGGGAACTGTTGCAGCAGATGAGCGCCACCATCCGCCGACTGTGCGACCGCATATTCGAATATTCCACCATCGGCGTGAATAACCGCATCCACGCCGAACTGCTGCGACTTGCCAGAAAAAACCTCGATCTGGACGGCATCGCCCGCATCATCGAGATGCCGACTCATGCGCAACTCGCCAGCCGAGTAAGCTGCCATCGCGAAGCGGTCAGCCGAGAATTGAAGGCGTTGGAGAAACGGGGCATTGTGGTGAAGAAAAAGCGCAAATTCATCATTTCGGACATCGACCTGTTGCAAAACATGGTGGATCAGGTCATGCGGCGCAGTGAAGACTGCTACGAAGCAGACAGTGCGCTTAGCCGAGCCGATTTGTAGAATTAAATTTCCCCGGCGAAGCCGTGACGCGGGTTCGATTCGGTCGTACAATGCGCCATGAGCCGCCATCGCAAGATCGATTCCCCCGTTTTCCCGTGAAGCCATTGTTATCCCAATTACCCAACCTGCTGACCCTGCTGCGCATCGCCGCCTGCCCGGTATTGGTGTTGCTGTTGCACGACCGCAGTTACGATGTGGCCATCGCGCTGTTCCTCGCCGCCGGCATCACCGACGGGTTGGACGGCTACATCGCCAAGCGCTTCAACTGCGTCTCCAACCTCGGCGTCATCCTCGACCCCATCGCCGACAAACTGCTGATTGCCAGCGCCTACATCATGCTGGCGGTGCTGGGGGGCATTCCGTTCTGGCTGCTCATCGTGGTGATGTTCCGCGACCTGGTCATCGTGGTCGGCTATCTGGTGCTCATGGTCATGGGCAACGACATCCCCATGAAGCCGACCTACACCAGCAAGCTGAACACCTTCCTGCAGATTTCGCTGGTGATCGCGGTACTCATCGGCATGGCCGACTGGCTGCATCTGCCGTGGGTGGAACATGCGCTGGTGGTCGGCGTGCTGATCACCACTGTTACCAGCGGCTGCCAATATGTATGGGCCTGGGGCATTCGCCGGGACGCCTCGGATACCTCGGACAACTCGGAAACCTCCGAGCGATGAACCGGCAAACGCTGATACCGGCCAGCGGCGAGGGGGAGAGTAGTTTCGACAGCTTCCGCGTAGGCGACAACGCCGAACTGCTGGCGCAGCTGCGGTGCATGGTTCACGGCACCCGCGCCACGCGGGTTCTGTATTTCTGGGGGGAGCGCGGCAGCGGCAAAACCCACCTGCTCAACGCCTGCTGCCAACTGGCGCGGCAGCTGGGGAAACCGAATGCCTATCTGCCGGTGCACGGCTCGGCGCCGCAACCGGGGCGAATCGACCGCATCGAAGCGCACGCTGTGGCGTGCATCGACGATTTTCAGGCCGCCGCGGCGCGTTATTCCTGGGAGAGCGCGCTGCTCGCGCTGTATGAAAAACTGCGCAACCCCAGCGACGGCGGCAGCGGCGCGCTGGTGGTCGCCGCCAACCAACCTCTCGAGGCGCTCGACCTCGGCTTGAAAGACCTCGAATCGAGAATGGCGAGCGGCGGCATCAGCCGCCTGGTCCACCTGAACGATCAGGACAAACTGGCGGCTCTGCGCGCGCGCGCGCGGCAACGGGGCTTTGTCCTCAGCGACTCGGTATTGCAATTCATCATCACCTACTACCGGCGCGACACCGCCTCCCTGTTTTCCCTGCTCGACCGCATCGACAACGCCTCGCTGGCGCAGCAGCGGAAAATCACCGTGCCGTTCATCAAATCACTGCTGTAGGCGCGCGGGCGCAGGCTCGAGCGAGTGGGCGAGCGCCAGCGCGCACTTGGCCACCCGCCGTCCGAGGGTTTCCGCCAACTTTCTTTCATCGGCGCTGAGCGGCAAGGCGTTGTCGGCGCCCGCTATGTGGCCGGCACCATATGGGGCGCCGCCGCCGGTGGTGTGGCCGAGGGTCGTGCCGTAGAACGGAATGCCGACCATAACCATGCCGTGGTGAATCAGCGGCAGCATCATCGACAACAGGGTGCTCTCCTGCCCGCCGTGCATACTGCCGCTCGAAGTGAACACCCCCGCCGGTTTGCCGTCGAGGGCGCCGCGCAGCCACAAAGCGGCGGTCTGCTCGAAGAAATACTTGAGGGGCGCCGCCACCGTGCCGAAGCGGGTCGGGCTGCCGAGAATCAAGCCGTCGCAAGTTTCCAAATCGGCTAGATCGGCATGAATATCGCCGCTTGGGGGAATTTCATCCGCCAGCGCCTCGCACACCGTGGAAACCGGCGGCACCGTCCGGCGCACCGCCTCGCACTCGGCCATGCTTTCCACCCCGTCGGCCACGGATTTCGCCAACTCGGCCACCGAGCCGTGGCGACTGTAGTACAGGATCAATATGCGCTTCATCGCGATCAGGAGGATTGCCGATTCAGCAGGAATTCCATCAGCGCCTTTTGCGCGTGCAGGCGATTTTCCGCCTGATCCCACACCACGCTTTGCGCGCCGTCGATCACCTCGGCGCTGACCTCGCAGCCGCGATAGGCCGGCAAACAGTGCATGAAGAGCGCGTCCGGCGCCGCCCGCGCCATCATCGCCCGATCCACGCAAAACCCCGCGAATGCCTGTTCCCGATCGCTTTTCTCCCGTTCCTGACCCATGCTGATCCAGCTGTCGGTTACCACCACATCCGCCGCCGCAACCGCCGCCGCCGGATCCCGGCCGAGGGAAATGTGGACGGCGCATTGTCGCGCCATCTCGCCGTCCGGCTCATAGCCCTTCGGCGTGGCGACGGCGAGGTGGAAATCGAGTTGGCGGGCGGCGTTCATCCACGAGTGGCATACATTGTTGCCGTCGCCGACCCAGGCCACCCGTTTGCCCGCCAAGTCTCCCCGATGTTCCCGATAGGTCAGTATGTCCGCCAGTTGCTGGCAGGGGTGGTTGAAATCGGACAGCGCGTTGATGACCGGCACCGAGGCATTTGCCGCCATTCGCTCGACTCGCTCGTGGGGGCCGGTTCGCATGATGATCAGCCGCGCCATCCTCGACAGAACCCGCGCGGTGTCCTCGACCGCCTCCCCCCGACCCAGTTGGGAATCCGCCGGCGCCAGAAAGATGGCGTGGCCGCCCAGTTGGGTTACCCCGACCTCGAAGGAAACCCGCGTGCGTGTCGAGGATTTCTCGAACACCAGCACCGCGGTTTGGCCGCGCAACGCCTCGGCGCTTGAGTCGCGTTCGTCGGCGCGCGCCGCCTTCTTCATCGCCTCGGCGCGCGCGACCACCCCCCGGATTTCCTCCGGAGAAAAGTCCATCAGGGACAGAAAATGGCGAACCGGCACCGGTTTTCGTGGATGTAATGAAAGGAAACGCCATGCCGTCAGGCACTGGCGCAACTTCGATTGTACGCAAGCCGCGAGCGGATGCCAACACATCCGATTCACGGCAAATCGCCCGCCGGACGGCGGCGGCGTTCGGCCACGAGCCGCCCCAATTATCGGGAATCGTCAATCGTCAAGCGGGCATGGAAAAAAAGAGGCGGCGGCGCATTGAGGAAACGCCACCGCCGTGGGCAAAGGTGCGAAATGGGACGGCGGGCGTAGCCAAATCAAGTCGCCCGCCGTCCGTAGCTGATAACGATCAGAAGCGCGCCTCTCCCTTCAATAAAACTGCGTGGTCGGCGTTCGTATTTTCCGATTCGCGGCGTTCTCCGTGCAGGCGCAGGGTGAACGGGAATGGCCCGCCGGAAGCCCAATCCAATCCTAGGCGATACAGTTTGCCGTTTTCTTGCAAGGTCAGGCCGCTCCACGGGGTCAGCAGGCCGTTTCGTTCGCCGGGGGACGATAGGCCGTAGCCTAGGCGTATTTCCAGCCGTCCGCTTGGGTCGTTGGTGGGCGCAGAGATGTCCCCGCGCAGGCCGTTCGACCAGATCTGGCCGGTGTTGCTCGCGCCGTTGCCGTTGCCATAGCCGGGGCTCATTACGAAGGATAGGCCCTGCCCATCGGCGCCGGGGGAGTTGCGTAGGGTGGCTTGGATTCCCCATTCCTCGTAGTCGTTGCGGCCGACAAGGGCGTGGGCTGTGGCGGAGGCGTTTATGCCGGTTTGCGGGTTGGTGTAGCGCACGCCGGTGGTGATTTCCGCGCCCGCGCCGGTGTGGCCGTCTCCGCCGTCGTGGCGCATGCCGAAGGAGAATGACGGGGAAAGGTGGCCGCCGTTGGTGAGGCTTCGCGTGCGGCTGGCTTCGGCGGCTAGGCGCATGAGGGTGGCGTCTACCGTGAGAGCGGCGGTTTGTTCGCTCCTCTCCACTTCCATCTCGGTTTGCGTGAATTCTCCCTTGAGGCGCACGGTGGCGGTGTTGTCGGAGTTCGACCACAACAAGCCACTGCCGCCGGTGCCGATGGAACGCAGATTTACATCGCTGGCTGTGGCCGTGCTGCCTTCGGGGGTGATTTCCACTTCGCCCGTGCCGTAACCGGCGGTGGCCCACCAACTCAGCGCGCCTGAACGCCAGCCGAGGTAGGGGTGGATGGCTTGTAGGTCGATTTCGTAGTCGCCCTGGCCACCGCCTTCGCCGGTGTCTTGGTAGTCGAACTCGCCCTGACTCCAAGACAAGGCGACACCGGCCAGCAGGTTTTCCCGCAGTTTGCTATCTACGCCGATTTGCGCACCGTGCAGGTTGCCGTCGAATTCCAACCCGTCGTTTTCGCCGGAGAGGTTGCGGTATTCTCCACTGCCCCACAGGGAGGTCTTGCGCACACCGTCTCCGCGACTACTTTCGGTGTGAAACGGCAGGACGAAGTTGCTGCCGTGCAACAGGTCGCGAACGGGGCGGTTTTCGTTGATCAAGCCCAGCGCATGAGTTTGCAAGACGCCCGCGAGGGAACTTTGGCCGCCGAGATTGGCCGAGGCGGTGTTGCCGCCGCCATTTAGCACTTGCCCAACCCGCGCCGAAATGGCGCCGGTTACCCGACCGGCCACGGCGCGCGCCACTTCGGGTAGGGCGGCGCGATGCAGTTGCTCGGCTTGTAACGGCGACACGACTTCGATCACGAGGGGATCAGCGGTCAGGCGGTAGGTGCCGCTCATGATGGGGTCGACCGCCGTGAGTTCGATTTTGGTGCCGATGTCGGCGTCCTCGCTCACCGTGAGGGTAGCGGCGGCGGTGCTGGTCTTGGTGCCGCTGGTGATGGTGAGGGTGCGCGGCGCGAGTGTGAGTGTATAAGTGCCCGAAGGTCTGCTCATCGGATCGGCCAGCATGACCACGGTATCGACGGGTGCGTTTTCGTCAATGGCCGCCGTGATCGTCGCCTTCTCGCCCGGACTCACACGCAGGGTATCTGCCAAGAGGGTCAGGGTGCTTGGGGCGGCGGCTTCGGTGATGGTTATCGTCACCGAGTTGGGGCTGCCGGCGGTTACCGTGGCGGGCAGGGTGCCGAGGGAGACGGTGAAGGTTTCGTTGTCGGCGTCGGCGTCTTGCGTGGTGGTGATGGTGCCGGTGGCGCTGGTTTGGCCGCTTGGGATGGTGATGCTCGCCAGCGTGCCGTAATCGCTGGAAGTGGTGCCGCTACCTGCAGTCAGCGTTAAGGGGATGACCACATCGGCATTGGGGCTGAGCGCCGCCGAGAGGGTGGCCGTTATGGTTACCGACTGACCTTCGGTTACCGTGCTTGGCGTGGCCGAGAGCCGCACAGTGGGGGTGGTCGATGCCGATTGCGGCAGTCGTAGGCTGAGAGACACTGTGTTGCCTGCGGTCCAGGTCAGGCCGGTGTTCGACCAGACGGCTTCTTGACCGGTGATCGTGGCGCTCGACAAGGCGAAGGCGGTGGTGCCGACATGGAACGAGTAGGTTTTCAGCTTGGTGGTGGGGGCAAGGCCGAACACTACGGTCAGGGTGCCGCTAGAGACGGTGATTTGTTGAATCGTCACCCTTACGCCATCAATCACAAAATCATCGTCGTTCAAATTCACCACCTGAAGGTCGGGGGTTTTGCAGGCAGTAGAACCTCCCCCAGTGCAGCCCAAGCCGTCCGCTCCGAGGTCGATGATAGTCAGCGTGCTCGACAACAGGGTGCGACCCGGCGTCGCCGTGCCCGTAACCCACGGGCCGCCGCCGCCCTCGTTCACCGCCCGCACCCGCACATCGTAGGAGGTTCCGTCGGTCAAACCGGAGAGCTCCGAAACAACTCGGCCTTCAACATCTGCTGGAGGAAAACCGGCTGGTGCCCTCGTAACAACACCGGAGACGGTAACCCAACCTGTGGAAGGATTGTTGGAGGCCGCCGTCTGGTCGGCCGCCGAAGTCTCTTTGTACTGCATATCGTATCCGCTGAGCGCCCGCGTGCCGGTGTCTGTCGGCGCAATCCAGCCGACAGTCAGTTTGCCGGGTTCCGGCCCAATATAGAGTTTGGTGGGTGCGCCGCCGGGGGCGATTGCCGGTGTGCGCTGTAGCGTTACCGGCACTACTTGCCCCTCGCTCCAGGTCTGCGTGATGGACCATTCGGCATTCCTACCCGTTTCCGTAATCAAGGGGAAACTCTCGCCGCCCACATGCAACGAGTATCCCCGCAGGGCGGTGCTAGGTGCCGGGTTGAGATTGAAAGTCAGATCGCCAGCGAGGATATTGAGGGCTACCACACTGTGTGTCGTGCCGCTGAGGCTAATCGTAGTGTCCGTCACCCTCGAATTCTCGGAGCATCGGATGCCGGAAAGAGTGTTGTCGCAACCGTACAAACCCGATACGTGCGCCGCCGTCAGCGTAGCCGCCCAGATCGGCTGGCCGTTGGAGTCCTGTCGGGTGACGCGCACCATGTAGGTCTTGGTGGTCGTGGTGTCCTGCGCGGTAACCTCCACCTTAATGGCGTTCGCCCCCACGTCGAGCGGAAAGGGCGAACTCGCCGAGCCGCTGGCCACTGCGAGCGTGTTCGTCGCGTCGCTCACCCGTACAGTGGCGTTGGACTCGTTCACCGTCGGCGTCAGCTCCAAGTATCTAGTCGCGTTCGGCACCAGCGCCGAGTATTCAGTGGTGGTGGCGGCGAAGGTGGAAGGGGACAAGGTGAGCGCCGAAAAAGTGCCCGCCAAGCTGGTGCTACTTTTGGCGGTCAGGGCGCTCAGCGTGGCGTCGGACGACTGCTGGGCAGCGGCAGGTGTGTTGACGAGTAGGGCAAACGCCACGACCAGCAATGCGGCGAGCCGGTTGGCGGCGCGGAAAATCTGTCGGCGGGGGGCGGCGTTCATCGCGCCCCCCGTGAGGTCAGTTCCCGTGTAAGGGGGGGGGGGGGGGGGGGGGGGGGCTTGGATTCGGACTGATGTTCAGGTCGGCATTCCCATTCCCATCGGCGTCGGTGGTGGCCGAGGCGGCGTGGGTGGCGGCGGTGGATCGGGCGATTCGGCTATGGATCTTCATGGTTACATTCCTCAAGGTGAGTTGCGGGATCAGGCGATTTGCCGAGCAATTTCGCATTGATGGGGGCGATTATAACCATTTTGCGCGAATTGACAAGGCCAATACGGAGCCGATGGGCGGGAATTTCCGGGGATTGTAGTGAAAAACCGCGCCGCGCGGGGGTATTTGCGGCGCGATTGGCGCGGCGAGGCGAAATCGGCGGGCGGGCTTGATTTTCACCGGATCGGCCATAATGTTGTATACTTTCCGCCTTGCCGTATTTCGGCTCTGTCAAACCAAACTCTTGGAGGTTAGTGAAATGGTTGGATTTGAAAACACTGTTGTGCGAGCCGGCGCTCGCGGCATCGAGATCAACAAGGTGCTACGCAACACCTACATGTTGCTCGCCATGACCCTCTTGTTCAGCGCGCTGATGGCGGGGCTTGCCATGGCGATGAATGTGCCGCCGCTGGGCATTCTCATCACTCTGGTCGGCTGGTTCGGGCTGCTCTTCCTGACCACCCGATTCCGCAATTCGCCGCTGGGGCTGGTGTTCGTGTTCGCCTTCACCGGCTTCATGGGGTTCACCGTGGGGCCCATCGTGCAGCTGTACATGGAGCTCGGCAACGGCGGGCAGGTGGTGATGACCGCCCTCGGCGGAACCGGCATCATTTTCGTGGCGCTGTCCAGCTATGTGCTGGTGACGAGGCGGGATTTCACCTTCATCGGCGGCATGTTGATGGTGGGGATTCTGGTGGCGTTCATCGCCGGTTTGGCGGCGGCGATATTTTCCATGCCGGCGTTGTCTCTGGCGGTTTCGGCGATGTTCGTACTGCTGATGTCCGGCCTGATTCTGTTTCAAACCAGCCAGATCGTGAACGGCGGTGAAACCAATTACATCATGGCCACCATCACCCTCTACATCACCATCTACAACCTGTTCATGAGCCTGCTGCACATTTTCGGGTTGTTCAACGACGAGTAGCGGCTGGCGCCGGGCGCCTAGCCCCGCCGAAAAACGAAAAAGCCTCGATACGAGGCTTTTTTGTTGGGCCCGCCGGTGCGGTACACTTGCACGCTGATTTTTCCCTCTTCCTCAAATGAAAGCCATGATTCTGGCGGCCGGCAAGGGAACCCGGGTACAGCCGCTGACGCACGAACTGCCCAAACCGATGATTCCGGTGCTCGGCAAGCCGGTGATGGAATACCTGATCGAGCAACTGGCGGCGCACAATTTCACCAATATCATGGTGAATGTCAGCCACCTGCCCGAATCCATCGAGAATTATTTCGGCGACGGGCGGCGCTGGGGGGTGAATATCGGCTATTCCTTCGAGGGCCGCATCGACAAAGGGAAAGTGGTCAGCGAACCCCTCGGCTCGGCGGGGGGGATCAAGCGCATACACGAATTCGGCGGCTTTTTCGACGATACCTTCTTGGTGGTGTGCGGCGACGCCATCTTCGATCTCGACCTGACCGCGGTGCTGCGCAAGCACTGGCAATCCGGCGCGCAGGCCAGCGTGGTGGTCAGCCGGGTCGCCAGAGAACGGGTCTCCAACTACGGAGTGGTGCTGTGCGACCGCCACGGCCGGATCACTTCCTTTCAGGAAAAACCGTCCACGGCGGAGGCGAAATCCACGCTGGTGAACACCGGCATCTGCCTGTTCGAACCGGAAATTCTGCAGCAGATTCCGTCCGGCACGGTGTACGACATGGGGTCGCAGTTGTTGCCGGGACTGATCGAGCAAAATCTCCCGTTTCAGGCCATCGAACTGCCCTTTCACTGGGTGGATATTGGCCGCCTGAGCGATTACTGGAGCGCCAACCAGCAACTCATGCGCGGCGCCCTGCGCGGCATCGACATGCCCGGCCGGGAGGTGTTGCCGGGGGTGTGGGCCGGATTGAATGTGAAGGTGGATTGGGACGATATGCTCATCGAGGGGCCGGTATACATCGGCGCCAATTCCCGCATAGAGGCCGGCTGCGAAATACACGGCCCCACTTGGATTTCCCACGGCTGCCATCTGCAGGGCGGCGCGCGGGTGCACCGCAGCATACTGTTCGCGCATACCCTGATGCGCAAGCACGGGGCGGTGTCCGAGGCGGTCGTATTCGGGCGGTATTGCGTGGACAAGGACGGCAAGCCGGTGGACAGCAGCGGCTCCGGGCTCGACTGGGTCGGCGACGCGCGGGATCGGGGAACCGGCTAGCGCGGCGGGTATTGCGGCGGCAATTTCGACTATAATCGCCGCCCAACGATTTTTGCCACCCGTTCAGGAGGCGGAACGAACCGATGCCGTTCTACGAATACCAATGCCATGCCTGTGGGCATCGACTGGAAGCATTGCAGAAAATTTCCGACGAACCCCTGCTGTATTGCCCCGAATGCGGCGAGCCCAGTCTGAAACGGCTGATCTCCAAGGCGGCGTTCCGCCTCAAGGGAGGCGGCTGGTACGAGACCGACTTCAAGCACAGCGGCACGGGCAAAAAATCGAAGAAATCGGGCGAAAGCGGAGATTCCACCGAGAGCACGGAGAAAAAAGACGGCGCATCCGATTCCGGCAAATCGCCCGCATCCGACTCGTCCCTCCGAAAAAGCGCCTGAACCTCCGGCCACTCGGCCACCAACTCACTCCGTCAACCCCATAATGCGCACTCGCCTCAGCGGCCAGTTGAGTCTCGACGACATCGAGCAAACCGTCACCCTCGCCGGTTGGGTATCCCATCGCCGCGACCACGGCGGCGTCATATTCATCGATCTGCGCGACCGCAGCGGGCAGGTGCAGGTGGTGGCCGCGCCGGAGGCGGCGGACGCCTTTGCGGTGGCCGCCGAGGCGCGCAACGAATTCGTCCTGAGCGTGGTCGGCACGGTGCGGCGGCGGCCCGAGGGAACCGCCAATGCGGATTTGCCCACCGGCCGGATCGAGGTGGCGGCGCAGCGCATGGAGCTGCTTGGCCGAGCCGACCCCCTGCCGTTTCAGCTGGACGACGACGAGATCAGCGAGCAGGTGCGGTTGCGCTACCGCTTTCTCGACCTCCGGCGAGCGCAAATGCAGGCGGCTCTGCGTCTGCGCCACCGCATTCTCGGCGAAATACGGAATTTCCTCGACCAACGGGATTTCGTCGAGATCGAAACGCCCATCCTGACGCGCTCCACTCCGGAAGGGGCGCGCGATTATCTGGTGCCCAGCCGCACCCGCCCCGGCGAGTTTTTCGCCCTGCCGCAGTCGCCGCAACTGTTCAAGCAGCTGCTGATGGTCGCCGGATTCGAGCGGTATTACCAGATCGCCAGATGTTTTCGCGATGAGGATTTACGCGCCGACCGCCAGCCCGAATTCACCCAGCTGGATGTGGAAATGTCCTTCGTTACGGAAGATGATGTGATCGACACCATGGAGAAACTGATGCGGCAGGTGTTCCTCAATGTGGCGGATATTCGCCTACCGGAGCCGATTCCGCGCATGCCCCACGCCGAGGCGATTTCACGCTACGGTAGCGACCGCCCGGATCTGCGTATTCCCCTCGAACTGACCGAGCTGACCGAGCTGATGAAGACGGTGGAATTCAAGGTTTTCGCGGAACCTGCTCGGAATCCGGCGGGGCGGGTGGCGGCGCTTGCGGTGCCCGGCGGCGGCAGTCTGTCGCGCGCGCAAATCGATCAGTACACGGAATTCGTCAAGCAATTCGGCGCTCGCGGGCTGGCCTACATCAAGGTGAACGACAGCAGTAGCGGTGTCGGGCGCGCCGGACTGCAGTCGCCGATACTGAAATTCCTCCCCGACGAGACCCTCGCGCAGATACTCGAACGCAGCGGCGCGCGCAGCGGCGACCTGATCTTCTTCGGCGCGGACAAGGCTGCCGTGGTCAACCAATCCCTCGGCGCCCTGCGGCTGGAGATCGCGCGGGATCTGGGGCTGGTCGAGGCGGGCTGGCGGCCGCTGTGGGTGGTGGATTTCCCCCTGCTGGCGTGGAACGAGGAAAACCGGCGATTCGAACCCCAACACCACCCGTTCACCGCGCCGCGCGCCGACCATCTCGAATGGCTGGAAAGCGATTCGGGGCGGGTGCTGTCGCGCGCCTACGATCTGGTGTTGAACGGCACGGAAATCGGCGGCGGCTCCATCCGCATCCATCAGGCGGATTTGCAACGGCGGGTTTTCGCCGCCCTCGGCATGGATCCGGCACAAGCCCAAGCGGAATTCGGCTTCCTCCTCGAAGCCTTCCGCTACGGCGCCCCCCCCCACGGCGGCATCGCCTTCGGCATCGACCGTCTGGCCGCCATGCTCGGCGGAGTCGATTCCATCCGCGATGTCATCGCATTCCCCAAAACCCAACGCGCCGCCTGCCTGCTCACCGAGGCGCCCAGTCGGGTGGACGGCAAGCAACTGGGGGAACTCGGTTTGCGAACGGTGAAGGGGCGGGGGGAGGGGGAAGCGTCTTCTCGATGAGAGGGGGTTGTCGCCTCTGCTCCCGCCGGCTACTTTCTTTCGATCAGGAACAGGTGTTCCGTTACATGCGTCGGTCGATTTCCGATATTTCTACTACCGCGAAAAGCGTTGTATCGCGTCTGCACGATCTCCACGGAACCCACCGCCGCAAGCATGGCGCGCATCTCGGCGGGGGGGATGAAACCCTCGTCGTTGAAGGATACCAATAGAAAGGGCGCGTCTATGCGCGCCACGAGATCGGCCATCAGGCCGAGCGATTGCCCGCGCACGTTGTATCCCGAACGCCGCCAATCCACGGGAATTCCGCAGACTCGGCTGATGTTTGTCGGGCGCTCATAGCGAACGAGCAGGTTGAGCATGAAGTAGTTCGACCCGTAGGGGTGCTGATTGTACGGGGGATCGAGATAGGCGAGATCGACCCCCCGAACCTGCCGCGCCGCGACGTTGGCATCCGCCTGCATGACTGTGTATTCGCATTCGAAGTTGCTCAGAATCGGAACTTGCAGCACGACATCGCCCAGAATTCGAGTCAGGGCGTCCGACCCGCTGCCGCCGAATTGGCCGATTCGGGTATGGCGGTTTTTGTAGAATCCCTTGAATACCCCCGCCGTATTCGCGTGAATGGACGCCGCGCTCAGCAACGGCGCCAACAGGAAGTCGCGCAGTTCTTTCGGAATTTCCTCGATCAGTCGGCGATAGTTGTCCAACCGCCGAGCGTTTTCCCGCGTGTAGAAGACTCGGTCGTCTCGCGTGATGCGCGTCCCGTCGCGCGGCGAGTACAGTTCCTCGATGAAACCTCGGGGAAGAGGTTCGGCCAGTACCCGCGCATTCAGGTCATCCACGATCTGTCGCAGAAAATTCCGATCCACCTCGCTACGATTGGCGAGATAACAGCGCCCGATGGTGGCCGCATAGTCCTCGAAATCGTTGCTGATGAGCGACGACGAATGCCCCTTGAGCAGGCGGGACACCGCGCCGGAGCCGCTGAACACATCGAAGCAACGAAGGCGCTTCTTGCCGAGGCGGGATTTGACGCGCTCCACGGCGGCGGCGATCTGCCCCAACAGCGCCCGCTTGTTGCCGAGGTAGGTGATCAGTTGGCGGGATAGGTAATCGGGGTTTTCCCCGGCGTTATGAGCCGCGCAAATCTCCATCCGGCGCGGTTTCCCGAATTGCATTCGGGGGTTCGAGGTCGCGGTTACCGCATTCATAAAGAGAGGGGGAATCGAACGATGCGAGCGCCTAGTATAGTGGGGATTGCGCCTCCGGCCAATTTGCGATTACAACCGGCGAGCCATACAATACCCCCCGAAACCACCCTCCACCGCCACTCAGGCAATCTCAGGCAATCTCGGGTAACCCTCAGGAGCAAACATGGCCGGCCACAGCAAATGGGCCAACATCAAATTCCGCAAAGCGGCTCAGGACGCCAAGCGCGGCAAGGCTTTCACCAAATTGATTGCGGAAATCACCTCCGCCGCGCGTCTCGGCGGTGGCGATGCGGATGCCAATCCGCGGCTGCGGGCGGCGGTGGAAAAGGCGTTGGCGGCCAACATGACGCGCGACACCATTTCGCGGGCGGTGAAACGGGGTTCGGGGGACGGCGCCGGCGCCGATCTCGAGGAAATACGCTATGAGGGCTACGGCCCGGCCGGCATGGCGGTGTTGGTGGAATGCGCCACCGACAACCGCAATCGCACCGTCAGCGCGGTTCGCCACGCCTTTACCAAGCACGGCGGCAATCTGGGCACCGACGGCTCGGTCGCCCACTTGTTCACGCGAATGGGCTCCCTGATGTTTTCCGAGGAGGCCGACGAGGAGCGGATCATGGAGATCGCGCTGGCCGCCGGAGCGGATGATGTGGAGAGCGAAGACGGCGTCATTCAGGTGCTCGCGCCGTGGCAGGAGCATACGCGGGTG
Organism: Candidatus Poriferihabitaceae bacterium; assembly: GCA_965203265.1. GTDB lineage: Bacteria > Pseudomonadota > Gammaproteobacteria > Arenicellales > Poriferihabitantaceae > JAHRAW01. Next base: position 1,883,104 of record CBDBBV010000002.1, read on the forward strand.
GAGCGCGACTTCGTGGAAGCCGGATTGGTGCCGGAATTGTCCGAACTGATTCAGCACGCCGCCGTGCAGATCGAATTGGATGAGGCGGACGCTGAGCGGGCCGCCAAACTGATAGACGCCCTCGAACAGCTGGACGATGTCAGCGCCGTGTTCACCAACGGGATTTTCCCGCAGGCCGACTGATGCGGGTATTGGGAATCGATCCGGGCTCCCGGCAAACCGGCCTCGGCGTGGTCGAAGCGGCTGGCGGAGGTGGCGGCGGCAGCGGAGAGGGCCTACGACCGATCGGCTACGAATGTATCCGCATGGGCAACGAAGCGCTGAGCACGCGCCTCGGCCAGATATACCTCGGCGTGCAACAGGCCATCGAACAACACCGCCCCGATGTGGTGGCCATCGAGCAGGTATTCGTCTCCAACAACGCCAAGTCCGCATTGGTGCTGGGGCAGGCCAGTGGCAGCGCGGTGTGCGCGGCGGTGGTCGCCGGTTGCGAGGTGGTGGAATACAGCGCGCGGCAAATCAAGCGCGCCGTGGTCGGCGTGGGCAATGCCGACAAGGAGCAGATACAACATATGGTGCGGGCGCTATTGGGGTTGCGCGCCCGTCCGGGGGTGGATGCGGCGGATGCGCTGGCGTGCGCGATCTGTCATATTCATACCATGCAGGTCGAAGAGAAATTGAGCCGAGCCTCGTGACGGTGACGGCGACGGTAACGGTAACGGACGCGCGATGATCGGATATCTCAGTGGCCGCCTGATGCACAGGCAACCCCCCTTCCTGCTGCTCGATGTGGGCGGAGTCGGCTACGAGCTGGAAGCGCCGATGACCACCTTCTACGACCTGCCCGACGACGACCGCCCGGTATCGTTGTTCGTCCATCTGCTGGTGCGCGAGGACGCGCAGTTGCTGTTCGGTTTCTCCGAACTGGCGCAGCGGGAATTGTTTCGCAACCTGCTGCGGGTACACGGAGTCGGGCCGCGCGTGGCGCTGGCGATCCTCTCCACCCTGAGCGCGGATCAGCTCATCGCCTGCGTGCATCGGGAGGATGTGCCCACCCTCACCCGCGTGCCCGGAATCGGCGCGAAAACCGCCGAGCGGATGATCTTCAACCTGCGCGACCGCCTCGACGCCATCGGACAGGCGAGCGGCGAGGGTGCCCCCAATCAGGCCGATGCGGCCAACGCGACGCAAGACGCCATCGGCGCCCTGCTCGCCCTCGGATACAAAATGGCCGATGCCAATCGGGCGGTACGCGCAGTCGAGGCCCAGGCCGAGAGCCAGTCCGATGGCCAGGGAGTCCGGCGTGAGGAATTGATCCGCAACGCCTTGCAGCATCTGAGCAAGCAATGAGCGGGCTGAATCCACTGCTGGCGCCCGGCGACGGCGACGATTCCACTCAGGAAAAAACGCTGGATCGCAGTTTGCGACCCTCCCATCTGCAGGAATTCATCGGCCAGCGCAGCATCCGCGAGCAACTCGAGATTTTCATCGCGGCGGCGAGACGGCGAGGCGATGTGCTCGACCACGTGCTGGTGTTCGGCCCGCCCGGCCTCGGCAAAACCACGCTGGCGCATATCCTCGCCAACGAGATGGGCGCGCGCCTGCGGCAGACCTCGGGCCCGGTGCTGGAAAAGGCTGGCGATCTGGCCGCCATCCTCACCAATCTGGAAGCCGGCGATGTGCTGTTCATCGACGAGATACACCGGCTCAATCCGGCCATCGAGGAAATTCTGTATCCCGCCATGGAGGACTACCAGATCGACATCATCATCGGCGAAGGGCCGGCGGCGCGCTCCATCAAGTTGAGCCTGCCGCCCTTCACGCTGGTGGGGGCGACCACCCGCGCCGGTCTGCTGACCTCGCCCCTGCGGGATCGCTTCGGCATCGTGCAACGGCTGCGATTCTACGAGGCCGGTGAATTGGCGCGCATCGTCGAGCGCTCCGCCGGACTGCTCGACATCGCCTTCAACGCCGACGGCGTGCGCGCCGTGGCGGCGCGCGCACGCGGCACCCCGAGAATCGCCAATCGCCTGCTGCGGCGGGTACGCGACTATGCCGAGGTCAAGGGGGACGGGCGGCTGACCGAAACCATCGCCAACCGCGCGCTGGACATGCTCGGGGTGGACGGTTTCGGGCTGGATGTACTGGATCGCAATGTACTGCTGGCCATCATGACCAAGTTCGACGGCGGGCCGGTGGGCATAGACAGCATCGCCGCGGCCATCGGCGAGGAGCGCGGCACCATCGAGGATGTGATCGAACCCTATCTGATCCAGCAGGGCTTCCTCATGCGCACGGCGCGCGGGCGGGTGGCGACGCAGGCCGCTTGGCGGCATTTCGGACTGGATATGCCCGCCGAGGTGGCCGGTAGGCAGCAGCGATTGTTTTCCGATGACAACTAGCGCGCGAATCCCGATGGCACGGGCACCGGCAAACAGTGATACAGTTGCGCCCTGCCGAGCGCAATCGGCGGATCGCTCAATCCGCCCTCAGAATCGGAAGCGGAACCGAATGCGCAACTCCTTGTTATCGACACGCCGACCATCATCCCATGCCCATTGAAGTTACCGCCGAGCAGGGCGGCATGTCGCTGATCAGCCTGATCGCCAACGCCAGTTTCTTGGTGCAGCTGGTGATGCTGTTGCTGTTGATGGCTTCGGTGATCTCCTGGTTCATGATCGACCGCAAGCGCACCAGCTACAAGCGCCTGACGCGAATCGCCGATGAATTCGAGGATCAATTCTGGTCCGGCGGCGAGATGAAGCACATTTATCAGGACTGGAGCGGTCAGGAGGCGCGCAGGGACGACCCGGAGGGCATCGTCAACATATTCATCGCCGGTTACCACGAATATGTGCGCCTGCTGCACAAGCCGAATGTCAGCCGCGCCGATATGGTGGACGGCGTGCATCGCTCCATGCGGGTGGCGTTGAGTCGGGAGATCGACAATCTGGAAATCCACCTGTCCTTCCTCGCCACGGTGGGCTCCACCAGCCCATATGTGGGGCTGTTCGGCACGGTGTGGGGCATCATGAATTCGTTCCGCTCCATCGGCGTGCTGCAGCAGGTTACCATCGCCAGCGTGGCGCCGGGCATATCCGAAGCCCTCATCGCCACCGCCATGGGGTTGTTCGCCGCCATTCCGGCGGTCATCGCCTACAACAGTTTCGCCCACACCGCCGAGCGCCTGACCAGCCGCTACGAGGTATTCATGGAGGAATTTCTGAGCATCGTCAATCGTCAGGATCTGGCGAAAAACGACCAATGAGCTACAGTCGATACGGCCGCAAAAAGCGTCTCATGGGGGAGATCAACGTGGTCCCCTACATCGATGTGATGCTGGTGCTGCTGATCATCTTCATGGTCACCGCGCCGCTGCTCAGTCAGGGCGTGCGGGTGAATCTGCCCGAAGCCCCGGCCGAGCCGATTCGCGCGGAAGCCGAGGAGCCCTTCGTGCTCACGGTGGACGCCGACGGCAACTACTACCTCAACGACGACCGCAACAAAGTCGTCTCGGCGCGGGAAATCGAACTGAATGCGCGGGCGGTTTTGCGGCGCAATCCGCAAACGCCCTTTCTGGTGCGCGGCGACGGCGCGGCGGAGTACGAACACGTGGTGCGGGCAATGGTGTTGCTACAGGCGGCGGGGGTCGAATCAGTGGGGTTGGTGACCAAATCGCCGGAGTCCTGATGGATAGCAGGCTGAGGCGGTTCGGCCTGCTGTCCAAGGCAGTCCTGTTCACCGTCACGATCCACGGCGTCCTGATGGCCTTTCTCCTGTACAGTTTCAGCTGGGCCGAGCGCATCGAACGCGGCGAGGTTCGGCCGATTCAGGCGGTGGCGGTGTCCGAACAGGAATTGCTCGCACAGGCGCAAAAGAAACGCGAGGCAGAGGAGAAAAGGCAGGAAGCGGAACAAAAGAAAAAGCGTGAAGCCGAGGAAAAACGCATGGAAAACGAGCGAAAGCAACAAATCGAAATCGATAAAAAGCGACGGGAAGCGGAAGAAAGGAAAAAACGCGAAGCCGAGGAAAAACGCATGGAAAACGAGCGAAAGCAACAAATCGAAATCGATAAAAAGCGACGGGAAGCGGAAGAAAGGGAAAAACGCGAAGCCGAGGAAAAACGCATGGAAAACGAACGGAAAAAACAGCTCGAGGCGGACAAAAAACGCCGAGAAGCGGAACAAAAGAAAAAGCGTGAAGCCGAGGAAAAACGCAAGGAAGCGGATCGTCGCCGCGCCGAACAACTGCGCCGACAGCTTGAAGAGGAGCAGCGGGCGCAAACCCGCAAGGAAGCCGGCGACGCCCTCAGCGCGCTGGTGGATCGCATTGCCGCCGCGGTAGAGGACAACTGGCGGCGGCCGCCGAATACTCGTGCGGCTGGCTTGACGGCTATCATTCGGGTTAAAGTAGCGCCTGATGGGCGGGTCATCTCGGTGCGGGTGACTCGAGGCAGCGGCAATCCGGATTTCGACCAATCCGCGGAAATCGCGGTGGAGAAAGCCTCGCCGTTGCCGTTTCCCGAAAACCCGAAATACTATGAATTTATCAGTGAATTCGACTTCAAGTTCAGCCCGAACGACTAGGCGCGCTTTGCAGGGGGCGCTGGCGGCGGTGTTGTTGGGGGCGTGCGCGTCGGCCTCGGCGGTGCTGACCATCGAGGTCAATAAGGGAGTCGAAGCCCCCATCCCCATCGCCATCGTGCCGTTTGCGGCGGAGGGCATCGCCGCGGTCGCCGCCGCCGAGTCCCCGTTGGCGGATGTGATCGAGGCCGATCTCGCCCGCAGCGGCAAATTCGCGCCGGTGGCGCGCGACGACTTTCTCTCCATGCCGCACGAGCCGGACGCGGTGCGATACAAGAATTGGCGCCTGCTCAAGGCCGAGGCGCTGGTCATCGGGCAGGTGGCGAATCTCGGCGACGACCACTTCGAGGTGCAATTCCGGCTGCTTGATGTATTTCGGGAAAAACAACTGGCCGGGCAGAAATTCGTCGTGCCCGCCAAGCGGTTGCGCCGGTCGGCGCACCAAATCAGCGACATCATCCACGAAACCTTGACCGGCAAACCCGGCGCCTTCGATACCCGCATCGCGTTTGTCGCCGATGAAATCGTCGCAGGCGAGACGCCAAAAAGGAGATACCTGCTGCAAATCGCCGATGCGGACGGCCACGATCCCAAGACCATCCTCGAATCCCGCGAGATCATCGTATCGCCGGCGTGGGCGCCGGATGGCGATTGGATCGCATATGTTTCCTACGAGCATGCGCCCTTGATAACGATCTACATACAGAACCTGTGGAGCGGCGAGCGCAAGCGGATAGCCGATCACCCCGGCCTCAACAGCGCACCGGCGTGGTCGCCGGACGGCAAGCGGCTGGCGCTGACTCTGTCCAAGGACGGCAATACCGAAATCTACATTTACCATCTGGCCACCGAGCGCCTGCGCCGACTGACGCGCAACACCGCGATCGACACCGAACCGGCATGGTCGCCGGACGGCGGCACCATCGCCTTCACCTCGGATCGCCCCGGCACGCCGCAGATTTACCGCATTGCCGCCGACGGCGGCGCCGCCCAGCGGGTTACCTTCGAGGGCCGGTACAATGCCGGCGCGAGCTACTCCAACGACGGAAAATCCATCGCATTGATCACCAATCAAGGCAATGGCTTTCGTGTTGGGCTATACTCGGCACGGGATAGAACCGTGATCGAATTGACGCAAACCAAACAGGATGAATCGCCTACTTTCGCACCCAATGGCGAGATGATCATGTACGCCACTCAATCCGGTGGGCGCAATGTGATCGCCACGGTTTCCCCTGATGGCCGCACGCAACAAATTCTTGGCTTGGCGAACGGTTCCGTGCGGGAACCGGCCTGGGCACCCTTCAAACATAACCTCTAGAGGATAGCAGCATGTGTAAATTTTCATCAAAATCAATCACCTTCCTCGCCGCCCTGTTGTTGGCCGGTTGCGGCGGACAATCCGCTGTGAATCAGGATACTGCGGACGACGGGGATGTTGTGGTAACGGAGGAACCGGTTACGGTTGTTACCGGGGACACTACCGGGGACACTACCGGAGGCACCACCACCTCCGGCCTCGACGGCGATTCCGGTAGCGATGGGCAGAGCCTTGGCGGCGACGAGGAGTCGCTCGCGCAGGTGATCTACTTCGACTACGACAGTAGCCTGCTGAGCGCGGACGGGCGGGCGATGGCGCAAGCCCACGCCGAATATCTCGCCGGCGCCGCCGATCTCCGCATTATTCTCGAGGGCCACGCCGACGAGCGCGGCACACGGGAATACAATCTGGCACTGGCCGAGGATCGCGCCAAATCCGTGGCCAATGTCATACAGGCGTGGGGCATCGATTCCAGCCGCATCCAGACGGTTTCCTATGGCGAAGAACGGCCGGTCGCCCTCGGCCATGACGAAAGCGCTTGGAGCCTGAATCGCCGAGTCGAAATTCTCTATCAGTAATCGGCGCGGCCATGAATTCAGGCGATTCCGGCCGCAATACGGTGGCAGTGGAGGCAACCGCGATGCACTCCCGCGCAGGCGAGACGGCAATCCGCCGCCCGTGGCCGTTGTTGTCATTGGCGTTGTTGCTGTTGCTCGGCGGTTGCATACCCTACCAGCCGCCGCCGCAACCGACGCCACCGACGACACCGGCGACACCACCATCGCAACCGGCGCCGACGCCAACCCCGCTCCAACCCAGTGCGGAAACATTGCAGGCTCTGTCGCAGTTGACCGACTTGAAGGAGGAACTGAAGAAACTGCGCAATGCCGTGGAGGAACTGCAATTCGACAGCGAAACCGCCAAGCGGCGCCAGATGAACCTATATCAGGATTTGGATCGGCGTCTGCTCGGCTTGGAAAGCACCCAGCGCCTGCTTCTGTTACAACCACCGGCTACTACTAGTGGCGGTGGCGGTGGTGCGATTTCCGGGAGCACGCCCGATGTGCCCATTGATGTTGACGCGACCGGCGCCGTCGATGCCGCCGTAGTCGGGGGCGGGGACGGGGACGCGGACGCGGGCACTGGCGAAGGGCAAACCCCACCGGACGATTCCACCACCACCGAATCGGTTTCGCTGGCGGAACAAAACGCCTACGACCAAGCCTTCGACCTGCTCAAACAAAGCAAGTATCAGGACGCCATCGACCAGTTTCAGCGGCTGGCGGATATCTGGCCCGACGGCGGCCTGAGCGACGACGCCCATTACTGGATGGCGGAAGCGCGCTATGTGAACCGCGAATTCGAGGCCGCTCTGAGCGGTTTTCGCACCGTGGTAACCCGTTACCCCAACAGCGAGCGGGTGCCGGAGGCGTTGCTGAAGATCGGCTACATCCAGTACGACATCGGTACCTACGAGGAGGCCGCGGAGACTTTCCGCGATATTCTCGAGCAGTACCCCGGCCACGAGGTGGCGGTGTCGGCGCAGACTCGACTGCGGCGCATCGAGCAGACCATCCAGTACGACCAGTAAACCCCGACCGCCGGCACGGGCGGATTGACCGGGGCGGCTCAGGTCGGGATAATCGCGCCTTCCTTCACGTTTTTGCATCACCCGGGGCGTTAGCTCAGTTGGTAGAGCATCTGACTTTTAATCAGGTGGTCGCAGGTTCGAATCCTGCACGCCCCACCATTTTCCGGAGACCTCACCATGCCCGACATCGACCCCCAACAGCGCAGCGAAATCGAATCCGCGGTCTATCGCAAACTCATCGAACACCTGCGCAAATATCCCGAAGTGCAGAATATCGACCTGATGAATCTGGCGTATTTTTGCCGCAACTGCCTCGCCAAGTGGTATCGCGGCGCGGCGGCGGAACGCGGCATCGAGATGGACTACGACCAAGCCCGCGAAATCGTGTACGGCATGGCGTATTCCGACTACAAGGCCGAGTACGGGGAAGAAGCCAGCGAAGAACAGCTCAGACGATTTGAAACCGCCCGGCACAAGGCCACCGAGTAGTCTCAGCCGCAGCCGCAGCCGCTACCGAAACGGTGCACGGCATCCACCAAGCAGGCCACCCGGTCGGGCAACACATCCGGCGAAATGCCGTGGCCGAGATTGAATATGTGCCCCGGACGCCCGCCGTACTGCCGCAACAATTTCTCCACCTCCGCCTCGATTTTCTCCGGCGAGGCGTATAGCACCGCCGGGTCGAGATTGCCCTGCAGCGCCACCCGATTGCCGATGCGCTGGCGCGCCAGATCGAGGGGGACGCTCCAGTCGAGGCCGACTCCGTCGCAGCCGCTGGCGGCGATCTGCTCCAACCAATTTCCGCCGCCCTTGGTGAACAGCGTAATCGGAATCTCGCGGCTTACGGAGTCGGCCTTGAGGGATTCGACTATGGCGCGCATGTAGTCGAGGGAGAATTCCACATAGTCTTGAGTGGCCAGCAACCCGCCCCAGGTATCGAAGATCATCAGCGCCTCGGCACCGGCCTCGGCCTGCGCCTTGAGGCAGTCGGCCACGGCTCCGGCGAGTTTCCCCAATAGCAGGTGGGCGCTATGCGGCTGATCGTGCAACAGGCCGCGTGCCCGCCGAAAATCCTTGCTACTACCGCCCTCGACCATGTAGGCGGCCATCGTCCACGGACTACCGCAGAAACCGATGAGCGGCAGGCGGCCATCCAGTTCCCGGCAGATCAGGCGAATCGCCTCGGACACATAGCGCAGATCCGAGGAAACATCGACTTGCGGAAGAGCGGCGATCTCGCGTTTCGAGCGCACCGTTCGATCAAATCTCGGGCCGACTCCCTCGCGCAGGGACAGGCCGAGGCCCATGGCGTCCGGAATGGTGAGAATGTCGGAAAACACGATGGCCGCGTCCAGCGGGAAACGGCGCAACGGCTGCAGGGTTACCTCGCAGGCGAGTTCCGGCGTCTTGCACAAGGTGAGGAAATCACCGGCGCGGGCGCGGGTGGCGCGATATTCCGGCAGGTAGCGCCCGGCCTGACGCATGATCCACACCGGCGTGCAGTCCACTTCCCGGCGGCGCAGGGCACGCAACAGGCGATCGTTCTTGGGCGGCATTCGGGGCGGAGATGAGGATGAGGGCGGGCGATGATACCGCAGTCGCGGCGGAATTGGGGGGATGCGCCGCCGCCGCGCGCTCAATTCGCCGGTAAATCGCTATGCCCGCGCAACTGCAAGTCCACCGCGCGGGCGCAGCGGCGGCCCTCGCGAATCGCCCACACCACGAGAGATTGCCCGCGGCGCATATCGCCGGCGGAGAACACGTTTTCGAGATTGGTTCGATGGGCGTTTTCGCCGTCTTCGGGCGCGTCCACATTGCCGCGCGCGTCCAAGCGAACGGCGAGGTCGGCGAGCATACCCGGATGACGCGGATGCAGAAATCCCAGAGCGAGGGTGACCAACCCGGCCGGCAACTCGAATTCCGAACCGGCGACTTCCTTCATCCGCCAACTCCCATCCTGCCGATGCCAATCTACCTTCTTGCAGCGCACCGCGACCAACCGCCCGGCGCGATCGCCGACGAAACCCGTAGTCACCACATCCCACAAGCGCTCGCAGCCTTCCTCCTGCGAGGAGGAGGTGCGGAATTTGTGCGGCCAGTGGGGCCAGACCAAGTCCTTATCCTCCCTCTCCGGCGGGCGCGACAGAATTTCGATCTGGGTAATCGAGGCGGCGCCCTGACGATTGGCGGTGCCGATGCAGTCCGAGCCGGTGTCGCCACCGCCGAGCACCACTACATGGCGGCCGCGCGCCGAGATGAATCCCCCTTCGTCGGCGGGCGCGCCCTGCACTCGGCGGTTGCTGCTGCGCAGATAGGCCATGGCGAAATGAATGCCGGCCAATTCCCGCCCCGGCACATCCAGATCGCGCGGCTGCTCGGCGCCACCGGCGAGCACCACGGCATCGAATTCCGCCTGCAAGCGCCGCGCCGGTAGGTTCACGCCAATGTGCACGCCGCCGTGAAATTCCACCCCCTCGGCCTGCAACTGCGCCATGCGGCGGTCGATGACGCCCTTGTCCAGCTTGAAATCGGGTATGCCGTAGCGCAACAGGCCACCTGCGCGTTCCTGCCGGTCGTACAGGGACACGCCGTATCCGGCGCGCGCCAGCTGCTGGGCGCAGGCCAGCCCGGCCGGGCCGGCGCCGACTATGGCGACGCGCTTGCCGGTGGCGGTGGCGCGAGCCGGTTTTTGCGGTTGAATCCAGCCCTCGGCCCAGGCGCGCTCGACTATGTGATGTTCGATGGTTTTGATGGTAACCGGGCTGTCGTTGAGGTAGAGGGTGCACGCGGTTTCGCACGGCGCCGGGCAGATTCTGCCGGTGAATTCGGGGAAATTGTTGGTGGAATGCAGTACTTCCGAGGCCGCCCGCCAATCCCCCCGATAGACCAGATCGTTCCAATCGGGAATGATGTTGTTCACCGGGCAACCGGTGTGGCAATAGGGCACGCCGCAGTCCATGCAGCGCGCGCCCTGCCGCGCCAACTCGGCCTCGTCCAGAGCGACGACGAACTCGGCGAAATTGCCGATGCGCCGCTGCGCCGGTAGGTTGCGGCGCTCCACCCGTGGGAATTCCAGGAATCCGGTAACCTTACCCATGACTTTTCTCCTCCACTGCCGCCGCCGCCACCGCCGCTGACGCGGGCGGGCGCAGCCGTTGCAACGCGCGGCGGTAGTCGGTGGGCATGATCTTGACGAATTGGCCGAGATGTTCGCGCCACTCGGCCAGAATGGTCGCGGCGCGGCGGCTGCCGGTGCATCGGTGGTGTCGTTCGATCAGCCCGCGCAAACGGGTTTCGTCGGCGCTAGTCATATCGTCCAAGTCCACCGCGCCGCTATCGGCGACGATCTCTTCGAGGGCGACGGTTTCCCGATTGCAGCGCGCGGCGAATTCGCCGTGGGGGTCGAACACATAGCCGATGCCGCCGGACATACCGGCGGCGAAATTGCGCCCAGTGGCGCCGAGGCAGACCACCACGCCGCCGGTCATGTACTCGCAGCCGTGGTCGCCCACTCCCTCGACCACCGCGACCGCCCCGGAATTGCGCACGCCGAAACGCTCACCGGCGACTCCGCTGAAGAAGCATTCACCGGCGATGGCGCCATACAACACCGTGTTGCCGACTATGATGTTGTCGGCCGGGTCGCCGATGCCGCAGTCGGGCGGCGGGCGGATGATCAGCCTGCCGCCGGACAAACCCTTGCCAACATAGTCGTTGCCCTCGCCCTGCAGATCGATGGTTACGCCGCGCGCCAACCAGGCGCCGAAGGACTGCCCGGCGGTGCCGCGCGCGCGGATGAGGATGGTGTCGTGCGGCAGTCCGGCGTGGCCGTATTTGCGGGCGATGCGCCCGGACAGCATGGCGCCGACTGAGCGGTCGGTGTTCTTGATCTCCACATTTATGCGAACCTTGCGGCGCTGGCGCAGAGCCGGCGCGGCCTGTTCGATGAGGCGGTGGTCGAGGGCGTTTTCGAGGCCGTGATGCTGCTTCTCGCGATTGCGCACCGCCACCTCCGGCGCGGCTTGCGGCTTGGCCAGTATGCGCGAATAGTCCAGCCCGCGCGCCTTCCAGTGGCCGATGGCGGCGCGCATATTGAGGCGCTGCATCTGCCCGATCATCTCGTCCATCTGCCGATAACCGAGCCGCGCCATGATGCGGCGCACCTGCTCGGCGACGAAGAAGAAGTAGTTGATGACATGTTCCGGCTGACCGGCGAATTTGGCGCGCAATCTCGGATTCTGAGTAGCCACCCCCACCGGGCAGGTGTTGAGGTGGCATTTTCGCATCATCAGGCAGCCGGAAGCGATCAGCGGGGCGGTGGAAAAGCCGAATTCGTCGGCTCCCAAGAGGGCGCCGATGGCCACATCCCGACCGGTGCGCAGGCCGCCGTCCACCTGCACGGCGATGCGCCCGCGCAGGTCGTTGAGTACCAGCGTCTGATGGGTTTCCGCGAGGCCGATCTCCCACGGCGAACCGGCGTGCTTGATGGAGGTCAGCGGGCTGGCGCCGGTGCCGCCTTCGTGGCCGGAGATGGTTACCTGATCGGCATGCGCCTTGGAGACCCCGGCGGCGATGGTGCCGACACCGATCTCCGAGACCAACTTGACCGAAATGCGCGCCTGCGGGTTCACATTCTTCAGGTCGTGAATCAGCTGCGCCAGATCCTCGATGGAATAGATGTCGTGGTGCGGCGGCGGGGAGATGAGGCCGACTCCCGGGGTGGAATGGCGCACATTGGCGATCTGCTCGCTGACCTTGTGGCCGGGAATTTGCCCGCCCTCCCCCGGTTTCGCCCCTTGCGCCATCTTGATCTGCAGGTCATCGGCGTTGACCAGATATTCGGTGGTTACGCCGAAACGCCCGGAGGCCACCTGCTTGATGGCCGATCTTTCCGGATTGGCGGAGCCGTCCGCCAGCGGGCGGTAGCGGGATGCCTGCTCGCCGCCCTCGCCGGTGTTGGACTTGCCGCCGAGGCGATTCATCGCCCGCGCCAGATTGGCATGGGCTTCGTGGGAGAGGGAGCCGAAGGACATGGCGCCGGTGGAAAATCGCCGGACCAAACTGGCTGCCGACTCGACTTCCTCGATGGGTAGCGGCGCATCGCTCCACTGGAATCGGAACAGGCCGCGCAGGTTGAACAGTCGCGCATCCTGCCGATCGATGGCCGCGGAAAACGCCTCGAAGGTGTCGGCGCGATTGCCGCGCACGGCCTGTTGCAGGGCGGCCACGGTGTCGGGATTCCAGACATGCGCCTCGCCGCGCACTCGATAGGCGTAGTCGCCACCGGCGTCCAGCTGATGGCGGTAGAGGGGGTTGTCGCCATAGCCGTTGCGATGCCACTGAACGGCGTCCTCGGCGATGTGCGCCAAGCCGACTCCCTCCACCGCGCTGGCCGTGCCGGTGAAGTATTTCTCCACGAATTCGCTGGACAATCCCACGGCATCGAAAATCTGCGCGCCGCAATAGGATTGATAGGTGGAAATGCCCATCTTCGACATGACTTTCTTCAAGCCTGCGCCGAGGGCGGCGATGTAGCGGGCGTGTGCCTGCGTGCGTTCGGCGGCGGTGTCGGCGTCGGGTGCGAGGCGGGGCAGCAGGGAATCGATGGTGGCGAAGGCGAGATAGGGATTGATGGCCTCGGCGCCGTAGCCGGCCAACGTGGCCGCCTGATGGACTTCCAAGCAGGCGCCGGTTTCGACTATCAGGCCGGTTTCCGTGCGCAGGCCCTGGCGGATCAGGTGGTGGTGCACCGCGGCGGTCGCCAGCAGGGCGGGGATGGCGACATGGCGGGCGTCCAGGTTGCGATCCGATAGGATGAGTAGGTTGTCCCCCTGCCGCACCGCATTCTCGGCGCGCGCGCATAAATCGTCGAGTGCGCCTGCCATTCCCAGAGCAACCTGATCGTCCGCGCCCACCGGCCAGCAGATGCACAGGGTATGCGCCCGCAATGCGCCGGAGGTGGGCGCGGCGATGTTGCGCAGGCGCGCCAGTTCCAAGTCAGTGAGAATTGGATGAGGTACCGCCAGATGGGGGGCAACGCCGTCCAAGCCGGAGCCGAGTAGATTGGGCCGCGGCCCGATGAGCGACAGTAGCGACATCACCAACTGCTCGCGATTCGGATCGATGGGCGGGTTGGTAACTTGCGCGAAATTCTGCCGGAAGTAGCCGGCCAGCGGTTTGCCGCGATCGGACAACACCGCGGGCGGCACATCGTTTCCCATGGAGCCGATTGCCTCGGCGCCGTCGGCGACCATCGGTAGGAGGAGGAATTTCAAGTCCTCCTGAGTGTAGCCGAACGCCTGCTGCACCTTCAGCAGGGAGGCGGAGTCGGGCGCGGGGGGAACGGTTTCCGCCGCCTTAGTCGCCTTAGTCGCCTTAGTCATCTGCGGCAATCCGCCCAACTCGATGCGCGTGTGCCGCAACCAACCCGCGTAGTCGTGCCGACCAGCGAGGTCGTCCTTGATCTCGTCATCGTCGATGATGCGCCCCTGCGCCAAGTCGATGAGCAACATCCGCCCCGGCTGCAGGCGCCACTTCCTGACGATGTCCGCCTCGGGAATGTCCAGCACGCCCATCTCCGAGGCCAGAATCACCCGGCCATCGCGGGTTACCACATAGCGCGCCGGGCGCAGGCCGTTGCGATCGAGGGTGGCGCCGATCTGCCGCCCGTCGGTGAAGGCCACCGCCGCCGGGCCGTCCCACGGTTCCATCAGCGCCGCGTGGTATTCGTAGAACGCCCGGCGGCGCGCGTCCATGAGCGGATTGCCCGACCACGCCTCCGGAATCAGCAGCATCATCGCATGGGCGAGGGAATAGCCACCGGCGAGCAGCAGTTCGAGCACATTGTCGAAGGCCGCCGAATCCGACTGCCCTTCGGGGATGAGCGGCCACACCTTGTGTAGATCGTCGCCGAGCAGGGAGGAAGTCATCGCCCGGCGGCGCGCCGCCATCCAGTTGATGTTGCCGCGCAGGGTGTTGATCTCGCCGTTGTGGGCGATCAGGCGGTAGGGATGCGCCAGCGACCAAGTGGGGAAGGTGTTGGTGGAAAAGCGCTGATGCACCAACGCCAACGCCGATTCCATATTCTCATCGAGGAGGTCCGGGTAGTAGGCGCGCAACTGGGGGGCGCGCAACATGCCCTTGTAGGTGATCAAGCGGGAGGACAGCGAGACGATGTGGAAATCCGCCTTGTCGGGGAGGGAGGAGGCACGGATGTGGTTCTCGATTTGGCGGCGGATGACGAATAATTTGCGCTCGAACGGGTCGCCGCGCGCGCAGGTCGGGGCGCGGGCGATGAATACTTGCCATATAGCGGGTTCGGTGGGCAAGACGCTGCGCCCCAGATGGGCATTGTGCACGGGAACTCGCCGCCAGCCGAGTATCCGTTGGCCCTCGGCGGTGGTGTATTTCTCAACCACTTGGCGAATCTCGGCGAGGGCGGAGGGGTCGCGCGGCAGGAAGATCATGCCGACCGCATAGTCGCCGACGGCGGGTAGGTCGAAGGGGGTTTGCGCGCGCAGGAAGCGGTCGGGCAGTTGTAGCAGGATACCGGCGCCGTCTCCGGACAGCGGATCGGCGCCGACGGCACCGCGATGGCTCAGATTTTCGAGGATTTCCAAGCCGTCTGCGACGATTCCCCGGCTTTGCTCACCGGCGATGTTGACGACAAAACCCACGCCGCAAGCGTCGTGCTCGCGGGCGGGGTCGTACATGCCGTGCTTGGGCGGCAATCCGCCGGTTTTCATCCTTTGTACGATGGTTACCTCGGTGGATCGTGCGGAAGTTTCCCTCGGCGGCGGGGCCGGGGGCATGAATCGTGGGTTTTCAACTCGGCAACCCGCCCGAACCGGCGAGGCGGGGCGGGACAGCCTCGGCTAGGATAAAACAGAGCGGGCGGGAATGCCAGTTGGCGGGGGTGGGGGCGGGGTGGCAGGCGGAACGCGAACGGGTTTGATTTTGGCCGGCAAATTGCCTGCTGTGGCGGCAGCGGCGAGTGGAGCGGCGGCGGACGGGGCGGGTGGCGGAACGCGGCGGGAGGAGCGGCGGCGGGCGGGGCAGCCCCGATTGAGTTACGCCACCGCCCGAAGCAATCTCAGCTCGGTCGAATCGAGCAAGCGCCCCGCCGCTACAAGCAAGCGAGGGCGCCGGAATTCACGCCCGATTTCAGTCCAAATCTCTGGCCACTCGGAAGCCGACATAGCTGAGCCGACTCTCCACATCGTAGCGGAGGCGAAATGCGGAGCGTAGATTCCTCGGCACATTGATCCACGAACCGCCGCGCAACACCCGACCGGCACAATTGCCCGCCTGCCACACGCTGCCATCCGCCGGCGCGCCCGCGTAGCCGCTGTTCCAGCAGTCGCCGACCCATTCCCACATATTTCCGTGCACATCGTGCAGGCCGAAGTCGTTCGGCGGATACGAACCCACCGGCGAAGGCTTGCCGACCTTCTCGCCGTAGTTGGCTTTCTCGGACGACATCTCGCTGCCCCAATGATAGCGCCCGCTCGTCCCGGCGCGCGCCGCATATTCCCATTCCGACTCGCTCAACAGTCGGTAGGAATGGCCGGTTACGCCGCTCAGCCAGTCCACATAACCCTGCGCATCCTGCCAACTAACATTGCCGACCGGCAGATCGCCGCGACCCCAACCCCGATCATCCGGACGATGGCCACCGCAACCACCGGCGGCAACACAGGCATCCCATTCGGCAAAGGTTACCTCGTATACGCCTGCGGCGAAGGGTTTGGTTAGGGTGATTTTGTGCATGGGGCCTTCGACCGAGGAGCGTTCGGTTTCGGACTTGGGGGAGCCCATGGTGAATGAACCGGCCGGGACGACTACCATTTCGGGGCAGTCGGCGCAGTCTTGGAAGGTGTCGCTGGGTTGCGATTGGTGGGCTGAGGCGGCGGTTGGGAGTAGGGCTAGGGCGGCTAGTTGGAGTAGGGTTGGGAGGCTTGATGATCTCTTCATTTTCGGGTTTACCTGTATGGTTGGGTTGGAATCGGGAATTGCGAGAGTGCTTTGGCCGTGGCCTCGGCTGGTGGTGAAGTATACCAGCACTGCCCATTAGGGGGAGAGTAAAGAGGAGCCCCGCGTGGCATGGGGCGCGGGGAACGGTAAATGACTCCAAACACGAATTATCGTGAGCAATCGGGTCGATAGATACCCGACTGTTGCACTTCTCAGCCTGCAACGGCCTTCTACCGAGATCGGTTTAGGGCGTAGATTCGTTGGAATCGATGTATTCGAAGGGGTGTCACTCCGGCCCTCCGACCTTGGGTGGTTATTAGTATTGTCGTCGTTCGACCCCTAACGTCTCTTTCAGATTGTCGGCTTTTTCTGTTTGCGGGTTATAGATGCGCTTTCGGCTGATACATTGACACGGTTAGGGGAAAACCGCACACAGCATAATGCCTGCAAGTGGTATTTCGTTACCTACAGCGTTCTCATAGTTACTCTACTCTGCAGTCTGTTCAGAAGAGACGCAAAGCTCCTTGATTTCCGATTCTAGTTTCTTTCTCGTAAATCCCTTATCCTTTTCACTTACAACCCAATCTGTCAGCCTTCTACATATGTATGGTCGGTCATACATTAAACTGCAATGCTCTGGGTGCGATTTGAGAACACTCACAGCAACATGAGCTTCCCATACTGTTTCTATAGAACTCTGTGCATGATCAGCTATACCTGATGCTACTGCCCAATTATCTCTATCTGATGTCACTGCCGGTTTACATTGACCACAGACCTTCTTTATCAAATAGTTCTCAAGTTCATCCCAACATTTCGTTGATGGAACATCCAATCCTGGGAAAAGACCATCTCCATCTTTCCATACGCATTGCCCGTAAACAGTAGGAATTTTCATTCCCTCAGATTCTTTGATATTATCACGACAATTTTTTTCTTTTATGTCATTGTATATTTTCACCTTAACATTTTTTTTCCCAAAAAATGGAACTTCCCACATAGATTGATGGGCATCTACCCATTTTATTTCAGCAACGTCTAAAATAGAATCGTAAAATTCGGTCTCGTATAGATTCGTTCCTATTATTTTCGCGCCGCTCATATTTGTCCTATAAAAACTTGCTGACTCTGCGTGCACGCTATCGAATATAGTATAGCTCAAATCTACACCGTAAAATTCTGCCAACACTAAATCAGTGCCACGAAACTCAGCACCAGACAGACAGACACCATGAAACTCGACTAAAAATAGGTCGGCACCGAAGAATTTTGATTTTTCAATTAAAGCTCCATGGAATCTCGTGCCGAATAAATTTGTACCCAAAAACTTCAGGCCTTCCCCACTCATATCTTGAAAATCAGCATCTTCAAACGATCCGTTGTCGAATGTAGCGGATGTTAATTTTGAATTTCGTAGATCTGCCTCATCGAAGATAGATCTATACGATTCAACTTCTTTAAAACTCGATTCTTGAAGATTCGCATGTTTGAAGTACACATTTTTCAAATTTGCTTTGTCAAACACCGCCTTATGTAGTTTGGCGTTCTCGAAATTTGTGCAATATATATCGCTTCCCGAAAAGTTGGCGCGCCAGATCTCGCTGGACTTGAACCAGCCATAGCGCAGTACACGACCGCTGAGATCGAGCGGGTCTGTAAATCTCCAAGCTTGTTCGGGATCTTCCCCTTTCGCTAAATAGGTAGCCACGATTTCGGCCGGACGTTCGCTTGCACTAATTGATGTATCCGGCAGGTAAAGATAACGCCGCCACTTTTCAGGAGAGGGTATGACGTATAGGCTGCATTCTTCCTCTTCTTTGTTCGACCACAAAGCATAGAACAAACACTCTAATATTGAAGACTGAACCTCTTCTTTTTCTTTGTTTAACCACCAGTCATCGAAAAAACACTTGGTTGTTTCGGACTGCCATCCCGGAAACAGGCGGTTCCGTTCCAGAAAACTACCTGGAACCAGCGCGAACAACCAAGAGAATGCAACTGCCGCAATCGGAAAAAATGATATGACAGTAGCAATTCCGAACCCGCGGAAGCGCCGCATCCATGACGAATTTGCTGCTATCTCCGCGCGAAACTTTCTGAAACCTTCCAAGCGGAAGATAAATACCATCTGCATCACGACATCAATGGCGATAGCGAACTGGTGAATGAAGGTAATGGACTCGCTCTGATATGGCAGAAATTTTACCTGCATCCACATCAGGAGAATCAATGGAAAGACAAATACGGAGGCTGCAACGATCACCGACAACGCAAGAAAATAACCATATTTCTCCCGCACAGACTTCAGATGCTGAAACAGACGCCGAATGACCGATGGTTTATCCATAACAGAATCCACAGGGCGACTAGTTACGTGAAATATAAGCTGCAAGAAATCGAATGGAAACAGGAGAGATGCTTGGATCAGTTCCTCTCCTGATTTACCGCACTTTTTGATTTCTTTTCGCAACAAGGCCACTACTTGAGAGAGCCTCGCAAGGCGCAAAAACAAATTCAGATGCAGAAGAATAAAAATTATCGGCCCGACACGGTAGAACATATCGATTGGCACGCCAATCTGCATGAACGGGATGGTGATATGAGCCCGTGTAAATAAAAGCAGATCATTGGTGTTCGCTACCAGCAGGCCCACAAATAAGCCAACAACAAGAAAGAGCAACAAGTTGGCGCGCGCTACCCGCGCTGTCTCGTTCGTCGATTGTCGTAAATCCAACAGATCACTCATAGCTATTTCCATGACAAAGAAACACTGTGCCTTGTTCTACGGCGCACCAGCGAACTGGATGTTGGTTTTGCACCGTGAACGGGCATTGTACGGCGCAATGCGCTCGCGATTGTTACCGTTGCATGGAGCATGATGACGCCGCCCAAAGCAAAATTCGACCAGTGCAAACTCCCGGTAATCCCGCAAGAGAGAAAGGAACAAAGATTCAAAGCGCAAGCGTCCTGGCAACGCGGAAACCCACATTACTGTACCGGTAGCCGGCGGTGTTCCTATTGCGGTTGGCGGAGTGGGGATTCCAAGGATTGACGTCCTGCCAGCCATCCCAAACAAACCGGGGGTCGGTGGAGCCCCTGTTGCGGCTCGCGGAGCGGAGGAACCGAGGGTGGTCGACCCACGAGCCGCCCCGAAAAAACCGTTCCGAACACCGGCCCGACTCCCACACACTCCCATCCACCGGTGCCCCCCTGTAACCGTCTCCCCTGTAACTGTCATTCCAACAGTCTCCAACCCATTCATGCACATTTCCATGAACATCGTACAACCCATACCTATTCGCCGGAAACGAACGCACCGGCGCAGTCCGCTTAGCATCCCAATCGCTTCCACAATCGTCACAATTCGCTTGTTTCCTTCCGATTTTATCGCCCCACGAGTATCTCGTCTGCGTCCCCGCACGCGCCGCATACTCCCATTCCGATTCGCTCAACAAGCGGTATGTTTCCCCCGTCTTCTCCGACAGCCAGCGCACATATTCCTGTGCATCCTTCCAACTCACACATACCACCGGGTGATTGTCCGTCTGTGAGAACCCCGGATTATTCCAACTGTTTTCGTGAGACCCCTTCCACTCACCTTCCATGTATACCTCACATTCGACTTTTCTCTGAGAGTACCCGGAATCTTTCACGAAATTACCGAATTCCCCCACTGTTACCTCGTACACTCCCACCGCAAATGGCTTTGGTATAGTTACTTCATGCATTGGCCATTCAGAAGCAAATTGCTCATCCTCCCATTCCGGCGAACCCATCATGAACAAACCCGCTGGTAAGACCACCATCTTTGGACAGCCATCGCAATCGTAAAACTCCTTGCCACTTGGCCACTTGCGTGCCAACTCCTCCTGTTCCCGCGCTTGTTGTTGTTTCTGCTCCTCCCGTTCCCGCGCCTTCTTCATATTCTGCAACACCCAAATTGCATCGTACGTGTGGTACCTGGACGGGTATGCGATCAGGTATGTCTCAAACGATTTCGTCGTCCCCTCGTTCAATGCCTCCTTCCAAGCATTGTCTCCATACCTGCTCCAGAACGGATAGTCTACCGACGCATTCATCAGTTTGGCGACGATATCTTTGCGCTGCTTGGCGACGATATCTGTGCGATCGAACACCACCTCTGTGTGCTTAAACACCACCGCCATGAGCAGTGCCGTAGCGCCATCCGGCGCTCTCAAGTACTCGTTCGCTCCCGCTTCAAGCAACAGATCAACCGACGACAGGGAGCCTTGGTTCACTGCGTGCATCAGCGCTGTCCACCCCCGCCCGTCTCGCGCGTCCACATCCACGCCGGACTCCAGTGCTGCCGTCAGTACTTCGATGTTGCCCACCTGTGCCGCCCGGTGCAGGATGGCCACCGACATGCTTTCCTGTGTATCGTCGGTCTCGATCGCTACGAGCCGCCATGCCTCCGCCTGTTGTCGCGCTTTCGTCAACTCCGCCGAAGTCATCAGCGCCACCAGCGCGTCGCGCTCAGCCAACGCCGCTTCCTCACCCCTGCTCGCCGCTAGATTGAGCCATTTGTGAGCTTCCACGAGGTCCTGCAGCACGCCTAAGCCTTTGGCGTACAACCGCCCGAGGGCCGACATGGCCTGTCTGTCGCCTTTATCCGCCGCCGCCTGCCATTGGGCTACTGCCACTTCCACTTTTCCCTTGTCCCATGCCTGTTGCCCCAACTCGAAATCCGCTCTTGCGTCCTGTGTATCGTCGGTCTCGATCGCTACGAGCCGCCATGCCTCCGCCTGTTGTCGCGCTTTCGTCAACTCCGCCGAAGTCATCAGCGCCACCAGCGCGTCGCGCTCAGCCAACGCCGCTTCCTCACCCCTGCTCGCCGCTAGATTGAGCCATTTGTGAGCTTCCACGAGGTCCTGCAGCACGCCTAAGCCTTTGGCATACAACCGCCCGAGGGCCGACATGGCCTGTCTGTCGCCTTTATCCGCCGCCGCCTGCCATTGGGCTACTGCCACTTCCACTTTTCCCTTGTCCCATGCCTGTTGCCCCAACTCGAAATCCGCTCTTGCGGATTGTATGGCGATGAGTGCCACAACTACGGCTAGGGTTGCCGTTCGAGCTATTCGAATTACTGGTCGAAACATGATTTCACCTCTTTTATTGTTGGTTGATCTGTGTGCGGGCACCGAGGAGGAACTTCTGGCGGCGGGGGGATCGATCCGGAGTGGGGATCAGCCATTGCGCGAGCTGATACATCGCTTCCAGCGCCGGGCCGCTTTGGCGGGAGGGGGTTGTGGCGTTGCGGCTCATGTTATTGGGTGCCTTGGTGGTGGGCGGGGTTATTCCGGATATGCGCCATGGCGACACCGCTCAGCGAAAAAATCCGACCGGGGACAAGCCCCTGGTACCCCCGCAAGAGGCAAAGATTCATTGGGCGAGTGTCCTGGCAACGCGGAAACCCACAATAAGGTCCCGGTGGCCGGTGGCGCCCCCGAAGCGGAAGGCGGAGCGGAGAGCCTGCGGACCGTCGTACCACGAACCGCCCCGCAACACCGCCACATCACAATCTCCCGCCTCCCACACGCTCCCATTCGTAGGTGCTCCCCAGTAACTGCCGTTCCAACAATCCCCAACCCACTCCCACACATTTCCGTGAACATCGTACAATCCGAACGCATTCGGCTGATATGAACCCACCGGCTTCGTCGGCTTCGACGTGCCCACCTTATTGCCGGAGTTCGCTTTTAACTCCGATATCCTGGGCTTCGGCATGAACAACTTCTGGCCGTAGTTAGCTTTTGACGCCGATATCCTGTTTCCAAAGTGAAATCTCCCCGTGGTTCCCGCCCGCGCCACGTATTCCCATTCCGATTCGCTCAAGAAGCGATATGTCTCCCCCGTCTCGCCACTTAGCCAGTCCAAATATCTCTCCGCATCCTCCCAGCTCACATTGATGACCGGACGATTCCCCCTTCCCCAAGATCTTTTTCCCCGTACAGTAACATCTCCATCATGCGGGCTATACCCACCGCAACCACCGGCGGAAACGCACGCATCCCATTCATCGAAGGTTACCTCGAACACACCCACCGCAAACGGCTTCGGTATGGTTACTTCGTGCACCGGGCCTTCATTATCATACCGACCTTCATCCGACTCCGGCGAACCCATCTTGAACGAACCTGCCGGTACAACCACCATCCAGGGGCATTTGTCGCAATCGCGGAAGTATTCGCCGGGTTCCAGTTGGTCTTGCGCCAGGGCAGACACCGGCAATAAGCCGAGCAGTACTGCCGGCAATAGTGAGATGATTGTCAATGATCTTTTCATTTCGAGTGTCCTGTATCGTTGGTTACATGGATTGCCCCGTTCCACTCACACCAATTCGTAGTGATTTTGTATTGGGGCGCATTCGCGTTGAACGATCTGCCGGCCTGAAATTTCATCTCGGTCGATGCTGCGTATCACCTGATCCACATCGGCCAGAATTTTCGGGTGGTATCTATGGGAACTGTGCACCGTTACCTGCTCCCCCTTGCGATCCGTAAGGTCCTCGTCCGCAATCGAATTGCTGTTGGCGTACTTCTTGGCGTCAACCACCACGATGTTCCTATCCAGATTATCGTAATCCTCGGCGCCATGTCTGCCTAGTCGGTTGCTACCGAATCGCTTCCAGCTAGATTTCTTGAGTGCTCCGTCGTGTTTCGAGTAATACACATGAACGCGCCTTGCGAAGTGGCCGATGTATTGTCCCTTGCCGTCTTTCTCGATGTCGCGCGAGGAGAGATCGGGCGCCAGCAAGATGGCTTCATCGAACAGTAGTCTGCCTGTTGGCCGGCCGAGATCATCCGACAGGTACTCCAGCCCCTTTCTCAGTAGGTAACACCCCATGGAATGGGCAATGCAGAAGGCGGAGGAGAAGCAGTTTCGCTGATTTTTCAAGACGAACTCGTTTATCTCCACGAGAAATTTGGTGAAAGCGCCCACCGAATCTCTCGCTTCCTCACGATCCGATAGATAGTACGGCAATAGCCCGGACGAAGGCCAGGAAAATCCCACGAGGATAGGGGGATGCTCCATAACATCCGCCAAGCTTTTCTTGAGATCGACTAATTCGTCTATGCTGTCCTGATAGTGGTTGTTGTAGCCGTGCAGGTACAGCCCGATTTTCGGCGTGCGAATGCCGGAATCCGACAATTGCTTCAATTCGGCAAGTAGCGCGGCTTCGAATCCCGCTTTGCCTTTCTCGGCGAAACCATCTTCCCCTTTCGAGACGTTGAGGTGCTTGTATTGATACTCGTATTTGTGACCGCGCATCTCTTCATCGCTGTATTTGCCGTCAACGATTCGTCTGTTTGTTACCATGAATAGCATGATGAATACCTCCTAAGTTGCAGTTACAATTGAAATGAAAGTTCCAGAGTTGTAGCATATTCCCCCGCAATGCAGGTTCAAGATCACTCCAATATCTGAAAACACAAATAAAGATTCAATGGTTTATTGCCCTAGCAACGCGGAAACCAAGAAAACAGTTTCGGGTATCTGTGGCGAACCAGTGTCGGCTCGCGGAACGAAGGTTTTGATGCTCGCTGATCCACGAGCCGCCCCGTACCACACTCTGATAACAATATCCTGCCTCCCACACGCTCGCATCTGATGGCGCTCCCTCGTAACTGTAATTTCGACAATCCCCAACCCACTCCCATACATTTCCGTGCACATCGTA
Source organism: Candidatus Poriferihabitaceae bacterium (assembly GCA_965203265.1). Lineage (GTDB taxonomy): Bacteria > Pseudomonadota > Gammaproteobacteria > Arenicellales > Poriferihabitantaceae > JAHRAW01. The sequence goes on from CBDBBV010000002.1 coordinate 1,907,271, forward strand.
CAACCCGAACGCATTCGCCGAATACGAACCAACTGGCATCGTCTTATCTACATTCTCCCCGTAATTCGCTTTTAACGGCGATATCCTATTGCCCCAGTGATATCTACCCGTGGTTCCCGCCCGCGCCATGTACTCCCATTCCGACTCGATCAATAAGCGATATGTCTTCCTCGCTTCCCCTGTCTTGCCATTCAGCCAGTCCACATAGCCCTGCACATCATCCCAATTCACATAAATAACCGGACGTCTCCCCCTGCCCCAACCCTCATCATCCGGGCGATACTCACCACAGCTACCGGCGGAAACGCATGCGTCCCACTCCGCGAAAGTTACCTCGTGCACACCCACTGCAAACGGTTTCGATATGGTTACTTCATGCACCGGCCCTTCATCATTGTCTCGCTCTCCCTCCGAATCCGGCGAACCCATCATGAAAGAACCGGCCGGCACTATCACCATCAAGGGGCAATCGGTGCAATCACGGAAGGTTTCGCCAGGTTTCTGTTGCTCGTGTGCCGAGACGGACAACGGCAACAAGCCAAGCAGTACAGCCGGTAATAGTGAGATGATCGCCAATGATATTTTCATTTTCGGGGTTTCTTTCATCGTGGTTGCAGTCGTGTTCACTTAGCGAATGGTTCAGCTATGCTCTAGGCTAGTTCATTCCAATCCAATCACGCTAGAACTTAATCAAAAATCATGGAGCAACGCTTATTCCAAGCCATATTCAGTACAACACCAGTCAAACCTCATTTTACAGCACACACCCATTGTAGGGCTTCCTTGGGGAAATTTGATAACACGTAAAGTATCGCCTTCGTCCCATTGTATCCGATAAAAAACATCCTCACTTTGAATCATGAGGTATTTTTGATTAGGAATGGAAGTTACGTTTTCCAAATTTTGAATGAGATCCCTAACATCTGGAATTTCTTCAAAATGGTAACTTATCTCTACGGCTCCGCCCGAACTATTCTCTTCTCTCTGGTTGATGTGGACCTCGACTAGTTCGGCAGATTGTGGGCTGGACTGATACAATCGGTCCAGAATAGTTGAACCTTGCGCGTGAGCGATCCCAGACATGAGTAGACAGGCGATCATAGTGCAAGCAAGAATTGCTTCTTGATCGAACCTATTTACGAATGTTTGAAAAACACGAATTACACTTGAATGTTTCATGATGCTATACCTCATTTAGATTAGATGGTGTAGTGCGCTTATTCTTTGATTCAAGATAAAACCACGTTAGTACGGACAAGAATGCAAAAAATAAACAGATAAAAGAAATTTCTGCCAATGTGGCCAATCCCAAGCTTTCGCCACGTACACATTCGTGGAAATACTCGAGTGGTGGCTGTAATTCGCAACCTTCTATTTTGGATTTCTGTTGGTACATGGCGCTGAAGAAACCACCGATCTTTGCCTGAATATAAAAGTTGGACAAGAATGCCGCAAGACTAAATACCAAACATGCAATAAAGGGATAGGGATGCGAAAGTGATCTACCAGCACCATTGCTCATGTTTCCAAGTATTTTTTCTTTCTCCATAAAAACCATCACGCCGGATAAAAAATAACAGGATGCGTTGATGGAATAAATGAACACATCAAATGAATCAATGTACCGCATGAGAAAATAGTTCACTCCTACTGGTGCTTCGATCATCATAATTCCCTCCCCTACTCCACTTCCACGATAATGTTCGCGCTCGATCCTGCGCCACCGCGATGTCGCCAGGTTTGGGTTTGGCTGTTTGTGCCCCGCACTTGGATTTCGCCGGTGTTCACATCTTGGTACGAACAGTTGCCTTTGTTGCCGCTACCGTTGACGGCATATAGTTGCACGCGGTTGCGGCCCTGTTGCACTGGCACATTGGTGCAGTCCCAAGAATTGAAGAGTTCGCCGTAGAATAGGCTCTCGCCGTTGACCGCTACCTGAATTTGATCGCCATCCTCGCATTCGTGGTCACGCACGCAAACCTGAACTTCGCGTTGGCCCGAGGATAGGGTGATGTTGAAATCACGCAGGGGTTGAGGCGAAAAGGCGTCCGGTGACAAGTTGTCTGGTGCCCAGTTGGTGCGGACGACTTGCTGATAAAGCGGACGACCCCCAACGCTGGGCTGCTCATCAGAGCGAATTTCTTGCTCATATGTGGGCTGTGCCACAGCGTAGAAACTTCCGAAAGTGCACGTACCGCCTGATATAGTGTGATTTTGCGGCGAATATTTTGCCTGCAAATACTCCCCGAAGGCATGGGTCAATCTAGGCGAATCTGTAGGGGAGAAGTCGCCTAAAAATAGGGCGCTGTAATATTTGTAAGGTCTCTCAGTGAGATTGAGAGGTAGGGATGTTACGACGCAGTATATGTATTTATCATCAGCAACTTTTGCAGGAGCGGCGTTTGCGGAGGCAACGTTTGCAGGAGCGGCGTTTGCGGAGGCAACGTTTGCAGGGGCAGGAACGGTGTCCGGTTTCCAGTTGGTGCGGACATACTTTGTGTTAGGGGAGGAGTCCTTGGGCGACGCATAATGCTCGAAACTAAGCTTGACGTTGGAGTAGAAACCGATTACGCAATCCCTACTTCCTGATTCTACATCGAATCCCTCGCCCTTCAGATAGTTGTAGAAGCCCTTCATATAGTTGTAGAAGAGGGGGTCGCGCATGTCAAAGCCGCGTTGTAATCGCGATTTGCCCTGCTTCAGATGGTTGTAGAAGCGGGGGTCGAGCATGTCCCTTGTCTGGGTGCGGAATATCGCGCTGAAATAGTACGTAAAAGGTATGCCCGAATAGTTGTCACGGGAAGATACTCTGCAGAATGCATAAATATCGTCATCAGCGTTTGCAGGAGCCGGGACGAAACTGGCGAAAATCAGGATCAGCGCTGTGAAACCTGCCGTCAGCGTGGCCCACGGGGAGGGACGGGATATACGGGGTGTTGTGGTGAGCATGGAAATAGCCTCAATCGGTTCGTCAGATTGTCGAAGTTTATTCGTGATAATCGTCTTAACCACGAACTAACCGCCTGAGGAAGCCGCAAAAGGCTCGTGGATGCCCTTCCACGAGCGGAAATTAGGGGAATTTTGTGAGGTGGGGGTGTTCTCAGGCTTTCACGCCACGGCGGAATCTGGCGGATCACCCTGAAAATCGTAAAATTTGCATGAAACCCGCATAAATTCGGCTTTTGCATTATAAAAATATATGATGAAATTCCGTTTCATAGCTATTTCCAATAATTTTTTGTTCGTGATTAAGGCATTTTTGTTCTTGATTAAGACGATTATCACGAATAAACCACTAACACTCCGACCACCTGCATTCTACGGCAAATTCTATCGGAATATGCCGCCCGCCCCCGCCAAATCAGCCGATTCGAGACAACTTCAACAGTTTCTTCAAATCCTTGAGCAACAACCGAGGATCGAGTTCCCCCGGCAACACCATCATCACATTGCCGAGGGGATCGACCAACACCGCATCGTCCCCCCCGATTTGCCCGCGTTCGCGCAGGGGCGCGAGTTGTCCCGCCAAGCCGGTGCCGTCTTCGGTTTGCAACAACCGCACGGCATCCGGATGTTCAGCCGCCAAACTGTGCAACAGGTCGCGGTTGGGAGAAATCAGAATTCTGCGAATTCGGTTGGCGCGGCGGCCGAGGGCTAGGCGGGTTTGGCGGGTGTGGTAGAGGGATTGTTGGCAGGTTGCGGCGCAGTGGTGGGCGAGGGGGTGGATGATGCTCCATTTGCCCTTGAGGTCGTTGAGGGCGAAGGGGGTGGCGGTGTCCGCGCGGGGGTTGGTGAAGGGGGTTAGGGGGATGGGTGGGGTGAGTAGGGGGGCGTGGTTGCTCATTTCTCGGGGGGCGGAGGTGGCGCCGAGGCCGTAGTACCAGAGGAAGGCGGCGAATAGGGGGCCGATGAAGGCGGCTAGGATGAGGATGAGTTTTAGGCGGGCGCGGTTCATGGTTTTTGCGGGTGCTCGGTGGTTGGTTGGGCGGCTCGGTGGCGGGCACGGCGGTTGTGGCCGGCGCGGCGGCGCCAGATCAGGCCGAAGATGGTTAGGGTTATGGCCAGGCCCCACCACTGCACTGCGTAGGCGAAATGGCGGGCGGCGGGGGTGGTTCGTGGCTGCCAGATGGGGGTCAGGGCGGCGGGGTGGTGGCGGTCTAGGTTGACTACGGCGGGTTGCAATTCTCTGCCCAGAGCGGCGGATAGGGCGGGGGCGTCGAAGTATTGCGCCACTTTCGGCCAGCCGGGTTGTTCTCGGTATGCTGCGCCGAGGGTGAAGCCTTTTTGCGGGATGTGTAGGCGGCCGCTTGGGGGGGTGGGTTGGTCGGTTTGTGGGAGTTGGGTGGCGGCGGTGTTAGCGGTGGCGGCGGTTTGGTCTATCCAGCCGCGATTGATCAGCAGGATGGTTTGGTCGCCCGCCAGTTGGAAGGGGGTGTATGCTTCGTAGCCGATTCGCCCTCGGTGGATGCGGTTGGCTAGTAGGAAGGTGTTGTCTTGTTGCCAGTGGCCTTGCAAGCGCACTTGCCGCCATGCCAATTCGGACCAGTCCGGCGGGGTTCGGTCGATGGTGATGTAGTGGTCGTTGGTGCTTTCGAGGACTGATTCGATGGCGGATTTTTCGATTCCACGCTGCCATTGCCAGCCGCCCAGGGTTAGCAAGAGTAGTAAACCGAGCATGAATATCAGGTAGACTGCCGCCGTCTTGTTACGCATTGCTTCGATGGAGGTCGCATTTCATGTTGCTGTTCAAATTGATCATCGTCATTTTGCTCCTATTCGTGGTGGGCAGTTTGTTTACGGCGTTGTATTTTCTCATCAACGATCCCGCCAGTTCCAAGCGGGTGGTGCACTCGCTGAGTTGGCGGATTGCGCTTTCGTTGTTCATTCTGTTGTTGCTGTTCATCGGGCTGCAAACCGGATTGATCGTGCCGCACGATGTCGGGGGGTGAGCGGCTGAGCGCGCCCCGCCCACCGCCGCCCGCGCGATCTACAGGATATAGACGAACAGGAACAACCCGAGCCACACCACATCGACGAAGTGCCAGTACCACGCCGCCGCCTCGAAGGCGAAGTGGCGATCCGGGGTGAAGTGGCCGCAGATGGCGCGCGCCAACATTACCGTCAGCATGATCGCGCCGAGGGTTACATGCAGGCCGTGGAAGCCGGTGAGCATGAAAAAGGTGGAGCCGTAGATGCCGCTACTGAGTTTCATGCCTTCGTGGTATGCCTCGATGTATTCGACTCCTTGCAGGAAGACGAATAGGTAACCCAGAGAGACGGTGAGCAACAAGCCGATGATGATCTGGCTGCGTTTGTTTTCCTTGATGCCGTGGTGCGCCCAGGTAACGGTCAGGCCCGAGGTCAGCAGGATCACCGTGTTGATGAACGGCAGCGGCCACCAACCCATATGGAAGTCGCTGTCGCCGAGGTCGGCGGGGCCGTTGGTCGGCCACAGTTCGGTATAGGCGCTCCACAGGTGGCGGTGGGTTTCCACGCCGCTGCCTTCGCCGAGCAGCCACGGCACCGACAGGGTGCGGGCGTAGAACAGGGCGCCGAAGAAGGCGGCGAAGAACATGATTTCGGAGAATATGAACCACGCCATGCCGAGGCGGAAGGATTTGTCCTCCCAGGATTGATAGGCGCCGCGCTCGCTCTCGCCGACCACGGTGCCGAACCAGCCGAACAGCATGATCACCATGATGGCCAACCCGCCCCACATCAGGTCGGCACCGTGCGGCGAGCCGTTCAGGTAGGCGGCGAATCCGCCGAGCAGGGCGGTCAGGCCGACGGAGCCGAGCAACGGCCATTTGGCGGTCTCGGGAACATAGTATTTGTCTGCGGTTTGTGCCATGGATGGTGTCGGGGTTGCAGGGTGATCGATCAGGTTTGGTTGGGTTGGGCGGCGGCGTGATTTTGGCCGTGATCTTGGCCGTGGTCGCTACCGTGGGTGGCGGTTTCGCTCGGTTGGGCGTGGTCGGATGCGGGTGCGCCGCCGTCCACTTGGAAGAAGGTGTACGACAGGGTGATGGTGTCGATGTCCTTCGGCAAATCGGGATCGATGACGAAGATCAGCGGCAAGTCGCGGCGTTCACCGGCGGCGAATTCCTGCCTGCCGAAGCAGAAGCATTCGATCTTGTCGAAGTAGCTGGACGCCTGCGCCGGCGATACGCTCGGTACGGCTTGGCCGACCATCGCTTGATCCATCTGGTTGCGGGCGCTGTAGGTGGCCTGATAGCGCTTGCCCGGATGCGCCTCCATGCTGCGCACCGCCGGGGCGAAGTCGAGGGGGGTGTTTTCGTTCAGGTTGGCCATGAATTCGACTCGCACGATTCGCGATTGGTCGGCTTGCAGGCGGTTGGCTTGGGCGGCGCTGATGGAGCCGGTTTTGCCGTTCAGGCCGGTGAGGTCGCAGAATATGTCGTAGATGGGCACCAGCAGATAGCCGAAGCCGAACATCAGCGTCGGGATGAGGAACAGGGCGAGGACGGTTTTTCGCGTGTTCATGCGGGCGCCGCCAGCGATACGGCCATGAGGATGAAGCCGAGGTAGAACGCGAACGCCACCGCGAACAGGGCGAGCACGGTGCGCTTGACGGCGGGAGTGGGCATGATCATCGACTTCGACTTCGACTTCAACTTCATCTTCACTTGACGATGGGTTGCGGCGAGAACGAGTGATAGGGCGGCGGCGAACTCAGCGTCCATTCCAACCCGTGAGCACCCTCCCACACCCGCGCACTCGCCTTGCGCCCGCCGCGAATGCACTGCACCACCAGCACCAGCAACAGTATCTGCGCGAAGCCGAAGCCGAATGCGCCGATGGTGGCGATGGCGTTGAAGTCGGTGAACTGCACCGCGTAGTCCGGTATGCGCCGGGGCATTCCGGCGAGGCCGACGAAGTGCATGGGGAAGAACAGCACATTGACGAACAAGGTGGACAGCCAGAAGTGCCATTTACCCAGAGTTTCGTTGTAGTGGTAGCCGGTCCACTTGGGCAGCCAGTAGTACACGCCGGCGATGATGCCGAACAGGGCGCCGGGGACGAGTACATAGTGGAAGTGGGCGACCACGAAATAGGTATCGTGATACTGGAAGTCGATGGGCGTCATGGCCAGCATGAGGCCGGAGAATCCGCCGATGGTGAACATCACCACGAAGCCGAGAGCGAACAGCATGGGCGTCTCGAATGTCAACGCGCCGCGCCACATGGTGGAAACCCAGTTGAACACCTTCACGCCGGTGGGCACGGCGATGAGCATGGTGGTGAACATGAAGAACAATTCACCCACCAACGGCATGCCCACTGTGAACATGTGGTGCGCCCACACGATGAACGAGAGGAAGGCGATGGATGAAGTTGCATACACCATGGAGGTGTAACCGAACAACGGTTTGCGCGAGAAGGTCGGGATGATTTCCGACACCAAACCGAAGGCCGGTAGAATGAGTATGTACACTTCCGGATGGCCGAAGAACCAGAAGATGTGCTGGAACATGACCGGATCGCCACCACCGGCGGCGTTGAAGAAACTGGTGCCGAAGAAGGCGTCGGTCAACAGCATGGTAACCGCACCGGCGAGCACCGGCATGACCGCGATCAGCAGGTAGGCGGTGATGAACCAAGTCCACACGAACAGCGGCATTTTCATGTAGGTCATGCCGGGAGCGCGCAGGTTCATGATGGTGGCGATGATGTTGATGGCGCCCATGATGGACGATGCGCCGAGCATGTGTATGGCGAATATCACAAATGGCAGATTGTTGCCGCCTTGCAGGGACAACGGCGGATACAATGTCCAACCCGCCGACGGCCCGCCGCCTTCCATGAACAGGGTAGACAACATCAGGCCGAAACCGAACGGCAGTATCCAGAAACTCCAGTTGTTCATCCTCGGCAACGCCATGTCCGGCGCACCGATCATGATCGGTATCATCCAGTTGGCCAACCCGACAAACGCCGGCATGACCACGCCGAAGATCATCACCAGCGCGTGCATGGTGGTCATCTGATTGAAGAAGTGCGGATCGACGATCTGCAAACCGGGCTGAAACAATTCCGCACGAATGACGAGCGCCATGAATCCGCCGATAAAAAACATGATCAACGAAAACCACAGGTATAGGGTGCCGATGTCTTTGTGGTTGGTGGTGGTGATCCAACGCATGAGACCGGGGGCGGGGCCGTGGTCGTGGTGATCGTCGTGGGTTGCGGCGTAGGTGGTCATTGGATGGTCCTCATAAAAGTAGTAAGGATATGCTTGCTGTTACGTGTCATCGCGGCGGCGATCGTATTCCTCTTCTGACAACTGCCATCCGGGTCTCCCACCTTCCTGATTCTCTCGCTTGACCTTCCCTTGTTTGTGCAAATCGTTCAGGAAACCAGTAACGATGGCATCGTTCATATGTACCTCACCCGGATCCCGATATATGCCAGCGCGTTTACCAATCTCAGCCGGACCCAGTCCGTGTCCGCCCTGATAATGCTTGCATAACACGTCAAGTATCGCTTCATGCAGAAAGAAAGAACCTAGGCGAGCTAATTGTTTCGGACTAATCATCGAACCGCCTTAACTTCCGCCGGCTGCAACAAATCACCACTCTCATACCCCAACGCATTGCGCTCGTAGGTGACCACCGCGGCGATGTCCACATCGCTCAGCTGGGCGCCAAACGCCTGCATGGCCGTACCGGGTTTGCCGTTGAGGACGATGTTCAAGTGGTCTTCCAAGCTGATCGCACTCGCATCCAGCGCGGGGAACACCCCGGGGATGCCCTGACCGTCCGCCTGATGGCAGGCGATGCAGGCGGTTTTGTACACCGATTCGCCCTTCTCCATCAATTCATCCATGGCCCATTCGCGATCGGCGGAACCGGCCTCGGCTTCGGCTTGCGCCAGCTGGCCGGATACCCACTGATCGAATTCCCCCGCGGACACCGCCTCCACCACGATCGGCATGAAGCCGTGATCCTTGCCGCACAGTTCGGCGCACTGGCCGCGATAGGTGCCGGGTTCGTCTATGACCGTCCACATCTCGCGGATGAAGCCGGGGATGGCGTCCTTCTTGACGGCGAAATCCGGCACCCACCAAGCGTGCAGCACATCGTTCGAGGTCAGCAGGAAGCGCACCTTCCGACCCACCGGCAACACCAGCGGGTTGTCCACTTCCAGCAGGTAATTATCCACAGTATTCGGATCCACGCCGGAATTCAGCGCGCGCGCCTCGCGGCTTTTTTCGCCGAGGTTGCTGAAGAAGCGGATTCCCTCTTCGGGATAGGCGTACTCCCATTTCCACTGATGGCCGGTAACCTCGACGGTCAATTCGGCGCCGCTGGCGTCCTCCATCTTGATGAGCGCCTTGGCCGCCGGTATCGCCATGGCGACGAGAATGAGGAAGGGGATGATGGTCCAGATGACCTCCGCCGTGGTGCTGTGGGAGAAGGTGGCGGGGGTAACGCCGCGCGATTTGCGGTGGCGCAGGATGCTGATGCACATGGCGCCGAAAACCACGACGCCGATGACGATGCAGATATACAGCACCATCATATGCATGTCGTAGACCTCGCGGCTGATCTCGGAAACGCCTCGAGGCAGGTTGACCGCCCAATCCGCCCATAGCGGCAACGGCATGAACAGGGCAACGCCCGCCAAAACGCGCGCGGCGCGTGGATGTACATTCATTCGATCAATCGTCCTCGCCGACAAATAAGTCTGTGAAGGGTGGGGAGTGCCTGACTGAACAGCCTAAGCCACCGAGGAACACTATCGGGCACCCCCCATCGGTAAAAATCCGGCGCGACCCGCGCCTTTGCATTTCCGCTCCAGCCACCGAAATCCCTACCGGCCGCCACACAAGGGCGCGATTATACCCACAATCGGGGCGCGGGGGGCGCTCAATCCAATATGAACGCCCGAATGAATATCCGGGCATAGTGGTCGAGTAGCAAAAACGCGAACAGCGCACTCAGATAGAAAATCGAGTAGCCGAAGGTTTTCATGGCGTGGCGGTCGCCTTCGGCGCGGTATAGGCGGGCGGCGTGGTAGAGGAAGCCGAGGCCGAGGGCGAGGGCGCCGGCTAGGTAGATGAGGCCGCTCATATTCACCAGAAACGGCATCAGGGTTACCACCAGCAGCAACACGGCGTACAGCAGGATGTGCAGTTTGGTGAGGGCTATGCCGTAGGTTACCGGCAGCATGGGCACGCCGGCCTTGGCGTAGTCGTCCACGCGCTTGATCGCCAGCGCCCAGAAGTGGGGGGGCGTCCACACGAAGATGATGAGGAAGAGGAGCAGCGCCTCGCCGTGGATTTCGCCGGTTACCGCGCTCCAGCCGAGCACCGGCGGGGCGGCTCCGGCGGCGCCGCCGAGCACGATGTTTTGCGGCGTGGTGCGTTTCAGGAACATGCTGTAGATCACCGCGTAGCCGACCATCGAGGCGAAGGTCAATATCGCGGTCAGGGCGTTGACGAAGGCCAGCAAGACGGCCATGGACAACGCCGCCAGAGTCAGCGCGAAGATGAGCGCCTGCGCGCCGCCGATGCGCCCGCGCGGCAGCGGGCGATTGCGCGTGCGTGCCATGCGCGCGTCTATTTCCTCGTCCACCCAGTGATTCAGCGCGGCTCCGGCGGAGGCCGCCAGAGCGATGCCGATCAGCCCCCAGAACCACGCGGTGAACGGCATCCAGCCCTCGGTGGAGAGGAACATGCCGACCAGCGCGGTGAACAGGATCAGGATCACCACCTTGGGTTTGCACAACGCCAGATAATCGCGCCACAGCGGGGCGTTGGGGGTCGCTTCCAGCAAGTTCATTCGGGAACGGGCGGCGGTTGCGGGGGGAATCCATTCAGCGCGCGGCGCAGGGCGGCGGCGAGGGAGCGGCGCTCGTCGTCGCGCAGGCAGCGGCCGATCTCCACCCATTCGCCGGCGTATCCGAGGGCCAAGCGGCGCGGATACCAGCGGTGCGCTGGGCGGCTCACCCGCAGGCGAGTCCAACCGAGCGGGAAACGCCAACTTTTTTCCCGGCCCTTGGCGCGACTGGCGAGACGGCGGATTTCCACCACCTCATCGCGAATCAACACTTTTTCGCCGGCAGCGGATTGCGCCCGCACAATCCACAGAGCCAGCGCCAACGCGGCGATTTCGAGGACGGTGAACGGCAGGATCATCCAGAAACCGAGTGCGGCGAAGCGGATGGCGATGGCGAAGGCGAGGATGGTCAAGGAGGCGAACACCCAGCGCCAACTGCCGTCGTTGCAGGCGCTGTTCGGCTGGATGATGAACTCGGTGCCGGCGGCGGGCATGGGATGGGTGGTGCGGTGGAGTCGATTCGGGATGGTATCAAATTTGCGATTGCGCGGTGGCGCGGTTGCGTTGTGGCGGGCGGTTGCGGTTAGAATGCGCGTTTTTCGGGCAGTCGCGGGCGCGCGCACCATTAATTAATGACGGAAGTGCTGTTGATCAAACCCAGCCTCGAAACGCAGGCCGAGTGGGCCGCGTGGGTCGATGCCTTCGCCGAATTCGACCTCGAGGTGCGCCACTGGGACACTCCGGGTGCGCCCGAGGAGATCGATTATGCGCTGGTGTGGTATCCGCAGCCGGGGGCGCTGGCCGCCCTGCCTCGGCTCAAACTGATCTTTTCCATCGGTGCCGGCGTGGATCATCTGAGCGGCGAAAACATTTTGCCGCCCGGCATACCGGTGGTGCGCATGGTGGAAGATGCGCTGACCAACGGCATGACCGAGTATGTGCTCTATCACGTACTGAGATTCCACCGCGACATGCCTCACTACGAGGCCAATCAGCGCAACCGCCTGTGGCACGATCTGCCGCAAATTCCGGCGCAGGAGCGGCGAATCGGCATACTCGGCTTGGGGGTATTGGGGGGCGCCGCCGCCGCCGCGCTGGTGTCGTTGGGTTTCGATGTGGCCGGTTGGAGTCGCAGCGAGAAGCAGATGGACGGGGTGGTTTCTTGGTACGGCGAGGAGCAGCTGGCGCCCTTCTTGGCGCGCAGCGAAATTCTGGTGTGCCTGTTGCCGCTGACCGCGCAGACCGAGCACATCATCAACGCCGAAAATCTCGCCCGGCTGCCCGCGGGCGCCTGCGTGATCAACGCGGCGCGCGGCGGGCATTGCGACGAGGCGGATTTGCTGGCGGCCCTGAACGACGGCCACATCGCCGGCGCGGCGCTGGATGTGTTCCGCCGCGAGCCGCTGGACGAAAACAACCCCCTGTGGCGGCATCCGAACGTGTATATTACCCCCCACATCGCCAGCATAACCCTACCGGCCTCCGGCGCCGGACACGTGATCGAAAACATAAACAGATTCCGCGCCGGACAGGCGCTCACCCATTTGGTCGATTTTTCCCGTGGCTACTAACCTTAGCCGTAACCTTAGCCGCCAGCAAAAACGCACCCCCACCCCCACCCCCATTAGGAGACGCTGATGAAACTCGTCCGCTTCGGCGACATCGGGCAAGAAAAGCCCGGCATCCTAGACGCCCACGGCAACCTGCGCGACGCCTCCGCAGTGGTCGCCGACTGGAACGGCGCCACCCTCGGCGATGAATCGCTGGCGCGGGTGCGGGCGGCAGTGGCGGACGCAGCGGACATGGCGAAATTGCCCCTGGTGGCGTCATCGCCGCCGCCGCGCTTGGGGGCGCCGGTGGGCGGCATCGGCAAACTGGTCGGCATCGGCCTGAACTACCTCGCCCACGCCGCCGAAGCCGGGCTCGAGCAGCCGCCGGAGCCGATCATCTTCCTCAAGGCGACCAGCGCCGTCAGCGGCCCCAACGACGACATCGCCTTGCCGCGCGGCAGCGTGGAAACCGATTGGGAGGTCGAGCTGGCGGTGGTCATCGGCAAGGGCGGGCGCTACATCGAGGAACGGGACGCGCTTTCCCATGTTGCCGGCTACTGCATCGCCAACGACGTATCCGAGCGCGAACACCAACTGCGGCGCGGCACCCAATGGAGCAAGGGGAAGAGCGCGGACACTTTCGCCCCCCTCGGCCCGTGGCTGGCGACTCGCGATGAGATTGCCGATCCCCAATGCCTGAATCTGGAATTGCGGCTGAACGGCGAACCCATGCAGGTCGGCAATTCCGCCGACATGATCTTCCCGATTGCCACGCTCATCTCGCAGGTTTCGGAGTACATGACTTGGCAACCCGGCGATGTGATGCTCACCGGCACGCCGCCGGGAGTCGGCATGGGGATGAAGCCGCCGCGCTATCTACGCGCCGGCGATAACCTCGAGCTGCGCATCGAGCAACTCGGCCGACAAACCGCGCGAGTGGTCGCGAACTGAGCGCCCGGCAAACTCGGCTGAATGCGCCTTGCCGCAATATGGATGAAGAGGAATAAAAAGCGGAAATTCGGCGGTAATGGGTTTAAGCGGGTTTAAGCGAGGCGGGGACTGGGTTTAATGCGGGTGGTTGGGGGAGATGGGCCGTTGGGAAAATAAACGAAAGTACGCGGAACGGATGCCAAAAAAGCCCCGGAAAATCGAAATTTACAGGAGTTTTAATCAGCGATTAATCCCTGTAAATACGGCCCGATCACCGAGCCAAAATATAGTCCAAAACGAGAGATCGAATAGCCCCCTCATCAGCCTCCTCCAGCCCGATAAACGGCCGAGCTGGAATGTTACGGCCGGGCGAGCCGAACTGATGCGTAGCCGCGTACTCAGCCACATTAACCAGCGTAACCGATCGAGACGAAACCCGATAATGCAAGAACGTCTTGCGCATATCCCCCCCAAAAACAAGGATACCCCCCCGCGTCTTTTTCGCCTTCCGCGCCGCATAAACCCGATTCAGCGGCGCCCAGCGCGACCCATCCGGCGCCACCTCCCGCGCAAACCGCGCCCGCGTAGAATTCATCAAATGCTCACCGATCGACCGCATCACCGGCGTCAAATCCGCCTGCCGCTGCCGCATGCGCCCCAACGCCCCCCGCGCCGTCGAATCATCCAAGCGCACCTCAATCCGCACGCCAGCCATCACATCACCCCAGCCACAACCCAGGCCACAGCCCACACCCCGACCAACACCACCGCCGCCAACAACGCCGCCGCCCACATCAGCGACCGCCGCGCCGCCGCCCCCTCCATCCGCGCAAGCACACCGCGCCAGTCGTCAACCATCCCGCGCAACTCCTCGTCATCCGGCTTGACCTCCAGCCTGCGCTCGGCGAGGTAAATCAGCATCCGCGTCATGCCGATCAATTTGGCCTTGTCTCTCATCAGAACACCCCAGCCACAACCCAGGCCACAGCCCACCCCACAGCCAACCCCGCCGCCACCCACGCCAGCAACCGCCACGCCAACCGCCGCCGCGCCGCCGACCCATCGAGAGACGCGAGCACCACCCGCGCATCAGCAACCACCCGCCGCAACTCCCCATTGCCCGGACTCTCCCGCAGCGCCCGCTCGCCCAGATAAATCGCCTTGCGCACCACCCGCGCAAAGGTAGCCTTGTCAGTCATCGTAATCTCCGGTTGAAAAAAGTGATACACTCCGCCCACTGACGCAAGTCAGACTCATTGGGCAGGTACTGGTCCACCGACCCTCACACGAGTCCCAGAGTGCCGGTAGCGCGGTGGCGTTGCCGGCTTTTTTATTGCCCGTCGGTACGCGCGGGCGGATCGGTGCGATGGATAACATCCACGCCAGCCTCCTTTTTTACCCGATCCCGAGCAATCTCCACGCCGCGGGGACTTTGCTCGATGCCAATCCATTGCCTGCCGAGTTTCTCCGCCGCCACCAGCGTTGTGCCGGAGCCGCAAAACGGGTCAAGCACAACAAAGGGGTTATCTGGCTTTCGGGCCATCATTTTTTGCCGTACACCAACTGCCCCAAGCGCACGGTGCGATTGAGGTAGCCGAGCCAGTCCTCCTGCTCCGCCTGATAACCGGTAACCATAGTCCACCCATCATCCCCCCACTCGAACACCGCGACGGTCGGTAGCGCTCTATCCGCCTCCTGCCACACCTTCACATACCGCCGCTTGATAACCGCCTTGAGCTTGCGATCCTTGGTCGTGATGTACTCGGCGTTCGCCCATATCTCGTCCGGATCGGCGATGGTCAGCGCCACCAGCCGCATGTACTGCCCACGCCAGCGTTTGTCGATCTTCCACTCGCCGTCCGAGCGACGGCGAAACGACTCCTCCCCCATCCACATCAAGTACCCCGCCTTGTCCCGATAAATCGGGCGCGCGGGGTCAATGCCGAGCGTGCGCTGGAAGTCCTCGAAAATTTCCCTCGGCGGGCGACCCGGCGGCATCACCGTATCAGGGGGCGGTGGCTGCGGCGCAAAATCCGGCCCCTCAAGCGGCCCGCGCCGCTGCTCAGGCCGAT
Source organism: Candidatus Poriferihabitaceae bacterium (assembly GCA_965203265.1). GTDB lineage: Bacteria > Pseudomonadota > Gammaproteobacteria > Arenicellales > Poriferihabitantaceae > JAHRAW01. The sequence continues at coordinate 1,922,625 of CBDBBV010000002.1, forward strand.
ACGCCTCCGGCGGCGGAACCTGCCCGCGTGGAACCCCACTCGGCGCAGGCGCGCCCGGTTGCGATGGCGTGGCGGGCGGAGACGGCGCGCCCGGCGCGGCTGGCGATGGCGTCCCCGGTGATGGCGCCCCCGGCTGAGGCGTTGCGCCCGGCGTCCCCGGTTGCGGCGGCCTCGAAACCCCCGGCCTCGGCGCCACCGGCCGCACCTGCGGCGACACCACCGCATCCACCACATCATCAATGACCTCCTGCCGCCCCGGAATCCCATCGAGCGGGCGGCGCACATACTCCATCCCCCACGACCTACGCCCCGGCGCATAATCCCAACCCGGATCAATCCCCACCGGAACCTCGATCACCTCGCCGGTAACCTTATCCACCCACTCCCGCGTCTCCACCGGCGGCGCCGTCCCCGGCCCGCCAAGCGCATCCGCCTCCTTTGCGGTCAACGCCCGCACCGAACACCGACACCCCCAACCATTCGGCGGATAATGCGTCCGCCAAAACGGATCATCATGCCGCAAAATCAACCCATCCCACGCGAGATGCTGCTCGCGGGGGGTGATGGATAGGTGGGAGTGCTTATAATGGTTGAATTCCCTGAACGCGAATTCGCCTAGTCGGAGCATCGCCTTGCCGCCCATTCCAAAAACCGCCACGATCGCCGCGACCTCCCCGCTGGCGCACTACCAACGCCGGGTTGCCGCCGGTGAATTGCGCGCCGATCAGGCTCAGCTGACGGCCATGCGGCAACTCGACGCCCTGCACCGGCAGATCGTCTCCGCCGGGCAAAAACCGCGCTGGCCGAACCCCCTGCGAAAACACCGCCAACAGCGTTGCCGCGGCATGTATCTGTGGGGCGGGGTTGGCGGCGGCAAGACCTTGTTGATGGACATGTTCCACCACGCCCTGCCCGAGGGATTGGGGAAGCGAATTCACTATCATCGCTTCATGCAGTCGGTGCACGACGCGAAAAAACTCATCACCAACCGGCAGGATCCGCTGGCCCTCATCGCCGCGCAGCTGGCCGGGCGGCGGCGGGTTTTGTGTCTGGACGAATTTTCCGTCACCGATATTACCGATGCGATGATTCTCTCCGGCCTCCTGCATCGCCTGTTTTCCAACGGTGTCGCGCTGGTAACCACCTCCAACACGCATCCGGACAACCTCTATCGGGGCGGACTGCAGCGACAGCGCTTTCTGCCGGCCATCGAGCTTATCAAGGCGCAAACTCAGGTGGTGCAGGTCGACGGCGGCAACGATTACCGCATGGACTGCCTGCAGTCGGGCGAGATTTATCACATACCCCATGACGAGGCGGCGACGCGGGCGCTACGGCAGTGTTTCGCCCGCCTCGAGGGACTGCAAGGAGCTGAGGAAGATGAGGGCGAGCAGGCGAACAGTGTGCAGCTGAACGGGCGGGAAGTGGCCGCCGTCGCTGTCGGGCGGGGCACGGCGTGGTTCAGCTTCGCCGCCCTGTGCGACACCAATCGCGCCGCCGCCGACTACATCGATCTGGCCAAGCGATTCCACACGGTGATTCTCTCCGACATACCGGAATTGGACGCCGCCAGAGAGGATTCGGCGCGGCGGCTGATCGAGCTGGTGGACGAATTGTACGATCGCGGCGTCAACCTGATCGTCTCCGCCGCCCAGCCACCGGCGAGTCTGTATCGCGGCAGTCGCCTGCAACAACCGTTCCTGCGCACCGCCAGCCGCCTGCGGGAAATGGCCGCCCGCGAGTATCTGGCGCGCCCCCATCTGCCCTAAAACCCCGCCGCATCGCCAAAATAACGGCGTTTTTGTGAGAAAACTCACAGAAAACGGCAACAACACCAAATTACACTGCGCCGACAGTGTGTGTCTCGGCAAGCCGCGACCCCGCTGTTTCACGGGAGGGAGGCCGGCGCAGAGTGTGCAGAATGCGATTCGATACCCTGCAACGGCACCCTTCTCAACAGAAACTCACAGACTCAAGGAGTTGGAGAATTCATCATGCAAAAGCAAATGCAAATCACCGTTTTATTCAAGGGCCTGCTGGCGGCCTTGCTATTGACCGCATTCTCGGGCGCAGCCCTGGCCGAGACAATCAACCTCAACACCGCCGACGCCGAGGCATTGCAATACATCCCCGGCATCGGCCCCGGAAAAGCCGAGGACATCATTCGGGTGCGAGAGGAAACCGGCGGATTCAAGACCATGGAAGACCTGCTGGCGGTGCCCGGCATCGGCGCGAAAACCCTGGAAACCATTCAGGAATTCGGCTCGCTGGACAGCGGCGTATCCACCCTGACCGAGGAAATGGCAGAAAATCCTCCGAGCAGGGCGAAGTCCAAATCCGCAAAGGACGCAGATGACGCGGACGAGGGACACGAAATGGACGACGCAGCCAACGACGGCTAGCAGTCCTTCACGCTATTCGCCAACATTGGGGGCCGGAAACGGCCCCCTTTTTTATTTTAATCCGCCCCGTGGGGGCAGTCGATCTCGTGAACCCGCCACGGGGCTTTCTCGCGCAAGTCGCGGTAGCTTACGCGCACGCGGAAATCTTCGTCCAACGATGGAGCATCGCGCCCTGCTCGCCAGATTGTGTCGGTTTCGTCGGGATTGTAACGATCCTGCAGAATCCCATTGGGGATGCACGCGACGATAATTCGGTCGAGACGGCGTACTCCGGCATTCTCCAAGTAGACGAATTTGGCAATGACGGTGACCACCAGCAGTTCGCGGCCACGACGTTTGATGACCTGCTCCAAGCCTCCCGGAACGGCGACCGCGACACCGCTTCTTTGCATTTTCACGATCATCGAAGTCTGGGACATTTGGATGGTAGCGGTGCTGCCGCTACTCTTTTCGGCTTTGGCATCAAGCATAAGCGCTATCGGCTCGGCATCCGGCGCAAATACATAGATGGCCTTCTTGAAATCGACTTTGCCATAGAGCCGCTCGTGTATCTCCGACAGGCCCATTGCCTCGATCGCCTCTCGGACGATGTCTTCCGCTATGTCCTGAGGGCCATCGGTTTCCTCGTGGAAGATGGTTATAGCCTCTTCCAGATAGTCGGTAAGCGCCTGCACCACCATCGCCATAACGGTGCGTTCCAGCTGTTCTACGCGATCAGGTTGCATTGATCTGCTACAGCCTCGGTTCGTTGTCTTGCGATGCGGGCGCTGGTGGGGTCGAGTTCGATGCCGATCCAGTTTCGGCCGAGTTCGGCGGCGACGGCGGTTGTCGTTCCCGATCCCACGAATGGATCCAACACTGTCCCATCGGCGGGCGAAAACAATGATATGACTCGGCGGGCAAGTTCCTCGGGAAATTCCGCCTCATGCCGATCGTTGCGGCGCACCGATCTGATCGCCCATATACCTCGCGATCCCCACTCGGACCACTCCGATGCGCTCAGTCGATTGCGATCATATGTGGTAACGCCCGGACGCCAGAATACATAGATATGCTCGAATTCATCCACGGCGCGGTAACTGTTGGAGTGCCAACGACTGTTCGCCCAGCACGGATCCTTGTGCCAAATGCGCTGGTCGCAGAGGTACAAGCCTGCGCTGGCGGCCCATTGCGTTACCAGAGCGCCGGTGAGCAGGATGCGGGTGGGAGTCGAGTGTTTGCCGCCGCGAACGTTGTTGCCCTCCAGCCGGCGCTGCACGGTCTGTTCGCTGCATCCCAGAATTGCGGCCAGCTGATGGCGAGTGGCCTCGGGATGTTGTTCGCGCGCGACAAGCACGTCCGATCTCGTGATCGGGCTGGTCTTGCGCGTGATGTTGTCGGCTTGGAAGCGCGGCATCAGTGGGTCGGGGAAACACAAGATATCCGCGATGTTCACAACGAGGAAACCGCCGGGCTTGATAACGCGCGGATGCTCCGCAATCACTTCGCACAACAATCTTTGCCAATCGTCGAAGGTCAAGTCCTGTTCGTAGGATTTGCCGACATAATAGGGCGGCGACCAGAAGCTCAGATCGACGCTGGCCTCCGCTAGCCGTTGCAGATGTGTGCGAGCATCTCCCGTTAGAATCATGCTCCTAACTCCGCCACGCACTGCGGCATGTGCATCACTTGCAAATCACGATGTAGTCTCATTGATGACACGCTCTCCGAGTCCAGTGTAACACCAACCGATACATGCCCACTATTTTCATCACCCCGCCCGCAATCCAAGCGGATCGCGCGGTTCGATTCCGTCCATGAATACCTTGCCGCGTTCCTGATGAGCGAGTTGGTAGATCAGGCCCAGCCAGTTGTTGAAGATCGCCTTGCTGGTGTCGGTCCAGGTGTTTTCGATCCAGCGCAGTGCCTCGGTTTCGGGGAATGCGGGCAGGTCGCGGTAATTGCCGCTTGCCTTGACCACCTGTCGCTCGAATTCGCGGAGTAGTTGCGATGCCTTGCCGCGCAGGTAGTTGGTTGGAAACGGCGGGTAGTCGTCGCGCACGCCGTCGATGAATCTGCCGACCTCGCGGCGGTATTCCTTCAGCAGGCTGACCGCGTCGTATTCCGGATGGCCTTGAAAGAAGACGAAGCGAAAACCATCGGGGCTGACGCCGAAATGCAGGTCGGCTTCCTCGCTTTCGGCGAGCACCATCAGGCCGGCTTGCTTGAACTGCTCGGCGTTGACTTCGTGCCAGCGGGAATGCGGCGCATCGAATCTGGTGTTGATGTTGGTGATCAGGGGATGTTTCTCCGCGGTAATTCGGTTCGAATACACGCCCCAACGTTTTCTCGGCAGGCGGTAGCGCTCGAAATTCCACAGCATTTGCACGATGGCGTGAGTCGCAAGGCAGGAGCACATTGTCGAGCAGACGTTTTCGCCGGCCCAGCGAACCACCTTTTCCAGCGGCGTCCAGAACGGCTCCCGACTGATGTCCGCCAGTGCCGGGTTGGCGCCGGAGATGATGAGCGCGTCCAATCCCTCTTCCTTGATCCGCTCGAAGTCTCGGTAGTACTGTTCGATGTACGCGCGCGCCTCTTCGCTGCGCGGGATTTCGGCGAAGGTGAACGGGTGCACATAGCACTGCACGATGCGATTGCACGATCCCACCAAGCGCAGGAATTGTCGCTCGGTCGCCTGCAAGGCGGCGTCGGGCATCATGTTGAGGAAGCCGATGTGCAGTTCGCGGATGTCCTGAGTGCGGGCGCGCTCCGGCTGCAGCACTTCCTGACCTTCCTGCCGCAGCCGCTCGAAGCTGGGCAGGCCGGAATGGGCGATCAGGGGCATGTCAGGCGGCCGCGGAGATGGCGTCGCAGATGAGATCGATGAAGTCGGCCTCATCGCGCAATTCGCCGATTCGCTGTGCGTCTATGTGGTGGCCGTGGCGTTCGGCCAATGTTTGGTATTGCGGCCTGCGGTGTTCGATCAGTCGCGGGAAAACCCATTGGACGAATTCGTCCGGAACGATTTCATCGGCGGACTCGAGGGCGTTGGTTTCGAGGAATTCGGCCAGATTGCGATCGAGAAACGCCTCTTCATAGTACAACGGCTTGGGATTTTCGCGGGCGCGCTGCATCAGTTCTTTCTCCATATCCTGATCCGCCCGCAGATACAGAATCAGGGTTTCGCGCGACAACAGATTCCAACATTCGCCATCGCTCAATTCGCAGATGCTGCCGCCGGCGTCGTTGAGAAAGTTGGGATAGCCGTAGATGTTGCGCGCCTTGTCGATGAAGTCCGCCACATCCTGCATGGCGCGCACCTCGGCGGCGCGAAACAGTCGTTGCCGGCGCTTGAATTCCGCCACGCTCAAGCCGCCCAATTCGGGGTTGCCGATCTTGCCGAGGAAGTGCGAGACGATTTTCAGGTTGTCGGTGGAGATGTTGTTGCGGATATAGATGAGGTCGCGGCGAAACAGGTCGCGGAAAAATTCCTGCTCCATGGCTCTGCTCTTGATGACATCGAGAATGGGTTCGTCCAGATAGCGCGTGCCGATGCGATAGTCGCCGGAATAGTGAAACCACTTGTCCGGCGGCGGCACCTGAGCGAGGGTCGTCTTGCCCACGCCGGACATGCCGAGCAGGGTTACCGCCTTGTGCGGCCATCGCCGAAACGCCTCGCTGGTTTTCTTCATTTGGGTTGAGTGGAACGGGGTGATTTTACAAGAATACCAGTAGCAAGATGACGCCGAGGATCACTCGGTAGACGGCGAACCACAACAAGCCGTGGCGCCGCAGGAAGGCGAGGAACCAATGTATGCAGCCGAGCGCGGTTACTGCGGAAACGGCGGTGGCGAACAGTAGCAGGTGCCAGCGCACCGGCGCAGGCTGGGCGAGCAGGGCGCGAATCTGCCAGAGACCGGCGAGGGTGATCGCGGGTATCGCCAATAGGAAGGAAAAACGAGCGGCGGCGGCGCGCGTCAAGCCCATCATCAGGCCGGCGGAGATGGTAATGCCGGAGCGCGAAGTGCCGGGGATCAGCGCCAAAATCTGCGCGGCACCCACCACCAGCACATCGCGCCAGCGCAGTTGCCGCAGGTCGCGCCGCTTCGCCCCGAGCCAGTCCGCCAGCCCCAGCAAAATCCCGAACCCCAGGGTGGCGAGCGCCACCGGAATCGGTTGGCGCAATATCCCTTGCACCCAATCGGCCAGAGCCAGGCCGGCCAACCCCAGCATGAGCGTGGCCACGAGGATCGCCCACGCCAGTCTGCTGTACGGAGTGGGCGGGCGGCCCGCCAGAGTACCGGCCCAGTCGCGTAGCAACTCGCGAACCTCTCCGCGGAAGTAGATCAGCACCGCCAGCAAGGTGCCCACATGCACGGCCACATCGAAGGCGAGGCCCTGATCAAGCCAGCCGACCAGCTTGGGCAGCAACACCAGATGGCCGGAACTGGAAACCGGCAGAAATTCGGTCAGCCCCTGCAGCAGCGCTAGCCAGAATGCTTGGAAGTAGTCGCTCATGGCAAATTACCCAAACTACCGCTGCGATCTTGCAGGGAAAATCCGCCGAGGGGCCGGTCATGGTTGCGGCTGAAGGCGATGGCCTTGAACAGCTCGCCCATTTCGTGGGGTAGGGTCAGTGTGCCGATCTGTTGAGCCAGAGATGGATTCGGGGCGCGATGCGGGTGCGGGTACGGGTGCGAATTCGATTCGTCGCCGCCCGCCGCCAGATCAAGCACGCCCAAGGACAACAGAAACGCGCCCTGAGAGGCGAATCCGGCGAGGGTCATGCCCGCCTCCCGCGCCGCGTGGGCGATGGCTGTGTAGTCGATGTGCACGGAAATATCCTGCAATCCGGGGTGGAAGAACGGGTCGTCGTGCGCCATTTGCCGATAGTGGCACATCAGGGTGCCCTGTTGGCGCTGGGGGTGGTAGAACTCGTGGCGCGGGAAGCCGTAGTCGAGCAGCAACATCACGCCGCGATTCAATTTTTCCCCGACCGAGCGAACCCACGCCTCGGCGCGCAACCCCATCTCGCTGCGATAGCCCGGCGGCAGGTCGCATTCGGCCAAACGATCCTGCAACGACTGCGGCAACGGCGCGGCAAGCTTCGCCCAGTGAAATCCATCCGCGCCGCAGGCCACGCCGAGGGCCTGCGCCTGCCCCTCCGCGCCGACCTCGAAGCGAATCGCCGGCATGGCATCGAGCACCTCGTTGGCCAACGCCACGCCGACGAAACCCTCTTCCGGCAACCGCTCGAGCCAGTGCACGCGCTCGCCCAGAGACGCGCAGCGGGCGGCGATGGTGGCGCGCTGGCGGGCGCTCAGAGCCGCGCTGGTTTCCACGATGCAATAGCGCTCGGGCAGCCGCCCCAATGCCTCCAGAGCCGGCAACATATCGGCGGCAAGGCGGCCGCTGCCGGCGCCGAATTCGATGATGTCGCCAGAGCCGATTTCCGCCAGCACTTCGGCGCATTGCTTTGCCAGACAGCGCGCCAGCACATCCCCCAGATGCGGCGCGGTCACAAAATCCCCGAATCGACCGAATGCGGGCAGTCCAGCGCTGTAATACCCCAATGCGGGCGCGTACAACGCCTCTTGCATGAATTGGTCGAAACCGATCCAGCCGTGGTTGTCGGCGATGCAGCGGCGGATGCGCCTGCTCAGCCGCTCGGAATGAAGTTTGTGTTCAGCCGTGGGTTCGCTCAACATTGCTGGAGTGGAGCCGGGTTGCCGGGAAAAAAGCGGTGCTAGAATAGGAAACTCGATTGATACAAACTTGATACAAACACGGCGTGGCGCGTCGGTCGGGGGAATTATGACCAGTTTGCAGGATAAAGTCGCGCTCATCACCGGCGGTTCCCGGCGAATCGGCGCACACACCGCGCGTATGTTGCACCACTGGGGGATGAAGGTGGTGATTCACTATCGCCGCAGTGCCGCGCAGGCGGAATCCCTGCGGGCGGAATTGTGCGACCAGCGCCCCGGCTCGGTGCTGCTGATTCGCGGAGACCTCACGGAACTCGCCAAGGCGCGCAATCTGGTGCGCCAGTGCGCCGCCGAATTCGGGCGGCTGGACGCCCTCATCAACAATGCCTCGGCATTCTTCCCGACGCCGCTTCACGCCGCCGACGAAGAGCAGTGGCAGCTCATCATGGACACCAACCTCAAGGCGCCCTTCTTTCTCAGCCAAGCAGCCGCCCCGCACCTGAAGAAAACCCACGGCGCCATCGTCAACATCACCGACATATACGCCGAGCGCCCACTGCCCCAACACGCCCTCTATTGCGCCTCCAAGGCCGGCCTGTGGTCGCTGACTCGCTCCCTAGCGCAGGAACTCGGCCCGCAAGTGCGCGTCAACGCGGTGGCGCCGGGAGCAATCCTCTGGCCGGAAAACGACACCGACGAACTGGCCCGCCAAAGACTGGTATCACGCACCCCGCTGAAACGCGCGGGCAACGCCGACGACATCGCCTCGGCTGTGCGATTTCTGCTGGCGGACGCGGATTTCGTCACCGGTCAGGTGATCACTGTGGATGGGGGGCGGACGGTGGTGGTTTGAGTTGTACGAGTTGTTCGCGCCATGATTTCGCCGCCGCTCTGATGATCAACAAAAATTCCTTCCGACTTAAAAAGAAACGCCGCCCGAAAGAGGCGGCGTCAGTGAAAATATATGGTGGAAACTCAGAGTTTAATGGGTTGCGATGTTGGCTATATCTGCCTTCACTTCTTTGCGCAGTTCGTTGATTTGAGCCTGCACATTGCGATCGAGACTGTTCATTCGATCGGTGATTCTTTCATCAAATTTTTCAAGGTCATGGGACACGGCGCTCAGCAAAGATGTTTCCATATCTTTCATGTCCTGTTTCGATTTCTCCCTTGAATCGGCCAAAGCCTCTGTCAACGCTTCATCAATAACGCTTCGGAAGGAATCCGCCAGCAAGTTGACGCTCCCGTTCAGTTTCTTGCTCATTGTGCTGTCCTCTTGATTTAATGGTTGGGTGTACCAAAACCTGTAACCGATTCCACATCGGATCCAGTTCGCTTTGCTGCAATGTCGCCCGTTTCCGGATGCCTCCATCGCAATCCTGCCGAAAAGCCGGTATCGTATTCACGAGAGACCCGACAAGGGTTGTGCGACTACAGAGAGGCGGAGAGTAACCCATTTTGTCTGGAAATGTAAGAAAAGTTACCGAAATGCCGCAAACCCCCTACCGCCCATGAGCACACCCGCCTTCAACGCATTGTGCAAGCGCATCCGCGCCTGCGACATCTGCAAGGCGCATTTGCCCCTCGATCCGAATCCGGTTTTTCAGGCGCATCCGGACGCGCGCATTCTGGTAGCCGCGCAGGCTCCCGGAATCCGCGTTCACCGCACCTCGCTGCCGTTCAACGATCCCAGTGGCGAGCGGTTGCGGGAGTGGATGGGGATCGATCGGGCGTGTTTTTATGATCGGCGCAAGGTGGCCATCGTCCCTATGGGGTTTTGTTATCCCGGCAGTGCCGCGCGGGGGGATTTGCCGCCGCGGGCGGAATGTGCCGTTGCTTGGCGCAGTCGGTTGCTGGCGGCATTGCCGCGCATCGAGTTGACTCTGGTGATCGGCTTGTACGCCCAGCGCTATCACCTCGGCGAGCGGCGCAAGGCTACGCTCACCGAAACCGTGCGGAATTGGCGCGAATACTGGCCGCATTGTGCCGTTCTGCCGCATCCGAGTCCGCGCAACAACGGCTGGTTGAAGCGCAATCCGTGGTTCGCCGAGCAGTTGGTCGAGTTGCGTCTCGCCGTCTCGCGGGTGTTGCGGGCGGGTTGACGGGTTGGTGCCCTAGAGAAACGCGATGATGCACAGCAGGCCGACTCCGCCCAATACCACGGTGTACGGCAACGCCATCCACACCATCTTGCCGTAGGACAGGCGGATCAGCGGCGCCAGCATGGAAGTCAGCAGGAAGAGGAAGGCCGCCTGACCGTTGGGGGTGGCCACGCTCGGCAGGTTGGTGCCGGTGTTGATGGCGATGGCGAGGTTATCGAAATGCGCGCGGGAGATGGCGCCGGCGTCGAAGGCCGCCCTCATTTCGTTGATGTAGACCGTGGCGACAAAGACATTGTCGCTGATCATGGACAGCACGCCGTTGGCGATGAAGAAGATGGCCGGCTGGGATTCCACCGGCATGGCCAGCGCGCTATCGATGATGGGGCTGAACAGGTGGGCGTCGTGAATCATGGCGACGATGACGAAAAACACCACGAGCAGGCCGGTAAAGGGCAACGCCTCTTCAAACGCCCGACCGATGCGGTGCTCATCGGTGATGCCGGTGAAGGCGGTTTGCAGAACGATGATGGCAAGGCCGATCAACCCCACCGGCGCGAGGTGGAACGCCAGGGTGATGACGAGGAAGACGGCCGCCACCGCCTGCATCTTGATGTCGTACATTTCGGCGTCGCTGCGGGTGCGATCCTGTTGCTCGGAATACTGCGCCAGAATGACGCGCACATCTTCGGGCAGGGTGGTGCCGAAATCGGACCACTTCAATTTTTCCAATAGCCAGCAGGTGCATAGCCCGCACACCAGCACCGGCATGGTGATGGGCGCCATCTTGAAGAAGAACTCCATGAACTCCCACTCCATCTTGGCGGCGATCAGCAGATTTTGCGGCTCGCCCACCAGCGTGCACACGCCGCCCAAGGCGGTGCCGACCGCGCCGTGCATGACCAGACTGCGCAGGAACATGCGAAATTGCTCGAGGGATTCTCCGCCCAACTCATCCCGCTCGAGGACGCTGGCGGGATCGTAGTCCGGGTCGCCGGACTGGATGCGGTGATAGACGCCGTAAAAGCCCACCGCCACGCTGATCAGCACGGCGGTAACGGTGAGGGCGTCGAGGAAGGCGGACAGGATCGCCGAGAGGAAGCAGAACAGCAGGGAGAGAACCGACTTCGAGCGGATATTCACGAACACCTTGCTGAAGATGAACATGAGCAACGGCTTCATAAAGTAGATGCCCGCCACCATGAACACCAGCAGCAGGATGACCTCGAGATTGGCAACGATCTCGTGGTATACCGAGGTCGGATCGGTCAGGCCGATGAAGATGACTTCGAGGGCGATGAGCCCGCCCGACTGCAATGGATAGCAGCGCAACGCCATGGCCAGCGCGAAGATGAATTCGCCGATGACCACCCAGCCGGTAACGAACGGGCCGGTGGTGACCAACAGCAGCGGATTGAGCGCGAGGAAGGCGATGATGGTCGCCTTGTACCATGCCGGGCTAGGGCCGAGGAAGCGATTCCAAGCGATTGTCAGTGCGGATGATTGCATGATGAGCGAAATGGTTAGTGCGGATTCACCGCCGGTTGGATGATGTTGTGCTGCGAGCCGTAGGGGAAGCCGGTGATGTTGCGGTTGCCGTCCTCGGTTACCACCAGAATGTCGTGCTCGCGATAGCCGCCCGCACCGGCTCTGCCTTCGGGGATGACGATCATCGGCTCCATCGACACCACCATGTTGGGCACCAGCACCGTGTCGATGTCTTCGCGCAATTCCAGCCCGGCCTCGCGGCCATAGTAGTGGCACAGCACGCCGAAGGAATGGCCGTAGCCGAAGGTGCGGTATTCGAGCAGATCGTGCTGCCGGTAGATTTGGTTGAGCTCCCGCGCGATGTCGCAACAACGAACACCGGGGGCGATCAGCGCCTGGCCGGCCTCGTGCACTCGGCAGTTGATCTCCCACAGGCGCAGATGTTCATCCGAGGCGGATTGGCAGAACAGGGTGCGCTCCAACGCCACATAATAGCCGGCCACCATGGGAAAGCAATTCATGCTGATAATGTCGCCGCGCTCGATGCGGCGCGAAGTAACCGGATTGTGCGCGCCGTCGGTGTTGATCCCCGATTGCAACCAGGTCCAGGTGTCCATCAGCTCGGCGTGCGGCCAGACGCGGGCGATCTCGCGCACCATGGCGTCGGTGGCGTGCAGCGCGACCTCGTGCTCGCCGACTCCCGGCGCGATCGCCTCGACGCAGGCGGCACCGCCGAGATCGGCGACGCGCGCCATTTTGGTGATGTGCGCGATCTCCTCGTCCGACTTGATCATGCGCAGCGCCATGGTCGCCGGAGCGATGTCGACGATGCGGCTTTTCGGCAATGCCGCCGTCAGTTTCTCCATGCTCTGCACGCTCAGATGATCGAATTCCACGCCCACGACCAATCCATCCGCGATCAATTTGCGCACCGCGCGAAAGTAGTTGTCGTGCTGCCAGTCGGTGTACACCAGATTCTCCCCACGGATGCGCCGCCAGGGCTGGCCGGCGTCCAGATTGGCGGAAATGACGGTATGCGAATCGCCGTCCACCACCAAACCGTAGGGCCGCCCGAACGCGCAATACAGGAAATCCGCGTAGTAATTGATGTTGTGGTGGGAGGTGAACAACGCCACATCCACCCCCTGCTGCGCCATCTCGCGACGCAGTTTGTCCAGACGACCCTCCATCTCGTCGGCGGAAAAAGTCGGTTGGATTTTGTCGCCGTTGGGGAAGGTGAGTAGACTCGGTTGGGTGGTTGTCATGCTGGCAGTCCGGAGAGATGGGCTGGGGGAACTATGCACAAGTTGTCATTGGAATCGAAATGGGTAAGTGAGTGCAATTTCCCCTTCACATATCTGAATATTTTGCTCGATATCGGTTTCTCTCTCATCCTCAATATGCGTGAAAGGTTGCTACCTTCATCATTTTTCCCCTTCTGTATAAAGACGATATTGTGAAAGAAACTCATCGAAACGATATTTTCGTCAAAATAATTCGGGCGGTAAAGCGGATTCTCGATCTCCTCGTGATTCAGGCCGTCCAACAATTGCTTGAAATAATTCATTGCCGTATTTTTTCGGCGCAGATCGAAACTGTCCCCGCCAAAACTCTTCCAGTACGAAGTTTGCAGATCCTCGACCACGTATATTCCGTTCTCTGCCAAAAGGGGAAATAAAAATTCGAAGGAGGTGATGATATGCGATTGCAGATGGCTGCCATCATCGATAATGATATCGAATGGGCCCATCTCGGAGTTTATTTCCGCCAACATTTCCGTATCCGTTTGACTCCCGCGATAAATCTTTATCCGCTCTTCCTCAAGTGTTGATTTGTCGAATATGTCGATGGACACGATCTGGCCGTTCGGGAAATACTCCTTCCACATGCGCAATGATTCGCCACCTTCATCCGGCCTTTCATATCCACCTACGCCTATCTCGAAAACACGCAGCGACTTGTGCCTGATATGCTCGAAAAACCGATGGTAATGAGGCGTATAATAGTGCGCTCCCCATTTGTCCGTTGCATGTTTTTTCGCTAACTCGGTCAGCGCATCAGTCATTATTTGGAACCGGGATCAAGTGGATTCAGGTTGGCGGTGTGGTCAATTTCACTATAGCACGAAAACATTTATCAAATGCCAGTTCGCCCGGAAAATCACAGGTGATCGACCTGCACAGCGACACCGTAACCACCCCCTGCGACGGCATGCGCCGGGCGATGATGGACGCCGAGGTGGGCGATGATGTGTACGAAGAGGATCCGACGGTCGCGCGGCTGGAGCGGAAAATGGCGGAAATGGCCGGGCAGGAAGCCGGATTGTTCTTTCCCTCCGGCACGCAGAGCAATCTGGTAGCCCTGCTGAGCCATTGCCAGCGAGGCGACGAATACATAGTCGCCCAGAACGCCCACACCTACCGCTTCGAGGCGGGCGGCGCCGCCGTGCTCGGCAGCATTCAGCCGCAGCCGCTGGAATGCGAGGCGGACGGCACCATCGACCTCGACAAGGTGGCGGCGGCCATCAAGGCGGACGATTTCCACTTCGCCACAACCCGCCTACTCGCGCTGGAAAACACCATCGGTGGCAAGGTTATCCCGCTGGATTATCTGGCGCGCGCCGAGTCGCTGGCGCGGGCGAACGGCCTCGGCATCCATCTCGACGGCGCGCGCGCCTTCAACGCCGCCGTTGCCCTCGGTGTCGAGTTGGCGCAGATTACCCGGCGTTTCGACTCGGTCTCGATCTGTCTCTCCAAGGGATTGGGGGCGCCGGTCGGTTCGGTGTTGTGCGCCAACGAAGAGATCATCCGCCGCGCCCGCCGCTGGCGCAAAATGACGGGCGGCGGCATGCGGCAGGTGGGTATGCTGGCCGCCGCCGGACTGTACGCGCTGCAACACAACATCGAGCGACTCGGCAACGACCACGCGCGCGCCCAGCGGCTGGCCGATGAATTGACTCGGCTGGACGGCGTGGAAGTGCTCGGCGCAAAGGCGCACACCAACATGGTGTTCGCGACACTGCCCGGCCACGACCTCGAGGCGCTGGGGGAATACGCCCGCAGCCGCGGCTTGCTGCTCGGCAAAGCGACTGCGGCGGGCGGCATACGGCTGGTAACCCATCGGCAGATCGACGATCGGGACATCGCCGAGGCGGTGCGCATCATTGCCGATTTTCTCGCCAAAGCTCGGGCGCCTGCGCGCCACGCCCCTTGACACTACCGAGCGGCGTGGAGATACTCGAAACACCTGACGGGTGCGGTGGATTACACTTATTTTTGAATGTAGCCGCCGTAGCCAGCCATCGGTTTTTTCGGCCTCATTTCCCCGTGGACGATCCCCCGAGACGAACTTAATCGTTGCGATCCTCCAGCCGATCCTGATCCGCCCACCCGTAGCCGCCCGCCGATCCGTTACTTTTTTCCGCGAACCAACCCCCAAACCCACCATGCTTGCCTCTCAACGCCTCCTCGCCACCCTTCGGGAAACGCCGGCGGACGCCGAAATCGTCAGCCACCAGTTGATGCTGCGCGCCGGTCTCATCCGCCGTGTCGCCGCCGGCATATACGACTGGCTGCCCACCGGCGTCAATGTGTTGCGCAAGGTGGAGCGCATCATCCGCGAGGAGATGAACCGCGCCGGCGCTCAAGAGGTGCTGCTGCCCGCGGTGCAGCCCGCCGAGCTGTGGCGGGAATCCGGGCGGTGGGATGAATTCGGCCCGGAACTGCTACGCTTCCGCGATCGCCATCAACGGGATTTCTGCCTCGGCCCCACTCACGAAGAGGTGATCACCACGCTGGTGAAAAACGAGTTGCGCAGCTATCGTCAGCTGCCGGTCAATTTCTATCAGATTCAAACCAAATTCCGCGACGAGATCAGGCCGCGTTTCGGCGTCATGCGCGGGCGGGAATTCGTCATGAAGGACGCCTATTCCTTCGACACGGATCGCGCCTCGCTGCAACAGGCATATCAGCGCATGCACCAAGCATACTGCGCCATATTCGACCGCATGGGGCTGCGCTATCGGGCGGTGGTGGCCGATTCCGGCAGCATCGGCGGCGATACCTCCCACGAATTTCATGTTCTCGCCGATTCCGGCGAGGACGCCATCGCCTTTTCCACCGACGGCGACTACGCGACCAATCTGGAAATGGCCGAGGCGCCCGTGCCGCCGGAAGCGCGCCCAGCGCCCACCGAGTCAATGCGGTTGGTAGACACGCCCGACACCAAGACCATCCGCGCCCTCGTCGAAAACTTTTCCCTGCCCATCGAAAAAACCATCAAGACGCTGGTGGTGGCGGCCTCCGACGAATCGGCACACGGCCTGATCGCCCTACTGGTGCGCGGCGACCACGAGCTGAATATCCGCAAAGCCGAGAAACTCGCGCAGGTGGCATCCCCATTGCGCATGGCCGACGGAGATGAAATTCGAGAGGCCATCGGCGCCGGGCCCGGCTCCCTCGGCCCGGTCAACCTGCCCATCGACTTCATCGCCGACCACAGCGTCGCGGCAATGGCGGATTTCGGCGCCGGCGCCAACATCGAAGACAAGCATTATTTCGGCATCAACTGGGGGCGCGACCTGCCATTGCCGCAAGCCGCCGACCTGCGCAATGTGGTCGAAGGCGATCCCGGTCCGGACGGTCAGGGCACATTGACCATCGCTCGCGGCATCGAGGTCGGCCACATCTTCCAACTGGGCGCCAAATACAGCGAGGCGCTGGGCGCCACCGTGTTGGACGAGGACGGCAAGCCGGTGGTCATGGAAATGGGGTGTTACGGCATCGGCGTAACCCGCGTGATCGCCGCCGCCATCGAGCAACATCACGATGACAAGGGAATCATCTGGCCCGACGCCATCGCCCCCTACGATGTCGCCATCGTGCCGGTGGGCTATCACCGCTCGGCGGCTGTGCGAAAGGCGGCGCTGGACTTGCACGATCGGTTGTGCCAAGCGGGTTTCGATGTGCTGCTCGACGACCGCGATGAAAGGCCCGGAGTCATGTTCGCCGATATGGAATTGATCGGCATCCCCCACCGCTTGGTGGTGGCGCAACGCGGCCTCGAAAAGGGCGTGGTCGAGTACCGCCGACGCTCCACCGGCGAAGCACAGGAAAGGGAAATCGAAATCGACTCGCTGTCGGAAACCCTGTTGGCGTTGAAGAGCCTTTGAAGGCCCTTTGAATGGCCGTTGAAACGTCTTTGACGGGCCCTAAGGCCGAGCCTGAACCCATGCTATTTTCGTATCATTTCCCGTATTGACACGCGCCCAACACTGGTACACTCAGAGGCGTTGCCCGCTGGCACAAGGGGCACGAATCGGCGAGGTCGCTCACACGAGCCGGCTCTGCCGCAAGAGCCACCGAGGTGGCAAATTTTCATCGAGCGAGAGGTAAACATGTCAGGCAAACAAGCAACCGGAACCGTGAAGTGGTTTAACGATACCAAGGGTTTTGGTTTCATAGAGCGATCGGAAGGGCCCGATGTTTTCGTGCACTACCGAGCAATCAACGGAGAGGGTCGAAGAACCCTCCATGACGGCCAACAAGTTACATTTGAAGTGGTGAGCGGCCCCAAGGGACTGCAAGCGGAGAACGTAACACCCGTCTAGAGTACAACCATCGTCCCGACTAGACGGGACACTACACGCCCGTCGGCGCATGTCGCGTCGGCGGGCGTTTTCGTTATGCGCGAGATCACTCGAAGGCGTAGCGACCAACGACCGAGCGACCGAGCAAACCGCCCGACTCGCCGTATCCCTACTGCGGATTCCAAGCATCCGGCAAGACGATGCCGTCGCCGAAAAACCACGCCTCCATCTGCGCCGCCAGATAGCGCTTGTGCTCGGCCTCCAGCGGATTCAGCTTGTATTCATTGATGAGAATGGTCTGCTGGCGCAGCCACTCCTGCCAAGCCTCCTTGGACACGCTTTCATACAGTCGCTGACCGAGCTCGCCGGGCCACGGCGGGAAGTCCAGTCCCTCGGCCTCTCGGCCCAGTTTCACGCATTGCACCTTACGACTCATCGAACATACCCAGAATACGGTTGACCACCACCGGCAATCCCACCGGCGCCGGAGAAGTCGGGTTGTACCAAAGATGCGCCGCGCTGTCCATGATTCGCCCGCCTCCCTCGCCCCACTCGCCCGTACTCGCGCAGACGGCGGGCAGGGGCAGGATGTCTAGGTCGAAGTGGGTGAACGAATGCCGCACGATCGGCAACGGCTCGCCGACCTCCACGACCAAGCCGAATTGCTGCCGGCACCACTGCGCCACCGGGCGTTTTTGCAGTTGCTCCCCCGGCGGCGGCGCGCCCGCGTATTCGGGCAACGACCACAATCCGCCCCAAATTCCGCTGGGCGGGCGTTTCACCAGTAGCCATCGGGAGTGGTGGGAGTGGTGGTTGCCGATCACCAACATGACGACTGAGCGAAGTGGGCGGGCGGCCTTCGGTTTGCGGCGGGGGAAGGCGGCGGGGTCGCCCCGGCCCTGGCGAAAGGCGCGGCAATCCGCCGCCAGCGGGCAATCGGCGCACAGCGGTTTGGCGCGCCGGCAGACGGTCGCGCCGAGGTCCATGAGCGCCTGCGTGTAGTCGCCGACTCGCCGAGCCGGAGTGAGGCGGTCGGCGATTTCCCACAGTTGCGCCTTCACCTTGCGCTCCGCCGGATCGTCGGCGATGGCGTAATAGCGCGTCAGCACGCGCACCACATTGCCGTCGAGAATCGGATAGCGCCGCCCCCAGGCAAACGCCAGAATCGCCCCGGCAGTGGAGCGGCCGATGCCGGGGAGAGCCAGCACTTGATCGAATCGGTCGGGGAATCGGCCGGCGTGGTGCGCCACCATGCGCTTGGCCGCGGCGTGCAGATTGCGTGCCCGCGCGTAGTAGCCGAGGCCGGACCAGTGGTGCAATACATCGTCCTCGTCGCTGCGCGCCAGTGTGGCGATGTCGGGGAATCTCGCGAGGAATCTGTGGTAATAGGGGATCACCGTGCTCACGCGGGTTTGTTGCAGCATGATCTCCGAGATCCAGATTTGATATGGACTGCGGCGGCGCCAGGGCAGGGATTTGCGCCCGTGGCGGTCGAACCAGCGCAGCAGGCGGCGGCTGAATTGGGTGGGGGGCGATGTCATCGAATGCAGAAAGAGAGCCTCGGAATCAGCGAATCGGCGAATCGAAATTCGCCGTTCCCGTGTACAATCTCGCGTATATGCGAGCGCACTGCAACCCCATCAATCCAAGAATAATCGGCGCGGGCGCGGCGTGCATTGCGCTGGCGCTGGTGCTGGTCAGCCAGAATGCGGCGTTGGCGCAAGGCGAAATCATCCGCGCCGACGCCATCGCCATGCACGGCGCGCCCAAATATCCGGCGGGATTCAGCCATTTCGACTATGTCAACCCGAATGCGCCCAAAGGCGGTTCCCTGCGGCAGGGGGCGCGCGGCACCTTCGACAGCTTCAACGCCTGGATCGACAAGGGCACGCCCGCCGCTACCGGCTCCATCGAAACCCTCATGGTATCGTCTCAAGACGAGGCATTCACCAAGTACTGCCTGTTGTGCGAATCGGTCGAATATCCGGCGGATCGATCGTGGATCACGTTTCACCTGCGCGCGGAGGCAAGATGGCATGACAGCGCGCCCATCATGCCACAGGATGTGGTGTGGTCGTTCAACACCCTGATGGAAAAGGGGGCATCCAGATACCGCTTCTATTACGCCGATGTGGCCGGCGTGGAGGCGGTCGGGGGGCGCGCGGTGCGCTTCACCTTCAAGACCAACGAGAATCGCGAGCTGCCGCTGATTCTCGGCGATCTCCCCATACTGCCGAAGCATTACTGGGCGCAAAACGAGAACGATTTCACCAAGACCACCCTGACCCCGCCCCTCGGCAGCGGGCCCTACCGAGTGGGGCGATTCGACCCGGGCCGCTTCGTCGAGCTCGAGCGGGTGGCGGACTATTGGGGGGCACATCTGCCGGTCAATCGAGGCATCAACAATTTCGACATCCTGCGCACGGATTATTTTCGCGATCGCATCCCCATTCGGCTGGCGCTGAAATCCGGCGATGTGGATTTCTACGCGGAAAACACCGCCAAAAGTTGGGCCACCGAATTCGACATCCCCTCGGTCGAGGCCGGTTGGCTGGTGAAGGAGCGCATCGAGCATCAGGCGCCGCAGGGAATGCAGGCATTCGTGCTCAACCTGCGGCGGGGGAAATTTCAAAATCGCCTGATCCGTCAGGCCATCGGGCTGGCGTTCGACTTCAATTGGACCAATCAGAAGATCTTCTACGACCAATACACCCGCACGGAAAGCTACTTCAGCAACTCCGAACTGGCCTCCTCCGGCATCCCGCAGGGAGACGAACTGGCCATCCTCGAACCCTACCGCGACCAACTGCCGCCCGAATTGTTCACCCAAGTTTATGCCAGCCCGAAAACCGACGGCAGCGGCTGGCCGCGACAAAACCTGCTGCAAGCGCTCGATCTCATCCGTCAAGCCGGCTGGGAAATCCGAGACGGCAGGCTGATCGATCCCGAAGGCAATATCCCCCTGCAGATCGAAATGCTCACCTACAGCAGTTCCTGGGATCGCCTCATCCTGCCATATGTAAGCAACCTGAAACGCTTGGGCATCGACATGAAGGTGCGTCTGGTGGACACCAGCCAGTACATCAACCGCGTGCGCGCCTTCGATTTCGACATGCTGGTGAGCGGCTGGCCGCAGTCCGAGTCGCCGGGCAACGAGCAGCGCGAATTCTGGAGTTGCGCCGCCGCCGAGCGATCCGGCAGCCGCAATATGGCGGGCATCTGCCATCCGGTGATCGACGCCCTCATCCGCAAACTGATCGCCGCGCGCACCCGCGAGCAGCTGATCACGACCACGCGGGCGTTGGATCGCGTGTTGCTGTGGGGGCATTATGTGGTGCCGAACTGGCATTTGAACGCGGATCGGATTCTGTGGTGGAATCGATACGACCGCCCGCAAACGCCCCTGCGCAACGGCGTGAGCGTGGCTAGATGGTGGCACGATCCGGCCAAGGCGGCCGCCCTCGAAGAGGCGCGCGCACGCGGCGAAATCACCTCGGGACGGCGCGCGGGCGAGACCAATCCCCACGGGCCCTGGCCAAGCGGCTGGCGACTGGCGTTGCTGATCGCCATCCTGCTCGGCGGCGTCTACATGGCGCGCAGATATTTCCGGCGGAGGGAGAACTGATGGGCGCCTATCTGCTCAAGCGGTTGCTGCTGGTGCTGCCCACGCTGGGGTTGATCATGCTGCTCAATTTCGTGGTCATCCAATTCGCCCCCGGAGGACCGGTGGAGCAGGCCATCGCCAACATAACCGGCGAAGGGGTGGATGCGGCCGAGCGGGTGACCCGAGACACCTCGGAAAATATAAACGTCGGCGGCGGCGGCGGAGCCGGCGGCGACAGTCGTTATCGCGGCGCTCAGGGCCTGAGTCCGGAATTCATCGCCGAGCTGGAAAAACGCTTCGGCTTCGACAAGCCGGTGCACCAGCGTTTCATCGACATGATGGCCAACTACCTGCGCTTCGACTTCGGCGACAGTTTCTTCCGCGACAAATCGGTGGTGGAATTGGTGCTGGACAAAATGCCGGTGTCGATCTCCCTCGGACTGTGGTCCACCCTGCTGGTCTATCTGGTCAGCATCCCGCTGGGCGTGGCCAAGGCGGTGCGAGACGGCAGCCGCTTCGACATCACCACCAGCGTGTTGTTGACCATCGGCGTCGCCATTCCCGGCTTCCTGTTTGCCGTCCTCCTATTGGTGGTGTTCGCCGGCGGGGTATATTTCGATTGGTTCCCGTTGCGCGATCTGGTGTCCGACAACTGGCACTCCCTCTCCTGGCCGGCCAAGATCGCCGACTATTTCTGGCATCTCGCCCTGCCCATCACCGCCCTCACCATCAGCGGCTTCGCCTCGCTGGCGATGCTCACCAAGAACTCGTTCCTCGACCAGATCAGCCAGCAATATGTGCTGACCGCGCGCGCCAAGGGTCTGAGCGAGCGCAAGGTCATGTATCGCCATGTATTCCGCAACGCCATGCTCATCGTCATCGCCGGTTTCCCCGCCGCCGTGGTCAATATCCTGTTCACCGGCGCCATGCTGATCGAGATCATCTTCTCGCTCGACGGCCTCGGACTGCTGGGATTCGAGGCGGCGCTGCAGCGCGACTACCCGTTGATGTTCGGCACCCTGTGGTTCTTCACCTTGCTGGGCCTGCTCCTCGGCATCATCTCCGACCTCATGTATACCTGGATCGACCCCCGCATCGACTTTGAAAGCCGTGAGCAATGAACGCTGACAATCCCCCGCCACCGCCACCGCCACCGCCACCGCCGCGGTTGGCCCTCGGCCCCATGGGCGCGCGGCGCTGGGCGATGTTCAAGGCCAACCGGCGCGGCTTGTGGGCGCTGTGGATATTCCTCCTGCTGTTCGTCGTCTCGCTGTTCGCCGAATTGGTGGCCAACGACAAGCCCTTCTTCGTGTGGTACGATGGCGCCGCCTACTGGCCCGCCGCGATCGAATACGCGGAAACCGATTTCGGCGGCGACTTCCCCACCGAGGCGGTCTATCGCGACCCGTGGCTCAAGCGGCAGATCGAGGAAAACGGTTTCGCCGTGTGGCCGCTGCTCGAATTCCACCACACCACGGTGGACTGGGATCTCGACCACCCGGCACCCGCGCCCCCCGGCGGCGAACATCTCCTCGGCACCGACGATCAGGCGCGCGATGTGGTCGCCCGCATCATCTACGGCTTCCGCATTTCCGTGCTGTTCGGCTTTCTCCTGACGCTGGCGAGCGCCGTGGTCGGCGTCGCCGCCGGTGCCGTTCAGGGCTACTTCGGCGGCTGGCTCGACCTCATGTTGCAACGCTTCATGGAGGTGTGGAGCAGTATGCCGACACTGTACATATTGATCATTCTGGCGAGCGTGGTGGAGCCGAATTTCTGGTGGCTGCTGATCATCCTGCTGCTGTTCTCGTGGATGGGCTTCGTCGGCGTGGTGCGCGCCGAATTCCTGAAGACGCGCAAACTCGAATATGTGCGCGCCGCCCGCGCCCTCGGCGTCGGCGACACCCGCATCATCCTCCGCCATGTCCTGCCGAACGCGCTGGTGGCCACCATAACCTTCATGCCGTTCACTCTGGCCGGCTCGGTAACCGTGCTGACCTCGCTGGATTTCCTCGGCTTCGGGCTGCCGCCCGGGTCCGCCTCCCTCGGCGAGATTCTGGCGCAGGGCAAGGCCAATCTGCAGGCGCCGTGGCTCGGAATTTCCGGCTTCGTCATAGTCGGGCTGATGCTGTCGCTACTCATCTTCATCGGCGAAGCGGTGCGCGACGCCTTCGACCCGCGCAAGCTGTTCAAATGAAAGAGAGCACGGCGAACACGCAAGGGGCGGCGCTGGCGGTATCCGACCTTTCCATCAGCTTCCGCCAACGCCGCAAGCAAGAGGAAATCATCACTCCGGTGGTCGAGGGCATGGGATTCGATCTGCACGCCGGAGAAACGCTGGCGCTGGTGGGCGAATCCGGCTGCGGCAAATCGGTAACCGCCCTGTCCCTACTGCAACTGTTGCCGCGCGCCCAAGTCGTTACGCGCGGCTCCATCATCCATCGCGGCGTCGAATTGACCGAGGCCAACGAAGAAACCCTGCGGCGCATTCGCGGCAACGACATTTCCATGATCTTTCAGGAGCCGATGAGTGCCCTCAACCCCCTGCACATCATCGAAAAGCAGATCGGCGAATCCCTCGCCCTGCATCAGAGCCTAGTCGGCGCCGCCGCCCGCGCCAAGATCATCGAGCTGCTGGAGCAAGTCGGCATAGACTCCCCGGAAACCCGCCTGACCGCCTACCCCCACCAACTCTCCGGCGGCCAGCGCCAGCGCGTCATGATCGCCATGGCGCTCGCCAACAAGCCGGAAATTCTGCTCGCCGACGAGCCCACCACGGCCCTGGATGTAACCGTGCAATCGCGCATACTCGCCCTGCTGCAAGATCTGCAACGCAGCGAAAACCTCGGCCTGCTACTGATCACCCACGACCTCAACATGGTGCGCAAGGTCGCCCAACGGGTATTGGTGATGAAGGCCGGGCGCATAGTCGAGCGCGGCACGCGGCAGCAGATATTCGTCTCGGCAGAGCAGCCCTACACCCGCCAACTGCTGGCCGCCGAGCCGCCCGCGCGAAAATCGCCTCCCGCCGGTGGGGAAATTCTCAGCGTGGAAAATCTCAAGGTATGGTTCCCCCTGCGCCGCGGCCTGCTCAAGCGCACCGTCGGCCACTTCAAGGCGGTCAAGCAAGTCTCGCTGAAACTCCACGCCGGCCACAGCCTCGGCGTAGTCGGCGAATCCGGCTCCGGCAAGACCACTCTGGCGCTGGCGGTGCTGCGCCTGCTGCAATCCAACGGCCGCATCACCTTCAACGGCCAAGCCATCGATATGCTGGCCGGGCGCGCCATGAAGAACCTGCGGCGGGAAATGCAGATCGTCTTCCAAGATCCGTTCGGCTCCCTCTCGCCGCGCATGTCCATCGGCGAAATCGTCAGCGAGGGCCTGGACGCCCACGGCCTAATCACCGACCCCGCCGAGCGCGACCGGCGGGTGGTGGAAATCCTCGGCGAAGTAGAAATAGACGCCGAAGCCCGCTTCCGCTACCCCCACGAATTCTCCGGCGGCCAACGCCAACGCATAGCCATCGCCCGCGCCCTGATTCTGGAACCGAAAATCCTGTTCTTGGACGAACCCACCTCGGCTCTGGATCGCACCGTGCAAGTGCAAGTACTCAACCTGCTCACCCGCATCCAACAACAACACGGCCTCGGTTATGTGTTCATATCCCACGACTTGGCGGTGGTGCGCTCGGTGGCTGATCAGCTGTTGGTAATGAGGGATGGGGAGGTGGTGGAGCAGGGGGGGGCGCAGGCGGTGTTTGCGGAGCCGCAGCATGCGTATACGCGGGAGTTGTTGCGGGCGGCTTTTGGGGGGGAGGGGGTGGGTTGATGGTGGTAAGGGAATAGGGGAAAGGGTAATTCGCGGGAAACGTCCCGGCACCCCAAAGAGGCAAGGAGACAAAGATTCAAGGCGCAAGCGTTCTGGCAACGCGGAAACCCACACCATAGTCCCGGTAGCCGGTGGTGTTCCAGACGCGGCCGGCGGAGTGGAGAAGCCGCGGATTGACGTCCCACGAACCGCCCCGCAACACTCGGTACTCGCACTCGCCCAACTCCCACACACTCCCATCCGTCGGCGCCCCCTTGTAATTTTCATTCCAACAATCCCCAACCCACTCCCACACATTTCCGTGAACATCGTACAACCCGAACGCATTCGCCGAAAACGAACCCACCGGCGCAGTATGGACATAACCATCATCACAGTCCGCCGCATCTTCAGCAGAACTGTATTCCTCTTTTGCCGACCTATCCAGCCCATTTGCATGACGGCACTGGCCAGACTCACTCTCTCCCCAATACCGGACCGTCCGCGTCCCCGCACGCGCTACGTACTCCCATTCCGATTCGCTCAACAAGCGGTAGTTTTCCCCCGTCTTTTGCGACAGCCAGCGCACATATTCCCGCGCATCTTCCCAACTCACGCACACCACCGGATGGGCGTCCGTTTGTGAGAATCCCGGTTTATTCCAACTGTTTCCCGATACCTCCTGCCACTCATCTTCCTTGTATATCCAGCATTCGACTTCCCCCTGAGAGTGCCCGGACTCATTCACGAAGTGACCGAATTCCCCCACTGTTACCTCGTATATTCCCACTGCAAACGGCTTCGGTATAGTCACTTCATGCACCGGTCCTTCCCAATCGTACAGCCCCTCCTCCGACTCCGGCGACCCCATCATGAACGAACCGGCCGGCACTACCACCAGCTCGGGACACTCCACGCAGTCGCGAAACTTCTTACCGCTTGGCCACTTGCGTACCAGCTGCTGCCGCTCTTGCCGTTCGCGTTCCACCTCCGCCCGTTGCCGCGCCTCCGCCAGCTCCATCGGCGTCATCAGCACCGCCAGCGCATCGCGCTCTTCCAACGCCGCCGCCTCACCCAGGCTTGCCGCCAGATTGAACCATTTGTGGGCTTCCACAGGGTCTTGGAGCACACCCATGCCCTGAGCGTACAGCCGTCCGAGAGACAGCATGGCGCGGCGGTCGCCTTCATCCGCCGCCGCACGCCATTGGGCT
This sequence comes from Candidatus Poriferihabitaceae bacterium, assembly GCA_965203265.1. GTDB lineage: Bacteria > Pseudomonadota > Gammaproteobacteria > Arenicellales > Poriferihabitantaceae > JAHRAW01. Next base: position 1,948,504 of record CBDBBV010000002.1, read on the forward strand.
ACCGCCTCGTCAACGCTTCCCGCGTCCCACGCCTGCTGACCCGCATCGGAATCCTCTCGATCCGATTGCGCCACGATGAGCACCAGCGCCAGAGCCGCCAATGCGATAAGCGCGAATGCGCCCGTTTTTGCGTTGAACATGGGGAATTTCTCGGTCGGGTTATTGTTCGGTTGTCATGGATAACACAGTGCCCGATTTGTTGCAACAAGCAGGGTGACCACGGCGGCGCGACGGTTCATGTCGCTCAGGGGTTCAAGGTCATCAACCACGCGACACCCCCCACCCCAACCTCCAAGCCCGCAACCTCGCAACCACAAATTTCGCCCCCTGCGCGCGGGCGATTTCCATTCCCTCACGCCACCATTGTTCGATGTCCTCGTTTGCCGCCAGTTCCCCCTCGGCGGTGATTTTCGCCTTGAGGCCGAGTAGTGGGGCGCGTGCCCAGGTTTCGTTGTTGCGTTCCGCTAGGTCGAGGGCGCTTTGGGTCGCGCGTAGGGCGGCGAAGTGGTCGCCCAGGGCTAGGTGGGCTTGCGCCAGTACGCTGTGGAAATAGGGCAGGAATAATTGGCCGTAATGTTCCTCGTAGCGTTTCAGGTTGCGTTGGATGCGGCGCGTTTGGGTGGCGTCTCCGCGTTGGTGGGCGCGGCAGAATGCTTGGAAGATTTTGCCCGTGGCGAGTAGTCCTTCGAAACCCTGGGTGCTTGCCAGTGCCACGATTTCTTCGGCGAGGGCGGTGAGTTGGTCGAGGTCGCCGGTGATTTGTCGGTACATGGCGGCCACGCGCAGGGTTTCCGTTATCGTGTAGGGATGGCCGATGGCGCGCGCGATTTCCACGGTGCGGTCGATTTCGGTTGCCGACTCGGCCACCTTGTTGAGGAGTAGTTTGTTGATGGCGCCGAGGCCGCGGATGGTCGTGTAGGGGTCTTGACCGAAACGCATGCCCAGATTGCGGTCGCGGTTGCGATCGCGGTGCGGGTCGTAGCGGGCGATGGCTTGGTCGCAGAATGTCTCGGCGGCGGCGAATTTTCCGGCTACCATCTGCGTCAAGCCCTGTAGTCCGCAGGCGATCAGCCGCAGTACCGGGTCGGCGGATTTTCCGCTCAGCGATTTGAGTTTCACCAATGCCCGCAGGGATTTCGAGAACGCCGCTTGGGAGGCCATACCGCGCCACAGTCCGTACAGCGCGATCCCCGCCTGTTGCTCGCTGCCGCCTGCCTCGGCGAGCGCTAGGGCCTGTTCGTAGGTGCGGGTTACGCGCTCGCTGTGGTAGCCCGAGCGGGCGGTCCGGGCGACGCCGAGGTTGAGCAGCAGCGCCAGTTCGCGCTCGCGGCGGGCGTCTTCGGGCAGTTTGTCGACCAACTTCAGGCCGTGGGAGAGATGGTGCAGAGCCTCGCTCACGGCGGATTGCGCGATGGCTCGCTCGCCGGCTCGCCGCCACAAATCCACGGCCAGATCGATGCGGCTGGTGTGGGCGTAGTGATAGGCGATCGATTCCGGATGTTGCCGCCCGATGCCGGGGTTTTCCCGTTGCAGCAATTCGGCGATTTGCAGGTGGTATCGCTGGCGGGTTTTGCGCAACAGGGAATGATAGGCGGCGTCGCGGAACAGGGCGTGGCGGAATTCGTAGCGATCCGCCGATTGATCCGGCAGTACGGAAATGAGGTCGGCTTCGAGCAGAACATCCATGCCGTAATCGGCGTTGATGCCGTTGTCGGCGGCGATTTTGCGAATCAGCGAATAGCGGAAATCGCCGCCGAAGACGGCCGCCAGCTGGGCGAATGATTTGGCCGCGCCGAGGTGGTCGAGGCGGGCGTTGAGAGAGCACTGCAGGGCGTCGGGGATGGTGAACGGGCTGTAGGGGTCGGTATCGTAGCCGGCGTCGCTTTCGCTGATTTGATTCGGGCGCATTTGGTTGACCAAGTGCCAGCTGGATTCCTCGAGGTAAAACGGCACGCCGGCGCTGCGGCGGATGAGGGTCTGCTTGAGACCGTCGGGCAGGGGACGGGCGCCGAATACCGCCGCGATCAGCTGGCCGGAGGCGTCCGCGTCCAAGCCGCCGAGGGCGACTTCCGTGAGCAAGTCCGCCGCCGGCCAGGGCAGGGCGAAACCGGTGCGCGAAGTGAACACGCCGAACAACCGCTGGGCGCTCGCGCGGGCGATGATGCCGCCGAGCACCTTGAGGGTGGACGAGTCGGCCCAGTGCAAGTCCTCGACCACGAGAAACAACGGGCGCAGGCGCGACAAACGGATGATCACGCGAGCCAGCGTGTCCACCGTGCGGTGGTGTTTTTCCTCGGCGCTGAGGTCGAGGTATGCCTGTCCCGGCGACATGGGGATGGCCAGTAATTCGTTGAACAAACTATGTTCGTCTCGACCGTCCAGCCCGATTTCGACCATGGCGCGGCGCATGTTTTCCCGCCGCCCGCCGAAGTCGTGTTGGCCGCCGAGTTGCAGCCACCGGTTGGTTTCATCGACTATCGGCTTGAATGGGATGGTGCGGAAATAGGGCGAGCACGATAGGCGCAGCCGGTGCAGATTCTGCTTGTGGATGGTTTTTTCAAAGGCGCGCAGCAGGCGGGATTTGCCGATGCCCGGGTCGCCGCTGAGATGGATGATGCGGCAGTGGCCGCGCAGTGCCCATTCATAGTTTTCCCGCAGGCAACGCAATTCCGCGCGGCGACTGACGAAGCGGGTGGTTACCCGTTTGAGGGAGGTGGTCGAGCGGTTGCGGAAGGCGCTTTCGTGGAGAATTTGCCACGCGCAGATGGGTTGCTGGAATCCCTTCACCCAATGCTCGCCGAGGGCGCGAAACTTGAACATTCCGCCGACCAGACGGCGGGTGCGCAGGGAGGTTACCACGGTGTTCGGCGCCGCCAGACTCTGCAGCCGCGCGGCCAGATTGGGCGTTTCGCCGAAGATCAATTCATCCTGACCGCGCGCCGCGCCGGAACGTTCGCCGACCACCACCAAGCCGGTGGCGATGCCGACTCGGATGCGGATGGGCTGCCGCCCGCGCCATTGCGCCGAGGCGTTGTTGCGCTCGATTCGGGTGACCATTTCCATGCCGGCGCGCACCGCGTGCTCCGGATCGAATTCGCTGGAAATCGGATGGCCGAACAACACCAGAATGCCGTCGCCGAAGTAGTTGGCGATGTGCCCGTGGTAGTTCTTGGCGATGCCGGTGCAGAGGGTTCGGAACACGCGAATTTCATCGGCCAGATCTTCCGGGTCGAGGGACACCGAGCGCGAGGTATAGTCAACCACATCGCAAAATAGCACCGTAACCTGCTTGCGCACAGGCTGGGGGATTCCGGCTTGCATGTCCTTCGGTGTATCCGGTTCGGCCACCATTGCACCATTGATGCGACGCGATTCACGAATGCGAGTCGGATCAACCGACCCGCCGCCCTCTCATCCCTGTAGCACCGAAAGGGCACGATGCAAAGAATACCGGGGTTGGCCGGTATACGCAACCGGTGCGCTTTGGCCCGCGACCCGCGACCCGCGACTTGTGCCGACAGCGGCGCGCGCGTATTCTTTCCCCCTATCCCTTCAACCTCCGACCGCACAATGGAAATGAAACTCTCCCGCCTTGCCGAGGACATCAGCATCTCGCCGATTCTCACCATCGCCGCCGAAATCAACGCCCGCAAGCAGCGTGGGGAAATCGTGCACAACCTGACCGTGGGGGACTTCGATCCGTCCATATTTCCGATTCCCGAGGGGCTGAGCGAGGCGGTGGTCGCGGCCTATCGGGACAATCAGACCAATTATCCGGGGGCGGCCGGGCTGGCGACGATTCGTCAGGGGGCGGCGGCGTTCGTGAATCGGATGTGCGGCCTCGACCATGAAGAGGACGATGTCATCGTCGCCAGCGGTTCGCGCCCGATCATCTATGCGACCTATCGCACCCTGCTTGATCCGGGGGATCTCGTGGTGTATCCGGTTCCGTCTTGGAACAACGAGAGTTACGCCGCTCTGGTCGGCGCCAGCACCGCGCCCGTGGAAACCACGCCGGAAAACCACTTCATGCCCACCGCCGAGGCGCTCGCGCCGCACTTGCAGGATGCCGCCCTGCTGGCGTTGTGCGCGCCGCAGAATCCCACCGGCACGGTGTTCACGGAAGAGGGTTTGAAGGCGGTGTGCGAGTTGGTGCTGGCGGAGAATCGCCGGCGTGGGCGGCGGGAGAAACCGCTGTATGTGATGTTCGATCAGGTGTATTGGGCGCTGACCTTCGAGCGCGCCGCTTTCATTCATCCGCTCGCGGTGTGCCCGGAAATTCGCGACTATGCGGTGTTCGTGGACGGCATGTCGAAGGCGTTCGCCGCCACCGGCATTCGCGTCGGCTGGGCCACCGGGCCGCGCCGGATTATCGGCAAGATGGCCTCGCTGATCGCCCATCTGGGGGCGTGGGCGCCGCGCCCCGAACAGGTCGCCACGGGTATCTTTTTGTCGGACGAGCAGGCGGTTGCGCATTATCTGGCCGACTTCCGCGCCCGATTGGCGGCTCGGCTGGACGCCTTCCACGCGGGCTTTTTGGAGCTTGGAGACAAGGGCCATGCGGTCGATGCCATCGCGCCGCAGGCGGGCATTTATCTCAGCGTGAAGATCGATGTTCCGGCGCGGATGCTGCGGCAGGAACAGCCGCACGACGGCCACGCGGCGCAGTATTATCTGCTGAATCGGGCGAAAGTCGGCCTCCTGCCGTTCTCGTGGTTCGGCGCGACCACTCGCAGCAACTGGTTCCGCCTGTCGGTGGGCGCCTGTCGGCGGGAGGATGTTGCGGCCATTCTGGCGTATTTGGAGTCCGCCCTAGGCGAACCCTCCTAGCGCCGCGCCTCCACAAGGCCGCTCAGGGTCGCATTCCGCTTCGCTTCAGCCACGCGGCCTTGTCCAAGCCCGGCTGAGGCGCGGCGGCGGCGCGCGCTTCGCGGTATTCCCGCCGGGCGATGAATATGCCGCTGGCGACCACGATGGCGGCGCCCAGCAGAGTGGTCGGGGAGAGCAGTTCGCCGTACAGCAGGAAGGCGATGATGATGGCCCACACCAATATGAAGTAGTTGAACGGCTGCAACACCACCGCCGGCGCCAGCGTCAGGGATTTGATCAACAACAGGTGGCCGCTGATGGAGGTGATGCTGATCACCAACAGCCAGCCGGCATCCACCACGGACACCGGACGCCAGTAAAACGGTGCCAGAAGGCCAGCGCCGATGAAACCGACCACGCCCATGTAGAGCATGGAGGTCTCGAAGGAGTCGTGGCGGGAAACCTTGCGAGTCAAGATATTGTAGAGGGCGAACATCAAGGCGGCGGCGAGGGCGATGATCGCGGCCGGCTGGAATACCCCGCTGCCGGGGCGCAGGATGATGAGGGTGCCGAGAAAGCCGAAAAACACCGCCAGCCAGCGCCGCCAGCCGACCGTCTCCCCCAGCAACGGTGCCGACAACGCCGCGACCATGAGCGGGAAGCAGGCGAAAATGGCGTGCATTTCGGCGAGGCCGAGAAATTGGATGGCGTAGGCGAAGATCATGATTTCGGTGGAAACCAGCAGCCCGCGCACGATCTGCAATGCGAGTCGGCGCGAACGAAATGCCGTGCCGATGCCGACCCGACGGTGCACATATACCAGCGCGAACGCGGCGAAGAAGAAGAACCGCACGGCGACGATCTGGGACGCCGACAGGGTTTGCATGAGGTGCTTGGTGAGGGCGTCCTGAGAGGCGAAAAAACAGGTGGCGGCCACCAGCATGACCACCGCCTTGGCGAGGGCGTCGCTGCCGTCTTTGGCGGAACCGTGCAGGCTGAAGAAACGCTTCAACTTGATTCCCCCGGCGGCTCGAAGGCGCGTTGCAATGCGGCCTTCGCCAGTTGTCTTTCCACGGCCAGCTCGATCAGGCGGTCGATGAGTTCGTTATACGGCACGCCGCTGGCGGCCCACAGGCGCGGATACATGCTGATCGGGGTGAAGCCGGGCAGGGTATTGATCTCGTTCAGTGTGACCGCCCAGGTCTCCCGATCGACGAAGAAATCCACTCGCGCGAGGCCGGCGCCGTCGATCTCGCGGAAGGCGGAGACGGACAGTCGGCGCACTTGCTCGGCGACGTGCTCGGGCAGATTCGCCGGTACCACCAGCTCGGCGGTGTCTTCGATGTACTTGGCCGCATAGTCGTAGAACTCGCCGCCGGGGATGATCTCGCCGACCACCGAAGCGCGCGCGTCTTCGTTTCCGAGCACGGCGCACTCCACTTCCATGCAGTTTTCCAGAGATTGTTCGAGCACGATTCTAGTGTCGAAGCGCAACGCCGATTCGATGGCGTCCCGCAGTTGCGCGCGCCCGTGCACCTTGCCGATGCCGACGCTGGAGCCGAGATTGGCCGGTTTGACGAATATCGGATAGCCGAGGCGGGCTTCGCCGCGATCCAGTATTTCCGCCGGATCGCGCGCCCACTGGGCGGCGGTGAGGCCGATGTAAGCCGCCTGAGGAATGCTCGCGGCGGCCAGTATCTTCTTCGCCAGAATCTTGTCCATGGCCACGGCGGAGGCGGCCACGCCGCAGCCGACGAACGGGATGCCCGCCAGCTCGAACACGCCTTGCAGAGTGCCGTCTTCGCCGAAGGTGCCGTGTAGCGCCGGGAAGATCACATCGAGGGTGGGCAGGGCGATTTGCCGCGTCGATCCTGCCGCGAGCGAAAGATTGCCGTGGTGGTGCAGCGCCAGAGTAACCCGCTCGGCGGCGGTAGAGGCCGGAGGGTTCACCGCGCCGTCGTCGAGCAGCGCCTCGAGGTCGTCGGCGAGGTGCCAGTGGCCGGCTCGGTCGATGCCGATCAGGAATAGGTTGTATTTGTCGCGATCGACTGCTTGGATGATCGATCTCGCCGAGATCACCGAAATCCGGTGTTCGCAGGAGCGGCCGCCGAACAGCAGTGCGAGATTCAGTTTTTTCATTTGCAGCCGGTCGTCCGTGGGCGCAGGGGTCAGCCACTCAAACGGCGAAGCGGCGGATGACTTCGTTGCACACGGAGATCAGCCCGTCGATCCACGGCAACACGGCGATGAGCGCGAGGGCGTTGAGCGACAGCAGCCATGCCTCGTTCGCCGGCACGGATACGCCGCGTTCGCCTTCGGGTTGGTCGAAATACATCAGTTTGATCACCCGCAGGTAGTAGAACGCCCCGACCACCGCCAGCAGCACCGCGACCACCGCGACCCACACCAGTTCGGCGCGCACCAGCGCCTGAATCACCGAGAGTTTGGCGAAGAAGCCCACGGTCGGCGGGATGCCGGCCATCGACAGCATCAGAATCAGCAGCAGAAACGCCAGCCACGGACTGCGCCTGCTCAACCCCTTGAGGTCGTCCAGCCGATCCGACTCGTATCCGGCGCGGGCGAGGCAGAGAATCGCGCCGAAGGCGGCCAGACTCATCAGTGCGTAGATCAGCACATAAAACAGCGAGGCGCTGTACCCCTGCTCGGTGCCGCTGGCCACGCCGAAGAGGAAGAAACCGATATGCGAGATGGTCGAATACGCCAGCATCCGTTTGAGGTTGCTCTGGGCGATGGCGATGAGGTTGCCCGCCGCCACCGAGAGGACGGCGAGGATGATGAGCATCTGCTGCCACATGGCGGCCACATCACCGAGGCCGCCGACCAGCAGCCGCATCACCACGGCGAAGGCGGCGATCTTGGGGGCGGCGGCGAGAAACGCGGTGGTCGAGGTCGGCGAGCCGTGATACACATCCGGCACCCACATGTGAAACGGCACCGCCCCCAGCTTGAACGCCAGCGCCACGACGATGAACACCACCGCCAGCGCCAACGCCGACGCCGCATGGTCGCCCTCGACGCCGTGCAGAGCCGAGGCGACGGCGTGCAGTTCCAGATGGCCGGTCAGGCCGTACAACAGCGACATGCCATACAACAACATGCTGGAAGCGAGCGCCCCGAGAACGAAATACTTCATCGCCGCCTCGGGCGCCAGCCGGTCGTCTCGGTAGTAGGCGATCATGGCGTACAGGCACAGCGACATCAGTTCCAGCCCCAAGTAGAGGGTCAGCAGGTGGTTGGCGGAGGCCATCACCATCATGCCGGCGACGGCGAACAGGCCGAGCACGTAGTACTCGCTTTTGAACAGGCCGCGCGCGCGGTTGTAGCGCCGGCTGTAGGCGAACGCTCCGGCGGACAACAGGCAGACGGCGATCTTCAACACCTTCGACAGCGGATCGTCGATGAACATGCGGTTGAAGGCGACCACCGCAGACGCGGAAAAATCCGTGCCGACCAACAGCGCGCACAGCACCAATGCGGCGATGGCCAGCCAGTAGCACAGCCGGTCTCGGTTGTGCGGTTTGCCGTACACGCCCAGCAGCAAAATGGCGCAGGCCGCCAGCGAAAGGAATATCTCCGGCAAGGCGGCGGCGGCTTTCAAGGATTCGGCGGTCATGGCAGTTTCGACAGGGCGACATGCCCGATGAGGTTGTCAACGGTGGCGTGCATGACTTCGAGGAGCGGGTTGGGCCACACTCCCAGCAGCAACACCCAGGCGGCGAGCACCGAGAGGAACAGTATCTCGCGGGAATCCACATCCGGCAGGGCGGCGACTTCGGCCGACGCCACCTTGCCGTAGACCACCCGCTTGACCATCCACAGGGTATAGGCGGCGCCGAAGATCAGGGTGAGCGCGGCGAGCGCGGCGAACCACGGGTTGACGCGGAACGCGCCGAGGATCACCAGCAATTCGCCGACGAAACCCGAGGTGCCCGGCAGGCCGGAATTGGCCATGGCGAACAGCACGAAGAAGGTGGCGAATATCGGCATGGGGGTGGCGATGCCGCCGTAGGTGGCGAGCAGGCGGGAATGCAGGCGATCGTACAGCACGCCGACGCACAGGAAGAGCGCGCCGGAGATGAAGCCGTGGGAGATCATCTGCATCATCGCCCCCTCGACGCCGTGGGCGTTGAACAGGAAGAGGCCGAGGGTGACGAAGCCCATATGGGAGATGGAGGAATAGGCGATGAGTTTCTTCATATCGCGCTGCGCCAGCGCCACCAGGGCGATGTAGACCACCGCGATCAGCGACAATGTGATCATCAACCAAGCCAGCTCGTGGCTGGCATCTGGAGTGATCGGCAGGTTGAAGCGGAGGAATCCGTAGCCGCCCATCTTCAGCATGATCGCCGCCAGAATCACCGAGCCGCCGGTGGGCGCCTCCACATGGGCGTCCGGTAGCCAAGTGTGCACCGGAAACATCGGCACCTTGACCGCAAAGGCGGCGAAGAACGCTGCGAACAATAGCACTTGCGGCGCCAGCGCCAGTGGCAGGGCGTGGTAATCGAGTATGCTGAAACTGCCGCCGCTGGCGTTGTACAGATACAGCAGGGCGACCAGCATGAGCAGGGAGCCGAGCAGTGTGTAGAGGAAGAACTTGATGGTGGCGTAGATGCGGTTGGGCCCTCCCCAGATGCCGATGATCAGGAACATGGGGATCAGCATGGCCTCCCAGAACACATAGAACAGCACCGCATCCAGAGAAGCGAACACGCCGATCATCAAGCCCTCCATGATGAGGAACGCGGCCATGTATTGCGCCACCCGCTCGTTGATGACCTTCCAGCCGGCGATGACCACCACCACTGTCAGCAACGTGGTCAGCAGGATCAGGGGCATGGAGATGCCGTCCACGCCGAGGGAATAATGGATGTTGAAGGCGTCGATCCAGCGACTGTGTTCGCGGAACTGCATGGCCGCGGTGGTGGGGTCGAATCGGGTGTACAGCGGCACGCTCAGCAGGAACACGGCGAGGGAAAAACCCAGCGCGAGTTTTCGCGCGAGCGCGGCGCGGCGATCGTCGCCGGTGCCGAGCACCAGCGCGCCGGCGAGGATGGGCGACCAGATCAGCAGGCTGAGCAGATTGTCTTCCACGGCGCCGCCCTCACCACCACGCGAACAAGGTGATCAGGCAGAACAGGCCGATGATCATGGCGAAGGCGTAATGGTAGGTGAATCCGCTCTGCACATTGCGCACCACGGCGGAGCACCATCCGACCAGCCGAGCCGAACCGTTGACCATCACGCCGTCGACGAGGCCGGCGTCCACCTTGGCGGAGAGGAGGCGGCCGAGGGCCACCGAGCCTTTGGCGAATACCGCTTGGTAGAGTGTATCGAAGCCGTATTTTTCCTTGAGGACGCGATGCAGCGGGCCGCAAATGGCGACGATTCTGGCCGGCATTTCGGTGTTGCGGCGGTAGCAATACCAAGCGGTAGCGATGCCGCCCGCAGCCAGCCAGAACGGGGCGTTCAGCACGCCGTGGCTGATCATCGCGAGGATCAGGGCGAAGCCGGTGCGCTCGCCGATGAGCGCCGCCGAGTGATCGCGCGCGGGATCGATGTGAATGGCGTCGGCGAAAAACGAGCCGCCGAGCACGCCCTCGAAAAACGCGAATCCGGCGACCACCGAGGGGATCGCCAGCGCCACCAGCGGCCAAGTTACCACGCCGGGGGATTCGTGCAGGCGGTGGCGCAACTGCAAGTCGGCACGGCTATTGCCGTGAAAGGCCATGAACAACATGCGGAACGAATAGAGCGCGGTGACAAACACCCCCAGCAGCACCGCCCAATAGGCGTAACCCGCGCCCCACAAGTCGCTGTGGCGAGCCGCCTCGATGATGGCGTCCTTGGAAAAGAAACCGGCGAAGGGGGGCACGCCGGCCAGCGCCAGCGTGCCGATCGCGGCGGTGATGTAGGTGATCGGCATGATCGCTCGCAGGCCGCCCATCTTGCGCATGTCCTGTTCGTGGTGCATGGCGATGATCACCGAGCCGGCGGCGAGGAATAGCAACGCCTTGAAGAAGGCGTGGGTGCCGAGGTGGAAGATGGCCACGCCGTAGGCGGATGCGCCCAATGCCACGGTCATGTAGCCCAGCTGGGACAGGGTCGAGTACGCCACCACGCGCTTGATGTCGTTTTGCACCAGCCCCACCAATCCCATGAAGATCGCGGTGGTCGCGCCCACCACCAGCATCGCCGACAACGCCGTTTCCGACAGTTCGAACAGCGGCGACATGCGCGCCACCATGAATATGCCGGCGGTAACCATGGTGGCGGCGTGAATCAGCGCCGATATGGGCGTCGGGCCCTCCATGGAATCCGGCAACCATACATGCAGCGGCGCCTGCGCCGATTTGCCCATGGCGCCGATGAACAGCAGCAGGCAGATGACGGTAATCCACTTCCATTCCCCCAATGCGGTTTCGACGGTGCGCTCGGCGTACCCCTCGGCGCCGGCGAACACCGCGGCGTAGTCGAGGGTGCCGAACAAATAGGCCACCGCGGCGATGCCCAAAAGGAAGCCGAAATCCCCCACGCGGTTGACCAGAAACGCCTTGAGGTTGGCGAAAATCGCGCTTTCGCGTTCATACCAGAAGCCGATGAGCAGGTAGGAGACCAAGCCGACCGCCTCCCAGCCGAAGAACAGTTGGAGGAAGTTGTTGGCCATCACCAACATGAGCATGGCGAAGGTGAACAGCGCGATGTAGCAGAAGAAGCGCTGATAGCCGGGGTCGTCCGCCATGTAGCCGATGGTGTATACATGCACCATGAGGGAGACGAAGGTGACCACCACCATCATGGTGGCGCTCAGCTGATCGATGAGGAAGCCGACCTGCAGCGGCAGGCCGCCGCTCACCGCCCAGATGTACAGGGTGTCGTTGAACAGGTTGCCGTTGCGAACATCGGCATACACCACCAGCGACAGCACGAAGGCGACGGCAACTCCGGCGATGGCGATGCAATGGGCGCCGCGCCGACCGAGATGCCGACCGAACAGCCCGGTGATGATGGCGGCGGCGAGGCAGGCCAGAGGGATGGCGGCGTAGATGGTTTTCATCCCTTGAGCGAGTCCAGTTCTTCGACGTTGATGGTGCGGCGGCTGCGGAACAGCACGATGAGTATGGCCAGACCGATGGCGGATTCGGCCGCCGCCACGGTGAGAATGAAAAACACGAAGATCTGACCGGCGGTGTCCTGCAGAAAATGGGAGAAGGCGACGAAGTTGATGTTGACCGCCAGCAGCAGCAGTTCGATGGACATCAACAGTATCACCACATTCTTGCGGTTGAGGAAAATGCCGACCACGCTGAGAGCGAACAGGATGGCGCCCAGCGCGAGGTAATGGGACAGGGGAATCATGACGGCTCATCCTCCTTCGCAGCTGCCGGCGTGGGCGCGGACGGCTTCATCTCGACTATGCGCAAGCGCTCCTCGCGCCGCGTGCGCACCTGACGGCGCGGCGGAATTCGCTTGGCGCCCGGGCGCGTTCGCATGGTCAGCGCGATGGCGGCGATGATCGCCACCAGCAGTATGAAAGCGGCGATCTCGAACGGGTATACATAAATGGTGTACAGCTGCTCGCCGAGTTCCCGCGTGTTGCTGTAGTCGGCGCCTCGGGGAGTCGGGTTGGCGAATTGCGTCGGCGAAAACGCGCGCGCCAGCAGCAGCGTGATCTCGACCACGAGCAACGCCGCGATGACGCTGCCGACCGGCAGATAGCGGGTGAATCCGGCGCGCATTTCTGCCAGATCCACATCCAGCATCATCACCACGAAGAGGAACAACACCATGACCGCGCCGACATATACCAGCACCAGCACGATGGCGAGAAATTCGGCTTCCAGCGTGATCCACACGCAGGCCGCGCTGAAGAACGCCAGCACCAGAAACAACGCCGACTTGACCGGATTGCGGACGCTCACCACCATGGCGGCGGCGAACACCAGAGTCGCGCTGAAGAAGTAGAAGGTGAATTGCAGGAAGGTCATGGCCGCCTCAAGGGGTTGCGCGCGAGGATTGTAGCGACTCGACCAGATCCGCCTGAAACGCTTCGCCGGTGCGCGGATGGGCGAGGGGCGGGAGTTTTGCACGGACTTCGCGGAAATAGTCGTCGATGCTGTACAGAACCAAGCGGTTGAATTCGGTTGCCCCCCGCGTGAAGACGCCCGCTTGGGCGATGCACTTTCTCACCGCCGATGTATCCCACTTGCGCAAGGTGATGAACACGCCGATGGCCGCCTTGCCGCTGGCGATCACGCCGACAAAGGCGCGCAGGGAATCGATGTTCGGCTTGCCGCCCTTCACTTGGGCAATGCACAAGTTGTCCTTTTTCTCCCCGAAAATCAGCGCGCGACCATCGATGCCGCTGTCGCCGCGCTGCACCTTGTTCGGCGCGAAGCCGGGGATGCGTGTAACCGCCCATTTCTCGAACTCGAACGGATTGTGCGCGGCGAAATCGGCGGCGCCTTTCAAGTCCTTGGGTATGCCGGCCAGATTGATGCGCAAATCCTTCATGCGCTCGCGCCGCACCACTTCTATGGCGTAGGTGGAAATATCGATGCCGATCCAGTTGCGCTTGAGGGAATGCGCGGCTTCGATGGTGGTGCCGCAGCCGCAGAATGGATCCAATACCAAGTCGCCCTCGTTGCTGCTTGCCGAAACAATTCGCTTCAACAAAGAAAGTGGTTTTTGCGTTGGATAGCCGAGTCGTTCCGCAGACATCGGATTGATAATGGGCAAATCCCAAACATCATCAATAGGCGTTCCTTTTGGATTTGGCATATAGTGTTTTCCGCTTTTGCTAGTGATTCCACTTTTTGCGTAACCGCTGCTTTCTTTATAAGGAATTCGAATAGCGTCTACATTGAAAATTCTTCGATCCGACTTCCCATACAGAAATATAACGTCATGTTTTCTTGAAAAATATTTTTTCGAACGTCCGCCGCCGGTATAGTGCCAAATGATTTCATTTCTGAAATTCTCTCTGCCAAACGCTTCATCCATGATGAGTTTCAAATAATGCGAAGCATTCGGATCGCAATGCAGATAAATGCTGCCGCTATCCTTCAACAGGCGATACATCTCGGCAATCCGCTCGGCCATGTACGATAGATAGGAAAGCATGCCGCTGCCATCAGGATAAACTTGATCGAATGCACAGATGGCGCGGTGCGCCGGATGGTCGATCGCGCGTTTTATCGCATCAACCCGACTTTGCGCCTTTTCATCCCATTCCCAAGTATCGGTGAATGCGGTCAGCTGGGCGAGGTCGTTGTTGTCGGCACCATTGCGTTGGGTGCCGAAGAGGATGTTGTAGTTCGCCTTGCTGTTGAACGGCGGATCGAGATAGACCAGATCGACGCAATCGTCGGCCCACTTGCCCATCACCTCCAGACAATCGCCGTAATAGAGTGTGTTTAATTCCATGTCCGAACCCGAATTAACGATACGGCGCATCCTGAGCGCGTGCGGCGGCGATTTGTTGCTCGTGGCGGTCGCCGATTTCCAGCAGGCGTTGCTTGTCGATCACGCGCTCGTGGCCTTCCTCCATGTGGAATTCATGGATGTCGGTGAGGACGATGGAGTCCACCGGACACGCCTCCTCGCAGAAACCGCAATAGATGCACTTGAACAGGTCGATGTCGTAGCGGGTGGTGCGGCGCGTGCCGTCGGATCTCTCCTCGGAATCGATGGTGATCGCCAGCGCCGGGCAGACTGCCTCGCATAATTTGCAGGCGATGCAGCGTTCTTCGCCGTTGGCATAGCGGCGCAACGCGAGTAGCCCGCGAAAGCGCGGCGACTTCGGCGTCTTTTCCTGCGGATACATGATGGTGATCTTGCGGCTGAACAACCGCCGCCCGGTCACCAACATACCCCGGCGCAATTCCTTGAGGGTGAAGGTCTTGTACAGTTGTTTGAGGTCGATGCCCATGATGATCTCCCGCGCGCCTAGGCAAAGAAGGACGGAAACGGAGTGTACAATTTCCCCAGGCCGATGAGTGCGATCCACACCAGCGTAACCGGAATCAGCACCTTCCAGCCGAGCCGCATGATCTGATCGTAGCGGTAGCGGGGGAAGGTGGCGCGAAACCACAGGAAGAAAAAGGCGACCAGCGAGGTTTTCACGCCGAACCAGAGAATCGGCGGAACCCAGGTGAACGGCGCGACCTCCAGCGGCGGCAGCCAACCGCCGAGGAACATGACCACGGTGAGCGCGGCGATCAGCAGCATGTTGGCGTATTCCGCGAGGAAGAACACCGCGAAGGCCATGCCGGAATACTCCACATGGAAACCGGCGACGATCTCCGACTCGCCCTCGGCCACATCGAACGGCGCGCGATTGGTCTCGGCCACGCCGGAGATGAAATAGACCAGAAACAGCGGCAGCAACGGCAGCCAGTACCAATGCAGCAGGCCGCCGGATTGGTGCAGTACGATCTCCCGCAGATTGAGACTGCCGGCCACCATCAGCACCCCCACCAGCGCGAATCCCATGGCGATTTCATATGCCACGATCTGCGCCGCCGAGCGCATGGCGCCGAGGAAGGCGTATTTGGAGTTGGAGGCCCAGCCGGCGACGATGACGCCGTATACCCCCATAGAAGTCAGCGCGAGAATGTACAGCAGGCCGGCGTCGATGTCGGCCAGCACCAGCGTGTCGCTGAACGGCATGACCGCCCACGCGGCCAGCGCCGGAGCGATGGACAGCACCGGCGCCAGCAGAAACAGCGTGCGATTGGCGCGGCGGGGGATGACGATCTCCTTCATCATCAACTTGAGCGCATCCGCAATCGGCTGCAACCAGCCCCTCGGCCCGACCCGATTGGGGCCGACGCGAATCTGCATGTAGCCGATCAACTTGCGCTCGGCAAAGGTGAAATACGCCACGCACACCATCAGCGGCCCCATGATCGCCAGAATCTTGAAGCCGACCCACAGCGTGATCTGCAGGCCGTGCGGCAGCCAGTCGGTCAACGAAAAGAACAGTTCCCTCATCGGCGTCGGCTTCGAACCCCCTGCTCCAAAGTCACCCAGCCATGCCCGCCCAGCCCGGCGGTTTGCACATACCCCGCCGGTACATAGACGCAGTTTCGCGGGACGCGCGCATCGGCCTGCAGCGGCAAATCGGCGCGCCCGCTACCGCTACCATTGCGCGTTCGCATTCGCACCACCACTCGTTCGTCGGCAATCAGGCCGAGCCGCTCGATTGTGGCCGGATGCACATGCGCCGCCGGCGGCGGATTGTCGGCGGTGCGCTGCAATGCCGCCGCATTGCGCACGATCTGGTCGCCGCGATACATCGGCACATCGAGCAGGCGCCACATTTCGTTTGCGTTTCCATTTCCGCTATCGTTGCCGCCATCGGGACCGGGCGCCGGAATCGGCCAAGCGTCCATCCACCCCATGCGCGCGGAAATCTCCGCCTCGTCCAGAGCGATTTCTCCGGCCACCTGTTCGAGGGAAATCTGGTCGAATCCGGGCAGGTCGAGGAAATTCCCCAGCACGCGCAGAATCTTCCAAGCGGGGCGAGATTCCCCCTGCGGGGACGCGGCGGCCTCGGCGCGTTGAATCCGGCCCTCGCAGTTGACGAAGGTGCCGGCGGATTCGGCAAACGTCGCCATCGGCAGCAACACATCGGCGTATCCCAGTGCCGCTTGGCTGTGATAGGGGGTGATGCTCACCACGAATTCGGCGTCCTGAAGGGCGGCGATGGCGGCGCGGCCATCCACGCCATCCAATTCGGGTTCGGTTCCCAGCAGCAAATAGGCGCGGCGCGGATGATCCAACATGGCGGCGGCATCCCGGCTCGCCGCCGCCACCGCCGCGCCGCTGGCGTCGCGATGAGGCAGGCAACCGGCCAGCCAAGCCGCGGCGCTGTTGCCGGGGGGCAGGATGGCCAGACGGTTGCCGCTACTCTGGCAAATCCAGCGGGCGATTCTCCTGAGCGCGGCGGCTTCCTCGTGCTGCTGCGCCAATGCGCCGAGGATCACCACGCCGTCGGCGCCCGCCTCCAACAAACTGTGCGCCACGCCGGGCTCGACAGATTGATTCGGGTTCACCCACGGCTCAATGTCCGCGGGCAACGCGGCGCCGCCGGCTCCGGCGATGCCGGCGGCCACCGAGGCGAAGCGGGCAACCAGTCCGGCACCGGCGGCGATCATCGTTTCCGTGGCGAAATTCTGCGGGTAGGCGAGGGGATTGATGGCGCTGATGCGGGCATCGTTCTTGCGCACGGCGGCACGCAGGCGCAACGCCAGTAGCGGTTGTTCCTTGCGGATGTTCGAACCCACCAACAGCGCGGCGCGCACCGCCTCGAATCGTTCGATGGGCAGTTGCGAAACTGGGACGCCGAGCGCCGCCCGATCATCGCGGAAATCCCGTTGTTGCAGGCGGTGGTCGATGTTGTTGCTGCCCAGCGCGCGCGCCAGTTTTTGCAGCAGGTAGTATTCCTCCAGAGTCGAGGCGTAACCGGCCAGCGCGCCGAGATCGTCGGCACTGCCGGACTCGATGACTTGGCCGAGCCCGGCGCAGGCGTGTTGCAGCGCCGTCTCCCACGCCACCTCCTGCCACTGGCCGCGCGTGCGGATCATCGGCACGCTCAGCCGCCGCTCGCTGTTCACCGCCTCGTAGCTGTAGCGATCGCGATCCGCCAGCCAGCATTCGTTGACCTGCGGGTTGTCGTGCGGCAGCACCCGCTCGACTCGCCCGCGCAGGGTCTGGATGATGAGATTGGCGCCGACGCAGTCGTGCGGGCTGATGCCGCGATGCCCCTTCAGCTCCCACACGCGGGCAGCGAAGCGATACGGCTTGGAGGTGAGCGCGCCCACCGGACACAGATCGATCATGTTGCCGGACACCTCCGAATCCACCGTGCCATTCAGGAAGGTGCCGATGTGCACCGATTCGCCGCGTCCGGGGAAGCCGATTTCCATGGCACCGGCGATCTCCTCGCCGAAACGGACGCAGCGGGTGCAGTGAATGCAGCGCGTCAACTCGGTCGCCACCAGCGGCCCGATGTTCGGGCTCGGCACCGACCTCTTGTTTTCGATGAATCTGGAATCGTCGCTGCCGTATCCCATGGCCTGATCCTGCAACGGACACTCCCCGCCCTGATCGCATACCGGGCAGTCGAGGGGGTGGTTGATGAGCAGGAATTCGAGGGTGGCCTGTTGCGCCTGCCGAGTCAGTTGCGATCTGGTGAACACCTTCATGCCGTCGGTAACCGGCGTGGCGCAGGCCGGCAGGGGCTTGGGTGCGCGTTCCACCTCCACCAGACACATGCGGCAGTTGGCGGCCACGGACAATTTTTCGTGGTAGCAGAAGCGGGGTATGTAGATGCCGGCGCGGTCGCTCGCCTCGATCAGCATCTGGCCGGCTTCGGCCTCGATGCGCCGCCCGTCTATTTCAATGACGGCCATGACTTACGCGGCGGCGGCGCCGGCAGTCCCGGCGGTTATCTTGGCCTCGAATTCCGCGCCGAAGTGCTTGAGGAAACTCTGCACCGGCCAAGCCGCGGCGTCCCCTAGAGCGCAGATGGTGCGGCCCTCGATGCGGTTGGCCACATCCAACAGGGTGTCGAGGTCGCGCGTGCTGCCGCGGCCGGCGTTGATGCGGCGCACGATGCGGTACAGCCAGCCGGTTCCCTCGCGGCAGGGGGTGCACTGGCCGCAGGATTCCTCGTAATAGAATCGGGAGATTCGCTCCAGCACCGCAACCATGTCGGTAGTCTCGTCCATGACGATGACCGAGCCGGCGCCGACCGCGGAGCCGTGTTTTTGCAGGGAGTCGTAGTCCATGTTGGCGCGCAGGATGATGTCCGCCGGCAACACCGGCACCGACGATCCGCCCGGGATGACCGCCTTCAACCGCCGCCCCTTCCACACGCCGCCCGCCATTTCCAGCAGTTGGCGAAAGGGCGTGCCCATGTTGATTTCGTAGTTGCCCGGTTTTTCCACGTGGCCGGTAACCGAGAAAATCTTGACGCCGCCGGAGTTCTCGACGCCGAGGTCGCGGAACCATTCCCCCCGCATCCAGTTGCCGTCGGCGCGCAGGATCGAGGGGATGGAGGCGAACGACTCGGTGTTGTTGATGGTGGTCGGTTTGCCGTACAGGCCGAAGGCCGCGGGGAACGGCGGCTTGAAGCGCGGCTGACCCTTGCGCCCTTCGAGGGATTCGAGCAGCGCGGTTTCCTCGCCGCAGATGTAGGCGCCGGCGCCGAGGTGGTTGTACAGGTCGAAGTCGAAACCGCTGGCGAACAGGTTTTTGCCCAGCAGCCCGGCCGAATACGCCTCGGCCATGGCGGCCTCCATGCGTTGGTACGGCTCCCAGAATTCGCCTCGGATGTAGTTGTAGCCCACGGTGGCGCCCATGGCGTAGCCGCCGATGACCATGCCCTCGATGAGCGCATGGGGGTTGTAGCGCAGGATGTCGCGATCCTTGCAGGTGCCGGGCTCGCCCTCGTCGGAATTGCACACCACATATTTCTGCCCCGGCGCGGCGCGCGGCATGAAGTGCCACTTGATCCCCGGCGGGAATCCGGCGCCGCCGCGCCCGCGCAGGTTCGAGGTCTTCACCACCTCGATGATCTCCGCCGCATCCACCCGTTCGCGCAACACCTTTTCCAGCGCCTGATAGCCGCCGACTCTGCGGTAGGCCGCCAGAGTCCAGCAGTTGTCGTGCTGCCTCGGCAGGCAGACGTCCTGACAGGCTCGCATGGTGTGGAAAGTGTCTTCGCTCATCTCATTTATACGGCGTCCAGAATCTCGTCGATCCGTTGGGGAGTCAGGTTTTCATGGTAACTGCGATCCACCTGCATCATCGGCGCGCCGGCGCAGGCGGCGAGGCATTCCACTTCCTTCAGGGTGAATTTGCCGTCCTCGGTGGTCTCGCCCAATTTTATGCCGAGTTTGGCCTGCAGATGGGCGACGATTTCGTCCGAACCGCGCAACATGCAGGAGATGTTGGTGCACACGAAAATTTTGTGGCGGCCGACCGGTTCGAGATCGTACATCGAATAGAAGGTGGCCACCTCGAAGGCGCGCACCGGCGGCACGCCGATCACCCCGGCGACGAATTCGATGATCTCGCCGCTCAGCCAGCCGTGTTCGTCTTGCGCGATGCGCAGGGCGGCCATGAGGGCCGACTGGCGCCGGTCGGCGGGGTACTTGGCGAGTTCGCGTTCAATCTCGGCAAGGGAATCCGATGAGAGCATAACAGGCATGATGGTCAAGTTTGGTTATCGGATTGTTTTGCACTGGTTCCGGAATGCCCGGCACGTTCGACAATTACAAAAACGGGAGGTGAAGGGTTGTCGATTTTCATGATACGTCTGCGAAAAATTGCGTTTGAACCGAGCCGAACTTGTAACCCTCCGATACGGTATGCGGAACGCCATAGTTTTCTATAAAACTTTTGGCAAATGATTTCCAGCCATTTTGGTAATCTCTGCTGGTGTGACGGATGTAAAACTCCATGTCGCTGGAGTTGAGTGAATCGAGAAGTTTATCGGCATCCACACCAGATTTCGGCTTGACGCAATACCCGGAGTAAAAAGTGTATTCGGGTGACGGGCATTTTTGAAAATTGGGCTTTATGTTCATTCCCGATGTCAGCAATTTGTCTCCAAAAGTAGTGGTTAATCCAAACTCGCGCCCGAAAGCATACCACCGAACATCATCAAACCCACCTTTGTCTCTCGCCAACAAAATAGATTTATGTTCTTTCAAATATCGGTACGCCAAGGGGAACTCCTTCGCTAGTTGCTTTTCCGGAATCAACTGGCCATTTATGTACGGAAATATGATGATGCGTTGTTTGGCATCTTTGCCGTTCTTCATAACGGACGCTTTCAATATCGGGCGGGTAATGGCGCGCTCTAGTTTCACTTCGCCGTGCTCGCTGTTGGCAATTACCACATCGGACAGCTCGTTTTTCTTTTCCAAAATAAACGTGCTGTCGGCCAAAGTTTGTATGCCAACATGAATATCCGCTATGACTCGTAACGGGTTTCCACGTTTTCTGATTTGCTGAATTTTTTTCAGCGTTTTTTCCGGCTCCAACGTCCAAATTTCTTTCTCCGAAAGATAAGAAATCGGAACCGTGCCTTTGTTTGAGAGCGTGGCTCCGTCGTAGCGATAAAGCGCAAATTTTTTGCTAGTTGCTTCCTTCGCCAGTACGGTAATCAAGGTATAAGTTGTTGCGTGTTTAAAGACTTGATATGAACCGAAATCGATTAAACAGGTGATGGCAAGATTTTCCAACAAAAATTGTCGGAGTTCTCTTCCAGCTGATGTTTTAGCAAATGTGTTTGGCGTGATATATCCCAAACGTCCGGAACGATTCAATAAGAATACACCTATTTCAAAAAAAGCAATATAGAGATCCGTCGAACCATGTCGTGCCAATTTCCATTCTTGTTGTAGTCGTGTTCTACGCTCTTTTCCCAAGTTCTGAATGCGCACATATGGAGGATTGCCAACGACGTAATCAAAGTGTGATTCATATGGCGCAAGCAACTTGCGGTTGGTGGCATCCATGCAATGCAAGTTCCACTCTATTTTTATCCGTTTGCCTTTCGCTTTTAGAACTTCATCAAGTTTGCGCTTGCATTGTTTTAATGCATTGTTGTCAACATCTATTCCAGTGATGTTTTGTAGCGCCCGCCGACAGCTCTTTGTGGGCAAGTTGTCGCAAATCTTTTCTACTACGCGCGCCAGAAAAGCACCATCGCCACAAGCCGGATCGCACACTTTCATGTCTGCAGAATACGTGCTTATCGTCTTATCTAAAATCAGATCAACTACCCAAATGGGCGTATAAACGACGCCATATTCCTTTGTTTTTCCAGTCATCGTTTTTCCCCCACTAAACTTTTCATGTGATTCCCGTACCGCATCAATGAAACGGTCGTTTACATCCATGCTTGGCGTGCCACTTTCGTAAGTCATCGATCGATCTCCCCGAAGACGATGTCCTGAGAACCGATGATGGCGACCATATCGGCCAGCATGTGGCCCTGAGACATTTCGTTGAGCGCGGCGAGATGGGCGAATCCCGGAGCGCGAATCTTGCAGCGATAGGGCTTGTTGGCGCCGTCGGACACCAGATAGATGCCGAATTCCCCCTTGGGGTGCTCGACCGCGGCGTAAGATTCGCCGACGGGAATGCAGTATCCCTCGGTGAACAGTTTGAAATGGTGAATCAGGGATTCCATATCGCCCTTCATCTGCTCGCGGCTCGGCGGCGCCAGTTTGGCGTCGTCGATCATCACCGCGCCGGAATTGGCGCGCAGCCATTCGATGCACTGGCGAATGATGCGGTTGGACTGGCGCATTTCCTCGACGCGCACCAGATAGCGATCGTAACAGTCGCCGTTCGTGCCCACCGGAATATCGAAATCCATCCGGTCGTACACCTCGTAGGGCTGCTTCTTGCGCAGATCCCACTCCACCCCGCTGCCGCGCAACATGGGGCCGGAGAAGCCGAGCGCCACGGCGCGCTGCGGCGCGACCACGCCGATGTCCACGGTGCGCTGCTTCCAGATGCGGTTGTCGCTCAGCAGGGTTTCGTACTCGTCCACGCAGCCGGGGAAACGCTCGGTGAAGGCCTCGATGAAGTCCAGCAGACTGCCCTCGCGATCGCGGTTGCGCGCGCGGGTGGCGGCCTCGTCGAAGCGGCTGGTGACGGCGTGCTTGGGCATGGCCTCGGGCAGGTCGCGATAGACGCCACCGGGTCGGTAGTAGGTGGCGTGCATGCGTGCGCCGCTGACCGCTTCGTAGCAATCCATCAGGTCTTCGCGTTCGCGGAAGCAATACAGGAAAACGGTCATCGCGCCGATGTCCAACGCATGCGCGCCGAGCCACAGGCAGTGGTTGAGAATGCGGGTGATCTCGTCGAACATCACGCGGATATACTGCGCCCGCAGCGGCGGAGTCACGCCGATCATCTTTTCGATGGCCAGCACAAATGCGTGCTCGTTGCACATCATGGAGACATAGTCGAGGCGATCCATGTAGCCGATGCTCTGGTTGTACGGCTTGGATTCGGCCAGTTTCTCGGTGGCGCGGTGCAACAGCCCGATATGCGGATCGCAGCGCTCGATGACTTCGCCGTCCATCTCCATGATCACTCGCAGCACGCCGTGGGCGGCCGGATGCTGGGGGCCGAAGTTCATGGTGTAGTTGCGAATTTCAGCCATGTTCGCCGGCCGCCTTGCCGATGGTGCGCGGCACCAACGTGCGCGGCTCGATGGTTACCGGTTGATAGATCACCCGCCCGTTCGCCTCGTCGTAACGCATTTCCACCTCGCCGACCAGCGGGAAATCCTTGCGGAAGGGGTGGCCGATGAAGCCGTAGTCGGTGAGCAGGCGGCGCAGGTCGGGATGGCCGCGAAAGATGATGCCGAACAGGTCGAAGGCCTCGCGCTCATACCAATTCGCCGCCGGCCACACCTCGATCACCGAAGCCACCTCCGGCAACGAGTCCGAAAGAGAAACCCGCAATCGCAATCTCATATTGTGGCGCAACGACAACAGATGATAGACCACGGCAAATCGACCACCGGC
Organism: Candidatus Poriferihabitaceae bacterium; assembly: GCA_965203265.1. Lineage (GTDB taxonomy): Bacteria > Pseudomonadota > Gammaproteobacteria > Arenicellales > Poriferihabitantaceae > JAHRAW01. Next base: position 1,971,894 of record CBDBBV010000002.1, read on the forward strand.
CCACGCCTCACCGCCCTCGGCTCCCCAAGCGGAATTGTCCACACCGCACAAATCCATCAGCGACTCGAAGCGGGTGGCCTCGTCATCGCGCAGCTTGGTGCACGCTTCGACGATGCGGTCGGGGGCGATTTCGCAGGTGATCTCGCCGAGAGCGGCGGATTGCGAAATGAGCGCTTCGCCGAGGAGGGTGGGTAGGTGGTTGGGGAGTTGGATCGGATTCATGCCTGTGGTGTGTTAGCAGGGGCTGATTCTGTGACCAGTCGTACAGAGTAACCTTTATGTTTTTTGGACAGAGCGGCCTTCAATGCCCATATACTGACCGGTATTGAGGCAAGCCAACCCATCAATCCACCGACGCTAGAGGCGGCCTCAGGATGGCCAGCAAAGCCGACAACAAAGCCACCAATTCCACCCAACAAACCGCCAAAGATCACACTGAATATGAAGGCACGCCAAAGCCATGACCACCAGATTGATAGTGTTTTCTCATAGTCGATTGAAAATTGATTCATGTAATCCTCCTGTATTTCTCACTAAAAATGAAATTTGTTACGCACTTCGGGCGATGGTATTCGTCTTCCGAATTTTCTTCTGCAACTGCAAAATCCCGTAGATCAGCGCCTCCGCCGTCGGCGGGCAACCCGGCACATACACATCCACCGGCACGATGCGATCGCAGCCGCGTACTACCGAATAGGCGTAATGATAGTAGCCGCCGCCGTTGGCGCATGAACCCATGGAGATTACCCAGCGCGGTTCGGGCATTTGGTCGTATACCCGGCGCAGAGCCGGCGCCATCTTGTTAGTCAGGGTGCCGGCGACGATCATGACATCGGACTGCCGCGGACTCGGGCGGAAGAGGATGCCGAAGCGGTCGAGGTCGTAGCGAGACGCGCCCGCCTGCATCATCTCCACGGCGCAACAGGCCAGCCCGAAGGACATCGGCCACATCGAACCGGTTCGCGCCCAGTTGATCAGTTCGTCCAGTTTCGCCGTGGCGAAACCCGCCTGCAAGGTTCCTTCGAGGGCCATCGTGCTATCCGCTTACTCCCATTACTCCCATTACTCCCACTCGAGGGCCCCCTTCTTCCATTCGTAGGCGAAGCCCACCACCAAAACGGCGAGGAAGATCATCATCGCCCAGAAGCCGAATGCGCCGATTTCGTCCAGAACCACGGCCCAGGGGAAGAGGAACGCGATCTCCAGATCGAAGATGATGAAGAGGATCGCCACCAGATAGTAGCGCACATCGAATTTCATGCGGGAATCCTCGAATGCCTCGAAACCGCATTCATATGGCGACAGTTTGTCCTGATACGGCTTGCTCGGCGCCAGCACCTTGCCGGCGCTGATGGCGACGATGCCGACGCCCAACCCCACCACGATGAAAAGCAGAATGGGAAAGTAGTCGGTCAGCATGATTTTGGATGCCCCTCCAGGCGCCCGAACGCCCGCGCGCCCGGTGGTTGGTTGTCGGCGGGATCGGGAGGGTCGGTTTCGGCTAGTCTATGTGTCAATGCGGTTTCAGTCAAGGCTATGGCGGCTGACGGGCGCCGGGCGCTCAAAAGGGCTGCACCTCGACCTGCTCGCCCGCGGCCACATCGGCGCAGTCGGTCGGCAGGATGATGAAGCAGTTCGCCTCCCCCATCGAGTGCAGAATGCCCGACCCCTGAGCGCCGGTGGCGCGCACCACGGTGGCGCCGTCGGCATCTGTGTAGACGACGCCGCGTTGGTATTCGGTCCGACCCGGCCGCTTGCGCAGCGCGCCTGCGGTTTTCGCCGGGAGTCGCAGGGGCAGGGGCGCGTCGGCGCGCTCGCCGGCGAGCAGAGCCAGAGCCGGGCGCACGAATATCCGGAAGGTGACCATGACCGACACCGGATTGCCGGGCAGGGCGAAGAACAAACTGTGGTCGCCGAGTTTGCCGAAAGCCAGCGGCCGGCCCGGCTTGATCGCCACCTTGGAGAAGGCGACTTCGCCGATTCGGGAGAGAGTTTGGCGAATGTGGTCGGCTTCCCCCACCGAGGCACCGGCGGAAGTGATCACCATATCGGCGCATTCGCCCGCTTGACGCAGAGCCGCATCCACCGCCTCGGCGTCATCCGGGACGATGCCCAAGTCCACCATCTCCACGCCCAGTTCGGACAACATGCCGTGCAGAGTGTAGCGATTGGAGTCGTACAGCTGGCCGAGCGCCAGCGGGCGGCCGAGCGGACGCAGTTCGTCGCCGTTGGAGAAGAACGCCACTCGCGGACGGCGGCGCACCGGCAATTCGGCAAACCCCAGCGAGGCCGCCAGCCCCAGATGGGACGGGGCGAGGCGGCGGCCGGCGGCAATGGCGATATCGCCGATTTCGAGGTCTTCTCCGGCGCGGCGCACATTGGCTCCGGATTTTTCCCCCGCCTCCACGGTGATGGTGTCGCCGCTGCGCTCGACTCGTTCCTGTATGACCACGCTGTCGCTGCCGGCGGGCATCACCGCGCCGGTCATTATGCGCGCGCATTGCCCCTCGCCCACGGTTCCATCGAGCGGCTCACCGGCGCGGGCAACCCCGATCACCCGCATTTTCCGGCTGCCGCGCGCGGGCAAGTCGCGGCCCCTCAGGGCATAGCCGTCCATGGCCGCATTGGTGTGATTGGGCACCTGCACCGCGCTCGTTACATCGGTGGCGACCACCCGGCCGAGGGCGGCGCGCAGGGCGACGGTTTCGATTTGGGGAATCGGCGTGATGGAATTCCGAATGAGCAGGTGGGCATCCTCGGCGCTGAGGGCGCTCGGGTCGGTATCGCAGAAGTCCGCGCTTGCCTCGCCTGCCCGATTTGCCGAAATTCGACTCATTCGCTGCGATTCCATTCGCCGGATTTGCCGCCGGACTTGTGCGCCAAGCGGACTTCGCCGATTACCATCCCTCGATCCACCGCCTTGCACATGTCGTAAATGGTCAACAGCGCGATCTGCACGGCGGTCAGCGCCTCCATTTCCACGCCGGTGCGCTCGCGGGTCTCTGCGACGGCGCGGCAGCGCACGCAATGGTTGCGCTCGTCGGCCTCGAGTTCCACCGAGATGTGAGTCAGCGCGATGGGGTGGCACAGCGGCACCAGTTCGGCGGTGCGCTTGGCGCCGAGAATGCCGGCCACCTGTGCAATGGCCAGTACATCGCCCTTGCGCTGGCGGCCATCGCGGATCATCGCAAGGGTGGCGGCGTTCATGCCGATCCAGCCTTCGGCCACCGCCCGGCGCTGGCTCACCGGCTTGTCGCCGACATCCACCATCTGCGCCTCGCCGCGCGCGTTGAAGTGGGGCAGGTCGGCGTGCGCCGGGACGGGTGATTTGCGTGACTTGGCGGGTTTCATGCTGTTATTGTAGTGCGGGCGCGCGGATATTCCCACCGGGGCGGCGCAACCACATTTTTGTACGGCCAGATCGATGCACGAAGATTCGGTGTTGTTTTCACTGTTCCTGATATTCAGCGGCGCCGCATTGCTGGCGACCGCGGCGCTCTATCTGCGTCAGGCCATGCTGGTCGCCTACCTCGCGCTGGGTGCCGCGCTCGGCCCCTGGGGGCTGGCGCTGGTTACCGACGCGGACTTGATTCAGGACATCGCCCGCATCGGCATCATGTTCCTGCTCTTTCTGCTCGGCCTCAATCTGTCGCCGCAAAAACTGTTCCGCCTGCTGCGCGAAACCACTCTGGTCACCCTGCTGAGCGCGCTCATCTTCGCCGCCGTCGCCGGCCTGATCGCCTGGGCCTGCGGCTTTGGCGGCGGCGATATTCTGCTGATCGGCATCGCCGCTTCCTTCTCGAGCACCATCATCGCGCTGAAACTGCTACCCACCACCGTGCTGCACCATCGCCACACCGGCGAGGTCATCATCAGCGTGTTGCTGTTGCAGGACTTGCTCGCGATCGTCGCATTGCTGGTATTGCACGGCCTCGAGGGGGGGCGGGCGCCGCTACCCGATGTCGCGTTGCTGTTCATCACCCTGCCGTTTCTCGGCGTGGTGGCGTGGTTGGGCGAGCGCTATCTGCTGCAGCCGCTGTTTCGCAAATTCGACCGCATTCGAGAGTACATATTCCTGCTCGCCATCGGCTGGTGTCTCGGCTTGGCGCAACTGGCGGAGACGCTGGGACTGTCCCACGAGATCGGCGCCTTCGCCGCCGGCGTGGCGATCGCCGCAAGCCCCATCGCCCAACACATCTCCGAGAGTTTGAAGCCGTTGCGGGATTTCTTTCTGGTGCTGTTCTTCTTCGGCGTGGGCGCCGGTTTCGACCTCGCCGCCGCTTGGCAGGTGGCACTGCCGGCCGCCCTCATCGGCATCGGCCTACTGCTGATCAAGCCGGTGGTATTCCGCTTTTTGCTGGTCAAGCAGGCGGAATCCAATCAACTCGCTTGGGAAACCGGCATCCGTCTGGGGCAGCTGAGCGAGTTTTCCCTGCTCATCGTGTTCGTCGCCCAACAAAGCGGCCTCATGTCCGATGCGGCCTTCCACGCCGTGCAACTGGCGACCATACTGAGCTTCGTCCTCTCCGCCTATTGGATCGTATTCCGCTACCCGACGCCGATCGCCCTCTCCGACCACCTGCGGCGCGACTGAACGGGTGCGGGAGCGGGAGCGGGCGCGCCTAGTCGGCAAACAGCGGCGCCAGCGATGTGTTGACGGATTGCACGGTTTCGCCGGTGGCGCTGTCAAGCACCACCACCGCCAGCGCGAGATTGGCGCGCGCCCAGTCCTCGGGAATTTTCACGGCGATCTCGGCCTCGTTGACGCCCCGGCGGATGGCGATGGGTTCGCTCCAGTGGCGCACGACGAAATCGTGCAACAGGGTCTTGCCGCGATTTTCACCGGCGCCGATTTGCCGCACGAGGCCGCTTTCGTGGATCGCCAGATGCGCCTGGATATATTCTCCGGGCGAGCGGTTTTCCACGCTGATGTGCGCCGCAATCGTGTCCGCATCCGCATTATCGCCACGGCGGGAAACGTGCGCCGCGATGGTCGCCTCGGCTCGTTGGCCGTTGGCGTTGCGGATGGCGCGGATGATGGCGGCAGCGCCTCGCGCCTTGCGCCCATCCACCAGAAATTGGGGGGTATAAATGCCGCGCCGGTGGTTGGCCGGCGCCTCTCGCTGGCGTTTCGTATAGGCGGGCTTGGAATACGGATCGATCCAGCCCAGATAATTCCAGTAATCCACATGGAAGGCCAACGGCACCGCGCTGAAATCCCCATCCAGCGACCGCCCCAACTGCCGCAACCAATTATCGGCCGGCGGGCAACTGCTGCATCCCTCGGAGGTGTACAACTCGACCACGGGCGTGCGCAATTCGCCGCTGGTTACGGAAATCCGCTCATCGTCGGCGTAGGCAGACGGCGGCGACAATGCGGCCGCGATCGCTACAACCGCCGCAACCACCCAGCGCCCCAGCGACGACGACATCCCATTCATTCAAACAACCCCGCATACTGGCCGTAACCGGCGCGCTCCAAGTCCTCTTTGGGGATGAACCGCAGCGCCGCCGAGTTCATGCAGTAGCGCAGCCCGGTCGGCGCCGGCCCGTCCTTGAAAACATGGCCGAGATGGGACTCACCGTAAAAACTTCTGACCTCGGTGCGCGGCCAGAGCAACTTGAAATCGGTCTTCTCGACGATGTGAGCCGGCTCCAGCGGCTGAGTGAAACTCGGCCAACCGGTGCCCGAATCGAACTTGTCCCGGGAGGAGAACAAGGGCTCGCCGCTGACGACTTCCACATAGATGCCGTCTCGCTTCTCGTCGTGGTATGCGTTATCGAACGGCGGCTCGGTGGCGTCGTGCCGCACAACTTGATACGCCAGCGGGGTCAACCGCTCGCGCAGTTCGGCGTCCGTGGGTTTGGGGTATTTCGGGTTCATGGAGTGGTCATTGCGGCAGCAGGCAGGTGGGTTTGTAGTGGCAGTCATTTCGGTGGGTGTTTGGATTATAGAAAATCGCGGTGGCATTATCTCCCCCCGTCTGGCACTATGCAGCTAGAATAATCGCATTTCCGGGAAGGCTCGTTGGCCAGTGTTGCCGCAAAATCCAAATTTCCGATTGATCATGTACAATCCTCATTCGGTCTGTTTCGGCCATGTACCGACCATTTCAGAAACGTGGCCGCCGCGCCGCTAATCGAAACATATTACCGGAGAAACTGAACGATGGCTAAGCGTAATCGAAAAAAGAAAGTGGGCAGAAAACAAATGACGCCATCAAAGCCTGCTGCCGTTATTGCACAGGAGAATAAGTCAGAAGAAATTCGACAGCCGGATTCCGAAATATTGACCAAGTCACTATTGAACGTTGCAGTGGAATACTGGCGTTTCGGTCGATTTTTCCACCGCCTACTCATGAAACTTGATGCAGGAGAACAGGAGCGATATCGCAGTCAGTTTCGCTGGTGTCAGAAAAAGATCGAAGAATCGCTTACGGACGCAGGGATGCGGATTGTGAACGTTGAAGGCCAAAAATACGATCCGGGAATAGCGGCGACACCACTTAACATCGAGGAATTTGAATCGGAAAGCGCGCTCGTTGTCGATCAGATGCTCGAACCGATAATCATGGGGCCGGAAGGTCTCGTCCGAACAGGAACCGTCACGCTCAAGAAGGTGAAGACATGAAAAACTACATAGGTATCGATCTGGGAACTACGAATAGTGCGATTTGCTCATATGATGGCGATAGAACTCGTATCTGGAAGAGCCCGGAACAGAACGATGTAACGCCATCCGTGATTTACATCGATCGACGGGGAAACAAATACGTCGGCAAGCGAGCATATGACTCGGCGCCGCATAGTCCGGACAACGCTGCCATGCTGTTCAAGCGCCTGATGGGAACAAGCACCCCCATCAGGCTATCGGCAGTCGATATCACCATGAGCCCGGAGGAATGCTCGTCGGAGATTCTTCGAGTGCTTTTCGGCTACCTACCGGAAGAAATCAGAAATGATGCTGACGTTGGCACTGTTATAACGGTGCCCGCCGCATTCAATCAAATGCAGAAGAACGCCACGATGCAGGCTGCAGAGCTGGCCGGCATCGGTCGGATCGCACTGATGCAGGAGCCCGTTGCCGCGGTTATGAGTGTCGTGAATGCACGCAATGCCGATGGCATTTTTGTTGTCTATGACCTCGGCGGCGGTACTCTTGATGTTGCTTTGGCAGAAAGCATCGGGGGAAGGGTCAGCCTCCTTGCTCACGGCGGGATCGCCATGTGCGGGGGAAGAGATTTCGACCGACTACTCGTAGACAACGTGGTAAAGCCGTGGTTGTTTGAAAATTTTGATCTTCCCGATAATCTGTCAGCAAACCCCAATTACAAGGCACTTCTACGGCTGGCAGCATGGGCGACCGAGCGCGCAAAGATCGAGTTATCGGCACGTGAGGATGCAATCATCAGCCTATCCGAGACGGAAGCACGTGTACGAGACCAATCCGATCAAGAGATATACATAGATATCCCGATAGTTCGCAGCACGCTTGACGATCTCATGGATGAGAAAGTTGGAGAATCCATTGAGGCAACAAGGGAAACGCTGGCGAAAGCAGGATTGAGTCCACACGATGTTGAGCGCGTCGTTTTTGTCGGCGGACCGACCAACTACAAACCATTGCGGGACAAAGTTTCTTTCGAGCTCGGAATATCGGCTAGCGCAGAGATCAATCCGATGACCGCCGTAGCCGAAGGTGCCGCCCTTTTCGCGGAGTCGATAGAGTGGAAATCCGACAATCGCAGCAGGAAGAGTAGCCGAGGCAAACTTGCATCGGGCGGTCCACTTGATCTGACCTTCAATTACACGGCACGCACGCCAGACAGTTGCTCGAAGATCGTGGTGCAGCTAGGTGGTGAAGTCATACCGGGGACCGAGTTCCAAGTAGACAGTTTGGACACCGGATGGACATCCGGCCGAATGCCTTTGGAAAACGGTACTACTGTAGATGTATCGCTTGCAAAAAGTGGGGAGAATACTTTCAAGGTGTTCGTGTTCGACGCAACCGGCGGCCCATTGACACACGAACAGGACAAAATCGTGATCACAAGGACGGCGGCAACAGTTGACGCTATTCCTGCCTCACATTCAATTGGAATTGCAGTGTTGGAGAAACTTGATGGTCCACTCATAATCGAATGGTTGGTGCGCGCTGGTGACCACCTGCCAAAGAAAGGAGAGCAAGTATTCAAGGCAGGCAAACCTCTTAAGGCTGGGAGTGCTGACGCACTCAATTTCAAACTTTATGAAGGTGAAAGCGAGGAGCCGGATGATAATCGAGATATTGGAGTCATGACGATCACCGGCAACGACTTCGACGATGGCGTAATACCCAAAGGTGGCGACCTTCATTGCAGTTACGAAATGCTTGACTCGGGGAACATCGTGTTGGAAGTCTCCGTACCGAGTATCAGGGGAACCTTCCATTCCGGCCGAAACTTCTATTCCCGTCAAGAGGGACAGCTCGACTTCAGCAGGGAGGCCGCGCGGGTTATGGATGAAGGAGAACAGATCCGTCATTCACTGGATAAATTCGATGCGAGAATAGACGACCCGAAGATCGAAAAAGCGCGAGAAAAATTGCGCTTGGCGTCGCAACTCAATGCGGACGAACCGGATATCGAGCGTACCCAAGAGGCCATGGAAGGCGTAATGGATGCACGCCGCCTTATCGCGCAAATTCGGAAGGATAATCAGCAAGAGATCAGGCAGATGCATCTCGATGATGTTACTAATTTCTTTGACACGAATGTCCGCAAATTTGCCCGTGCCAGCGAAGAGAAGGGATTCGATAACCTCGCAAAAACCGCTCTGCGTTCGATCGAACGAAACGATCGGGATTTTGAGAGTCATCTGGAATTACTGAAGCGCAAGAATTTTGAAATTCTCTGGCGACAAGACTGGTTCGTGGTTGGGAGATTCCAACAGATGGCAAATTCACCACATTATTTCTCGGATTATGCGCAGTTCAAGGAACTGGTTTCGCTGGGGCAGAACGCTACTCAAGCCGATGACATCGACACTCTGCGCCAGATCGTAGGGCAGCTCGGCCAAATTCAGATCGGCATGGTCCCGGATACGGACATAGATGCCATGGTCAACATCATTCGGGGCTAGCCATGGCGAAAGATCGCTGGTTTCCGATGAAACATGAATTGCCGGATGGTTCTACACTCGGTCGACTTCAGTATGCCGATTCGGATTGGCAGATTTACCGGGTAGATCGAGAAAATTCCGTGCTGATTGCCAAAATCAAACTCTCCGATCGTTGGGTCGATAGCGGGTTGTTACCCGATACGGCCGCAATGCTCTGGTCGTTTGGACCGCAAGCATTCAATGTGATTCCTTCGGGATCGGGGCAGCGACTCGAATCTATTTCGAAAAGCAGATATCTGGAAAGCAAGGCCGATGGCCTCTCCTTCGCGCTGAGCTTGCGTGAAACCCGAAAGATCGAAAGCGATGCACCGCTACACGATGCGATCTACCTAGAGCGTTACTCCCGATTGCTACCGACTTGGACGGTGTCTCAAGGCACTTCGGATGAGGAAGTTTTGGGGCGATGGCTGACCGGCGGCGTGTCGATTTCCGCAACATCGCTTCGCCGACTAACTAGCCTGCTTGGCTGGCTAGACAAGCAAGATGTGCATGATATTGTAGAGGCCGCTGGATTTTCCTCTTCGCACGGGCCCGGCGGCGCGCAGACGAAACAAAGAACGAGAAGCCACGAATCAAAGGAAACAGATGCGAGTAGTCCAGCCCCAGTCGCTGAGGATAAAACCGCACCTGCTACTGATGCACGAGAATTTCATTTGTCGGGCCGCCCTGTTCTAGAAGAATTTTTCAACGAGCACGTTATCGAAATCATCGAAAACGAGAAACGCTATAAAGCACTGGGAATCGAGTTCCCAACATCTATCATATTACATGGACCTCCGGGGTCTGGGAAGACTTTCGCCGTGGAACGGCTCGTAGAGTATCTAGATTGGCCGATTTTCCATATCGACTCCAACAGCGTCGGTAGCCCCTACATCCACGAAACCAGCCGAAAGGTTGGTGAATTGTTCGACAAAGCCATGGACGCAGCTCCATCCGCAATCGTCATCGATGAAATGGAGTCCTATCTATCAGATCGCCAGATGCACGAGTCGACCGGTCTTCACCACGTGGAAGAAGTTGCCGAATTTCTGCGACGTATTCCCGAAGCGAACAAACGCCAAGTGCTTGTTATTGGCATAACCAACAGGATCGAAATGATTGACTCGGCGATTCTTCGGCGAGGTCGGTTTGATCACATAATCGAGGTAGGAATGCCGTCCGCAATCGAAGTTTCAGATCTCATTGACTCTCTACTGAATAAAATGCCAGTGAAAAGCAATATCAATACGCAGGACGCGGTTCACGCATTGACTGGCAGAGCATTGTCCGACACCGCCTTTGTTGTACGCGAGGCCGCACGTCTTGCTGCACGTGCGGGGAAGGATGCCTTGGATGAAGACTCGCTGAAAGAGGCCCTGAGGAGTCTGCCGCCGCTTGCGCCGAAAAAACGATCCATCGGATTCATTCAAAATTGATCCATGAAACTACTGGAAAACCCATTTTACATATTAGGTGCCACGACACAGGATGACCGGCGCCGCATTATGGAGTTTGCGACCGAAAAGAGCCTCACTACTGATGAAAACGTGGTTCGTGATGCCATGGCTGTTCTCACCCATCCGAGAAGACGTCTAGCAGCGGAGGTTGGTTGGCTTCTTGGGCTGGACCACAAACGCCTAGCCGAAATCCTGTCAGTTCTAGATATTTGTCCAGAGGAAATTCGCAATTTGGATGATCTTTTCGCCATTACTCATGCCAACCTACTCGCGGATGGTTTGGTGCGAACGGTGGAGCGGCTATCGCCGAGCGACATCGCTCAATGGATTGTTCATCTTGCGCGTGTGCACGAGTATATAGATGAAGAGGAAACAGCTAGGCTGCTGAATGAGGATCGGTCTATATCACATTTCCCGTTGATTCCAGACATCCAACATGTAGTAGAAGAACTTGCCGAGCGTCGCAAGTACTACTGTCAGGCCATGAAAAATGCGCTGGACAAATTGCCTACGAATTCATGGATCTGGGTTGTAACGATGGCTGTATCTCAGGCAACGAACAATGGAAAAAAGCACGCTCCGACTCTAATCGAAGACTTGGTAAACAGCTTTGAAGTCAAGGCGCAGAATCTTCTTGAGTTGGAAACAGAGAACATCGATGCACTTATCGAAAAGGTACGAAATGCCGTCGAAAACAAGGATAGTAAGGAGAGAATCGCTTCTTTTATTCGTCAACTCGAGAAGGCTACGAAAAACTGGGATAAGGTTGCTCAACCTATTCAGGTGATTACCCAGAGTCAGGGGCTTCCCCACGAACCCAGCTATGAAGTTGCCGGCAAGATTCGCAACCTAGCGTTACACCTGTATAACAAACATGGCCATCTTGATCTTTCGAAGCGACTAACAGTGCTGTTGCAAGAAGTGTTTGCCGAAGTTGATCTGGTCGTCGATCAAGCGGATAAGGATACCGACTCGCTGGATAACATAGCCAAGCAAAGAGCACGGTTCCAAGCGGAAATGAAAGCCCGTGCCGAAGCGCGCAAACACGAAACCGCTTCGCCCACTCAGGGCAGAGAAAACCCCGGGACAAGTTCTCAGACATCTCATCGGTCAGTATCTGATGATTTTTCTTTGGGGGCATCTCGAAAATCAGCTTTCAAGTCTTTCGTAACCAAGTGTGTTGTTTTGGGGGCAATCGTAGTCGGCGCGCTATCATGGTTCAACAATAGCACAACGGAAAACAAAAGCGGGACAAGCAGCCGAAGCACGTACACCCAGCCAAATCCATCGCCTGTGACAGCAAAAAAGATCGAATTCTCCAAACCTCCAGTTGGACAGAACAACCTACTTTCGGTTTCGCAGATACGTTGGTGCCTTCGCGAAGATATTTGGCTGGAAACGATCCGATCCACTATCACAAATGCGCAAGTTGATCAGTTCAATACCATGGTTTCGGATTTCAACAGCCGTTGCGGGAGGTATCAGTATAGACCTGGAACCCTGGAACGGGCACGCCGAGAAGTAGAACAGCAGAGGGTGCAGATCATCGCGAACTTGCCATCGCTTTAACCACCTTGGCAATGCGAATCGGTGGCGTCGTGCCGCACAACTTGATACGCCAGCGGAGTCAACCGCTCGCGCAGTTCGGAGTCGGTGGGTTTGGGGTATTTCGGGTTCATGGAGTGGTCATTGCGGCGGTTTTTGCCGGGTCGCCTGATTTTTGATCGTAGCCGAGCGCCGCCTGTAACGCGACTATGTCGTCGAGTACCAAATCAGCCCAGAGAGCGAGGTCGGCCTCCTTGTGGGCGCCGCTCAATACTCCCACGGTGAGCGCCGCGCCGGCCGCCCGGCCCATGCGCAAGTCCGCCGGGCTGTCGCCCACCACCGCCACCTGATCGCCCGTGATCTCGCACGCCCGCAGGAAGGCCAGCGCCATGCCGGGGCCCGGTTTGACGCCGTGGCCGCTGTCGGCGCCGCAGACAAAATCGAACAGTGATTCGACGCCGAGGGCTCGTAGCAGTCGGTGGGCGTTGGCTTCGTCGTCCATGGTGGCCAGGCCCAGGCGGATGTTTAGGCGGCGCAGCTCGGTGAACAGGGCGGCCATGTTGTCGGTTACCGGCACCTGTTCGTCCGCCGACAGGGAGAAGATCGATTCGACGGCGCGGCGCTCGGCGGGGGGGAGGGGTTGGCCGATGGCCTCCTCCCAGCAGGCGATGATTTCCCGATTGCAGCCGGAGGCCAGAATCGAGTCGGCTCGCCAAGTTTGCGATTCGGCGACAAATCCGCCGTGCGCCAGCAACCGTTGGGGTTCGGCGGCGCGGCCAAATCTGGCGTGCAAATACGCCGCCGCCCGGCGATACGGCGGCAGCCAAGTGCGGTTGAAGTCCAGCAGCGTGCCGTCCTTGTCGAAGAGGATGCCGCGAATGCCGCCCATTACGCCCATTAGGCTCATCATCACGCCTCCAACCGCCGCCGCACGGAGGGAACCCAGCAATAGCCGTCCGGGTCAAGCAGAAAACACTCCCGCAGGCCGTGCGGTTTGTCGGCAGTCTCTTGCAGGATTTCGTAGCCGCCCTTGCGCGCCCGACTTTCCGCTCGGTCGGGGTCAACCTGATACAGCCGCAATTCGACTCCGGCGCCGCGCAAACCGGCCTCGGGCAGGTGGGCGAGCAGGGGATGGGCTGCGTAGGTGGGGTCGGCATGCAGTTGGTAAAGGATGTCGCGGTGGGCGAGCACTGCATAGTCCCTCGACTGGCGGAGTATCTCGAATTCCAGCACTCGGTGGAGAAATGTCGCGGTTTGATCGATTCGCCGAGCCAGCAGGTTGACGCCGAAACCTTCGAGAAAATGCCCCATTTCCTCGGCACTGGTGCGGTCGCTGATGCCGAGTGCGCGCAAATTTCTCATCGCGTCTCGGCGCCGGGGCGGGCGGGACGATCCCCTCGGAAAAAGCGCTGGGCGGTGGTGGGAGACGGATACACCGGATACCGGCATGAGTCGGATTGACAACAATTTCAGCGTACCACGCAGTCGAACCGGATGCCAGCGCGAACGAGCGAGGGTGGGGGCGGGTCGCGCAGTGTGAGTGAGCGCGAGCGGGGTGGGTATATCTGCCGTTTGAGTAGATGAAACCGTGTCCGTGAATGTGAGCGGGGGATGGCAAGCGCAGCCGATGCGGGTGGGTGCGTGGCGGGACGAACACGTGAGCGCTCGCTCGGGGCGTGGGCGAGCAGGGCCGGGCTCAGGCGCCGGCGCGGCCGGCAGTTGCGTTGTATTCCTTCTTGATCCCGGCGATGGCGGCGATGCGTTGTCGCCGGATTTCCTTTTTGATCTGCCTGCCGTCTCGGTACTGCTCGGCGATGGCGGCGGCGTTTATCGAGGCGGCGGCGTGGTGGTAGCTTTGGAATAGGGTCGCCTGCGGGCACTCGCGATTCTCCAAGCCGGTGCGCCCGCGCAGGTCGGCGACGCAGCACAGGCTGAACAGGCGGATGTTGTCGGGCTGGCGAAATCCGTCCAGTCGCTCCAACAGCTTGAGCACCGTGGTCGGTTTGAGCGCCTCCATGCGGTGGTGGTGCAAGTGGTATTCGCATACCGCGAGCGCCAGTTTGCGGTACTTTTCCGGCACGCGCAGGCGTTCGCACACGGCCTCCACCAACTCCAGTCCGGCGCGCTCATGGCCGCGGTGTGCCGGCAATGCCGCCGCCGGAGTCAGCGCCTTGCCGAGATCGTGCGTCAGTACGGCGAAGATCACTCTGGGGTCATCGCTCAGACGGTGCGCCGCATCCAGCGCCAGCAAGACATGGATGCCGGTGTCGATCTCGGGATGGTAGCGTTCCGGCTGGGGAACCCCGAAAAGGGCGTCCACTTCCGGCAGAATTCTCGCCAGGGCGCCGCAGTTGCGCAGTTCCTCGATGAATCGCGAGGTGCCGGTTTCGCCGAGGGCGCCGTTCAGCTCCTTCCATACCCGCTCCGGTTGCAGCGCGTCCACCTCGCCGCTCGCGACCATCTGCGCCATCAAATCGCGCGTGGTCGGGTGCACGCGAAACCCCATCCCGCCGAAGCGGGCGGCGAAACGGGCGACGCGCAAAACCCGTACCGGATCCTCGCTGAATGCCGGGGAAATGTGCCGGAGTATTCGCGATTCGACATCGCGGACACCGCCAAAGGGGTCGATCAGGTTACCCTGGGCGTCCAGAGCGATGGCGTTGATGGTCAGGTCGCGCCGCTGCAAGTCCTGTTCCAGCGTGATGTTCGGGTCGCTGATGACGGCGAAACCCGTGTAGCCCTTGGAGGTTTTGCGTTCGCGCCGGGCGAGGGCGTATTGCTCGCCGCTGAGGGGGTGCAGGAACACGGGGAAATCCTCCCCCACCGGCTTGAACCCTCGTTCGAGCATCTGCGCCGGAGTCGCGCCGACCACCACCCAGTCGCGATCCTGAACGGCGAGGCCGAGCAGCCGGTCGCGCACCGCGCCGCCCACCAGATATGCCTGCAGATCGTCCGCTGGATCCTTCATCGGCGGGTATTATCGGCCATTTCCGGCGGTTGCGCGCGACAATGCGGACTGAGTTGATGGCGGTGATGGCGTGATGGCGGCGGCGGGAACTCCAAGCCGGCGGCTCGCTCGGCAACCGCGCCTCAATCGTGTCGCGGCGCAGTATCCCGCCCGGCCATCGCCTCGGGCCCGATATGCACGGTGCCCCGACTGGCCGCCAACTCGACCTGCTTTTCCCGCTGCAAAAAGCGCGCTCGGTCGGCGGCGGATACCAGTTCGTGGCAGTGCGGGCAGGCGGCGCCGGGGATGTATTGGTCGCTGCGCATGTCAGCCGAGGAAATCGGCGAGCGGCAGGCGTGGCATTGATCGTAGTCGCCGCGTTTCAACTGGTGATCCACGGCAACCCGATCGTCGAACACGAAGCACGCCCCGCGCCAGCGGGATTCGCCTTCGGGCACGGTTTCGAGGTATTTCAGTATCCCTCCCTTCAGCTGGAACACCTGCTCGAAGCCGCGTCGGCGCAAATAGGCCGTGGACTTTTCGCAGCGCACGCCGCCGGTGCAGTACATGGCGATCTTCTTGTGCTTGCGCGGATTCAGGCAGCGCTCGGCGAAATCGGGAAATTCGCGGAAATTGGTGGTATGGGGATTCACCGCGCCCTCGAACGAACCGATTTTCACTTCGTACTCGTTGCGCACATCGACCACCACAACGGCATCGTCATCGAGCAACGCATTCCAATCCTTCGCCTCGACATGAGTGCCGGTCTCCTGTCCGGGCGCAATGCCGGGCACGCCCAGAGTGACGATTTCCGCCTTGACCTTGACCTTGGCACGCTTGAACGGCATCGCATCGGTGAACGACTCCTTGGATTCGAGGCCGGCAAGACCCGGCTGATTTTCAAGCCACGCAAGCACCGCATCGACCCCATCGCGAGCGCCGCAAACGGTGCCGTTTATGCCCTCGCAAGCCAGCACCAACGTACCGCGCACCTCATTCGCCAACATCACCGACAACAGACGCGGGCGTAGTTTTTCCGGGGCGTCGAGGGGGGTGAATTTGTATAGGGCGGAGACGACGATTTGGGGCATGGGGGTGGTAATGCGGGTTGGGGTGTGGATTATAGACAATCTGAGGGGAACGGGTTTTGTTTGGCGAAATCCAGCTTCAGGGCATCGCATGAGCCGCAAAGAAGTCATGGCGTGAATGAAGTTGATCGAACCCGTGAATCACCGGATCGGCGAACGAAAGCCGGCGAGACATGATGCGAATCGCCTCCGGATTATTGTCCACCAATGTGGCGTTCCGAGCGGCACGGATCGCAGCTTCCCCAGTCGTCCCGCTGCCCGCGAAAAAATCCAGCACGTTGTCTCCGGGGTTTGAGTGAACCCGAATTATGCGGTTCAGTATGGCAACGGGTTTTTGCGTGGGATAACCGGTCTTTTCCTTGCCGTTCGGGCTGACGATTGTGTTCCACCAAACATCGGTTGGCGTCTTCCCCATTGCCGCCTTTTTCGGCCCGACGAGACCGGGCGCCATGTATGGAATGCGATCAATGTCATCGTATCGATAGGTATATTTGTCGGGATTCTTCGCATACCAGAATATGTTGTCGTGCTTGGCCGACCAACGTTTCTTCGACCTTGCGCCATAGTCGTAAGCCCAGATGATTTCATTGATGAAAGACTTGCGACCGAAAATTTCATCCAACATGATCTTGCAATAGTGGGACTCTCGATAGTCGATATGCAGGAAGAAAGAACCTTGGGGAGACAACAGGCGATAAGCCTCTCGCAGTCGGCTTTCCATGAACACCATGAAGTCATCGAATTTGTCATGGAAGGAAGATTCACCGAGGCAATGAGTCTTGTAACGCTTTCCTTGAAATCCTGTGCGATCGCCTTTTTCTTCTTGAACCGTTTTTAATCGTTTGCGAGATTGTGTACGGCCTGTGTTGAAGGGTGGGTCGATGTATATCAGGTCGAATGATTCCGGTTCAAATTTTGATATTACGTTCAGGCAGTCGCCGAAGTGGATTTTCAGTTTTGGTGTCATATCAATTGTCCGAAAGAAGCAAGGCGAACATTTGGTCGATGAAAGAAAACCATACTCATTTTCGCAGACTGTGCGTTGCCGTTCATCATACTGTAACCTTGGCAGATGAACTCAATATTCCGTTCAAACTCACTAAACTCTCGTTTCTCATCCAACCTTTTCAACGATAACAATTTCAACATTTCTTTTGAGAGAAAAGCATGTCGCCTCCGTATTGTATTTGCATTATCGGATTGAGTTTTCGTCAATCTACCATATTCCGAATAGTGCTCTTGGTATTCTGTATCTAGGCGGTTTTTTTCAGCCTTGGCTGCTTCGCTACAACACTTTTCAAATGCAGTATCGCTCACGATTGCCCCTCTCTTAAAATATCCTTTCGATGTGCAATGACAGGTTCCTTAGCTTCGATAAACCATTAATTTTATCTATCATCTCAACATAGTTTGATAATGGGAGAAAAGTATTAGCGTAAGAAGAAAAATATTGGTAGTGAATTCCTCTTTCACAAACAAACTCTACCAAATTTATCCCATGTGTATTAAGGACACGAGAAAACTCATTGGCTGAATCTAAGTCTTGACTACTTGGCTTACTACAATCATAGTAATATGGATCTGAATTTGGGTGATTATGAAAAATTAATACAGACGTACGATTTTCTTGCCTAGCAATATTGGCAATATTTTTTATCGGCAAATACAGGGAAACTTTATATCTATCAAACCCTTTATTTAACCAAATCAAGTCGATTTTTTGTTCATTTTCAAAAGCGACGATAATCCACTCGTGTTTTTTATATTTTAGCAGTGCTGCTGCAATTGGTGGAAAATCAAAAAGGCTTTCATTTATTTGATAAAATTTCCCATTTGGGTTCATACGCTTCTTAAATTCTTTATTTACACTAAACTCTCCTGTGGCGAATGAAAAGTATTCACAAATTTGTTTTTCTCTCTTTTTTTCTCCTAATTGTCTTAATTCATCCTCATTTAATGGTCGAAGATGTGTAAGTACAAAGACAAGGCCAATAAGTCCCAAGATACCAACCAAAACCAAAGTCAAGTCCATTTGGCAGTACTCTTCAATCCACGTTGATATTCATGGTTGACCCGTAAAAATCTTTCGCGTTCGAGGTCGATCAAACTCCCGACCGTCCACTCGTTGCTAATTTCAATTTGCATTTTGTATTCCTCAGTTGTCAATGTTCAGATTTCTGATCCGAAACCCCCTACTCCCCAAACAGCGTCAAAACATTCCCATCCGGATCCCGAAAATGCGCCAAAGTCCCGCCCCAAGGCTGCTTCTCCGGGGGCGCCGTGAATTCCACCCCCTTTTCGACCAGTTGGGCATAGGCCAGATGGATGTCGGTGACGAGGATGGATGCGCCGACAAATCGCCCCACCAGTTCACCCGCCTGTGGCGCATTGGCGTCTAATCCCTCGACGCCCAATCTGGCGCCGCCCAAGTCGAATTCGGCCCAGGCGAATGCTTGGTCGATGAAAATCAGGGGGAGGCCGATGGTTTCCTGATAGAAGTCCACCGACCGATCCCAGTCGGTGGTGAAAACCCGGATGGCGTATAGTTTGGGAATTATATACATGACTTGACATGTACTTGCGGCCCAACCGGAGCAACCCCCAGCTTAGCGACCGAAGGAGCATTCCCGCCCCTTTTCTTGATATTCACAGCAGCGTTTCTGTCTCTATCCATCACCAACCCGCATTGCGGGCAGGAATGGACGCGAACCGCCAGCGACTTTTTCACAATCGCGCGGCAGTTGGAACACATCTGCGTTGTCTGTTTCGGGTCAACCTTTTCCACTGCCAAGCCAGCACTTTCAGCCTTGCAAGTCAGTCGTTCGACAAAAGCCGCCCACCCTACATCCGAAACCTGCCGCGACAACATCCCCCGCGCCAAGCCTTTCACATTCAAGTCCTCGACAATCAGCGTCTTGCCCTGCTCCACCAGTTTTTTCGCCGCCTGCCAGTGGAAGTTTGCTCGCTGATTCCGCACCCGCAAGTGCAGTCGTTCTACCGCTTTCCGCTGCCGCTCCCTGTTTCCACTGCTGCGTTTCTTTCTCGAAAGCGACCTTTGCTCTACGCGAAGTTTGCGTAACTGCATTCGCAGGCATCTCGGATTCGGTATTTGTTCGCCGCTGTCCGTTGTCAGGAAGTGCGTCAACCCTACATCGATTCCCATCGTGTCGGAAACTGGAATGCGGGCAACATCCGGCAATTCGAGCGTCAGTTGCAGTTTCCAACCTTTCGCGTCCCGCACCAACCGAGCGTATTTCTGCCTTGCTTCGGCTGGCAATGGGCGGTGGAAGTAGACGCGCAGGCGGCCATTAATCCCCTTGAATGAGAGAAATCGCCAGTTTCCGTTACCGGCTTCTATCCGATAGGTTTTTTCTAAATCAATGCTCCGCCAGCGATTTCTCCCCTTGAATCGCGGGAAGCCGCAGCCTTCCTTGAATCCCTTGAAAAATGCCTTGAACGCCTTGTCAAGTCGCGTCAGCGCACCCCGCCCTATCTGTGCGGACTGCTCGCGCCACCCTTCGTCGAATGAGCGTATCTCGGTCAAACTTTTGCATTGGTCGTAGTACGAAATCCCTCGCCCAGTCCGTTTGTAGCAGTCGATTCGCTCCTGCAACGCCGCGTTGTACAACCCGCGCGTCATGCCGAGCAGGACAAGCAGGCGCTTTTCCTGGCCCTTTTGCGGCAAACAACGGCATTCGTAGGTACGTATCATCTTGTCAAGTTTAATACATAATTCCCTATAGTTTCATGTTCGTTTGAATACCGTGGCGTTGCGCGTGGGTGTTCATCGTACCGTATCATGGCCGGCGGACTCAATATCCCCGATTGCCGTTGAAACATGGTGGATGCGAACGAAATCAGATACCGGATCGGCTTGCCGGAGCGGTTTCGCGCCAGCGCGGCGGCGTTGGTGTTCAGTCTATATGAGCGCACGCCGGCGCCGGGGGAGTTGGTGATGGATGGGGTGGCGGTTCACGCCGAGGCTCGCGGGCGGGGCGTTGGCGGTAGGTTGCTCGAAGAGGTTGCGGAATATGCGGCGGCGCGCGGTTTCGATCGCGTTCGGCTGGATGTCATCGACACCAACCCGAAGGCGCGGAAATTGTATGAACTCAAGGGCTTTCGGGCGACCAAAACCGAGCGATTTCCGTGGCTGCGCTGGCTGTTGAAATTCGGCGCCTCGACAACTATGGAATTGCGCCTCGACTCAACGCCCTGAGAGACTCAGTGCTGCGACTGCCGCTGCCCGAATTCGACCATGCGGTGGATCGAGCGCTCGGCCTGTTTGCGGATGTCCTCGTCGATGAGGATTTCGTTGCTGCCCAGAGTGAGTATGTTGTCGAGGCGCTGCAGGTCGTTCATCTTCATCCACGGGCAGATGGCGCAGCTCTCGCAGGTGGCGCCCTCGCCGGCGGTGGGGGCTTCGAGGAATTTCTTGCCGGGCGCGGCCTGTTTCATCTTGTGGAAAATGCCGGATTCGGTGGCGACGATGAATTTGTCGGCGTCCAGCTCTTTGGCCGCGGCGATGATCTGGCTGGTGGAGCCGACCACATCCGCCAGCGCGATCACGTTTTGCGGTGATTCGGGATGCACCAGCACTCTGGCGTCGGGGTGCTGCTTCATCAGGCCCTGCAGCGCTTCGGCCTTGAATTCCTCGTGCACCACGCAGGACGCCTGCCACAGCAGCATGTCGGCGCCGGTGGTTCGCTGCACATAGTCGCCGAGGTATTTGTCCGGCGCCCAGATGATCTTCTCGCCGCGCGCGTGCAGGTGCTCGATCACCTTGCGGGCGATGGACGAGGTGACCACCCAATCCGCGCGCGCTTTCACGGCGGCGCTGGTGTTGGCGTACACCACCACCGTGCGATCCCCGTGGCGGTCACAGAATTGCGCGAATTCATCCGCCGGGCAGGCCAGATCGAGGGAACATTCCGCCTCGCTCTCTACCATCAGGACGCGCTTTTTCGGGCTCAGTATCTTCGCCGTCTCGCCCATGAAGCGAACGCCGGCGACGATGGCCGTGTCAGCCGCATGGCGATAGCCGAAACGCGCCATTTCCAGAGAATCGGAGACGCAGCCGCCGGTTTCGTCTGCCAAGTCCTGCAGCGCGCCGTCCACATAATAATGCGCCACCAGCACGGCGTTTTGCGCCTTGAGTTTGCGTTTGATCGACGCCTTGAGCGCCGCCGCCTCGGCGTCATTCAGCTCCGGGTGTTTGGCCGCCCAAGCCTTGTCCGCCAATGCCTTGATGCGGGCGCGCCGATCTTGCGGGAGGGGGGATTGATAGTCCATCTGATTTCGGGGAAATCTCGGATTATCAACAGATATGCGCCTGAACCGGGCAAATTCAAGTTGAGAATTGCGCGCCAACCGGCTATGTTATTCCCACTCGACCCGTCGGATACGCATCCATGCAATGGCTTTTATTGGGCGTCGTGGCGATCGCCCTGTTATATATGTCGAACTACTACCCCAGAACCGCGCTCGGCATCCTCGGCGCGCTGACGCTGGCCGCCGCCGTCATCGTACTCGGCACCCGGGAAGACGCCCTGCGAGCGCGCCACAAACTGCCGGCGGAGGACATCCGCATCGAAAACCCGGTGATCACCCCGGCCTACGGCGACAGCTACCAGTTCAACGCGCGCTTGGTGAATACCAACGAGTCCATCCTGCTGAAGGAATTGGTGGTCAGCCTCACCATGCTGGACTGCCGGGGGGAAAGCGAGGGCGACTGCGCGGTGATCGGCCAGACCGATGAACGCATCAATACCCGCATACCCGCTGGGCAGGCGCGCGACATCTCCAGAAACGTGTTCTTCAGCGACGCCGAGCCGTCCGGGTCGGTTCGCTGGGAATATCGGGTTACCGAAACCCGAAATTGACCGATCAGCCGCGACGACCACCGGGCTGTGCCGCCTCGTTGCGCGGGACGGCGTTCGAGAACGACCGGCGGCATGGGGGGCGCGATGGTGCCGACACCGGCTTGGACTGCTAGGTGAATTTCCGATTCCCACAACCCGCGACCGCCGCGAGCGTGTTCGACCAAACCGGCATCCCCGCCTTGCAAGGCAAACTGCGCACACCGACGCGAACAGCCGATTGGCGCGGCGCGACTCGCATAGCGCGCTGATGGCCGCCGATGACAACCTGTGCGGCCTCTTCGGCGGCACCTTCGACCCCATTCATCGCGGCCACATTGCGCCGATTCGGGAGGTGTTGCGGGCGGCTGCGTTGGCGCAGGTCGCCTACATTCCCGCCGCCGTCCCGCCGCATCGTCCGCAACCCGAGGCGAGCGCCAACCACCGCCTCGAAATGACGCGCATCGCCCTTGCCGACGAACCGCACCTCACAGTGGACGACATCGAGCTGAATCGGCGGGGGCCCTCCTACACCATCGACACGCTGGAACGGCTACGGCGGCGACATCCCCGGCGGCGCTATGTGCTGATCGTCGGCTTGGACGCCCTGCTGGGGCTGGAAACTTGGCATCGCTGGCAGACCTTGCAGCAGAGCGTGCACATCATCGCCGTCGGCCGGCCCGACTGGCGCTTGCCGAGCCCGTTACCGAGATGGTGGCGGCGGGCGCGGGTGGAATCGATCTCCGACCTGCGGCGTGCTCCGGCGGGTAGAATCATCTTCATCGAGACCGCGCCGGTCGCCCTTTCCGCCACGCTGGTGCGCCAGCGCATCGCCGCCGGCGAGGATGTGGGCGAGCTGTTGCCCACCGGCGTGTGGCGCTACATTCGCGAAAATAAACTGTATGGTAGCTGAAACTGAAACGACCCAATCCGAATCCGTGCGAATGCGCGAGATCGCGCTGGCGGCGCTGGAGGACGCCAAGGGCGAGGACATCCGATTGCTGGATGTGCGCGAATTGACCGACATCACCGATTGCATGATCGTCGTAACCGGCGCCTCGGAGCGCCATGTACGCACGCTGGCCGATCGCCTGCTGGAACGGATGCGCGAGGCCGGCTGGAAGCATTTGGGGATGGAGGGCGACCGCGAGCGCGACTGGGTGCTGGTGGATTTCGTCGATGTGGTGGTGCACATCATGCGCGCCTCGGCGCGCGAACGCTACGATCTGGAGGGGCTGTGGGATGCGTCTTTGAGCGAGCTGCTGCGGACGCAGGATCCGGCGGCGGATCGCTAGGCCGCGCACAGGTTCTGCGGGCGTATCCATGCTCACCATCCACCTCGTCGCCGTCGGGCGGAAAATGCCGGCCTGGGCGCAACAGGGCTGCCACGAATACGCCCGCAGAATCCGTGGGCGGTGCGCCTTCAAACTCATCGAAGTCGATGCCGAGCGCCACGGCAAGAACCCCGACACCGGCGCAATTGCCCAACGAGAAGCCGCCCGCCTGACTCGGGCGATTCCAACGGGAACCCGCGTGATTGCCCTCGATCGCGGCGGCACAACCTGCGACACCGTGCAAATCGCGCGGCGGATGGAAGAATGGATGCGCCACGGCGAGCAAGTCTCTTTGCTGGTCGGGGGCGCGCACGGGCTACCGCCCGCCGTGCTCGAAGCCGCCGATGAAATCTGGTCGCTGTCGGCTCTGACCTTCGCCCACCCGCTGGCGCGCGTCATCGTCGCCGAGCAGATCTACCGTTGCTATTCGCTGCTCGAAGGCATGCCCTATCACCGCTGACCATGCTCGTCCTCGCCTCCCGCTCCCCCAGACGCCGCGCCTTGCTGGCGCAGCTCGGGACGGCCTTCCGCGTGGAGGACATCGAGGTCGATGAACGCCGCCTCGCCGACGAATCCCCACAAGACATGACCGTGCGCCTGGCTCTCCTCAAGGCGCAGACCGCCTTCGACAAAATCGGCGGGGCGCATCCGGTTCTCGCCGGCGACACCGTGGTTTCCATCGGCGATGAAATCCTCGGCAAACCCGCAAATCGCGACCACGCCGTGGCCATGCTGCAACGGCTATCGGGCAACACCCACACGGTTTTCTCCGCCGTCGCGGTGGTCGCCGAAGGCCACCGACAACACCGCCTGAGCGCCACCGAAGTCGCCTTCGACCACCTCGGCCGGCAGCAGATCGAACAGTATTGCGACGGCGCCGAACCGTTCGATAAAGCCGGCGCCTACGGAATACAAGGCGCCGCGGGCGCATTCGTCAAATCCATTCGGGGCAGCTACAGTGGGGTGGTCGGGCTACCGTTGTGGGAGACTGGGCAGTTGTTGCGGGAGATTGGCTACTGATGATCTGGGAAATTCGGCAAAACGCAGCCGCTCGGTTCACGCTACCGACGAATGGGGCGGCGCTTGTTTAATTTTGCTTCTTTTCGCTCAAATCTGTTGAAATCTTGAAATTGCTTCATTATACTCGGTTTTTCTTAAATTCATCTCGGAAGAGCCGCCGAACTACCATGGCTTATACAACCCGTACAATCATAGTATCCACCGAAGTCTTCGCAGCAATCTGGGCACACAGACAGCCGGGGGAAGACGATGAGAACGCAATACTGCATCGCCAGCTAGGGTGCAAGGATAACTCTGGTGAAGCTGGAGCAAATATCATACATAATCCGCTCAGCCAAGTGCCCCCATCCCCTACTCCTATAGACGGCGTGTTCGATAGGCGCAACGATGTGCATTTCCAGCAGGGGACAGAAATACTGCGGGCATACAAGGGCCATACCTACAAGGCTATGGCCGACGATGGAATGTGGACCCGCTTGGATACAGGCAAAAAATATCTATCGCTCAACCAACTCAACCTTTCGATTACAAATTCTACTGCTGAGAACGTCTGGGGTAAATGGGAGTACCTTGATAACGGCAGGTATCAGCCGATAGACAACCTTAGATCTAGCACGAACTGGATTGATCGGTTGCGGTTAGCGTAATCGAGAGCGATTGAGCGGGCTTGAGGGATCAGAAGGGCCAGTCGCGCAATTCGTAGAATCCCCGTAATGCCGCCGTCAGGGTGTGCTGGTCGTGCGTGCCGGCCAGTTCGCGGATGGAGTGCATGGCGAGTTGGGGTACGCCGATGTCTACCGTTCGGATGCCCAGTTTGGCGGCGGTGATGGGGCCGATGGTTGTGCCGCAGGCCATGTCGGAGCGCACTACGATGGTTTGGCAGGGCAGGTTGTCGCGCTGGCACACTTGGCGGAAGAGGGCGGCGGTTTCGCTGTTGGTGGCGTAGTTCTGGTTGCTGTTTATCTTGATCACCGGGCCGTCGTTCATTCGCGGGCGGTGATCCGGTTCGTGTTTGTGTGCGTAGTTGGGGTGCACGCCGTGGGCGTTGTCGGCGGAGATCAGCATGGAGTGGCGCACGGCTCTGGCGAGGGTCGCGTCATCGGCGCACAACCGCCGCAATACGGCGTGCAGGAAGGGGCCCTCGGCGCCGCTGGTGGAGGTGCTGCCGACTTCCTCGTGGTCGTTCAGCACTAGTACTTGGTTGGCGTGGTCGGCTTGATCGGCTGCCAATAGCGCCTCCATTCCGGCGTGGCAGCTGAGCAGGTTGTCGAGGCGGGCGGAGGCGATGAATTCCCGATTCAGCCCGACTATCTCGGCTCGCTGGCGATCGTACAGGCTCAGCTCGAATGCCAGAATTTTGTCGATGGCCAGCTGCGGGTATTGCCGTGCGAGCTGCTCCTGCAAAATCTGAGCGAAATCCGGCGCCTTCTCCTTTCTTTCACACTTCACCTCAACCATCACAGCCCGGCAGAGTACGGCGGGCAATTCCCGTTGTTTGTTGATGCTGCGGTTTTCGTTGACGCCGCGGTCGAGGTGGATGGCGAGGCTGGGGATGAACGCGATCGGGCGGTCGAAGTTGATCAGGCGGTTTTCCAGCCCATCGGCGGTTTGCACGGTTACCCGCCCGGCCAGCCCGAGGTCGCGGTCGAACCACGGGGCGAGTAGCGCGCCGCCATAGACTTCCACGGCCAGTTTGGCGTAGCCGTCGTTGTGGGTGATGCCGTTTGGCTTGATCTTGAGGCAGGGGCTGTCGGTGTGCCCGCCGACCAAGCGAAAGCCGTGCTCGGCGGGCGGGCGGTTGAGGCTCACCGCCACCAGCGCGGAATCGTTGCGGGTGAAATAATACTTGCCCGGCAACATCTGATCCCACGGGTCGCCCTCGTCCACCGCGACATAACCGCCCGCGCGCAGCCGCGCCGCAACATTCTCCACGGCATGAAACGGCGTCGGCGAAGCGTCCAGAAAATTCAGCAGCGAGTCCATCGGAGTCGGTTTCGTCATCATTTGTCGCAACGCAGTTGCCAAATTTTCCCCGCCCGGCGGCCATCCAGACGAATCGCGGTGAGCGCGCCGCCCCAGATGCAGCCGCTGTCGAGGCCGATGAGGTTGTCGCGACGGATGAATCCCAGAGCCGACCAGTGGCCGAACACGATCTGCCATTTCCGGCACTTCATGCGCGGATGCTCGAACCACGGCATCAGGCGGCGCGGCTGGCTACCCGGTCGCCCCTTGTGGGCGAAGTCGAGGCCGCCGCGCTGGTTGCAGTAGCGGATTCGGGTGAGGGCGTTGACGATGAATCGGGCGCGCTGCCATTTGCCCAGAGACTGGCTCCAGCGGTTCGAGCCGGAGCCATACATGCGCTTGAGAAACCGGCGGCACTCGTCGCCGCGCAACAATTTTTCCGCCTCGGCGGCCAGCGCCGCCACCTCCTTCCTGCGCCATCCGGGACAAATGCCGGCGTGAACCAGCAGGGATTTCCGGCTCAATTCGGCGCTCTTGTCCCAGTGCGCCAGCGGGCGACGGCGCAGCCAATCGAGCAGTTCGTCGCGGTCGGGGGCGCGCAGAATCGCGTCCATGGTGTCGCCGGGTCGCCGCCGCCGCACGCCCGCGGCCACCGCCAGCAAGTTGAGGTCGTGATTCCCCAGCACGGTAACCGCGCTGCGCCCCAAACCCTTCACCAGCCGTAGGGTTTCGAGGGAGTGGCGCCCGCGATTGACCAGATCACCGGTCAGCCACAGACGATCCCGGCGCGGCTCGAAGCGGATTTTCTCCAGCATTTTCTCCAGGGGCACGACACAGCCCTGAATGTCTCCGATCGCGTATATCGCCATTGCAGTTCGTATCGGCGCCGGGCTGCGAGCCTACTCCGCGCCTTCCTCTTCCAGCAGTTCATCCAGCAACAGTTCGTCGTCGCTGCCGCCCGGAGGATTGCCGTCGTAAATCTCGTTCGAGCGCCGTTGGCGATAGAGTTCTCGCAGGAACAGGTACTGATCCGGCTGCTGGGCAAGCACCCGGTCGGCGCCCAATCGCTCGGCGCGACCATCGACCAGATCGATCACCTGAGCGGCCGTCGACTCGTCCGAATCCAGAGAATCGAGCGGGTCGGGGATGGCGAATTGGTCAACCAAGCCGGCGGACGAATCGCGCAAATTGCTCGGCCCCTTGAGCGGCAACACCAGATAGGGCCCCGCGGGGACTCCCCACACCGCCAACGTCTGGCCCAAGTCCTCGTCGCGCTGCGGCAGGCCCATTTCGCTGGCCACATCCATGAGGCCGCCGGCGCCCAGCAGGGTGTTGATGACAAGGCGGCCGGCGTCCTGCCCGGCATGGGCGAATTTGCCCTGCAACAGGTCGTAGAGGATGTTTTTCGGCTCCGACAGATTCGAGAAGAAATTGCCGATGCCGTTGCGCACCGGTTGAGGCAGCTTGGCATATCCCTTGGCGGCCGGCTTCAACACGGCGCGATCCACCGTGAAGTTGAAGTTCAACATCGCCCGATTGGAACGCTCGAACGGGTCGCGATCGTCTCGCTCGGCGCTGGTTTCGGCGGAATCCAGCGCGGGCTGGCTCGTGGCGGCGCACCCGCCGGTGAGGCCGAGCAGGCCGAGCAGGATGACGGGGTAAATTCGGGTAACTCGATTGCGTGATTTCATCGGTTGTTTCATGGGGAGAATTCGCGCGCATGGTATCATCCCTTCGCCGCCAAGCGCGATTACCATCGCTTAATGATTCCCGGCGTCATGGTACAAACTCCGTGAAATTTCCGCCCCTGACCGACGGCAGGATCATAACGCGCTACAAGCGCTTCCTCGCCGATGTGCAACTGCCGGACGGAGAAATCGTCACCGCGCACTGCCCCAACACCGGCTCCATGAAGGGCTGCTGGACGCCCGGCGCGCCGGTGCAGCTGAGCGCGAGCGACAACCCCGCGCGCAAACTGCGCTGGACGCTGGAGCGGATCGACATGGGCGCGGGCTGGGTGGGAGTCAACACCAATCGGGTGAACCACATCATCGCCGATTTCATCGCCGCCGGACACATCCGCCCGTTGCGCGGTTATGAGCAAATCCACAGGGAACCGCGCTGCCCCGTCTCCGACTTCGCCAAGTCCCGTTTCGACCTGCTGCTTCGTCAAGCCGGGCGGGCGGACTGCTATGTGGAAATCAAGAACGCCACCTTGCTGGAGGACAACTGCATCCGCTTCCCGGACGCGGTTACTGCGCGCGGCAGGAAACATCTCGAGATGCTGCAACACACGGTGCGGCGAGGTTATCGCGGGGTGTTGTTGTTTGCCGTCAATCGGCCTGAAGGGGAGTGTTTTCGGGTGGCGGCGGATATTGATCCGGGTTATGACGAAACGCTGAGGCGGGTGCGTGAAAATGGGGTGGAGGTTTTGGCTGTGCGGATTCGGCATTTGGATGCGGGGGTTGAGGCTGGTGGGGAGGTGGGGGTTTGTTTGGGTTGAGGGTGATTTGTGAACTGGATTAATAATAATCTATTTTTTCCTCGGCTATTTGCTTGAATTTTTCGTTCAATTGAATTTTATAATTTTTTCCTACTTCATCAAATAGTTTCAACAAATCTGGAAAAGTATTTTTACCACCTAAAAAGTCCCAGTACTCCTCCCCTATTAGAAAATCATTCGGATGATCCATCATTCCAGATTCTGTAAAGCGCTTATATGGTTCTGGGTGATATGGGTTATATGGAAACACCAAATACACATTAATAGGGTACCCCCTTCTTGCAATCCATTCCAACAATTTTGTTTTGCTTTTTTCAAAGACATCGATATTTGGTTTAGCGGTTTTTATTTCAAAACAATGTTCTTCTCCGTTTCGTTTCATATAAAAATCAACAATCAATCCTGATTTTTGAGGCTCCTCATTTTCAGCAGACGCCCTCAATACTTCTTCTTTTTCTGCGCTAATGTTTGCTGCCCTATCTCCATTTCTAATTTCTGATACGATTTTTGAAATAATCGATTTTCGTTCTTTTGAAATAGCATGCCCTATATTTTTATAGTTCGTATAAGTTTCTTCTGCTGTTTCTGATGCAATAATCACTGAAATATCTTCGTATATGCTCATTCCAAGTGTTGTGGCCATCGAATGTATAAATGAATATGCTGCAATTTTCTCATTGTCTTGAACAAGTCTGGCCAAAAATGGCATTGAGGTAGTTTCACTGCCATACCCATCCAATTTATTTTGCATTTTTTCTGATAACAGATCAGAGATTTTCTGTTTTTGATTATTCGACAAAGGCATGATTTTTTACGCAAGCATAAATTGAAAAACTCTAGCCATTCTTCAAATGAAAAATAGTTTCCGCATATACATTGGTTCTGTCTTTCTCCACTCGATTCAAAACCGGGCGTTTGAATCGATTTACGATCTTCATCCCAGCCAATCCGGCAATGTCGGGGTAAAGGTTGTACTTGTCATTAGCCACTAGGAATGTGTCATGGTCTTCCTGAAGGTACTGCCGGCAATTTTTCAAGACTTCCGCTATGCCGGTGGTATAAGAGTCCCTTGCCGCTTTCCCCTGACCTTTGGAGAGAGGGCCGATTTCCAGCTCGTCTTCCCGATTGAATCCGAATATCTCGTAGGCATAAGCGTGTTGTTCGTGGTAGTCGATGAGACCAACATATGGGGGACTAGAAAAGATACCTCTGATTTTATGTTTCGACAACATTTCCGCAAAATCGGCGTTTCGCTTTTTTGTCTCGCTGAAAATATCGATATTTCTGCTATCGCCTTGCAAACAAATTTGCCGTGTATCGGTTCTCAGTTCATCGAATTCCCGTAGTCGGTTCACTGTATCCGTGGCATATCTCTTCCACCAACCGGCGATGGAAAATATCGGCTTGCATATTTTGCCGTGCTTCTTGCAATAATATGTTGTGGTAACCGGCTCCTTCAAGGTGCCCAAGTCTGCATGCGTGGTCGCTCGGCAAGAACGCACGGTTCTACTCAGGATAACAGTTAGTATTTTCCTGATTTCCTTGTTGTCAATCTTGCTCAACTCTTCAAGCAGAAAATCCACTTCATTCCTTATAGGCGCCAACAGCCATTTGCCCAGGAAACCAGTGCTTTCATCTTGTTCGACTTTTATGCGGTATTTCTTTATCAGTGCAAAGTAAACCAGCATGAATTCTTTTTCCTTTCCTTTTGCATATTCCATCTCGGCGATTTCACCCCTGCTCACCTTTCTCTTGTATTCCGGCGACGGAAACCACTCGGCATTGAATCTTGCCAGTTTCGCCAGAAGATGATGTTCAAAGACGGCATTCCTTTTCCCTTCCCGAAACGCCTCCAACTTTACAGTCAACTCGCGAATAGCGCCTGCAAGCAAAGCAATATCGTGCTTTTCGATCTTGACATTGGCGACCAAACTATTGAATAGGGAAACATCTATTCCGACCGCGTGCAATCCCAATTCATTCGCCTGAACCAATGTGGTTCCGCTCCCACAAAATGGATCCAATACGGTATCGCCATTGCGGAAATAAACTTCTTTCTTGAACCCATCGGTATGCGTATCGAGAAAATACTCCACCAGCTGAGGAATGAATTTCCCCTTGTACGGATGCAATCTATGTACATGTTTCGTTCTTTCCCTTTCCGTGTATTGCGCAAAGGACAGATGCCAATCCAGATCATCCCCCAATGCCTTTTTCCATCTCGTTTCATTGTTGAATGAATCGTAATAGGATTTCAATTCCTTTTTATTGATCAGTGTACCGCCGTTCTTTCTATATTTCGTAACTTTTCCATATTGCAACAAGTACGAAATGTTCGAGGGCGTAACATCCCGACTCGTATACTGCGCGGCCCATTCGGCGGCTTGACGCAGGTTGATCAAGGTGTCGCTTTCTTCGGTGAGCAATGTATGTTGATTCATGTTTTCACGCCAAACTGACGATTCGTTCTTTCATGCACGAAACCACCGATCCGGCTCCGCTGTAGCGTATTTATCAGATACTCCGCCACCTTTGCAACATGTATCACGTTTTTCGGCAACTTCATCTCGCCGGATGTGGCAGAATACGCCCGTCATTACCACACCCCGAACCAACCTCCCCATGCCCAACCGCCCCCTATTCCTAACCGGCTTCCTCCTCTGCACCGCCCTCATCACCACGGCGCTGTATTTCCAACACATCGCCGGCCTCGCCCCCTGCCCACTGTGCATTTTCCAGCGGGTGGCGTTCATCATCGTCGGAATATTTTTACTCGGTGGGTTCTTGCACAACCCGCGCGGTTGGGGGCGGCGGGTGTATGGGGGCGTGGCTGCCGGTGTCGCCGTTCTCGGCGCGGCGGTGGCGGGGCGGCATGTGTGGTTGCAGAATTTGCCGGCGGATCAGGTGCCGGAATGCGGCCCCGGACTCGCCTTCATGTTCGAGGCGTTTCCGGTGCAAAAAGCGCTCGGCATGGTGTTGCAAGGCTCCGGCGAATGCGCCGAAGTGCAGTGGAGTTTGTTCGGCCTCAGTATGCCCGCGTGGAGTCTTGTATGGCTAGTGGCGCTGGCGTTGTTGTCTCTGTTCATCGCCGCGCGGCGCGGCTGAGGGCGAGGGCGGGCACGCTCAACCCGACTGCCGACCCTCCACCCCGACCTCCCAACCGGGCGCCTCCTCTTCCTCATCAACTATTTCCTCGGGAAATCCGGAGGCGCGAATTTCCACGCCGCAAGATTCCTCCAAACGCTTGATGATGTTGGGCGACCATTCGCGCGCGCCGTATTTCTCCCGCCCGTCGGCGAACATCGCCACCAGCACCGGCGCCAATTCCAGCGGCACTTGGCCGCGCTCGGCGATGGCACTGAACAGGCCGATGTCCTTGCACACCAAGTCCATGGTGAAATTGATGTCGCGACTGCCGTTGAGGATCACCTGACTCTCGGTTTCATGCACGAAGGAATTCCCCGAGGAAATGCGGATGGCCTGATACGCGGTGTTGAGATCCATGCCGGCCACCTTTGCCGTTACCAGCGCCTCGCACAGGGCGGCCAGATTGGCGGTCGCCAGATAGTTGGTGATCACCTTGAGCACCGAGGCGGAGCCCAACGGCCCGGTGTGCAGCACCCGCCGGCCCATGGCGGTGAGCGCCGGCAGAGCCTGCTCGAAGGCGGCGCGCTCGCCGCCGACGAATATGGCGATATTGCCGGTGGCGGCGCGGTGGCAGCCTCCCGACACCGGCGAATCCACCGGCCGGCCGCCGACGGCTTCCACCTTCCGCCCCAGACGGCGCACCTCGGCCTCGTCAGTGGTGCTCATTTCCAGCCAGAGTTTCCCCGGCGACAGGCCCGCCAGCACGCCGTCCTCCGCTTCCAGCACAGCGGCGCTGGCCGCCGGCGACGGCAGGCAGGTGATCACCGCGTCGGCCCACTCGGCCAGAGATTGCGGCGAATCGCCCCAACCGGCGCCGCGCGCGAGAAAGGGGGCGGCGGCGGTTTGGTCGAGGTCGCGCACGCGCAGGTCGAAGCCGTTGCGCAACAAACTGCCGGCCAACTTGCCGCCGACATTGCCGAGGCCGATAAAACCTATTTTCATAGTCGTCATCTGCGGATTTTGCGTGTGGTTGCGTGGGTCGGGGCGAGGACGAAACAGTGCTCGCCGAAATGCGGCGGCGGGTTCACATCAAGACTATTCACGGCCGATCCCATTGGCGGCTCCCGTGGTGGGCGAGGCGGCTATTGTATACTCGAAGGCGTGGGCGGTGGGTCGGCCGGATCGGCCATGCAGCCCGCCGTCATTTTCCGGAGAACCCCATGAAAGCCCTCGAAAACATCAAGGTACTCGACTTCACCCATGTCCAGTCGGGGCCGACCTGTACCCAGCTGCTCGCTTGGCTCGGCGCCGATGTGATCAAGGTCGAGCGCCCCGGAGTGGGGGACGCCACCCGCCGGCAGTTGGTCGATGTGCCCGGCGCCGACTCGCTGTACTTCACCATGTTGAATCACAACAAGCGCTCGCTCACCCTCAACGGCAAGCACGAAACCGGCAAGCAGGTGCTCGAACGGCTGGTGAAAATCTGCGATGTGATGGTGGAGAATTTCGCGCCGGGGGCATTGGATCGCATGGGTTTTTCCTGGGAGCGGGTGCAACTGCTCAATCCGAGGATGATTCTGGCGTCGGTCAAGGGCTTCGGCTCCGGCCCGTATCAGGACTGCAAGGTGTATGAAAACGTCGCCCAGTGCGCCGGCGGCGCCGCCTCGACCACGGGCTTTCCAGACGGCCCGCCGCTGGTTACCGGCGCGCAGATCGGCGATTCCGGAACCGGCATCAACCTCGCCCTCGGCATCGTCGCCGCGCTCTTTCAGCGGGAGAAAAGCGGACGGGGTCAGCGGGTGCTGGCGCCCATGCAGGACGGCGTGCTCAACCTGTGCCGAGTCAAGCTGCGCGATCAGCAACGCCTCGCCCGCGGCCCCCTCGCGGAATATTCCCCGCCCGGCGAGGGCATCGACTACGGCGACACCACGCCGCGCGCCGGCAACGATTCCGGCGGCGGCCAGCCGGGTCGAATCCTGCGCTGCAAGGGATGGCGGCGCGACCCCAACGCCTACACCTATTTCGTCACGCAGGAGGCCGTGTGGGGGAATATCTGCGAGGTCATCGGCAAGCCCGATTGGAAGCACGACCCCGACTACGCCACGGCGGCGGCGCGCCTGCCTCGTCTGGACGCCGTGTTCGCCGCGGTCGAGGCGTGGACGCGCACCAAGACCAAATTCGAGGTGATGGAAATCTGCAATCCATTGCACATTCCGGTGGGCCCGATCCTGTCGATGAAGGAACTCGCCGAGGCGCCTTCCCTGCGGCAGACCGGCACGGTGGTGGAGGTGGATCATCCCGAACGGGGCAGTTATCTGACCGTGGGGTGTCCGATCAAACTGTCCGACTCCGAGGTGGAGGTAACGCGCGCTCCCCTGCTCGGCGAGCACACCGAGGAAATCCTGCGCGAGGTGCTCGGCTGCGCGGCGGACGAGGTAGCCGCCATCAAGGAATCGGGCGCCGTGTGAGACGCAATCCGTAATAACCAGTAGACAATTCGAGGTAGCACCATGATCAACCAGATCGTCGTTCACGAAACCGGCGGCGCCGAGGTGATGAAGTGGGAACTCGCCGACCTGGCCGATCCCAAGCCGGATGAAATCCAAATCCGCCATCGCGCCATCGGGCTGAATTTCATCGATGTGTATTTCCGCACCGGCGTGTATGCGGCGCCGCAGTTGCCGTTCACCCCGGGCCTCGAGGCCGCCGGCGTGGTCGAAAAGGTCGGCGCGGAGGTTGCCGACTTGCGAGTCGGCGATCGAGTCGCCTACGCCTCGCCGCCGGTCGGCGCCTACTGCGAGGCGCGCAATCTACCGGCGGCGCGGGCGGTGCGGATTGCCGACTGCATCGATGACCACACCGCAGCCGCCATCATGCTGAAGGGCATGACCGCCCATTACCTGTTGCGCAGCGCCTATCGGGTCGAAGCGGGGGACGCCGTCCTGTTTCACGCCGCCGCCGGTGGAGTCGGGCTGATCGCGTGCCAATGGGCGAGCCATCTCGGCGCCACCGTCATCGGCACGGTCGGCTCCGAGGAAAAGGCCGAGATCGCCCGCGCCAACGGCTGCCACCACGTGATCGACTACCGCCGGGAGAATTTCGTCGAGCGGGTTCTGGAGATCACCGACGGCGCGGGCGTGCCGGTGGTGTACGACTCGGTCGGGCAGGCCACCTTCGCCGCCTCCCTCGACTGCCTGAAAATGCGCGGCACGATGGTGTCCTTCGGCCAGTCCTCCGGCGTGGTCGCGCCGCTGGACATCGGCATACTCGCCGCCAAAGGCTCGCTGCGCCTGACGCGGCCAACCCTGTTCCACTACACAGCCGAGCGCGAGGAGTTGATCTATCGCGCCAACGAGGTGTTCGATGCGGTGGGTTCCGGCGCGGTCGCCGTGCGCGTCAATCAGCGATGGCCGCTGGCCGAGGCGGTCGCCGCCCATCGCGAGCTGGAAAACCGCCGTACCACCGGATCAAGCGTGTTGCTGCCGTAACTCCGGGGGGAGGCGATCAGCCGAAAATCCCGTCTCCGCGCTGATCGATCAGGGTTTTCGACTTGCTGACGATCAGCGAGATCGCCGCCTCCTTGGTGACCGAGGTGTCGGCGCGGATGAAGATGTGCTGCTTGATCTCGCCATCCATCTTTTTGCGGATGATGCCCTCGGTGGACCAGCCGCCGGTAACTTTGCGTGGGCAGGGGCTGATGCGGAAGTCGTTGTATTCCACCGCGGCTTCCTCCTTGCCGAGCCGGCGGGGCGCGCCTCTGCCACCGCCGCCGCCGTCGTTACGGTGGAACAACCCTTTCAGAAATTCGATCATGCCGATCAATTTTCCAATGCCGCGATGCGATTTTGGGCATACAGCGCGGCGACCTTGTATGCCTCGGCCAGAGTCGGGTAATTGAACGCATTTTCGAGGAAGTAATCCAGCGTGCCCTTGAGAGTCAATACCGCTTGGCCGATGTGGATGAGC
This sequence comes from Candidatus Poriferihabitaceae bacterium, assembly GCA_965203265.1. Taxonomy (GTDB): domain Bacteria; phylum Pseudomonadota; class Gammaproteobacteria; order Arenicellales; family Poriferihabitantaceae; genus JAHRAW01. Next base: position 2,007,796 of record CBDBBV010000002.1, read on the forward strand.
TCGGTCGCGCCCTCGCCGACTATGTGCACGCCCAGCAGGCGGCGGGTCTTGGTGGAGAAGATGGCCTTGATGATGCCCGACTCCAGCCCCATGACCTTGCCGCGAGAAGTCTCGCGCAACGGGGTAATGCCGACCTCGTAGGGAATTTTGCGCGCGATCACTTCCTCCTCGGACATGCCCACGGTGGACATTTCCGGCACTGCGTAGATGCCGTAGGGGAAGAATTTCGGCGATTTGTGCACCGGCTCACCCAATGCGTGCAACGCCGCGATTCGCCCCTGCTCCAGCGAAGTCGAGGCCAAACTGGGGAAGCCGATGACATCGCCGGCGGCGTAGATGTGCGGCTGGGTGGTCTGGAAGGAGTCGTTGACCGACAGGCGTCCGCGATGATCCACCTCGAGGCCGCATTGGTCGAGGCCGAGGCGATCGGTGGCGCCGACTCGGCCGGCGGCGAACAACACCATATCCGAGGCGAAGGCGCGCCCGCTTTCCAATCTCACCACGCAGGAACCGTTCTTGCGACTTTCGATGGCGGCGACCTTCTGCCCGAATTGCAGGCGCAGGCCGGCGTCGACGATGCTGTGGCGGAAGTGCATGAGGATTTCCTTGTCGATGAAGTCGAGCATGGTCTCGCGCGGCTCGATGAGGGTTACATTGATATCCAGCGCCTTGAATATGGTGGCGTACTCCACCCCGACCACGCCGGCGCCGATGACCGTGATCGACCTCGGCAGCTTGTTCATGCGGGTTACTTCATCGCTGTCGATGATGGTGCTGCCGTCGAAGGGGACATAGTCGGGCCGGTAGGTGCGGGTGCCGACTGTGATGATGAATCGATCCGCGTGCAGCTCGACCACATCACCGTTGGAGGTGTTCACCACAATGCCCTGTTCGCTGGTGAATCGGCCATGCCCGCACACGATCTCCACGCCGTTTCGCACCAGTTGATCCTCGAGAATATCCACCTCCCGCTTGAGGGTCATATTCAGGCGGCGCATCAGATCGGCGGCGGTAATATCGTGCTTGACACGATAGGAGCGGCCATAGAAACCGCGCTCGCGCCAGCCGGTGAGATTGAGCACGGTCTCGCGCATGGTCTTGCTGGGGATGGTGCCGGTATGCACGCATACCCCGCCGACCTCGGACATGCCGTCCACCACGGCCACCCGCCGCCCCAATTTGGCAGATTGGATGGCGGCGGTCTTGCCCGCAGGACCGCTGCCGATGACGATGACATCGTATTTCTGCATGATCTGTCCGCGAAAGCCGCTGGATGAAGTCTGCGTGGTGGGGTTGATGGGCAACATTGTATGCCATTTCGCGCGGCGGCGGTTGGAGTGAACGGCGATGGGAAAAAACGGCTAAAATAGGACATATCGGTCGCCAACTTTCTTGAAATAATCATCCATCCAAGTCAACTAAATCAGTATGTTTATCCGTATATTTGCCATTTGTTAGGTGTTCATGCTAAAAATAGCCGTACAAATAGCACAATCCACTAACGCCAAAACACCATGCCCCAGCACAAAAAACCCACCTCAAAGCAACGAAAAATGCTGGAGAAACTGCGCGCTAGCGCCACCGGCCTGCATGTGAGATACCGGTTGGCAACCGGCGAGGAGTCCCGGCGAATCTATCTCGACAGCACCGCCACCACCCTGCAGCTCGGCCTAGTCAAGGACATCACCGACAAATACCTCCCCCACTACGCCAACACCCACAGCAACGCCCACTTCAACGCCAAAATCTCCACCCGTGAATTCGACTGGGCGCACGCCATGCTACTGGCCTTCGTCCACGCCGATGAAAACACCCACGGCTGCTTCTTCATCGGCAGCGGCGCCACCGGCGGCCTCAACCGGGTAGCGAGAACTCTGGCGCGCAAGCGACCCAAACGGGATGTGGTGATCACCACCGTCATGGAGCACCATTCCAACGACCTGCCGCACCGCAAGAATTTCCCCACGGTCGTCCATGTACCGGTCATGGTCGGCGAAAGCGGCCTCGGTTGCGCCGATGTGGGCGGCATCGAACGCGCCCTCGCGGAATACGGCGAGCGCGTCAACTATGTGGCGGTAACCGGCGTCTCCAATGTAACCGGCATCATCAACCCCATCCACGAAATCGCCGAACGAGCGCATCGCCACGGCACCCTGATCGTGGTAGACGCGGCGCAGATGGCGGCGCACATGCCCATCCGAATGAGCGGCCACGACAATCCGGCACGCGACCTCGACATCGTCTGCCTGTCCGGGCACAAGGTATACACGCCGTCCTCGCCGGGCGCGGTGATCACTCGGCGGGAGTTGTTTGCCGGCGTGGAGCCGGACGAGGTCGGCGGCGGCATGGTGGACGATGTATTTCTCGATCGCTACCTGTACACGGACAAATTCCCCGATCGCGAGGAAGCCGGCACGCCCGACATAGTCGGCGCCGTCAGCCTAGCCGCCATGCTGTGCGCCCTGAAAAAAATCGGCATGGAAACCATCGAGGCGGAGGAAACCGAGATCATCGATTACGCCGTGGCGAAACTGGTGGAAATCGAAGATGTAGTCGTCTACGGCGAAACCGACACGGCCAAATGCAAGCGAGTCGGCGCCATCTCCCTCAACATTCGCGGCATGCACCACTCCCTCACCGCCGCCGTCCTCAACGACTACTTCAACATCGCCGTGCGCAACGCCTGCTTCTGCGCCCACCCCTACGTGCGCGAAATGATCGCCGACGACCTCGGCGAGCAGATGGACGGCCTGAGCAACGAAGAACTCGAACGCCTAGCGGAACTGCATCGCGGCATGGTGCGCGCCAGCTTCGGCCTGTACAGCCGCCGGGAGGATGTGGACGCGCTGGCGAGCGCGCTGCGGCGAATCTGCGAAAACAAGGACTACTACCAATCCCACTACCGACAATGCGAATCCAGCGGCGAGTATTTCCATAAAACCTTCACCTTCGACAGCCGCACGATATTCTCGGCGGACGATGAGGTCGAGCGCTGGTTCGCCAACAACTGAATTCGTCAACCCCGCGCGGGTTTTGCTATGATAACCCCCGCAAGTCAACATCCTCGGAGGCCGCAAAATGAGCTCAGTCGCAGACATTCTGGAAAACAAGAGCAACGAAATGTGGAGCGTCCGCTCCGACCAATCGGTACTCGACGCCATCCGACTAATGGCGGAAAAGGGCATCGGCGCAGTGCTGGTGATCGACGATGGCCGCTTGTCCGGCATACTCAGCGAACGCGATTACGCACGCAAGGTAATCCTCGCGGAACGCTCCTCACGCAACACGCCGGTGAGGGAAATCATGACCAAAGAAGTGGTAACCACCACCCGCGACAACAGCGTGGCCAAGTGCATGGCCCTGATGACCGACAACGACTTCCGCCACCTGCCCGTGGTCGAAAACGATGAGGTGATCGGCATGATTTCAATCGGGGATTTGGTCAAGATGGTGATCAAGGATCAGCAGTTCACTATTGATCAGTTGGAGCAGTATATTATCGGTTGAGGCGGCGGCGCCTGCTCGCGGCACTCCGTCGAATCGGTATCTCCACCGGCGGATTTTTCCGACTTTTTAGCGAAATTTCGTGCCGTGGGATCGTGGCGGCGGCTTGGTGGTTTGTTCGTAGTAATGCTCTTAATCAAGAATAAACCGCCTGAGGAGGCCACCAGAGGCTCGTGGATGCCCTTCCACGAGCGGAAATGAGGGAAATTTTGTGAGGTGGGAGGGGTTTTCAGCCTGTCACGCCACGGCGGAATCTGGCGGGATGCCCTGAAAATCGTAGAATTCGCATGAAAACCGCATAAATTCGGCTTTTGTATTATAAAAATATATTATGAAATCTCGGTTGATAGCTATTTCCACCATTTTTTTGTTCGTGATTAAGGAAATTTTACTCTTGATTAAGAGCAGTATCACGAGTATGTACGATGCCAATACATTCTGGACTCCGGATGGTTTTCCGCGAGGAACTGCACGGGGGAGCGGAATTGCAGTGAGGCGTGGGGGCGGCGGGTGTTGTATTTTTCTAGGTAATCCAACAGGCGCTGGTTGAAAGCAACGCGGTCGGTGAGTAGCAGGTCTTCCTCGTAATCCACGAAATCCTCCTGAATGGTGCGGTTGAAGCGTTCCACGATGGCGTTCATTTTAGGCGATCTCGGATAGGTGTATGCGTGCGTCCAGCCCCTTTCTTTCGCAAACTGGTCGAACGCCCCGGCGAACTCCGAGCCGTTGTCGGTCAGGACGTTCTCAATGGGAAACGGAAACATCGCTTCGACCAATTCGGCGAATCGGGCGGCGTTTTTACTCGATGCGCTTTCGGGGCAGATGGCCACAGACAAGCGGGTGGCGTGGTCGATGGCAACGATCAGGTATCGCCGCACGCCATCTATGTGCCGCACAATGGTGTCGAAGGCAACGCAACGGCCGGGGATGGTGGTGCGCCGGATGGCGCGGCTAAGTCGTTGTTTTATCTGGCGTGTGAATGCTTTGAGCCGGCCGTAGCGGGTGATATTCGCCGGAGCGATGCGCAGTCGATCCGGCTGGTCGGCGATGATGCGTCCGAGGGTGCGAGCGCTTGGGCATTTCATCCTGTTTTCCGCGCACCACTTAGCCAGATGCACGCGCAGGGCTTCTCCGGCGATATTGGGAAACTCGCGGCGCAACTTTCGCATTTGCTCAATCAGGGCGCGCGGATAATTGCGCCGCCGCACGCGAAGCGGCTTGGTAGTGCGATTGGTGAGCGCCGCCACGCCGCCCTGCTGATACGCCTTGCGCCACGCATACAGCGTGCTGCGACTGACCTGAAAGGCCGTCATAGTTGCGTGAATGTCGTGTTCGCGCCATACTTCGAGGGCGCGGAGTTTGACTTCGGTCGACTGGCTCATGTGTGCCTCCTTCATTCCCAAAGAAGCAACATGATACATCCCGCGCACGCGGAAGCCGACACGCTGAATCAGCATGTCGGCTTCCCTTTTTCCGACAGCCAAAAGTCCAGAATGTTTCTGGCATTATGCAGAGTAACCTTCGACCAACTGGCAACCTGATCGAGGCTATTTCCATGCTCGCCGCAACACCGCGCGTATCCCGTTCCGGCTTTTCGGCCGTACTGTTTTCGCGGCGGCGGTAACACTGGCGAATCACCTAGCAATAACAATGATTCCAGCCCATTCCATTCCCCACCAACCAATCCCCACCACGCGGGCAGCAGTCGCCCGCACGCATATCGCCACGCTGACTCTGGCGGTTCTACTCACTTTTACCCCGTGCGCAATAGCGCAAGAACCGGATGCGCGCGCATTTGCCGCCCATGCGCTCGAGTTGCGCGCGGCGGGCGTTGCCGGCGTGGCGAGTGTGGCGGATGTGTTGGCCGCCATGCCGGGTGCGGGGCGAGTCGAGCGTGAGGTTCTCCCACTCCTATGGGGCGCTTCATTCGCCAACGCCATCGTCACCCTCGGTCGCCTATCCTCGCCCAATCCCGTTGCCCTCTACTACGACCCCCTGCTCGACATCGCCCTGCTCACCTTCTGGCAGAGAGAAGGGGATGGCTATCAGGTAACTTCCCTGCGCGCCCTGCCCGGTGAGCGGCTGGTGGATACGGATGCGGAAGTGGCGCCCCAACCGGCCTGGCTATCCGCCGAAGGTGGAGCAGTCGCCGCCCTATCTCTGACCACGGAAGCACGGCTGGACGCCTTCCGTCTTGCGCATCCGCCCGATGCAAGCGAGCCCGCCGAAGATCAAGCCACCTTCGCCTCGGCTGCGGCAGATGTGCGGGCGGTGTTGCCGCGCCTCGTGTGGAATGCGGCGCAGCGCGATCGCTGGATCGACCAAGCCCCGCTCTGGCTTGAGCCGACCCTCACGCGAGTGGAAAACGCATTGGCTTCGCGCGATTCGGCCGCATTGGTCGCCGCCGCGCCCGACACCGATGCCGCCACCGCGAATGCGCTCGCCGAGTTGCCGGACGGATTCGCGGCGGGGCTTGCCCTCGACATGATCATCGAATCTGGCGGGCAGGACAGACTCCTGATCGGTTCCTTGCTGACCGATGGAGATGTATATGTGCTGGCATTGTGCCGGCTGGATAGTTTGGCAGAGGAAAGCAACGACTGTGCGCTACGGCGTCTCGTTTTCGTGTCGTTGCTGGAATCATCAGTTTAAATCGACCAAGACGGAGGAATATCCGATGAATGAGATGAATAGATTGATTTCGAGTCGAAATGCTGTGTTCGGCGTTGCGGCACTGACCTTGCTCGTTGTTGCGCCCGCCGATGCCGGCTGGCTCGGCCGAGGAATCGGTGTTGCCGGAGCTGGGCACGCCTTGCACAAGATTACGCAGGACAACACCAGCATCCTCGACAAGGTGCTTGATGCCGTCATTGATGGCGATAGAGATTCGCTGGAAAAGGGTTGGCAAGAGATCAAGAAGACTCCGGGGAAGCTGATCAAACATGCCTTTCCCATTCTGGACGCACCGGCCGCGCTCGCCAATCAGGTGAAATCCGCAAAGGAAAAAGTCGTGCGTTTCGTCGGCAGCGTCAATGAAAAGGTTACCGATGCACGCGCGGCGCTGGTCATCAGTAAGGACAATGCGCCGGAAGCGCGGCTACTAGCCGGTAAGCTACCCACCCCATCGGCAGATGTCGGTTTCCTGAGTCCCCGCGCGGAGTCGGCTAGCGCCAAGCCCGCCACCACTGCCGGTGCGACAAAATCCGCATGGGCCGCAGAGTCGGCCAGCGCCAAGCCCGCGGCCGCCGCCGGTGCGACAAAATCCGCATGGGCCGCAGAGTCGGCCAGCGCCAAGCCCGCGGCCGCCGCCGGTGCGACAAAGTCCGCATGGGCCGCAGAGTCGGCCAGCGCCAAGGCCGCCGCCGACGCGATAAAGTCCTCATGGGCCGCAGAACAAGCGCAATATGATTCGTGGGCGGAATGGGCATTGTCGGCTCATCTTCACCGCCCCCACTGCTACGGCGTGGTGGACGTGGACAACCTACCGGCGGACTGTTTCGGCGCGCCAACGCCAAGCACGTTCGGAGCGAAACCCTCCAGCGATTCCCGTAACAACTACCAAGCGGCATTGGCGGATGCCCTCGGCGAAGAATCCGGCTCGGCGGATGATAGCGATTACATCGCCACATTGAACGCGCTGGAAGAAGCGGAGCGGCAGCGGATCGCCGCAGAAGAGGCGGAACGGCAGCGGATCGCGGCAGCAGAAGAGGCGGAGCGGCGGCGGATCGCGGCAGCAGAAGAGGCCGAACGCCGGCGGATCGCGGCAGCAGAAGAGGCGGATGAGGAGCGTAGGCTTGTGGAAGAATACCGCGAGTATCAAGCGAGGGAATCAGCAAACCGAAGGGAAACCATCAATAACGTAATGAAAAGTATTATCGGAGCCGCGCAAAGTTACAACGATGCGATGTTGCGAGGATATGGCATAGGTGGTTCGAATGGATCGAGTGGATCGGGTTCCTGGGTTGAAAGTCCTTGGATTAAATCAAAAGGGTTCTGCTACGGAGACGGCAGGCCAGATGAATTACCCCATTGTGAAATGAGATGAACGAGTTCAATAAAACCCCGATCGCAACAACGCATAGATGGCTACTGCCCATCATGCAAACCGGAATTCTGGCGATTGCACTCATGGTAGCGCACCCCGCAAATGCCGACTTCGATGCGGGGCAACAGGCATGGGATGCGGGAAATGTGAGCGAGGCGGTAACCCAATGGCAAGCGGCGGCGAATGCAGGCGACCGCCGCGCCATGTTGGAACTCGGGCGGTTGTACGACAAAGGCTTGGGCGTGATTCAGGACTATGTAGCAGCCCACAAGTGGTTCAATCTGGCCGCAAGCCGAGGCGAGGTGGCGGCACTGGCGGAGCGCGATGCGTTGGAGGCGAAGATGACGCCGACGCAACTGGCTGGCGCACAACAACAAGCCGCAGCATTTCAATCGGGCGGCGACAGCACGCCCGCCGCCGCAACCGCACCGCCGCCGGAGGCGATTCGAGAAGCGCAGGCGCTACTCACCCAACTCGGCTACGCGCCGGATTCGGCGGACGGAGTTTGGGGAGACGGCACGGCGCGCGCCTATCAGTCGTTTCTGCAAGATGCCGGCCTACCGGCGGCGGATACGCTGACACCGACAACCCTGCAAGCCATGCGAGATATGGCCGGAAAAGCGCCGGGCGGCCAGCCACCATCCAAACCTGCGCGCGTATCGCCGGCCGCCCTGTTGCAAGCGGCGCAGGCGGGAAACATTGATGCCATGAACGCGGCACTGGCGGCCGGCGTGGATGTGGACGCACGAGACGGGCAGGGTTGGACGGCGCTCATGCACGCGGTGAATCAGGGCTACATTTTGCTGGTTCAACCGCTACTGGACGCTGAGGCAGACCCCAACATCCGTGCACCGGACGGCGCCACGGCGCTGTTTATGGCGGTGGTGCATGGGCATGGCGAGATCATCCCGTTGTTGATAGAGGCCGGTGCGGACCCCTGGGCCAAAGGTCCCAAGGGCAAGACGGCGGTGGATGTGGCGCTACTTAGAGGGGAAAAGTTGATGTTTCAAGACTGCCCGCAGTGCCCGGAGATGGTGGTGGTGCCGGCCGGATCGTTCATGAGGAGTAATGGGTACGCTGAACGTGAAGTGACCATACCGAAGCCGTTTGCGGTGGGGGTGTACGAGGTAACTTTCGATGAGTGGGATGCGTGTCGGCGCGCGGGCGGTTGCACGCACAATCCTGAAGATGACGGCTGGGGTCGTGGGAGTCGTCCGGTTATCAATGTGGATTGGAATGATGCGCAGGAATATGTCCGTTGGCTGTCGCAGAAGACTGGGGAAACTTACCGCTTGTTGAGCGAATCGGAATGGGAGTACGCCGCACGTGCGGGGACACAGACAGCCTACTGGTGGGGAGATGAGATTGGGACGAACCGAGCGAACTGTCTGGGTTGCGGAAGTCGTTGGGATTATGAGCAGACTGCACCGGTGGGTTCATTTTCGGCGAATGCGTTCGGGCTGTATGATGTTCACGGAAATGTGAGTGAGTGGGTTGGGGATTGTTGGAACCACGATATCGCGGTGGCCCCTACGGATGGAAGCGTGTGGAGTTCGGGCGATTGCGGATATCGGGTGTTGCGGGGCGGGCAGTATTTCATCGAGCCGAAGGATATCCGCTCCGCCTACCGCCACACGAGGCCCGCCGGCTCCCGGATCAGTGTTGTGGGTTTCCGCGTTGCCAGGACAATAGGCTCATGAATCTTAGCCTCCTTGCCTCTTGCGGGGGTACCGGGGGCTTGCCCCCGGTCGAAATTTTTTCGCTGGGCGGTGTCGTCATGACATCTGAACAACAACAACCAGCGAGCGCACTGCGCCGAGCGATGCCAAGACCGAATGACTGCGATTTTCCCCTGCAGCCCGATTAGGAATTCACGATGCTATTCATGGTAACAAACAGACGAATCGCTGACGGCCAATACGGCGATGAAGAAATGCGTGGCCACAAGTACGCATATCTGTACGGTTACCGGAACAAACCGCGCGGGCAAGATGGCTTTGCCCACAAAGGCCAAAGCGGATTCGAAACCTCACTACTCGCCGAGTTGCAACGATTGTCGGATGGCGGCATCACCACGCCGAAAATCGGGCTGTATCTGCACGGTTACAACAACGACTATCAGGACAGTTTGGACGAGATTGTCGATCTCGAAAGCAGTTTGACCGATGTTCTGGAGTATCCGCCCATCATCGTGGGATTTTCCTGGCCTTCGTCCGGGCGGGTGTCGCACTATCTTTCAGATCGTGAGGAAGCGCGCGATTCGGTGGGTGCTTTTACCAAGTTCCTCGCGGACATCAATCAATTCGTCCTGAAAAATCAGCGAAACTGCTTTTCCACCGCATTCTGCATTGCCCATTCCATGGGGTGTTACCTACTGAGAAAAGGGATGGAGTACCTATCGGACGAACTCGGACGACCGCGCGGCAGACTACTGTTCGATGAAGCCGTTTTGCTCGCGCCCGATCTCTCCTCGCGCGACATCGAGAAACACGGCAAGGGGCAATACATCGGCCACTTCGCAAGGCGCGTTCATGTGTACTACTCGAAACACGATCGGGCACTCAAGGCATCCAACCGAAAGCGATTCGGCAGCAACCGCCTCGGCCGCCACGGCGCCGAGTGCTACGATAATTTGGCCGAAAACATCGTGGTGATCGACGCCAAGAAATACGCCAACCGCGATTCGATTTCGGGCGTTACCGATCGCAAGGGGGAGCAGGTGTCGGTGCACAGTTCCCATCGCTACCATCCGAACATTCTGGCCGATGTGGTGCAGGTGATTGCCAGCATCGACCGGGATCAGATTACGCGCCGGGAGTTGGTTCAGGGAGAAGGGGCGCAGGCGCATAATCACTATGCGTTGGTATGAGATAAACGGGCTATTCAACTACGATGAACGCGACCTTGAACATGAAAAAATCATCGACAACCATCTCGCTATTTTCGGTTGTACTGCTCGGTATGTTGTCGGCAGTGGTCGCAACACAACCCGCAAATGCCGACTTCAATGCGGGTCAGCAAGCGTTTGACGCCGGAAATGTGAACGAGGCGGTAACCCAATGGCAGGCGGCGGCGAATGCAGGCGATCGCCGCGCCATGCTGGAACTTGGGCGGTTGTACGCCACGGGTTTGGGCGTGATGCAGGACTATGTAGAAGCCCACAAGTGGCTCAATCTGGCGGCTAGTCGAGGCGAGGCGGCGGCGTTGGCGGAGCGCAATGCGTTGGCGGCGAAGATGACACCGGCGCAACTGGAGAGCGCGCAACAACAAGCAGCGGCGTTTCAGTCGAGCGTAGGCGGTGCGCCTGCCGCCGACACCGCACCGCCGCCGGAGGCGATTCGAGAAGCACAGGAGTTACTCACCCAACTCGGCTATGCGCCGGATTCGGCGGACGGGATTTGGGGAGACGACACGGCGCGCGCCTATCAATTGTTTTTGCAAGATGCCGGCCTACCGGCGGCGGATGCACTGACACCGACAACCCTGCAAGCCATGCGAGACTTGGCCGGAAAATCTCCGGGGGGCGCTCAGCCGCCGTCCAAACCTGCGAGCGTGTCGCCGCCGGCTCTGCATCAGGCGGCACAGGCAGGCGATATTGCGGCTATCGAGGCGGCGTTGGCGTCCGGCGTGGATGTGGACATGCGAGACGGGCAGGGTTGGACTGCGCTCATGCACGCCGTAAATCAGGGCTACCCGGTGCTGGTCGATTTGTTGTTGGCGGCGGATACGGCGGTGAACCTGCGCGCGCCGGATGGCGCCACGGCGCTGTTCATGGCTGTGCCGTTAGGGAACACGGAGATCGTCTCCATGCTGATGCGGGCGGGCGCGGACATCGCAATTAGGGGGCCGAATGGGTTGACGGCGGTGGATGTGGCGCGGACGAAATACGGCGAGGTGGAAGGGCTGGATGCCGAGGTAATTGCGCTGGTGGAAGGAAAGCCGTGGGCCGAAGTGGAGGATGATGCCGCTTGGGAACAGGTGGAGACCGAGGAAGATATCAAAGCGTATCTGCTCGCATATCCGAGCGGACGGCACGCGGACGATGCTACGCGGAGATTGCAACAGTTTGAAGAGGAACGGCAACTGGCGCGCGAGCGGGAGGAAGAGGAACAGCGACTGGCTCGTGAGCGGGAGGAGCAGGAACAGCAGCTGGCGCGCGAGCGGGAGGAACAGGAACGCAAGTGGCCGCGCGGCACGAAGTTTCGCGATTGCTATGGTTGCCCGGAGATGGTGATCGTGCCGGCTGGTTCGTTCACGATGGGTTCGCCGGATGGGGACGATGATAATGAAGAGCCCGTGCATGAAGTAACCATATCGAAGCCGTTTGCGGTGGGTGTATACGAGGTAACAGTAGGGGAATTCGATCTTTTCGTGAATGAGTCCGGATACTCCCCAAGCAAAGGCTGTAAGACTTACAAGTGGGGTAAGTGGAAGGATAGATCGGCAAGCGGTTGGAATAAACCGGAGTTCTCGCAAACGGGCGCTCATCCGGTGGTGTGCGTGCATTGGGATGATGCGCAGGAATATGTGAGATGGCTTTCTCGGAAGACCGGGGGGACTTACCGCTTGTTGAGCGAATCGGAATGGGAGTACGCGGCGCGAGCGGGGACGGGGACGCGCTACTGGTGGGGAGATAAGGTCGGGTCGAATCGAGCGAACTGTGAGGGTTGCGGGAGCCGTTGGGATGATGAGCAGACTGCGCCGGTAGGTTCGTTTTCGGCGAATGCGTTCGGGTTGTACGATGTGCACGGAAATGTGTGGGAGTGGGTTGGCGACTGTTGGAACGACAGTTATCGAGGGGCGCCAACGGACGGCAGCGCTTGGGAATCAGGCGAGTGCAGAAATCGGATGTTGCGCGGCGGCGCGTGGAACTACAGCCCGTGGTATCTCCGCTCCGCCTTCCGCAACAGCGAATCCACTAGAAAACGGAGTAGCCGGGACGGTTTCCGCGTTGCCAAAACGCTTGTGCCGTGAATTTTCGCAATCGTGTCCATACAAAGAGGAATAAAAGGGTGTAATCATGTTTCTACCGACAATGCGGCTAGCACGGCTGGCCACCCTAACCGTAGCACTCATCGCGGCACACCCCGCGAATGCGGACTTCGATGCGGGCCGGCAAGCGTTTGACGCCGGAAATATGCAAGTAGCCGTGGCGCAATGGCGCGCGGCGGCGAATGCAGGCGATCGCCGCGCCATGCTCGAACTCGGGCGGTTGTACGACAAAGGCTTGGGCGTGATTCAGGACTATGTAGAAGCCCACAAGTGGTTCAATCTGGCCGCAAGCCGAGGCGAGGTGGCGGCACTGGCCGAGCGCGATGCGTTGGAGGCGAAGATGACGCCGACGCAGCTGGCTGGCGCACAGCAACAAGCCGCGGCATTTCAATCGGGCGGCGACAGCACGCCCACCGCCGCAACCGCACCGCCGCCCGAGGCGATTCGCGAGGCGCAGGCGCTACTCACCCAACTCGGCTACGCGCCGGATTCGGCGGACGGAGTTTGGGGAGACGGCACGGCGCGCGCCTATCAGTCGTTTCTGCAAGATGCCGGCCTACCGGCGGCGGATACGCTGACACCGACAACCCTGCAAGCCATGCGAGATATGGCCGGAAAAGCGCCGGGCGGCCAGCCACCATCCAAACCTGCGCGCGTATCGCCGGCCGCCCTGTTGCAAGCGGCGCAGGCGGGAAACATTGATGCCATGAACGCGGCACTGGCGGCCGGCGTGGATGTGGACGCACGAGACGGGCAGGGTTGGACGGCGCTCATGCACGCGGTGAATCAGGGCTACATTTTGCTGGTTCAACCGCTACTGGACGCTGAGGCAGACCTCAACATCCGCGCACCGGACGGCGCCACGGCGCTGTTCATGGCGGTGGTGCATGGGCATGGTGAGATCATCCCGTTGTTGATGGAGGCTGGTGCGGATCCCTGGGCCAAAGGCCCCAAGGGCAAGGCGCCAGCGGATGTGGCACGACTTCAACGGAACGCTACCGCCCTTCGGGCAATGGGAATCCCGCAGGCGGGCGATACATTGCGGGACTGCCCGGAGTGCCCGAAGATGGTGGTCGTGCCGGCGGGTTCGTTCATGATGGGTTCGCCGGAGTCGGAGGAAGGTCGGAGTGATGATGAAGGCCCGGTACATCAAGTAACCATATCGAAGCCGTTTGCGGTGGGGGTGTACGAAGTAACTTTCGATGAGTGGGATGCGTGTCGGCGCGCGGACGGTTGCACGCACAATCTTGAAGATGACGGCTGGGGTCGTGGGAGTCGCCCGGTCATCAATGTGAGTTGGGATGATGCGCAGGAATATGTGCGCTGGCTGTCGCAGAAAACGGGGGAGACTTACCGTTTGTTGAGCGAATCGGAATGGGAGTATACGGCGCGTGCGGGGACGCAGACGCGCTATTGGTGGGGAGATGAGATTGGGACGAACCGAGCGAATTGTGACGGCTGCGGGAGTCGTTGGGATAATGAGCAGACTGCGCCGGTAGGTTCGTTTTCGGCGAATGCGTTAGGGTTGTACGATGTTCACGGAAATGTGTGGGAATGGGCTGGGGATTGTTGGAATGAAAGTTACAGTGGAGCACCGACGGATGGGAGCGTGTGGGAATCAGGCGAGTGTGGACGCCGGGTGTTGCGGGGCGGTTCGTGGATCAACTATCCGCCTTTTCTCCGCTCCGCCTACCGCAACCCGAACTCCACCGGAAACCGGCTCAATTATGTGGGTTTCCGCGTTGCCAGGACAATAGGCTCATGAATCTTAGCCTCTTTGCCTCTTGCGGGGGTACCGGGGGCTTGCCCCCGGTCGAAATTTTTTCGCTGAGCGGTGTCGTCATGACATCCAAACAGCAACAACCGGCGGCCCACCACACCGCCCAACGCCCATCCACGGGCACAACCATCCGATCCACTGCCACACCGTGGATCAAAACATACTGTTTTTATCGGAGGTAACTAGCCATGGATGATCTTTCAGCTTTGCGACAATCAACGAACGATACCGCTCGGGTGGCTCGTACCAATCTGTTGTTCTTTCTTGCTGTTGGTCTATTTCTTGGCCTACTGGTAGCGGGTACCAATGATCTGCTTTTGTTGAAGCGGGCTAACATAACGCTCCCGCTCATGGATATTGGTGTGCCGATTGATGTGTTCTACGTTGTCGGACCGTTCGTTTTTATTCTTTTGCACCTGAATGTGTTCCTGTGTCTCGTGCGGTTGTATGACGTAGCGGACAAATTGCGACAAGTAACCATAAAAACAGATGTCCCGGACAAGAAATTACAAACATATCTCTTATTTCCGTTCGATTTTTTGCAGCTCATATCTCAATTTGCTGTCATATATATAAAGCGCAAGGAGGTGTCCCCCGGGGCGGCGCCGAGTCACGAGGAAACGCCGCGCCCCGAGAAAACGCCGCGCCCCGAGGCGGTGCCCCGCCCTGCGATGGAGTGCCCGAATGTGAAATGTAATGAGGCGAAATTTCCTGTAGTAGAAATTCCTAATACGAAACGTCCTGTGAGGGAAAATTCTTCTTTTCAATATCTACTTCAATATATGAAGTATGTAATTCGAGTTACGTTTCAGTACCTGCAGTATGCGAATCAACTTCTGCTTCAACATCTGCAGTATATGATGCAACGCATATTTCAGTATCTGAAATATGCGATGCAATACCTGTTTCAATATCTGAAGAATGCGATTCAATTTCTGTTTCGGTATCAAAAATATTTTCTCACGCGTATATATCGGTATCAAAAATATTTTCTCACGCGCATATATCGGTATCAAAAATATTTTCTCACACGCATGTGTCGGTATCTGAAATATGTGCTTACTTACGTGTTCCGGCGCCTCAAATATGAAACTAACAATCTGTATGAGGATGTGATATATGCGCGAGCGCAGTATGGCTACTTTTTTGTATTGTCATTTGTCGTTGCAATTCCGATATTTTTCATCCCCGTGTTGCTCTTGTTGTTTGTTCAATTGACTTTTCTGCCATATCAAAGTGAGGCGATTACCTTTGTCCACCAAGTTGCAATCCTTTTGGATGTCGTCATGCAGATGTGGTTTTTAGGGCGCCTACGGGTTTTCTCAAAGCTTCTTAATTTCCGAAAGAAAAGCATCCAAACCTTTTCCCGGCTCGAGCCATTATTCCGAAACGGTTTTTTCTTTATCATGTTGGTTGTGCTATGTACACCCATTATTCTCTTTGCATTCTCTTGGTCGGTCGCGCTAGTTCCCGATAGCTTGCTGGGGAAAAATCCCCTTTTTCAGAAAAAACGGTCTGAATTCACCCAGTGGGTATTTAATGACTGGTGGTACGGGGAAAATTGTAAGAATCCTGAATCCCACGCCCACCGGTGGTTACGACGCTATCTCTACCTGCCGCCGGGCACATTGACCACCAAAAGCGAACTTCCGCCCGAAATCGTGGCTACGTATTTAGCACAACACGAAAATCCTAATCATGCCTGGGAATTTATAGACCCGCTCAATCTCAGCAATCGTTCGCTACGCTATGGCTGGTTCGAATCAAGCGTGTTCTGGCGTACCAACTTTACAAAAAGCGATTTGCATTGCGCAAATTTCCAGAATAGCAAGATACATCGGGCGGTGTCTGGCTCGGAATATGCGGACAAGGAGAAGACGAAATTTATTGGTGCAAATTTTTTTAGAGCTGAATTCCATGGCGGCGAGATTCTTAATTCAATCTTTCAGAACGTAAGAGGCGAGGAAATGAAGTTCTTCGGTACAGATTTGTCTGGGACGGAATTCCACGGGAGTGATGCTCGTACTTCAACATTTCAGGGGGTGAGTGGGGCGGACATGAAGTTTGTTGATACCAATTTTTCCAGCGCAAAATTCCACGGGACTGATATGCCTAAATCGAGATTCGTCGGCACTGATCTCTCCAATGCGGAATTTCATGGTGCTTTCCTGAAGGGCGCTGAATTTGACGGGGCCTTGTTGGATAATGCGGAGTTTTATGGTGTAGTTGCGGACAGTGTCGAATTCACAGGCGTGTACGCAAGACAAGCAGATTTCTATGGAACCAATCTGAATAACGCAAAACTAACGGGGGCGAATATATATTCTACCAATGTTTACGCTTCCGATTTGAGATTGGAAGAACTAGAACTTGTGGATGCTCAGGGGTTCAAGTGCGTGAAGCCAGATAAATGGGAAAATATAGAAAATAAAATAAGAAAAAGCCTCAGTAAAAGAGACCTGAGCGAGGAGGAGAATGAAAAATTTCTTGATGTCATTGAAGCAAACAAATCCCAGCAATCTGGATCACGTGGATTGGGAACTCTATGGGATGATCTGAAAAAGAATCGGTGTGTATGGACAGGTGGGCACAGCCCTTTTGAACAATGGAATGCTCCGACAAAGATGTGCTTGGATGATCTTGATACCTATTTGGTAAACAAAGCCTGCACTAGCGAAAATCCGAACATGGCAGAAATCATGGTTACAGCAGTAACGGATGACACGAAACCGGTGATATATCCAGATGTATCGTTGTCGGCCCACGTTGCCATGGGATTGCTCGAAACAGATCCGAAGAACTGCAGTGTGATTACGCAGGAGCATCGTACTAACATGTGTGATTACTTGAAAAAGTGGATTGAAAAAGATGGAAAGAACAATCCGAATAGCGCGGAAATGAAATCGCAGATTTACGGACTCTGTTTTCCACAGGCAGAGCAGCCTACGGGATAAGTCAATTACAGACACCCTGTCGGCAATAGATACTCTTGCGACATGCTATGTACAGCATCCGTCTCATAGTAGTAGCGCACTAGTCAGGCAAACGCTCATAAACCCCAAACCATGACAACAATCACCCCCACCCCCGATCTCCCACCTCAGGAACCCCCCACCCCGGACTTCCCCACCCCAAACAACGCCCCCCTCTTCGAATACATCAACTCCCAAGACCTATTCACCTATGCCACCAACACAATCAGCGCCATCCTATTCACCATCATCATCCTATTAGGCGCACGAGCACTTGCCATCGCGCGCGCCGGAGGTGGCGACAATCTCCTCACCCTCTGCCACCGACCGGCCACTTTCCGGTTGTTGGGGATGTGCTTGGCGTTTTGTGTGGTAACCTATCTGTCCAACCTGCTCATCCAAGGCGTCATTGCCGATTTCATCCGCGCGTTGTACCGAAGCGAATCGGCGTTCATCTGCGCGTCCTCCTTCGGCAGTTGCGTGCGTAGCGGCAATTTGAGCGTGGGCGGCTTGGGGTATGTTTCCCTGACGAGTTGCCTGCTCGCGTTATCTTCCATGATCGCGTGGCTGGTCGTTGTTTTGCGTGGCAGGGGCGGCGGGGCGGGTTCGGGTGCAATGCGAGAGTCCACGCGCGGGGGGCGACCATGACCGTAATATGGCCTGACCCGGAGTATGTGGCCGATAGTCTCGTAGAAACGGGCATCCACTATTCCGAAGTTGCGTTTCTCCGGAGCATGATCGGCGTTTGCCTCCTGTTGTTGGGCTTGGCTATCTTTCTGGGGGGGCGAACTCTTGCCTTTGCCGGTGCCGGTACTATCGGCAGGTTTGCCACCTTCCCCCCGCCCGCGTTCTGGCTATTGGGCGCGGGCATGGTGTTTGCATTAATAAACCTTCTGGCCGGTTTCCTCATTCAGGCGATGGCCGTCGATTTCTACGCCGGCCTCTATCAATACCAGCAGGATGGCGTGGAGCGATGCGAGTATTCCCTGTCGCATGCGCTTATGCCACAGACTTATTATTTTGAGCACTGCGTGCACAGTTTGGGGTTGAACTTTCCGACATGGAATCGTATTGCTCTGGCAAGTTTCCTGCTCGCGTACTTCCTCATGGTCGGCGGTTTCCATTTGGGATATGGCCGGAAACCTTTTACTTTCTGGCTTCTGGGTCTTTGCGCGGTGTTTTTTGCGGCTACCTTGCTGGCCGGCCTTAGCGTTGGTTTCGTGGTCGATCACATCTATTCGGATCAAGCCGGCTGCTATGGCGCGTTGCGTGACGATGAGATATTTCCCTACACCGGTATTTGTAAGGATGGAGAAGAACCGGGTTTGCATCCTTTGCGATATGTCCCGCAAACGATTTTCCTGCTGGTGAGTATTTTCTTGTTGATATGTTTGGCGTTGGTGTACCGCAATAGGCGTAAGTTGCAGCGCGAGCGCGAAAAGGGCGCATGAAAAAGCCGCCCGGAGGCGGCTAAGTAGTCAGAATATGTATCTGTAGAATCTGCGGGGGATAAACCACGGGCACTTGTTGATGTGATTGTAGTTTTCCCTAATTAACTTCTTGTTCAGGCCGATTACATTTTTCTGAATGGAATCACGACGCTTTTCTGCAGTCCATATAACACCTTCTTCATTCTTTCCAGAGAAAGATTGTCGTAACTTCGTTTGGTACTCTAATAGAGTCTTTTGAGTTTTTGGATCCTTCAAACCCTGATAGTGCTGTTGTATCAAATCGATTCGTATCTCGCCCATTGCTTGTTCTTCAGAACATCGATGCAGTATATTCGAATCCACACCATCTGGAGACATACGACCATCCCGCCATGCCCGCTCCCAATCCTCCTCGAGTTTTTCAAAATGCGATATGGTGTCGCGGAATAAATCGTATATTTCTCGGCGTTTCGCAAGCCATACAATGAGAAGCCACCCATATGTAGCCAAGCAACTGACTACTATCGGCATGATCAAATTTTTCATGCTCCGGCTTCCGCGGCTTTTTCCATGTACACATTTGCTTCATAGACTACGGATGGGAGCATGTCGTGTTTGATCGTGAGTTTCTCCTGTAGTTTCCCGATGCTGAAACCCTCATCGTGCACCACCTCGCGCACTAGACCACCGAAAGCCTCCTTCAGGAACGAAGATCCGTAGTAAATGGAGTCGCTGAGGTCCGCCGTAACATGATCGTGAGTCCGAATAGCCTTTACCAGCACTTCCTTGATTTTCTCCCCGCTGTCATCGCCGACGACTCGGCCGTAAAAGACAACGGGAAACGGATCCGAGGGGTCAGGGACCAGCTCGCGGACAACATTAATCGTGAAATCCTTCGTGGGTTCAGCCATGATTTTATCCTCCTAAGTAAAAACGTGGTTGTAATCGGAACATCTGGCGAAACAGATGCCTGAGGCAACCTAGCCGATTTTTCTTGTTTTGTCAACTTTTTGTACGATGCCAATACATTCTGGACTCCGGGTGGTTCTCCGCGATGAACTGCACGGGGGAGCGGAATTGCAGTGAGGCGTGCGGGCGACGGGTGTTGTATTTCTCTAGGTAATCCAACAGGCGCTGGTTGAAAGCAACGCGGTCGGTGAGCAGCAGGTCTTCCTCGTAGTCCACGAAATCCTCCTGAATGGTGCGGTTGAAGCGTTCCACGATGGCGTTCATTTTAGGCGATCTCGGATAGGTGTATGCGTGCGTCCAGCCCCTTTCTTTCGCAAACTGGTCGAACGCCCCGGCGAACTCCGAGCCGTTGTCGGTCAGGACGTTCTCAATGGGAAACGGAAACATCGCCTCGACCAATTCGGCGAATCGGGCGGCGTTTTTGCTCGATGCGCTTTCGGGGCAGATGGCCACAGACAAGCGGGTGGCGTGGTCGATGGCGACTATCAGGTATCGCCGCACGCCATCTATGTGCCGCACAATGGTGTCGAAGGCAACGCAACGGCCGGGGATGGTGGTGCGCCGAGTGGCGCGGCTAAGTCGTTGTTTTATCTGGCGTGTGAATGCTTTGAGTCTACCGTAGCGGGTGATGTTCGCCGGGGCGATACGCAGTCGATCCGGCTGGTCGGCGATGATGCGTCCGAGGGTGCGCGCGCTTGGGCATTTCATCCTATTTTCCGCACACCACTCAACCAGATGGACGCGCAGGGCTTCTCCGGCGATATTGGGAAACTCGCGGCGCACCTTTCGCATTTGCTCAATCAGAGCGCGCGGATAACTGCGCCGCCGCACGCGAAGCGGCTTGGTAGTGCGATTGGCGAGCGCCGCTGCGCCGCCGTGCTGATACGCCTTGCGCCACGCATACAGCGTGCTGCGACTGACCTGAAAGGCCGTCATAGTTGCGTGAATGTCGTGTTCGCGCCATACTTCGAGGGCGCGGAGTTTGACTTCGGTCGACTGGCTCATGTGTGCCTCCTTCATTCCCAAAGAAGCAACATGATACATCCCGCGCACGCGGAAGCCGACACGCTGAATCAGCATGTCGGCTTCCCTTTTTCCGACAGCCAAAAGTCCAGAATGTTTCTGGCATTACGCACTTTTTGTACGATGCCAGTACACAAATGCCCACGGGCAAGCGGTTTGCAGTACCATACCCCCAAACTCCCAACCCGCAACCAAATGACCCGAATTCACTCCCTGATTCTGGCGGCCTCCCTAGCCGCCCTTACCGCCACCGCCCAAGCCGCGCTCCCCTTGTCGGTGGACGACGAAGCCCTGCCCAGTCTGGCGCCCATGTTGCAGCGGGTGCAGCCGGCGGTGGTCAATCTTTCCACCACTACCCGACTGCAGGCGCGGGAAAATCCGCTCATGTTGGATCCATTCTTCCGCCATTTCTTCAACCTCCCCGAATTGCGGCGGCGGCGGGCGAGTAGTCTTGGTTCCGGAGTGATTGTCGATGCCGAGGCGGGGTACATCATCACCAATCACCACCTGATCGACGACGCCGACGAGATCACCGTAACCACGCAGGACGGGCGCGTCTTCGAGGCGGAATTGGTCGGTTCGGATGCCGACAGCGACATCGCCGTGGTGCAGGTGGACAGCGAGCGGTTGGCGGAAATTCCGCTGGGGGATTCGGAGGCGTTGCGCGTGGGGGATTTTGTGGTGGCCATCGGCAATCCCTTCGGCCTCAGTCAGACGGTTACTTCGGGCATCGTCAGCGCCCTCGGCCGCAGCGGGCTCGGCCTCGAGGGGTACGAGGATTTCATTCAGACCGACGCCTCCATCAACCCCGGCAATTCCGGCGGCGCGTTGGTGGATTTGCGCGGGCGGCTGATCGGCATCAACACGGCGATTTTCTCTCGCAGCGGCGGTAGCGTCGGCATCGGTTTCGCCATTCCGATCAACATGGCGAAGGAGTTGATGGCGCAGTTGGTGGAGCACGGCGATATTCGCCGCGGCCTGTTGGGGGTGGCCATGCAGGACTTGACTCCATCTCTGGCGGACGCCTTCGGCCTCGACGGCAAGAAGGGCGCGGTGGTCTCCCATGTAATCCCCGACTCGGCGGCGCAGGCGGGCGGCATTCAGGAGGGCGATGTCATCGTCCGCCTCAACGACACGCCCATCGAAGACAGCGCCGACCTGCGCAATGCGGTCGGCCTGCTGCGCGCCGGTGCCCGCGCCACCGTGCAGTTCTACCGAGACGGCCAGCTCGACACCATCACCACACGCATCAAGGAGAGCGGCCATTTCACCGTGAGCGAACGCGGGCTGCTCAGCCGTCTTGCCGGCGCCCGTTTCCGCGTGGCCGTACCCAACGCGCGACACGACGGCGGAGTCGAGGTGGCGGAGGTGGAGGCCGGTAGTGCGGCGGCACGCACCGGCTTGGCGGCGGGGGACATCCTGCTCACGGTCAACCGGCAGCGCGTCCGGCAGCCGGAGGAAATCGAGCGGGCGGTGCGGGCGAGCGATTCGGCGCTGGTGATCAAACTGCTGCGCGGCGGCAGTACGCGGCTTTTGGTGGTGCGCTGAGGGGTGGTGCCGCCCGGTAACGCGCCGTCCCGGCCACTGAAACTTGCCGTTTAATCGGGTAGGCTTACGGCCTTGACCGACACCCGCCGATTTGCATGGCCGAATATCTCATCGCCCCCTCGATTCTGTCCGCCGATTTCGCCAGATTGGGGGAGGAGGTGGAGCAAGTGCTCGCCGCCGGTGCCGATCTCGTCCATTTCGATGTGATGGACAATCATTATGTGCCCAATCTGACCATCGGCCCGCTGGTGTGCGAGGCATTGCGCAAACACGGCATAACCGCGCCCATCGATGTGCACCTGATGGTCAAGCCGGTGGATCGCATCATCCCCGATTTCGCCGCCGCCGGCGCCAGCTACATCACCTTTCACCCGGAAGCGTCCGAGCATATCGATCGATCCTTGCGGCTCATTCGCCAGAGCGGATGCAAGGCCGGTTTGGTGTTCAATCCGGCGACCACGCTGGATGCCCTGCGCCATGTCATCGACGAGATCGATATGGTGTTGTTGATGGCGGTCAACCCCGGCTTCGGCGGCCAGCGTTTCATCGAATCGACTCTCGGCAAGCTGGCCGAGGCGCGCCGAATCATCGACGCCAGCGGGCGGGATATTCGCTTGGAGGTGGACGGCGGCGTTACCGTGGACAACATCGCCGCCGTCGCCCGCGCCGGTGCCGATACCTTTGTCGCCGGCAGCGCCATCTTCGCCGCCGCCGCCTCGGGAGACGCCAACCCCTACGCCGGCGTGATCGCCGCCCTGCGCACCCAGCTGGCGGCGGCGTGATCATAATGCTCACCCAAGCGCAATTCGACCACTACGCCGAACGCGGCTACAACCGGATTCCGCTGGCGCGCGAAGTGCTGGCCGATCTGGAGACGCCGCTCAGCACCTACCTGAAACTCGCCGCCAATCCCTATAGCTACCTGCTGGAATCGGTGCAGGGCGGGGAAAAGTGGGGGCGGTATTCCATCATCGGGCTGCCCTGCCGCCGCCGTCTGGAGGTGCGGGGAAGCCGACTGCGGGTGATCGACAACGGCGCCGACGGCGGGGTGGTGAGCGAGCGGATATGCGACAACCCGCTGGATGAAATTCGCAGATTCCAGCAGCAGCATCGGGTTCCGGAGATAACCGGCATGCCGCGCTTCAGCGGTGGACTGGTGGGCTTCTTCGGCTACGACACGGTGCGCTGCATCGAGCCCCATCTGGGTGCCAACGCCATCACCGATCCCATCGGCGCGCCGGACATCGTGCTCATGGTGTCCGACGAGGTGGTGGTGTTCGACAATCTGTCCGGGCGACTGCTGGTCATCGTCCACGCCGACCCGGCGCAGCCCGATGCCTGGTGCCGCGGGGCGCGGCGGCTGCAGGAGCTGCTCGATCGCCTCGACCACGGCCTGCCGCCACGCCGCCCGCAGCACCACACCGACGGCGATGGCGATGGCGATGGCGACACCGACGAATCCGAATTCCGCTCGTCCTTCCCGCGCGCGCAGTTTCAGGCGGCGGTGGAAACATGCCGCGAATACATCCACGAGGGCGATGTGTTTCAAGTGGTGATTTCCCAGCGCATGTCGCGCCCCTTCGAGGCCGCCCCGCTGGACTTGTATCGCGCCCTGCGCACCCTCGACCCGTCTCCCTACATGTACTACCTCGACCTGGACGACTTCCACATCGCCGGAGCCTCTCCGGAAATTCTG
The DNA here is from genome assembly GCA_965203265.1 of Candidatus Poriferihabitaceae bacterium. Lineage (GTDB taxonomy): Bacteria > Pseudomonadota > Gammaproteobacteria > Arenicellales > Poriferihabitantaceae > JAHRAW01. The sequence continues at coordinate 2,031,755 of CBDBBV010000002.1, forward strand.
GTTCGGCTGGAGGGCGGGGAGGTTACCGTGCGGCCCATCGCCGGCACCCGGCGGCGCGGCGAAAACGACGAGCAGGATGCGGCGCTGGCGGCGGAATTGCTGTCCGATCCCAAGGAACTCGCCGAACACCTGATGCTGATCGACCTCGGGCGCAATGATGTCGGGCGGGTGGCCGAGATCGGCACGGTGGCGGTTACCGACAAGATGATCATCGAAAAGTATTCCCATGTCATGCACATCGTCTCCAATGTTAGCGGGCGGCTGGCCGCGCAGCTCGACGCCTTCGATGTACTCAAGGCGACCTTCCCGGCGGGCACGTTGTCCGGCGCGCCCAAGGTGCGGGCGCTGGAAATCATCGAGGATCTCGAGCCGGACAAGCGCGGCATCTACTCAGGTGCCGTCGGCTACATCGGCTGGAACGGCAACATGGACACCGCCATCGCCATCCGCACCGCTCTCATCAAGGATCGAACCGTGCACATTCAGGTGGGCGCCGGCATCGTCGCCGACTCCGTGCCCGAACGGGAATGGGAGGAGACCATGAACAAGGGCCGGGCGGCCTTGCGCGCGGTGGCCCTGGCGCGCGCCGGGCTGCACCGCCCGCTGGATGACGAGCCGATGGCGACGGGGGAATGAACTTGCTGGCGATCATCGACAACTACGATTCCTTCACCTACAACTTGGTGCAGTATTTCGGCGAGCTCGAGCAGGCGGTCACGGTGATTCGCAACGACCACAAGAGCGTCGCCGAGATTGCCGCGACGGCGCCGGAATTTCTGGTGATCTCGCCGGGGCCGTGCACCCCCAACGAGGCCGGCATGTCGGTGCAGGCGGTACAGCATTTTGCCGGTCGAATTCCGGTGATGGGCGTGTGTCTCGGCCACCAGTGCATCGGTCAGGCGTTCGGCGGGCGGGTGGTGCACGCGCGCCAACTCATGCACGGCAAAACCTCCCTGATCCACCACAACGGCGCGGGAATTTTCCACGACCTGCCGTCTCCCTTTCAGGGGACGCGCTATCACTCGCTGGCGTTGGAGTCGTCTTCCCTGCCGGAGTGTTTCGAGGTTACCGCGTGGAGCGATGACGAGGAAATCATGGCGATTCGCCATCGCGAGGTGGCGATGGAGGGCGTGCAGTTCCACCCGGAATCGATCCTGACCCAGCACGGCCACGCCATGCTGAAGAATTTTCTCGCGCTTGGGGGGCGGCAGTGAGCGCCGACCTACTCACCCAACTGCTGGCGGGCAAGGCGCGGGAAATCGAACGGTGCGCCGCCGCCCGACCGCTGCCCGAACTGCGCGCCGCCGTCGAGAGTTTGGCGCCGCCTCGGAGATTCCTCGACGCCATCGAGAGAGACCTCGCGCGCGGCAACCCGGCGATCATCGCCGAGCTGAAGAAGGCGTCGCCGAGTCGGGGAATCATCCGCGCCGATTTCGACCCCGCCGAACTCGCCCGCGACCTCGCGGCGCACGGCGCGACCTGTCTGTCGGTGCTCACCGACAAGCCGGGTTTCCACGGGCGCAAGCGCTATATCGGCGCGGCGCGCGACGCCTGCCCGCTGCCGGTCATCCGCAAGGATTTCATCATCGATCCGTATCAGGTTTTCGAGGCGCGCTGCATCGGCGCCGACGCCGTGCTGTTGATCGTCGCCGCCCTCGGCGATCCGGCGCTGCGCGAGCTGGCGGAGTTGGCTCATCTGCTCGGCATGGATGTGCTGGTGGAGGTGCACGATCTCGCGGAACTCGAACGCGCGCTGCGGCTGCCGTGCCGCCTGATCGGCGTCAACAACCGCAATCTGCGCACCTTTGAAACCAGATTGGAGACTACTTTGGGGCTGCTCGATTGCATTCCCGAAGATCGCATCGTGGTATGCGAAAGCGGTTTGCGCAGTGGCGACGACATCGCGCGCATGAGGCGGCACGAGGTGCATACGTTTCTAGTGGGGGAGACGCTTATGCGCGCCGAGCATCCGGGCGAGAAGTTGGCGGAATTGTTCGCCGGATGAGGGGATGAAGAAATGAAAGTGAGACTGAAACATTTCGGCGCGATGAGTTTCGAGGCGGTCGCCGACAGCGGCCATCGGGTGGTTGTCGCGGGCGCTGCGGAAATCGGCGGCGACAATTCGGGCCCCCGGCCCATGGAGATGGTGCTGATCGGCCTCGGCGGCTGCAGCGGCATCGATGTGATGCTGATCCTGCAAAAAAGCCGCCAGCGGGTGGTTTCCTGCGAGATCGAAATCGAAGCCGAGCGCGCCGACTCCATCCCGCAGGTGTTCACCCGAATTCACCTCCATTACCTCATCGGCGGGGAAAATCTCGACTCGCGCAAGGTGGCGCGCGCCATTGCGTTGTCCATGGAAAAGTACTGCTCGGTGACGCGCATGTTGGAGAAATCCGTCTCCATCACCCACGGATTCGAGATCGTCGCCTCGGGCGCCCCCGCCGCCGAGCGCGAGGCATAGCCGGGCGCCGCCAAACCTGTTATAAAGAGCGCCATGCAACGAATCGCCAACTGGTTCAAACGGCAAATCGCCAACCCCCAGATTGTCTTTCTCGCCATCGTTCTGATCGGCTCGTTTGTGGTCATCGTATATGCCGGCAACATGCTGGCACCGGTGCTGGCGGGCATCGTGATCGCCTATCTCCTCGAAGGGCTGACGCGCAAACTGACGCAGGCGAAGGTGCCGCGGCCGGTGGCGGTGTGGTTGGTCTTTCTCGCCTTCATGCTGTTTGTCGTGTTGCTGGTGTTCGGCCTCCTACCGACTCTGTATCACCAACTCACCGAGATGGTGCAGCAGATTCCCTCCATGCTCACCCGCGGTCAGGCGGCGTTGAACGCCCTGCCGGAAAAATATCCGGAATTGTTCTCGGTGGAGCAGGTGCAGGAAATCATCGGCAGTCTGCGCTCCCAGCTGACCGCGCTCGGCCAAACCGTGGTCGCCTCCTCGCTGTCCAGCGCCGCCAGCATCATCACCGTATTGATCTACCTGATCCTGCTGCCGATCCTGATCTTCTTCTTCCTCATGGACAAGGAGCGGATTGTCGACTGGTTCATCGAATTCATGCCGCAGGACAACCAACTGGCGGCGCAGGTGTGGGGCGATGTGGATTTGCAGATCGGCAATTACATCCGTGGGAAATTCTGGGAAATTCTGATCGTGTGGTTTGTCTCCTACCTGTGCTTCGCGTACTTCGGCCTGCAATTCGCCATGCTGCTGGCGGCGCTGGTGGGCATTTCGGTGCTGATCCCATATGTGGGCGCGGCGGTGGTAACCATTCCGGTGGTGATGATCGCTTGGTTCCAGTGGGGCTGGAGCAGCGATTTCGTCTATGTGACGGCGGCCTATCTGATCATTCAGGCGCTCGACGGCAATTTGCTGGCGCCGCTGTTGTTTTCCGAGGTGGTCAACATTCATCCGGTGGCGATCATCGTCGCGGTGTTGTTCTTCGGCGGGCTGTGGGGGTTGTGGGGCATATTCTTCGCCATTCCTCTGGCCACGCTGGTGCAGGCGGTCATCGTCGCTTGGCCGAAATCCCCCGAACCGGATGAGGCCGCCTGACGGTTGCGCGGCGTCCCCGCGCGTGCATATACTCCCAGCGAACTTGGCTGAACGCGATCGATGATCACCATCTACCACAACCCCAGATGCTCCAAATCCAGAGCGACCCTCGCGCTGTTGCGGGAAAACGGCATCGAGCCGGAAATCGTGGATTATCTGCAAACTCCGCCGGATGCGGCCACCCTGAAGGCGATCGCGGCGATGCTCGGCGGCACGCTGCGCGACATCATTCGCACGGACGAGGAAGCGTATCGCCCGTCGCTGTCCGAGGAAAAACTGGCCGAGCTGGTGACGGAAAATCCGCGACTATTGCAGCGCCCCATCGTCGTCTGCCGCGACAAAAATGGGAGCCGAAATCGGGCGGCGCTCGGCCGGCCGCCGGAAAACATACTTTCGATTTTGTAACCCCTTCAACCACCGGGCAAATATATGAACGAGACCATGCAAACCGTCGGTTTCACCGAAATGGCCAACGGCACCTCGCAAGAATACCTTTTCCTTCACCAACTCGAACAGGAATACATCAGCGAGTTGCCGGGGCGGCTAGTCGCGGCGCTCAAGCAGTTGGAAAACTCCCTTGCGGGCTATCAGGTGTCGCGGCTGGAACACTCCCTGCAATCCGCCAGCCGCGCCGATGCGGCCGGCGAGTCCGAGGAAATGGTGGTGGCCGCCCTGCTGCACGACATCGGCGATGAGTTGGCGCCCCTTTCCCACAGCGAAATGGCGGCGGCGATTCTCAGGCCATTCGTGTCGGATCGAACCCACTGGATCATCAAGCACCACGGCCTGTTCCAGATGTATTACTACGCCCACCATCTGGGCGGCGACCGCAACGCCCGGGATGAATACCGGAATCACAAGTGGTATCAGGCGTGCGTCGATTTCTGCGAGAACTACGACCAGAATTGCTTCGACCCGGCATATCGCTCCAAGCCGCTGTCGTATTTCATACCCATGCTCGAACGGGTATTCGCCAGTCCGCGCGAAGATTTCCAGTGATCGGCTGATCAGCCAACCCGGGGCGCGCCCGCGCATTCGGGCGCCGAATCAGACATCCAGATTGGCCACGGCGAAGGCGTTTCGTTCGATGAATTCCCGGCGCGGCTCCACCTGATCGCCCATCAGCGTGGTGAAGGTTTCGTCGGCGCCGATGCCGTCCTCCACGGTAACCCGCAACAGCCGGCGGACGGCGGGGTCCATGGTGGTCTCCCACAACTGCTCCGGATTCATTTCCCCCAGCCCCTTGTAGCGCTGAATGCTGATGCGGCTCTTCACGCGGGCGATGATGGTCTCGACCGCCTCGGCAAACCCCTCGCAAGCCGTCTCCGCCTCGCCCCAAACGACGGCCAGCGAGTCGGCCTCCAATGCGCGCAATCTCGCCGACCACGCGCTCAGGCTACGGTATTCGGGACTCTTGAAGAAGTTTTCGCCGATGTGGAATTCCTCGTCCAGCCCGTACTGGTGGCGGGTAACCGTGAGGGCGCGGTCGCTCGGTGAGACCGAGTAGCGCAGCGTGTCCGAGGGGATGCGGTTGAGGGCGCGCTCGAGTTCGGCGGCAATGCGCTCGAGCGCGTGCGGGGAGTCCAGATCTTCCACCGCCACCGGGTCGAGCGACAGCAGGGCGTTGATCGCCTGTTGGTTGTAGCGGCGCGCCAAGCGGGCGATGGCAGCTTCGGTGGAATGGAAGTCCACCAGCGTCGCCCGAAGTTCGCTGCCCGACAGGACGCGGCCATTGCCCAGCGCGACGCTGGCCTTTTCCGCCGCGCGGTCGAGCAGGTAGTCGTTCATTTCGGCATCGTCCTTGACATAGTTTTCCTTCTTTTTCACCGTCATCTTGTATAGCGGCGGCTGGGCGATATACACATGCCCCCTCGCCAACAGCTCCGGCATTTGCCGGAAGAAGAAGGTGAGTAGCAGGGTGCGGATGTGGGAACCGTCCACATCGGCGTCGGTCATCAGGATGATGCGGTGGTAGCGCAACTTGCCGGCGTCGAAGTCGTCCGCGCCGATGCCGGTGCCGAGGGCGGTGATCAGGGTGGTAACCTCGTCGGAGGTCAGCATTTTGTCGAATCGGGCTTTTTCCACATTGAGGATTTTGCCCTTCAACGGTAGCACCGCCTGAAACCGCCGGTCGCGCGCCTGCTTCGCGCTACCGCCGGCGGAATCGCCCTCCACCAGATAAATTTCACACAACGCCGGATCCTTCTCCTGACAATCCGCCAGTTTTCCGGGCAACCCGCCGAGGTCCAGCGCGTTTTTGCGCCGCGTCATGTCGCGCGCCTTGCGCGCCGCCTCCCGGGCGCGGGCGGATTCGACGATTCGCTGGGCGATGGCCTTCGCCTCCGCCGGATTCTCCAGCAGGAAATTCCCCAAACTTTCCGCCACTTGGTTTTCCACCGCTCCCTTCACATCCGAGGACACCAGCTTGTCCTTGGTCTGGGAGGAAAATCGGGGGTCGGCCATCTTGATGGACAACACCGCAGTCAACCCTTCCCGGCAGTCGTCTCCGCTGAGGCTGACTTTTTCCTTCTTGGCCAAGCCGAGTTCGTTGATGTAGCCGTTGAGGGTGCGCGTCATGGCGGCGCGCAGGCCGGCCAGATGGGAGCCGCCGTCGATTTGCGGGATGTTGTTGGTGAAGCAGAAGGTGTTTTCCTGATAGGAATCGTTCCACTGCATGGCCAATTCCACCTGAACGCCGTCTTTTTCGCCGGTCATGTTGAACACAGTGGGGTGCAGCGCGGTCTTCTTGCGGTTGAGGTGGGCGACGAAGGCGGCGATGCCCCCCTCGTATTCGAATCTGTCGTGCTGGTCGGTGCGCTCGTCCGACAACTCGATGCATATCCCGGAGTTGAGAAATGAAAGTTCGCGCAGGCGCTTGGCGAGGATGTCGTAGTGGAATTTCACCGCGCTGAAAGTTTTGCGGTCGGCGCTGAAGGTGATGGTGGTGCCGGTCTGGTCGCTGTCGCCCACCACGGCCAGCGGTGCCAGCGGTATGCCGTCTCGGTATTCCTGACTGTGCACCTTGCCGTCGCGCCGGATTTCCAGATCGAGGCGCTCGGACAGGGCATTGACCACGGAGACGCCAACGCCGTGCAGTCCACCGGAAACCTTGTAGGCGTTCTGGTCGAATTTCCCGCCGGCGTGCAATACGGTCATGATGACCTCGGCGGCACTCCTGCCGCCTTCGTCCTCGAGAATGCCGGTGGGAATGCCTCGGCCATCATCGGATACGACTATCGATTCATCGGCTCCGATAGTAACTTGGATATGACTACAGTACCCAGCCAGAGCTTCGTCGATGGCGTTGTCCACCACCTCGAAGACCATATGGTGCAGCCCGGTACCGTCATCGGTGTCGCCGATATACATCCCCGGCCTTTTGCGCACCGCGTCCAGTCCCTTGAGGACGGTGATGCTGCTGGAATCGTAGTTGTCCGCCATGACTTGTGTTACTGATTGGAGGAAGCGGAATTCTACCATGTTCCGCGCCGGAAAAGTGCCGCAATCGAGCTAATTATTTATTTATAAATCAATGAGTTACGATGTTTTTTCGTTGCCGTGCGAAACGCCGTTTCACGGCATCCCGATTGGGCGTTTTCGGGGGTCGGGTGGCATGAGGCACTCGCTGGGCTCGATTCCCAACGCACTTGCAGAATCGGGGATTTATCAGTCGAACTGCTACCATCCGCCGTTTTCAATATGTTTCACGGGAAACATTCGGCTATGTGGTTGCGGATTCGTGGTTTTACGAATGGTGCCGAGTTGGATAGTAGAATCGCCAGTGGTGTCGGCGTAGAGACGAGTCAGTCGGATATTTCCGTGAACACCGGAGGTAGCGTGAACCGTGCGATGTTTCACATGAAACATCGCACGCCCTGAGTTTTCAAACGCGCAGCACCGAGTGGCCACGCGAAACCGTCTCTCTTAGAGACGCATGGGCATGATCAGCCAGATGGTGCGCTCGTCGTCGGGTTGCTTGACGACGCAGATGCCGCTGTCTTTTTGTAGGTGGAGTTCGACGGTCTCGCTCTCCGCCGCCCGCGCGGCATCGGTCAGGTATACCACGTTGTATCCCGCTTCTACCGCATCGCCGTCGTACTCTACCGCAATCTCTTCCACGCCTTCTTCCTGTTCCATATTGTGCGCGAGTATGCGCAATACTCCGGTCTCCAGATTGGCCTTGATGCCGCGAAAACGATCGTTCGTTGTAGTCAGCACGGCAGCGCGATTCAATGAGTCGATGAATTCAGCGCGATTGACGCTGATAACAGTGTCGGGCTCATTTTCTAGAACACCCTTGAACTCTGGAAATTTCCCGTCGATCAGTTTGGTGACAAGCGTGCTCTCGTGTTTGCTCAATTTGAGGTGCTTTTCGTTCATCTCGAGAGTGAGATCGGCATCCTCGCCATCGCCGATAAATCGCTGTATTTCGGTTATGCCCTTGCGCGGCACGATCAATTCCCGAGTCTCGCTCAGATTCAACTCGATGTCCGCATCGGACTGGGCGAGGCGATGACCATCCGTGGCGATGGTGCGGAGTTGATTCCCCGTCAATTCGAACAATACGCCATTGAGATAATGGCGGAAATCTTGAACGCCCATGGCGAAGGACGTCTTGGCGAGCAGGGATTTGAGAGATAACTGGTTGATCTTGAAGCGTTCCTCCCAATTCCCCGCCTCGATTCTGGGGAATTCATCCGAAGGCAATGTTCTCAGCACATAGCGGCTGCGTCCAGAGGTAACGATTATCTTGCCTTTATCCTGTTTGAAGGAGATAGACGAATTTTCGGGCAACATGCGCACAATATCGAGGATCTTTTGCATCGACACCGTGAATGACCCGTCCGTTCCTTCGACCTCGCCGAGGGGTTGCGAGATTTCCACCTCCAAGTCCGTTGCCATTACCAGCAGGGTGCCACTGTTCAACTCGAAATATAGATTGGACAGTATTGGCAAGGTCTGGCGTTTCTCCACCACGTTACTGGCCAAAGTCAGGGCAGGGAGAATTCTTGATCTGTCTATTGTCAAATTCATGGTTTTTTTCCAGTACTGGTAGTTGTATCAGTTGAATCCTGTGGATTTGTGGATTACACCGATTACACTTGTATTATCAATGATTTGAATTGCGACAACAAGTGAATGAATTGGTCGATAACCATTGTAAAACGAAACGATCAACTGTGGATGAAATAATTCCCACAAAATTATCCACAGCTAGTAGCGATTTATCCACAGGAAATCAACAATTTGCACACTTCTCGTACACCGCTCAAACGCCAATGAGTCGCTGCAGATTCTGGCAATCCTCCTTGACGCCAGTGTCGCTCTGCAACAAGGCCTCGATCCTGCGGCAGGCGTGCAACACGGTGGTGTGATCTCGTCCGTTGAATTGACTGCCGATTTGCGGCAGGCTGAGATTGGTGTATTCCTTGGCAAGATACATCGCTAGTTGGCGCGGTCGAACGATATTTCGGTAGCGGCTTTTGGCCAGCAGATCGGTTTTGCGCAAATTGTAGTATTTGGCCACCGCCTTCAGGATGTTATCGACGCTGATTTGCCGCTCCTGATGAGCCAACCGGTCGCGCAACGCCTCACGAGTCAGATGCAGATCGATGGGGCGGCCGGTGAATTCCGCTCTGGCGCGAATGCTGTGTAGCGCCCCCTCCAGCACACGGACATTCGAGCAAAACGCATTGGCGACGAAGAAGGCGACCTCGTTCGACAGATCGACTCCTAAATCCAACGCCTTCTTCTCCAGAATCGCCACCCGAGTTTCCAGTTCCGGCGGCTCGATGCCCACGGTGAGGCCGTTGCCGAAACGCGAAACTAGGCGATCATCCACATCGGTAATGGCTTCGGGAATGCGATCGCTGGTGATGATGATCTGCCGCTGCCCATCCAGCAAAGTATTGAAGGTGTGGAAAAATTCCTCCTGAGACTGCGTCTTCTTGGCGAAAAATTGAATATCGTCGATCAACAGCGCGCCGAGGGAGCGGTAGTGGCGCTTGAACTTGGGCATCTCGTTGTTTTTCAGCGCATTGACCATCTGATTGACGAACAATTCCGAGGCCACATAGATGACCTTGGCGCTCGGATCGGTTTCACGCATCAGGTGGCCGGCCGCCTGCATCAGATGGGTTTTGCCGAGGCCGACCTCGCCGTGGATGAACAATGGGTTGTAGGAGCGACCCGGACTGGCGCCAACCCGCAACGCCGCGGCTCGCGCCAACTGATTGGAATTACCCTCGATGTGCTTGTCGAAGATGTACTCTGGATTCATGCCGCCGCTCGCATATAGGGGCGGTGCAGCGCGTCTCGCCTCCGCAGTGGCCGCGCCGGTGGTGGGGGAATTGACGTCAAGGGAGGATTCATGCCCGCCGATCTCGACCTGCACCACCTCGATATCGCTGTTCGACCCCAGTACGATTTTCTCGATAAGGCGATGCAGATTCGCCTTCACATACTCGAGAACATAGCGATTGGGCGCCAGCAATTTCAGCGTGTTGCCACGAATCACCGGCTGCAGCGTGGTAACCCAGTTGCGCATGTCCTCCGCCGGAATGCGGTCGCGCAACTGCTCCATACAATCGTGCCAAGCGCGCGGCATATCGGGAGAACGCGAGTCGCCGTCGGATTCGGCACCGGCGCCGGAGGAAAGACCGGATATTCGCGCCGCCCGATCCGGCTCAATCGACTCATCGGATGATCTGGGAGTAGCCATGTTATTGATTCAATTGGATTTTTTCCTGACCTCGCTGGTGTAAATCGCCCACCCCGGGGCGTCTCGCAACCGCCGTCCGCCGTTTCCGGGAGGGTCGGCTAGTGTAATTCCAATGCCGCGATTTATCCACAACCCGAGCATAATTCATGCTGATAATTTCGTCCTCCAGCGGAATCCGTGTCGCATTCGGGCCTGCATAATGCCAGAAACATTCTGGACTTTTGGCTGTCGGAAAAAGGGAAGCCGACATGCTGATTCAGCGTGTCGGCTTCCGCGTGCGCGGGATGTATCATGTTGCTTCTTTGGGAATGAAGGAGGCACACATGAGCCAGTCGACCGAAGTCAAACTCCGCGCCCTCGAAGTATGGCGCGAACACGACATTCACGCAACTATGACGGCCTTTCAGGTCAGTCGCAGCACGCTGTATGCGTGGCGCAAGGCGTATCAGCAGGGCGGCGTGGCGGCGCTCACCAATCGCACTACCAAGCCGCTTCGCGTGCGGCGGCGCAATTATCCGCGCGCCCTGATTGAGCAAATGCGAAAGTTGCGCCGCGAGTTTCCCAATATCGCCGGAGAAGCCCTGCGCGTGCATCTGGCTAAGTGGTGCGCGGAAAACAGGATGAAATGCCCAAGCGCTCGCACCCTCGGACGCATCATCGCCGACCAGCCGGATCGACTGCGCATCGCTCCGGCGAATATCACCCGCTACGGCCGGCTCAAAGCATTCACACGCCAGATAAAACAACGACTTAGCCGCGCCATCCGGCGCACCACCATCCCCGGCCGTTGCGTTGCCTTCGACACCATTGTGCGGCACATAGATGGCGTGCGGCGATACCTGATCGTTGCCATCGACCACGCCACCCGCTTGTCTGTGGCCATCTGCCCCGAAAGCGCATCGAGTAAAAACGCCGCCCGATTCGCCGAATTGGTCGAAGCGATGTTTCCGTTTCCCATTGAGAACGTCCTGACCGACAACGGCTCGGAGTTCGCCGGGGCGTTCGACCAGTTTGCGAAAGAAAGGGGCTGGACGCACGCATACACCTATCCGAGATCGCCTAAAATGAACGCCATCGTGGAACGCTTCAACCGCACCATTCAGGAGGATTTCGTGGATTACGAGGAAGACCTGCTACTCACCGACCGCGTTGCTTTCAACCAGCGCCTGTTGGATTACCTAGAAAAATACAACACCCGCCGCCCCCACGCCTCACTGCAATTCCGCTCCCCCGTGCAGTTCCTCGCGGAAAACCATCCGGAGTCCAGAATGTATTGGCATCGTACAGGGCCTTGCCATCAAACCCCATCCGGCTTATAACACCACCGGCACAACTCAACGCGATTACAGGACACGATTATGAAAACTCGAGCCAAAGTGGTCGTCATCGGCGGCGGCGTGGTGGGCGTGAGCACCCTCTACCATCTGGCCAAAAAGGGCTGGGACGATGTGGTTTTGGTGGAACGAAAGGAACTGACCTCGGGCTCCACCTGGCATGCCGCCGGGCTGCTGCCGCTGTTCAACATGAGCTACTCGGTGGGCAAACTGCACCAGTATTCGGTGAAATTCTACCAATCTCTGGAGGAAGAGACCGGATTGTCGGTCGGATTCCGCCAAGTCAGCAACATCCGACTGGCGTGCACCGAAGATCGCATGGACGAATACCGCTACTACGCCGGCGTAGGCAAAACCGTCGGCGTCGCAATCAACTTCCTGACGCCGAGCGAGGTCGGGGAGATCTGGCCCATGTGCAACACCGACGGCCTGATCGGTGCCATCCAACATCCCGAGGACGGCTACATCCAGCCCAACGACCTGACCACCGCCCTCGCCCGAGGCGCGCGCAACCGAGGCGCGAAAATCTACCGGCACACGCGAGTCACCGCCATCGAGCAGCGCAAGGACGGCTGGCTGGTGCACACCGACAAAGGCGAAATCGCGTGTCAACACGTGGTTTCGTGCAGCGGCAACTTCGCCCGCAAGACCGGCGAAATGGTCGGCCTCGACATTCCGGTCATCCCGGTGGAGCACCAATACATCGTCACCGAGCCCCACCCGGAAATCCTCGCCCGCAAGGCGCGCGGCTGCGTCGAGCAGGGGGTATTGCGCGAATCCGACGCCGGCTACTACCTGCGGGAGGAGGCCGGCGGCATGATTCTCGGCATCTACGAGCGCGGCGCCCCCTGCTGCTATGTGGACGGCCCTGCGGACGACTGCGAGAACGAGCTGTTCCCCGGCGTCTTGGAGCGCCTCGAACCCCACATCGAAGCCTGCATCAATCGCGTCCCGGGATTCGGCGAAGTCGGCGTCAAGGAAATCTACAACGGCGCCATCGCCTACACTCCGGACGGCAACCCGATCGTCGGGCCGGCCTGGGGACTGAAGAATTTCTGGCTCAACGAGGGGCACAGTTTCGGCATCACCGCCGCCGGCGGCGCCGGCTGGCAGCTGGTGGAATGGATCGTCGACGGCGAGCCCACGGTGGACATGATGGGGGTCGATCCGCGCAGATTCGGGCCATATGCCGCGCGCGGGTATTTGCGCGAGAAAAACGAAGAAGCCTATCGCAACGTCTTCACCAACCACTTCCCCGACGAAGAGCGCGCCGCCGCAACCCCGCTCAAGACTTCACCATGCCACGACCGCATGAAGGCGCTCGGCGCGGTTTTCGGGCACATCTACGGCTGGGAGCGCCCAAACTGGTTCGCGCCCGCCGACTACGAATTGCCGGCGGAGGAAATCGGCAGCGGCGATGTCCTGCTGAACCACAACACCTCGCCGCCGCTGGATGACGGCCGCGTGGTGGAAAAATACTCCTTCCGCCGCTCCAACTACTTCCCCTTCGTCGGCGCCGAATGCCTGCATGTACGCGATCATGTCGGCCTGCTCGATATGTCGGCGTTCTCCAAATTCCGAGTCGCCGGCGGCGGCGCGGGCGCGTGGTTGGAGTCATTGTTGTGCAACCGCCTGCCGCAAACAACGGGGCGAGTCGGGTTGTGCCATCTCCTCTCGCAAAACGGCGGCGTGCGCTCCGAATTCACCGTGTGCAAAATGGGCGATGAGCGCTACTATCTGGTCTCCGCCGGCGCCATGGAGCGCCACGATTGGGACTACCTGCGCAAGCACAAACCCGCCGACGGTAGCGTCTCCATCGACAACATCACCACGCAAAACGGCGTGCTGGTGGTGGCCGGCCCGAAGTCGCGCGAGTTGCTGCAAAAACTGACCGACACCGACCTCGCCAATGAAAATTTCAAATGGCTGACCGGTCGCCTCATCAACATCGCCGCCGCCCAAGCGTATACCCTGCGCGTCAACTTCGTCGGCGAACTCGGTTTCGAATTGCACCACCCGATTGAAATGCAAAACTACATCTTCGATCGGGTGATGGAGGCCGGCAGGGAATTCGGCATCAAGCCGTTCGGCATCCGCGCCATGGACTCCCTGCGTCTGGAAAAATCCTATCGCCTGATTCCGCGCGAAATGTCCATCGAATACGCCGCGCTCGAATCCGGATTGGATCGCTTCGTGCGCTTCGACAAGACGGGCGACTTCATCGGCAAGCAAGCCCTCCTCGACTGGCGCGCGCGCGGTTTTGAAAACGCCTTCGTAACATTGGAGGTGCACGGCGTCACCGACGCCGACGCGCGCGGTTCCGAGGCGATCTACCGAGACGGCGAGCTGGTTGGCCGAGCGACTTCGGGCGGCTACGGCTTCCGCACCGAAAAATCTCTGGCTCTGGGGTTGGTGCGCCCAGCGCTGGCGGAAATCGGCACGCAACTGCAGATCGAAATCCTCGGCAAGCAATATGCGGCCACGGTCATCGAGGAATCCCCCTACGATCCGCGCAACGAAGCACTGCGCGCCTGACGGCGCAGCCATCGAGGCGGCGTGCGCTCTGGACGGATGATGCGCCCGACTCGACTCGGCGGCGGTTCGTCGCGGCCATGAGGGGGTTCGGCGTGGGGGCACTCGCCATCGCCGCCGCCGTGTATGCGGCCTTCTGCCTGCTGCTCTATGTGAGCCAGCGCAGCATGATGTATCTGCCGACCGCGGAAACGGAATTGGAAGCGGAAGTGGAGGCGGAACATGCCGCCGTCATCCGCCTATCCAACGACGGCGAAAACCTGAAAATCTGGCGTCTGGGCGAGGGCGTCGATGCCGTGGTGTATTTTGGCGGAAACGCCGAGGATGTCGCTTGGAGCATCCCGGCGTTTTCCGCTTGGTTGCCCGACCACTCGGTGTATCTGGCCAACTATCGCGGCTATGGCGGCAGCAGCGGCACACCCACCGAGACCGGACTACTCGCCGATGCGCTCGCGCTGTACGACCACGTGGAGCGCGCCCACCCCGGCGGCAAGATTTCCCTCATCGGGCGCAGTCTGGGCAGCGCGGTCGCCGCCGCCGTGGCGGCGCAGCGCGCGACGCACAGGCTGGTACTGGTTACGCCGTTCGACAGCGCGCTGAATGTGGCGCGGGAACTGTTTCCCATCATCCCGGTGGCGCTACTGCTCAAGGATCGCTACGACACCGCCGCCCGCGTGCACGCGATTTCCGCGCCGACCCTGCTGATCATCGCCGCACGGGACGCAATCATCCCGCGCAGCCGCTCGGACGCTCTGGCGGACGCCTTCCCCGCCGCGCAGCTCACCGTTACCGTGCTGGCGGAAGCCGGCCACAACGACATCAACGATGCCGCGGGGTACGGCGAAGCGTTGATCGCGTTCCTCCACCAATAGCCAATAACCATAGGCGCGCTCCGGCAAAACCGCAAGCCGCCTAGACCATCACCACCTGCGCCGCCAACGCCTCGGCATCCCGCCGTTGGTGGGTGGCGACCAGCAGGGTCAGCACGCCCCCCTGCTGCAGGGTTGCGATGAGCGACAACATTTCCCCGCGAAGCGCTTCATCGAGACCGTTGAAGGGCTCGTCCAGCAACAATAATGGCCGGTTGCGCGCCAAGCATCGCGCCAACGCCACCCGCTGCTGTTGTCCGCCGGACAGACTGTCCGGTTTGCGATCGGCGAATTTCTCCAGCGATACCCACGCCAGCGCCCGCTCGACGGCCGCCTCCTGTTGCGGCTCGAGGCGCAGGCCGGGGTGCAGGCCGATGGCGAGATTTTGCCGCACGGTGAGATGGGGGAACAGATTGTGCGCCTGAAACAGGTAGGTGAGCGGTCGCTCCGCCGGTGGGCGCGCCAGCAAACTGCGGCCATCGAAGCGCACATCGCCGCGCTGGGGTCGGAGGAAACCAGCGATCAAGTTGAGGATGGTGGATTTGCCCGATCCGCTGGGCCCCATCAGCGCCGCCGCCCGCCCAGTGGCGACGGTGAAATTTGCCCGCACCACGGTAGCGGCGGCGCCGCCGGAATCTTCCCCCGCGGAACCTCGCGGGTAGGCGAACGCGATATTTTCCACCTCAAGCACGGCTATGTTCTCCCGCCCGATGCTCGCCGACCAGCCGCTCGATCAACCAGAACAACGCGAAGCACAACGCGCACAATGCCACCGCCACCACCGCCGCCTGCTCCAGCCGATAGCCGCTGATCAGGCGATACATCAGCAGCGGCAAGGTGCGCAGGTCTTCGGTGCCGAACAGCGCGATGACCCCCATGTCGCCGGCCGACAAGGTGGTGGCGACCGCCAGCGCGTAGGCCACCGGCGCGCGCAACGCCGGCCACAGAATGCGCCGCCACTTGTTCCACCCGCCGATCCCCAGATTGGCGCACAGATTGTCGTAGCGGTTGCGTTGTGCCTGCAGCGCCGGCGTCAGGATGCGAATGCCGAACGCCAGCGAGAGCAGAACATTCAGCGCGATCACCACCACCGGCCCCAGAGAAAGGGCGTCGGTGAATTGGCGGAAGAAGAGGAACAGACCGGCGCCCAGAGTGATGGGCGGCACCAGCAGGGTCAGCAGGCTGATGATTTCCGGTGCGACCGCCCACGACGTCAGACGCGGCGCGCGCCGCAGGGTGACGATCAGGTTGGCGATGGCGAGCGCGAACAGGCAGGAAAGCGTGCCGGCGGCGAGCGCGATCACCAGCGTCCAGCGCAGCGCCTGATGGAATTCGGGCGCGCCCAGAATCGCCCAGCCGCCCGGCGCCAACGTTTTCATCACCACCGCCGCCAACGGCGAGATCAGGAAAATCGCGGCGAGGAAAATGACCACGGCGTCGACGAGGCGCGTCGACCAAGCGTCGGCGTCGGGTCGGTCGACGCCGGGATAATCTCCCGGGCGCAGCGGAAAGGCGGCACCTCTGGCGAAAAACGCCAACGCCAGCAGCAAGCAGATTCCGATCTGAATCAATGACAACGCCACCGCCCGAGTCAGGTCGAAATCGAAGCGAATGGCCTGATAGATCGCCACCTCCAGCGTGGTGGATTTCGGCCCGCCGCCGAGGGTGAGCACGATGGCGAAGGAGGTGAAGCACAGCAGGAAGACCATGCCGGCGACGCCCGCAATCAGGCCGCGCAGCAGCGGCCATTCGATGTGGCGGAAGATGTGGCTCGGCCGCATACCGTACAGCCGCGCCAGATTCCAACTGTGCTGCGGCAGGTTGAGCAGGCCGTCGAGAAAGATGCGGGTCGCCAGCGGCAGGTTGAAGAACGCATGGGCGATGAGGATGCCGGCGAGGCCGTAGAGATAGTGGATGCGATCGCCGCCCATCGCCGCCAGTAGCTGATTGATCCAACCGTTTCGCCCGTGCACCGCGACGATGCCGAGGGTCGCCACCATGGTCGGGATGATCAGGGAGAGACTGCCAAGGCGGATGATCAGACGCCGCCCGAAAAACCGCCCGCGACGCGCCAGCGCCCGCGCCAACGGGATGGCGAAGGCCACGCTCAACAGCGTTGACAACGTGGCCTGCCACAAGGTGAAGCGGATGATCGAGCGGGTAACCGGCTTGTTCAATTCCGCCAACAACGCGAATTGCCCGGCCTCGGCCATCAACCCGCCGACCGCGCACAGCACGATCAGCAACACCGCCAGTGTTGCGACCAGCCCGGTCACCGCGCGGTTACGGGGCGGATCAGCGCCTCAGCGCCTCAATTCCTCAGCGCCTGACTGAACTCATCCGCCCACTCGCCTCGCTTGTCGGCGACCCGGCGGGGGTCCATGAGCAAACTCGCCGCCGGTTTCACCAGTGTGCCGTAGGCCGGCGGCAATCCGCCCTCGAGGGGGATCACCGGATACATCCAGTGGCCGGTGGGTATGTGGGACTGAAAGCCCTCGGTGACGATGAAATCCATGAACTGCTGAGCCAACTCCGGATTGGGGGCGTTGGCCAGCTGCGCCGCCACCTCGATTTGCACACCGTGCCCCTCGTCGAAGGCGGCCGCCTGATACTGCTGCTTGCCCTCCTCGATTATGTGGTAGGCGGGCGAGGTGGTGTAACTCAGCACCATGTCGGCCTCGCCGTCGAGGAACAGGCTGTAGGCTTCGCTCCAGCCCTTGGTGACGGTGACGATCTTGGCGGACAGTTTGCGCCAGATGTCGAAGGCATCATCGCCGAATATTTGCTTGACCCACAGCATCAACCCCACTCCCGGAGTGGAGCTGCGCGGATCCTGAATCAGTATCTTCAGCGAGTCGTCCGCCGCCACCAATTCGCGGAAACTGGTGGGCGGGTTAGGCAGTTTTTCGCGATCGTAGATGAAGGCGAAATAGCCGTAATCGAAGGGCAGGAATGTCTCGTCGTCCCACGCGAACGGCAGGTCGAGGGCGGCGAGGGAAACGTTGTGGGGCCCCAGCAGGCCGGTTTCCTTCGCTTCCACCACCAGATTGTTGTCGAGGCCGAGCACCACATCGGCGCGCGAACCCTCGCCCTCCAACTGCACCCGGCTGAGAATGCCGGTGGAACTGTCCGTGGCGACGAAATTCACCTCGCAGTCGCACTGGGCTTCGAACGCCGTCTTGATCTTCGGGCCGATGCTCCAGCTGGAGGTGAAGGCGTCGTAAGTGTACACATTGAGAACCGGCCGACTCTCGCTCTGGCCGATGGCCAACTGAACGGGGATCGCTAGAAACAAAAAGACGATGAATTTACGCATGGTCAAAATCTCCTCCCGACAAGGGATGACAAAATACAAAGTGTGATGCCAACGCGGAGAACGGAGATGTCGATCATCGCCCGAAAGGACTTCGGGCTTCGAGGTGTGATCTCAATTCCTACGCCAGCATGATCTGGATCAGGTTCGACGGGTTGGCTGTGGGGCTGATGCCCCGGCGCCTCTCAGCTTTCGCGCCCCGTTGAGACTGTTCGAGGGCGGACTATATCACCTTTTTCCCGTTTCGGGGGTGGGGGCGTTCGGCCAACGCTGCCGCCATCTCGTTATTTCAACGCCGCCAAACAAGCGATCCAAGCCGGATCGTTTTCGCCTACCTGAGTCTCCTCGTATTCGGATTCCTCCTCGTCGGCGCACCAATAACAGCGTACATCGGCGAAGCCCGCCTCGCGTAGCATATCGATCAATTCGGGCATGGACCAGATGCGCCAGATATAGCGAAAGGCATCGCGCATTTCGGAACCGTCCGGAAAGCGGAAATGCAACGCCAGATTGGCGCTGTGATCCACCGGGCACACATCGGTCTGGTGGCAGATCAGCTCGAACTCCCCACAATCGGTTATCTGCTCCTCTTCGGAAAAGACCTCCGACCCGCCCTGCACATCGATCATGAACACACCGTCGGCGGCGAGGTCGTCATGCACCGAGCGGAAATACTCCAGCAATACGCTACGCTCGCGGAACAACCAATAGGAAAAATTGAAGGCGCAGCGAATGTCGGGCGCGCGCAAACTGGGTTCGCGGGCGTCGCCGGTGCACAGGTTGGCGCGCTGCTGCCGGTTTTTACCGAGGGGTTTGAGATTGTGCTTGCGGCCCCATGCCAGCGGCTCGGGATCGATGTCCCAGCCCTCGCCGGTGAACCTCTTCCCCTGCTCCAGCCAGGCGCACAAGGTCGCCGCGGTGCCGCAGAAATCCTCGCGGAAATGGGTCGCCGCCCGCCCCCGCACTTGCCGATAGACTTGCTGCAGCAATGCCACATCCACATCGGGGGACTGCACCCCGAGTTGATAGAAACGGTATTTGTCGCCGAGGGATTTTTTTGCGCGTGCCATTGTTATGATCCTCGGCCGAGCCGGAGGCAAAATGAAAGCGCCGCACTCTACCACAGAAAAACTCGATCTAGGCTGCACGCGGCTCGGCCTCATCCTGTCCGCCGCCCAGCGCCAGCAGCTCTGCGGCCACATCGAGCTGCTGGCGAAGTGGAATCGCCGCCTGAATCTGACCGCGATCGATCGCCTCGACGACATGGTGGCGCGCCATCTGCTCGACTCCCTCGCCGTCGCGCCGTTCGTGCGCGGCGGCTCGCTCCTCGACATCGGCAGCGGCGGCGGATTCCCCGGCCTGCCGCTGGCGGTGCTCGATCCGCGCCTCCAGGTTACCCTGCTCGACAGTCGCGGCCGGCGAGCCGAATTCCTGCGCGCGGCGCGCGACGCCCTTGAACTCGGCAATGTTGCGGTGGTCGAGAAGCGGGTGGAAGATTACCGGCTCGGGGGAAAATTTGATACGCTCGCCACTCGAGCCTTCGCATCCCTCGCCCACACGCTGAAGGCGACCGCCGCACTGCACCGCGACGGCTGTCGGTTGCTGGCGATGAAGGGCCGGATGCCCAAGCGGGAAATCGCCCTCCTTGAGCCGCCGTGGCGGGAGCGGGTAAGCGTCGAGAAATTGGATGTTCCGTTTTTGGACGCCGAGCGACATTTGGTACTTATCGAATTGACAAAGTGGCGCGCGTAATCGCGATTACCAACCAGAAAGGCGGGGTCGGCAAGACCACCAGCGCGATCAACCTGTGCGCGTCGTTGTCCTGTGCCGGCAGCCGCGCCTTGCTGGTGGATATGGACCCGCAGGGCAATGCCACGGTGGGCAGCGGCGTGTCGGCGCGCGATGTGGAGCGGGGCATTTACGAGGTATTGCTGGGCACCGCCAACGCCGCCGACGCCATCGTCGCCACCGGCGGCGGCCACGATCTGCTGCCGGCTCATCCCGATCTGTGCGGCGCTCAGGTCGAAATGGCGCAGCTGGCGCGCCGGGATTTCCGCTTGGCCGACGCCGTCGCGCACATCGCCGAGCGCTACGACCTGATCGTCATCGACTGCCCACCGGCGCTGAATGTGTTGACGGTCAATGCGCTGACCGCCGCCCGCGAGGTGTTGATTCCGGTGCAATGCGAGTATTATGCCCTCGAAGGGCTGACTAGTTTGATGGATACCATCGCGCTGGTTCGGCGGGGTCTCAACCCGTCCTTGCAGATATTGGGGCTGGTCAGAACCATGTTCGATTCGCGCAACTCGTTATCAGCGGAAGTCGCCGAGCAGCTGGCGGCGCATTTCCCCGACCAACTGTTCCGCACCGTCATCCCCCGCAACATCCGTCTGGCGGAGGCGCCGAGCTACGGCAAGCCGGTGTTGCAGTACGACCACCGCTGCGCCGGTGCCCAAGCATATGTGGCGCTGGCCGGCGAAGTGTTGAGACGGCGCGCCGGATAACCACCTTCCCATTTCGACCGCCACCGCCACCGCAAGTATATGAGCACCAAGAAAAAAGCCCGTTTGGGGCGCGGCTTGGAGGCGCTGCTGGGGGAGGTGCGTCAGGAGGCGCCGCCGCCGGAGGGGGCCGACGGGCACTCGCAACTGCGCCAACTGCCCATCGAACAACTGCAACGAGGCAAGTATCAGCCCCGTACCCAGATGGATCAACCGGCTCTGGAGGAGCTCGCCGAGACCATTCGCGCGCAGGGGGTGATACAGCCCCTGCTGGTTCGGCAAACCGGCCAGTTGGGCGACCGCTATGAAATCATCGCCGGCGAACGACGCTGGCGCGCCGCCCAACTGGCCGGTTTGGCGACCGTGCCGGTGGTGGTGCGGGAGGTGAGCGACCGCAGTGCCATGGCGGTGGCGCTCATCGAAAACATCCAGCGCGAAGATCTGAACGCTCTCGAGGAGGCCGCCGGGCTACAGCGCTTGCTGGATGATTTCGGCTTGACCCATCAGGAAATTGCCGAAGCGGTGGGCGCTCGCGGGCGGCGGTCAGCAACCTGTTGCGGCTGCTGGCGCTGCATCCGGCGGTGAAGAAACGGCTGGAGGCCGGGGAAATCGAGATGGGCCACGCCAGAACGCTGTTGCGGTTGCCCGCCGAGAAGCAGCCGGGCGCCGCCGCCAAGGTGATCGCCGCCGGCCTGTCGGTGCGCCGCACCGAACTGCTGGTGGAGCGTCTGCTGGCGGGGGGCGACGGGGACGGCGGCAGCGGCGGCACGAGCCTCGCGGGCACCGCGAAAGACCCCGATGTACTGCGCTTGGAGAGCGATCTTTCGGCTCGGATTGGCGCGCGGGTTTCCATCCGCCACAGCGCCAAGAAGGGCCAGGTGGTCATTCACTATCATTCGCTGGACGAGCTGGACGGCATTCTCGCCCGCATCAAATAGCGAGCCGGCAATCAGGCGATTTGCCCTCGCCGGTAGAACTCGATGGTTTTGTCCAAACCGCCGGCAAACGGCACCCGCGCTCGCCAGCCCAGTTCGCGCTTGATCTTGCGGTTGTCGATAGCGTAGCGGCGGTCGTGCCCCGGACGATCGGCGACATGGGAAATGAGCCGCGCGTGCGCACCGTTTTCCGGGGCGAGGCGATCGAATCTCGCGCAAATTTCCTCGGCCACCTCGATGTTGGAGCGCTCGTCGTTGGCGCCGATGTTGTAGGTTTCGCCGGGCACGCCGCGGCGCAGGATGGCGTCGATGCCGCGGCAATGATCATCCACATATAGCCAATCGCGCACCTGACGGCCATCGCCGTACACGGGAATCGTCTCCCCCCGCAAACAGGCGTCGATGACCGTCGGAATGAACTTCTCCCGATGCTGTCCCGGGCCGTAATTGTTGGAGCAGTTGCTGATGGTTACCGGTAGGCCGAAGGTGTGGAAATACGCCCGCGCCAGATGATCCGACCCCGCCTTGGTGGCCGAGTAGGGGGAGCTGGGGAGATAGGCGTGCGCCTCGGTGAACGCCGGGGCGTGTTCATCCAGACTGCCGTAGACCTCGTCGGTGGAAATGTGATGGAAGCGGCATTGCTGCGGCGTGAAACCGTTCTCCGTCAGCCAATAGGCGCTGGCGCAATGTAGCAGTGTGTAGGTGCCGAGCACATTGGTCTTGACGAACACCGCGGGATCTTCGATGGATCGATCCACATGGCTTTCCGCGGCGAAATGGACGATGGTGTCGATGGCGAACTCGCGCAGCAGGCCGGCGACCAGATCGGCGTCGCAAATATCCCCCTCGACGAAACGATAGCCGCCGCCGTCGGGCAAGCCCCGCAATCTCGCCAGAGAACCGGCGTAGGTCAGGTTGTCGAGATTGACGATCGACAGGCCGGCATGGTTTTCCAGCAGATGGCGGACGAAGTTGGCGCCGATGAAACCGGCGCCGCCGGTAACCAGCACGCTTGCGGGTGTGTAGCGGTTTTTCGGCGGGCTATCGTTCATCGGCCAGATTTCTCACCACTTCGTCCAGCCCCGCTCGCCAGGAACGCGCGGGTATCCCGAAGATCGACTCGATCTTGTCGCAACACAGCACCGGATGCGGCGGGCGGGCGGCGGGTGCGGCCAATTCGCTGGCGGGGATCGCGCACACCCGCTCGACCGCAAGGGATTCGACCTCGCGCCGCGCCGCGACCACGGCGTTGGCAAAATCCCACCAACTGACCGGGTCGCGGCTGCAGTAGTGATAGATTCCCCATCCCCATCCGTTGGCGTTGGGGGCGCTGCCGCCGGGCGGATTTTCCAGCACCTGTCGCGCGATCTCGAGGCAGGCGGCCGCCACCTCCGCCGCCGAAGTCGGGCAGGCGGTTTGGTCGCTGACCACTTGCAGCCGTTTGCGCTCGCGCGCCAGCGCGACGATGGTTTTGACGAAATTCCGTCCGTATCGGCTGAACACTCCGCTCGTTCGCAGAATGATGTGCCGGCGGCAGGCGCGCTGCACCGCCAGTTCTCCGGCCCATTTGCTGTAGCCGTAAACATTCACGGGAGCGGGCCGATCGTCCTCCCGATACCTCGTTTTGCCGACGCCGTCGAACACATAGTCGGTGGACAGCTGCAGCAGGGGAATTCCGCGTAGTTCGCACAGCACGGCAAGGTTTTCGGCGCCGTCGCGATTAACCGCAAAGGCGGCGTCCCGCTCCCGCTCGGCGTCATCCACGGCGGTATAGGCCGCGGCATTGATGACCAGTTGCGGCGCGATCTCCTCGAAGGCGCGCTCGATGCTTGCCGAATCGGTGATGTCGAGTCGGGATTTGGGCGCACACACCACCTCCCAATCAGAGGCGGCGGCGACGGCACGGCGCGCTTCCCGCAGGGACTGCCCGACTTGGCCGTGGCCGCCCGTTACCACGATTCTCGTCATGGCGCGGGTTCGGGTTCGTATATCGGCAACAGCGCACGATCGATGTCCGCCAACCGCGGATGGGCGCGATCCTTGTCGGACAGGATGGGGTGTTGGCCGGGCCAGTCGATGCCGATGGCCGGATCGTCCCAGGCGATGCCCATTTCGGATTCGGCGTGGTGGTGGCGGGTGCATTTGTAGTGGAAGTCGGCTTCGTCGGACAGTACATAGAAACCGTGGGCGAAGCCGGGGGGAATGTACATCTGCAGGCGATTGCGCTCGTTCAATTCGAGGGAAAACGCCCGCCCGAAGGTGGGCGCGCCCACGCGAAGGTCCACGGCAACATCGAACACCGCGCCTCGCGCCACCCACACCAGCTTCCCCTGAGCATGATCCGGCGACGCCTGAAAATGCAGGCCGCGCAACACCCCCCGCTTCGATCGGGAAAAATTGTCCTGCACGAAGGCGGCGGGCAGCCCGCAGTCGCGATAGCGCTTGGCGTTGAAGGATTCCATAAAGACGCCGCGCGAATCCGGGTACACATCCGGCGCGATGATCCGGATGCACGGGATGTCCGCCTCGGTTACCCGCATTGCAGCAGACTCATCAGGTATTCGCCGTAGCCGCTTTTGGCCAGAGATTGCGCCAGCGCGCGCAAATCGTCGTCGCCGATGAAACCCATGCGCCAAGCGGTTTCCTCCGGCGAACCGATCTTCAGCCCCTGACGGCGCTCGAGTACGTGAATGAAATTCGAGGCGTCCAGCAGGGAGTCGTGGGTGCCCGCATCCAGCCAAGCGCAGCCGCGGCCGAGCGGCTTCACGCGCAGTTTTCCTGCGCCCGCGTAGTGGCGAATCACATCCACGATTTCCAGCTCGCCGCGCCCGGAAGGGGTCAATCGCCGGGCAATATCGACCACGCAGTTGTCGAAGAAATACAGGCCGGTGATGGCGAAATTGGATTTCGGTTTGGCCGGCTTCTCCGTTATGTCGGTCGGCGCACCGTGCTCGTCGAAAGCGATCACGCCGTACTGTTGCGGATTGCTGACCGCGTGGACGAACACGGTCGCCCCGCTGTGTTGCGCCACCGCATCCGCCAGAATTGCCGTCATGTCGCTGCCGTAGAGGATGTTGTCGCCGAGGACGAGGCACACTCGGTCGTCGTCGCCGATGAAATCTTCGCCGATGAGAAAGGCTTGGGCGATGCCGTCGGGCGAGGGTTGCTCGGCGAATGAAATGGAAACGCCCCAGGCGGAACCATCCCCCAGCAGAGCGTTGAACAGATGGCGCTCTTCCGGCCTGACGATGACGAGGATGTCGCGAATCCCCGCCAGCATGAGGGTGGTCAGGGGGTAGTAGATCAGGGGCTTGTCATACACGGGCAACAATTGCTTGCTCAGGCAAGCGGTCGCGGGGGCAAGGCGCGTACCCTGCCCGCCCGCCAGTATTATTCCCTTCATTTGCGCGCGCGTGCCGGTGTAGAATTGCGCGATTGTACCACGAGGCAAAACCACCGCCGCCGCCGAACCCAGCCGGGAAGACCACGATGCAAGACGACGCGCCTTGCCGCCAAGTTGCCAAAGTTACCATTCTGATTCCGAATTACCGCACGCCGCAGTTGACCAAACTGTGCGTGCGTCTGCTGCGCAAACACACCGATTTCGATCTCGCCAAGATCATCGTGATCGACAACAACTCCGGCGATGAGTCGGTGGTCTACCTGCGCACCCTCCCGTGGATTCAGCTGCTGGAACGGCGCGGCGATTCCGGCGAATCGGGCGCGTTGTCGCACTCGCGCGCGCTGGATCTGGCGTTGCAGCGAGTGGACACGCCGTTCGTCCTGTCGATTCATACGGACACGCTGGTGCGCCATCCGCATTATCTGCAATTTCTGCTGGCGCGTATCGAAGAGGACGACAACATCGCGGGCGTCGGTTCGTGGAAATTGGAGCGCAAGTCGATGGTGAAGCGAATCGCCAAATCGCTGGAATATTCGGCGCAGTCCTTGTTCTATGCCCTGATCGGCAGGAGGGATCATGCGCTCGCGGGACAGGGAGACAATCATTACTACCTGCGCAGCCATTGCGCGCTGTACCGCACCGAGTTGTTGCGAAAATACGGGTTGGGGTTTTCCGACGAGGGGGAAGTCGCGGGCAAGGCGATGCATCGCAAATTGTTGCAGCAGGGGCACCGAATGGTGTTTCTGCCTTCCCCGGAACTGCTTCGCTATATCGAACACGTCGGCCACGCGACCTCGGTGTTGAATCCGGAATTTCGCTCGCGCAAGAGTAAGTGGAAGGGGCAACGGCGGGTGCGCAAGGCATTGCGGCGTTTCGAGGCGGATCGGGTGCTGGCGGATTCGTCACTGGATGCCTGAACCTTCCACATCCCCCACGCCTCCACATAATGGTTGTGCCGACCATGCAAAAAAGCGTCCGCCGGGTGTTGCTGGCGCAGGCGGTGCTGGCGTTTTCGCTGATCGCGTTGGCGTTGCTGGCGAGCGTGTTTTGGCACGGGTCGGGGGCGCTGGCGTGGGCGAAGGGAGTCGCATTCGGATCGTTTTTGGGAATTGCCACAACCGCGATAACCGCCGGGAGTGTGCTAAAATCCAGCCGCGCGGCACGAGACAACCCGCACCTCGGGATGTTGCCGCTCTATTCCGGGCTGTTGTTCAAATTCCTGCTCGTTGCCGGCGGTGCCTTTTTCGGCTTGGTTCGCTTGGAGTTGGGGCCGCTTCCCGTTGTGCTTGGCTATGTGGTCATGCAGGCCGGATATGCGTGGGCGGCATTCGCCCCTGATCGATAAAGAGACGAGATTTACATTCAGATCTACCCTGACATTTCGATGGCATCGTCCGAAGTAATCACCTCCAGCGAATTCATTCGCCACCACCTGACCAATCTGACCTACGGCCGCCATCCGGATGGCGGTTGGGGCTTGGCGGCGAGCGCCGAGGAGGCCGCCGAAATGGGCTTCATGGCGCTTCACATAGACAGTCTGGCGTGGTCGTTCGGCCTCGGTGCGCTGTTTTTATGGTTGTTCCACGGCGTCGCCAGAAAGGCGGTTGCCGGCGTGCCCGGCGGGGTGCAGAATTTCATCGAATGGATCGTCGCCTTCATCGACGAAAATGTGCGCGGCTCGTTCAGCGCCAAGAACGATCTGGTGGCGCCGATGGCGCTGACGCTGTTTTGCTGGATTTTCCTGATGAACCTGATGGACTTGGTGCCGGTCGAAGTGGTGCCGCGCGCCCTCGGATTGGCGGGCGTCCACTTCCAGAAGATCGTCCCCAGCACCGACCCCAACATCACCTTCGGCCTCGCCCTCAGCGTGTTCGCGCTGATGCTGTATTACAGTGTCCGCGTCAAGGGGCTCGGCGGATTTGCCGCGGAGCTCACCATGCACCCGTTCGAATCTCGCAATCCGCTGATGAAACTGCTGTTCATCCTGCCCAACTTCTTCCTCGAATTCGTCAGTTTGATATCCAAGCCGATTTCCCACGCGCTGCGTTTGTTCGGCAACATGTACGCCGGGGAGATGATCTTCATCCTCATCTCCCTGATGTTCTTCGCTAACGGCAACCTCACCGACATCACCCCGGCGGGCGTCGGCCTCACCCTGTTCGGCGGCTTGCTGCAATTCATCTGGGCGGTGTTTCACATCCTGATCATCACCCTGCAGGCTTTCATATTCATGGTGTTGACCATCGTCTACATGGACATGGCGCACCAGCGGCATTGATCTGCCCGACCCGTTTATTCACCATTTACCCATTCACCCTCAACATTCGGAGATCAAGATGGAACAAGCACTTTTGTATATTGCCGGCGCAGTCATGATGGGCCTCGGCGCAGTGGGCGCGGCCATTGGCGTCGGCCTTCTCGGCGGGCGCTTCCTCGAAGGCGCGGCGCGTCAGCCCGAGCTGATCCCTATGCTGCGCACCCAATTCTTCATCGTCATGGGCTTGGTTGACGCGGTGCCGATGATCGCGGTCGGCATCGCCATGTATGTGCTGTTCGCGGTTGCTTAGCATCGCCGAGCGCCAGCCGATTCACTACCATAACCGAAGACGAAGATAGATGAACATCAATCTCACCCTGCTGTTTCAGGTGCTGTTTTTCGCCCTGTTCGTCTGGTTCAGCAAACGATTCATTTGGCCGCCCCTCATCGGCGCCCTGAACGCGCGCAAGGCGGCCATCGCCGATGGCTTGGCAGCCGCGGAAAAAGGGCATCTGGCCGAGGAAGAGGGGCGCCGGCAAGCCCGCCAAGTGATCGACGAGGCCAAGTCTCAGGCCAATGAAATCATCGGCCGGGCGGAAAAGCGCGGCGCCGAGCTGGTGGACGAAGCCAGAGACAACGCCAAAAGCGAAGGCGAACGCATAATCGCCGCCGCCCGGGCGGAAATCGACACCGAACTCGGCAAGGCCAGAGAAAACCTGCGCGCCCAAGTCGGCGAACTGGCGGTGGCCGGCGCCGGGCGGATACTCGAGCGGGAAATCGACGCCGCCGCCCACGCCGAACTGCTCGACCGGCTGGCCGCCAAACTGTAACCCAACTGTAACCCTAGAGCGCGCGCACGCGGACACAGATGGCCGAATCGAGCAATATCGCCAGACCCTACGCCCGCGCGGTGTTCGAGCTGGCGCGCGGGCAGGACGATCTGGCGGGCTGGAGCGATCAGCTCGACCTGCTGGCGGCCATCGCCGCCGACGAGCAAGTAGCCGCGCTGGTGCGCAATCCTCGCGTTTCCGCGGCGCAACTGCAGCAGGTCGTTCTGGACGTGGCCTCGGCTCCGGCCTCGGCGACCGCGCTGCAACTGGGCGAGCAATGCGTCAATCTGGTCAAATTGCTGGCGCGCAACGGGCGCATCGGCGTATTGCCGGAGATCGCCGAATCCTACGCCGCGCTGCGCGCCGAGGCGGAAGGCGTGGTCGCCGCGACCTTGGTTACCGCAAGCGAAATCGACCAGCGCCAGCGCGCGCAATTCACCGAAGCCCTGCAATCGAGATTGGGTCGCAGGGTTACGCTCGAATTCGAGGTGGATCGAGCCCTGGTCGGCGGCGCCGTAGTGCGCGCCGGAGACTGGGTTTTCGACGGCTCGGTACGGGCGCAACTTGAACAACTTGTCGGCGCGCTCGGCGCCTGATCGCAAAACGCAAAAGGAGCAACCAAATGTCCATCCAACTGAATCCCTCCGAAATCTCCGAACTCATCAAGGCGCGCATCGCCAACTTCGAATCCGCCGCCGAGGCGCGCACCGAAGGCACCATCGTCATGCTGACCGACGGCATCGCCCGCATCCACGGCCTGTCGGACGCCATGCAGGGCGAAATGCTCGAATTCCCCGGCGCCACCTACGGCCTCGCCCTCAACCTCGAGCAGGATTCGGTCGGCGCGGTAGTGTTGGGCGAATACAAGCACCTGTCGGAAGGCGACACGGTCAAGTGCACCGGCAGAATTCTCGAAGTGCCCACCGGCGAGGGCCTGCTCGGCCGCGTGGTCGATGCCCTCGGCCAGCCGATCGACGGCAAGGGGCCCATCGAATACGCCAGCGCCTCGCCCATCGAAAAGGTGGCGCCGGGGGTCATCGCGCGCAAGTCGGTGAGCCAGCCGGTGCAAATCGGGCTGAAGTCCATCGACGCCATGGTGCCCATCGGCCGCGGCCAGCGCGAACTGATCATCGGCGACCGCCAGACCGGCAAAACCGCGGTGGCGGTGGACGCCATCATCAACCAGAAGGGAACCGGCATCAAGTGCATCTATGTGGCCATCGGGCAAAAGGCATCCAGCATCGCCGCGGTGGTGCGCAAACTGGAAGAGCACGGCGCCCTGAAGCACACCATCGTGGTCGCCGCAGCCGCCTCGAATTCCGCCTCGGAGCAATTCATCGCCCCCTACGCCGGCTGCACCATGGGCGAATACTTCCGCGATCGCGGCGAGGACGCCCTCATCGTCTACGACGATCTGACCAAGCAGGCCTGGGCCTATCGCCAGATTTCCCTGCTGTTGCGCCGCCCGCCCGGGCGCGAAGCCTATCCGGGCGATGTGTTCTACCTGCACTCCCGCTTGCTCGAACGCGCCGCGCGCATCAACGAAGAGGCGGTGGCGAAACTCACCGACGGCGAGATTACCGAGCGCACCGGCTCATTGACCGCCCTGCCCATCATCGAAACTCAGGCCGGCGATGTGTCCGCCTTCGTGCCGACCAATGTAATCTCCATCACCGACGGGCAGATTTTCCTAGAAACCGACCTGTTCAACGCCGGCATCCGCCCGGCCATCAACGCCGGCCTGTCGGTGTCGAGAGTGGGCGGCGCCGCACAAACGCCCATCATCAAAAAACTCGGCGGCGGCATTCGTCTGGCCCTGGCACAATACCGCGAATTGGCCGCCTTCTCCCAATTCGCCTCGGATCTGGACGAAGCCACCCGAAAACAACTGGAACGCGGCGAGCGCGTGATGGAGGTGATGAAACAACCCCAATATCAACCGATGTCGGTGGCGCAGATGGCGCTGTCGCTGTATGCGGTCAATGAGGGGTTTCTGGATGATGTCGAGGTGAGTAAGGTGGTTGCGTTCGAGGCGGCTATGCAGGCGTATATTAAGTCTAGTCATGGGGCGTTGTTGGATGAGATCGATGCTGATCCGGAGTACAGTGATGAGGTTGCTGGGAAACTTCGGGTGGCGGTGGAGGATTTTCGGGAGAATGGGAGTTGGTAGGCCGTGTGTTCAACCCAACACTATGAGGTAATACCATGAAGTTTGTATCAAAAATCCGGTTGTTTGTTGCTGTTATCGGCATAGCATCGTTTGCTGCAGAGGCCCAAACAGGCATTGTTCACTATTCGTCTCAAGACGATGCTGAAATATACAGTTATGGATGCCTCGATTATGCTTCATTCGAAGAATTTTTCAAGGCTAATCGCAATAACGACTCTAAACAGAAACAAGCGCTTGTAAAAGAAGAATGGTGTTTTTTTGTTTCTGGCATGGAGTATTCGTTAATCGAAAATCTAGGCAATCTATTTTCAAGGGTTCCTGGAGGAGTATCTGATGTTCGCGTTTACGCCTCCGACAATTCAGATTTTGCTGACTATGGAGAAAGCCTCGAACTTGTTGTGGCCAACAAGTATTTGCATGATTATGCCGAAGAAAAGGAAAAACGATATTCCAACTACAATATAGTAGATGGACTTATTCCATTCAAAATATGGAATCGAGAAGAAGTAGGGTCGGCTAAAGTTTCTTTCGATGTTGCTGTTCCTATAATTGATGATAGGTTGCCGACCAAACAAGAACTTGGTTCTATATCAAAATATCTTGTTAGTAACGAAAGCAAACATGATCAATCGTTTGTATCTTTTTACTTGCCAGAAATGCAGGTAGGTGCAGGTGCATTTGCAACCGCTCACCACAATCCAAATATGGAAGTCGTGGTGAATACTATCATGTTATATGCTTATCGAGAGTATCGAAAATTTGCAAATTAATTAATTGCAAAATTTGCGAGAATTCGACCGTTTTATTCAACCTTACAGGTGTTACCACTATGACTATTATCAACAATGGCGAACCGCCACGCGAAGTATTTAATTTAACCGACAAACAGCGAAACGACATTCTCGTTTATCTACAAGGGATGGTCTATGGCTGGTGTGCGAGCAAGCACCAAGAGCCTTTCGCTGCCCGCGATTTGGTAGGTGGGGTGAACGGGGATTGGAGAGGTACGCCGATACAATGCGTTTATGAAAAACAGACAACTGACGAGGACACGGCATTTACCGTTGCCGCACAAGAAATAGGTCGGTTGCTTAAACGAGTTATTATTGATGACCAACGTGAGTTCACTTGCGAAAAGGACGGACTTGGTACCAGCCAGTATACGTGGAACAATATACCCAAATAAATAACTGTTGGAAAAACGAACAAGTTTGATCAATCCAAATTAAGCACAAACCATGCCCGGCGCAAAAGAAATCCGAACCCAGATCAACTCCATCGGCAGCACTCGCAAGATCACCAAAGCCATGGAGATGGTCGCCGCCAGCAAGATGCGGCGTGCGCAGGAGCGTATGCGGGCGGCGCAGCCATATGCGCGCAAGATGCGTGATGTGGTCGCGCATCTCGCCCATGCTCATCCGGAGTACAAGCATCCATATGTGATCGAGCGTGAGATCAAGGCGGTGGGTTTCGTCATCGTCTCCAGCGATCGCGGGTTGTGCGGCGGCCTCAATGTCAACCTGTTTCGCAAGACCGTGATGGCGATGTCCGAGTGGCACGATCGCGGAGTCGATGTGCGGGTGTCGGTGATCGGCAAGAAGGCCAGCGCGTTCTTCAATCGCTTCAAGGCCAACATCGTTTCGGAAGCCATCAATCTCGGCGACGCGCCGCAACTGACGGAATTGGTCGGCGCCATCAAGGTG
This sequence comes from Candidatus Poriferihabitaceae bacterium, assembly GCA_965203265.1. Taxonomy (GTDB): domain Bacteria; phylum Pseudomonadota; class Gammaproteobacteria; order Arenicellales; family Poriferihabitantaceae; genus JAHRAW01. Next base: position 2,063,882 of record CBDBBV010000002.1, read on the forward strand.
ATGATGGACGACTACATCGAGGGGCGAATCGACCGACTGTTCGTCGCCAGCAACGAATTCGTCAACACCATGACTCAACGCCCGCTCATCGAGCAGCTCATTCCGATCTCGCCCGATGGCGGCAAGGACGCGAACGAGGACGGCATGACCCATTACTGGGACTACATCTACGAACCCGACGCCAAAGAGGTCGTGGACACCCTCATGTCGCGCTACATCGAGTCGCTGATCTATCAGGAGGTAGCGGAGAATTCCGCGTGCGAACAGGCGGCGCGCATGGTGGCAATGAAAGCCGCCACCGACAACGCCGGCAAATTGATCGACGAATTGCAGTTGGTGTACAACAAGGCAAGGCAGGCGGCGATTACTCAGGAACTGTCGGAGATTGTTGGTGGGGCGGCGGCGGTTTGACTATCAGGTGACGGGAAATGGGAAATCCATGGAATTTTGTGCTGGCGCTTTTCGCTGATCCGAATTTTTCTCCAAGCATATGGTTCATGCTGTTGTTTTTTATGTATGTAATGTACAAAATGTACCAGAGACAACTTGATGATCTCCAAAAGGAGATCGACAGACTCGCAAAAGATAACCACGAATATCGTCGTATATTCGTAGAATTTGTGCGATCCAAATTGGATTCGAGTAAATGACAACCGTTCGGAGGAGATCATGTCCAATCTGCTAATGCTCGCTTGTATTGTGTTTGCCGCATTCTTCTGGCTTCAAATCAGGAAAGCGGCGAAACATGACCGCGTGTTGTTTCCATTTTGTCAGTTGCGCAGGGACATCATGTGTTTTCTGCGTGAACATATGCCGGATCAGCCAAATGCCTTATCCAGAGAGGAATATGACTCCGTTCTTCGATTGTTGGATGTGGTCAGCGATGTGATTCACCACTACAATCGGCATAAAACAGTGATGTTCAATTTTCGACGGGTGATCAAATTCAGCATGAAATATCGGGATACATTGGAGCAAGCAAAGCCGATCGAAATGACCGGCAATGCGAAAATTCAGGAATTTCACCATCGGTTTGTTGGATTGTTGGCGAAGGCTTTCATAGCCTACACACCATTGATTCGTTGGGAAATGGTATTGCGATTTATCGCGTATATCTATCGTGCGCGAAAGGAAGCCGCTGAGCGTGTCGTCAATGATGCTAGGCAGGCGCGTATCGATGCACGGGACGCACGGAGCTATGCCTGATATAGGCGGCGTAGCGGTTTGAATAACTCTCTTAACTTTGGCAAACAACATGCAAGGCAACATAGTAGAAATCATCGGCGCAGTAGTCGATGTCCAGTTCCCCCACGAGGCGGTTCCCAAGGTGTATGACGCGCTTACCATCACCGATGGCGGGCTGACTCTGGAGGTGCAGCAGCAGATGGGCGACGGCGTGGTGCGTTGCATCGCCATGGGGTCGTCCGATGGACTGCGGCGCGGGTTGGCAGTGGCCAATACCGGCGCGCCGATTTCGGTTCCGGTGGGGCAGGCTACTCTTGGGCGGATCATGGATGTATTGGGTAATCCGGTGGACGAGGCCGGTGCGGTGGCCGCCGAGCAGCGCATGCCGATTCATCGCCCAGCGCCGAGTTACGAAGATCAGGCGGCCAGCCTCGAATTACTGGAAACCGGCATCAAGGTCATCGACCTCATCATGCCCATCGCCAAGGGCGGCAAGATCGGCTTGTTCGGCGGTGCCGGCGTGGGCAAGACCGTGGCTCTGCTCGAACTCATCAACAACATCGCCACCGCGCACAGCGGCCTGTCGGTGTTCGCCGGCGTCGGCGAGCGCACCCGCGAGGGCAACGACTTCTATCACGAGATGAGCGAAGCGGGCGTGCTCGACAAGGTGGCGATGGTCTACGGCCAGATGAACGAACCGCCGGGCAACCGCCTGCGAGTCGCCCTGACCGGGCTGACCATGGCCGAACATTTCCGCGACGAAGGCCGCGATGTACTCATGTTCATCGACAACATCTACCGCTACACGCTGGCCGGCACCGAGGTGTCGGCGCTACTCGGGCGCATGCCCTCGGCGGTCGGTTATCAGCCGACTCTGGCGGACGAGATGGGGATACTGCAGGAGCGAATCACCTCCACCAAGACCGGCTCCATCACCTCCTTCCAAGCGGTGTATGTTCCCGCGGACGACCTCACCGACCCGTCGCCGGCGACCACTTTCGCCCACCTCGACGCCACGCTGGTGCTGTCTCGGCAGATCGCCGAACTCGGCATCTACCCAGCGGTCGATCCGCTCGATTCCACCTCGCGCCAGCTCGACCCGCTGATTGTCGGCAACGAGCACTACACGGCGGCGCGCGCGGTGCAGGGTATTTTGCAGCGCTACAAGGAATTGCAGGACATCATCGCCATCCTCGGCATGGACGAGTTGTCCGAGGACGACAAGTTGGCGGTCGGGCGCGCCCGGCGTATGCAGCGCTTCCTCTCCCAACCGTTCACCGTGGCGGAAACCTTCACCGGCACGCCGGGCAAGTATGTTCCCCTCGGCGACACCATCAAGGCGTTTCAGGGCATCGCCGACGGCGAATACGACCATCTGCCGGAACAGGCGTTCTACATGGTCGGCGGCATCGACGAGGTGCTCGCGCGCGCCCAGGAAATGAGCTGACCCAGCCGCCATGCCAACCATTCGAGTCGAAATCGTCAGCGCCGAGCAGGAAATCTGGGGCGGCGAGGGCACCATGGTGTTCGCCCCGGGAGAGATGGGCGAACTCGGCATCGCCCCCCGCCACACGCCGCTCATCACCCGTCTCAAGGCGGGCGATGTGCGCGTGCAGCAGGAGAGCGGCGAGGAGCAGTTCTTCTTCATCTCCGGCGGCATTCTGGAGGTGCAACCGCACATAGTAACCATCCTGTCCGACACCGCGGTGCGCGCCGCCGACTTGGATCTGGCGGCTGCCGAAGCGGCGCAAAAGCGCGCGGAAGAGGCCATGCGAGACCAGACCTCGGCGATGGAATACGCCCAAGCCAAGGCGGAGCTGGCCAATGCGGTGGCGCAACTGCGGGCGATCGAGAAACTGCGGACGCTGAAAAGCTGATGGCTGGGCTGCGGAGACTCGCGGCAGGCGTTCTCCAGCCGGATGGCAGCCGGTAACACATTCCCAAGTTCCCTGATCCGGTTTGAGCACGCCGCAAAAAACTCCCCTGCGATACATAGACGGCGGCGTCGACATCGATGCCGGCAATGCGCTGGCGAAGCGCATCGCGAAAGTCGCCGCCCGCACCCACGGTGCCGCTGTGTTGGGAGGGCTGGGCGGTTTCGGCGCGCTGTACGAATTGCCGCTGGAGCGCTTTCGCAAACCGGTGCTGGTGTCGGCCACCGACGGCGTCGGCACCAAACTGAAGCTGGCGTCGATGATGGCGCGCGACGACACCGTGGGGATCGATCTGGTGGCGATGTGCGTCAACGACATCGTCGCGTGCGCCGCCGAGCCGCTCTATTTCCTCGATTATTTCGCCAGCGGCAAGTTGCGAATCGAGCAGGCGGAGTCGGTCATTCAGGGCATCGCGCGCGGCTGCGAGTTGGCGGGCTGCGCGCTGGTCGGCGGGGAAACCGCCGAAATGCCGGGGATGTACGCGCCGGGGGAATACGATCTGGCCGGATTCGCGGTCGGCGTGGTGGACAAGGACGATCTCCTCGATCCCGCCAGCGTACAAGTCGGCGACGCCATCCTCGGCCTAGCCTCCTCCGGCGCCCACGCCAACGGTTTCTCGCTGATTCGCAAAATCCTGCAACGCAGCGGCGAAGACCTGTCTCGGCCGCTGAGTGCTCTGGGCGATTCGAGTCTGGGAGAAACCCTGCTCGCGCCCACCCGCATCTACGCAAAATCCATGCGGCGACTGTTGGCCGAGGTGAAGGTGTCGGCCATTTCCCACATCACCGGCGGCGGCCTGATCGACAACCCGCCGCGAGTTTTGCCGCACGGGGTCGTGGCCGAAATTCATCGGTCGAGTTGGATCATGCCGCCGGTGTTTCACTGGCTGCAGGAAAACGGCAATCTCGACGAGGCGGAAATGCTGCGCACCTTCAACTGCGGCATCGGCTTGGTGGTGGTGGTGCCGGAGCGGGACGCCGCCCAAGCCGTCTCGGTTCTCGAAGAAACCGGCGAGACGGTATTTTCCCTCGGGCGCATCGCCCCGAGCCGCGGGCGGCCGCGGGTGGTCATGCTGGATTAGGCATCGCGCGCGCCATGGTAGATGATTCCGCGATTACGCTGGTGGTGCTGATTTCCGGCAACGGCAGCAATCTGCAGGCCATACTGGACAACATCGCTCGCGGCACCCTGCCGGCGCGGGTGGCGGCGGTGATCAGCGATCGAGCCGACGCCTTCGGCCTGATGCGGGCGGCGCGCGCCGGTGTGCCCGCCATGGTGATCGCCCCCGGCGACCATCCCAGCCCGGCGGCCTTCCAACTGGAATTGTTGCGTCGAGTGGAATCGTTTCAGCCCGATCTGGTGGTGCTCGCCGGTTTCATGCGCATTTTGCCGGCGGAATTCATCGAGCGATTTGCCCGCCGAATCGTGAATATCCACCCCTCCCTCCTACCGAAATTCAAGGGCTTGAACACCCATCAGCGCGCCCTCGACGCGGGCGAGCGGCGGCACGGCGCCAGCGTGCATCTGGTAACCGCCGAGCTGGACGGCGGCCCGATCATTGTGCAGGCCGAGGTGGCGGTCGCCGCGGACGACAATGCCGAAACCCTGCGCCAACGGGTGCTTGCGCAGGAGCATCGCATTTATTCCGAAGCGATACGATGGTTCGCGGAAAACGGGAAATGTTTTTCCGGGCGGATGAAGACACAATGAATAGGGAAGACAATTCGCACCGCAGGCCGAGCGGCTCTCTCGCCGTGGTTTCGCTGGCGCTGTTGCTGTGGGCCGCCCCGGCCGCCGCCGCCGAAGTCGAGCAAACATTGCACTACGCCGCCTCCTACGGAAACACGAGCGTCGGTGAGGTCGAGGTCGTTATCCGCGCGGAAGATGATGGCGACAATGGCCGCGGCGACGGCTATGTGGTCACCTCGCGCGGCAATCCGAGCGGGCTCGCCGCGATGTTTGTCAAGCCGCGCGTCAGCGTTACCCGCTTTGTGCGGCAGCACGGCGAAGTGGTGCTCGACCGGGGCAGCGAGGGCATCGTGGGAGGGGACGAGGAAGAACGCAGTTTCCAGTTGGATCGCGCCCGCGCCCGAATCGCATTCAGCGACGGCGAGCACGAGGCGATGCAACCCGGCGATCGGTTTGTCGCGGCTGCCTTTCCATTGTTGTTGATGCTGCGCCAGATCGAGGACATCGCCGCCACCAGAGTGCGCGAAGTGAGCGCTCGGCGGGTGCGCGACTACATTTATGAGCAGCCGGTCGCGGAAACCGTCCAAGTGTCCGCCGGAGCGTTCCCTAGCTGGAAAATCACGCGCCGCCGCGACGGCCGACCGAGCGACAGCGTAACCGTGTGGCTGCAGCGGAACGAGCACGAGGCCGCCGAGGCCAATGGCGACCGCCTGCCCCTCAAAATCGCCATCACCAAACGCGGCAAGACCAAAACTCTGGAATTGATCGATCCATGAATACCGAGTCCGGCTATCGCACCGCCATCGTCGACTGGCGAGATCACGAGCAGGCCATCCGCGCCATTCGCCGCGCCGTTTTCGTGGTCGAGCAGGGGGTTTGCGAGGAGCTCGAATTCGATACCCACGACAGCCGCCACACCTACGCGCTGGCGTTCGCCGCCGATGGTAGCGCCATCGCCACCGGCAGATTGCAGGGCGACGGCCGCATGGGCCGCATCGGGCGGATGGCGGTGCTCAAGCTCTGGCGGGGGCGCGGTGTGGGTCGCGCCATTTTGAAGTTGCTGCTCGAAACCGCCGCCCAGCGCGGCCTCGAGGTCGTCTCGCTGCACGCCCAAGTGCGCGCGAAGTCGTTTTACGCCGAGCAGGGTTTTGTCGAATGCGGCGAGATTTTCATGGAAGCGGGCATCGAACACATTACAATGACGCGCGTCCCGCCATCGCCGCCATCCACGCCGACATGACCGTAGCCCTCTCCATTTCCAACCTGCAAAAGACCTACGGCAACGGGTTGGTCGCGCTCAAGGGAATCGACCTGGCGGTCGAGCAGGGGGATTTCTTCGCCCTGCTCGGCAGGAACGGCGCGGGCAAATCCACCGTCATCGGCATCATTTCCTCGCTGGTGAACAAGAGCGGCGGGTCGGTGCGCGTGTTCGACGCCGATATCGATCAGGACTTCGCGCAGGCCAAATCCTATCTCGGCGTGGTGCCGCAGGAATTCAATTTCAGCGTGTTTGAAACGCCTCGGCAGATCGTGTGCAATCAGGCCGGATACTATGGCATCGGGCGAAAACCGGCGGCGCAGCGTGCCGAGCATTATTTGAATCAACTGGGGCTGTGGGAAAAGCGCGATGAACGTTCCCAGTCCCTGTCGGGCGGCATGAAGCGCAGGTTGATGATCGCGCGGGCGTTGATGCACCAACCCAGATTGCTCATCCTCGACGAGCCCACCGCCGGCGTCGATATCGAGATCAGGCGATCCATGTGGGACTACCTGACTCGCATCAACGAATGCGGCACCACCATCATCCTGACCACCCACTATCTCGAAGAGGCCGAGAGTTTGTGCCGCAATGTGGCCATCATCGATCGCGGCGAGTTGGTGGAGAACACCAGCACGCAGGCGCTGTTGGAGAAACTGCAGCAGGAAACATATGTGCTCGATCTGGCTGCGCCTCTGGAACAACTGCCGCCGGATCATCCCGCGGGCTGGCGCTTGCGCGGTGCCACGGCGCTCGAGGTGGATATGCCCAAGAGCAGCAGTGTCAACCTGATTTTCGCCCAACTCGAGCGCCACAACATCAAGGTGCGTAGTATGCGAAACAAGACGAATCGACTGGAACGGCTGTTCCTAGAGATGGTCGAGGAGAGCCGAGCGGCATGAACTGGCATCGCATTCGCATCGCCTATATCACCATACTGTGCAAGGAGGTAACTCGCTTCATGCGCATCTGGCAGCAGTCCTTGTTGCCGCCGGTGATGACCACCGCCCTGTATTTCGTGATCTTCGGCAATCTGATCGGGCCGCGCATCGGCAGCATGGAGGGCTATCGCTACATCGACTTCATCGTGCCGGGGCTGATCCTCATGTCGGTCATCACCAACGCCTACGCCAATGTATCGTCCTCGTTTTTCAGCGCCAAATTCCAGCGCTCCATCGAGGAACTGCAGGTTTCGCCGACTCCCAACAGCATCATCCTGCTCGGCTATGTCAGCGGCGGCGTCGTTCGCGGCATGTTGGTCGGGTTGGTGGTTACCGTGATCTCGCTGTTTTTCAGCAAGTTGTCGGTGCACAATTATCTGGTGCTGATCAGCGTGGTCGTGCTGACCGCCGTGTTGTTTTCCCTCGGCGGTTTTCTAAACGGCATGTTCGCGCAGAAATTCGACGATGTCTCCATCGTGCCGACCTTCATATTGACGCCGTTGACCTATCTCGGCGGCATTTTCTACTCGATACGGCTACTGCCGGAATTCTGGCAGGGGGTGTCCCACGCCAACCCGATCCTGTACATGATCAACGCCTTCCGCTACGGTTTCCTCGGCATATCGGACATCAGCCTCGGCGTTTCCTACGCCATCATATTGCTGTTCACCGTGGCGTTGTTCGCCCTCAACTTGAAGCTGCTGAACAGTGGCTACGGAATCAGGACTTGAGAGCGTCCCCAGCGGCCTGATCAGCGATTGATCTCGGCCGCCATTTGCCGAATCCGTTCGGGATCGGCGGTTTTCAACATTTCGGCCACCTGCGAGCCGAGGGCGGCCAAGTCGGTCATGCGAATCTTCCGCTTCACCTCCGCCAGAGAGGCCGGGTCCATGCTGAATTCTCGCAACCCCATGCCCAGCAGAATGCGGGTATAGGACACATCTCCGGCCATCTCCCCGCACATCGACACGGGTATGCCGGCGGATTTGCCGGCGTCGATGGTGTGCTTGATGAGGCGCAGCACCGACGGGTGCAGCGGATCGTAGAGATAGTTGACCTCGTCGTCGATGCGGTCGATGGCGAGTGTGTACTGGATGAGATCGTTGGTGCCGATGGAGAGGAAATCCAGTTTGGGGGCAAACAGGTCGGCTGCGATGGCCGCCGCCGGTACCTCGATCATGCCGCCGATGGGCGCGTCCGGATTGAAGTCGATGGCCTCCTGAGTCAATTCCCCCTTGATCTGATCCAACAGGGCGAACAACTGATTCAGCTCCTCCATGCTGGACACCATCGGCACCATGATGCGAACCCGCCCGAGGGTGGATACCCGATAAATCGCCCGCAACTGGGGCTTGAACAAGCCGAGATCGTGCAGACACAGGCGAATCGCGCGCCGCCCGAGAGCCGGATTGATGGCAACCGCATCGCTCGCTCGGCCGCCGTCCACCTGCTTGTCCGCGCCCAAATCCAGCGTGCGGAAGGTAACCGGCTGTTCGGTGCGCCCGACCACATCGGCGTACACCGCGAACTGCTCCTCCTCGTCGGGTAGTTGCTGGCGATTCATGAACAGGAATTCGGTGCGATACAGGCCGACGCCCTGCGCGTTCTGGGAAATGCCCTCGGCGATTTCCTCCGGCAGCTCGATGTTCACGAACAGCGAAACCGCTTCGCCGTCCAGCGTGATCGCCTCGGCGTCGCGCAGGGCATCCAGCTCCTGTATGCGCCGCAGTATCTTTTCCCGGCGGCGTTCATACCCGGCCAGCGCCGCCGCATCCGGATCCACCAGCACCACGCCGCGCTTGCCGTCGATCACCAGCAAGTCGCCGTTTTGCACATAGCGAATGGCGTCGCGCAAACCGACCACCGCCGGAATTCCCATGCTGCGGGCGAGGATCGCGGTGTGGGAGATGGGCCCGCCCAGATTGGTGATGAAGGCGCTGATGCGGTGGCGCTTCAATTCGACCGCGTCGGCCGGAGTGAGATCGTTGGCGACGATGATTTCGCCGGCAAAAGTCCCCGCGGGTTGATCGCTCAACTCGCCGGGCGCCTCCAGCAACTCCCCCTGCACGCGCGCCACCACCTGCGCCACATCCACCGACTTGTCGCTGAGATAGGGATCGTCGATGTCCTTGAAGAATTGATCCAAATTGGCGGCGTGGCGATCGAGGGCGGCTTCGGCGTTGATTTTCCGTTGGCGAATGGTACCGGCCGGCTGTTCGTGCAAAACCGGATCGCGCAGCATCATCAGATGGGCGCCGAGAAAAGCGGCGATTTCCTCCGGCGCGTCCGCGGGCAATTCATCGCGAATTTTCTGCAGAGACGCCGTGGCGCGCGCCACCGCCCGCCGCAGGCGATCGATCTCGTCCTCGACTCGCTCCGCCTCGATGGAGAATTCGGGGATTCCCCGGCCGGCCGAGCGAATGACGCGCGCCGTGCCGATGGCGATGCCGCTGCCGATTCCGCTGGCGTGCAGGGTGAACATGGCGCCTACTCGCCCTCGCCGAAGCAGTCGGCGAACAGCCGGCAAACCGCCTCGGCGGCGCTTTCGGCATCTTCCCCCTGCACCATCAGGGTAAGCTCGCTGCCCTGCGTGGCCGCCAGCATCATCACGCCCATGATGCTCTTCGCGTCCACCGCCGTTTCCGCGCGGGTCAGGCGGATGGCGCTTTGGTATCCACCGGCCAACTTCACCAGTTTGGCTGCCGCTCGGGCGTGCAGGCCGAGTTTGTTGACCACCGTGATGCGCCGTTCGAGGATCATTTCGCCAGCTGCCGGTGGCGCACCTGTACGGCGATGCCGTGGTCGGCAAAGCGTTGCCGCAGTCGCTCGGCGACATGCACCGAGCGATGGCGGCCGCCGGTGCAGCCGATGGCCACGGTGAAATAACTGCGGTTTTCGGCGGCGAAGCCCGGCAACCACTTTTGCAGAAAACCGTGTATTTCGTCGATCATCCGGCGCACCGGATCGCGTTCGCTCAGATAATCGGCCACCGCCTGATCGAGGCCGGTCAGGTCGCGTAGCCGCGCCTCCCAATGGGGGTTGGGCAGGCAGCGCACATCGAAGACGAAATCGGCTTCTCGCGGGGAGCCGAATTTGAAGCCGAACGACTCGATCAGAAACAGCGGCCCGGTGGCCGCGCCGAGCGTGGCGAAATCCCGAATCAGCCCGCGCAGCTCGTGCGCGGTGGTGTCGGTGGTGTCGATGATCTTCTCGGCGCGCTCGCGCAACGGCTGCAGCAACGCGCGCTCCTGCCGGATTCCCTCGACCAGCGGCGTGTGCAGGTCGGTCAGCGGGTGCTTGCGGCGAGTGTTGCCGTAGCGGCGAATCAGCATGTACTCCTCGGCTTGCAGGAAGAGGATGCGGTAGGGGTTTTCGCGTTGCTCCAGTTCCTGCAATTTTTCGTCGAGGCGCAACAGGAAATGCTGATTGCGCGAGTCGATGCCGACCGCCGCGCCGCGCGCAATTTCCGTCGCCCCCCTCAGACAACCGGCAAATTCGGGCAACAGCACCGACGGCAGATTGTCCATGCAGTAATAGCCGATGTCCTCGAGAGACTGCAACGCCACGCTCTTGCCGGAGCCGGACAAGCCGCTGATGATCAGCATTTGGGGCGAGGTCGTCACGGGGGGGCGGAAGCGCTCAAGTGGATTGCGGTTTTTCCTTGAAATGCGCCGCCAGTTCCGCGGCGCTGCGCGACTGCTTGAGTTGGTCGGGAAAACCCGGAGTGTTGAATCGGGCGGCGAGCGCCGCCAGCAGTTGCAGATGAGTTTCGTCGGCCTCCAGCGGCACCAGCAGACACACCGCCAGCCACACCGGCATACCGTCCGGAGCGTCGTAATTGACGCCGTGCTTGAGTCGGGCGACCACCAACAGCGGCTCGGCCAAGCCTTCGATCCGGCCGTGCGGCAGGGCGATGCCGTTGCCGATACCGGTGCAACCGAGTTTCTCGCGCTTGAGCAGGGTGCACAGCACGGTGTCCAAATCGGGGCCGTGGGATGGCTCGGATGCCAGTTTCGCCATCTGCTCGAACAGCCGCTTGCGGCTGGATACATCCAGATCGATCACCACCCGCCGATCATCGAGAAAATCGCCGATGGTCACGGCACCGGATTCGCCGCTGGATTTGCCGCCACCGCGCTCGCCAGTGGGATCAATGGCGGGATGGGTCATCTCGGATTTGTTTCAGGGATTCGTCGCTGCGATGGTGATCGGTCAGCTTTTCCTTGTGCTTGATCACCTGCCGGTCGAGCTTGCCGGCCATGGTGTCGATGGCGGCGTACATATCGTCCGCCGTGCCGGAGGCGTGTATGGTCGCCCCCTTGGCGTTGATGGTGGCCTCCGCCATATGGCGGGTTTTCTCCACATGCAGCACCACATTGGTATTGGTCACATAGTCGAAATGGCGCGCGATTTTTTCCACCTTCTCCGCCACGTGGTCGTGCAGCGCCTGCGTGATTTCCATCTGTTGTCCGCTGATTGATATTTGCATGGTATGCCCTCCGAATTGTTGGTTGAACGATCTTCGGGAAATCGAACGCGGGCGGCGCCGAGCGCGCCTGTGCCGATTCCACTCACCTCGGCTAGCGACAATGAGTCATTGTTGCGCACCAGTGGTCTGTCTCGCCCCATTGTAACGAAAGCGCGGCGGGATTGCGTGCGATGCCAATACATTCCGGACTTGGGGTGATGTACGAAGATGAACCGCACGGGGGACAAAATCACGCGAGTCGGATAGGTGCGGCCGCATCCGGCATTCGGGTAGCCGCCTACCAAAGCAATAACGGCGCTGTCCACAGCCTCAATTCCAGAGCGGCCACTGCCACAATAAACCACGAAACATGCGCCATATGTGTGCGGTAGACTTTCAAGTCGACCGGTGTCTCGCGCGGTTCTTTGAATCCCGAAAATTTCGGGAAAAATCGCGGCACAGCGCAGCAATAGCGGCTATGGGTATCGCCATGTTGTCGGGCAAGTTTGGCTTCTTCGGTCTTGATCGTTGCGTGATACACGGGAAACACACAAGCAAAAATCAACAGCGGAATCGTGAACGTTTTCGTGCACATGCCAACGCCAATGGCGCCGAGAAGACTGAGAAAATATAGCGGATTGCGCGACAGGGAGTACGGCCCTTCGGTCACCAGCGTGCTGGTTTTTTGTCCACCGATATACAACATGCACCACAATCGACCTAATACCGCTGCGGCGACAAGGCAGAGTCCGATGAAAAACAATAATGAGCCGACGATTTCGAGCGCCCCGGTGTTCCATCGACTATCGGCAAGCAACATGAGCGCCAGCACCCCTGCAAATGCAATTTGGTGCAATCGGATGCGTAATCGGGTTATGAGTTTGCTTGCGGTCATTTCGATTTCGGGGAGCTACTTCTAGCCGGAAAAGACTGTTTTATTTGGCAGGTGGTCCGATTCGGCGGAAACCATCCGCACGATGCATGCGGGCGAGAGTGAAACACAAAACGTCGAAGGCGTCAACAAAATGTACGATGGTCGGTTGCGCGCTTGGGGGGGCACGCCTACATGCGAAAGTCCTGGCCGAGATAGGCTTCGCGCGCCTTTTCGTCCGCCAGAATCGTCTCCGGCGAGCCGCAGATCAGCACCTTGCCCAGATGCAGAATGTAGGCGCGGTCGCAGATGCCGAGGGTTTCGCGCACATTGTGGTCGGTGACCAGCACGCCGATGCCGCGCCGCTTGAGCAGCCGGATGATGCGCTGAATATCCCGCACCGCGATGGGATCGATGCCGGCGAACGGCTCGTCCAGCAGAACGAACGCCGGCTGCAGCGCCAGCGCCCGGGCGATTTCCACGCGCCGCTGCTCGCCGCCGGACAGCTGAATGGCGGGTTTGTCGCGCAAATGGTGAATGCCGAATTCCTCCATCAGACTCCGGCTGATTTCGCGCCGCTCGGCCGCGCCGTGTTTTCCGCTCGCCTCGAGCACGGCGAGGATGTTTTGCCCGGCGGTGAGTTTTCTAAACACCGAATGCTCCTGCGGCAAATAGCCGATCCCCTTGCGCGCGCGCCGGTGCATGGGTAGTTGGGTGATGTCCTCGCCGTCGAGGATGATCGCGCCCGCGGTGTGGCGCACCAAGCCGATGATCATGTTGAAACTGGTGGTCTTGCCGGCGCCGTTTGCGCCCAGCAAGCCGACCACCTCGCCCTCGGACACCGCCAGATCGATGTGATCGACGATAACCGCCCGATCGTATTTTTTCACCAGTCCCCGAACTTCCAGAGATTTCATGGCACCGCCGGCGAGTTGTCCTCGTCCCGACTGGGGGGGATGATCAGGCGCGGTCGCTCGCCCGCGCCGACTTTAACCTGTTCGACCTTGACCTTGTCGCGCGCGAAGTCGTACACGATCCGCCCGCCCTGAATCCGGTTTCCGCTCATCTCGATGTCGGCGCGGCCCTCGAGTATCACGATATTCTCCGCCCGCCGCAGAGTGATGACGCCGGCCTGCCCGATCGCATCGCCCGCCTGCTCCTCGGCGCGCTGGCGGAATCGCCCCGGATTGCCGCGACACACGCCCTCATTCATCTCGCCGTCCGCATCGTGGCGCGTTACCAATTCATCGCAATCGAGGCGCAGGCGGCCCTGACTGAATACCACATTGCCCCGGTAAACGCGCACGCCGCTTTGCAGATCCAGCTCGAAATCATCGGCCTCCAGCGTGGTTGGCTGGGCGTCGTCGGAGTCGAGGGCGTGGGCGGATGAGCCGGGCATGAGTGCCAGCGCCAGCGCCGCCAGTGTGTGGAGCATCTTGCGAGCCATGCTCAGCCGCCGTCTCCGGACCTGGCTCCGGCCCCCGCCCCCTTGAGGCGGATGCGCATGGTGTTTGTGGTGGCGCGCGCGCCGCCGACTTCGATTACCCGGACATTGCCGGACAGCAACAGTTGCGCGCCGTCGTCGCCCAGCCAGCCGGAGTCCGCGTGGATGTGGCGAGGCGCGCGGGGCGGGTGGTATTGGATGAGGTGCGGGCGTTGCAGCAGGGCGCGCTCGTCGCCGGGATAATGCAGCAAACGCGCGGCGCTGAGTCGGTACTTTTTGCCGCGCCGATCCATGCCGGTGGAGACGAAGTTTTCGATGTAGTAATCCACGCCTTCGTTCTCACCCCCGACGGCAGGCGCCGCGCCGTCGGCGGGCGCGAGCAACCCGAATCGGAGCCACGCCGAAATCCCGATGAGCAGCGCGAACAACGCCGCCACGACTAGGTATTGCCGAAGTCCCATCCCCATCCCCATTGGCTCGGGCGCGATTTCAGATGACGCCGACACGCAGCAGGTCGTGGGTATTGAGCGCCCCCACCACGCGCCCGTCGTCGTCCACCACGAACACGCCGTTGAGCGCATGGGGGCCGCGCTGGGCGAATTCCCGCATGGTGGTGACGATCTCTTGCGCCAGCATATCGGGCTTGATGGTGAACGGATTCGGCGTCATCAGTTCGACCGCATTGCTGTTGTAGATATCCACTTCCCGATTGAGCGAGCGGCGCAGGTCGCCGTCGGTGAACATGCCGAGCAGCCGGTTGTCGTCGTCCACCACGCCGGCCATGCCGAGGGATTTCGACGACATCTCCAACACCAGCTGGCGCAGGGTGGCGCGGTCGTCCACCAGCGGCAATTGCTCGCCGGTGTGCATCAAGTCCGAGGCGTACAACAACAGCCGCTTCCCCAACACGCCGCCCGGATGGGTGCGGGCGAAATCCTCCGCCGAGAACCCTCTCAAATGTTGCACCACCACCGCCAGCGCATCCCCCATCACCAGAGTCGCCGTGGTGCTCGCCGTGGGGGCGAGGTTGTGCGGGCAGGCTTCTTTCTCGACGCTGGTGTCGAGGCAGGCGTCGGATTGCCGCGCCAGAGAGGAGGCGGGGTTGCCGCTCATGGTGACCAGGCCGCTGCCGATTCGCTTGACGATGGGGAGAATGGTAACCACCTCCGAGGTTTCCCCCGAATTGGAGATGATCAGCACCACATCGTTGGGCGTGATCATGCCGAGGTCTCCGTGGCTCGCCTCGCCGGGGTGGACGAAGAAGGACGGGGTACCGGTGCTGGCCAGAGTGGAAGCGATCTTGCCGCCGATATGGCCGGATTTCCCCATGCCGATCACCACCACCCGGCCACGGCAATTCAGCAGCATTTCACACGCCATGGCGAAATTCGAATCGATCCGCCCGCCGAGCGCGGCAACCGCCTCCGCTTCGAGTTGAATGACCGAGCGCGCATGGGATAGGGCGCTTTGTTTTTCCATCGCAAGTATCGGATTTGGCCGGCTCGCAAGTATAGCAAAAGCGGCCATCGGTAAATGCGCCAGTTGCGCCGCGAGTAACCCAATATCGCCGGAGAAGCCCTGCGCATCGCTCCGGCGAACATCACCCGCCACGGCAAACTCAAAGCATACAAACTCCATAGAAAACATACACTTAGCGTCGCCATCGACCACGCTACCCGCTTTTCCGTAGCCATCTGCCCCGAAAGCGCATCGAGCAAAAACGCCGCCCCCACGCCGCCCTGCAATTCCGCCAGCCAGTGCGGTTCATCGCGAAAAACCATCCGAAGTCCGGAATGTATTGGCATCGTACAGGGCCTGCATAATGCCAGAAACATTCTGGACTTTTGGCTGTCGGAAAAAGGGAAGCCGACATGCTGATTCAGCGTGTCGGCTTCCGCGTGCGCGGGATGTATCATGTTGCTTCTTTGGGAATGAAGGAGGCACACATGAGCCAGTCGACCGAAGTCAAACTCCGCGCCCTCGAAGTATGGCGCGAACACGACATTCACGCAACTATGACGGCCTTTCAGGTCAGTCGCAGCACGCTGTATGCGTGGCGCAAGGCGTATCAGCAGGGCGGCGTGGCGGCGCTCACCAATCGCACTACCAAGCCGCTTCGCGTGCGGCGGCGCAATTATCCGCGCGCCCTGATTGAGCAAATGCGAAAGTTGCGCCGCGAGTTTCCCAATATCGCCGGAGAAGCCCTGCGCGTGCATCTGGCTAAGTGGTGCGCGGAAAACAGGATGAAATGCCCAAGCGCTCGCACCCTCGGACGCATCATCGCCGACCAGCCGGATCGACTGCGCATCGCTCCGGCGAATATCACCCGCTACGGCCGGCTCAAAGCATTCACACGCCAGATAAAACAACGACTTAGCCGCGCCATCCGGCGCACCACCATCCCCGGCCGTTGCGTTGCCTTCGACACCATTGTGCGGCACATAGATGGCGTGCGGCGATACCTGATCGTTGCCATCGACCACGCCACCCGCTTGTCTGTGGCCATCTGCCCCGAAAGCGCATCGAGTAAAAACGCCGCCCGATTCGCCGAATTGGTCGAAGCGATGTTTCCGTTTCCCATTGAGAACGTCCTGACCGACAACGGCTCGGAGTTCGCCGGGGCGTTCGACCAGTTTGCGAAAGAAAGGGGCTGGACGCACGCATACACCTATCCGAGATCGCCTAAAATGAACGCCATCGTGGAACGCTTCAACCGCACCATTCAGGAGGATTTCGTGGATTACGAGGAAGACCTGCTACTCACCGACCGCGTTGCTTTCAACCAGCGCCTGTTGGATTACCTAGAAAAATACAACACCCGCCGCCCCCACGCCTCACTGCAATTCCGCTCCCCCGTGCAGTTCCTCGCGGAAAACCATCCGGAGTCCAGAATGTATTGGCATCGTACAGGGCCTTGCCAATCTGCGCAAAATGGTTATAATCGCCCCCATCAATGCGAAATTGCTCGGCAAATCGCCTGATCCCGCAACCCACTTTGAGGAATGTGACCATGAAAATCCATAGCCGAATCACCCGATCCACCGCCACCCACGCCGCCTCGGCCACCACCAACGCCGTTGCGAATGGGAATGCCAACCTGAACATCAGTCCGAACCCAAGCCCCCCCCCCCCCCCCCCCCCCCCCTACTAGAATTTGATGCGGCGAGGCAAGATGCTCGCCGAATCTTTTCCCGAAAAATCCATTTCCCAAGCACCGCACGCGATAAATCCCTCCGGCGATCAGTCAGCCTACCCGCCGCATTGCTGGCCGTGGCGCTTGCCCTGCTCGCCAACACACCTGCCGCCGCCCAGTCGTCAACCGACGCCACGCTGAGCGCCCTGACTGCCTCGAGTAGCACCAGCGCGGCGGGCACTTTCTCGGCGCTCACCCTGTCCCCTTCCACCTTCGCCGCCACCACCGTCGAGTACTCGGCATTGGTGGCGAACTCGATCTCCCATGTCAAACTGACGCCGACGGTGAACCAGTCCAACGCCACCGTGAAGGTGGGCAAGAGCGCCCCCTTGACGGCGGTGAGCAGTGGCTCGGATAGCGCCGCCATCGAGTTGGCGGAAGGGGCGAACGCGATCATTGTGGAGGTTACCGCACAGGACACCACAACCACCAAGACCTACATGGTGCGCATCACCCGACAAAACGCCAACGGCCAGCCGATTTGGGCGGCTACGCTGACGGTGGGGGAGCTGTCGTCTGTCCTGTTCGGTTGCACTGACTCTCAGACCGCTATCCGATGCACCGACACAGCAAGACTGACGAACAATACGATCAACTTTAACAGTGCGACACGCAACGTCACAGGCATCGTAATTGCCGGCACCAACTTTGAGTTCTCTCTCAATCCGGAGCCGAGCGCCGCCTTGCGGGAGTACTCGTTGCATGTGGGCGGCGAGAGTTTCCCCTTGCATACGGAAACGGGCGCGACCGCTACGTGGGACATCACGCAGACATGGAGCGCGGGGCAGGTATTGCCGGTAACGCTCCAACGCTCGGCGGCAGTCGCCCCCGGCGGCGCGCCCACCGAACTCTTGCTTGAACAGAATCCCGGCAAGTTAATCGCCTTCTGGACTGCGCCGACAGACACCGGATCGCGTGCGCTCAGCGGCTACGATGTGCAGTATAAGTTGACGAGCGCCGCGAATCAGACCGCGACCACGGCGGGCGATCCGTCCACCGGTTGGGTGGACGCCGCCCACACCGGCACCACGGCGAGCGGGGAGGTCACGGGACTCACCGACGACACATCCTACGATGTGCGGGTGCGGGCGGTGAACGAGGGCGGCGGCGGCCCGTGGGTTACGGGTACGGGTACGCCGGGGCGCACCCTGTGGTCGGCGACGCTGACCGTTGTGGACATTGGAACGGACGGTTTGGGTTGCGCTGGTGGAGCTGTGGCTCTCACCTGTACGGACGGTGACAACGGGTTGACCGAATCGAAGCCCGTGATTGATGGCGCTTTTGCGACGATTGTGAAAGTCGCCCTCAACAACGGCACCCTGACCGTGGGGTTCTCTATTGCCCCCAGCACCAAACTGAAACTCTACTCGTTCCATGTCGGCACCACCGCCTTCGCCTTGTCGAGCGCCACGATCAGCGGTAGAGAACTGGTCTGGTCGAACACCGGCCTGACCTGGACCGAAGGCAACGCAGTGTCCGTCAGCCTACGATTGCCGCAATCGGTAACTCTCCCGGAACCCCCCTCGGTATCCCTCTCGGCCGTGCCGAGCACGGTAACCGAGGGTCAGTCGGTAACCATAACGGCCACCCTGTCGGCGGCGCTGACTGCCAATGCCGATGTGGTTATCCCGCTAACGCTGACTGCCGGTAGCGGCACCGATTCCGGCGATTACGGCACGCTGGCGAGCATCACCATCCCAAGCGGCCAAACGACCGGCACGGGCACCATCACCACCACGCGGGACGCCAATGTCGGCACCAAAACCTTCACGGTTTCCCTCGGCAACCTGCCCGCCACGGTAACTGCCGGCAGCCCCAATTTGGTAACCATAACCATCACCGAAGCCGGCGCCCCGGCAACCCCCACGGTGTCGCTGTCGGTTACCCCCAATCCGGTGCGCGAGGGGAATTCGGTAACGGTAACGCTGACTTTGTCGCCGCCGCTGACGACCGGCGATGCGTCCATTCCGATTATCCTGACTGCCGGTAGCGGCATTGAGACCGGCGATTACGGCACCTTGTCGAGCATCACCATCCCAAGCGGCCAAACCACCGGCACGGGCACCATCACCACCAGTAACGACAACGATAATACGGATGGAACCTTCACAGTGGCAATCGGCACGCCGCCGACCGGCGTGTCCTTGGGCAGTCCGAGTTCGCGGGTGGTTACCATAGACGACAAAGACCCAAGAACCCTGACCCTCTTGGCAGATACCAAGCCCACCCTGCAAGTGAGTCCGGGCGACACGGCGACGATCACGGCGGCCATTGACGAAGAAGCGCCCGCCGATACCGTGGTAACGCTGAACGAGCCTTCGAGCGACTATACCCTCGCGCCACGCACCCTCACCATCACCAGCGGCGACACGAACAGCACCGCCGCCATCCTCACGGTGAGCGAGGATGTTGACATCGGCACCAAAATCGAAATCACGGCGATCAACCCCATGAGCGGCAACTACAGCCTGACCTACGACCCCCTCATAATCGAAGTCGTATCGCCGCTACAAGCCGAGCAGTTACACCGCACCGCCCTACCCGAAATAGCGCGCGCCGTGGCCGGACGGGTAACCGGCGCCATTTCCGCGCGGGTTGGGCAAGTGCTAAATGGGAGCGGGAGCGGCACCACCGCCTCGGCCAATCTCGGCGGCCAGAGTTCCCTCGCGGGCGCCTTGAAAACTCATGCACCGGGCTTGATCAACGAAAACCGCCCCGTTCGCGACCTGTTGCACGGCAGCAACTTCGTCCTGCCGTTTCACACCGAAAGTAGTCGCGCAGACGGCGTGCACAAGACCTCCATGTGGGGCAGTGGCGAATACCGCAACCTCTCCGGCGAAAACGACGGGTTGGAATTCGACGGCAACCTGCACGGCGCGCAAATCGGCGTAGACAGCATACTGCGGGAAAACTTGTTGGCCGGCCTAGCCCTATCGTGGAGCGAGGGCGAGTTCGACTACCAAGACACCGGCGAAGGCGGCGGTGGCCAGGGCGATTACGAGATCGATATACAAGCCATCCACCCCTACCTCGGCTGGCGTTCAGGCGCGCTGAGTTGGTGGGCCACCGCCGGTTACGGCAGCGGCGAAGTGGAAATCACCCCCGAAGGCAGCGCGGCCACATCCAGCGATGTGAACCTACGCACAATCGGCACCGGCGGTAGCGGCCTGTTGTGGTCGAGCGGCACCGCCAGCGTGCGCCTCAAGGGAGAATTCACGCAAACCGAGATGGAGGTAGAAAAAAGCGAACAAACCGCCGCCCTCACGGTAGACGCCACCCTAATGCGCCTAGCCGCCGAAGCAAGCCGCACGCGCAGTTTGGCGGGCGGCGGCCACCTTTCCCCAACCCTCTCCCTCGGAATGCGCCACGACGGCGGAGACGGCCACACCGGCGCGGGCGCGGAAATCACCACCGGCGTGCACTACACCAACCCGCAAACCGGCATAAACGCCTCCGCCACAGCGCACGCCCTTGTCGGCCGCAACGACTACGAGGAATGGGGCATCCAAGCCACCCTACGCAACTCCCCCGGCGCCGATGGCCAGGGCCTGTCCTTCGTGATGAGCCCCGGCTACGGCAATAACGGCGGCGGCGTGAACAGTACCGGCCAAATCTGGTCGAACGGCCTGCGCGGGGATGCTTCTCCGGCCACCAACGACCCAAGCGGACGGCTGGAAATACGCTTGGGCTACGGCCTATCGGCCCCCGGCGAACAAAACGGCCTGTTGACTCCGTGGAGCGGCCTGACCTTGCAAGAAAACGGCAAACTGTATCGCTTGGGCTTGGATTGGTCCTCCGGCGGCCAATTCACCCTGCGCCTACACGGAGAACGCCGCGAAAATGAAAACGCGGATACCGACCACGCGGTCTTGCTACGGGGAGAGGCGCGTTTCTGATCGAGATCAGTTACGGACGGCGGGCGACTTGATTTGGCTACGCCCGCCATCCCATTCCGCACCTTTGCTCAGGGCGGCGGCGATTTCCTCAAGGCACCGCCGCCCCTTTTTTTCTCCATGCCCGCTAGCCGATGGATCGCAAACGCCGCCGTCAGGTGGTCGGGCGGGGGGATGTACCGGCAGCGTACACGACCGTGTTCCCCCATTTCGATTTTGCTATAATCGCGCGCCTTCGGCGGTGCGCCGAGCAGGCATTTCCCATTAGCAGAGATTGATACGATGAGCGACGATCAGGTGGATAACAAGCGCCGTCGCCTGTTGACGGCGGCGACCACCGGAATGGGGTTGGCCGGAACCACGGGCATGCTGGTTCCCTTTGCCGGCAGCATGGTGCCCAGCGAAAGAGCCAAGGCGGCCGGAGCGCCGGTCAAGGTGGACATCAGCGAAATCGCGCCGGGCCAGCAGATAACCGTGGAATGGCGCGGCAAGCCGGTGTGGATCATCGGCCGCTCCGAAGAGGCGCTGGCGTCCCTGTCGGCGCAGGATGGGGAGGCGTTGCTGGCCGACCCGAATTCGCAAGTGGATCAGCAGCCGGACTACGCCAAGAACGAATACCGCTCGATCAAGCGCGAGGTGCTGGTGCTGGTGGGCATCTGCACCCATCTGGGCTGCTCCCCCAAATACCTGCCCGAAGAGGCGACGCAGGCTTCCGGCGCCTTCCTGTGCGCCTGCCACGGCTCGCGTTTCGATCTGGCCGGGCGGGTGCACCGCAATGTACCGGCGCCGACCAATCTGGTGGTGCCGCCGCACCGATACCTGTCCGATAGCGTCATCCTGATCGGCGAAGACGAGGAGGTTGCCTGATGAGTTTCATGAACTGGCTCGACGCGCGCTTCCCCGCCACCAAGGTGGTAAAGGAGCACCTGTCCGAATACTACGCGCCGAGGAATTTCAATTTCTGGTACTTCTTCGGCAGTCTGGCGTTGTTGATGTTGGTGTTGCAGATCGTAACCGGCGTGCTACTGGCGATGAACTACAAGGCGGACGCGGACGCCGCATTCGCCTCGGTGGAGTACATCATGCGGGATGTCTGGGGCGGCTGGTTCGTCCGCTACATGCATTCCACCGGCGCATCGTTCTTCTTCATCGTCGTCTATCTGCACATGTTTCGCGGGCTGCTGTACGGCTCCTACCGAAGTCCGCGAGAATTGCTGTGGATTTTCGGCATGGTCATCTATGTCGCCATGATGGCCACCGCGTTTTTCGGCTACCTGCTGCCCTGGGGACAAATGTCCTATTGGGGCGCGCAGGTCATCGTCAACCTGTTCGACACCATCCCGTGGATCGGGCCGACTTTATCCGAGTGGATTCGCGGCGACTATGTCATCTCCGATATCACCCTGAATCGCTTCTACGCCCTCCATTATCTGGTGCCGTTTCTGCTGGTGGGCTTGGTGTTTCTGCACATAGTCGCGCTGCACAAGGTCGGCTCCAACAATCCGGACGGCGTGGAAATCAAGGAGGGACCCAAGGGCAACAAATGGAGCAAGGACGCGCCGGCGGACGGCATCCCCTTCCATCCCTACTACTCGGTCAAGGACACTCTGGGCATGGTGGTGTTTCTGGCGTCGTTCTTTGCCGTGGTGTTCTTCATGCCGGAGATGGGCGGCTATTTCATCGAGCAGCCGAATTTCGAGCCGGCCAACCCGCTGAAGACTCCCGACCACATCGCGCCGGTGTGGTACTTCACCCCGTACTACGCCATTCTGCGGGCGGTGCCGAGTTTTGCCGGCACGCAGGTGTGGGGGGTTCTAGCGATGTTTGCCGCCCTCGTGGTGTTCTTCCTGCTGCCCTGGCTCGATCGTAGCCCGGTCAAATCCATGCGCTACAAGGGGTGGATCTGCAAGCTGTTTCTCGCCGCATTCACCATTTCCTTCCTCGTGCTTGGCTGGCTCGGCACCCAGCCGCCGACCCCCCGGCTGACCTTGCTGGCGCAGATTTTCACGGTGGTGTATTTCGCCTATTTCCTGCTCATGCCGTTCTACAGCAAAATCGACAAGGCCAAGTCGCCGCCGCTCAGGGTGACGGAATGAAGCGCAGTTTGACCACTGTCGGCGCGCTGGCGATCGCCCTTTTTTCGGCCATATCCGTTGCACCTGTGCTGGCCGCCACCGCTACCGCAACCGGCAAGATGGCGCTGGCGCCATTCGAGGCTTCGCTGAAGGACAAGTTGTCGTTGCAGCGCGGCGCCAAATTGTTCGTCAACTACTGCCTGTCGTGCCACAGCGCCAAGTTCATGCGCTACAACCGCATGGCGAAGGACTTGGAGATACCGCCCCATCTGGTCGAGCGCGACATGATGTACGCCGGTGAAAAAATCGGCGACCCGATGGAAACCGCCATGCCGGCCGAGGCCGCGCGCGAATGGTTCGGCGTGGCGCCGCCGGACTTGTCTCTGAGCGCCCGATTGCGCGGCCCCGAATGGCTGTACAACTATTTCCTCGCCTTCTATCTCGACGAGAATTCCCCCAGCGGCTGGAACAACGCGGTGTTCGAGAATGTCGCCATGCCGCACGCCATGTACGAATTGCAGGGTATCCAACGGGCGGTTTTCCGCAGCGAAACCGACGCCGACGGCACTGAGCGCGAGGTGCTGGATCACTTCGAGCCGGTTACATCGGGCAAGATGACCACCGCAGAATACCAGCGTGCGGCGCGCGACCTGACCAATTTTCTCGTCTATATGGGAGAACCGGCGAAACTGGTGCGCGTCAAGTACGGCATCTGGGTGATGGTATTCATGGGAGTCTTCGCGGTTCTCGCCTATCTGCTGAAAAAGGAATACTGGCGCGACCTCCGCCGGGACTGATCAACCGACCAACCGACTTTTGCACTGTTGCCATGGCACTTATCACTCCGAACGACTCCAACGACGACCTGATCGCATCGCGCCATCCGACCATGACCCTGCTGTCGGGGCAAGTGTGCGTGTTCAGCCACTGCTGCCGCATCGTGCTGCTGGAAAAGGATGTCGAACGCAGCATCGAATATGTATCGGCGCACGACCATCCGGCGAAGCTCGGCGAGCTCAACCCATATGGCGAGACCCCGACCCTGCGCGATCGCGACCTCACCTTGTACGAAACATCGGTCATCGCCGAGTATCTCGACGAGCGTTTCCCCCATCCGCCGTTGATGCCGGTCGATCCCATCAATCGCGCCAAGACGCGGCTGATGATCGCGCGCCTGACTCGCGATTGGCTGAGAGAGATCAGCCAGCTCGAGGCGCAAGGCACGCTGAAGCTGCCGAGTACCCTCGCCCGCAGCGTCCGCGACGGCCTGCTGGCAATTTCCCCGCTGTTTTCCCGTCATGTATTTTTCCTGAGCGACGACTTCAATCTGGCGGATGCGTATATCGCGCCGCTGTTGTGGCGGCTGCCGGCATTCGGCATCGAGCTGCCGAAACAGGCGGCGCCGCTGTTGAAATACGCCGACAGAATGTTCCAGCGGCCGGCCTTCGCCGGCAGCCTGAGCCCGCAGGAAGCCGACCTTCGCTGACGCCGCCGCGGTGTCCAGAGCCGTGACAACAACCACCGAACACGTCGGCGGCTCCACCAAGCCCTACCTGTTGCGCGCCATTTATCAATGGGCGGTCGATCACCACCTGACCCCCCAACTGCTGGTGGATGCCGACGCCGAAGGCGTGGTGGTGCCGAAGGAGCGCGTGACGGACGGTCGCATCGTGCTGAACATCCACCCGCAATCGGTGCGCGGGCTGGAAATGGGCAATGAATACCTGTTGTTCTCCACCCGATTCGCCGGCAAGCCCTTCGCCGTGCGCCTTCCGGTAGCGGCGGTGGCGGCGATTTTTTGCCGGGAAAACGGCGAGGGAATCGCATTTCGCGCGGATGACGGCGAACAAACCCCGCCACCCACCGCTACCGACAGCCGCGATGGGGCGAAACGGCCGACGAGCGCCTCGTCCCCCCATCTCAAACTGGTCAAGTAGGCGCCGAGCAGCGCCGCGCCCATTGAAAACCCGCCGTTTGCCCGCATTGCCTGAGCTTTCTCCCGCCGACGCCAAGATCCCATCGTGAAACAATTCCGCGGCACCACCATCCTGTCCGTGCGCGACCGCAACCAAGTCGTGATAGGCGGCGACGGCCAGGTTTCCCTCGGCGACACCATGATGAAGGGAAACGCCACCAAGGTTCGCCGCCTGCACCACGATCAGGTCTTGGCCGGATTCGCCGGCGGCACCGCGGACGCCTTCACCCTGTTCGAGCGATTCGAGGGGAAACTCGAGAAGCATCAGGGTCAACTGGTGCGGGCGGCGGTGGAAATGGCCAAGGACTGGCGCGCCGACCGCATGTTGAGACGACTGGAAGCGCTGCTGGCGGTGGCCGACCGCAAAGCCTCGCTGATCATCTCCGGAAACGGCGATGTCATCGAACCGGAACACGGGGTAATGGCGATCGGCTCCGGCGGCAACTACGCCAAGTCGGCGGCTCTCGCCCTGTTGCAGAATACCGAACTTTCGGCGAAGGAAATCGTCGAGAAAAGTCTCGGCATTGCCGGGCAGATCTGCGTGTATACCAACGACCGCCTCACCATCGAATTGCTCGATTGCGGCAGCTAACCGTCTATTCCCCGCCCGCCATGACTGAAATGACCGAAATGACCCCGAGGGAAATTGTCGAGGAGCTCGACAAGCACATCATCGGGCAGCACAAGGCCAAGCGCTCGGTGGCCATCGCGTTGCGCAACCGCTGGCGGCGCAGTCAGGTGGAGGAAGTCCTGCGCGCGGAAATCACGCCGAAGAACATACTCATGATCGGCCCCACCGGAGTCGGCAAAACCGAAATTTCCCGGCGGCTGGCAAAGCTGGCGAACGCGCCGTTCATCAAGGTGGAGGCCACCAAATTCACCGAGGTGGGCTATGTCGGGCGGGAAGTCGATTCCATCATCCGCGATCTGGCCGATATGGCGGTCAAGATGATGCGCGAGAACGCCATGGAAAAAGTCCGCCCGCGCGCCGAGGACGCGGCGGAGGAGCAGGTGCTCGACCTGCTGCTGACGCCGCCTCGGGGGGCGAGCAACAACGAGGGCGACGGTGAGCGCGAGCACGGCGGGGCGGCGCGCCAACGATTCCGCAAAATGCTGCGCGAGGGCGATCTGGACGACAAGGAGGTGGAAATCGAGATCGGCGCCTCCTCGCTGGGCGTGGAGATATTCGCGCCGCCGGGCATGGAGGAAATGACCAGCCAACTGCAGGGGATGCTACAGAACATGGGCGGCCACAAGACCCGCCGACGCAAAGTCCGGATTTCCGAGGCGCTCAAGCTGCTCACCGAGGAAGAGGCGTCGAAACTGATCAACGATGAAGACATCAAGCACGCCGCGGTCGAGCGGGTGGAGCAGCACGGCATCGTCTTCCTCGACGAGATCGACAAGATCGTCGGGCGCACCGCGCACGGCCACGGCGGCGCGGATGTATCGCGCGAGGGCGTGCAGCGCGACCTGCTGCCGTTGGTCGAGGGCACCACCGTTTCCACCAAGTACGGCGTGATCAAGACCGACCACATATTGTTCATCGCCTCCGGCGCATTTCAGCTGACCAAGCCATCCGACCTCATTCCCGAATTGCAAGGGCGGCTCCCTATCCGAGTCGAGCTGAACGCCCTCACCAGCGAGGACTTCGTGCGCATCCTGACCGAGCCGGACGCCTCGCTGAAAGATCAGTATCAGGCGCTGCTGGCCACCGAAGGCGTGCGCCTCGAATTCACCGAGCGCGGCGTTACGCGCATCGCCGAAGCGGCTTGGCGGGTGAACGAGCAGACCGAGAACATCGGCGCGCGCCGCCTGCATACGGTGATGGAGCGGCTGCTCGAAGAAATTTCCTTCGAGGCGGCGGACAAATTCGGGCAGAAAGCGGTGGTCGATGAGGAATATGTTGACCGGCACCTCCATGATCTGGTGGAAAACCAAGACCTGTCCCGCTACATCCTCTAGCCCGCCGACGCCCCGCCGCAAGCGCATTCCCCCCGGGCGGACATGGGCGCGCTAGTCGGCGTCTGGCGGCTACTACTGGCGGCGCTGGCGGTCGCCTTCGGCGTGCTCGCCTGCGGATTTTCCGGCGTGCTGGGGCGCGCCAGATTCGCTCGGTTGGCCATGCGGTGGCACCACCTCACCGCGCGCGCCCTCGGCGTGCACAGCCGCTGTCGCGGCGCCGATCTGGCGGACGGCGCGTTGCTGCTCAGCAACCACATTTCCTGGGCCGACACGCTGGTACTTGGCGCACGCTGGCCGGTAACCTTCCTCGGCAACAGCGAAATCGCCCGCTGGCCGGTGCTCGGCTGGGTGATCAGCCGCGCCGGCACGCTCTTCATCGAACGCGGCAAGGGCGCCGACAAGGCGGTGCGGGAAATCGGCACCGCCCTCGGCCGGCACGCCACCATCATCCTCTTCCCCGAAGGCACGACCACCGACGGCCGCTCGGTAATCCGCTTCCAGCCCCGCCTGATTCAAGCGGCCATCGACGCCGGCGCGCCGGTGCAGCCGGTGGCTCTGCGCTACTTCGACCACGCCGGTGCGCGGGTGGTGCGCCACTCCTTCGCCGGCAATATCGCACTGATGCGCAGCGTGTGGAAGACCGTGTCGGGGCCGGCGATCATCGCCGAAATCACCCTGTTCGAGCCGCTGCCGCCGGAGGAGGGGAGACAGGAGTTGGCAAATCGGGCGGAATGCTTGGTGCGCGATTTGGTCGAATCCGGCGAATCCGCCCAATCCGTTACATGATCCGGGAAATTGCCGAACCACCGACGCAGCCTCAAACGCACGATAAATTCCGCGAAAATCCATGCAACTTCGGCAAAAATGATGAAATTTCGCCGAACCACAAAGATCAACCACCCTCAGCAACTCACCGAACGCACCGACCTGCGCAACATTGCGAGGGCGGGAATGCTCCGGTTTGCCCGCAAGTGTGCGCTTTATTAAGTTTTATCCACAAATTCCCCAAAATTGGCACTCCAATTCCGTGAGTGCTAGAATAGCCGCCCATTGCAATTGAGCGTTCGTATCCTCGCATGACCCAGCAAGTCCCCATCGCCATCCACCTTTCAGCCAGCGAAAACCTCGGTGCCTACATGCAGGCGGTGAATGCCGCGCCCATCCTCTCCCCCCAACGGGAACGCGAACTCGCCTTCCGCTACCGCAACGACAACGACCTCGACGCCGCGCGCGAATTGGTCATGTCCCACCTGCGCTATGTGGTCAAGGTGGCGCGCGGATTCATGGGCTACGGCCTGCCGTTGACCGACTTGATACAGGAAGGCAGCATCGGCCTGATGAAGGCGGTCAAGCGCTACGACCCGAACCGCGATGTGCGTCTGGTGTCCTTCGCCATTCACTGGATCAAGGCGGAAATCTACGACTATGTGCTGCGCAACTGGCGAGTAGTCAAGGTAGCCACCACCAAAGCCCAGCGCAAACTGTTCTTCAACCTGCGCAAATCCCGCGCCCGCCTCGGCTGGATGCGAGACGAAGAAGTCGACAAACTGGCCGAGGAATTGAATGTGGAAACGGCCACCGTGCGGCAGATGGAATCGCGCCTGAGCGGCACCGACATCGCATTCGACCCGCTGGTCGATCAGGACGACGAAGCCTATCTGGCACCGTCGCAACACCTCGGAGACAGCCGCTACGATCCGGCCATCGTGGTGGACAACCACGAGCAACAAAGCCGGATGCAACAACAGCTGGCAACGGCGCTATCTCAACTGGACGAACGCAGCCGAGACATCGTCTCCCGCCGCTGGTTGGGCGACGAAAAACCGACTTTGCACGCGCTCGCCGAGGAATACGGCGTATCGGCGGAACGAATCCGGCAGATTGAGAAACGCGCTATGGAAAAGATGAAGGGTACTATTGCGGGTTAGGTGTTTCCTTCTCCCACCGCCGGCGGCTGATCGTGCCGCTGGCTTTGCGCTGAACGGCGCTACTCCGAAACTGCTTGCGTTGCCCGAATTTTCCCGGGCCGAACTCCATCACTGTCCCCTTGATAACGGCTACGCCGTTTAGGTATAGAGGGCCGGTAGCAATATGGATTTCTAATCTGCGCGAAACGCATCGCCTTTTTGGGATCGATTCAAAGCAAGCTGTACGATGCGTTCAACTACGCGTTTAGTATCTTTCCACGTCATTACTTTCTTGTCTGGATCCATACCATGGTCCGCCACGATGTCTCTAATTTGGTCAAGGCTCAGCTCAGATAGGCGAGATCGAAGTACATCCTCACCTTCTTCCCGAATCACTGCCACAGGGTCAAGAATAGCTGCGCACCGCCGGTTCTTTGGGCGGCTTGCGGCGCTAGATTGTGCGCTACGCTTTTTACGTTGGCTTTGTTCAAACCCAAAAAAAGAGGTTAACCTTTCCGCAAATTCCGGATCACGTTCGGCGTGATCGGCTACGATCCTTGCTAGTTCAAGAAGCTTTCTTCTGACTTTCATTGATCAGGCCGACAGCTTATCGAGTAACTCTCTGGCAAGCTTTACGAAAGTATCAGCTTTCTCTCTGTATCCATATTTCTGCTTTAGTGTGCGGTCATAGTCTGAATGTTCTGCTACAGCCGAAAAATCGTTGGACTGCGGGATTATTGTCTCGAAGACAGGAGCGTCTTTTTCTGCTTTCAAATCGTTCAACACGTTCTTGTGAACCGATGAATTGCCTTGGAATTTGGTTATGACAATCCCTAAAGGATTGATCGATTCAGCAATTTCCTCGGAAAATTCGCGGACACGGCTGACAATCTGCGGGATACCATATGTTGAAAGGTAGTCGGGGATTGTGGGGATGATGTATCTCTGTGAAATTCGGAGTCCGTTCAAGGTAATAATTCCCAAATTTGGCGGGCAGTCCACGAGTACGAAATCATAGTCATCAAGATGCGCCTTAACTGCGCGCTGTAGAATATCAATGGGATTTGCAGCGTGAAATTTTCCACTGGGTGCAGATGTTAGCTTATCCTGAACGTCGATTAGATCGAGGCTAGATGGTAGGAGATCAACCGTGTTGGCATAGGTAACATTTGAAACATCTTTTTGGAGCGTAGTATCAAATTTGAACTGCTTATTGCTTGGTTCTAGGGCATCCTTGAATAGGCGTGCGAGAGTACGATCTTTGTCGTTCAACTTACGCCACTCCTTCTCGCCAATGAGCATAATTGTCGCGTTGGTTTGCGGGTCGAGATCAATAACGAGCACCTTCTTGCGAAATTCACAAGATAAGGTTTCGGCAAGAGCAACGGTTGTCGTGGTTTTTCCAACTCCGCCCTTGAGATTAATAATCGATATTACATGAGTCATGAGAAATTTCCTCCTTCTCTAAAATCGTATTTGACACCTACTAGTTCGTAGTTTATTGGCGGCACTTGGCTTTTCCTATGAATGCGGTAAAATGCGGATAATTACAGTACTTACAATGGAATGTCAAGCAGCTGCACTGCATCCGCAGGTACGGCGGCAAAATCTCGCATGGATCATTGCTGCCCCTCGACCAAATCGGCGGGAATGGCGAAACCGATCCCTTCGGTGTCTTCATCGACTATTTTCGCCGTCATAATGCCGACCAAATTGCCTTCGCTGTCGAACAATCCGCCACCAGACGAGCCTGGCGAGATGGCCACATCCGTTTGAATGTATCGCTCTCCTTCCTCGGTTCGCAGTTGTGAAATGAGCCCCGAGAAAATCGACAAGCCCAACCCCTGAGGCGCACCCAATCCGTACACGGCTTCGCCGATTTTCAGAGTATCGAAGCGGCGCACCGCCACCGGTATGCCCCACAAATCGCTCACATCCAACAGGCAAAAATCCTGCTCCTTGTCAAAATAGCGGATGGTGGCGGGGAAGATAGTTTCCGTATCGGTGCGGCGATTGTCGGACTTGTACACGAAAATGTCGCCACCCTCATCCACCACATGCCAATTAGTCGCCACGATATTGGGGCGGATGATTACGCCGCTTCCTTGGCCGTCTCCGTTATGTATGACTACCACCGATCGCCAAGTGTTTTCGAATACAGTTTCAGAGACACTTGCACTACTGGGCGCGGCGGCAATGTTGGCGCCCACGGGTACATATACGGGTTTTTCTTCCTCCACGCGATTTTCAATTTTCTCCAACCGTTGCGCCGCTTCTTTCTGCGCGGAACGAATTTCAGAGAGGGATAAAACATTATACCAGTTGTACTCACGAAAACTATCAGTCGCATTTTCATTACCATTCGCTTTGGCAATGGAAAGCCAGATATACGCCTCGAATTCGTCTTCAATGACGCCTTCTCCATGCCAATACGCAACGCCCAAACTATATTGAGCCGACACATTTCCTTGATCCGCTGCCTTTTGATACCAGCGCACCGCTTCTCTTTTGTCTTGGATAGTGCCTTCGCCACCCCAATATGCATCACCCAAATTATTTTGCGCTGTTGCCTCCCCCTGTTCCGCAGATTTTCGATACCATCGCACGGCCTCTTGCTTGTCTTGGACAACGCCTGTACCGGTATCATATGCATAGCCTAAGCTAAATTGCGCTGATGCATTCCCTTGCTCCGAAGATTTTTGATACCAGAGCACCGCTTTCCTGTTGTCTTGTGAAGTGCCTTCGCCATTCCAATACGCATCACCTAAATGGTTTTGCGCTGTCTCTTCTCCTTGTTCCGCAGCTTTTCGAAACCAACGCACCGCTTTTCTCTTGTTTTGGGTAACACCTTCGCCATCCCAACATGCAACACCCAAATTATTTTGCGCTATCGCATTTCCTTGTACTGCTGATGTTCGATACCAGAGCACCGCTTCCCTTGTATCTTGATCAACACCTTCGCCATACCAATATGCATAGCCTAAGCTAAATTGCGCTGACACATTCCCCTGCTCTGCGGCTTTTCGATACCAGCGCACCGCTTCTTTTTTGTTTTGAGCAACGCCTTCGCCATGCCAATATGCATCGCCTAAATGGTTTTGCGCTGTCGCCTCTCCTTGTTTCGCAGCTTTTCGAAACCAACGCACCGCTTCTCCCGTATCTTGAGCAACGCCTTCGCTATACCAATATGCATAGCCTAAGCTAAATTGCGCTGACACATTCCCCTGCTCTGCGGCTTTTCGATACCAGTGCACTGCTTCTCCCGTATCTTGGGCAACACCTTCGCCATACCAATATGCATTGCCCAAACTACCTTGTGCCCATCCGTTTCCTTGCTCTGCGGCGTTTCGATACCAATACACCGCTTTTCGCTTGTCTTGTGTGACGCCCTCGCCACCCCGATATGCATCACCCAAATAATCTTGTGCCTGCGCGTTCCCTTGTTCCGCTACTTTTCGGAACCAACGTGTTGCTACACGTTTGTTTTGTGCGACACCTTCGCCATACCAATATGCATAGCCTAAGCTAAATTGCGCTGACACATTCCCCTGCTCTGCGGCTTTTCGATACCAGCGCACCGCTTCTTTTTTGTTTTGAGCAACGCCTTCGCCATGCCAATATGCATCGCCCAAATTATTTCGCGCTGTCGCATTCCCTTGTTCCGCTGCTTTTCGATACCAGTGCACTGCTTCTCCCGTATCTTGGGCAACACCTTTGCCATCCCAATATGCATCGCCCAACTTATTTTGAGCCCGCGCATCCCCTTGTTCCGCTTCCGCGTGCAATTGCACAAAGTATTCGGTTGCGTCTTCGGTTGACAGTAACAGCTCAACGTCTTCAGTTGACAGTAACTGATCAACTTCTTCGGTAGATAGTGGCAGGTTATCAAGAAGAAATGAAAAAGGGTTTTTTTGCATGGTGCTTTCTCCTGTTCTACTGTTGATACCGTGGTGGTGACGCAAATGGCAATTTTACTGCGAATTTGGATGGTGCTGGATTATTACGGGTGTTTGAGCCGGGAAAAACCCCTCAAAGCCCACGTGCACGCGATTTTGCCATCAAATCACGCGCAAATCGCGCTTTTGCCCCTTCCGCTGGGACGAAATTTCGCTTCCCCATACTTCCCCATCAATTACCGCCCCTCGACCAAATCGGCGAGGATGGCGAAGCCGATGTGCTTTATCAGTGTATCGGCTCCCTTTTCCGCCAACCAAAAATCCGGAATGTATCCGGCATTATTCCCCGATACCCTCAGCGCCTTCCCAACCGCCGCCACGCGCTACAATGCCCCCATGGAGTCTTCCATTCACTTCGGAAATCGCCTTCCGCGCCCCGCCTTATGGATGGTGGCGGTGGTTGGGGTCGTGTTGGGGTTGGGGGCTGTGGTGGGGTGGGCGGAGGATGGTGTCGGGCTGCCGACCAATGTTTGTCGTGACTGCGGTGCTCGGCAGCAGCATATCTGGACGAGATTCGAGCAGGGGGAAGGCGTTGACCTGACCGGGCTTCCCAGAGTGTATGCAGGGGTTTGCCATGTCTTCGGCGACCACATCGATCCGGATCGCGAGCACCATGTCGGCTTCCTGTTCGACAGCGATAGCGACGATAGCGAACGCCACGAGCTACGCCTGCGCTTCAGTTTCTTCACCGCCGCTCAGCCCTACGACAAACTGGACGCCACCCAAGCCAGAGCACATTTCGGCACGCCCGCCCTGCCGCTGGCGGCGTATCGCGGCTATGCCTACACCGAGATTGTCGACCATCGGTTTTTCGCGAGATATTGGTTCCGCCGCGCGCGCAATCCGGAGCGGGTGCTGCTGGTCAGTTATTTCGGCGATCTGGTTACCGTCCTGTGCGAAGCCGCGGAGAACCGCGATTGACGATGGCGATTACGGAGATCGCCGCGAGGGGCGCGCCTTCGTAGCGGAGCGGCGTATCGAACCACCCCGCAAATTCTGTTATCGTTCCCGCCTCATCCATTCCCCCAAGACGCCCCACCATGCCCGCAAAAAAGCCCGCCACCGCCGGCAAAACCGGCATCCGCAACTTCTCCTCCCCAGTAGTGGACGGAACAGCCCGCGCCCCCAGTCGTTCCATGTTGCGGGCGGTGGGTTTTACCGATGCCGATTTCAACAAGCCGCAGATCGGCGTGGCCTCGACCTGGAGTCAGGTTACCCCCTGCAACATGCACATCGACCGCTTGGCGTTGCGTGCCGCCGAAGGGGTTGGTGCGGCCAAGGCCAAGGCCGTGGTGTTCAATACCATCACCGTGTCGGACGGCATTTCCATGGGTACCGAGGGCATGAAGTATTCGCTGGTTTCCCGGGAGGTCATCGCCGATTCGATTGAAGCGGTGGCCGCCTGTCAGGGATTCGACGCGCTGGTTGCCATCGGCGGCTGCGACAAGAACATGCCCGGTTGCCTCATCGCCTTGGCGCGCCTCGATCGCCCCTCGGTTTTCGTCTATGGCGGCACCATCCTGCCCGGCTGCCACAACGGCAGGAACATCGACATCGTCACCGTGTTCGAGGCGGTCGGCGCGTGTGCCCAGCGCAAGATCAGTGCGCAGGAACTCGCCGACATCGAGCGCGCCGCGATTCCCGGCCCCGGCTCCTGCAGCGGCATGTACACGGCCAACACCATGGCCTCGGCGATCGAGGCGCTCGGCATGAGTTTGCCCAACAGCTCGGCGCAGGCGGCTGTGTCCGAGGACAAGGCGAAGGATTGTGTGGCTGCCGGCAAGGCGGCCATGCGGCTGTTGAAGGCGGGCATCAAGCCGCGCGACATCATGACGCGGCAGGCTTTTGAAAACGCCATTACCGTGGTGATCGCCCTCGGTGGCTCGACCAATGCGGTGCTGCATCTGCTGGCGATGGCCTCGGCGGCGGAAGTCCCGCTCGAACTCGCCGACTTCGCCCGCATCGGCGAGAATGTGCCGGTGCTCGCCGACCTGCGTCCGAGCGGGCGGGCGATGATGTCGGAGCTGATCGAAATCGGCGGCATCCGCCCGCTGATGAAAATGCTGCTGGATGCCGGTCTGCTGCACGGCGACTGCCTGACGGTAACCGGCAAGACTCTGGCGCAGGACTTGGCGGCGGCGCGGCCCTATCCCAAGCGCCAGAATATCGTGCATGGCCTGAGCGCCCCCATCAAGGCGAGCAGCCACCTGGTGATCCTGCACGGCAACCTCGCGCCCGAGGGGGCGGTCGCCAAGATTTCCGGTAAGGAGGGCCTGCGCTTCGTCGGTACGGCGCGCATCTTCGCTTCGGAGGAACAGGCGTTGCAGCGAATTCTCGACGGCACGGTGACCACCGGCGATGTCATCGTGGTGCGCTACGAGGGCCCGAAGGGTGGCCCCGGTATGCGCGAGATGTTGTCGCCGACAGCGGCCATCATGGGCCGGGGGCTTGGCCGGGAGGTTGCGTTTCTCACCGATGGCAGATTTTCCGGCGGTTCCCACGGATTCGTGGTCGGGCATGTAACTCCGGAGGCGGCGGTGGGCGGCCCCCTCGCGTTGTTGCGAGACGGCGACACCATCAGCATCGACGCCGAAAAGCGCGAGGTCAACGCGAAGCTCTCCGACGCCGAATGGAAAAAACGCGCGGCGGCGTGGAAACCGCCCGAACCGACCTATCAACGCGGCGTGCTGGCGAAATACGCGCGGCTGGTGGGCCCTGCCTCGCGCGGCGCGGTTACCGATGTTGGCTAGCCTGCGGCGCGGCGGGATAATCGCAGTTTGCCCCGCAGGCCGGAGGCGCGCGGGGTAAATCGGGAGGATCGATATCGAACATGACAATGCCCGCGTCCAAACCCAAACCCATCGCCGACTCCATCAGCGCGAGCGAATGGCAAGTGCGTCAGGACTTGGCGGCCTGTTACCGGCTGTTCGTCCGCTTCGGTTGGACCGACACCATCTTCACCCACCTGAGCGCCCGCGTGCCGGAGCACCCCGAGCACTACCTCATCAACCCCTACGGGATGTTGTTCGATGAGGTTACCGCGTCGAATCTCATCAAGGTCGATTTCGCCGGCAATGTGATCGTCGGCGATTACCCCTACAACGCCGCCGGCCACGCCATTCACACGGCAGTCCTGCAGGCGCGCGCGGATGTCAACGCGGTGTTGCACAGCCATACCCGCGCCGGCATGGCGGTTTCCTGCATGGCGGACGGCCTGCTGCCCCTCACCCAGCAGTCCAACGAGGTGCGCGAACTGGTTTCCTACCACGAATACGATATGGCCATCGACAATTCGGAGGAATGCCGCAGATTGGGGCGGGATCTGGGCGACAAGTGGCTGATGATCATGCACAACCACGGCCTGCTGGCCGCCGGTAGAACGGTGGCGGAGGCGTTCTATTTCCTGTACACCTTGGAAAACGCCTGCAAGGTGCAGGTCGATGTGATGGCGTCCAGAGCGAAACTGGTAACGCCGTCCGAGGCGGTGCTCGCCGCGCTGGCCGATTACGGCCGCCCGCCCGAAGAGGAGCCGTGCGACCACGCCACGCGCTCCTGGCAAGCCCTCTTGCGCATGCTGGATCGACAGGATTCCTCCTACCGGGCGTGAAGCCCCCGCCTCGGCGGCGAAAAATGCGGCTTCAGCGCCAGCCGAACAGCCACAACAGCACCACATAGCGCGCGAATTTCCCCACGGCGATCATCGCCGCGCTCGGCCAGAATCCGAGGCGAAGATAGCCCGCGGCCAGACACAACGGGTCGCCCACCAACGGCATCCACGAGAACAGCAAACAGGGCGCCCCCCAGCGCCGGACGCGGTCGAGGGCGGGTTGTTTCAGTTGGAAGTGGCGACCCCAGGAGACGCGGGCGAGGCCGCGCCCAAGCAACAACCCGGCGGCGTAGGTGATGAGGCCGCCGAGGGTATTGCCGGCGGTGGCCGTGGCGAGTAGCGAGAGCGACGAGTGGTTGCCGGATTCGACCAGAGCGTACAACAGTACTTCGACGCCGCCGGGCAGGATGGTGGAAGCGAGCAGGGAGCCGACGAACAGGGAGATGAGAGCGGCCGTCGTCATGATGGGGTGGGGTTGCAGGGGCCGGGGGTCAGGAGCGTGTAGCGCACGAAAATATAGGGAATTACATACTTAATTCCACCCAAGATAAACAGGGTAAAATAAAACGATGATCAGAACCTACGAATACCGAGCGCTACCGCAAAAGGGCCAGGGAAAGCGCCTGCTGTCTCTGCTCGGCATGACGCGCGGATTGTACAACGCGGCGTTGCAGGAGCGAATCGACTGCTACAAACGGACTGGGCGGGGGGTTTCGTACTACGACCAATGCAAAAGTTTGACCGAGATACGCTCATTTGACGAAGGGTGGCGCGAGCAGTCCGCCCAGATAGGACGGGGCGCGCTGACGCGATTGGACAAGGCGTTCAAGGCGTTTTTCAAGGGTTTCAAGGAAGGTTGTGGTTTCCCAAGATTCAAGGGGAGAAACCGCTGGCGGAGCATCGATCTGGAGAAAGTCTATCGGATAGAAATCGGCAACGGGAATTGGCGATTTCTCTCGTTCAAGGGGATGAATGGCCGCCTGCGCGTCTACTTCCACCGCCCATTGCCAGCCGAAGCAAGGCAGAAATACGCTCGGTTGGTGCGGGACGCGAAAGGTTGGAAATTGCAGTTGGTACTGGAATTGCCGGATGCGGCCAGCGTTCCGGTTTCCGACATGATGGGAATCGATGTAGGGTTGACGCACTTCCTGACAACGGACACCGGCGAACAGATACCGAATCCGAGATGCCTGCAACGGGAATTGAAACGGCTTCGCGTAGCGCAGAGGTCGCTTGCGAGAAAGCTGCGCGGCAGCGGAAACAGGGAGCGGCAACGGAAAGTAGTAGAACGACTGCACTTGCGGGTGCGGAATCAGCGAGCAAACTTCCACTGGCAGGCGGCGAAAAGGTTGGTGGAGCAAGGCAAGACGCTGATTGTCGAGGACTTGAATGTGAAAGGCTTGGCGCGTGGGATGTTGTCGCGGCAGGTTTCGGATGTAGGGTGGGCGGCTTTTGTCGAACGGCTGACTTGCAAGGCTGAAAGTGCTGGCTTGGCAGTGATGAAAGCTGACCCGAAACAGACTTCGCAGATGTGTTCCGGCTGTGGTGCGATTGTGAAAAAGTCGCTGGCGGTTCGTGTCCATTCCTGCCCAGAATGCGGGTTGGTGCTGGACAGAGACAGGAACGCGGCTGTGAATATCAAGAAAAGGGGCGGGAATGCTCCTTTGGGCGCTAAGCTGGGGGTTGCTCCGGTTTGCCCGCAAGTGCTTGTGGATTCAAGTATATAATTCCCAAAATATAGCATAATGCGCCCTCGGCTTTGGTGGGAGCAGGCAGTTGAAGAAATACCGCGACAATGCGGTCGATCTCAGGCACTCCGTGGACTTGGCATTCTGGCAAAAGCCCGAGGGCGTAACCGTGCCGGACGACGAGCTGAGCTTTTTGCTGGTGCCCGATGCGGTGGTGGCGGCGGCATGTTTTACTCTAGCCAAGCAGGTTCACGCCTATCAACGCGCGCACGCCGGCAGCCGAGCGCAGATCACCAAGGCGCTGATGGTCACCATGGGCGGGTTGTTGCCCAGCGTCATTCTGTATGACCATCTGGTCGAAGGGCGGCGCGAAAACATTCCCAAGATCGAATTCGGCACCATCGGCCTGTCGCTGTACAAGGGGCCCGGGGAGCGCTACGAGAATCCGCTGATTCAGCACGGCATATCCATCCCCATCAGCGGCCAGAGCGTGCTGGTGATCGACGATCTCGGCGACGAGGGCGGCACCATGCAATTCGTCGCCAAGTACATTCGCGACAGCGGCGCCCACCGGGTGTTGAATCTGGCGATGTACATGAAGCCCAAGGCGATGGCGGTCAGCGGCGCGCAATTCTACTTCGGCGAAACGCCGCAGGATACTTGGATCATCACCCCGCGCGAACGGGTGGAAACGCTGGTGAAGCGGGTGCCCCTGTGGAAGCGGCGCGGCGCGTCCAGAGCGGAGTGTCGGCGTCGTCTGGTCGAGTTGATCGGCTACAGCGAAGACGAGGTCGAGTACTACTTGCCGCGAGTCTACGATCAGGCGCCCTCGCCCTCACCCTAATGCAGCCGAATCCCGCCGACGACGAATACCCAAACCAGCAGCAGCGCGCACGCCAGCGGCGCGGCGGCGACGAGCACGGCGTGGCGCGCCCGCTGCCCGCGCAGGAGGCGCGGGGCGAGGAATATGCCGCCCAACAACAACAGCGGATAGGCGAGCAACAGTGCCATGAAGGCGTATTCGTGCAACAGGCCGGGGACGCGGCCTTCGCCGTCGACGATGAGGAAGGTGAACGGCGCCAGCGGGACGATGATGACTCCCGGGACGGCGGAGCAAATGATGACTGCGTAGACCAGCTTCTTCACGACAACGACAAGCCCCTGAAAAACGCGAATCATAGCAGGCAATGAACGATCACCGAACCCCCGCGTTGGCGCCGCTTCCCTGCCATCAGGCGCAAACTGCACAAACTCGAGCCGCCGCCGGAGATGGAATCCGGCCATGAACGCAACGCCGCCGGCCATCGATTCCCGACGAGGGCTTGCCATGCTGCTCATGGTAGTCAGCTCGGTGGTGATCAGTTTCGGCGGGCTGATCGTGCGCAGCATGGAGGCGGCGCTGCCGTGGCAGATCAATTTCTACCGCTCGGCCGCCCTGCTCGGCGTGGTCGCCGTCTTCATCGTGCTGCGATACGGGCGCAAATCCGTCTCGGTGGTGGGCAACATCGGCGCGCTGGGGTGTCTCGCCGGCGTGTTCCTCGGCTGTGCCGGCATGGCCTTCCTGCAAGCCCTGACGCGCACCACGGTGGCCAACACGTTGTTCATCCTCGGCGCCATCCCGTTCTTCGCCGCCCTGTTGGCGCGCATTCTGCTCAAGGAAAAACTGACGCGGGCAACCTTGCTGACCATGGCGGTCGCCGCGCTGGGATTGGTGGTGATGGTGTTCGAGGGCATTGCCATCGGCGTCGGTGCCGGCAATGGCTTTGCCCTGCTTACCGCATTCCTGTTCGCCTCCTACGCGGTCGCCCTGCGCAGCAGGCGGCAGAAGGAAATGTTGCCGACGCTGCTGATCTCGGCGATCGTCATCATGGCGGCCTCGGTGATCGCTCAGGGCGGCGACCTGTCCATCTCGTGGCGCGATATGATGTTGAGTTTCCTCTGGGGCGGATTGCTGTCCGGGGTGGCGAACTGGTTGTTCATCTACGCTTCCCGCCACCTCGCCGCCGCCGAGGTTACCCTGTTCATGCTGCTGGAATTCGCTCTGGGGCCCCTCTGGGTGTGGCTGGTTGTCGACGAACAGCCCTCTATGTGGAGTATCGTCGGCGGCCTGTTGATCATCCTCGCGGTCGCCGTGCGCGCCGTAGTCGAACTGTTGGGCAAGTCCAAGCCGTCGCGCGTCCCGGAGCCGCCGGTATGAGCGGCCGGCGGTTGCCCGCTGCCCGCTAATAGATGATCACCGAGCGAATGCTCTCGCCGGCGTGCATCAGGTCGAACGCCTTGTTGATGTCTTCCAGTCCCATGGTGTGGGTGATGAACGGATCGAGATCGATCTGCCCGCTCATGGATTGCTCGACCATCTGCGGTAATTGGGTGCGCCCCTTGACGCCGCCGAAGGCCGAGCCCCGCCATACCCGCCCGGTTACCAGCTGAAACGGGCGTGTGCCGATTTCCTGCCCGGCGCCGGCGACGCCGATGATGACGCTTTCCCCCCAACCCTTGTGGCAGCATTCGAGGGCGGCGCGCATCACATCCACATTGCCGATGCACTCGAATGAGTAGTCCACGCCGCCGTCGGTCAGATCGACGATGACCTCCTGAATGGGTTGGTCGTAGTCTCTGGGATTGATCAGGTCGGTCGCCCCCATCTGCTTGGCGAGGTCGAATTTGGCCGGATTCACATCGATGCCGATAATCCGCCCGGCCTCGGCCATCACCGCGCCCTGCACCACCGCCAGCCCGATTCCCCCCAAGCCGAACACCGCCACCGTCGCCCCCGGCTCGACCTGAGCGGTGTTGCGCACCGCGCCGATGCCGGTGGTAACGCCGCAGCCGAGCAGGCATATCTTGTCGAACGGCGCCGCCTTGTTGACCACCGCCACCGACACTTCCGCCACCACGGTGTATTCGGAGAAAGTGCTGGTGCCCATGTAATGGTAAATCGGCTTGCCGTTCAGGGCGAAGCGGCTGGTGCCGTCGGGCATCAGGCCGCGCCCCTGCGTGGCGCGCACCGACGAGCATAAATTGGTTTTGCCGGAGCGGCAGAATTTGCACTCGCGGCATTCCGCCGTGTACAGGGGGATGACATGATCGCCCGGCGCCACCGACTTCACGCCCGCGCCGACTTCCACCACGACGCCGGCTCCCTCGTGGCCGAGAATCGACGGGAAAACGCCCTCCGGATCCTCGCCGCTCAGAGTGAACGCATCGGTATGGCAAACGCCGGTGGCCTTGATTTGAATCAACACCTCTCCGGCTCGCGGGCCTTCGAGCTCGACCTCTTCCAGACTCAGCGGGGCACCGGCTTCCCAGGCAACAGCTGCTCTCGTTTTCATGGTTTTCTCCGTTGGTTGAAATACTACTCGCGGGCACTGTACCACAACCCGCCCGCCCCGGCGCTCGTGAAAATTCAGTACAATCCGCCGCGCTCAACCCTGCCCGACCCCCATGTTGCACAACCTCGACAAAAGACTGATATGCGGCCTCATGCTGTTTCACATCGGCGTGATCGCGCTGGCGAATTACACCGTGCAGTTCACCGGCACATTCGACGGCCATGTTTTCATAGTTTTGGGCGGCGTTCCGATTATTGATGAGGTGCAATTCACCGGCACATTTGACGGCCATGTTTTCACTTGGGGGATGTTCGTGTTCCCGTTGGTCATCCTCGCCACCGACCTCACGGTGCGGCTGTCGAACCAACGCAACGCGCGCGTCATCGTCGCCGGCGCATATATCCCGGCGATCGTCATCAGCGCTTGGCTGGCCGATTGGCGCATCGGCCTCGCCAGCGGCAGCGCCTATCTGCTCGGTCAGCTGCTGGATATCACGGTCTTCCAGAAAATCCGCGAGCGCAGCAGATCCTGGTGGGCGGCGCCGCTGATCTCGACCTTCTTCGCCAACATCCTCGACACCTATACCTTCTATTCGGCGGCATTCTACCGCTCGACAGACCCCTTCATGGCGGAGAATTGGGTCGAGGTGGCAAGCGTCGATCTGGTCTTCAAGATCGTGGTGTCGATACTACTGTTCCTACCGGCCTACGGCATCCTGCTCAACTATCTTCAGGGCAGATTGGCGCTGAACCAACCCGCCGTTCGTTCCTGAGGTTGCCCCGCCCTCACGCCGCCCACTCGCGCCAACCCTGCAGCGCGGGGAAATACAAGCCCAATCTGATCTCGCCCGGCTGAAGTTGGCCGACTATGGCGGCGTAGCGCGACAGCTGCGCCCGGTGTCGCGCTTGCTCCTCATCCAGAAATTCGTCCAGCTCGGCGCCCTGATGGTGGCTGGATTTGAAATCGACGATCCAGCGCACGCCGTTTTCGTCGATGAAGCTGCGGTCGACGACGATGCGCACCACCCGTCCGTCAACCTGCCCGGCGAGGGGCCATTCGCGCCGGATGTCCCGGTGCGCGGCGGAAAACAGCCAAGCCGCGCGGGAATCCCGCCGCGCCTTGTCGACGGCGTCTTCCACCCGTTTCAGCGCCGCCGCCAAATCGGGCTCGGCAATGCCGTTTTCCCGCAGCTGGGTGCGCCATTGCGCCCGTTGGTTTTCGTCGGTGCGCCGCCGCCGCCAATTTTCCCAGCCGACTTCGTCGATCTGCTGCAATATCCGATGGATGACGATGCCGACGATTCTGGCGGTTTCGCCAACCCAGTTGAATTCGATGGAGTCCGACACATCGGCGTCGGCATCGGCGGCGGTCGTGGCCGCAATGCTCTCCGGCAACTCCGGCGGCGTCCACGCCAGCGGTAGCCGGTGCAGGGGCCGCGGCGGCGGGCGCGACTGAATCGGCTCGCTTTCGCCCGCCGCATCGTCGTCTTCGTCGGCAGCGGCGGCAATCTCATCAAACGAATCCCACACCTGCGGCCACAGCAGGGCCAGCAGGGAAGTCGAGGCCGGCTCCGCGGCTTCATCGGGCTTGGCGGCCTTGACGGCGACGGTGCCGAACAAGTGCAGATTCTTGCGCGCGCGGGTGCAGGCGACATACAGCAGCCGGCTCAATTCGTGGCGGGCTTGGTGCTTGTCCAGATGTTCGAGGTATCGGTACAGCGGATCGTCCCGGTCGGTACTCGGCGGCAGCGGCGCGATGAGCAATTGTTCGGGCAAAGCGCGCCAGCGCAACAGCGTCCTTTCCTCGCCGCGCGGTCGCCGTTCCAGACTCGGCAGGATGACGCTGTCGAATTCCAGCCC
Organism: Candidatus Poriferihabitaceae bacterium; assembly: GCA_965203265.1. Taxonomy (GTDB): domain Bacteria; phylum Pseudomonadota; class Gammaproteobacteria; order Arenicellales; family Poriferihabitantaceae; genus JAHRAW01. The sequence goes on from CBDBBV010000002.1 coordinate 2,107,122, forward strand.
CTTGGCCTTGTGAATGCTGAGCAGCTGAACCCGCTCGCTACCGTCGCCGCCGCGCGCCCACAGGTCTTCACCGGCGCGCCGCAGGTTGTCCGGGGTGATTTCGATCTGTTGGGATTCCAGTTGATCGAGCAGGTCGAGGTAGCGGCGGCAATCGTCCAGATCCGAGGAGCCGACCGTGGCGGGTGCGCCGAGGGATAGCCAAGCGGCCTCCACATTCTGCCGCAGGCCGATGCGCCCGCGCCGATGGAGGGCGGCGGCGAGGGATTCGGTCAGACGCCCCAATCTGGCGCGCCCCTCCTCGGACAAGTCGGATACCCGCTCCTCGTCCTCCCACAGTTCAACCAGCGTGGCGGCATGGTCGTCGCCGACCAGAGCGGTGAGGTCCGCCAACTCCAAGCCGCACCACGGCGCGCGCAGCAGGCTGAGCCAAGCGACCCGATCGGCCGGCTGGACGAGGGCGCGGGTGAGGGCGGTCAGGTCGCGAATGGCCGGGCGGTCGTTGAGCTTGACCAGGTCCACCGCCTGAAACGGGACCCCCCGTCGGCGCAACGCCGTGGCGATGGGGCGCAGGTGGGCGCGCACGCGGCCGAGCACGGCGATGGATTGATCCGCATCGTGTGCCAGCGCCTGCTCCACGAGGGTCGCGACAGCCTCCGCTTCGGATTCGGTTTCGGATGCGGCGGCGCGCTTGATGGCGGGGTGAATATGTACTTCGCAGGCCGGTTCGTCGCCCCCGGCGGCATGTGCCGGGGTGTAGCGTACCGCGCTGTTGATCAGGTCGTCTTGTTCGGGCAGCACCATTTCGAAGGTGCGGTTGAACCACGCCACCAACGGCGGCGCGGAGCGGAAGTTGGCGCTGAGAGAAACGGCTTCGAGGGGGATGTCGCCGAGGCCGTCCTGCCGCGCATTGAGAAAATTGCCGACTTCGGCGCCGCGAAATCGATAGATCGATTGCATCGGATCGCCGACGAAAAAGAGGGTGCGCCCGTCGCCCGGCTGCCAGCCTTCGGTCAGCTTTTCCAGCAAGCCGATGTGGGAGATGGAAGTGTCCTGAAATTCGTCCACCAGCAAATGCGACAGTTCGTAGTCGAAGGTCAACGCCAGATCCGAGGGGGCGTCCGCATCGCCGAGAGCCAACTCGGCGCGTTGGGTCAGCTCGATGAAGTCCGCCTGATTTCGCGCCTTGAACAGCAGTTGCAGCTCGCCCGCGGCCAATCGCAGCAGTTGCAACAGGGCGGCGGTCGTCTCCCATTGGGCGTCGCCGAATCGCGCTGGCGGCAGCAGGCGCGCTTCGCTCAGGGCATCCTCCAGCGCGGGTTGCTGCGCGCACCACGCCAGCAAATCGACCATTTGCTCTTTCCTCGCCTTGTGGTTGGGGGGGAAACCGTGGCGCTTGTCCACTCGCTTCCGCAGGCCGCCGGTCCCCGTCAGCAGCAAGGCGGCGATGGCGTGCCATTGGTCGAGATGGAGATGATCGGCTTCAGGGAAATTCGGCACCTCGTGCAGGGCGGTTAGCGGCGAGGACACATCGTCCGCCAGCAGGTTGTCGGCGGCGAAGGCGCCCAGTTTCATGATTTCCGCCTGTTGTGTCGGCGGGAGCATCGCCGCCAGCCGCCGCAGCCCCTGCTCGACCACCTGCCGCCACATCTCTTCGAGACGCGCGCGCATTTGCATTGGCGTATCAGCACCCAGCACGCCCATCCACTTGTCGCGCTTTTCCAGCATCCCCGCCAGCAGGGATTGCGCCCGATTCCAGTCCGCATCCACCCAAGCGAGCAACCGGCGACACGCCTGCGCCAACTGGCTGCCACCCTCGCCGTCCTCGCCATCCTCGATGTGATTGAGAGTCAGTGCGGCGGCCTGCCGATAGAGCGGGGCGGGATCGTCGATGATTTCCGGCGCCGCCCCGAATCGCGCTGACCACGGCATGCGCCGCACCAGCTCGCTGCACAGGGAGTCGATGGTCTGGATTCTGAGCCGCCGGGTGTTGGCGGTGATCTCCCAGCCGTGCTTGGCGTCGTTGGCCAGCGCCGCCTCGCCCAGAGAGCGCATTTCCGCATCGTCCCGCTCGCCTCCGCCGCCCGCCGCCGCCTGCCGAAGCGCGTGCACGATGCGCTCGCGCATTTCCGCGGTGGCCTTGCGGGTGAAGGTGATCGCCAGAATCTGCTCCGGCGCCTCGACGCGCGCCAGCAGGGCGAGATAGCGTCGCACCAGCAACGAAGTCTTGCCGGAACCCGCCGGTGCCTGCACGATGAACGAGCGTCGCGGGTCGAGGGCATGTTGCCGTTGGGCTTGGTCGGGTGGGGTGGTCATCGAGCCGTCTCTCGCGCTTCGGAGTCGGAGTCCTCCTCGATGCGGCACAGGGCGTGCAGGCCGCATTGGGCGCACACGCTCGGGTTGAGGGGGTCGACGCCGGCCTCGCCGTCGAGAAATTCTCCGGCCAGCCGCGCCAGCACCGTGCGCCAGTGCGCCAGCAGTTCATCCCAATCGGCGAAGTCCCGTTTCAAGGCATGGCTTTGTGCCGGCGGGGAAACGCGGTTTGGCGAGGTGCCGGGGTGGTCGAATCCGCCGCTGCGGGCAATGCCGCTGAAACCGCACCCCCCGCGCTTCACCCAGCCGAATGCGACGATTTCGACCGGCGCTTCCTGAGCCAACACAGCGAGAACATACAGGGGCAACTGGGGAGATTGCGGGCGTTCGCCGAGCCAGTTGGCGAGACTGCTCGGCGTGCCGGTCTTGTAGTCGATGAGGGCGAGCGCGCCGTCCGCCATCCGATCGATGCGGTCGGCCTTGAAGGTCAGTTCGAGCCCGCACAAGCAGAGGGTGAATTTCTCCTCCAGCGCGTGGACGGCAAACGGAGCCGCCCGCAGTTTTTCCACGGCAAACCATTCATCCAGCGTGTCGCTCGCCCATCGAGTCTGGGTCGCCTGAAACCGCTCGCCGCAGCCGCTCGCCGCCTGATGGCGCTGCCCGGCTCGCTCGGCCGCCTGATCGATGATCCCCCGCAGTTGTTCCGGCGAAATCTCGCCTAGCCGCTGCGACGATTGAATTTCGCCCCAAGCCAGTTGCAGCGCGCGATGAATCAGCGCGCCGCGCTCCCCAGCCGCCAGCCCCTGTTCGTTCTGCTCGATGTCGCGCGCCCCCAGCCGGTGGATGGCAAAGGCGCGAAACGGGCATTTCGCCTGATTCTCGATCACCGCGATTCCGCCCCTGGCGGCACCCCCCTGCGCGAACGCGGGACCGCGAGTATCGACGAAAGTTTCCAGTTCGGGTTTGTGTTCGTGCAACAGGTTTGCCGGAGGTGGGTCGTCGGCGTCCCGACCATTCCCATCCCCATTCCATGAGGCGGCGGCGTCATCGAACAACGCGCTGGATTCGAGGGGAACATCCCCGTCCATCCTCGCGCGGGAGAGCACGATTTCACCGGCGCAGGCGATGAGCCGCCGTTGCTGCTCGGCGGCGAGTTCGCGGTTGTGCGTCAGCGAGGCCGCGGGCACGCCGACCTGCCGCTGCAAGCCGACGGCGATGAACGGGTTGGGCCGCTGCTGCAACGGCCAATCGGTCTCCGTCAGGCCACCGAACCACACCCCGTCGAAACACTGCCCGGCGGCCTCCAGCACGCCGAGCACCTGCACCGGGGCGTCGTGCGCCTCCACCTGAAAGGGCTGCTCGGCCAACCTCCGCCGCAACCACGACAAAGCGGCGGCGGCACTCATCGGCGCGGCGCTGAGATCGAGGCTGGCGAGGCCGCGCAGCTGCCGATTAAAGGCGCGCGCGACCTGAAATTCATCGCTGTCGAGGGAACGTTCGCCGGGCCAGCCGATGCGCTCGAGCCAGTCGCCGAAGTGCCGCGACCAATGGCTGCCCAGCTGCCGCCCACCGCCGTCCGGCAACAGCGGGAGCACGGCGTTCAATGCTTCGATGAGAGTCGGGCAATGGGGCACCTGCGAGGTGGACAATTCCCGCACAAACCGGCGGAATCGAATTCGCGGGGGAAGTTGACTACGACACCACTGCGCAAGCATTGAGCGCGCCAGCGCCTCGCCGTCGGCTCCCCGCAGGAAGGGCGAACCGATCAAGCCGTTGATGGAGTCGAAGGGCAGCGGTTTGTCGTCCATCGGCGTCAATGCGTCCAGCGCGGCTTTTGCCACCGGGTGGTGGATGAGCGTCTTGCCCAAGGACAGGTGATAGGGCAGTTGGGCGCTCGGCCCGGGATCGGCCAGTTGCCGCGGGCTCAGTATTTGCTTGAGGGCGTATTCGATCGCGGGCGAAGACGCGGCCAGATCGGGGGCGACCACGGCCAGCCGCGCCTGCGGATCGCGCCACAGTGTGTCGCGCGCCCAGCGGGCGGCGTGCAGCCACTGCTCGGCTTCATCCGCGTACACGCGATATTCGACCTTGCGGTTGACGGATTCGGCGGCGGGGACGACCTCGATTTCCACCCCGATGTGGCGCAAGGCGTCGAGCAGCGACTGTTGCCCCGGCAACATCTGGTCGAAGCCGACAAATTTGTACTGCCCAGTCAGCTGCCCAGTCAGCTGCTCGGCCAGCGCGGCTGACTGGGCGCCTGCGGCAACGGCGGTTATCCGGCTCGCCAGACGATGGGCGTCCATCCAGTTGCGCTCGGCGCACAATTCCTCGAATCGCCGCGCCCAGCGCACCCAGCAGCGGTGATCCGGCTGGTGCGATTTGGCGCACTCGTCGAGGTCGATTTCCCAGTCGTTGAGAATCCGCCAAGCGTCCACGGAGATTTTCGCGCTGGCGTGGGTGTTCCACAACGGCTCGGTCGGATGGGCGCGGCGGGCGATGTCGTCACGGATGATGCCTTCCCACGCCGCCGCGAGCTGCGCCTCGTTCAGCAGCAACGGAGCCTGCGGTAGGGCCTCGGCGAGGTCCCGCCACAGACGCTTCAGCCAAGCCGGGTAGGGCAGCACATCCGCCCTTTCCCAAGCCAACTTGCCGGCGGCGAGTTGCTGCCGGTCGAATCGCCAAGTCAGTTCCCGCGAGAGGCGCGCGGTGGCGGTGATGGTGGTGGTGGCGGCGCTGGACAATCCTGCCAAGAGAGAATCCCTCGGGCGCGCCACGGGCTAGGCGGTGGTCGATTCGTGGGCGGCCACGGCGCCCATTACCCGCTCGCCCGCCCCCCGCGAATCAATTTCTCCATCCGCTCGGCCAGATCGAAGTCGCGGCGGGTGATGCCGCCGAATTCGTGGGTGATCAGATCGACCACAACGGTCTTGTATACATTGCACCATTCGGGATGGTGGTTCATCCGCTCGGCCACCAGCGCGACCTGCGCCATGAAACCGAAGGCTTCGACAAAATTCCCGAATGCGAAGGTCTTGTGGAGTTTCCCATCGGCGATTTCCCACGGCGGCGCGGCGTCTCGATTCAATCTGTCTAGGTGCTGGCGGACGGCTTCGGCGGACAATTTTTCTTCGGGCATTACGGCGTGCTCCTCGGTGGATTTGTCGGGCGATTATACGCTGGATAAACGGCGTTCGGCCTCACTCGCACAAGCTGCGAATTTTCGCCACCAACTCGGCGTTGATGCGGCGCTCGCCGTGGTCTTCGCGGTTGCTGTGGCGGCGCTGGCCGGGCAGGCGCGCGCCCGCCAGCGCATCGAATCTCGCGAAGAATTCCTCGGCGTGCTGCGCCCAACCCGCTCCGGCGATGCGCTCGGGCGACAACGCCAGCAGGAATTCGCCGCCGCGCGGCGGTCCGCCGTCTTGGTTGTCGGCTTGCGCGGCCTCGTAGCTGAAACGCTCGCCGATGAGCGCCGCCGCCAGCAATTCCACCATCAGCGAGATCGCCGAGCCCTTGTATCCGCCGAACGGCAACAGCACTCCGCCCGTGGCGATGGCCGCCGGATCGGTGGTCGGTTCGCCGGCGGCGTTCAAGCCGGTGCCGAGCGGCACTTCGTGGCCGTCGCGCGCGGCGATCTGCACCTCGCCCATCGCCATGGCGGCGGTCGCCATGTCGTACACCACTGGGCGGTTGCCGGGGCGCGGCCAAGCGAACGAGATCGGGTTGGTGCCGAACAACGCGCTGGATGCTCCGGCCGGCGCCACCGCCGGAGTGTAGGCGGTGCAGGCGAGGGCGGCGAGGCCGTGCTCGGCGATGGCTTCGGTTTCGTGCCACAACGCCGCGAAGTGGTGCACGCGCACGAGGGCGAGCACCGCCACGCCGGTTTCCGTGGCGGCCTGCGCCAATTTCGGTATGGCGTACTGCAACGCCAGCGGGGCGAAGCCGTTGCCGCCATCTACGCGCAGTACCGCCGAACTTGGCAGTTCGACGCGCGGTACGGCGGCGCCGTCCACCTTGCCGCTGCGCAGCGCCGCCACATAGCCGGGGATTCGGAACAACCCGTGCGACAACGAGCCGTCGCGCTCGGCGTGGCTGACGGTGGTGGCGACCGCCTCGGCGTTGGCGTGGTCGCAGCCGTTGTGCGCGAGGCAGTCGCGCGCGAGGGTGTGGATTTGCTTCAGGGTCATCGATACGGTGTCGGTCATGGCGGGGTTCTCCGGTGCGCGTTGCGCGTTTTTGCGGGGCGGGGGAGTATAGCCGAGGCGGGCGGCGGGGGTGATCCGATCCCTGCGTGTCCTGCGCGGCGGCGGTGTTTCGTGCTAGATTGCGTCCACTGATATTCATGTCCGCACAGTTACCTCATTGACCACCACCCAGCAAAAACAACCGGCGGCGCCGGTTCTGGATGTGGCCGCCGTTCGCGCCCAGTTTCCGATTCTCGCGCGGCGAATTCGGGGTGCTCCGCTGGTGTATCTGGATAACGGCGCTTCCTCGCAGAAACCCCAATGCGTCATCGACACGGTGGCGCGTTATTACCGGGAATTCAACGCCAACATTCATCGCGGAGTTCACCACCTCAGTCAGGAGGCGACGCAGGCATTCGAGGACGCGCGGGAAGTCATCCGCGCGCACATCAACGCCGAGCACGCGCGCGAGGTGGTGTTGACCGCCGGTACCACCGAGAGCATCAATCTGGTGGCGTCATCCTGGGGGCGCGCCCATCTTCAGGCGGGGGACGAGGTGGTCATATCTACTCTGGAGCATCATTCCAATATCGTGCCGTGGCAGTTGATCTGCGAGGAACGGCGGGCGCGGTTGCGAGTGGTGCCGATCACTCGATCCGGCGAATTGCGGATGGATGCCTTCGAGGCGATGTTGTCGGCGCGCACCGCGCTGGTGGCCATCGCCCATGTATCCAACGCGCTGGGTACGATCAATCCGGTGCAGGAGGTGATCGATCTGGCGCACGCCAGAGGCATTCCGGTGCTGCTGGACGGCGCGCAGGCGGCGCCGCATCTCCCCATCGATGTGCGCGCCCTCGATGTGGATTTCTATGCGTTTTCCGGGCACAAGGTGTTTGCCCCGACCGGAGTCGGCGTGCTGTACGGCAAGGAATCGTTGCTGGCCGACATGCCGCCGTATCAGGGCGGCGGCGAGATGATCGAGCAGGTAACCTTCGAGAAGACCACCTTCGCCGACCTGCCGCACAAGTTCGAGGCCGGCACGCCGAACATAGTCGGCGGCATCGGTTTGGGCGCGGCGATTTCCTGGTTCGGCCAGTTCGACTCGGACGCAGTGGCCGCCCACGAGCAGGATGTGCTCGAATATGCCACTGCACGGCTCGGCGCGATCGAGAACGTGCGCCTCATCGGCACGGCGCGGCACAAGGCTTGCGTGATTTCATTTCTGGTCGAGGGCAGCCATCCGTTCGACATCGGCGCCATCCTCGACCAACAGGGGATCGCCGTGCGCACCGGCCACCATTGCACCCAGCCGCTGATGGATTTCTACGACACCCCCGGCACAGTGCGCGCCTCCTTCGCGCTGTACAACAATCGCGCCGATGTGGACGCGCTGGCGGCGGGGGTCGAGCGTGCCGTGCGGATGCTCGGCTGAGCCGCTGAGCCGCGCGCGCCGTGAACATCAATCAGGTACAGGACGCCATCATCGAGGAATTCGGCGTTTTCGAGCAGTGGATGGACAAGTATGAATACCTCATCGAGCTGGGCAGGAATCTGCCGGTCATCGACGACCGATACAAAACCGAGGCGCACCTGATTCGCGGCTGCCAGAGCCGAGTGTGGCTGCGGGCGGAAATGCGCCACGGCACCATCGCCTTCACCGCCGACAGCGACGCCGTCATCACCAAGGGCATCATCGCCCTGTTGGTGCGGGTGCTGGCCGAGCAAAAACCGGAGGACATCGCCGCCGCCGAACTCTATTTCATCGACGCCATCGGCCTGCGGGAACACCTCTCCGCAACCCGCGCAAACGGCTTGGTGAATATGGTGAACACTCTCAGATCCATCGGCGAACAATTCAGCAAGGCGCACTAGGCGGGGGCGGTTCGCCTTGCCGCATTCATCCCTCCGCCGTAATAAACCCGTGTAGCCGCTCCGGATCGGGGATGCGATAGCGGCGCACGCCGATCTTGCACAACAGGCCGGCGTTTCGCAGGGCAGCGATGCGGCGGCTGACGGTTTCGGCGGCAAGGCCGAGCAGGGTTGCGGCATCCGCCAAAGTCATCGGCAGGACGATTTCCACCGCGCCGTCCCCGCCCGCCGTCTCCCGCGCGCGCCGGGCAATGACCCAGAACAATGCCGCCACCCGACTGGCGGCGTCGGCGGCGTTGAGCAGGGAGGCATCGCGGCGCATCCAGCTCAGCGAGTCGAGGGAATGCTGCCAGAAACTCTCGGCGAGATGGGGGTGGCCGGCGAAGATCGCCCGCACCGCGGCGGCATCGAAGCAGCACAGCTCGCACTCGCTCAACGCGAACGCCTGAAAGTTGCGGACATCGCCGCCGCCGACGATTTCCGGCGCGAATAGAATCCCGGCAGTCTGGGTGGAGTCGTTGGGCGGCGTCAGCTTGACCACGCCTTTGGTGAGATGGGCGATGACGATGCGCGCGCCGTGCCCGAACAGGCGGGCACCGGGGCGCAGCGTGATTCGCCGCCGGTGGTTGTGAATGGCGTCGCGCTCGGCAACATCGAGCGCGCCCTTGACCGCCGGATGCGTGCCGAGGCATTGCTCGCACACCTCGCCGCCGCCGCCGCACGCCGCTGTTTCTACCGATTTCCGCATATTCGCCACGCGCGCCATTGTACAAAATACAAAAACAAAAATGATTTATGTCAATGAACGCACAAGCGCCACGGGTTACCCTGCCTGCCGTCTCCAATTCGAGGGTAATGTCATGCGAAAAATCTTCATCATCTGCGCCATCTGCCTACTCCCCACTGCACCGCTCACCCTCGGCGCCGCCGGCCTGCCCGGCTACGAAGTCGGCACCGAGGCCGATCTCTCCGGCTTGGAGCGTGTCAAGCAAACTCTGGTCGCCCCGCCCTTCGTCCCCGAACACGATCAGGTCGCCACCGGCAAACCGAGAATCGTCGAGGTGGAAATGGTCATCGAGGAGAAGGAAATCGAGGTCGAGCCCGGCGTTTTTCTATGGGCATTCACCTACAACGGCAGCGTCCCCGGCCCGTTGATCGTGGTGCATGAGGGCGACTATGTCGAACTCACCCTGATCAACCCGAAAACCAACCAACTGCCGCACAACATCGACTTCCACGCCTCCACCGGCGCGCTGGGCGGCGGCGAACTGACGCAAGTCGCCCCGGGCCAACAGGTGGTGCTGCGCTGGAAGGCCACCAAAGTCGGCACCTTCATCTACCACTGCGCCCCCGGCGGCGCGATGATTCCGTGGCATGTGGTGCACGGCATGAACGGCGCAATCATGGTACTGCCCAGAGACGGCCTGAAGGATGGCGACGGCAACCCGATTCGCTACGATCGCGCCTACTACATCGGCGAGCAGGACTACTACCTGCCGAAGGACGCCAACGGCAAGTACAAGAGATACCCCAACCCGCTGGCGTCATTGGCGGACGATCTCAAGGCGATGACCGGCTTGGTGCCAACCCATGTCCCCTTCGGCGCAACCAAAGGCGCGCTCACCGGCGACAACGCCATGAGCGCCAAAGTGGGCGAGACCGTGTTGTTCGTGCATTCCCAAGCCAACCGCCAAAGCTACCCCCATCTCATCGGCGGCCACGGCGATTATGTATGGGAACGCGGCAACTTCGCCGACCCACCGGTTACCGGAATCGAGAGCTGGGTAATCGCCGCGGGCTCGGCCGGCGCCTTCACCTACAAATTCCACCAACCCGGCACTTATGTATATCTCTCCCACAACCTCATCGAGGCCGTCCTCCTCGGCGCCATCTCGCACATCAAGGTGGATGGGGAGTGGAACAGCGATTTGATGGATCAGGTGGTGGCGCCTTCACCGGTGGATTAGGGTTGGTAAAAAGATAACTACATGGTTGCAACTGCCTGACAGCAACCATGCTCCTTGTTGGCTGGCGCAGGAGTGCGCCGGCCATTTTATTGGGTGGGGGTTTTGGGTTTGGGGGGTTGTGGGTGGGAGTGGGGGTGGTTCGGAATGAAAGGACGATGCAGGAGATTGCCTACACTCCGGTGTGGTTGCTTATTTCTGCCCTGTGTCGGTTTCAGTAAGAGATTGCTTTGCGTCCGGCGGACTTGCTGCTTCGGCTGCGGTTACCGCCATAGCTGAAACCATCGCATTATGCAATTCGAGGAGTTGCCGGATTTGTGTAACTGCGGCATTTTTCTGTTTCGCTTGGGTATCATTATCCGCTTTCTTTTCGGCATCATTATCCGATTTCTCTTTGGTACCATTTTCCGTTTTCTCTTTGGCATCATTATCCGATTTCTCTTCGGTACCATTTTCCGCTTTCTTTTCGGCATCATTATCCGATTTCTCTTTGGTACCATTTTCCGTTTTCTCTTTGGCACCATTATCCGATTTCTCTTCGGTACCATTTTCCGCTTTCTTTTCGCCGTCATTATCCGATTTCTCTTCGGTAAAGGCCCTCCCGATTTTCATGATCAAACGAGCGGTTTCGATGCGCATATTATCTAGTCGCCGCTCAGTCTCCGCAACGCGGCTCGATCCGGTGGAGCTGAGGGCGACTTGATTGGCGGAATTAAAAACATCTTTCACCTTATCGAGCGCTGATGATTTTCCTCCGCTTGCGTACTTGATCACTCCCTTGAGCGCCGCTATACCCAATTCCTTATACGCATCCAGCAGGTCGCCCGGACTGTTGTCGTAACTTTTCACATTCCAGTTGCCAATGTCATCTTTCACGAGCGCCGTGTACATCTTGCCTTGGCCAGCTGTGAACACGGTGTTGATATGGGACCAATAGTTATCGGCGATAACATGCTCGACGATTCGCGCCCGATCGGCAATATCGTCCTTCTCCTTTTTAGTCTTTTTATCGGCGATCTCGTTCCACTCGTAGAGATTCAGATATGCTGTCGGCGCGCTGTCACGCAGATAGACACTATTCGGGAGTTGTTCGCGCAAAATCTCAATCCCACGGGCACCCCTTGCCTGTTTCAACAAGGCATCCGCGCGTGAAACGATTTGGTTGCCATATTCAGCGGCGACTTGCGCAAAGTTGGTTATAGATTTTCGAATGGTCGAGTCATTATAGGTCATTGCGACCTGATAATCAGTTGCCCAATACTCAGCGCGACGCTTGAGATGAGACCCGTAGACCGAAACTTCGGTAAGCAAACTCTCGCAGACGTTCAGATCGACAAAATTCGACTTATCTAAATCAAGTTCACATTCCTGCAAAATATCGGAACCGGACACTTCGTTGTATTTTTTCAATACTTCGGCGATATCGTTGTGTAATTGCCTGATCGCATAGCATTCAGGGTTGCTATTATTATCCGAACATCTATTAACCGAGTATGTCACCGTAGGCGAATATGTCGTATTAAGAGAATATGTCAATTCCGTAGGAAAAAATGTCGTCGTAGACGAATATGTCGTAGTAAGAGAATATGTCAACTCCGTAGGCGAAAATATCGTCGTAGGAGAATAAGTCATACTACCCTGGAGGATTTCCATGGCTCGCATGGAATCATCAAAAATTCCCTTCAGCTCGGCAACTTGCACAGCCAGCTCCTTGGAGAGCGGCCCCTTGTAGACCTCGACCTCGACCCGTAGCGTTGCCGATTTATCGAAAGTATCAATCTGGGTGTTCGCGAAGGGCGACGGGAAGGGCAACGACGCGCATCCCGCAACCATAATTACAGCTATCAACGCGAGGACAGCAGGCGTTCGCCGCACGCGGGGCCGGTTACTGTTCATTTGCACACACCTCTCGTATCGTTTATGTCTTCAACTAGTTTCTTGCATATCACAGTGGCAATATCTTTTACATTGTCGCTTTGGTTGGAATTAAGCATGTGGTGGACATCAGATATCCTCTTCTGCTCAAGAACAATAGGTGGCAACTCTGAGGCTGTATTTTCGTGAGAGCTTATTACCCGATTTGAAAGTTCCTTCAATGTTGATATCAACGGTTTGGCCTTGTAACCTACTGACATGGCAAGCATTAGCCGTTCGTCTTGATTGAATGTTCGCCACCCTTCCGGCCCAAGCACTTGGAAGCCGCGGCGCACTGGAGCATCATCCGGGCAGTGGATGGATTTCGGCCGACCAGCTTTTGACAGAATATACTCGATTTCCATGATCATGCTGTCGAATTTATTCTTCTTCAACTGTCCAATTATCGTGGACGCAGTTATGGGTTTCGCCGCATCGGAATTAGGAGAAAGGACGGCTTGCAACCGATTTTCGCCTTCTGGGGCAAGGGCAAATTTGTTGATAGTTTTTTCAACTGCGCGCATGACAAATCCCGGGCGCCAAAAATCAGATGCATAAAAAACAGACAAGTCGTCCCCAAACCCCGTGTTGACGATTTTACCAATCTCTTCCACTGCTACATTTGGAAATGCCATACTCAAAACATTTACTACCTCGACCTTTAGCAGAGTGGACAGCATTTTGTCGCTCAGGGGTTTCTCCGATCCATCTACTCTGTATGTGTTGCTATTATATTCTTTTGGGCCTCTAGGGAGCTTTCCAAAAATTTTGATATTGTTCTCAATCTCGGCGGCAAGTAGATTTTTCCCGTTTTGGAGCAGTTTGTTGTCCATGTCGTTATACATTCTCAGCATAGTTTCCACATGTCGCTTATGGGCCACAAGTTGAGCCTCCGCCTCAATCTCGCGAAGAGGAATCACTCGAGCGCGACCGAGTTCGGGATCAAACTCTACTTTCGCACCAAATGGATCAACCTCCCATGCCATTAGCGTTCCCGACTCGAACTGAACTTTGGAGAGCCAGCTGCTACGCCCCTTTCCGGTCATACGAAATCGGTAGAGCGAATCCGTTAGGGGCGTGTAAACTTCTTCGAAGTCTCCCCTTTTGAGGTCTCGCGAGACACAGTAGTCGAACACTCGGAAATAGTATGTGGTTCGGAACAGGACGTCCTGATCAGCATTAAACGGATTAGCGCCCTTATCGACCGTTGCGCTCGGTGGGCGTTGTTTTACGGGGATGACACAGGCACTGAGCAGAACCACGACCGCGGCAGACAAGCAGAATACCGCTAGCGATTGCATAATTTTGTTTCGAGATGATCGCATGTTGGACTCCTCCAAAGAGAACCTATTCACCCACGGTAGCGGTTGTGCGAGCGGAAAAGCAGGCTTTTCTGATGGCTCATAAAAATCGGGAATTACATACTTGACACAGCATTCATTTATGCAACTGCCCGCCGCCCTCTTTCGGGCGGCGTTTCTTTGTGTCCTTGCGTTTCTCTTTCGGCTTGAATCTCACTACCCTATCCGCAATATGGTCAAGGGCGTTCTGGTCGAACTTCGGGTCGTTCACTTGATCAAATCCGCGTAGGTCAGCCGCTTTCCGACTGCTTGCCCAATCAGGCTATCCAGCCTATCGAGGGTGTGCCGCTTCACATTCCCGTCATTCAGCCGGAAAGTGAATTCGTCCACATACCGCCGCAAGTGTTTCGTGCTCATCTGGTGGTAAACCCCGTTGTAGCCGCGCTTCAGCACCGCCCACACGCTTTCAATCCCGTTCGTGTGCGCCATGCCGTTGACAAACTCCTTTGCCGAATGCCTGACCGTCTTGTGGCGGTAGGCGCTGGCAAGGCGGGAATATCCGCTATATTCGTCAGTGTAGACAGTCGCTCCGGGTTCGACAGCGCTACCTATTTCGCGGTTTATGGTTTCCGCCGTAGCATTGGGAACAGGCTTTGCCTTCGTTTTTCCGCCGCGCTCTCGCATCCCAAGAACCGGCTGCTTGCCTATCATTCCCCGCCCCAAGCGTTTTTTCTTGGATTCGTGCTTGTTTCTCTCGCTTCCGCCGATATAGATCTCGTCTACTTCAACCGAGCCGGAAAGGGATTGCAGGTCATTCCCGCAAATCTCACGCAGCCGATGAAGCAAGAACCAAGCGCTTTTCTGCGTAATCCCGACTTCCTTTGAAAGCTGCAGGCTGGATATTCCCTTCCTACTGGTTTGAAGCAGATACATCGCGTACAGCCACTTGTCGAGGGGGATATGCGAGCGCTCGAATATTGTGCCAACCCGAACAGTGAATTGCTTGCGGCAATCCCCGCACTGGTGCACGATCGGGCGAGAAACCAATCTGTGATTGTGCTTGCTCCCACAATGCGGGCAGGTGATTCCATCCTTCCAGCGGCGAGATTCCAAGTACTTGGCCGCCGAGTTTTCGTCAGGGAATCTCTTGAAAAAGTCGAAAGCGCTGATGGTGGATTGGCAATTTGCCGTCATGTCTACAGCCCGTTGATTGCTGGAATTGCAGATACTATCTTGGTATCATCAATTCGCTGGCCTTGCGATCGGCGGCATAGTGGTAATCAAACGCCGAGCCGGAAATATGTGGTCAACGCCAGTCTCACGCGAATCATCCCGCGCATTGTAGGAATCATCTATGCAACGATAAGTGTGCGGGGGTTTCAATTTCCAGTCCCATTTTTTCCCGTCATTGAAGGAGTACCGGATTTTCCACGAAAAAACATCTCGGTCGAGTATATCATCCGCACTTGGATCCCCGCAAACGGCAAATGAAAGGCTATGACCCTCTATCACTTCTTGGGCGTATTCCGAAATGAGAGCCAGCTCGTACCCCGGTGGTGGGACCTTACCCGGCGGCAATAGTTCCAGGGTGGGGTAGTGGCTACCCCAACCCCTCGTGTCCAGCCCGTTGGTATTGTAAAGGGTAGCGGCATGGATGGGGAAAGAGCATTTATTTCTTACGATGACATGAGCGTGATAATAAGAATGTAATTCCTCGTCGTACTCTGTAAGAGTAATACCATCGACTTCGAGATCATGGTCGACTTCGATTTCTAAGCAGTGCCGGGCATCATACCCCCGTTCGTGTTTAGCGAAGGCCGCCGGGGAAAAAAGAAAAGCGAGTAAAAGCGCGAGTATCGAACGCTTGATAATTGAGTACATGATAATTTCCTGTTGAATGTTGAAAAAAGGGCGCGCCCGTAAGAGAGCCGGGTGCGCCCCGTGAAAGGAGTACATCAATATCCGTATTTGCAAGTAAACTGCCCATGGGTTTTCCAGCCATCGCTGATACTCCACAGAACCGCATCATTTTTGCCGCGAGCACCGCAAACGGCGTAATGCCTAGCCTTTCCGTTGTACATGACAACAGCCCGATTAGTACCATACGCCGGAAGGTGAAAAAGCCCCTCGTAGAATCTTGAATCGCACCGGCTAGACCCGCTTTCGCCATGACAAATCCAAACGGCGACGGGGAAGTCGCATATATTTCTAACAGTGCCAAAGTTTGCATCATTTTCCGGTTGCCAGGCGGCGAAAGAAGGCGGATCATCATCTATGCAGTCCCCTACGGGATTCGCTTCGGCTTCTTCGGGGAAGGAAGCGAGAACAAGGAAAGCGAGAAGAAGCGGGAAGACCCCGCGCGTAATATTGAATCGGCGTTGACGCCAATTCGACTTTGTTCTGAACATGGGAAATATCCTCAATCAGGTTGTTAGATTGTCGGAGTTTACTCGTGATAAATGGCTTAACCACGAACTAACCGCCTGAGAAGGCCATTGAGAGCCCTTGGAGGCCCTTTCACGGGCAGAAATTGGGAAATTTTGTGGGATGAGGGCGTTTTTTCGGGGTTTCACGCCACGGTAGAAACGGGCGGATCGCCCCGCCTACCATAAAATTTACAAAAAATGTACGGGAAATATGCGGAATTTCGGTGTTTTTTATTACAATTTGTTAATGTTTTTATTCTTGATTAAGCCATTTATCACGAACAAACCACCAACCATCCACCTCCCAAATCCCACGGAAAATGCCAGCGAAACGTGCCGTCCGCCCCCGCCAAGTCAGCCAATACGAGACAACTTCAACAGTTTCTTCAAATCCCTGAACAACAACCGCAGATCGAGTTCCCCCGGCAACACCATCATCACATTGCCGAGCGGATCGACCCACACCGCATCCCCCTCCCCGATTCGCCCACGCACAGGGGCGTCAGTTGTCCCACCAAGCCGGTGCCGTCAGTTGTCCCGCCCCTACCGCGAGCCAACCCACCACCGAAAACCATCCGAAGTCCCATACCGACATCTTCCCGGGGGTTGACAGATAGACGAGGAAGGCATTATGTTTTGTGGCGTGTCGATTGTGGCTATTTGTCTTGTTATCCATGATAGGCACAATCACCTAAAACCCGAATTGGATTGGAGGCTGGATATGGCCATGCACGCAGTTGTTCTCGTGAAGCCCGACACCGAAGTGGCGCAACGGATTGCAGAGAATTACCCGGAACACTATTCACTCAGCGACACCTGCTTTATCGCGCATACCGAGGATGTAACCCACACGGTTGCCGAAAAAGTGGATGTCAAGCAGTACGCCGAAAGCAACGAGGTGGCCGGCCTTGTGTTCGGATTGAACCGCGCCCGTACCGGTCTGGCCATGCCCGACTTCTGGGAATGGTTCGCACAACTGGACGCCCGGGACGCCGCGAATCTATGATGAATGCGAATCTGACCCAACAATCCGTGCCCGTGTGGCTGGGTGGTCTCGGCGGTATGGGTGTTGTAGCCGGTATCGCAATTCTCATGGCTCGGTTATTCATCACCTGAAGCGCCTTCCCGGCGGTGCATCGCGGGAAAGCGCCCGCCGCCCGCAGTGCGGATGTACCGGCATCGTACACTCGATTGCATCGCAATCCGGCCAATACTAGAATGACGCATCCAATTTGATCGGAGTGCACAGTGATTGATTCCCCAACCTTCGCCCATCTCAGAGAAGCCATCGCCGACTGCATCGATACCGACCGGAGCACGCTCGACCAACTTCGGCAGGAGATTCGGCCTTTGCGCGGGGCGGTTCATCCGATTCGGCCTCGTGCGACCACATCGATTTCCATCGTGGGTGCCGATGGCGGGAATAATCAGATTCGCTTCGATCCATTCCTCATTCAACTGGTTCGGGTGGTGGACAGCAGCAACAACGAATACTGTTTGGAAGCCGTTTCCCCGACTACGCCGATCGAGAAACTCGATGCGAGACAATTCTCGCGGGACGGCACTCCGATTACGGCGCTTGGCGAGATGATGTCCTTCCTCGGCGTTACAACATTGACGGCGCTTTCCAACATGATTCGACCGAATCCGCTCGGTAAACCGGTTTCGCCTACATGGGTGCGGGTCTATCGAGAACTGGTGGAATGGGCTACGCTCTTTTCGATTCTCAAGAAGGATTTCGGTACCGATACATTGATCGTGTATGACGGCTTGTTGCGCAGTGTGGTTTTTTCCACGGGCTTGTTTCAGCGCCTGCTCAGAGGCATGAAGGAGCGAATAGTCGAGCAATGGGAAAGGAGTCGCCGCCGCATCTATCTGGCCGGCTTGGCAAAAAATAGCAAGGTGCTCACGCGATACCGATTGGCAATGTCTCTCGAAGGAGTTCTCCAGACCGACTATCCGGCTTTCGTGGAAGTGGATCGCGAAATTGAGGAACGGGCATATATAAGGCCGGAATTCGCCCGTGGTGAAGAACTTGTCGCCGAAGACGCGGACGTCGACAAATTCGCCGGTGGAAAAATGTTTCTCGCGAAATTCGGGCGGCGCCGACACGATCCGATTTGGCCGGTCGATATTTTCCTGCCGCAACGGAAGCGGGCGCAAACCATCTTGGGATCGATTCTCGCGGACACGGTCAACGGGTTTCCGGTGCCGCATTATCCGAGTTGCCTGCAAAAGGCGCATGAGAACGCCGCGCTCGTAGACTTCGATTTCGATGTTCTCCAAGACTACATATTCGACGGTTTCAGGGCAAGCCTCAAACACGAGGCGGCAACACTCGATGTTTTTCAGCTGCAGGACGCCGACCCCACCCAAAGACGATACGAATAAGCCTCCACCATGACGGAACCTATTCAGCTGTTCCCGCCGGACAAGGTGGTCGGGATATTCCGTGGCTTCCAACACGGCGGCCTCGAATTCCACGCCGACTTGGCGCTTCCGTATCGCAACGAATTTCAGAACATACCGATGCACGGGCAGTTCCTGTTGGTGCAGCTCGAATCGCCGGACGAAGCAGTGCTCGGTCGCATCACTTCCTTCTCTTCCGAAGGCAAACTCTCGTTCGGTTCCGGCGAAGAATTCAACATTCGCGCGATGCAAGAGGATCGCGCCATTCCCGAAGATCTGCGCGAACAATATCTGAAGTATCGAGTCAACATCCGCGTGCTCGGCGTGCTGCGCAACAACGGCGCCGATCTCACTTTTGTCCCTTCGCATCGGCGTCTTCCCCATGTCGGCAGCCGAGTCGCATTCCCCTCGAGCGCCGTGCTGAGCGAGATTTCCGGGCATAACTCCAACGGCGCGCCGATCGGCCATCTGGCGTTCGGCGAATACATATACGCTTCGGGGAACGACGATTTCGAACAGCAGGATTGGATGCAGATTGCGGAGCCGGAAATTCTGGTCAAGTTCCCGCTGGAATCTCTGGTTTCGCGGCGCAGTTTCGTGTTTGCCCGCGCCGGTTTCGGCAAGTCGAACCTGAACAAACTGTTGTTCAGCAAACTCTATGCGAAGACGACTTTTGTGGAAAAACGTGGTGGCCGAAAGGTGCCGGTCGGCACGGTGATTTTCGATCCGGACGGCGAGTATTTTTGGCCGGATGATAAGGGGCGGCCGGGGTTATGCGATGTGCCTGCGCTCGAAGACAAGTTGGTGGTGTTCACGGGGCGATCGAATCCGAGTCGGTTCTATCAATCTTTCGTCGCCGGCGGCATCAAACTGGATATTCGGCGTCTCCAACCAAGCGATGTGATCGCCATCGCATTGAGCCCCGAACGGCAAGAGCAACAGAACGTGCGAAAACTACGCGGCATGCCGCAAGATCGATGGGAGACGCTGGTAAATCTGATCGATGAGGGCGGAAACAATGCGCCGATCAAGGAAGTGTGTCAACTGCTCGACCTAAACCCGAAAATCCAAGAAGTCGAGGCACTAGCCGCACGCGGCAATATGACCACGATCGTTCGCATGTTGCACGACAAGAGCAGCCAACTCATGGATATGCTCATCCATTCGCTGTCAAAGGGAAAACTCTGCGTGGTCGATGTATCCCAAATGCGCGGCGGCCAATCGCTGATTTTGTCGGGACTGATCCTTCGCAGGATATTCGACCGCAACCAAAATGAATTCACAAAGAAAGAACCGAAAACAATTCCCACAATAGCAGTCATAGAAGAAGCCCAATCAGTTCTCAACACCGGCGCAGCCGCAGCCGATCCATACATAGCCTGGGTAAAGGAAGGAAGAAAATACGACCTCGGCGCGTTGCTGATCACCCAACAACCCGGCAGTATCCCAGTAGAAATCCTAAGCCAAGGCGACAACTGGTTCATCTTCCACCTACTTTCATCATCCGACCTAATCTCCCTCAAACGAGCAAACTCCCATTTCAGCGACGACTTACTGAGCTCCCTGCTAAACGAACCGATTCCGGGCCAGGGCGTGTTCTGGAGTTCGGTAGGGGGGAAACCTTATCCGGTGAGCATTCGGGTGCTTTCGTTCGAGCGTCTTTATTCCATGCGAGATAGCAATTACAACTTGCCCGCTGGAAACACATTTGCGAATAGTTTGCGCCGCACTGTTGGACGACAAGCGATGGCCGACAGGACGCAATCTCCTAACGTCGAGATAACATCGGATCAGGAGGAGCAGGAACCGATCGACTTCAAATCCGAATTCGAATCTGTAGCCATTGCCGCACTGCGATCCAACACACAGCTGATGAACAAACTGAAGTCACCGAACGGATATGCGTGGGGTTACTTGATTGCGTTTTTCCTAAAGAACCTGCCACAACATCTGGACAACGAGGGAGATCTCGCCCATCAACTCGTGCCAAAGGCCATGTGCGATATTTTCGGCGCTCAAAACAAGGGATGGGAGTCATTCAAGGACGCGAAGGGAACAACGTGTATCCGCAAGAAGGGGTAATAGAATATGGCCATATTCCACGGTGTTTCCCTCGAATTTTTATACCGAATACTTTAATTAGTCAGCGGATTTTTTGTTGACGACCACTGATGTCATCTATCCATTCTTTCAATGCAGTAATCTCTTTTTGAATATCTGTCGGCTTCGGTAGTGGTGAATTTAGGTGACTAGCAGTACTATGCAGTAATATTGCGCAACGGCCGTAAGCATCTCGCATCTTATCGCAATCTTCAATTTTTAGCACAGTAACTTTGACAAGTCCTGTTGTATCAACCTTGTTGGAAAAGCGATTTAATACAGGTTCAACAGCTTCTTCAACGGCACACTCCCATGTGCGGCGCAGCTGATTACACAATGAATCGACAGTATTTACCCACTTATCCCGTTTTCCTTTTTCGTAAGCATATTTCTCTTTGTTGAGCCGATTCTGTATGCTTTGAATAGCATCTTTTGCAGATTGAGCATTGAGAGGTAAATTTTTCTGGACAAAACCAGCATAGTCGTCATTTCGACTCACACTACAACAAGCCAAATTCACGCTCTTGCTACGGCATGCTTGTTGGAGAAGAGAAAGAAACGCAATATCATGTGTAAGTACGATTACTTGTCGGCATTGCGCCTCTTCTGCAAGCCTGTTGGCTACCGCCTTGCGGTTCAGGTGGTCAAGTGATGAAATGGGATCGTCAAATACGATTGCCGAACGGCTATCTGCCGTGATGAGCTCGGCCAAAAAAGCAGCCAATGCAACACATCGGTGTTCTCCTTCGCTGAGGATTTTCCCAGCAGATTGTTCTGGCTTTTGAATCAGGCTGACCCGGAAACGTGGAACACCGTAGCTCGAAGTTTCCTTGCGTAACTCCACTTTCAATCCAGAGATACCCATTTTTTGTACTTCTTCCGAAAATTGTGTTTGGAGAGCGCGGGTAACAAGATTTTTGGCGATCTCGCTACTCTTTTTCGTAATCCGGTGCGTAGCGGTATCATCGATCGATTCTTGTAGCATACCCAGCTTCTTTAGACGTTTAATTTCACGGAAAACATCATCTTTCACATTATTCAGCCATTCGCGATCTTCCATCTCAGCAAGTTGGCTTTTCATTTTCTTACGTTCTTCGGATTCTCCACTCGCACGAAGCGCGGTGATTCGTTCCGACAGATTGTTTGTGTGCGTGATGAAAGCCTCGGTGGGCCAAGAAGCAACCTCGGGGTAACGAACATTTTCGCCACATGTATGTTTTTGACGAATGGCTCGCAATCGCCATTTGGCCATTAAAACCGCCTGCCGAACCGATTTTTCCAGTGCGACGTCATCCAACTCGTTGTGTATCAGTTTAATCATCTCCTCCATATCTGAAAGTGAAATATCTTTATCGACTAGCGCGTCATATGCATTACGATATGCCATTGCCGCGACGTCTTCCCTGCGTTTGGTTTCGTCTTTCACGAAGTGGTCGAAACGCCTGAGGCGATCAACCGCATCTTGACTCAGTTCTTGCTGGCATAGGACACAGCGGGCAGCATTATCTGTAAATGGAAAAGGTGTATCCGGATAGGCATATTGTTCGGAATAGTGCCGCGCTGCGTCCCATAGTTTGCGCCATACCTCCGAACCAATCTCCGGCAAGGGATCGTTGGTGAATATGTTTTTGGCAGCTGCAGCGGCGGCTTCTTTCGCTGATGTATAGTCTTGATGTAATGCTACGAGATGTTTGATTTGTTTTTCTTCCAATATGTTCCGCAATTCCTCAAATTTTGCATAAAAATCATTCATTTTTTTCTTCAGCACATCAAGTTTATTTGCCGTCTTATCAGGATCGGATTTGAGGTCGTTTCTGAGATTATCGAGCCGAGACTTTCCCTCACCATCCATCGTCGCTAGTCGGAGAACATCCTGCTTATTCGTGTTTCCATTTAGCCCTTGAATAAGTTTACCGACTCTCGTTTCAGTAGAGCATCTCTGATTTGTGATTGCGCTCGGTTTCTGTCCATCCAGATTTTCGATTTCTGCATTGATATGTTCCTTGATCGTTCGGCAAGTTTCGGCGAGTTTTTCCAACACCTGCATCGGGAAAGGCGTATAAGCAACATCATTTTTTCCATCGACATGAATGCTAGCCGTGTGACTGTCGAAAACGCTGATTGAGGAAAGACGCGGATCGATCGCTTGGTCTGACCAGTTATGTGTATCGTTTTGCCCGCCGGCAGTAAACTTGATAACAGCCCGTGGCGGTCCGGGATTCGTTGAGTAGATATTTGGCAATATCGTTTCTTCTTTTGGTGGCACGCGCGCCCGGCAGGCTTTCTTCAAAATGCGTACATAGCCAGATTTTCCAGAGCCGTTGTCGCCGTATACGGCTGTCAGTCCTGTCTTGCAAAAGCTAAGATGTTCGCCTTTCGGCAACGCATTGACATTCTCAATATCACGGATGGCGAGAAGATTGACCACCGTCGCAGCAGATTCAGGATTGTGGATATGTTCCGCAGAAAGGGGTTCTCCTTCCCCCTTGTTCTTGCACAGAATCGTCAGCTCGTCCAAGTCGGTGTCGTTTAGTTCACTTTTCGCGCAAAGACGGCGTAATGCATCGCGCTGCCACCCTGGACAATCCGCAGACCATGTAAGAATATCCTGCATGGCTGTGGCTACACTGTTGGTGCGCCGTGAATTTTGATCAGTCGTTTCGTTAGGGTTAACCATCTGAATGTTTCTCAGTATCGCGAAAATCTGGTTTATGTAAGTGATTTCAATCGCGCCGAGATTTCATCCTGAGGAAGAAATACCGTTTCGTCGCGTTGCCAGATGTTGAGCGCTTGCACTAGCCTTGATTTCTCGCAAACCCCTGTAACGTTGAGTTGGTCAATAACCCAAAGAACGCCGTGTACGCATAAGCAATTTTGGTTGGCTACCTTGCGCAGGAGAGCATCGCCAGTCAGCAAGATGCCGGAGTGACTTCGGGCAGAGACAATACAAAAACAGTCATTGATAGAGAGTCCGAGATGCCGTTTTTTGATCTGGCTAGCCTGACCAACCTCGTCGGGATTCAGATCGTAAATGATCATCCCGGCATCGCACAGAATTTGCCATTGGTGCTTGGATAGATCCTGAACTTCAGCGCGCACAGGCAGTGGCACCACGAATTTATAGGGCAATTCGCAAAGCACGTTCAATAGACCACCCTTGCGTAGATCGATCAGGCAGGAAGCATCGTTGACGATTACGGATGTCACTGGATTTTCGAACCGCTTATCTGGTGCTCGACTTCGCCGAGTGGCTGATTGAGAAGTGCCGCCGCACGCACAGGAGAAATCAGCTCCTCGGCCACTGCACGCAAGACGAGCAATTTGAAACGACGAGGCTTTTCAAAGGCTGCGAATCCTTGATTCTCGCCGATTGGATCAGGTTCCGATTTGCGCCAAGAGCGGGCGAAGGTCATGAAAGCGTGCTTGACGGTCGACGCAGACAACACGCCAACCTGACCAAGACGCATCAATATGACTGACGCCGAAACTCCGTACATGTGCTTCAGGCGCATGATCTCGTAATACGTAATCCGATGGCGGTCGATGCCCACCTCGTCCTGTAAATGTTGGCCGGGAACGAGCAATGCACCGGCGAAGCGGTTCATCGCCGCTTCCAATTTGATCGCCGGGTTGCCGGTAGAATGAATGATTTTGTGGGCGAGTTCGTGGGCGAGCGTGAAGCGTTTGCGCTCGACATTGATCCGGCTGGACACCATGACGGTCTCGGCGACGATCTTGCCGTCCCGCAGAGCGTGACACGAAAGGCCATTGATGCTTTTGGGGAGTTCGGCTTCGACCACCTTGATGCCCTTGTCCTCGAGCAGATTGCACAGGCTGGGAATGGGGTCCAGACCGAGATTCCAAGCCTTACGAAGGGCATCCGCCCTCTCGTCGATCTGGATTTCGCTCGCGACGCTATCGTAACGGCGCTTCTCGACCCAACCTACATCGGCCGGCAGGTTGAGGATGTGCTCGATGGCCAGATAACGCTCCAGATTGTCTATCAGGATTGCTTCGGCCTTGGCGCGGTCGCGGGCGGAAGTGCCGGAATGCTTGCGGAACTCCACGCCGTCAAGTTCCTCGACCTGCCCGCTCATAAGGAAATCCAGCGAGACACCGAGCGCCTTGCCGAGCCCGACCAGCACGGCGGAAGACGGGAGCATTTTGCCCGCCTCGTACTTGCTGATCGCCTGCGCGGTCACCTTCGGAGTCACCGCGGCGGCGAGCGCCCGCATGGATAGCCCTGCCCGTTTGCGGGCGAGCCGGAGTCGTTGTCCAAACATAATAAATTCCCGATTGCTATTTACCCAGGGTTGACATTCTATGTTTTTTGTAGGATATTGTAAACCTCTAGTTGGCACTATTTCTTCATGCCCATCACCGGTGGGCGTGCACGCGCAATAGCGCCGAAAAATTCACAGACCAGAGGAGACCGATATGGCCAAATTTGAATTCAAAATAAACGGAGAAACCTTCTTCTCCGACCAGCAAACCGTTGACGCCGCAGTGTTGCTAAAAATTGCGTTCGACGGCAAGGCGATTGGCGAGGACCCGGACAAAATCGGGTACGTGCTGATAGTACCGGACTCGAATGAAACCTTCGTTTCCGGGGTAGTAGTCGATCTCGACCAGTACAACGTGTTTCGCGCCGCCCCGGACAAGGGTGCACCGTTCGCATGAGCAAGAGCTCCGAGCGCATCGCCGCCGAACTCGGCAAACTAGGTTACCGGACGAAATCATTCACCGCACCTCCGCAACAGGGTTGCGGCGACGGTGTCCGCTTTACATACCGAATCGAGGACGGCAGTCGCGCCGGAGAGAGCGTAACCTTTGCCGTCGCAATGCGCGAGAACGAGGGCGTATGGCCCGAAGTGGCGCCGCACTGGATTTATCTCGCGCCCCCGGACATTGATCTGGCAGAGCTCGTGAGGGAGTCGAATGGGGCAGTTGATATCTATACGGACGCAGATGGCCTCGACTGGATGGCGATCAGCGCTCCGCCGAGCGACTTCTGGGATCAAATCGATACGCCTGATGGCAAAAACATGCAAATTTACTTGGACAAGCACATCCGCAGAATCTGGAGAATGCGTTGAAATATCGTGTCGTTCTACGCGAAGCGCTGCACCGCCAGCTGGCGGATCACCTGCTGAGTGGACTACAGCGCGGCGGAGTGCAAGAGGAAGTTTGTTTTGCACTCTGGCATCGGGGTGACGGGTTCAACCGCTATACGGGGATTCTCGGTGAAATTCTTCTCCCGCAAGACGGAGACCGAGACCTGCATGGCAATGTTACGGTACAAGGTGGATACCTAAACCGCGTCTTGGATCGGGCGCTCAAGGCGCAAGCAGGTGTCGCCGTTCTTCACAGCCATCCGGCCCCCGGTTGGCAGGCGCTAAGTTGCATGGATGACGATACCGAGCGCAGCATCATCACGCCCTTCATCCGCGAGACCGGCCTGCCGTTGCTCGGACTGACGATGGGCAGTGACGGTATATGGAGCGCCCGCTTTTGGCATGACTCCGGTTATGGCCATATCGCGCCCGCGCACTGCACGGAAGTACGACGAGTCGGGCCACGCCACACCGAAGCGGATTACCTTCCGAACGCATACCCGCCCTATAAGCGCCGCCCAAGTCTGGTGCGAACCATCGACAGCTGGGGCATCGAAACGCAAGCAAGACTGGCTCGAACGCATATCTGTGTAGTGGGTGCAGGAAGTGTCGGTTCCATCGTGCTCGAATACCTCGCGCGTATCGGGTTTGAGGAGATGACTATCATTGATCCGGATCATGTCGAGGACAAAAATCTGGATCGTTTGATTTACGCTGACCGGCACTGCCTGAGGTTGAACAAGTCGAAAGTAGCAGCCGCTCATCTTCGCAGTATCGCCACGGCACGCAATCCGGTCGTCCGCCCGATACCATTGTCCATCCGCACAGAGCGCGCGTATCGATTGGCAGCCGATGCGGATGTAATCGTGTGCTGCGTCGACAATGCAGAGGCGCGCGAGGTTCTCAATCATCTTGCATACGCAAACTGCCTTCCATTGATAGACGGTGGCGTTCTCGTGGAGTCAAAAAATGATCGTCTACTATCCGCAAAGTGGCGCGTCCATCTGACTGGCCCCGACATGCGGTGCCTGCGTTGCTATAAACAATACGAAAGCGGCGATGCGCGAGATGAACGTATGGGTATCAGGCATCGTGGGCGCTACATCAACGACGATTTGAACGATCCGGACAACCCGGAACCCGGGCAGAACACAATCGCATTTTGCGGCGTAGTGGCGGCTGAACTGACGCGGATGTTGGTGCGCTACTTGGTCGGTGAGGATTGGTGGCACGATAACTTTCCCACCTCCGGCCAATGGTCGTTCGAACACCATTTTGTGGAGGCAAAAACCAAACCGTTCCAACATCCGGATCGATGCGTAGGTAGCTGCGAATTCGCGCATAAGCGGCTAGGACTTGGCGAACGAGGAAGATCCAAATACCCATTCGCCGAGGAACCACACGCAAATTGGGCTACCAGAATGGCGCTTTGGTATTATCAGATTCGGATGAAGGTGAGCCGTGCGATTGCGGCGTTGTGTACCTGATATTCAGCGCCAAGGTTCGCCACCACTGGCCACGCCTCACTGCAGTTCCGCTCGCCCGTGCAGTTGACCATCGAAAATCACTCGGATATCACTCGGATTCCAGCCCTGTATTGGCATTGCACACTTGATTGCATTGCCACCGAGCCAAGACTAGAATGAGCACCCCGGCAACCGCTAGGATACGGCCCTGGCGAGTAGCACCCCCCACAACCCCGACAAACAATATGAATACACGCTTTCCAGTGCAAGCACGACCGACCGGGGCACAAACCGAATTCCCGGTGAGCGGGAATCCCATCTCCAGATAACTACAGTAGCGACATGACGGAAGCCCGCGCGCGTACCAAGATCGATACCCTGCTCAAGAATGCCGACTGGGATCTGAATGACGGCACCAGCGTTCAGTTCGAGTACACGCTGCCCGATGGCACGCGCGCCGATTATGCGTTGTGTGATCGAGCCGGGCGTCCGATGGCGGCGCTGGAGGCGAAGCGGGAGGGGGTTGACCCCGTTTCGGCGCGGGGGCAAGGGCAACATTATGCCGAGCAGATGGAGGTGCCATTCGTTTTCCTGTCGGATGGCGATGGGGTGTGGTTTCTGGATCGCGAGCGCGATGCCCATGCGCGGGAGATTGCGGGTTTTTATTCGCAGGATGATCTGGAAAGACGAATCGCCGTCCGCCAGATTCGCCGCGATTTGTCGGACACCTCCATCGACCGCAGGATCGTCGACCGCGACTACCAAACCGAATGTATCGAATCTCTTTCCACCGAGGTATCTCGCGGGCGGCGCAAGCTGCTGGTGGAGATGGCGACCGGTACCGGCAAGACGCGCACGGCGGCGGCCTTCATCAAGCGGTTGTTCGAGGCGGGCATCGTTACTCGCGTCCTCTTCTTGGTCGATCGAATCGCGCTGGCGCGTCAAGCCGAGGACGCTTTCACCGACCATCTGCGGGATTACCCCTGCCATGTACTGCGACCCGGACGCAACTTCGATCGCACCAAGCGGATCACGATCGCCACCCTGCAGACCATGATCGCCGAGTACGACGATCTCTCGCCGGGCTATTTCGACCTCGTCATCACCGATGAATGCCACCGCTCCATCTACGGCAAATACAGCCGCGTATTGCGACATTTCGACGGCATTCAACTCGGCCTGACCGCCACACCGTGTACGGCGCAGGACGCCGCCCTTCCCGATCCCGAGGACGGATTGTTCGTGCGTGACACCCTGCGATTCTTCGAGGTCGATGAACCCACCTTCCGCTACACCCTGCACCGCGCCATCGAGGAGGGCCATCTCGTTCCCTATCGCATCTATCGGGCGATGACGGTGAAAACCGCCGCCGAAGACGGCTTTCCGGTGCGCCGAGACGAGATCGATTGGAACGCTCTGGATGAGGAAACGCGGGCAGAATTCGAAGAATTGTTCGGCGGCGCGGACACCATCACGGTGGACCCACGCGCGCTGGAGCGCAAGTTCACCATCCCCGAACGCAACCGCGCGCTGGTGCGCGAATTCCGCGACACCCACGAAAAAGGCTTCATGGGCCGAGACGGAATCCGCCGCTGGCCCGACTGGGGCAAGACCATCGTGTTCGCCGTAAACCGCCGTCATGCCACGACACTGGCAGCCATGTTCGACCATCACTTCGCAGACCTGAAACCGCACTCGACTACGCGATACGCCGATTTCGTGGTGAGCGATGTAGGCGGCGGTGCCGCGCCCGATGCCAGCGCGATCATCAAGAGATTCAAGGATGAGGATTATCCGAAGATACTGGTCAGCGTGAACATGCTGGACACCGGCTTCGACTGCCCGGAGGTGGTCAACTTGGTCATGGCGCGATTCACCCGCAGCACCATCCTATACAGGCAAATGCGCGGACGCGGCACGCGCCAAGCGCCGCACATCGACAAACGCAAATTCACCATCTTCGATTTCGTCGGCGTAACGGACTTCCACGGAGACGATGACGGAGCGGTAGACGGCACCGCGATTCACACCGCCGGCCAACCGCCCGCCACCGGCGAATCCCAAATGCTGCTCACCCTCGATGTAGACGACCACATCGACCCGGCGAGCCGCGAATGGCTGACCCTAGACGAAAACGGCCGCATCGTGCGCACTCCGCAGCAAGAGGCGCGCGCCGCCGAAATCAGCGTGCGCTTCGAGGCGTGGCGGGGGATGCGCGGCAAACTCGATGCGGCGCAGGCGCGCTGGATAAACCTGATCGGCAGCCGGGTAAAAGCGGACGCGATGAACATGGCCGCCTTCGGCAGATGGAACTTCGAGGAACATCCCTTCGCCGCCATCGGCGGATACAACGAGGCGCGCAATATATTCGGCGGCGAACAATCCCTCAACGAGTTGATCACCGACTTCAACGCGGCGGTGTTCGGCGGGCGGCGGGAAACCGGCGAGATCAATCACGGCCAAGGCCACGCCGAGGAGTAATCACCATAATGCCCATGACCCCCGAGCTGCGCCGCGGCATCGACCACATCCGCGACTACCTGTTCGGCGGCGGCTATCCCAACCCGGCGCAGAACGCCGAGCAGCTCAGCTTCCTCATCTACTTCTACATGTACGAAACCGCGGACGCCGCGCGCGTGCGCATGGCGGAGCGCCCGGGCGCCGCCCCTTATGTCAGCGCCTTCGCCGGCGAATGGACCCTGCGCAACCCGCGCAACGCCATCGAGCCGGGCAGCGCGACCGTGCCGCGCGAACACCTGCGCTGGTCCGTTTGGGCGCACGCGCTGAACGGCGAGAGATTGGTCAACTGGGTGCGCGAGGAGGTGTTCCCATTCCACGCCGAAATCGCCGCCAACGGTGCCACCGACTTCATGGACGGCGCCCGCTTGGTCATCGACGAACCGACCGTGCTCACGCAGGTGGTCAGCCAGCTGAACGACCTGCACCTCGACCGCGTGGACGCCGACACCAAAGGCGACCTGTTCGAGCATGTCCTCCGGCAAATTCGCCAAGCGGGCGAACTCGGCCAATTCCGCACGCCGCGCCATGTCATCCGCGCGCTGGTGCAGCTGGTCGATCCCCACCTCGGCGAGACCATCTGCGATCCGGCGGCGGGCACGGCGGGCTTTCTGGTCGGCGCCTGGGATCACATTCGGCTGGCCAACTCCTCGCCCGCCGGCATCGAGGAAATCGAGGCGGACGGCAAGATCATCCGGCGCGGCCTCGGCGACACTCTGAGCCGGGAAGCGGTGAAACAATTACAGGAAGCGACCTTCTACGGCGCCGATGTGGACCCGCAGATGGTGCGCCTAGCCACCATGAACCTGACCCTGCGCGGCCTCGACCGAGTGCGCGTGCTGCGCCGAGACGCCCTCACCCGCTCCCTAGACCGCGCGGCCAAGGCGCAGCTCGGCCTGCCGACACAAGGCTTCGACATCATCCTCGCCAACCCGCCATTTTCCGGGCGCATCGACCGCGACCGCATAGTCGAGGATGTACGAGTCGGGCGCACGGCGCAGACCGAGCTACTATTCCTGCAATACATGATCAACCAACTCAAAGACGGCGGCCGCTGCGGCGTAGTCGTGCCCGAAGGCGTACTGTTCGGCTCCACCGGCGCCCACCGAGAACTGCGCCGCAAACTGGTCGAAAACAACACGGTCGAGGCGGTGCTATCCCTGCCCGGCGGCGTGTTCAATCCCTATTCCGGCGTCAAAACCTCGGTGTTGATATTCCGCAAGGGCGGTACGACTCGGCGGGTGATGTTTTTGCATGTGGATAATGATGGGTTCAAGTTGGATGCGAATCATGATCAGCCGATTGGGGAGGATGATTTGCCGGGATTGGTTGAGGCGTTTCGGGAAAGGGGGGCGTGTTGGGAGAAGTGGCGGGGGCGGGATTTGGATTCGGAGTGGGTGGAGAAGTGGTGGTTTGCTGGAGTGGATGGGATTCGGGGGGCGGATTTTAATCTGAGTGCGAATCGGCATCGGCCGGTGAGTCGGGCGCGGGTTGCGCATCGTGATCCGTTGGAGATTTTGGGGGAATTGCGGGGGGTTGAGGTGGAGATTATGAGTGAGATTGATGCACTGGTCGAAGCGGTGCGCGGGGAGATAACATGACATCTCAGTCGGAAGTTCCTCTCAACAGCATCGTTCTGAAAATTCAAAATGGAACAGTAGCCAAGCAAAACACCGAGGGGCGAGGATACAAAGTATCTAGAATTGAGACTATCAGCGATGGAAGCATAAACCCTGATCGTGTGAGATACGTTCAACTTTCCGACGATGATTTGAATAAATGGAGAATTAAACTTGGCGACATTCTTTTTAGTCATATCAATAGTGTTGACCACATTGGCAAGTCAGCAATCTTCAACGGTAATCCAGAAATTTTGATTCATGGGATGAATTTGCTACTGCTCCGTCCAGATGCTTCCAAGGTCATCCCAGAGTATCTTGCCCATTTTCTCAAGACCCGTAGCGCTAGGGATTTCATTCGTTCCCGCTGCAAGAGAGCAATTAATCAAGCAAGTATTAACCAACGTGAATTGGGTTCAATGCCAGTGCGACTTCCGCCGCTCGACAAGCAAAAGCGGATTGTCAACATCCTGAACCGGGCAACAAATATCGAACGACTACGAGCACAGGCCGAAGAACGATTGCAAGAATTCATTCCCGCACTATTCAACAAAATTTTCGGCGAACCTGCCGAAAAATCCGTTCTTGATCGACGCGGTAAGAAAAGCGCCCATTTGACAAAACAATCGGTTGTGCACAGACCCCTAGCTGAAGTAGCAGATGTCATACGAGGAGTAACATTCAAAAAATCCGATTCGTTCGACTTTCCATTAGTTGATCGAACACCTGTATTGCGAGCAGGTAACATAGGGCAGGAACTTGATCTCGATAGAAACCTCGTTTGGGTCCCGTCCAAACTGGTATCGCCAACCCAAACATTGCGCCTTCGAGATATTGTAATGTGCACGTCATCTGGAAGTGCCACTGTTGTAGGGAAGAGTGCATCCCTTCGGCGTGAATGGAACGGAACGGTGGGTGCGTTTTGTGTAGTGATTAGAACAAAATCGACTCTCTGCGACCCGGATTATTTTGCTGTCTTTCTCAGAAGTGCGGAGTTTCGCAGTTGGACACAAAATTCCGCAGGAGCAAACATCAAAAACATTCGCAAAAGCGACTTGGAAAGTTATCCCATACCCCTCCCACCACTCGACGAGCAGAAAAAATTCACAAAAATCGTTAAACTCGCACAAACCACCTCCGAACTCGCAAACACCGGATCACACACCGCAAGCGAATTGACCGCCTCCCTCATGTCTCAACTTATGGTAACGGATACATGATTGGAAAATTTAGCGCGAAAATCTATGAAACCTGCCGAAATATTGTTCGAACGAATATGGGTAAAAACATGACCGACAAGACAGTAGAAGATACCCCGAAGTACCCTTTTCTTTTCATTCAGGGCGCCAAAAAAGATACTGGCGATGTGAAAAAGGTGAAACAGGCCATTGCAAAGTCACTGAACACGAGAAATGTGGCGTTCTTGCTTGGTGCGGGTTGCTCATCGCTCCTAGATAACGATAAGAGGGATCAAGACGGCAATAAGATGGAAGTTGGTGTACCCACTATGGAGCCACTTGCAAAGGAATTCATGAGTATTTGCAAACCCGAATTTCAAACACAGATGAATGAAAAATTTGGCATCGACATTGATACCGAAGAATATTCCAGCAATCTTGAAAAGTTTATGGAAATACTGTTCAGCCTTCGCTTCATCCTAAAACGCAGTTCGCGTGATACAGCTAATGACGAACTTAAGATTATCAATTCTCTAATCGAGAAGGTTAAAACATTTATTTTGGAAAAATGTGATATTACCAACGACGATAACAAAGTCATAAAGTTGTATGAGAAATTCTATCGAATACTGTTACTACGCGATCGATCTTCGCCAAAACCCTGGGTATTCACGACAAATTACGACCTGTTCAACGAAATTTCCATGGATCGCATCGGTATGCACTATGCGAACGGCTTTTCTGGCGTCATCGAAAGAGGATTCAATCCAGCAACATTTCGCTACGCTCTTGCGGAACAGCTGGATATAACGAACCGAAAATGGTCTGCGGTAGATGGATTCGTCTATCTCTGCAAACTTCACGGTTCGATAAATTGGGATTGGGTAGAGGACAATCACGGACTATTCCCGATTCGGGAGATTACTAATTCACAGAATTCCGCCGAAAACGTGATGATCTATCCGACACCTGCAAAACAAAATGCATCCCTTGGATCTCCCTACACCGACCTGTTTCGCGAATTTCAATCGCGCATTGTGCAAGAGCAAAGCGTGTTGTTCACAATGGGATACGCATTCGGCGATGAACACATCAATAACATCATCTATCAAGCACTGACGATCCCAACTTTCAGGTTGGTAATTTTCGCTGATCCCGAACTTCCAGGAGCGATATCCAAACTTCGCGAACTCGGCGACCCACGTATATGGATCATCGGAAGCGAAGGGGACAAATCGGAGAAAAAGGCACATTACTTCGAGACCATAATCGACGATTTCATGCCACAACAACCGAGCGAACGAATCGAAGGCGCCGTAAAAGAGGTACGAACGGAAATGATTTCCAAGAAAATAGATGAAGACGAATGATCATCGATGACCACAAACGCGCAATCGGGAAGATCACCTCCGTTTCAGCAGATCGTTTTGACGTGGAATTACATGCAGGGACGGATAATTTCACGGTTGCCGGATTTGATGATGTCTATTATGTCGCCCGAATTGGATCATTTCTGATGGTGCCGGTTCAGGATGAATATGTAGTCGTCGAGGTAGTCGGGCTAGGCGAGCGTGATATTGGCGGTGTCGGTCATGGGAGTAGCGACCTGAACAAAGCAGTATCTGCGAAGTATCTCAAGGTTGTTCCTGTCGGTATGCTATCGCAATCTAACAACAACAAAGATAGCAAGTTTCACTTCGGAGTCTCGACTTTTCCTTCACTTTATGCCGATGTGCTGTATGCGCTTGATGGGGAATTGGATCAGATATTCGAGACACACTCCCCTGATTCTGAAATCCCACCCGAACCGACAACATTCCACACATTGAATATCGGCAAATCCGTTGTCTTCGATGGGTACGATGTCAAGGTACAAATTGATGAGTTCTTTGGCGGCCATACAGCTATTCTGGGAAACACCGGTAGCGGAAAATCCTGCACCGTTGCAACGATACTGCAGTCATTGTTTGAAAAACCCGACGAGTACATTGCACGCGGTGCTACATTCATCGTGTTTGATGTCAATGGAGAGTACAAAAAAGCACTTTCTCCATCAAAAAATGCTAAGGGCATCGATCTACATCATGTAACCCTGGACGGTTCCGCAAATGAGGGGAAATTTCGATTGCCGCACTGGTTCCTCGATCAATCCGAATGGGAATTGCTACTACAGGCGAGCGAGCGAACCCAAATTCCGGTATTGCGAACAGCGCTAGGATTGGCTGGTGTGTTTAACCAACATCCTACCGAAGAGAATCTGGAAATCAGAGAACATTTCATTGCGAAGCGTATTATCACGTGTGGTCAAGAAATGGACACTGCGACGGAGAAACTTCATAAGATCAATTTGCTCTTACGGAAATATGAAACTGAAAAACTCAATCCAAAACTATTAGAAGAATATAAACTCTACATCGACTACGGTAAGGTAGACGAGATCAAGTTAGCAGAATTTCTAAAATATCTTGAATTAAATTTTATCAAAAATATCAATATTCCCTCATATAACCAGACCCCTTTTAAGTTCGGCGATCTAGAGGAATATTTGGACTTCGCGATGCTCCATGAGGAGACGCACGGAAACAAACAGATTCGAGATTACTGCTCGCCGATGCTAACTCGATTCAAATCTCTGCAGGAACGGCAAGAATATGCTTTCCTGAGACATGATATGAAACAGAGCGAATCAGCACAATCAAAATCTAAATTTCTAATTGAATTTCTCGGTTTGATACCGAAACCCAAGAAACCCAAAAAATTTGTGAAGAAGAACCAGATCATAATTCTTGATATGAGCGCGGTTGAAGACGAAATCGTGGAGCTCGTATCATCGGTCCTGGCTCGAATGATTTTCCAGTTACTCCGGAAATCTGAACCCAGAAATTGCTTCCCGGTTCATCTAGTACTCGAGGAAGCCCATCGATATATTGCGCAAACACCGTCTCGCTACGCTATCGATGCAAGCCGTATCTATGAGCGGATTGCAAAAGAAGGGCGCAAGTATGGTCTATTCTTGCTCATCGCCTCACAAAGACCGAGTGAATTGTCGCAAACAGTCCTGTCCCAATGTTCCAATTTTGTCGTCCATCGCATACAAAATCCGGACGACCTCTCCCATATCCGCCAGATGACCCCCTTCATTTCGGATTCGGTACTGAAACGTTTGCCATCTCTACCAAAGCAACACGCCCTTGTTTTCGGAACATCGGTAAATCTGCCAACGACCTTCCGCGTTCGCAAGGCTGATCCTCTACCACGAAGCGATGACGCAAAAATTCGAGAACTTTGGTTTCACGAAGAAGGGCATCCCGCACAGATACAAATACAAGATTAATCCAACCTGCGTAAGTAAATCACAAGGCAAATGTGCTGGTAGCCGTGGATACGGGGGCAGATTACCCAGTCCCAGAAGCGCACTGTTGGAGTGAAGTTCTTGGGGCGCACAAGATGGTCCAACCATCGCCGATCCATCCATGAAAATCGATTTCGCCTTCGGTGGTTTGAGCGTGGAAGTCTGTTAGTATAGCGCCGGAAAGTCGAGGGCCTCCGTGACCGAGCCCGATATGCCCCGAACCGATATGAAAACCTTGCTGTCAGTGCCCGTCCCCCCTCCCCCTGCTCGAAGTGCAACAAAAATTCGCGCAGGCTCCCCCCGACCTCGCAAACACCGGATCACGCACCGCAAGCGAATTGACCGCCTCCCTCATGTCCCGCTTGCTGGAAACCAACGCATGACCGAATCATGGGATTTCGCAACCACTTCATGGCGCCAGCACAATCATTTCGCGGGCAGTCCAAGCCGATGGCGGAGATCCCGGTGGCTCGCGCCGGGGGGCGTTGAGGTGCCTGAAGCAGCAGGAAACCGAGAGAAGGTGCGGTACAATGCACCGGCGAATAGAGCAAATGGCCGCAACAACCAATAACCGCAATCTATCTTCCGGCGCGCGCTTCTACAAGTGCGCGTTGCAAGTGAATCCGCACGGTTACGCTGAAAAATTCCGTGGGCAACCGCTTGAGGGAGACGCGCTCAGCCACGCCCAAGCAATCGTTGAAAAAGCGTTGGAGGCGGGTATTGAGGTGCTTGCTATTACCAACCACAATGATGTGAGTGGCATCGCCGCCTTTCGGGCGGCCGCCCGAAATCACGCGAGCCAATCTGCCGTAAATCGCCGGATCCACATCATCCCCGGTTTCGAACTGTCCTCCAGCGAGGGCGTGCACATTTTGTGTCTGTACCCTCCTGACACCAGCGACGACCAGCTTGACCGCTTTCTCGGAGAGTTCAGCATTCGCCAACTCGGCCCGTCTTCCACACTTTCCAAAAAGACTTTTTCAGAAGTGTTGGATCTCGTCCATAACAGCCAAAACGGGATTACTATCGCCGCACACTCCACCCAGAAAAATGGTCTATTTAAGGTTCTATCGGGTCAGTCACGAATCCATGCATGGCGGGACAAGAACCTGCTCGCGATCCAGATCCCTGGCACCATCAAGGATTTGCCGCAGGATATCGGTAAAATCGTAGAGAATCGGGACACCGAGTATTTTCGCACGCACACCCCGGAAAATGACCGCGCAATTGCTGTCGTCAACGCGAAAGACGTCGTGGAGGTCGAGGACCTCGATATTAAGTCGGCGACCTGCTGGATAAAAATGCAGGAAGTTACGATTGAAGGATTGCGCCAGGCTTTCTTGGACCCGGGTTCGCGCATTCGCCGGAACTCCACGGAAGGGAAATTCTTTCCCGGCAATCACATAGAGATGCTGGAGATAGCTTGGGAAGGCGGATTCCTCGACGGCATCACCATACCCCTCAACCCGAATCTGAATGTACTCATCGGTGGGCGCGGCACCGGTAAATCGACTGTTGTCGAGAGCATTCGTAGCGTACTTGGGCTAACCCCCATTGGCAAGGAAGCACTCAAGGCACATGAGGGAATTGTGCATCAAGTGCTACGCAACGGCACGAAGATTTCACTTCGCGTTCGCGTGCAACATCCCGTGCCGCGAGAGTATCGCATCGAACAGACTATTCCCAATCCGCCGCTGGTGCGAGACGAGAACGGCGAGGAATTGCGCCGCACGCCAACCGATATTCTTCCCAAAATCGAGGTCTACGGCCAGCACGAAATATCCGAGATCACAAGAAATCCGGACAAACTCACCCATCTGCTGGAACGCTTTGTTTCGCGCGATGATTCTCACGCCAGCCGAAAGGAGTCGGTGCGCCGCGCCCTCGAAAAAAATCGCCGCGCTATATGCGAAACACGCACCGAGATCGAGGCGATTGAAGAGCGTCTCGCCGCGCTCCCCGGATTGGAAGAAACGCACAAGCAATTTCAGGAAGCGGGCATGGAAGAGCGCTTGCGGGAGCAGAGTCTACTTGAACGCGAGGAGGAGTTGCTCGGCTCGGTTCCGCACCGTCTTGCACCATTCAAGGATGCGCTGGAGATTATTCGAAGAGAACTGCCAATCGATCGTACCTTCTTGTCAAAACAGGCGCTTGAGGAGCTGCCGGGGCGGGATATTCTTTCCCAAATGAACAGTGCGCTTGTCGATCTGGAGACGGAAATGAAGCGCATTGCTACCAAGATGGAGCAGGCGTTGACACTCGCAGATCAAGGCATCGAAAAGGTTCAAACGGCTTGGGATATACGAAAGCGGCAGGTTCAAGCCGAGTACGAGAAAATTCTGCGCGATCTGCAGAAATCGAGCATTGACGGGGAAGAATTCATGCGCCTGCGCCGCCGAATTGAGGGATTGCGTCCACTCAAGGAGCGTCTAACACCTCTGCAGCAACTGGAAGAAGAGCACGACAAACAGCGCCGCATACTGCTTGCCGAGTGGGAAGACATCAAGGCGGACGAATTCCACACTCTGGACAAGGCGGCAAAGAAGGTTAGCCGGGAACTTCGTGATCGCGTAAAAGTTGAAGTAACGAGCGCGGGAAATCGTGAGCCGCTATTCAGTCTACTGCGCAAAGAGATCGGCGGGCGCATGTTGGAGGCCATCGCTAGCCTACAGAAAACGGACGAGCTATCCCTTACGCAATTCGTCGACGCATGCCGATCTGGAGCCGAAGCGCTACGCACGACCTACGGCTTCACGCCCCACCAAGCGGAACAGCTCGCGGGGAGCGAGGCTGAAGTGCTTATGCGGATCGAGGAGCTGGAGCTTGCGCCGACGACGACGATTAGTCTCAACACCGCACCAACGGGAGAATTACAGGCGTTGCAATCTCTGGAAGCACTTTCGACGGGGCAAAAAGCAACGGCGGTACTCCTCCTTCTGCTCCTCGAATCCGGCGCTCCGCTGATTGTCGACCAACCCGAGGATGACCTCGACAATCGCTTCATCACCGAGGGGGTCGTACCGCGAATGCGCGAGGGGAAGCAGCGCAGGCAATTCATCTTCTCGACTCACAATGCGAACATTCCCGTGCTGGGCGATGCCGAATTGATCGTCGGATTGTCCGCCGCCGGTGAGGCGGGCAGTGGGCGGGCGCATGTTGACCCCGCGCACGCCGGATCGATCGACACGGACTCAGTACGCGAACTCGTGGAAGAGATTCTCGAGGGCGGCCATGAGGCGTTCGAGAAGCGGCGGCGAAAGTACGGATTCTGATCGATGAACAAAACTGAACTACTCGAACTCATCGCCAATCGGGAGAATTCGCGCGTCGAATTCAAGCGTGACGATATCCATCACGAATCTCTGGCAAAGGAGATGTCCGCGTTGTTGAATTTCGAGGGCGGCACCATTTTTCTGGGAGTGGAAGATGATCGGCGAATTACTGGACTGAGAAAGAGCCGTGAGAAGGTCGAGGAATGGGTGATGGAAATCGCCCGGAACAACCTTCAGCCTGAGGTCAATCCCATGTGGAGCACCGTCACCATGCCGGATGGTAAGGTCGTGGGGGCGATCGAACTCCCGGTAGACAGTCCGGGCAAGCCACACAAGGCAAAGCAGGGGGCAGCGTGGGTTACATTCATTCGCGTGGGAAGTACTTCACGCGCGGCCACTCGGGAAGAGGAAGCCCGACTTTACCAAGCGGCTCAGCTCGTCCACTACGAGGCCAAGGCCGTGCCGGGCACTAGCCTGAATGATCTCGATATGGATCGAATCGAGAACTACTATCGGGACGTCTTGAAACGATCGGTACCGGCTCAGGCAGATATCAATGGCTGGCGGCAACTCCTGCTCAACTCCGACCTGCTGATTGAAGTGGGAGATGATATTTGCGTATCAGTTTTTGGCCTGCTGTTGTTCGGCGAAAACCCGAACCGCCGTCTGCATCAGGCCGGAGTAACAGCGGCGGCGTTTCCCGATCTGGAGAAGGACTACAATGCGATCGATGAAGAGCGAATTCGGGGCCCGCTGACCTCACGAGTCTCAAAACGCGGTAAGGCGTTGGAAAAGGGCGTGATCGACCGCACGGTGGATTTTGTAACACGCAACATGGGAAGTGTCGCATGGCTGGAAAGCGGCCGCCGCCGCCGCAAGCGAGCATTGCCAGTTGATGCAGTACGCGAAGCGATAGTGAATGCCGTCGTACATCGCGACTACGCGCGCAACATGACCGACATAGCAGTTTTCCTCTACAAAGATCGGCTGGAAATCATCTCACCGGGTGGCCTGCCCAACGGAGTTACGGTGGAAAAAATGAAGGAAGGTATAGTTCGGGTAGCTCGCAACGAAATGCTCAAGGAAATCCTCCGAGACTACCGCTACATCGAGCACTACGGGATGGGCGTCCGAAACCGGATCATCAAATCCATGCGGGAACACAACGGCACGGAACCTGATCTGGTCGAGGCAGATGACCGCGACAGCTTCACCGTTCGGCTCTGGAAGAAGCAGTAATAGTTAAAGCAGGCAACAGAGGGGCATTGACGTTTACCCAAGCTGAAGTCCGGGTGTGTTGATTGGGTCCCGATTCCGCCCCTAGTTACTTAGGCTGCCCCACCAACCTCAAATAAGGCTTCAACGCCTTCCACCCCCCCGGATACTTCAACTTAGCCTGCTCATCCGACACCGCCGGTACGATGATCACATCATCCCCGTCCTTCCAATTCACCGGCGTAGCGACTTGGTGCATCGCAGTTAGTTGCATCGAGTCGAGGACGCGCAGGATTTCGTCGAAATTTCGGCCGGTGGTCATTGGGTAGGTCATCATCAGTTTTATGTTCTTGTCCGGGTCGATGATGTATACCGTGCGGACGGTGGCGTTGGTCAGGGCGGTGCGGCCTTGCGAGGTGCCGCTGGTGTCGGCGGGGAACATGTTGTAGGTTTTGGCCACATTGAGGTCGGTGTCGCCGATCATGGGGAAGTTGATGGCGTGGCCCTGTGTTTCCTCGATGTCGGCGGCCCAGGCGGTGTGGTCGCTTATCGGGTCGATGCTGAGGCCGATCACCTTGCAGTTGCGTTTGTCGAATTCGGGCTTGAGTTTGGCCACATAGCCGAGTTCGGTGGTGCATACCGGAGTGAAGTCTTTGGGATGCGAAAACAAGATGGCCCAGCCATCGCCGATCCATTGGTGAAAGTCGATTTCGCCTTCGGTGGTTTGGGCGCGGAAGTTGGGCGCCTGATCGTTTATTCGCAGCGACATGATATTACCCTCCCGAGTGAGTTGATTGACACGCTGGATGCGCTTGTCTGTTAGTATAGCACCGCAAAGTCGAGGGGCGCCAACGCCCGCAACGACCGATGAATCACCGCTTATTCCCAATGAAACGCCCAATGAAACCGCCGTATCCGGCCATTTTCCAATGAAAGAAAGTCTCCAAACCGGTATCCGCTACAGCTACCGAATGCAAGTTTCCCGAAACAAAACGGTACCGGCTTTGTATCCGGAATCGGACATATTTCAGGCCATGCCCGAGGTGTTCGCCACCGGATTCATGGTCGGTTTCATCGAGTTGGCCTGCAAGAAGGCGGTGATGCCCCATATCCATTGGCCGCGCGAGCAAACCGTGGGCACGCATCTGAATTTCAGCCATGCGGCGGCCACTCCCGCGGGATTGTGGGTAACCGCCAATGTGGAGTTGGTCGAGATCGATGGACGGCGGCTGACCTTCGCCGTGGAGGCCGATGACGGCTTCGACACCATCGCCAAAGGCACCCACGGGCGCTTCTTGATCGATCGGGAAAGATTCGACCGCGCAGTGGCGGCCAAGTTGGCGCGGTTTTCCGAGGACTCCGAGGGCTGATCCGCCGAGGACGCCCCCTGCGGCGTACCTAGCCGCCAGTCACCTCATCCAACGCATCGCGCACGATCTCGACGATATCGTCGAGAATAGATTGCTCCGTAGTGAGCGGCGGCGCGAGGCAGATCACCTCGCTGCGCACGCGGGTGTACAGGCCGCGGCTGATCAACGCTCGATTCAGCTTGGCGCCCAAACCGAAACCGGCGTCGTACCACTCCTTGCTCGCCTTGTCGGCGACCACTTCCACGCCGGCCATCATGCCCTTTCCGCGCACATTGCCCACATGGGGATGGTCGTCCAGCGCGGCGTGCAGTTTGCCCAGCAGATAGTCGCCCTTGGTCGCCGCCTGCGCCGGCAAGTCCTCGTTTTCGATGATGTCCAGCGTGGCCAGCGCAACCGCGCAGGAGACCGGGTGGGCGCTGTAGGTGTAGGCGTGCATCCACGGCTTTTCGCGGGAGGTGATGGTTTGCGAGACCTCGTCGCTGAGGCCGATCCCCCCCAGCGGCAGCGCTCCCGAGGTGATGGATTTGGCAAATTGCATGAGGTCGGGCTGCACGCCGTAATGTTGCAAGCCGAACAGTTTGCCGGTGCGCCCGAAGCCGGTGATGACCTCGTCCGACACCAACAGCACCTCGTAGCGATCGCAGATTTCCCGAATGCGCTTGAAATAATCCGCTTGCGGCACGATGACGCCGCCGGCGCCCTGCACCGGCTCGGCGATGAACATGGCGACGGTGTCGGCGCCCTGCTCGAGAATTTCCCGCTCCAATTCATCGGCGGCGGCGAGGCCCTGAGACGAGCCGTCTTGCGGCATCGGGTAGTGATAGGGATCCGGCGACGGGATGTGGCTGAAGCCGGGAGCCAGCGGGCCGAAATCCGCCCAGTAGCCGCTGATGCCGGTCGCGCACATGGCGCCGAAACTGACTCCGTGATACCCCCACTGGCGGCCGATCACCTTGGTTTTGTTCGGCTTCCCCTTGGTTTTCCAGTAGCTTCGAGCCACCTTGATGTTGCTGTCGGTGGATTCCCCGCCGCCGCAGGTGAAGAAGAAGTGGTTGATGTTGGGGTAGACCAGCGTGGCCAGGCGTTCCGCCAGCTCGATGGCGGGGCGATTCGAGCCGCCGGCGTAGCTCGAGCTGAAAGCCAGCTCGCCCATCTGTTTGGCCGCGGCCTCGGCCAACGCTCGGCGACCATGGCCGGCACTGACATTCCACAGACACGACAGGCCGTCGATAAATCGATTGCCGTCCGCGTCGTACAAATACGAACCCTCTCCCCGTACCCAGATTCGGCCACTCGCATGGCCGGCGGTGTGGTGCAGGGGGTGTATCAGGTGCTGCTGATCCTTCGCCAGCAGCGCGGCATTGGATAACGGTGCGTTCATCAATATGCTCCTCGATAGGACAGTGGCAGGGACTCGGCGCGCGGGCCGCCCCCGCCGCAATTCATTCGTTCCCCAACCGACGATTATGACCGCCTGACGGCGGCGCGCGCAAGCGGATTTACCCCCGATATTGAACGGAAAACCCAAAAAACCGCGACATTTTCGGCGCACGAAGCCAAGCGCGGCTGCCGCCCGGCGCGGGCGCGGTTTGCGTGCGAATGGGGTATAGTGCACACGCGCCGAGGCGCTGAGCCATCCGCCATGCCCCCATCCACCCAACCCCCACCGCCGCCGCCAACGCCACCGCAAAAAGCCGCCGACCGGATAATCGCGGTTTCCTCCCGCCGACAACGGCAAACAGTCGCCCACCTCGCCGCCGAAATCTGGCGAGACCACTATGCACCCATCATCGGCAACCCCCAAGTCGAATACATGCTGGAGAAATTCCAGTCGCTCGATGCCATCTCCGAGCAAATCGCGCATCAGGGCTACCGCTATTACCTACTGCAACACGACCACCAAGCAGTCGGCTACCTCGCCCTGCAACCGCAACAAGAAGTGCTGTTCCTCAGCAAAATCTACCTGCGAAAATCCGCCCGCGGACAGGGCCTGGGCAAACAGGCTATGTGTTTTGCCGTACAACTAGCCAACGAACTGAACCTGCCGAAAATCCGCCTAACAGTCAACAAACACAACACCATCGCCATCACCGCCTACAAACGCTTCGGCCTCACCCGAATCGGCAAACAGGTTACCGACATCGGCGGCGGCTATGTAATGGACGATTATGTGTTTGAAGCGAAGTTGCCGATTGGGGAAATGGGTGGGCGGGGGATATGACGAACCACCCGATCTTCACCATCGGCTATTCCCATCACGCCATGGAAGATTTTCTCGCGTTGTTGGCGAAGCACCGCGTTACCGCTCTGGCGGATGTGCGCTCGGCGCCTTATAGCCGTTTCAGCGCCCACTTCAATCGCGATGTGATTCCAGCCGCGCTCAAGTCCAACGGCATTCGCTATGTGTACCTTGGGCGCGAACTCGGCGGGCGCCCGGACGATCCTG
Organism: Candidatus Poriferihabitaceae bacterium; assembly: GCA_965203265.1. Taxonomy (GTDB): domain Bacteria; phylum Pseudomonadota; class Gammaproteobacteria; order Arenicellales; family Poriferihabitantaceae; genus JAHRAW01. The sequence goes on from CBDBBV010000002.1 coordinate 2,151,145, forward strand.
CTTGCTATGTGGACGGGCGAACCTGCTACGAAAAAGTCGCGCAAACGCGCATTTTTCGCGATGGCATCGCGCGGGTTGTGAAGGGCGCCGCGCAATACCGCACGGCACTCATGTGCGCGGAAAAGGAACCTCTGGACTGCCACCGGACGTTGCTCGTGGCGCGCGCGTTGACTGCTGAGGGTGTCGATGTCATCCATATCCTCGCCACCGGCGAACTCGAGCCGCAGGCTAGGACGATGGATCGCCTGATGATGAGGTTCGGCCTGAATCCGGACGGCGATCTGTTTCAATCGCGAGAGCAACTGATCGCACAGGCGATCGCGCAACAGGCTGGGCGTGTTGCCTTTGTGCACGAAGATACCGATTCGTTGCCGAGGCGGGAAGTCCAATGAGAATCGCACCATCGGCTTCACCGCCTGCCTGCAAATGCGGATGGGTGGCGGTGGTACAATCTGGGTAGCCCGTACAAAAAGTAGAAGTCCCATGAACGAAGCCACCGCTCGCATCAAGATCAATAAGCTGCTTGAGGAATCCGGCTGGCGTTTCTTCGCCGATGGGGACAAACCCGCCAACATCTGTCTGGAACCCGACGTTACGCTCAGTGCCTCCGAGTTTGACGACTTCGGCAATGATTTTGAGAAAACCTCCAAGGGGCATATCGATTTCCTGTTGCTGGATAATAAAGGCAGACCGCTTATCGTCTTGGAAGCCAAATCGGAAAAGAAGGAACCGCTTGTCGGCAAGGAGCAGGCTCGCCGGTATGCGCGTTCGCAAAACTGCCGCTTCATCATCTTGTCGAACGGCAATCTGCATTATTTCTGGGACATCGAGCGCGGCAATCCACACATCATTACCTCGTTCCCGACGCCGGACTCGGTGTCCGGATACCGTGAACTGAAACCCGAACCGAATCGCCTGATCAGTGAACAAATTCGCGACGACTATATCGTCCGGACCCAGCAACCGAACTACGCCCGAGAAGCGGCTTGGCAAAACGAGACCGAGCGGCCCGACTTCATCCGAGCCAACAATCTACGTTTCCTGCGCCCCTATCAACTGAAGGCGGTTCATGCGCTACAGCGTGCCGTGAAAAATGGCAACGACCGGTTTTTGTTCGAGATGGCAACGGGCACGGGCAAAACCCTGACCGCAGCCGCCGTCATCAAGCTGTTCCTTCATTCCCGCAACGCCCAGCGCGTACTATTCCTTGTGGATCGCTTGGAATTGGAGGAACAGGCCCGCAAGGTTTTTACCGCTCTACTCTCCGCCGATTTCAAAACGCTCATCTACAAGGAAAATCGCGACGACTGGCGCCGTGCAGACATAGTCGTCAGTACCGTTCAATCCTTGTTGTTCAACAACAAGTACCGGCAACTTTTCTCACCCACGGACTTTGATTTGGTGATCTCCGATGAGGCGCATCGCTCGATTGGCGGCAATGCCAGAGCGGTATTCGACTATTTCGTCGGTTACAAACTCGGCCTTACCGCCACCCCCCGCGACTACCTGAAGGGCTTCAATGCCGACAATCCGACCACCCGCGATCCCCGCGAGGCCGAGCGTCGGCTACTGAAGGACACCTACCGCACCTTCGGCTGTGAAAGCGGGCAGCCAACCTTTCGCTACTCCCTGCTCGATGGCGTGAAGGACGGTTTTCTGATCAATCCGACCGTGGTGGATGCGCGCACGGAAATAACTACCCAGCTTCTCTCCGAACAAGGCTTTGCCGTACCATTCATTGATGAGAGCGGCGAGGAGAAGGAAGAGATATACCGACTGGCCGATTTCGAGAAGAAATTCTTTTCTGAAGCGACCAATCAGCTTTTTTGTCAGACCTTTCTTGAACATGCGTTGCGCGACCCAATCAGTGGAGAGATAGGCAAATCCATCATCTTCGCCGTTAGCCAAAATCATGCGGCCAAGCTGACGCAGATTCTGAATGAGATGGCCGATCACATCTTCCCCGACAAATACCGATCGGACTTCGCCGTGCAGGTTACTTCGCATGTAGCGGATGCGCAACAATTCACCATCAACTTCACCAATAACCAACTGCGCGACTCAGGCAACTTCCTGACCAACTACAAGACCAGCAAGGCGCGCATCTGCGTAACGGTCGGCATGATGACCACCGGCTACGACTGCACCGACCTCCTGAACCTCGGCATGTTCCGGCCCATTTTTTCCCCCACCGACTTCGTCCAAATCAAGGGGCGCGGCACCCGCAAGCACGATTTCCGCGACCAACTTCCTGATAAAACCCAAAAGGAGGCCGTCGCCAACCCCCATAAAACCGCCTTCAAACTTTTCGATTTCTTCGCCAACTGCGAATATTTTGAAACCGAGTTCAACTACGATGAAGTGCTACAACTACCGGCTCAGGGCAATGAGTCAGGCGGGGAATCGATCATCCGCGATTTGGTCTATACCAGCACCCATTTGCATCGGGGGCCGGACAACTTATCGAGAGTAGCGGAGCAAAAAATCGGCGCCGAGGGCATGAGAATCGACCGCATGCTCTTCGAGAGATTCGAAGACACGGTGAAAGAGGATGAGTTCATCGTCGCTAGCATAGAGGCCGGCGAGTGGGACAAGGTCATCGCATACATCAACGAGAAAATCTTCGACAAGCCCGAGGAATACTACAATCTGGACAAACTTCGTAAGGCCGCGGAGATCGATCGCCGCCTGACCCTACGCGAAATTCTCGAGAAAATCTTCGGGTTTATTCCGCACTTCAAATCCAAAAGCGAACTGCTCGAAGAGGAATTCGCCAAATTCATCGCCGACCACAAGCCCGACCAAGCCGAGGCGGTCCCGGCCATGAAACACTACTTCACGGCATATATCACCAGAAAACCAGTGCGTGATGCCATCGACAGCCGGGAATACACATCCCTTGCTACCAATTCGGCTTTTTCCACCCGAGATTTCATGGCCATCCCCGAGAAATACCGAACTCTCATACCCGAATACATCAAGGACTATGTTCTGGACCAGTTCGCCGCGTAACTATTCGAACCCTGCCCATCCATGCTGGACAACGAAACCAAGCGCCGTATCGACAATGCCCGCGACATCCTCGTGGGCAAGGTTCCCGATCCGAAAAGCCAAGTAGAGCAGATTACCATCGCCCTCATCTACAAATTCATGGATGACATGGACGCCGAGAGCGAGGCACTTGGCGGCAAGCGCAAGTTCTTTGCCGGAGAGTTCGCCCGCTATGGCTGGCCGCAACTGGTACGCCCTGGCCTAAGCGGGCATGAAGTACTGAGTCGCTATGCCGATGCCATCACCCGGATGCCGGAAAATCCCGACATCCCGCCGCTGTTCCGCAACATATTCAAGAACGCCTATCTGCCCTATCGCGACCCGGAGACCCTGCGCGCCTTTCTCCGAATCATCGACGAATTCGAATACGACCACAGCGAGCGCTTGGGCGATGCCTTTGAATATCTGCTGTCCGTGCTCGGCGCTCAGGGCGACGCCGGACAATTTCGCACGCCGCGTCACATCATCGATTTCATCGTCTCCATTGTCGCCCCCGAGAAAAGCGAAACCATTCTGGATCCGGCCTGCGGCACCGCCGGATTCCTCATTTCCTCCTACAAGTACATACTGAGGGCCAACACCGACAAACACGGCAACAACACACTCACGCCGGATGAACGAAGCCGACTTGCCGACAACCTCACGGGTTACGACATCTCACCCGATATGGTGCGCTTATCGCTGGTGAACATGTATCTGCACGATCTGCGCAACCCACAAATCCATGAATACGATACCCTGACCAGTGAAGACCGCTGGAACGAATACGCCGACGTCATTTTAGCCAACCCTCCGTTCATGTCGCCGCGAGGCGGCATACGCCCGCACAACCGCTTTTCGGTACAGTCCAACCGGAGCGAGGTGCTGTTCGTGGATTACATCGCCGAGCACCTGACTCCAACAGGACGCGCCGGCATCATCGTGCCGGAGGGCATCATTTTTCAGCGCCAGCGGGCTTATAAACAGTTGCGCAAGATGTTGGTCGAAGAATATCTAGCGGCCGTAATCTCTCTGCCGGCCGGCGTGTTCAACCCCTATACCGGCGTCAACACTTCCATCTTGATACTGGATAGAGCGCTGGCGAAACGGGCGGACAACATCGCTTTTTTCAAGGTGGGAAATGACGGCTATAGTTTGGGTGCCCAACGCCACCCCATTGACAAGAACGACCTTCCAAAGGTTCAAAGTGAGATTACCGAGTACATCCGCCGTATGCGGGCAGGTGAACCGCTGGCCGATTTCCAACCTATGCTGGGTTTCGTTGTTGAAAAGGAAAGGATAATTGCAGACGGGGAGTACAGTCTCATCGGAGAAAGATATAGAGAAAGTAGAGTGGAGAGATCCACTTATCCATTAGTTTCATTAGGTGATATTTGTGAGCTAGTACGAGGCGTTACTTATAAAAAGACTGATGAAACACAGGAAGGCGGGCATGAAATTCTTCGTGCAAATAATATAAACAAAGATACATCGACGCTTGATTTGCTAGAAATCAAGCGAGTTTCTGGGTTGGTACTGTTCTCCGAAGAAAAGTTGCTTCGCAAGAATGACATTCTCATCTGCTTGGCCAGTGGTAGCAAAAGTCACATAGGAAAGGTTGCTTTTATTAGTCGTAATACCCAGTATTATTTCGGTGGATTCATGGGGGCTATCCGCGTTAACTTTGACATGGTTGATTCCCGTTATCTTTTTCAGCAACTCCGTCAAAAGAGATTCAATGATTTTCTGAGCAAACAAATCGCCGGAGCAAATATCAAAAACCTTGGAGCAAACCTTCTTTATAGATTTCAGGTTCCCTTACCTCCCTTGGAAATACAAAAAGAAATTGTAATGGAAATTGAGAATTATCAAAAGGTAATAGACGGAGCACGGGCTGTGATTGAAAATTACAAACCGCATATCAACGTTGATCCAGCATGGCCGCTTGTGAAATTGGGAGAATTTTGTGAAATCAGAAAAGGAACGGCGATTACCCGAAAGGAAGTTCTTGATGGCCCGATTCCCGTAATAGCAGGCGGCCAACGTCCTTCCGCTTTTCATAACCAATCAAATCGAACGGGCGAAACAATCACTGTCAGCGCATCTGGGGCATATGCTGGATATGCTTCCTATTTCAATGAACCGATATTTGCCTCCGATTGCTCGACAATAAAAGCCAAAGACGAACGATTTATAAATAAGTTCATATTTCATGCCTTAAAATTCAAGCAACCAGAACTCTACAAACTTCAAGTCGGCATGGGTCAACCACATGTCTATTCCAAGGATTTATCATTATTTCAAATACCCATCCCACCCATAGAAGTGCAACAAGAAATCGTGGCGGAAATAGAAGAAGAGCAGGCTCTGATTGCTGCCAATCAGAAACTCATCGAACGTTTTGAAAGAAAGATACAAACCACCATCGCCCGTATATGGAATAAGGACGATTAATAATGGCTGCCGAGAAAAAAGTGGTTAGAAAACGTGGCCCATCGGTGAAAAAACAATTGCTTCACAAGTCGCGTGAAGCGGCCCTCACTGCCGTTCAAATTTTCAACAATCCTCTCACGACCTTCAAAACCGAAACGTTCATTGTGCTTATAAACATCGCTTGGACCTATCTTTTGCACTCGTACTATCAACGCGAAAAAGTTGAATATCGTTATTATGAACAAAGAGGGAAAAGACGTAAATTTGCCCACGGCAAATCAGGAGCATACAGATACTGGGAATTGAATAAATGCCTTGATAGCAGAGATTGTCCATTGGATTCTCCAACCAAAAACAATCTCAAATTTCTGATCGACTTGCGAAATGAAATCGTCCACCATCAATCAGCTGGGGTCGATGTACGACTATCAGGACGTTATCTTGCTTGCTGCCTCAATTACGAACGGTATATTTGTGAGTTATTCGGCGAGCAATATTCCCTCGGCAACGAAGTCGCTTTCACACTCCAATTCCGCGACCTTACCACTCCGACATCTGAAGAAGCCGCCGCTCCATTGCCATCCAATGTTGCAAATTACATTCGGGAGTTTGATTCGGAATTGTCAGATGAAGACATGAAATCACCCCATTTCCGGCGTCGGTTTATTTTTACACCCGTAGTAACCAACAGCAGGAAACAATCAGATGAAGTAATCAAATTTGTACCTTTCGACTCCGATCTTGGGAAAGAAATCAACGCCAAGTATGCTCTATTGAAAGAAACCGAACAAACCAAATACCTACCAAAACAAATTGTCACAAAGATGAACGAAGAAGGATACACAAGTTTCACAATTCCTCTCCACACGAGACTCTGGCAAAAACTCGATGGAAAAAACTCCGGCAAGGGCTATGGGGTTTTAGTCGCAGGCCGCGATTGGTATTGGTACGAGCGGTGGGTGAATTTAGTTCGGAAACATTGCAAGGAAAACAATCTCTGATCCACCCCCGCACTACCCCCGCACACCATCCAACCCCCGCCGCAAACTTCGCCCACCACCAATTCCACCACGCACACCATCAACGATTTCCCGAATCAGTTTCGGGCCGCGGTAGATGAAGCCGGTGTACAGCTGCACCAACTCCGCGCCCACCTGAAATTTCTCCAGTGCGCTTTCGGCGGAGTCGATGCCGCCGATGCCGATGAGCGGGATTTCTCCCTGTAGGTTGCGGAACAGTCGGTCGACGGCGGCGGTCGAGGGTGCTGCCAGTGGCGAGCCGCTCAGGCCGCCGGTTTCGGTGGCGTGGGCGTGGCCTTCCACGCCGGTTCGTGATGAGGTGGTGTTGGTGGCCGCCAAGCCGTCTATGTGGTGTTTGCGCGATAGTTTGGCAATGGCGTCCAGCGCCGCGCTGTCTAAATCCGGTGCGATCTTCAGCACCAGCGGCACGCGCCGCCCGCACTCGTCCGCCAATGCCGTGCGCCTGCGATCCAGTGCGCCGAGTAGCGGGTCGAGGGCGTCGTCTCGCTGCAACTTGCGTAGGTCGGGCGTGTTGGGGGAGGAGATGTTGATGGCGATGTAGTCGGCCTCGGTATGTAGAGATTCGAGGCAGGCGAGATAGTCGTCTACGGCGCGCGCCATTGGGGTCGCGGCGTTTTTGCCGATGTTGATTCCCTTGATGATGCGGCCATCGGCACGCGCCACATTTTCGCGAAATCGCTCCAAGCCGTCGCTGTTGAAGCCCATGCGGTTGATGAGGGCATTGTGCTCGCGCAGGCGAAACACGCGCGGTTTGGGATTGCCCGATTGCGGTAGGGGTGTCACGGTGCCCAGTTCGACCCAGCCGAAACCTAGGGCATGCAGGGCGTTGCAGGCGTTTCCCTGTTTGTCCAGTCCGGCGGCCAGGCCCACCGGGTTGGGAAACGAAATGCCCATGACCTCGTGCGGCAGCGGCGCAAGTCGCGCGCGATGGGTTTTGTCCAGCAGTCCGGTGAGGAAGCCGCTGCGGGAAATTTTCGCCAACCCGCCGAGGATCAGGTCATGGGCGGCCTCCGCCTCCAACTTGAACAGGATTCGACTCAGCGTGGAATACATGTTCGGCGATCCGTTACCAGATCATCTCACCGCCGACGGCGGCGCAAGCAGGCCGGCCGTCACTGCTTGGCCGCGATTCCGGCGCGCCCGGTGTAGTCGGCCGGCGTCATCGCCAACAACCGCTGCTTCGCCTCGTCGGGAATCGCCAGCGTCTCGATGAACGCTCGCAGGGACTCGCGGTCAATGCCCTGCGCGCCGCGGGTGAATGCCTTGAGTTTTTCGTAGGGCTGCTCGATGCCGTAGCGTCGCATGACCGTCTGGATGGGCTCGGCCAGCACCTCCCAGCTGTGGTCGAGGTCGTGTTGCAGCCGCTCGGCGTCCAGTTCCAATTTGGACAGTCCCTTCAAGGTGGATTCAACGGCCAACATGCCGTGGCCGACGGCGACGCCGAGGTTTCGCAGCACGGTGGAGTCGCTCAGATCCCGTTGCCAGCGGCTGATGGGCAGTTTGGCGGCGAAGTGTTGTAGGAGGGCGTTGGATACGCCCAGATTGCCCTCGGCGTTCTCGAAGTCGATGGGGTTGACCTTGTGCGGCATGGCGCTCGAACCGACTTCTCCGGAGACGGTTTTCTGGCGGAAATAGCCGAGGGAAATGTATCCCCAGAGATCGCGGGTGAGGTCGATCAGTATGGTGTTGAATCTCGCCAAGCCGTGGCACAGTTCGGCTAGGTAGTCGTGCGGTTCGATCTGCGTGGTCATTGGCTGATAGATCAGCCCCAATCCGGTTACGAAGGCGGTGGCGATGGCCGGCCAGTCCAGTTGCGGGTAGGCGGCCAAGTGCGCGTTGAAGTTTCCCGTGGCGCCGTTGAATTTTCCGAACATTTGCTGGCGGGCGATTTTTTTGAGGCTACGGTCTAGGCGGTGGGCGAAGTTGGCCAGCTCCTTGCCCATGGTGGTCGGGCTGGCCGGTTGGCCGTGGGTGCGGGCGAGCATGGGTTGGTCGGCGTATTTCCTCGACAGGCGGCGAATTTGCGCAGTCATCTTGCGCATTTGCGGCACTAGAACTTCCTCTCGGGCGCGCTTGAGGGTGATGGCGCAGGCGAGATTGTTGATGTCCTCGGAGGTGCAGGCGAAGTGGATGAATTCGCGCGCCGCGACCAGCGATTCGTGTCCGTGAATGGCTTCCTTGAGGAAATACTCCACGGCCTTCACATCGTGATTGGTGTCGGCCTCGATGGCCTTCACCCGATCTGCATCCGCCGGTGAAAAATCCCCCGCCAATGCGCGCAGAAACAGTTTGTCGGCGGCGGAGAATTCAGGTATCTCGACGATTTCGGGCTGTTCCGACAGGTGGATGAACCACTCCACTTCGACCTCGACACGAGCGCGAATGAGGGCGAATTCGCTGAAATATATTCTCAGCGGGGCGGTCTTTCGATGATAGCGTCCGTCCAGCGGGGAAAGCGCGGTGAGCGCAGTGAGCGGGAGCGAATCGTTGGCCACGGGTGGACGCTTGGGTGGGTGCTGGAACCGCGTGATCATATCACAGCCCCCGACCGGCATTCGGCGCGCTCAATTAGACGCCGAGCGAATGATGCCGCCGCCGAGGCAGATGTCCTGCCGATAGAACACGATGGATTGCCCCGGGGTGACGGCCCATTGGGGCTCGTCGAATTCGATGCGCGATTCCTCCGGCTCGATCATCAAGATGACGCAGTCTTGATCGGCCTGCCGATAGCGCGTCTTGGCGGTACACCGAGCCGGCAGGGTGGGCGGCTTTCCCTCTACCCAATGCAGATTTTCGGCAAACACGATGCGCTTCAGCAGCGCCGGATGATCATGCCCCTGCACCACATACACGATGTTGCGCGCGATGTCCTTGTCGGCCACATGCCAAGCTTCCCCGGGCCCGCCGATGCCGAGGCCGCGGCGCTGCCCGATGGTGTAGTGAAAGGCTCCCGAATGGCGACCCACGATCTCCCCATTCAGCGTTTTCACCACGCCCGCGCGCGCCGGTAGGTAGCGACCGAGGAAGTCGTTGAAGCGCCGTTCGCCGATGAAGCAGATGCCGGTGCTGTCCTTCTTGTCGTGGGTGGACAGGCCGAGTTGCCGCGCCGTTTGTCGCACCTGCGCCTTGCGCATTTCACCGATCGGGAATCTGGAGCGGCGCAGGGCGTCTTGCCCCAGAGTGTGCAGGAAATAGCTCTGATCCTTGTCGCCATCTCGCCCCTTACGCAGCAGAAAGTGCTGCTCTCGCCGCGCCAGCCGCGCATAGTGGCCGGTGGCGATGCAGTCGGCGCCGAGGCGCAGGGCGCAGTCGAGGAATTCCTTGAATTTGATTTCCTTGTTGCACAGCACATCCGGATTCGGCGTGCGCCCGTTTCGATATTCCTGCAGGAAATGCTGGAATACCCGCGTCCAGTATTCGTAGGAAAAATTGATGGTGCGAAGTTCGATGCCCAGTTGCCGACACACTTCCTCGGCGTCGGCCAAGTCGGCGGCGGCGGCGCAGTATTCCGCGTCGTCGTCGTCCTCCCAATTCTTCATGAACAGGCCGGTAACCTGATGCCCCGCCTCGAGCAGTTTGGCCGCCGCCACCGACGAGTCGACCCCGCCCGACATGCCCACCACGACTTTGTCCACTTGCGTTTGCCGCAGGTCGTTGCCGCCGCCGCTATTGGCCGCGCAGGAAACGATGCCACAGCGAGCGCTCGATTTCCTCGCCCTCCTCGTCGGGGGAATTGTCCACCACCGCGGTCAGCGGGCTGATGTCCTCCCACTGCTCGCTTTTTTGCACCGTCGGCAGATAGCCGTTGGGCTGGAACCAGGAATCGATGACGAAACGCTCGCCGCTGATTCGCTCCTGCACCTGCCCGGCCCAGTGTTGGTCGAACAGGGAGCGGCGATAGGCGGCTTCGAGCACGATGTGATGGCGCAACAAGCCGAGATTGGCGAACAGCCGCAGATAGGTGGTGGTGTTGACCGCCTCGTCGATGCAATCGAGTTGGCCGGGGAAGATGTCGGGATCGTCATATGGCGGCAGACTGGCCGCCAAGTCCTTGTGAGTCGGGGTGTGCCGGCCGATCACCACTTCCATCCAGCCGATGGCCTTCTTCATCTGCACGCGCTCCTCGGCGGGTGTCGCCGCCGCCGGATAAAACCAGCCGGCCACGCTACCCCATTCGTCGGACGACAGGGCAACCGTGTCGCGGCGCTTGCAGCCGAAGTCGTAACACACCGGTATGGCGGATGGCGAGGACGCCTCGAGAGACGGGATTTGCAAGCGTCCGGCCCAGGCGGTTGTGGCCCAGGTGCAAACCAGTAGCAGCGAGAAAGCGATCAGTCGTTTCATGCCGCCGATTGTACCCTTTGATTTGAGCGAAATTAGGGCAGGAAAAGCTTCATCGTTTATAGATTCGATCGCGGGCGGACAAAAATGAAACCTAGCCGGCGACGACCTCGAACATGATCCGTCCGGGCAGGAAGGTAAAGGCTCCGGTTACGATGAGCGCCTGTGCGAAAAGCATGACCATGGCGCGCTTGTGGCTCTTGATTTTGCCCGCTCTTGCGTAGTAAAGCGCAGTCCCCAGAGTAAAAATCGTGAGAATCGATAAAAGGTGAATCGGGCTAAAGGGTCCCCAAATTCGTAAACTGTGGATAAAAAAACCACTAATGGCGACAAAAAGCATGAGCGCAATCCAGGCATAACCGACCATCCGATGCACGAGCGTACCTTTCGGCAACGCAAATTGCATCCCTCCAAGAGCGACCGCCGCGAAAGCCGCAATCGCATGATGAGGAATCGGCACAGTCGCCGACAGCAGAACATCCCAATTCAACGTGAACTCTCCATGGCGATGTCGGCGATGAGACTCTGTAGATATCGGAGCGGCGCTAAAGGCGCGCAAGCCCAAATATCATGGTTCGCGGCGGCACCCGCTCACGCCGCCGACTGCCTGCCCAGCCGGTCGCGACTCATCGCCGCTGCTGCGTTTTCGTGAATCAGTAGCAACGAGGGAATCACCAGCAACACCAGCAAGGTGGCGAAGGCCAGACCGAAGGCGAGGGTGGTCGCCATGGGGATGAGGAACTGCGCCTGTAGCGAGGTCTCAAACAACAGCGGCGACAATCCGGCGATGGTGGTCAGCGAGGTCAGCAACACCGCTCGCAAGCGTGCGCACGCGGCTTCCACCACCGCCTCGCGCGGTGCCATGCCGCCAGTGCGCAGCTGCTTGTAGCGCACCACCAGAATGATGGAGTCGTTGACCACGATGCCGGACAGGGCAAAGAAACCGAACAGCGACAGCACGGTGATGTCCTGACCCATGATCACATGCCCCCAGATCGCCCCGATGATGCCGAAGGGGATCACCAGCATGACCACCAGCGGCCAGCCGTAGGAGCCGAACACCCACGCCAGCACCAGATAAATCAGAATCAACGCCAACGCCATCCCCAGACGCATGTCGCCGAGGGTTTCCGCCTGATCCGCTTGGCGTCCCTCGAAGGAGAATTCGACTCCGTATTCGCTCGCCAACTGCGGCAGAACTCCGGCCTCGAGATCGGCGCGAATGCGGTTGGCGTTGTTGGCCGCCGGATCGACGCTGGCGGTTACGGTTACCGCCAGATTGCCGTCCGAGTGCCGAATCGTCTCGAAGCCGCGCTCGCTGTCGATGGTGGCGAGATTGCCGATGGGCTCGCTGCGGCCGTTGGGCAAGACGATGTGCAGGGCGGCCAATCCGGCCAGCGTGTCGCGCTCCTCGGCGGGTAGCATCAGGCGCACCTCGATGTCGTCGCGGCCATCGGAAAACGCCTGCACGAGATAGCCGTCGTAGGCGGCGCGCAACTGGTTGGCGACGCTGTCCACGCGCAGGCCGAGAGCCTCGGCGGTGGGGGTCAGTTGCAGCAACAACTGCTCGCGACCGAATGGGGTGTCGTCGCCGATGCCGCTGACGCCGGTGATGCCTTCCAGCACATCCTGCAATGCCTGCGCGGCGCGCTTCACTTGGGCGATGTTTTCGCCGGAAATTCTGAGATCGAGGTCGCTGCCGGGGGGGCCGGCGCGCGGCTCGATGATGGCGAGGTTCTCGATGCCGGGGCGCGGCGGCAGTTTGGCGCGCCACGCCGTGATGATGTCGCGGTTTCGCGTGTTCCGCTGATCCGGATCGATCAACTCGGCGCGCACGTTGCCCAAGTGGTCGCCGCGATCCCATTCTATGGTGCCGTGGCGGCTGACCACCAGTTTGACCAAGTCTTCGCCGAATTCCCGCTCCACCTCGTACAGCGCCTGCTCGGCATCTTCAAGATAGGAGCGCACCGTGGCCGCCGGCGTGCCGGAGACGAAGCTGATGTTGGCGTACAGCCGATCGGCCTCGGCGGCGGGGAAGAACACGAAATTTATGCGCCCCCCCTGCATCCAGCCGACGGTAGCGATCAGCAACGCCACTGCCAGCGCCATGGTGGTCCAGCGATTGGCGGTGGCCAGCGTGACCAGCGGGCGGAAACTGCGCTCGCGAAATCGCACGAAGACGCCGTCGAGGAAGCGCCGCACCGCCCCCGGATTGTAGGCGCCCATGCGGCGGAAGGAATGAGTCAGGTGTCCCGGCAGAATCAGGAAGCACTCGATCAGCGACGCCAGAATGACGCAGATGACCACGGTCGGAATGGCCTGCATGATGGCGCCGGTGATGCCGCCCACCAGCAATAGCGGCATGAAGGCGGCGATGGTGGTCAGCGAAGAGGAGAACACCGGGCCGAGCATTTTGTGTGCGGCTTTTTCCGAGGCGATGCGCGGGCGCGTGCCGTGTTCGTATTGGGTCATGGCTTCCTCGCCGACCACGATGGTGTCATCGACGATGATGCCCAAGGCCATGATCAGGCCGAACAGGCTGATCATGTTGATCGAGCCGCCCAATACATAGAGAGCCGCCAACGCCGCCATGAAGGAAACCGGAATGCCCACCGCAGTCCACCACGCCACCCGCCCGTTCATGAATAGGAATAGCATCAATATCACCAGACACAACCCGCCGATGCCGTTCTTCACCAGCAGATTGATGCGCCCCGACAGCAATTCCCAGCTCTCGTCGAAGGGGATGAGGACGACCCCCTCCGGCAAGGTCGGGCGAACCTCGGCAAGCCAATCGCGGAAAATGGTGGCGGCCTGCAGACTGTCGCTGTTTTCGGTGCGTTGCAGAGCCATTTCCACCGCCGGTTTGCCGTTATGGCGGATGGAAATCTGCTCGTCTCGGGGCGTGCGCGTGATGCTGGCGATGGCGCCCAGCGACAGCAACCGCCCGTGGGACTCGGCCACCACCGGAATGGACTCGAACGCCAGCTCGCTCTTGCGCCGCTCGCGAAAGCGCAGTTGCCGCGAAGTCTCGGTGCGTCCGACTATGCCCACCGGTACATCCTGCGACCACGCCTCCACGCGGCGGCCGATGTCGTCCAGCGACAACCCCAACCGGCGCAATTCGCGCGCCGCTATCTCGATGGTGATCTGCTCTTTCGGCAGGCCGGTGACGGTGATTTTGTCGATGCCTCGCCACAGCAAATCCGCCTCGAATTCACGCACCAGCGCGCGCAATTCATCCACATCCTCAGGCCCGGTGACCAACACGCTGGTTACGCCCTCGTATCTGGTAACCTTGCTCACTTGCGGCGTCTCCGCGCCCTGCGGCAGGTCGCGCACCAAGTCGACGCGCTCCTTCATCCGCGCCACCGCCAGCCCCATGTCGGTTCCCTCTTCGAATTCGAGCTCGATCGAGGAATACCCTTCGGACGAGGTCGAGGTCATCTGCTTGACGAAATCCACATCGCGCAATTCCTGTTCGAGGGGGGTGGTGATCAACGCCTCCACATCACCGGCGCTGGCGCCGCTCCACGGAGTTGCCACGAAGGCGTAGTCTAGGTTGAAGCTGGGGAAGAACTGGGTGTTGAGCTGCTTCAAGCCCCACAAACCGGCCATCAGCATCATCGCCATCAGCAGGTTCGCCGCCACCGGGTGGTTGCAGAACAACCCGATCAAATTTGTGCGGTTGGCCATCGGCTTATCAGGTATCCGGATGTCGGGGGGTTAGGGCGCAATCCGCACCTTCAGGCCGTTGACCGCCTGCGGCAAACGCGAGCTGAGAATCCGATCGCCGGATTGAAAACCGTCACCGGAGACGATCACCATCTGCCGACCGCGCGGATCGCCGAGTTGCCCCAAGCGGCGCACCGCGCGCGACTGCAACACGCCGTCTTCCACCCGATACACCCGCTCGCGGCCATACAGGGAATCCGGCGAGATCACTATCACGTCTTCGATGGGCGGTAATTCCATCTGCACCGCCACGGTGTCGCCCAACACCGGCAGATTGCCCCGGCGCGCGCGGAAAAACGCATCGATGCCGCCCTGCCCGGCGACCACATTGGCGGACAATCGGTGCAACACGAGTTCGATCGGAGCGCCATCGCCGCCGTTGCCGACAGTCGCACGTACCTGTCCTCCGCCATCCAGCGCCTGACGCAACGCCGCTACATGCCCGCTGGGCACTTGCACGCGCAATTCCAGCTGGGACTCGTCGTACAGCTGAATCAATCGACTGCCGGGGCTTACGCGATCGCCCGGGGAGACCATCACATCGACGATGCGGCCGCTGAACGGGGCGGTAATGCGGGTTCGTTGGCGCGCCCGTTCGGCCTGCCGCAACGCCGCCGCGGCGCGATCGTGACGCGCCTGCAGTTGCAGTTGCCGCGAGGGGAAGTCGTCGATGGACTGAAGCCGCCGAGTCACCGCCAACCGCTGGTTCTGTTCGTCTCGCAACGCCTGATCCAGCGCCGCCTCGCTACCCACCTCGAGACGCGCCAAGCGCTCGGCGCGCGCCACCGCTTTGTGCGCCAGAGCGAGCAGGGATTGCTCCGTTTCCAGCGCCGATTCATCCGCCTCGAACTGGATTTTGTCGCTTTCCATGAGTGCCTCGATCTCCGCCAGCTCGGCCTGTCGCTGCAGGATTTGCAAGACGGTGTCGGTGTCGTCCAGCACGACCATCTCGGCGCCGCGCGCCACGGCGTCTCCCTCCAACACCTGAACGGTGAGCACATCCGCTTCCACTGCGGCGGTGAGCACGCTGACTGCGGGAGTTTCCACTTGGCCGAGGATTCCGAGGGTGGGCGAGGCGGTGATCTTTTCCACCACGTGCACCGAGACCACGGGTGCCCGATTCTGCGGACGCAGCGGCTCGGGAGCCGGCGCGGTGGCCTTGAACCCGACGAATGTTGCAACGCCCACCGCCACCACCACAAGCGGCAACAAAATCTTCAAAACACGCATGTTCGACTTGCCTTCACTTTCACTGTACGCGACCACCGCATTATACTGCCACGATCATGTCAATTGATGAATACCTGCACCGATTCGACCACAGCCGCCGGATAACGTTGGTGGGGCCCATGCCGTTGCGGCCATTGGTGGCGGCGGCGTCGGACAATTCGCAGGAACCGGTGATCTGGGTGGATGGCGGCGCGAATCATCGCCGGCACGGGGTGGGGTATTCGGTGGGCGACGGGGATTCGTTTTGCGGCCAGTTGGATCACTATCTGCACACGGACAAGGATCAGTCCGATCTCGCATTCGTGCTGGAGCGTTTGCCGGCGCATTTTGTCGAGGTGATTCTGCTGGGATTTCTCGGCGCCCGGCGGGATCACGAGTTGTTCAATCTGGGGGAGGTGCACCATTTTCTGCGCGCCGCCAAGCAGCCGACGCGGGCGCGCTTCGAGCATGGCGTATACGCCTATTCGCGAGGGGAGTGGGTGTTCGAGTGCCACGGCGTGTTCAGCCTGGCGGTGCTGGAATCCACCAAGATAACCCTGGTCGGCGCGTGCCGATTTCCACTGACGACGCCGACGAAAATCGCGCCGCTGTCGTCGTTGGGCCTGAGCAATCGGGGCTTCGGCGCGATTACCCTGAACACCCGCGCGCCCGCCTTCGTCCTCAAACCGCAAGCACGGCAATCCGATGACCGACCTGTTTGATTTCCACGCGCAATCCAACCACTTCGGGGTACTGGGCAACCCGGTCGCCCACAGCCAATCGCCGCGCATTCACCAGCTATTCGCGCGGCAATTCGGCATCGAGATCGAATACGACCGCATACAGGTGGATGCCGGTGGATTTGCGCAGGCGGTGAGTCATTTCGCCGCGCACGGGGGAGCGGGTCTCAATGTTACGTTGCCGTACAAGGTGGAGGCGTGGAAACTGTGCCGCCAACCGGGCAACCACTTGAGCGAACGGGCGCAACGGGCGCAGGCGGTAAACACGTTGCGCTTCGAGCGCGGCGGGGCGGTATTCGGCGACAACACGGACGGCATCGGCATGGTGCGCGACATCGAGCGCAATCTGGGCGTGGCAATCGCCGGCAAGAAGGTGCTGCTGTTGGGTGCCGGCGGGGCGGTGCGCGGCGTGCTCGAGCCGCTGCTGCAAGGTCAACCCGCCGGCGTGACCATCGCCAACCGCACCGCACCGAAAGCGCGGGCGCTGGCCGAGCAGTTTGGCGATACCTTCGCCGTCTCGGTGGTCGGTTGCGGCGACGATCAGGTCGGCGAATCGGCCTTCGACCTGATCATCAACGGCACCTCGGCCAGCCTCGACGGCGAATTGCCGCGCCTCGACCCGAGATGCCTCGGCGCGCGCAGCGTGGTGTACGATATGATGTACGCCCGCGCGCCAACCGTGTTCATGCGCTGGGCGCTGGCGCACGGTGCCGGCCGGGTGAGCGACGGGCTCGGCATGTTGGTGGAGCAGGCGGCCGAGTCCTTCCACCTGTGGCACGACAAACGCCCGGACACGGCGCCAGTGATCGACGCCCTGCGGGATACTTGAATTGGAGCTATGGTATGACTACCGCCCGTGATACTGACGATACCGCCGATACCTCATTGGTGATCGCGATTTCGTCGCGCGCCCTGTTCGACCTCGAGGAAAGCCACTCGGTTTTCGTCGAGCGCGGGCTCGAAGCCTATAGCAGCTATCAAATCGAGCGCGAAAACGAGCCGCTCGCCCCCGGCGTCGCCTTTTCCATGGTCAAGAAATTTCTGGCGCTCAACGACGACGACCATCGCCAAGCGGTGGAAATCGTGCTGCTCTCGCGCAACAGCGCCGACACCGGGCTGCGGGCGTTCCATTCCATCGCCCATTACGACCTGAACATCACCCGCGCGGCCTTCACCGGCGGGCAATCGTCCTATCCATATGTGCAACCCTTCGGCGCCGACTTGTTCCTGTCCGCCGACCCCATGGAAGTCAGCCAAGCCCTCGAATCCGGCATCGCCGCCGCCACCATAGTGCCGTCGCATGTGGACACCGCCTCTTCCGCCCGCCTGAAGATCGCCTTCGACGGCGATGCGGTGCTGTTTTCCGATGAGGCCGAGCGGCTGTATCAGAAGCAGGGCTTGCAGGCATTTTCATTTGAGGAAAAGAAATCGGCGGACAAGCCCCTGCCCGGCGGCCCGTTCAAGAATGTACTGGCCGCCCTGCACCGCATCCAGCAAGACTACGCCCCGGACGAATCCCCCATCCGCACCGCACTAGTCACCGCCCGCGCCGCGCCGGCGCACGAACGAGTCGTCAAAACCCTACGCGCGTGGCGTATTCGCATAGACGAAAGTTTCTTCCTCGGTGGTATGGACAAGGGGGAATTTTTGCGCACCTTCGGTGCTGATATATTCTTCGACGATCAACGTGGGCATTGTGAATCGGCTCGGAAGCATCGGGTGCCGACGGGGCATGTGCCGCATGGGGTGGTTAATGAGTAGGTGAGAGAATAGTGTGAAAAAGAAAATATTATCTGAGCAGAACCCGTTTGGTCATTCAGTATAGGTGACTCGATTTTCCAGCAGTGCAACTTGTTCCTGTTTCTCATGCCGTTGATATGTATATGGTGAAACATTGTAATTGATGACAATAGCCTCCGTTATTGGATTTCTGTTCTTTTCGCTAGCGCCAACATGGTAAAAATGCTCACGAGTCAAGACCGTAAATTTGCTCCACAACGACTCGATATATTCGTTCCTTCGGAAATCATTATGGTGCCACGTGGATAGGATAAATTTGCTTTTCGATTTTGACAACGAATCGAACAGTGCATTTTCATGTCTGCCATCCCAGCCGTTATAATAATCAACGTGCCTATCGATATAAGGCGGATCGCAATAAATTATGTCATCTCTTCCGCCACTGGCAATTGTTTCCGGAAATGGTTGGCATTTGAACACGAAGTCTTTCAGTTTGAATAAAAGACTGACACGCGACACTTGATTCACGATTTTGGTCACATATGCTCGCGCAAATCGCTTGGGTTTTTTGCAAAAAGGAATGTTAAGTGCCCCTTTTCGATTGAACCTTATCATCCCGTTGAAACCGGCTCGGTTGAGAAAAAGGAAATCCAATGGGCTATGTTTCTCATTGAACCGATCTCGCAATTTGTAATAGTGAGATTCTCCCTTATCCAATAGTTCGGCGCCCTCTCGCTCGAGGAATTGCCTGACAATTTCGGGTGTAATCCTGCCGTCATTGATTGCTTGGTAAAAATCGACCAAATGTGGATTCGTATCGCATAGCAACGCATGTTTCGGCGCCAGACTGAAGGCAACCACTCCAGTGCCCATGAACGGCTCTATCCACCTTCCATCGAATTCATGCGGAACTATGCTGCCGATCCAGGGGACGAGTTTTGTCTTTATTCCTTGAGATTTAATCGGTGGAATAGTTACTTTCATGCTTGGCCTCCATTCGGCTTCCTGTTGTGTTTTGGCACAATAAGGGATGGATCTCCTTTTCGGTATTCGACAAAATCTTTCAATGTATTTATTTTTTTGGTTTTTCCTTTTTCGGCAGGAACAGTGATCTTGTTGTAATTCATCCAATAATCATCGAACCAGGATTCACCCAACTTGGAAAACATTCCATTCCCATTGATGATGTCATCGATGTTGTTGATGCTGCCTATGTTGGCAGTATTTCCACTGCCGCTTTTATCGCTGGCTATTTTCCATTTTTCGACAACAAAAAATTGAAAATCTCTCACAACAGACACAATAGATTGAATATCGTCTACATTGTATATTTTGTCCTCATCAATTTTCGAATCATCTACTCGATTGTAAATAATTCCCAAACAAAAATGACCCGAATACGAGCAGTAGGGGAATTGAATGTTTTTCGTACTAGTTCGATCTTCAAAATACTTGCCGTGGGAACCAAGAGTGAAACCATTACACAAATACGGCTTTGCAGGATTCCGGTAGGTGGTTTTGAAATCCACCGCAAATTTTATATCTTCATTATGGGTGCATACAAAAGAGAGGTCCGGATAATAGTTTTGGTGTTCGGCGAGAACGGCTTTATAGTCATGTTTTTTCGCAAAATTCATGATTTTCGGGAGTAAATGAATCTCAAGAATTTTCGATACGATTTTTGTATCCGAAGAAATCGCATAAACATTCTTGAAAACATCAATAAAGCCTTTGACGGCCCACTGACCATCTTGCGTGCATACATACTCTTGCAGCTCGCCGACAAATTCTTTGAGTTGAGATTCGAATTTTCCTCTTGTTTCCATTTTCCTCATCTACTTTACCCAGAACCCCCCTCCGGCAAAACACACTCATCCCCATACAACGCCTCCAAAGACTCCCTCTTCCGCACAAGATGAAATTCATCCCCATCCACCATGACCTCGGCAGGGCGTGGGCGGGCGTTGTAGTTGGAGGCCATTGCCGCGCCGTAGGCGCCGGCGGTTCGGATGGCCAATAGGTCGGATTCGCGCACCTTCAGGCGGCGTGCCTTGCCGAGGAAGTCGCTACTCTCGCATACCGGTCCGACCACATCGTACTCTATCGCTTCAGTCGCCTCCGCCTCCGCCTCGCTCTCCGGGCTACGCTCCACCTCGACGATTTCCTGATGCGCCTGATACAGCGCCGGGCGGATGAGGTCGTTCATGGCGGCGTCCACCACGCAGAAATCGGACGCCTCCCCCCGCTTCAGGTAGTTCACCCGGGTGAGCAGGATGCCGGCGTTGCCGACGATCGCTCGTCCCGGTTCGATGATGACCGGCAGTTCCCCCCGGCGGGCGCGGATTTGTTCGACCAGGGCTGCGCCGTATTCGGCCGGGCTCGGTGGCGTTTCCCGGTGGTAGCGCACGCCCAGCCCGCCGCCGAAATCGATGTGTTCGACGGCGACGCCGATGGTTTCCAGATGATCGACGAAATCCAGCAGCCGCCGCAATGCGTCCCGATAGGGCGCCAGCTCGGTCAGTTGGGAGCCGATATGACAGGCGACGCCGACTATGCGGATATGGGGGTCGGCCAGCGCTTGGCGGTATACCTCCAGAGCGGGCGCTTCCGCCAAGCCGAATTTGCTCTCGCGCAGGCCGGTGGAAATGTACGGGTGGGTGTTGGCGTCCACATTCGGGTTGAGCCGCACCGAGATGGGGGCAACCATCTCCCGCGCCCGGGCGAGATCGCTCAGGCGGCGCAGTTCTCCGGGGGATTCGATGTTGAAGCAGCCGATTCCGGCGTCGAGAGCTTCGCGAATTTCCCAACCCTGCTTGCCGACTCCGGAAAAGATGGTTTTCGCCGGTTCGCCGCCGGCTGCGATCACGCGGCGCAGTTCGCCGCCGGAGACGATGTCGAAGCCGGAACCCAATCTGGCGAGCAGGTTGAGCACCGCCAGATTGCCGTTGGCCTTGACCGCGTAGCAGATGCGATGGGGATGGTCGCCGAGGGCGTCGTCGAAGGCGCGCCAGTGTCGTTCGAGGGTGGCGCGCGAATACACATAGCAGGGGGTGCCGAAGCGCGCCGCGATTTCCCGTAGGGGCACCTGCTCCGCATGCAGATGCCCGTCGATGTGGTGGAAGTGATCCATGCTCGGCTCGCCTGCCGTCGCCGCGGTCGGGCGGCTATTCGGTGGCGGCGGCGGCGGTGCCCGGACGCGCTGTGCCGGCCGTGGCCGCAGGCGCAGGCGGCTGGGCGCCATCGGTTTGCGGCAGGTACAACGGCCCGCTCTGGCCACAGGCGGCCAGCAGCAGCAAGCCGCCCAGCGCCCCCAGCACCCCCACCACCAGATGAAGCGGAAGCGATCTACTCAGCGGCTGCCTCGCCTCGCTGCCCATCAATCCAACTCTCGGCAATCCAGCCTGCGCAACGCCTGCTTCGCCGCCTGCGCGACTTGCTTGGGCGCGGTGCCGCCAATGTGGTCGCGGGCGGCAACCGAGCCTTCCAGAGTCAGCGTGCGAAACACATCCTGCTCGATCGCCGGGCTGAATTTCACCAGATCGGCCAGCTCGACCTGCGCCAATTCCAAGCCGTTTTCCAGCGCGAAACTCACGATTTTGCCGGCCACCTCGTGGGCATCGCGGAAGGGCACATTCTTGCCCACCAGATAATCGGCCAGATCGGTCGCGGTCGGGCAGCCGCGCGCCGCCGCCGTGCGCATGGCCTGCCGATTCACCGTCATCTGCGCCAGCATGGCGGCAAACACCTCGACGCACAGCAGCAGCGTATCGACACTGTCGAACAACGGCTCCTTGTCCTCCTGATTGTCGCGGTTGTACGCCAGCGGCTGCGCCTTCATCAGCATCAGCAGGGCGGCGAGATTGCCGTTCACGCGGGCGCATTTGCCGCGCACCAGTTCGGCCACATCGGGGTTCTTCTTCTGCGGCATGATGCTGGAGCCGGTGCGGAAGCCGTCTCCCAGATCGACAAAATCGAAGGCCTGAGACGACCACAACACGATTTCCTCGGCCATGCGCGACAGGTGCACCATCAGCAGGGCGGCATGGGCGTTGAATTCGATGGCGAAATCCCGGTCGGCAACCGCGTCCAGAGAGTTGCGGCAGACGCCCTCGAAACCCAGCTCCGTAGCGGTCATCTGCCGATCGATGGCAAAGCCGGTGCCCGCCAACGCCGCGCTGCCGAGCGGGGAAACATTCACCCGCCCACGGCATTCGCGCAACCGCTCGTAGTCGCGCTGCAGCATTTCATTCCACGCCAGCAGATGGTGACCCAGAGTAACCGGCTGGGCGCTTTGCAGGTGGGTGAATCCGGGCATGATGGTGGCCGCCTCGGCGTCCGCCCGCTCCACCAAAACGCGCTGCAACGCCCCCAGCCCCCGGCAAATCTCGTCCAGCTGCTCGCGCAGATACAGGCGGATGTCGGTCGCGATCTGATCGTTGCGCGAGCGCGCGGTGTGCAGTTTCTTGCCGGCGTCGCCGATCAGTTCGACCAGCGCCGACTCGATGTTCATATGAATATCTTCGAGGGACTCGCGCCAGTGGAATTCGCCCCGTTCGATCTGTTGCCGGATGGTGTCGAGGCCGCGTTCGATGTCGGCGAATTCCTCGGCGCTCAGCACGCCGACCGCGGCCAGCATTCGGGCATGGGCGACGGAGCCGAGGATGTCGTGGCGGTACAGGCGCCGGTCGAAACCGATGGAAGCGGAAAACGCCTCCATGAGCGAGTCGGTCTGCCCGCGAAAGCGGCCGCCCCAGGGTTTTTTCCGCGTCATCGGCGAGCCAGCCGGATGGTTGAGCCGAGTGGGGCGGCAACCCCCCGGCGATTGTCATCGAATGCCATAGCCATTATGCGGATTATAGTCGCTGGCCGCCGGGCGTACTATGCGGCGGTGAAATGCGCCACGGTGCGCGCCAGCGCGGGCGCGGGATAGTCGGCGACGATTTCGCACTGGCCGATGGCCGTGGGCAGCACCAGCCGCACGCGACCGTCGCGCACCTTCTTGTCCACCCGCATCAACTCCAGCATCCTCGCAGAAGACAAGCCGGTGAAGGGCGCGACGGGCAGGCAGGCAGCCTCCAGCAATCCGGTTATGCGCGCGCCCGCCTCGGCGGACAGCCAGCCCAGCTGCGTGGACAGATGAGCCGCCATGACCATCCCCGTGGCGACCGCTTCGCCGTGCAGCCATTGGCCATACCCGGCGCCGGTTTCGATGGCGTGGGCGAAGGTGTGGCCGAGGTTGAGCAGGGCGCGGGCGCCGCCGCCGACGCCGTCTTCGCGTTCGTCTCGCTCGATGATCTTCGCCTTGTTGACGCAGGATCGTTCGATGATGTGCTCCAGCGCCTGCGGGTCGCGCGCCAGAACAGATTCGATGTGATCCTCCAACCAAGCGAAGAATTCGGCATCGTTGATCACTCCGTACTTGATGACCTCCGCCATGCCGGCGGAAAACTGCCGGGGCGGTAGCGTGTCCAACGTAGCGGTGTCGGCGAGCACCCGACGCGGTTGGTGGAAGGCGCCGATCATGTTCTTGCCGAGGGGATGATTCACGCCGGTCTTGCCGCCCACCGAGGAATCCACCTGCGCCAGCAAGGTGGTGGGCAGCTGAATGAAGGCCACGCCGCGCTGATAGCAGGCGGCGGCGAATCCGGCCATATCGCCGACCACGCCGCCGCCGAGGGCGATCAGGGTTACCGCGCGATCGCACGGCGTGCTCAGCAGCCGTTCGAGAATACCTTCGAGGCCGGCAAGATTCTTGTGGGATTCGCCGGACGGCAGGATGTGAGTGATCACCTGCTTGCCCGCGAGCGCCCGGCGCACCGGTTGCAGATAGAGCGGCGCCACCACCTCGTCGGTGACCACGCACGCCTGCCGGCTGGCAATCCACGGCACGATTTCCTCCTGCCGAGACAGCAGGCCGCGCCCGATGCGCACTTGATAGGCGCGTGCGCCGAGGTCGATGTCAACGGTTTTCATCGGCTTTCAACAGTTTCATCGGACTGTAGCAGGGCGTGTATCTCGGCCGCCGTTCGGCTTGCGGATTCGGCGCGCACTTCGACTATGTGGTCGGCCTCGGCGGCGTACAGCGGGGCGCGTTGTTCGAGCAACTGCGCCAGTTTTTCCTTCGGCTGCGGCGCATCCAGAAGCGGGCGGCCGCGGCTTTCGCGCAGGCGGCTCCACAGCAGTTCCAGCGGGGCGCGCATGTAGATCACCACGCCGGATTTGCGCATCGCCCGGCGATTCTCTTCCCGCAGGATGATTCCCCCGCCGGTGGCGACGACCAGGCCCGTGGTTCCAGCGGTTTCCGCCAGCAATTTCGCTTCCCGCTCGCGGAAGCCGGATTCGCCCTCGATCTCGAATATGTGGCTGACCGATACGCCGGTGCGTTCCTCCAGAGCGCGATCGGTGTCGAGGAATTGCCAACGCAACAGCTCGGCCAAGCGGCGACCCGCGGTGGTCTTGCCCGAACCCATCGGGCCGATCAGGTAGATGTTGCCGCGCAAGGGTATTCAACGGCGAGCGGCGCGCCGGAGGGGGGAACCGCGCCTCGCGGGGGGGCGGTCTGTGGATTCAGTCATTATGGCGTCTCGTCGTGTTTTGCGGTGTGCGCCGCGCCGGTCATCCGATTGGCGGGCGGGATGGCGCTATAATAACCCGCGGCGGCGCGCGCCGGAAAGAATTTCCCGTGAACCAACATGCCGCGTTCACAATAACCAACCCCAACCAAGCAACCAAGCCCAACCAAGCCGACTCGATGAAATTATTCCTGAAAATTCTGCGGCAAGCGATCATCTGGGGCTTGTCGCTGAGCGCCGCTATGGGCATCGGGTTTTTGTTGTACGCCGCAACCCTGCTGCCGCAGCTGCCCACCATCGCGGAAATCCGGCAAGTTCCCCTGAACATCCCCCTGCGCATCTACAACCGCGATGATCAACTGATCGCGGAATACGGCAACGAGCGGCGCATACCGGTGTCGCTGGACGACACCCCGACCTTGCTCATCAACGCCATTCTGGCGACCGAGGACGATCGCTTCTACCACCACACCGGCGTCGATGTTCTCGGCATCCTGCGCGCCGGTTGGAACAATCTGCGCGATCGCTCGCGCGGTCAGGGGGCGAGCACCATCACCATGCAGGTCGCGCGCAATTTCTTTCTCACGCCGGAGAAAACATATATTCGCAAGATCAAGGAAATTCTGCTCGCCTTCCAAATGGAGCGCGCCCTGACCAAGGATGAAATTCTGGAGTTGTATCTCAACAAAATTTTCCTCGGCCAGCGCGCATATGGCTTCGCCGCCGCCGCGCAGATCTATTACGGGGTCGAGCTCGCCGATCTGAGCGTGCCCGAAATCGCCATGCTGGCCGGGCTGCCCAAGGCGCCTTCGCGCGACAACCCCATCACCAATCCCCAACGAGCCGCCGAGCGCCGGGATCATGTACTCAAGCGCCTCTACCAACGGGGATGGATCGACGAATTCAGCTACAACGCGGCGATTCAAGCGCCGGTTACCGCGGCGCGGCATATCGCCGATGTGGTGGATGCGCCAGCGCCGTTTGTCGCCGAAATGGCGCATCGATTGATGTTGGAGAGATTCGGCGAGAGCGTGTATAGGGCGGGCTACAAGGTGATTCTGACCATCGACGGCGAATATCAGTCCGAGGCCGATGAGGCGCTGCGCAAGGGCTTGCTCGATTACGACCGGCGGCATGGTTTTCGCGGCCCCCTCGACAACCTGAAATTGGACGAGTACACACCGGAGTCCCTCGCCGAGGCGTTGCAGCAGTATCCGAAGAGCAGGGAGTTGCTGCCGGCGGTGGTGCTGGAAAACGATGAGCAGGCGGTTACCGCGCTCATCCGTTCCGGCGAGACCATCCACATCGACTGGGCGCGGCTCAAGTGGGCCAAAGCCTATCGCACGCCCAACACCATCGGGCCGGAACCCACCGCCGCCGGCGAGATCGTCCAGCCCGGCGACATCGTCCATGTTTCGCAGTCGCCGGCGAACGGCGAATGGCGGCTGGATCAACTGCCGGCGGTGTCCGGCGCGCTGGTCAGTCTGGACACCCACACGGGCGCCATCCTCGCCCTCACCGGCGGCTTCGACTATTACCTGAGCAAGTTCAATCGGGCGACTCAGGCGCAACGCCAACCCGGATCGAACATCAAGCCGTTCATCTATTCCGCCGCCCTCGAACACGGCTTCACCGCCGGCAGTCTGGTGAGCGCGGCGCCCATCGTGGTCGAGGACAATCTCGAAGGGGTGTGGCGGCCACAGAATTACAGCCGGAGATTCTTCGGCCCCACGCGGTTGCGCGAGGCGTTGAGTCTTTCCCTGAATCTGGTTTCGGTGCGTTTGGTGCGCGCTATGGGCGTCGATGCAACCATCCACCATCTGGCAAAGTTCGGCTTCGACTCCGACCGCCTGCCGCGCGGCCTCTCCCTCGCTCTGGGTAGCACCACGGCCACCCCCCTCGACCTCGCCGCCGGTTTCGCCGTATTCGCCAACGGCGGGCGACGCATAACGCCCTATCTGATCGAACGGGTCATCGACAAGGACGGCAATGAGATTGCGCTGAATCCGGATGAATGTGTTGATTGTCCGGTGGAAGATGGTGTTGAGGATGATTCGGTGGCCGACGCCGCCGCCGAAGAGGCGGAAGGGGAAACTGCGCTAGACGATAACGAAGAAGAACCCGCCCAAGCAGACGAAGAGGATGGTGAAGCCGCGCCAATCGCCATCGGGGAAGAAGAAATCACAGCGGACGCCATCGAAAAAGATCGAGCCATTTCCGAGCAAAACGCATTCCTAGTCACCAACCTGCTACAACAAGTCATCCAAACCGGCACCGGGCGGCGCGCGTTGGCACTGCAACGCAACGACCTAGCCGGCAAAACCGGCACCACCAACGACTATCGAGACGCATGGTTCTCCGGCTTCAACCCGGACATCGTCACCACGGTATTCGTCGGCTTCGACAACCCCTCCCACCTCGGCCGCCGCGAATCCGGCGCCGTCGCCGCCCTGCCCATCTGGGTGGACTACATGGGCGCAGTACTCGACGACTTCCCGGAACGAGAACAAACCCCACCACCGGGCATCACCACCCGATTCATCAACCGAACCAGCGGTCAACCAACTAGCGAGGATGATCCGGAAGGTTATTTCGAATACTACTTGGAGGGCACGGAACCGGTGGTTGGGGATCGTGTTGGAGGGGGGGTGTCCGGTGGGTCGGGGGAGGGGGAGGAATCGGATAGTTTGTTTTAGCCAGATCGCGACATCAATCATTACGACACCACGACATCATGAAAAAAGATTCGACTCGACCATCCGAAAAAATCGTACTGTTGCGCGCAATGGCGGAACAGGGGGATGCGGGTGCGCAATTCTTCTTGGGATATGCGTACTACCACGGCAAAGAAGTCGCTCAGAACAAGCGCGAGGGTGTGCGATGGTATCGAAAGTCGGCGGAGCAAGGGAACCTGTTCGCGCAAACCGAATTGGGCATTTTGTATTGGAGTGGAGACGACATTGCCGAGAACAAGCAAGCGGCGGTGCGATGGTGGCGCAAGGCAGCGATGCAGGGAGGCGGGCGAGCGCAATGTGGTTTGGGCATGGCATATTCGACCGGCGAAGGCGTTAGAAAGAACGCCCGCGAGGCCGTGCACTGGTCTTGCCTAGCGGCTGCACAGGGAGTTGCAGCGGCGCAATATCATTTGGGCATTGCTTTTTGGGACGGAGAAGGCGTTATTGAAGACGAGCGCGAGGCATACATCTGGTTTTTCATGGCGAAAGCAAATGGTGATGAAAATGCGGCTGAGTTTTTGCGGGATTTGAATTGGCACGATTATCTGACCCCCTCCGAAATCCGCGCGGCGAAGAGGGAGGCTAAGCGGAGGTTGAAGGAAATCAAGAAGTATTTGGAATCCGCTTGGCGGGAGGCGGACGATCGCGCGGGTGATTCTGGAGGGGGGTCGGTTGGTGAGTAGGGTTTGGGGCGCCGACAACCACGGGTAATCACTGCACCATGAAAACCGAATTTGCGCTATCATCACGGCGTTGATAGGCGAAAGGAGAAACACCATGCGAAAAAACATTTTTTCATTTTTGGTTGCTGGCCTGTTGGGCACATCTGCTTTCGCGCAATTAACCGACGAAATTGCAGAGTTGCGCGCGGAGGCGGAGCGGGGGGATGCGTTGGCCCAATTTAAATTGGGTAATTCATATTGGTTTGGTCAAGGTGTTGCCCAAGACAAACGAAAGGCAGTGCGATGGTATCGAAAGGCAGCGGAACAAGGGTTTGCGTCGGCACAATTTCGATTGGGCGTTGCATATGCTGACGGCCAAGGGATTACCAAAGATGTGCGCGAAGAAGTTCGATGGTATCGAAAAGCGGCGGAACAGGGACATGCAGCAGCGCAAAATATGTTGGGCGAGGCGTATTGGTTTGGCGGAGGTGTTACCCAAGACACGCGTGAAGCAGTGCGATGGTGGCGCACGGCTGCAGAAAAGGGAATTGCGAATGCGCAATTTAATTTGGGAATTTCATATTGGAATGGAGAAGGAATCGCCCAAGACAAGCCTAAGGCAGTACGCTGGTGGCGTAAAGCAGCGGAGCAGGGGGGTGAGTGGGCACAGATTAGTTTGGGCTTTGCATACAACAACGGCGAAGGCGTTGCCCAAAATAAAACTGAGGCAGTGATATGGTATAGAAAGGCGGCGGAGCAGGGAAATGCGGATGCGCAAGCTTTTTTGGGCTATTCATACTGGAATGGAAAAGGCATTGCTCAAGACAGACGCGAGGCAGTGATATGGTATCGAAAAGCGGCGGAACAGGGAAATGTGTCGGCACAATCCAATTTGGGCATTGCATACTGGAATGGCGAAGGCGTTGCCGAAGACAGGCGAGAGGCTGTACGATGGGTTCGAAAGGCGGCAGAACAGGGGAATGTGCAGGCCCAATCTAGGTTGGCCGCTGCGTATTGGCTTGGCGAAGGCGTTGTCCAAGACAAGAGAGAGTCGGTTCGATGGGCCCGAAAGGCAGCAGAACAGGGGGATGCGACAGCGCAATTTGGTTTGGGTAATTCATATTGGTTTGGTCAAGGTGTTGCCCAAGACAAACGAAAGGCAGTGCGATGGTATCGAAAGGCAGCGGAACAAGGGTTTGCGTCGGCACAATTTCGATTGGGCGTTGCATATGCTGACGGCCAAGGGATTACCAAAGATGTGCGCGAAGAAGTTCGATGGTATCGAAAAGCGGCGGAACAAGGACATGCGGATGCACAATACGTGTTGGGCCTTGCATATTTGGTTGGCGGAGGCGTCATTACGGACGAGTACGAGTCATATATTTGGTTTTCCATTTCCAACGCAAATGGATCTGAAGATGCGACCGGCCCGTTGCATAAATTTAATTGGCGCGATTATTTGACACGATCCGAAATCCGCGCCGCACAGAAAGAAGCGGCACGGCGGTTGGAGACTATTGAAAGTCGCATGGATGAAAGTAAATCCGCGCAAGACTCTTTTATCGTCGCTCCTGCGCCTAGAGGAATCAATATCGCCGAGAACGTATTCGAAAACACTTGGCGCTCGGTGGTTGTTGTGCATAACGGAGACGTACAGGGGAGCGGCGTAATCATCCGCCCCAACATCGTGGTGACCAACTGCCATGTGGTGGATAAGGATGGCGGTATATTCGTATACAAATCCGACAATCGCCGCACTGATACGGACACCGCCTTCCCCGCCACCATCCGCCATTTTGACGAGAGACGGGACTTTTGCCTGCTGGATGTGGGCGGTTTGTGGGGCGTGCCGGTGTCGGTTCGCCCCTACGATACCCTGAATATCGGTGAAAATGTGTACGGCTTGGGTGCGCCTCAAGGGTTTGACTTGTCGATTTCCGCAGGGCTCATTTCGCAACTTCGAACCATAGAAGGAGACCGATACATTCAAACGGATGCGGCCATATCGCCAGGCTCATCGGGCGGCGGACTGTTTGACCGCGAAAGCAATTTGATCGGCATTATGAAGGAGAAAATCATTGATGAAGGCACCGAAGGGATCGGCTTCGCCATCCCCGCCGATTTGGTCGAGGGGCTACGATGAACCCGCGCGAGGTTTTTGCCGCCGTACCCGTGGATAGAGAAGCAAATATTTCCGGGAGCGGATGCGGAAATATTCGGCGCTCGGAGGTTGTTGTATTAAAAATGCTGTTTCAGGAAGAGAGGCTGGACCGGGGCTGGTATTGAGAAAGCGGCAGCCACGGATAATCACGGCAACATGAAAAACGAATTTGCGCTACCATCACGGCGTTAATAGCCGAAACGGATAAATTCCATGCAAAAATCCCTTTTTTCACTCCTGACCGCCGTCCTGCTGACTGCTACCGCCTTCGCGCAATCCACCGAAGAAATTGCGCAGTTGCACGCAGAGGCGGAGCAGGGGAATGTGTTGGCGCAGGACGCTTTGGGCGGTATGTATTGGTATGGACTCGGAATTGTCGAGGACAAGCGAGAAGCGGTGCGATGGTATCGAAAGGCAGCAGAGCAGGGACATGCGCCAGCGCAAGATAATTTGGGCGATGCATATTGGGGTGGAAACGGTGTTGCCCAAGATAAGCGCGAGGCAGTGCGGTGGTATCGAAAGGCAGCAGAGCAAGGGAATTCGTCGGCGCAACATAGCTTGGGAGTTGCGTATTGGCAGGGTGGCGAAGGTGTGGCTCAAGATAGGCGCGAGGCAGTGCAATGGTATCGAAGGGCGGCAGAGCAGGGAAATAAATGGGCGCAATATAGTTTGGGTGTTTTATATTCGTTTGGAGAAGGTGTCGCCCAAGACAAGCGTGAATCAGTGCGCTGGTATCGAAAGGCGGCAGAGCAAGGAAATTCGTTGGCCCAATTCAAATTGGGAAATTCGTATTGGAATGGGGAAGGCGTTGCCCAAGACAGTCGTGAGGCAGTACAATGGTATCGAAAGGCGGCGGAACAGGGACATGCAGCCGCGCAAAATAATTTGGGCGATGCGTATTGGAATGGCGAAGGTATTGCCCAAAACAAACGGGAAGCAGTGATATGGTACCGAAAGGCGGCGGAACAGGGAAATACAGTCGCGCAATATATTTTGGGTGTTTCATATTCGCTTGGCGAAGGCATTCCTCAAGACAAGCAAGAAGCAGTGCGATGGTATCGAAAGGCAGCCGAACAGGGAAATGTGCGGGCACAATATAATTTAGGTGTTGCATATTCGCTTGGCGAAGGCGTTTCCCAAGACCAACGCGAAGCGGTGCGATGGTATCGAAGAGCAGCCGAACAAGGAGATGCATCCGCGCAATATAATTTGGGTATTTCATATTTGCTTGGCGAAGGTGTTTCCCAAGACAAGCGTGAAGCAGCACGATGGTATCGAAAGGCAGCCGAACAGGGACATGCTTCTTCGCAATATAATTTGGGTGTCTCATATTCGCTTGGCGAAGGCGTTCCCCAAGACCAACTCGAAGCGGTGCGATGGTATCGAAAAGCAGCGGAACAGGGGAATGTTTCGGCACAATATAATTTGGGTATTTCATATTGGAATGGCGAGGGCGTCATTACAGACGAACGTGAGGCATATATCTGGTATTCTATTGCCAAAGAAAATGGCGATGAAGAAGCGGCTAATAGTTTACGTGATTTCAATTGGCATGAGTATCTATCTCAATCCGAAATTCGCGCCGCGCAGAAAGAAGCGGTGCGGAGATTAAAGAAAATCGGAGGCGGTCGAAATACATATGGCGAAAGATGACCCGCGCAGATGATCCTGAAGGAGTGCAGTCTAGCTGTCTAGGTAAGTGCGGGAGAATGAAACGGAAACTCAGATTTAGGGAGGTTGGCTCGGCTGATGCGGACTTTGGGTAACCCGCAATCAATGGATAATCACTGTACCATGACAAGCAAATTTACGCTACTATCACGGCGTTGACAGCCGAAAGGAGAAACACCATGCGAAAAATCATTTTTTCATTTTTGACTACTGTTTTGTTGGTCACGGCCGCCTTCGCGCAATTAACCGGCGAAATTGCAGAATTGCACGCAAAGGCAGAGCAGGGGGATGCGTGGGCGCAATATCGGTTGGGACTTGCGTACTTGGAAGGAGAAGGCGTGGCTCAAGATAAGGCCGAGGCGGTTCGATGGTACCGAAAGGCGGCGGAACAGGGAACTGCGGAGGCGCAATATAATTTGGGAAATTCGTATTGGAATGGCGAAGGAACCGCTCAAGACAAACCTGAGGCAGTACGCTGGTGGCGTAAAGCAGCGGAGCAGGGGGGTGAGTGGGCACAGAATAGTTTGGGCGCTGCATATAACAACGGCGAAGGCGTTGCCCAAAATAAAACTGAGGCGGTGAGATGGTATCGAAAGGCGGCAGAACAGGGGTATGCGGTGGCGCAAAATAATTTGGGCAATGCGTATTGGAAAGGGGAAGGTGTTGCCCAAGATAAGAGTGAGGCAGTGCGGTGGTATCGAAAGGCGGCAGAGCAGGGAAATGCGTGGGCGCAATCGAATTTGGGCTTTGCATATTGGAATGGCGAAGGTGTTGCCCAAGATAAGTATGAGGCAGTCCAGTGGTATCGAAAGGCGGCGGAACAGGGAAATGCATGGGCACAAGATAATTTGGGCGATGCGTATTGGCACGGTGAAGGCGCTGCCCAAGATAAGCATGAGGCAGTGCGATGGTATCGAAAGGCGGCAGAACAGGGGGATGCGACGGCGCAATATAATCTAGGCATTGCATACAGTAACGGTGAAGGTGTGGCCCAAGATAAGCATGAGGCAGTGCAGTGGTATCGAAAGGCGGCAGAACAGGCGTATGCATCGGCGCAAAATAATTTGGGTCTCGCATATGATAATGGCGAAGGTGTTGCCCAAGATAAGCATGAGGCAGTGCGATGGTATCGAAAGGCGGCAGAACAGGGGAATGCGACAGCGCAAAGTAATTTGGGCAATGCGTATTGGAAAGGGGAAGGTGTGGCCCAAGATAAGCACAAGGCAGTACAGTGGCGTCTAAAAGCGGCAGAACAGGGGAATGCGACGGCGCAATATAATTTGGGTCGTGCATATTGGAAAGGGGAAGGTGTTGCCCAAGATAAGCATAAAGCAGTACAGTGGTATCAAAAAGCGGCGAAGCAGGGTGAAGTGATTGCGCAAACCGAATTGGGCGGTCTGTATTGGTATGGAATCGGAATTTCCGAGGACAAGCGAGAAGCGGTGCGATGGTATCGGAAGGCGGCAGAGCAGGGAGATGCGGGGGCCCAATATGATTTGGGCGATGCCTATTGGAGTGGCGAAGGTGTTGCCCAAGATAAGCGTGAGGCGGTGAAGTGGTATCGAAAGGCGGCA
This sequence comes from Candidatus Poriferihabitaceae bacterium, assembly GCA_965203265.1. Classification (GTDB taxonomy): domain Bacteria; phylum Pseudomonadota; class Gammaproteobacteria; order Arenicellales; family Poriferihabitantaceae; genus JAHRAW01. Next base: position 2,184,788 of record CBDBBV010000002.1, read on the forward strand.
GAACAGGGGAATGCGACAGCGCAAAATACTTTGGGCGATGCGTATTGGAAAGGGGAAGGAACCGCTCAAGACAAACCTGAGGCAGTGCGTTGGTGGCGTAAAGCAGCGGAGCAGGGAGATGTATGGGGACAATATTTTAGTTTGGGCAATGCATATTGGAATGGCGAAGGTGTTGCCCAAGACAAGCGCGAAGCAGTACGATGGTATCGAAAGGCGGCAGAGAAGGGGTATGCGTGGGCGCAATATAATTTGGGCGATGCGTATTGGAGTGGCGAAGGTGTTGCCCAAGATAAGCGCGAGGCTGTGCAGTGGTATCGAAAAGCGGCAGAGCGGGGGTATGCGTGGGCGCAATATAGTTTGGGCTTTGCATATGATAACGGTGAAGGTGTTACCCAAGATAAGAAAGAGGCGGTGAAGTGGTACCGAAAGGCGGCGGAGCAAGGACATTCATCGGCGCAAGATAATTTGGGCGATTCGTATTGGAGTGGCGAAGGCGTGGCTCAAGATAAGCGTGAGGCAGTGCGATGGTATCGAAAAGCAGCGGAACAGGGGAATGCGTGGGCGCAGTATAGCCTGGGCTTTGCATACAGTAACGGCGAAGGTGTAGCCCAAGATAAACGCGAAGCAGCACAGTGGTATCGAAAGGCAGCAGATCAGGGGAATGCGTCGGCGCAATATAGTTTGGGTGTTGCATACAGTAATGGCGAAGGTGTGGCCCAATACGCTCGTGAAGCAGCGCGATGGTATCGAAAGGCGGCAGAACAGGGGCATGCGGTGGCGCAATTTAATTTGGGGGTTTCATATTCGTTTGGAAAAGGCGTTTCCAAAGACCCCCGAGAAGCAGTGCGATGGTATCGAAAGGCAGCGGAGCAGGGCGACGAGTTAGCACAATACAATTTGGGCGTTGCATATTGGAATGGCAAAGGCGTCATTACAGACGAACGTGAGGCGTATATCTGGTATTCCATTGCCAAAGCAAATGGTGTTGAAGAGGCGGCTGATAATTTGCGTAAAAACAATTGGCACGATTATCTATCCCGATCCGAAATCCGCGCCGCGCAGAAAGAGGCGGCACGGCGGTTGGATGCGATTGAAAGTCGCATGGGAGAAGATGAATCCGCACGAGATTCTTTTACCGCCGCACCTGCGCCCAGAGGAGCCAATACTGCCGAGAACGTATTCGAAAACACTTGGCGCTCGGTGGTTGTCGTACATAACGGGGACGGTCAGGGAAGCGGCGTAATCGTCCGCCCCAACATCGTGGCGACCAATTGCCATGTGGTGGATGAGGATGGCGGCATTTTCGTGTACAAGTCCGATAATCGCCGCACCGATACGAACACTGCCTTCCCCGCCGCCATCCGCCATGTTGACGAGAGACGGGATTTTTGCCTGCTGGATGTGAGCGGCTTGTGGGGTGTGCCGGTGGCAGTTCGCCACTACGATACCCTGAAAATCGGTGAAAATGTATTCGGCTTGGGTGCGCCTCAGGGGTTGGACTTGTCGATTTCGGCGGGCCTCATTTCGCAACTGCGGACGATAGGCGGCGACCGATACATTCAAACGGATGCAGCCATATCGCCGGGCTCATCTGGCGGTGGATTGTTCGATAGCGAAGGCACTCTGATCGGCATTATGACGGCGAAAATAGTCGATGAAGACACCGAAGGGATCGGCTTCGCCATCCCCGCCGATTTGGTCGAGGGGCATTGAGGGTCTTTCGATAAATGCCCAACACCGATCCGCCACCACTGAAGCGTTTAAGGCCCCCTGTAATAAAATCGGAGAGCGTTACATCTTCCGAAGGCTACTTGGCAAAGCTTGCCGAAAAATCTTTTTTGAGCCTTTGGACATATCCCAACCCATTCCGAGACCAGAAACAAAGTGGTACTGGCGATGGGAAAGAATTGTGCGATCTTCTCGTAGTTTGCGACTCACACATTATCATATTCAGTGACAAGTCTGTTTCATGGCCAAGCGGTGATTTGCACCTCGCTTGGTCTAGATGGGCAAAGCGAGCGATCCGAGACGCGGCAAAGCAGGCAGAAGGTGCCGAGAGATGGATTACAAAATTTCCTGATCGTATTTACCTAGATCGAGCTTGCAAACAACGATTTCCAATTTCCCTTCCATTAGCGAAAGAAAGGATTATACATAGAGTTGTGGTAGCTATAGGCGCAGAACAACCATGCAGAGAACATACTTCGAACAGATTGGGAAGCCTGATTATTAGACCTGATATCAAAGGCGAAGAACATTGGATTAATCCTACCGGACAAATTCATCCGTTTATGGTTGGAGATATTGATCCGCATGGTTCATTTGTTCATGTTATAAATAGGCCATCTCTCGACATAATGATGAGTGAATTAGATACGATTGGAGACTTTGTTGACTATCTTGATAAGAAAGCAAATTTTGTTCGATCCGGTCGTTTGCTACAAGCCGATGGAGAAGAAAATCTTGTGGCTTACTATGCCACTAGGGTAAATAGAAATGGAGAACATGATTTTGTTACTACTAGCAACGTGCTCACAATCAATAATTCTCATTATGAATCTTTCATAAATAGTCCGGGATACATCGCCAAGAAAGAAGCAGACAATATATCCTATTTTTGGGATAGATGGATTGAAGAATTTTCCCGACATATGCTCGGTGGAACTTCAGTAACGCTTGGGAAATATGACTTTAAACTTAAAAATAATGAACTTTGTGTTCGATATATGGCACTAGAAAGACGCTTTCCTCGCCGCATACATTCTGAACTTATAATGGAGACATTTAAAAAATCTGCTACCACCAAGAAATCCAGATGCTTCCAATTAATGATCAAACCTGCAGGCGCCAAAAATAATGAAACCGCATTTTTTATACTTACGTTACGACGAAAAGAATCTTTCCCCAAAGAAAAAAAACATAAAAAGTATCGAATTAAAAGAATGAATACTGCACAGAAATATGCGTTTGCTATTTTGGAACGATATTCCTATTTGGAGCGAGTAATTGTTATTTCTTGCGAACCAATCGACCAAACAGATATTTGGTCGGATGACATAATATATGTAGAGCAAGCACCATGGACCGAAGATGAACGACGTGCGATTAGGGAAGATTGCCGCAATCTAGGCATTTTCCGTGATGATATGATGCGCCGAAGGTCGTTCAGCCCCAAAGAATACCCTATTTAGAATCAAAATTAAATGTGGCACTTCAGGTAGAGGAAGCGGCATTCATGATAGACGGCAACGCCACGCTGGAATCTGAGGAGCGCTGCATGAAAGGAATATTTCATAGGACACAGCATAAATTATGCATCGCCCAACCAGTTGACACCACCCCCACAGGAGAGTACCCTGCCACTGGGCGCTTGAGACATTGCGGACCATCTGGGAAGAATTCCACCGGGGGGGGGCCGACCCCGCAAGCGCCTTTACTCTCTCCCTCTCTGTAACGTTTCTCTATGCCTTCGGGCGGCACTGTGTAGTTGGTATTCCCGCGCCCGCCGGAAATGCACCAACAACATCTCCCGATCATCCTGCGTCCTCTTCCAAGCCGCCGCCCACCACTGCCCCTCGTCATCCTGCGCAAATCCGAGCCGATGGGTATCGCTTGCCGATGCTGTAGCCTGACCGCGTCAGCACCTGCCGAAACGCCCCATATCCGCCCGCAAATCCGCCGCCATCACCTCAACCGCTCTCCCACACAACTACATTCCACCAATCATCTCGTATATTATCCCCCATCACCCCCGAAACCACCCACCCCAAACCCATGAACACCCTCAAAGCAAAATTCGAATCCGGCAAATTCGCAATCACCTCCGAACTTTCACCACCCAAAGGCACAAACCTCACCGCCCTAGTGGAAAAAGCCGAGATGCTCCGTCATTCGGTGGACGCCTTCAATCTGACCGATTCCGCCGCGGCGCGCATGACCATGGATCCGGTTGTGGCCGCATATCGTTTGTTGCAGCGGGGCATCGAGCCCATCGTGCAGGTTACTTCGCGCGACAAGAATCGGTTGGCGTTGCAGAGCGGTATGCTCGGCGCGGCGGTTCTCGGCATTTCCAATCTGGTCGTCATGGGTGGCGACCCGCCGCGCATCGGCGATCATCCCGAAGCGAAGGGCGTCAACGATCTGTTCTCATCGCAGATCGTCGAAGCGGCGCAGGCGCTCAATCAGGGAACGGATCACGCCGGCAACCCGATCCAGGGCAACACCGATTTCCACATCGGCAGCGTGTGCAATCCGGGGGCGCAGGACTTGGACGCCGAGGTGGAGAACACCCGCCGCAAGATCGAATCCGGTGCGCGTTTTCTGCAGACGCAGGCGATCTATCGGGCGGATCGATTCAAGGCATTTCTCGATCGACTGAACGCCCCCGACATCACCATCCTCGCCGGAATCATCCCCATCAAGTCGGTGAAAATGGCGACCTACATGAATGAGCGAGTGCCCGGCATCGATATCCCGCCAGCCCTGATCGAGCGCATCGCCAACGCTGAGCCGGACGGCGTGGTGGAAGAAAGCCTCGCCATCGCGGCGCACACCATCGACGAGGTGCGCCAATGGTGCGGCGGCATTCACATCATGGCGATCGGCTGGGAGCGGCATGTACCGGAGTTGCTCGAACGTGCCGGTTGTCGGGGTGGGTAGTAATCGTTCGCTCGCGGTAGCGCCCCGATCACCCCTCCCCGCGCCACCACCAAACCACCCTCACCCAAAACGATCAGCGCTAAACGGCGCAAGATCCACCGAAACCGATTCCCCACCAACCAGTTGCGCGATGATTTTGCCGGTGATTCCGGCCAGAGTCAGGCCGAGGTGTTGGTGGCCGAAGGCCAGCAGGATGTTTGCCGAGCGCGGGCTTGTGCCGATGACCGGCAGCGCGTCGGGGAAGGTGGGGCGATACCCCAGCCAAGTTTGATCCGGTTCGCCCGCCAGATCGAACATTCGCTTGGCGGTGCGTTCCAGATAGGCCAGCATCCTGCGGTTTTTGCGTGGCGTCAGCCCGCCCAGCTCCACCGTTCCGGCGAAGCGCAATCCGGCGCTGGTGGGTACTGCGTAGAATCCGCTGCCGACCCAGTGTATCGGGCGGTGTGCCAAGTGCGCTTGGCCGTTGAATTGAATGTGGTGGCCGCGCTCGACCCCCAACGGCAACCGGCTTGCCCCGCTGCCCGCGATCTGTCGGGAGAAGGCGCCGGCGGCGACGATCACCCGGCACGCAACCACCGTCTCGCCGTTTGCCAGCCGCACCGCGAGGGCGTGGTGGTTGCGGCGGATCGAGATCGACCGAGCGCGCTGCTTGCGCCATTCCCCGCCGTGGCTGCGGAAGCAGGCGAACAAGGCGTCGGTCAGCGCCTGCGGGTCGGACACATTGCGGGCGCCGGTAAACAGCACGCCTCGCACGCAATCGATCTTCAGGGCGGGTTCCAGCCGGCGCAATTCGTCGGCGTCCAGCTCGGTGTACTGCACCCCGTGGCGACGGCGGGTTCGCAGGTTTTCCCGATGGGCGTGGAAATCTCGCTGGGATTGGTAGGCGTACAGGCAGCCGTTGTCGGCGAGCAAATGGGCGCAACCGGCCATGTCGAGCAACGGCGCCAACCCCTCGTTGGCCCGCGCGAGCAGGTGGCCGAGGGCGGCAGTGGTTTGCGCTACCGCCTCGGCACGGCAGTGTTTGAGGAATCTCACAAACCACGGGGCGTGGCGGATCGCGTAAATCGGATCGACGGCAAGCGGGCCGCCCTTGCCGGCCGGCCCGAATAGGTATTTCGGCAGATCGCGAAACCAGTCCGGGCGATTGATGGGAAGGCATTCGTGCGTGGCGATGGTGCAGGCGCTGCCCGAAGAAGCGCCCGTGCCCGGCTCGTTGCCGTCCACCAGCAGCACTCGATGCCCCTTGCGTTGCAGCCACAGCGCGCAGCACAGGCCGACTATGCCGGCGCCGATGACCACGATCCGGCAACGTGCACCGTGGCCGCCGCGGCCCTGGCTCTCAGGAGAGATCGATGGCGTGGGCTTTGAGGTCGGCAAAATCGATGATTTCCAGCACGCTTTCATGGGTGGCGCGCAACACCACCCGCGGCGCCATGCCGGCATCGAGGGCTTCCTGCCAGCGCGCCGCGCACAGGCACCAGCGGTCGCCCTCCTTCAAACCGGGGAATTGAAACGCCGGTATCGGCGTTGACAGGTCGTTCCCGCGCGCCTTGCTGAAGGCGAGGAACGCCTCGGTGGCCTGAATGCACACGGTGTGGGAGCCGAAGTCTCCGGGCCCGGTTTCGCAACAGCCGTTGCGGGTGAAGCCGGTCATCGGCGAGGCGGAGCACAGCGCCAGAGGTTCCCCCAATACGCTGCGCTGGTTTTTCGGCCAGTTCGTTTCCATTGGATATTGGATCGTTCGTTGCACGCTAGCGGTTGAAGGGCGATTGTAGCCCTTTTGCGGCGGGCAAGGGGAATTCCGCTCGGCGGCGCAAGGCGGTTTCCTCAGCGCCGCGATGGGCGGATAATGGCGACATGATTTCCCGATAACCCCTCCGCCATGAGTGAAACCCTCTCCATCGACGAATCTCGAAAACTGGTGTTGTTGAGCCAGTGGCCGCCCAGCGACTCCGCACCGGGCGGCGCGTTGGAAGCGACTCTGGCGGCGCTACGGCATCTCGGCTATGTGCAGATCGACACCATTTCCGTGGTCGAGCGCGCCCACCACCACACCCTGTGGAACCGCGTCCGCCGCTATCGCCCGAAACATCTGGCGCAGCTGTTGCAGCAGCGACGCATCTTCGAATACTGGTCGCACGCCGCCGCCTACCTGCCCGTGGAAGACTATCGCTTCAGTTTGCCGCGAATGCGCGCCTTCGCCGCCGGTCGGCGACACTGGTTCGCCCCCGACCGCAAGGAAATGGACAAGGTGTTGCGGCGAATCGAGCGGGAAGGCCCGTTGCGCGCGCAGGATTTCGAGTGCGCGCGCCGCGGCAAGGCGGGCATGTGGGACTGGAAGCCGGCCAAGCGAGCGCTTGAGCAGCTGTTCATGGAGGGCCGCCTGATGACCCTGCGGCGTCAGGGATTCCACAAGGTGTACGACCTCAGCGAGAATGTACTCCCGCCCGACACCGATACCGCCCTGCCGAGCGAGAACGAATACGGGCGATTCCTCGTAACCCGTTTCCTGCGGGCGAACGGGCTCGCACAAGCGGCGGAAATCGCCTACCGGCGCGCCGACATCAGGCCGCTGGTCGAACGCTGCATGACGCAAATGACCCTGCGGGGGGAGCTCGTGCCGCTCAAGGTGAACGGCCGGGTGTATCACGCCCTGCCGGCCTCCCTCGAACTGCTCGACCGGCGGCTGCCGCGCCAACGACTGCGAATCCTGTCCCCCTTCGACAACCTGCTGATCCAACGCGAACGCATGCGCCACCTGTTCGATTTCGACTACCGCATCGAATGCTACACCCCGGCGAGCCGCAGACGACACGGATATTTCTCCCTACCCCTACTGTGGCGAGGCAAACTGGTAGCACGCATGGACTGCAAGGCCGAGCGACGCCGACGTACTCTGCTGATTCGCAATCTGGTGCGCGAGCAGTCGGGCGAAAATCCGGAGCCGCTGATGGAGGCGCTGGCGGCTGAATTGCGCCATTTTGCTGGGTTCAACGGGTGTGAAAGGGTGGAGACGGCGGGATTGCCGGATGGGGGCGTGCGGCGGATGTTGGGGGCGGCTTTGGGGTGAGTGGGTGGTCGCCGGTCGAATATCCCGGTTGCTTGGTGATATGCTACGCCCGATGAAACTCAAGCCACGATGTTGAGCCTGTGGCGGTTGCCTGGATAGTGGGTAGAATAAAAGGGCAGACAAATCTTTTCGATCTGGTCGGCACGCCACTGCCGCCGGAAAAATCATCAACTGGAGGTAAATCCGATGACATTGAGCAAACACGAGTTCACCCAGGAGGGCCTGGAGGGGATCACGAGAGGGCACTGGAAAAAACATTGCCCGAAGTATTGGGCGATGTTGGTCGAGGAGGGGACAGCAGAGGAAGAGGTTCGGGACGCGGCGGCGTCCACGCTGAAAACAATGAAAGGGATGTTGAAGCGGGGGTACACGTTACCAGTGGCGTGGGAAATCATGAGGGAGGAGTTCATCTTGCTTCGGGAGGAGATGACTCCGGAGGAGAAGGAGGCCGAGGAAGCGGCGGCGTGGTCGGTAGGCTATCAGGTGCAGGTCGAGCTGCAACAGGAGAAGGCCGAGGAGGATGCCAGAGCGGACGCGGAGTTGGACGCGCGGCCGCCGTTGACGGGAGCTGGATAGACTTGCCCGCCGCTTGACCGCATTGGGATTGGGACGACCAACCTACAACCGCAACAACGCCGCCAACCGATCCACCAACCTCTTCTTTCCGGCATAACACAACCCAACCAGCTGAGCATCCTCCCGCGCCGCCATGAGATAGTCGTCGCTGGTTTGCAGGCGATCCACCAGGCCCAATTCCAGCGCGCGGCTGCCGAGCCAGTGTTCGCCGGTGGCGATTCGGTCGATGTCGAGGCTTGGCCGCTGGCTTTTCACGAAGGTCTTGAACAGGCCGTGGGTTTCCTCCAGTTCCTGTTGCATCTTCTCTCTCGCCTTGTCGGTGTTTTCGCCGAACAGCGTCAGGGTGCGTTTGTATTCGCCGGCGTGCAGTTGCTCGAAATCCACATCGTGTTTCTTCAGCAGCCGGTGCAGATTGGGCAGTTGCGCCAGCACGCCGATGGAGCCGATGATGGCGAAGGGGGCGGCGATGATGGTGTCGGCCACGCAGGCCATCATGTAGCCGCCGCTGGCCGCGATTTTGTCCACGGCCACGGTCAGGGGAATTTTGCGCTCGCGGATTCGCTGCAGCTGGGAGGCCGCCAGCCCGTAGCCGTGCACCACCCCGCCGCCGCTTTCCAGCCGCACCACCACCTCGTCGCCTTCATCCGCCACGGTTACGATGGCGCTGATCTCCTGACGCAGGGAGTCCACATCGCTGGCGCGAATATCCCCGTGAAAATCCAGCACGAAAATTCGCCGCCGCCGCGGCGGCGCGCCGTCCGCATCGTCCGCGCCCTTGTTTTTCTCTGCCTGCTTGTCCGCCTTGCGCTTTTGCTTGCGTTTCCGCTTGAGTTGCGGCGGCGTCAGTAGCACCGCGGACAGCGCCTGCTCCATCTCCTCGTACTGCTGATTGAGGGGGGTAACCTCGAGGCGTTGCTCGGCGCTCTTGCGGTGGCGTTGCGCCACAGCGGTCAGGCCGCCGACCACCATCAGGACGGCGACCACGAGAGTAAGTGCCTTGGCGAGGAACAGCCCGTATTCGGCGATGAACGCCATCATCCGCCCCCCGCCCGCGCTTCTTCGGCGGAACGTTGGCGGTCGATTTTCGCCCAGCCGTCTCGCAGGGTGACGATGCGGTTGAACACCGGCTTGCCCGGGCGACTGTCGCGATCGGCGCAGAAATAGCCGAGCCGCTCGAACTGGCGGCGGGTTTCGGGCGCGGCCTCGGCCAGCGCCGGTTCGACCAGCGCGCGGCGGCACAGCGTGAGGGATTGGGGGTTGAGAAAATCGCGGAAGTCGGCGTTTTTGTCGGCGAGGGGATTGGCTCGGTTGAACAGGCGGTCGTACAGCCGCACCTCCGCCGCCGCCGCATCCTCGGCGTTGACCCAGTGAATGATGCCCTTGACCTTCCCCTCCGCCGGCTGAGCGCCGCCGCGAGTGGCGGGATCGTATTCGCAGTGCAACGTAACCACCCGCCCGTTCGCATCCCGCGTAACATCGGTGCAGCGCACCACGAAGGCATAGCGCAAGCGCACCGCCCGCCCCGGCGCCAGACGGAAGAATTTCCTCGGCGGATCCTCGCGGAAATCGTCCTGCTCGATGTACAGCTGCCGAGACAGGGTGAGCGTGCGCGTGCCGTGGGATGGGTCGGCCGGATGATTGGGCACTTCGATTTGTTCCGACTCGCCCTCGGGGTAATTCTCGATCACCAGTTTGAGGGGCGCGAGCACCGCCATGGCCCGGGGCGCGACCGCCTCGAGATCCGTGCGCGCGCAGTTTTCCAGCAGGCCCATTTCGATCACATTGACCTTGCGGGTAATGCCCACCAGCGCGATGAAATGGCGGATGGAGGCCGCCGTGAAGCCGCGTCGCCGCAGGCCGGAAATGGTCGGCATGCGCGGATCGTCCCAGCCATCGACATCGCCGTTGTCCACCAGTTGGGCGAGCAGGCGCTTGCTCATCACCGTGTAATTCAGATTGAGCCGCGAAAATTCGATCTGGCGGGGCCGCGAAGGGGTGTCGAGATGATCGAGAAACCAGTCATACAACGCCCGATGATCCTCGAACTCCAGCGTGCACAGGGAATGGGTTACCCCCTCGATGGCGTCGCTCTGGCCGTGGGCGAAGTCGTACATCGGATAGATGCACCACTTGTCGCCGCTGCGTTGGTGGGGTTGGCGGCGGATGCGGTAGAGCACCGGATCGCGCAAGTTGAGATTGGGGGAGGCCATATTGATGCGCGCCCGCAACACCATTTCCCCGGCCTCGAATTCGCCGTTCTTCATGCCGGCAAACAAGGCGAGATTCTGCGCCACGCTGCGATCGCGGTAGGGGCTGTTGGTGCCGGGCACGGTCAGGGTTCCCCGGCTGGCGCGGATTTCGTCGGCGTTCTGGCTGTCCACAAATGCCAGACCCTTTTCGATCAGCTGGACTGCGTATTCGTACAGTTGGTCGAAATAATCCGAGGCGTGGGCGATGCGGCTCCAGCGATACCCCAGCCAGCGAATATCCTCCTGAATGGCCGCCGCATACTTGGCATCCTCCCGCGCCGGATTGGTGTCGTCGAAGCGCAGCGCGCACTGCCCGCCATAATCCTCGGCAATCCCGAAATTCAGCCAGATCGACTTGGCATGGCCGATGTGCAGGTAGCCGTTGGGTTCAGGGGGAAAACGGGTAACCACCCCATCATGCTTGCCCGAAGCGAGATCGGCGTCGATCTGCCGGCGGATGAAATTGGGGGGGGAAGGGGTTTCGGGCATGAGCGTGGCCGCCGGAAAAACGCGCGGGAGTATAGCGCAAACGCCTGAGCTCCGCCCGTGAATGTACGATGGCGGCGCATGGCGCGCAGCGTGCCGAATGCCCACCGACAGATGACAGATCGAATACGGCATTCGGGATCATGCCGCCCATCCATCGGGCAGGGAAAAAGAAAAAAAGGGCGGCGGTGCCTTGAGGAAATCGCCGCCGCCCTGAGCAAAGGTGCGAAATTGAATGGCGGGCGTCGCCAAATCAAGTCGCCCGCCGTCCGTAGATTGTAACGGTTAGAAACGCGCCTCTCCCTTCAATAAAACTGCATGGTCGGCGTCCGCGTGCTCGTTCTCGCGGCGTTCTCCGTGCAGGCGCAGGGTAAATTGCCCGCCGGAAGACCAATCCAATCCCAGGCGATACAGTTTGCCGTCATCGTGCAAGGTCAGGCCGCTCCACGGGGTCAGCAGGCCATCTCGCTCGCCGGGAGTGGACAGGCCGTAGCCCATATTCATTTCCAGTCGTCCGCTGGGGTCGTGAGTGGTCGGGGTGGTTTCGCGTAGGCCGTTCGACCAGATTTGCTCGGTGTCGTTCCCGCCGCCGCCGTTGCCGTAGCCGGGGCGCATCACGAAGGACAGGCCGTGGCCGTCGGCGCTGGGGGATAGGCGTAGGGAGGCTTGTATTCCCCATTCCTCGTAGTCGCTTCTGCCTAGTAGGGTGTGCACCGAGGTTTCGGCGTTCCAGCCGGTTTTCGGGTTGGCGTAGCGCAAGGTGCCGTGGAATTCCGCGCCGGTGCTGGTGTTGCCGTCTACGCCATCTCCGCCGTCGTGGCGCAGGCCGAGGGAGATGGACGGCGATAGGTGGCCGCCGCCGCTCAAATGGCTGCTGCTGCTCGCCTCGGCGGCGAATCGAATCAGGGTGGTTTCCACTGTCATGGCGGCAACTTGGGCGGTTTTTTCCACCTCCAAGTCGGTGCGCGTGATTTCCCCCTTGAGGCGCACATTGGCATCGTCGCGCGACCACAACAGGCCGCTGCCGCCCACGGCTACGGATTGCAGGGTTACATCGTTGGATGACGATTCGCCGTCATCGGGAGTGATTTCCACTTCGCCGGTGCCGTAGCCGGCGGTGGCCCACCAGTGGCGTTGACCCGAACGCCAGCCGAGGTAGGGGTGGACGGCAAGTAAGTCGATTTCGTAGTCGCCATTGCCGCCCCCGCCGCCTTCGCTAGTGTCCTCGTATTCCAGTTCGCCCTCACTCCACGACAAGGCCACGCCCGCCAGCAGGTTTTCGCGCACTTTGTGATCCACGCCGATTTGCGCGCCGTACAAACTGCCATCGAAGTCCACGCCGTCATTTTCACCGGAAAAATTGCGGTATTCGCCGCCGCCCCACAGGGAGGTATTACGCAAACCGCCGCCCTCTTCTCTGGTGTGAAACGGCAAGACGAAATCGGAGCCGCTCAGCAGGTCGCGCAGGGGGATGTTGTCGTTGACCAAGCCCGGCGCATGGGTTTTCAGGGCGTCCGCCAGAGAACTCTGCCCGCCGAGACTGGCCGAGACACCGCCGCTGCCGCCCCCGCTCCCATTCAATGCCCGCCCCACTCGCGTGGAAATGGCGCCGGTAACCCGACCGGCCACGGCGCGCGCCACTTCGGGTAGGGCGGTTTCATGCAATTTCTCCGCCTGTATCTGCGACACGATGGTCAGCACGAGGGCGCGCTCGGTGCGCAATGACGGGTTGGTGCTTGTGGCGGAGATGGTGATGGTTTTGCCTTCGGATTCCGCATTGGCGATGGTGGTTACCTTGACCGTCTCGCTATGGCGGCCTGCGGCAATGGTGAAGGTCTTGGTGGTGAGGGAATAATCGACACCCTCGGTGGCCGCCGTATTGCCGCTTGCGTCGATGGCCAGCGTTACCACACTGCCGCCGGACGGCGCCGGGCGGTTCAGCGTTGCCGTTATCTCGGATTCGCGGCCTTCGGGGATGTCCGTGAGGCTGGCGGCGAGGGTCAGGGTGGTCGGTATGGCCGCTCTGGTTATGCTTACTCGGTAGTTCGTGGTACTGCCGTCCTCGGCGGTTACCTCGACCACGATGGCGTTGACCCCCTCGGCGAGGGAAATGGCGCTGCTGTCCGAGCCGCTGTTCACCGCCGTCAGGCTGCCGCTCTTGCCCACCCGAATGGAAGCCGCGCTATGCGCTCTGGTAGGCGTCAATATCAGATGGGTAACCTCGTTGCCCACCGAAGCCCGATAGGCCGTGGTGGAGGCCGAGAAAGAGGGCGTCAGGGCGAGGGTGGTGAAAGTGCTGCCGTCTGTGCTGCTTTTGGCGGTCAGGGCGCTCAGATCAGCGTTGGCGGATTGGCCGCTTCCCGAGGGAGCCGCTCTGGTTATGCTCACCGTGTAGGTGTTCTTGGCGCCGCCCGTTGCGGTTACCTCGACCAATACGGGGTTGGCGCCCACGGAGAGGGGGATGGCGTTGCTTTCAACGCCGCTCGCCACCGAGTTGAGATTGCCGCTCTTGCCGACTTGTATGGTGGCGCCGCTTTGTGCCGCGGTGGGGGTCAATATCAAGTGGGTAACGGCGTTGGCCACCGAGGCCGAGTAGGCGGTGGTGGTGTGGGAGAAGGTTGCCGGAGTGAGGGCGAGGGCTGTGTAGGTGCTGCCGTCGGTGCTGCTTTTGGCGGTGAGGGCGCTCAAATCGGTGGGTGCCGGTTTGTCGTCATCGGTGATGGTGATGGCCACCGAGTTGTCGGTGCCGGCGGTTACCGAGGAAGGCAGGGTGCCGAGGGCGACTGTGAGGGTTTCGTCTTGGTCGTCGGTGTCTTGGTTGGTGGAAAGCGAGCCGGTGGCGGAGGTTTGGCCGCTCGAGATGGTGATGGCGGCTAGGCTGCCGATGTCGGCGGCTTCGGCGCTGCCTCGGGTGATGGTTAGCGGAATGCGCACATTGGAAGTCAACGCCGCCGAGAGGGTTGCGGTGATGGTTACGGAGGAACCTTCGGGTACCGGATTGGGAGCGGCGGATAGGTTGACTGTGGGGGTTGCGGCGGTGCAGGAGGAGGCGATTTTTAGGGAGATGGTGTCGCCGACGGACCAAGCGAGGTTGGCGTTTACCCAACTGCGTGTTACACCTGCTCCGCCGCTCGAAATTGAAAATGCGGTTGAATCCACACAAAACTTCATGGCATTGAGATCGCTATTCACACCAGTCGAGAACTGGGCAACAAACGAACCATCGTTGAGGTCTCCGATGTAGCTGAGGACATAATTCGTGTTGTCAACTGTAAAACTGTTGTCCGTCAGTTTTGTAGTACAGTCACTGGTTGAGCTACAACCAAAGCCAACACCGATATCTCCCACTGTCAACGTCGCCGACCACACAGTGGTGGTCTGAGCGGAGGCGGTAACAGCCAGCAGAGAAAACACGCCCGCCAGCAAGACGATGACAAGGCGGCGAATGGATGAATTCCACCCGGCATTCGAGGAATGAACTTGGCGGAAAAACGGCAGGCGTACAGAGCGGCCCGCCGAGTAAAACCTTAGCTTAGAAGGGGGGGGGGGGGGGGGCTTATGTTCGCATTCCCACCAGCGGCGGGAGCAGCCGAGGCGGTGGGAGCGGATCCGGCGATTTGGGCGACTGGGCTATGGAAATTCATGAGATATTCCTCCTCAGGGTGGTTGCGGCGGTCGGATGACTCGCCGGTGAATTTGGATGACCGGGGCGGATTATAGCAGATTTGCGCCCCTTGACACCCCCCGCCTCGCGCCAACGATAATAGCGGCATCTGGGGGGACGCCAAACGGCCAACCAGATGCCCATCGTGCGAGAGCGGCGCCGCGCCTCAATCCTACGCACGGGGCAACGGCGGCGCGGCGCTGTCGCCGTCCCTCATGCCCGCGAATAGGGCGACTTCCTCACCCCTTGACATTCCCCGCCCCGCGCCAGCTATAATAACCGCATCTGGAATAACCCCAGATGCCCATCGTGTAGGTTGGGGATGCCGCCCGTCAATTCCATACACGAGGCGCCGATAGGCGCGGCACCGCCATCGGCTATTTTTTCGCATGGAGCAAATAGCCTTCTTCCCTTCGTTTCTCCAAGTAGGCGATGGTGTCCGAGGCAAAGGCCGTAACCCCCACCCATCCTTCGTGCCCCCGCCCCGCCTCATACACGACCAGAACGGGCACATCCACTCCATCCGCGTTCCAGCGGGCGATGTAACGCCGCCGTTTCGCCATCCTGCCAGTCGGCAGAAGCGTCCACGCCAGCCGAATTTCATCCGGGTCCTTGATCGTGTCGGCGTAGAGCAGCACATAGCGCTCGCGACCATTGCGGAATTTCGATGTGCCGCGACGGGAGCGAAACAGCGCATTACTGATCACCAAAAATTCGCCGGTTGCATCCTCATACAACCCCCGCTCCCCCGGCGCCACCCCGAATTCCGCCAGAAACCGATTCTCGTATTCCTCGGTGGTCAATCCCGGCGGCAGAATCCGCGAGGGCGGTGTTGGTCGTGGTGTGAGCGCGATCCTTTCCATGCTTCGGCTTCATCCAAGTAGGCGGCGTCCACGCCAGCCGTCAGCGCAGCAATTTTTCCAATATGTTTTCGTAGATGAGGGACAACCGATCGAGGTCGGCGGTCGAGACGCATTCGTCTATTTGGTGGATGGTGGCGTTGATCGGGCCGAGTTCGACTACCTCGGCGCCCGTGGGGGCGATGAAGCGGCCGTCCGAGGTGCCGCCGGAAGTGGCGCGAGTCGGGCGGTTGCCGGTGGCCGCCTCGACGCACTGCGATACCACCTCGGTCAGCCGCCCCTGCACCGTCTCGAAGGGTCTGGCGTTTGCCAGCCAGTGGATTTCGTAGTCGAGCCGGTGGCGCGCCAGCAGTCGTTCGATGCGCGTGCGGATGGCCTGTTCGGTACTCTCCGGCGAATAGCGTAGGTTGAATTGAATCTCCACCTCGCCGGGAATCACATTGGCCGCGCCGGTGCCGCCGTGGATGTTGGACACCTGAAAGGAAGTCGGCTGGAAATTGTCGTTGCCTTGATCCCATTCCACAGCCAACAGCTCGGCGAGAGCCTGCACGGCATGGTGCAACGGGTTGTCGGCGGGATAGGCGATATGCCCCTGCGTGCCGCGAATGCGCAGGGTGGCGCCGACCGAGCCGCGCCGTCCCACCTTGATGGTGTCCCCCAACTCGGCCACGCTCGACGGCTCGCCGACCACGCACATGTCGATCTGCTGGCCGCGTTTTGTGAGCGTACTCATCACCTCCCGCGTGCCCCATCTGGCGACGCCCTCTTCGTCGCTGGTGATCAGCAGGCCGATGGTGCCGGCGTGTGCACCGCCGGGATGGCTCGCTACGAAACGCTCGCACGCCGTAACGAAGCAGGCGATGCTGCTCTTCATGTCGGCGGCGCCGCGCCCGTGCAGCATGCCGTCGCGGATCACTCCGTCAAACGGCGGGTAGCGCCACTGCGCCAGCGGCCCCGGCGGCACCACATCGGTATGGCCGGCGAACACCAGCAGCGGCCGTCCGTGCCCACGAGTCGCCCACAGATTGGTCACTTCGGAAAAATTCATCGACTCGCCGACAAACCCGACCCCTTGCAGGCGCGACAGAATCAACTCCTGACAGCCGCCGTCGGCGGGCGTTACCGACTCCCGGCGGATCAACTCCTGCGCGAGGGAAACCGTGGCGGATGGGGGCATGGTGGGTTGCTCAGGCGTTCAGGCGCGCCGCTTCACTCCGCCACCGGCACCACATAATTCAAGTTCATGCGCCCGCCGTCCGGATAGATCGTCTGGCCGGTGATGTAGCTCGAATGATCGCCGGCGAGAAAAACCGCCACCTTGGCGACCTCGTCGGGCCTGCCCGGCCGCTGCATCGGCGTGCGCGACAGCACCACCCGCATTTTTTGCGGATCATCCGCGATGGAGTGAAACATCTCGGTGTCGATGGAGCCGGGGCCGATGCCGTTCACCCGCACCCCCTCGGCGGCCAGATGGATGGCGAGACACTTGGTCCATTGATTCACGCCCCCCTTGGCGACCACATATGGCGCGATGGCGGGAATGGCGAGCACGCCGTTGAGCGACGACATATTGATGATCACCCCCCGGCAGCCGTCTCCATCGGGACTTTGCGCGACCATCCTGCGCGCCGCCCGCTGGCCGGTGAGGAACACCCCGCGCAGATTGACCGCCAGAACCCGATCGAAATCCGCCGCCGTCAACTCCAATATATCGGCGGTGTGCACGATGCCGGCGTTGGCGATGACCACATCGATGCGCCCCCAGCGTTCTCCGGCGAAATCCATCAGCGACTGAATGGCTGCCTCGTCGGTAACATCGCAACTGCGGTAATGCGCCTCGCCGCCGTTGGCGCGCAATTTCTCGGCGGCCTGTTCACCGGCCTCGTCGCGCACATCCGAGAGCACCACCGCGGCGCCCTCGGCGACGAAGCGCTTGGCGCAGGCGAGGCCGATGCCTCGGGCGGCGCCGGTGATGACGGCGACCTTGTTTTCCAGCATTTTCGGCATTTTCGCCACCCGCTCAGCCACTCAGCCGCTAGTGATCCGTGTGAATTTCGATGAGCGCCGGCTGGTCGGCGGCCAGCGCCCGTTCGAATGCCGGCTCGAACTCATCCGTGCGCCGCACCGTCGCCCCGAATGCGCCGTAGGCTCGCGCCAGCGCGGCGAAATCCGGATTGTCGAGGGAAGTCGCGATGGGGCGGCCGGGATAATGCCGCTCCTGATGGGCGCGAATGGTGCCGTAGCAATTATTGTTGAGGAGCAGAAAGATGACATGGACGCCGTATTGTACGGCAGTGGCCAGCTCCTGACCATTCATCAAAAAGCAGCCGTCGCCGGAAAACGAAACCACGATGGAATGTGGCCGCGCGAGCTTGCCGGCGATGCCGGCGGCGACTCCGTAGCCCATGGAGCCGTTGGTGCTGGCCAGCTGGGTCGCCGGTTGGCGGAACTGATAATTGCGCTGCGCCCACAGGGTGTAATTGCCGGCGCCGTTGGCGATGATGCTGTCGCTCGGCAACCGCTCGCGCAGATACGCCATGATCGCCTCCATCCGCACCCCGCCCGTGCCGCCGTCCCCGCTGCCATCCAGCCGCGCGAGATAGGCGCGTTTCGCCTCCGCCGTGCGCTCGGCCCACTCGGTTCGTCCGCCTCCGCTCGGCGCAATCGCCCGCGCCGCCTGCAAAAAACCCTCGGCGTCGCAGTCGATGCCGAGGGCAGCGTGGAACACCGAATTCAGTTCCGCCGCCGCCGGAAATACATGCACCAGTTTGCGTTTGCCGGCGCGATCGAATTCGGGCACATCGAACAAAGTGTAGCCGCAAGTGGTTATATCCCCCAGCCGCGCCGCCAGCGCGATCACCAAATCCGCCTCCCGCACCAACTCCTCCAGAGTCGAGTCGGGGGCGACGCCGAGCTCGCCCACATAACAGGGATGGGTATTGTCGAACATGTCCTGACGGCGAAACGCGCACGCCACCGCGATGCGGTGGGCCTCGGCGAACGCCGCGAGCAAATCGTTGGTGGGCGGCGTCCACCCCGCGCCGCCGCAGATGACCAGCGGCCGCTCGGCCGCCGCCAGCAGCTGGGTGAACTGCGTCATCTGCTGCGCCGTCGGCGTCTTCGGCGCGCGCCTCGGCATCTCGCAATCCGCCGCCATCCCCTCTTCGGCGAGCACATCCTCGGGCAGCTCGACCACCACTGGCCCGGGGCGATCCGAAATCGCCGCGCCCCACGCCTCGCGTAGTTTTTCGGGAATCTCCTCGGCGTGTTCCACCCGCAACACCAACTTGGCCACGCCGCCGTACACTCGCCCATAATCGAGTTCCTGAAACGCCTCCCGCCCGCGTTCGCCGCGCGCCACCTGACCGATGAACAGCAGCATCGGCGTGGAATCCTGAAACGCGGTGTGCACGCCGATCATGGCGTTGGCCGCCCCCGGCCCGCGAGAGACGAAGCACACCCCCGGCGAACGGCTCAGCTTGCCGGACGCCTCGGCCATGTAAGCCGCCCCGCCCTCCTGACGGCACGCGATCAACCGGATTCGCTCGCGGTGGTGATGAAAGGCGTCGAGCGCCGCCAGATAACTTTCACCGGGTACGCAGAAGGCGCGCCGTACCCCGTTGGCGACCAGACCATCCACCAGCATTCGGCCGCCGTTGCGTTTGGATTCGGGCATGGGTTGTGGATTGTGGGTTGCGGGCAGGATTCGGATGGGAGGGGGAGGGGAAGGTGGCGGAGAGCGAGGGATTCGAACCCCCGGACCTGTTACAGTCAACGGTTTTCAAGACCGCCGCATTCGACCGCTCTGCCAGCTCTCCACCGCGCCGAAGTGGGCATTATAGCGAACCTCGGCACAACCTGCCATTTTGCATTTCGTAGGGCGGGGCGGTGGGCGTGCCTTCGACCACACCCGCGACAATCAATTCTCAATTCCCCTTGTAATCTCGGCTAGTTTCTCGTCCAGATTCTTGAGTTGAATACCCTGTCGATGCCACTTGGGGGGGATGAAGTGCCCCCGGTGAATCCCTCTCTTCGAATTTTTCGCTATTTTTTCCTGATCCTTGTAGTTTTCCGAGAATTCGGCCAGTGCGTGGCCAGCTTCTACCATTGCGCTCAGAATGTCCTTGCCATCAGTCGTGTAGCACTTGGCGAGACACCGACCATACCGATCTATCTCTTCCTTATCGTCCAATTCACAAATTACACCACCCGCTATGAGTTCCACAAGAAAATCCTTGGCATCCTGTCCGCATGAGTACAGTTGATTCGTTGCATCACGACACTTTTGATATATTTCTGGGGCGTCGATCCCTTGTAGGCGTATTTTGACTTTGTCATAGAGTCGTAGCGAATCGCCATCTGTTGCAAACACTTCAGCAGCGTCTATCGGCATTTTCGATTTCGCTAGTGCCACCTTGCATATATTACGCTGAGTATCCTCGATTTTTTCATCCAAGTCCTTCTCATGCTGCACCAATTCCTCCAAGTCCTGTTTATTCACCTTCTGCTCGGTGCTCGCTACGGATGACGCAACGCAAAATGCAACGAGTGGCGCTAGAAGCCATCGTGAACGGCTGTTCATATTCGTCTCCTTTAGGGTTGTTGCTTCAAGCCTAACTCTTTGCCGAATCGGCATGCCACACAACATAAATCCTTCCTCGGCTGTCTGTCAACACCCGGTACAATGCAATTTTCCCAAACCACCCCGCCCCCATGAAAGCCACCACCGACACTCGCCACATCCCCCACCGCGCCAGCGCATTGCTAGCCGCCGCGAGCTGCATCCGCCACGGCTTCTACGGCCGCCAAGGCGGCGTGTCCGGCGGCGAGTTCGCCTCCCTCAACTGTGCCGCCGATTGTGGCGATCGGCCTGACGCGGTGGCGGCCAATCGTCGGCTTGTGGCGGGCGATCTCGGCGTGGCGCGCATCTGTCTCAACCGGCAAGTACACAGCGCGCGCACGCGCATCATCGCCGCCGCCGATCTCGTCGATTCCGATACCGCCGACACCATGGACTCCGCCGACTCCATCCCCGCCGACCCTGACACCGATCTCGCCCACCCCCTCCTCCCCGCAGACGCACTCGTCACCCGCGAAACCGGTGTCGCCCTCGGCGTGCTCACGGCGGATTGCGCGCCGGTGTTGTTGGTCGATCCGGTGGCGGGCGTCATCGGTGCTGCTCATGCCGGCTGGCGGGGCGCTTTGTTGGGGGTGGTGGAGGCCGTGGTCGAGGGGATGGTGGCGCTTGGTGGGCGTCCGAATCGGATGGTGGCTGCCGTCGGGCCGGCCATCCAGTGTCGATCCTATTCGGTCGGCGGCGAATTCCACGCACATTTTCGCGCCGAATCGCCGGTGCCCTGCGCGACATGCTTTCAGCGCCACGGCGACGGCTATCGCTTCGACCTGCCGCACTATGTGCGCCTGCGTCTCGCCCGCACCGGCGTGCCGGAGCGCGCCATCGAAGTGCTGGCGGACGACACCTTCGCCGACGAAACCCTCTTCAGCCATCGCCGCAGCCGCCTGCGGGGGGAAGCGGGCGGCGGACGCCAACTGGCCGCCATCGCGCTGGCCGAAGTCGGGACCGAAACCGGAGTCGAGACCGAAACGGAAGCCGGAGTCGAAACCTAGACCGAAGCCGAAACCTAATTGGCCTGCCGCTGGGCGCGAATGTGTCGATAAATCGCCCGCCCGCCCATTTTCATTTATCCTGATGTTCGGGGGATTCGGCATTTTGCCGGGCAATTCTGTTGCCCCTGATGGCGTCAAGCGTGCTACACTGCCTGCCATGGAGCGTTTTGATATGGAAATCGTGCGCCGTTCGGCTGGGCAAATTGGCGTGGTGCTGGTTGCCGCGAGTTTGGTCGAAGGCGCGTTTGGTGGCGGAACGCCGGCCGCGACAGGGGGATTGTCGCTGATCGGCGCTTTGCTGATTTTCTTGGCTGCTTATCGTGGAGGACACGACTGATGGACCCTGTGCTATTTGCCGCATTGGTGGCGGCAGTCCCGCTTGCCGTGGTAATACTAATCTCGATTCATCAGGACAAGAAAAAGGGCAAGGACAAGGGCGATTGACCATTTCGCCCAAGTCATTGCTGGTTTTCTTGGTAGCCATAACCCCCACACCCCAACACCATTCGGCGCGGCGGCGATTCCGGCTTAACCCTGCGGTAGCGGCCAACGCCGCAGCCTCGAGGGCGACCACGAGGGAATCGAGTGGGACGGCAATACGCTGGATGTGCAAGTGGGTGCCGACCGGTGTCTGGGCACGCAAAGGGCGGTGGGCGCGGCATTTTCGTGGAATGAAGAATCCGGAGGCGGCAAGCGCGGCAAATACGAATTCGACATGCGCAACGTGAACCCGTATATCGGCTGGCGCACCGGCGAGCGAACCTCCTTGTGAATCTGTTTGTACAAACGCCTCCGAAAATAGCGTTATTCCCGACTCCTGTTGCGTAGCGAGTTTTGTCTCCGGTTCGGCTTGCTCTATCCATTGAAATCGCAATGTCGAAAGCAAATTAGTCCATGTTTTCTAGAGATTTGTAATGACTGTCTCTGCGCTAGTATAAACCTGTGTCGGTAAGTCCTATTGCAGCTTTCTTTGCACATTGTACTAGCGTCATTCGCTATTGAATAGATAAATCCGAAGACCTCAAGTCACACTCCTCTTTCATGGTGCATCCCCGTTAGTGTTGGTTTTACGAGATGCAATTTATGGAACGCCAGATCTCAGGTTGAATCAAGGTCGGTGGTGGTTTTCGCCGCCTTTCGCACGGTCTTCTTCCGGGCTTTTTTCGCACTTCCCGCTTGACCAAGCGCTGCGCGGCGTCTGAGGACTCACCCTCAAGCACATCCCTCTTCAGCACTTCCGGAAGCAGTGCTTCGATATCTTCATCGGTAACCTTGCCAGAGGCCAACCGTCGCAGCTCCCGTCGCAGCGCTGGAATGATGGCCTCCGACTGAATCAGGGCAGCGAGCACGAATCGGTTCACGGTCTGCGCCCGCTTGTGGAATGCTGCTATGGCATCCTTGCTCATGCCGGATCGGCAGAGTAAATACAGCAACGAAAGATCACTTGTTTTACGAGGGGACAGTTCGAGGAAATTGAAATCGAGTACCAACTCATGGGAAACCGGCCGCTTGAAATTGATCCGATAGACTTGCCAGTGAGTCCCGTTTGTCAGGACGACCCAGGGAATTCCCTCGTTTGCGCCGTAGTTGATTGCCTGTCTGAGGTGATTGTGTTTCAGCGTAAGCCCGACCGCCTTGACCTCAATCAGATATTGGGTGGAGCCATCAACCTGAACCGCAAGATCACAGTACGCGCCTTGAATCGCTACCTCTCTGGTGATCTCTAGATACCGATTGAAACCGAACACATCGGAAAGCATGTCGGTGACGATGGTAACCGTGTTCGACTCGTTGATATCCCGGCGCTTGGCTTCTTCGAGGATTCGTTGAAAAACGCCGATCTGTTTTGTCAGACGTTCTACTACCTTTTTCGGAACGTTTGTCATCTGCTTCTCTCTAGGTATTTACGCCCGCGCAGGAATCAAGGGGAGGAGAAAAACCGAACGATGACCGTCGCCAGCGTGGCCGCAATGGCCATGCCGCCGAGTACGCTACTCAAGGTCCAGACCTTAATGTTCCGAATTTCCTCTTTTGGCACCGAATACTCCAGTCGCGTCGCAACCGCCGCCAACCGGGTACTGATTCTATCGTAGTGATCTGGGTAATTTCCCTCAATCCTTTTGGCAACCTCACGGTTTTCCGCTTCCAAAAGAATGTCGTGCATGGTCATGGTGATACCTCCGGACTCCGAGTGATTTTCGCCGATTTGCCGGTTGGCCTATCGTTCAGAAATATAGCCGATGCGCTTGAATGCCGAAACGCGCGAATGTCTTTGTCCGAAAAAATCATCTACTCTCTCCGCCGGGTGCTTTCAAGGGTGGTATTCCGGGTTACTACCTAATCCAACCAGAACAAGCGGATTGTGGTCAAAATAAGCCCGGTAGCGCCGATGAATCCGACAACTAGCCCATACAGTATCCAGTTTTTTATCTTGGTAATGGCCAGTTCGAGTCCTTCTTTGGTTGCGGTGTCCCGCATGCGATCATTCAGGACAGCCAGCTGGCACTCCACTGCACGCAAGCGAGCATCAACGCCATTACCGTCGCCATCACCACCGAGGCCACTCGGCGGCACCGGGGCCGCCGCGGTTACGGGTGCGCCGTTGCCGTTCTGTTTTTGGTTCATGCAGGGGTCATCTGTCTTGCGACTCGAACCACTCCCAGAAGTCAGGTCGGGCCAAGCCGGAACGAGCGCCGTTCAGTTTGACAACGACGCCAGCGGCACCTTCGGCGTCAGTGTAACGCTTGATGTCGATTTTTTCGGCGACTTTGGAGGACAGATCTTCGGTGTGCACAAAAAAGCAGGTTTCGTTGAGGGAGTAGTGGTTCGGGTATTGCGCCGCAATCCGGTTGGCCACGCCGCTGTCGGGTGTTTCGAGGATGATTGCGTGCATAGGCATGGATGATTCTCCGGTAACGGTTGGAGTGGCGCCGGAACCTGGGAGATGCCAGAGAACCAGCATGGAACTGATTATGTCTTTATTGTCAGGGATGGCAAGTCGGAAATGCAAGGGCTGGCCATGGCCCATCCGCTTTGTAATTTTTCCCATTTTTACGGGGTGCTTACATAAATTTTGCAAAATTCCGGTACAATTCTGCAAAATTTATGGTAAAACCCCATTTACCCTGAATTTGCACAGGTTTCCGTATTCCGTATCCACAACCCAACCCAACCCGACCCATGCCGAATTCATCCATTTTCCGTTCTTCCCGCTGCCGCACGCACGCTGTTGCCGCGCGGTCGCTTCCGAAATTGCTCGCGTTGTTGGCCGCTTTCCTGTTGCCGGTGGCGGTGGGGCATTCCCAACGCACCGATGAAGGCGAGCATTTGTCCGTTGCCGAGGCCGGGGCGAAGGAAGTCGTCTGCATGGCGATGAACATCTACCACGAGGGCCGCGGCGAATCCGCCAAGGGGCAGGCCGCCATTGCCGCGGTTACCATGAATCGCGTGCGCAGCGCGCGCTATCCGGACACCGTGTGCGAAGTGGTGTGGCAGCGCAAGCAGTTCAGTTGGACTCGGCTGGCCGCCCACCACCATGCCATCCGCGATCGGCGGGCGTGGAAGGAAGCCTTGGTCATCGCCGAGCTGTTCCTCAACGGGGCGAAAATGCCGCAGGTTGGCGAGGAAATCACCCACTATCATTCGGTGGATGTGCAGCCCTATTGGAGCGACAACAGCCGTCTGGTCGTGCAGATTGGCGACCATCTCTTCTATACCCTCTAAGATCGCCATCGTCGCCGTGGCCGCCATCGCCGCCGACGATTCCGCTCGGCGCGGCGGCGGCAGCCCGCCGCGTTTCGGGGCGGTAAGTGGGGCGCGAACATGACCCTGATTGCCGCAGTGCAGACCACCTCCGGCGACGATGTCGACGAGAATCTTGCCGCCGCCGCCGACCATGTCGAAAGCGCGCGGGGGTTGGGGGCGCGGTTGGTGGTGCTGCCGGAATGTTTTGCCCTGATGACGCGCAGCACGCGGCAGTTGCGCCAGTGCGCGGAAATTCACGGCGAGGGCAAGATTCAGCATTTCATGGCGCAGTTGGCGCGCCGTACCGGGCTCTGGATCATCGCCGGCAGCGTGCCGATTCGCAGCGACGACCCCGCCCGCGTCTTCAACACATTGCTAGTGTATGACGATGCCGGCACGAATGTGGCGCGCTACGACAAGATTCACCTGTTCGACGCCGAATTGCCCGGCGAAAGTCATCAGGAATCCGGGTACACCCGCGCGGGAAATCGCTGGGTGGTGCAGGATACGCCGGCCGGGGCGGTTGGATTGACGGTGTGCTACGACCTGCGCTTTGCGGAAATATACCGCAAGCTGGCCGCGCTGGGCGCCACCATCATGGTAGTGCCGTCGGCGTTCACCGTGCCCACCGGCGCGGCGCATTGGAAGCCGTTGTTGCGCGCCCGCGCCATCGAGAATTGCTGTTATGTGATCGCGCCGGCGCAGGTCGGCCACCACCCCGGCGGACGGCGAACATATGGCCACAGTCTCATCATCGACCCGTGGGGGAAAGTGATGGCGCAGCGCAAGAGCGGCGTCGGCGTGCTGCTTGCCGAAATCGACCACGAGCGGCTGGCGCAGGTGCGGGCGCAGCTGCCGTGCCTGTCTCACCGCCGCCTCGACCTATTCCCTTGAACCGAACTTAACCACCATGGCGCAACTGTTGCAAACCGCGAAAAACACCCTGCTCGAACCCGCCGGCCTCGGCGAGCGGGAAATCGATCAGGTGCTCGGCCGTCTGATGGCTCCGCAGGTCGATTACGCCGACCTGTATTTCCAGTATTCCCGCCACGAATCCTGGTCGCTGGAAGAGGGCGTGGTGAAATCCGGTAGTTACTCCATCGGACAGGGCGCGGGGGCGCGCGCGGTCAGCGCCGACCGCACCGGCTTCGCCTATTCGGACGAACTGATCTTGCCGGCGTTGTCCGACGCCGCCGATGCCGCCGGTGCCATCGCCCGCAATTCATCCGCCGACGCCATCGTCGCCGTCGAGCGCCGCCAGTCCGCCGACGCCATTTGCTATCAGCCGGTCGATCCGCTGGGCTCCCTGAGAGATGAGGAAAAGGTCGCCCTGATTCGCCGCACCGAGCAAATCGCGCGCGCCGCCGACCCGCGAGTTTCTCAGGTCATGGTCAGTCTGGCGGCGGTTCAGGATGTGATTCTGGTGGCGCGTTCGGACGGCCTGCTGGCGGCGGACATTCGCCCGCTGGTGCGCATGAATGTAACCGTCATCGTCGAGCAGGGGGGGCGGCGGGAACGGGGCACCGCCGGCGGCGGTGGCCGTTGCGACTACCGCTATTTCACCGAGCAGGATCGCGCCGACGCATTTGCCCGCGAGGCGGTCAGGCAGGCGTTGGTGCAGCTGGAAGCGGTCGATGCCCCCGCCGGCGAGATGACCGTGGTGCTCGGCCCGGGCTGGCCGGGGATACTGCTGCACGAGGCCATCGGCCACGGCCTCGAAGGCGACTTCAACCGCAAGGGCACCTCGGCGTTCAGCGGGCGAGTCGGCGAAAAGGTGGCGTCCGCGCTGTGCACCGTGGTCGATGACGGCACCATCGAAAACCGCCGAGGCTCCCTTTCCATCGACGACGAGGGCGAGCCGACTTCGCGCACCGTGCTCATCGAAAACGGCATACTGCGGGGCTACATGCAGGATCAGCTCAACGCGCGCCTGATGAACATGCCGCCCACCGGCAACGGTCGGCGCGAATCCTTCGCCCACCTGCCCATGCCGAGAATGACCAACACCTATATGCTCGGCGGCCAACACGATCCCGATGAAATCATCGCCTCGGTGGAAGACGGGCTGTACGCGGTCAACTTCGACGGCGGCCAAGTGGACATCACCTCCGGCAAATTCGTCTTCTCCGCCTCGGAGGCGTATCGAGTGAAAAACGGCAGAATCGAGCAACCGGTGCGCGGCGCGACCTTGATCGGCAACGGCCCGGATGTGCTCACCAGAGTGTCCATGCTGGGCAACGATATGGCCCTCGACTCCGGCGTCGGCGTATGCGGCAAGGACGGGCAGAGCGTGCCGGTGGGCGTCGGCCAGCCCACCATGCGGATCGATCGCCTGACCGTCGGCGGGGTGGCGCTGTGAATATGGCGAAGGCGGCGAAGGTGGCGAAGGCCGAGAAAAACCCGTGGCAGCCCCAGCCGGCCGACGCGCTCGAGCGCAACATGCTCGAGGTCGCGGACGCCGCGCTGGCGCATGCTGCCGAACTGGGCGCGTCGGCGGCGGAGGCGGGCGTCAATCAGGATCAGGGAATTTCGGTTACCGTGCGCAACGGCGAGGTCGAAACCGTGGAGCACAATCGCGACAAGAGTCTGGCGGTAACGGTGTATTTCGGCCAGCGCAGCGGCAGCGCCAGCACCACCGATTTCTCCCCCGACGCGGTGCGCCGCATCGCCGCCTCGGCCTGCTCCATCGCCAAATTCACCGAGGCGGACGACTGCAGCGGGCTGGCCGAGCGCGCGCTACTGGCCACCGAATTTCCCGACCTCGACCTGTTCCACCCGTGGCGCCCGACCACCCGGCGAGCCATCGAGATCGCCACCGACTGCGAGCGCGCGGCGCTGCAATACGACCAACGCATCAGCAACACCGAAGGCGCTACCGTGTCCAGCCATCACGGCGTCGACCTGTACGCCAACTCGGACGGCTTCCGTGGATTCGCTCGCGGCAGTCGGCACAGCACCGCGTGCTCGGTGATCGCCGGCGCGGGCGATTCGATGCAGCGGGACTTCTGGTATGACTCGGCCAGAGACGCTGCCGATCTGAGCGCGGCACAGGCGGTCGGGGCGGAATCGGCGCGGCGCACGCTGCGGCGCTTGGGCGCGCGCAAGATTCGCACCGGCGAGTGGCCGGTCATCTTCGAACCGGCGGTCGCCGCCAGCCTGCTGTCCCATCTGGTCGCCGCCCTCAGCGGGGCGAATCTCTATCGCAAGGCTTCGTTTCTGCTGGAGCGAGCCGGAGAGCGAATTTTCCCCGATTTCATCCGCATCCACGAACAGCCGCACCTGCCGAAATCCGTCGGCGGCGCGAGTTTCGACGGCGAGGGGGTGGCCACGGCGGCGCGCGACATCGTCGCCGACGGCGTGCTGCGGGGGTATGTGCTCAACAGCTACGCGGCGCGCAAGCTGAATACCCGCACCACCGGCAACGCCGGCGGCGTGCGCAATCTCGAAATTCAGGCGACCACGGACGAGGGGTTGGCGGGCATGATCGCGCAGATGGGGCGCGGGCTGGTGGTGAGCGAGTTGATCGGCTTCGGCGTCAACACGGTTACCGGCGACTATTCTCGCGGAGCCTTCGGTTTCTGGGTCGATAACGGCGAGATTCAATATCCCGTGCAGGAGTTCACCATCGCCGGCAATCTTGCCGAGATGTTCGCCAACATCGTTTCCGTCGGCGCCGACACCGACTGCCGCCGCAATCTGCGTTCGGGGTCGATTCTGGTGGGCAGGATGACCGTTGCCGGGGCGTAATCGTCGCGTTATTTGCGGCCGACCTGTTGCACCAACGGCTCGAGTTCGGTCAACGCCTTGCGGTATACCGCTTTCTTGAATTCGACGATCTGCCGTAGCGGATACCAATACTCCACCCACCGCCACTCGTCGAATTCGGGGGTATCGGAAACATCCAGCCGCACTTGGGCGTCCGAGGAAGTCAGCGCGAACAGGAACCAGCGCTGCTTCTGCCCGCGAAAACGGGGGGCGCGGCCATTGCTATTGCGGTTGAGCCTGACGGTATAGGTAACCTCGTAGCGCAACCACCCGCTGGTGGAACCCAACAGGCGCACATGGCGAGATTCCAGCCCGATTTCCTCCCGCAGTTCGCGGTAGGCGGCGTCGATGGGCGACTCGTGCGGATTGATTCCGCCCTGCGGGAATTGCCAACCGTCGTGGCGCACCCGCCGCGCCCAGAGAACCTGACGGTGGTCGTTGCAGACGATGAGGCCGACATTCTTGCGGTATCCGTCGCGGTCGATGTGATCTTTGTCGCGGTCGGCGGTTTGCGGCATGGGTAGGTGCGATGAGCCGAAGCGGAGACTGGCAGATCCGCCGACGGCGATGTTCAGTGATTCAGTGGGCGAATTCCGCTCCTCCCGGAGCGAACTCGAGGAATTTGCGCATCGCCTGCAATCTGAATTTCTGGCGTTGGTAGACGATGGAAAATGGGCGGCGGATGGGCGGATCGAGGGGCACGGCGCGCAGGGATTTCAGCGCCAATTCCTTTTCCATGGTGGCGATCGACAGGATCGATATGCCGAGGCCGGCGCTGACCGCGCTCTTGATCGATTCCGGGCTGCCGAATTCCATGATGATGTTGAGATTCATGGCCTCCTCCTCCTCCTCGTGCTGCTCGGCCAGGTAGTTCTCCACCACCTCGCGGGTGCCGGAACCTTCCTCCCGGCTGATGAAAGGCTGCTCCAGCAGGGCGGTGATGGCGATGGATTTCCGCTCGGCCAGCTCGTGCTCGACCGGGCAGATCATTACCAGTTCGTCATCCCAGATGACCGTGGTAACCAAGCTCTTGTTGTTGATCGGCCCCTCGACGATGCCGATGTCGATCTCGTTGTTTTCCACCATATGGATGATGCCGTTGGTGTTGGCGATGCGCAGCCGAACCTTGACCTCGGGAAAGCGAGCTTGATAGGCGCCGATGATGCGGGGTATGAAGTACTCGCCGATGGTGGTGCTGGCGCCCACCACGAGGGGGCCGCGAACATCGCCGATGAGGGTGCGCACCGCATTGTCCATCTCGTTGTGCTCGGCCATGATGCGATCGGCATATCGCTTGACCAGTTCGCCGGCTTCGGTCAGGGAGATGCGGCTGTGGGTACGATCGAACAGGCGGGTGTTGAAATGATCCTCCAGCTGGCGAATCTGGAAGGTAACCGCCGGTTGAGTCAGATGGAGGGACTCGGCCGCCTTGGTGAAGCTGAGTAGCCGCGCGACCGTCGCGAAAACCTGTAATCTGCGGTCTGCCAAGATGATGCCTCCGAGTGCCCCAAATACGTGTGCGGGCGGCCACCGCTCGCCCCTTGCGACGTTGAGTGTAGCGCATGGCGGCGGCACTGTCAGCACCGCAATCCGCAATCCGCCGTGCGTGCGCGGTGCTATACTGGCGCCATGCGCGGCGCGGGCACACACGGCAGGCTCGAATCTTGAAGCGGGTGCTGGTTACCGGCGGCGCCGGCTACATCGGCTCGCACACCGCCCTGCAGTTGGTGGAGGCGGGCAACCGGGTGGTGGTGCTCGACAATCTGTGCAACGGGCATCGCTGGGCGGTGCCGCAGCAAGCCGAATTCGTGCACGGCGACATCGCCGACCGGCGGCTGGTGGCAGACCTCATCCGCCGCCACCGCCTCGATTCGGTACTCCACTTCGCCAGTTACATTTCGGTGCCGGAATCGGTCGCCGACCCGGCCAAGTACTACCGCAACAATGTATTCGGCTCGTATAACCTGATCGAATCTTGTATCGCCGGTGGCATCGAGCGGTTCGTGTTCTCGTCGAGCGCCGCGATCTACGGCATACCGCCCACCAGCCCGGTGGCGGAAACCGCCGCCAAGTCGCCGATCAACCCCTACGGCAGCGGCAAGTTGATGATCGAATGGATGCTGCGCGATCTGGCCGCCGCCGCCGCGCCCCCCTTGGATTTCCGCTTCGTGGCGTTGCGATATTTCAATGTTGCCGGCGCGCGCGCCGACGGCACCCTCGGTCAGGCGACTCCCCAAGCCACCCATCTGATAAAAGTAGCCTGCCAAGCGGCCTGCGGCGCGCGCCCCGGCCTGTCCCTGTTCGGCGACGACTACCCCACCGCCGACGGCACCTGCGTGCGCGACTACATCCACATAGAGGACTTGGCCGACGCCCATCTCGCCGCCCTCGACTATCTGCAACGCGGCGGCGAGAGCATCGAGCTGAACTGCGGCTACGGGCGCGGCTACAGCGTGGCGCAGGTGATCGCGCGGGTGAAGGCGATCAGCGGCGTCGATTTTCCGGTGACCACGGCGCGGCGCCGCGTCGGCGACCCGCCCGAACTGGTGGCCGACAACGCCCGCATTCGCCGCCGCCTCGGCTGGAATCCGCGTTACGACGATCTCTCCGTCATCTGCCGCAGCGCCTATCGTTGGGAACAAGCCCTGCTGGGCCGTCGCGAAAATTGACCGCCGATTCGCCCAATCCGGCCTCGCGGCTGTGGCGCAGGGATGCCTCCATCTGGCACACCCCGAAGGACAGTTTCGCCGGCATTGCCGCCCGCCTCGGCTGGCTGAACAGCATCGACTGGATGCGCGAGCGCGCCGCGAAACTGCAGGCGTGGGCTGGGCGAATCGCCGCGAACGGGCGGTATGAACGGGCGATTCTGCTGGGCATGGGCGGGGCAAGTCGCGCCCCGGCGTTGTTCGCCTCCCTGTTCGCGCCGGCGCCGGGCTACCTGCCGCTGGAGGTGATCGATACCACCTGCCCCGACGACATCGCCCGCCTCGCCGCCGGCGACTTGCGCCGCTGCCTGTTCATCGTCGCCAGCAAGTCAGGCAGTACCGTGGAAACCGTCGATCTGCACGATTTCTTCCGCGCCAAACTGGCGGCGCAATGTGCCGCCGCTGCTACCGATATAGCGGCGCACTTCGTGATCATCACCGACGCCGGTTCGCCGCTACACCGCTCGGCGCAGGCCGCGCGCATCTTCCTCAATCCGGACGACATCGGCGGGCGCTACAGCGCGCTGAGCTATTTCGGCTTGGTGCCCGCGGCGCTGCTGGGGGTGGACATCGACAAATTGCTCGCACGCGCTCGGGATTTTTGCGCGACCACGAAATCCGATGATGCGGCGGAGAATCCGGCGTTGGCTCTGGGCATGCTGCTCGGACGCGGCGCGCTTGGCGGGCGCGACAAGGTGATCCTGCACCTGCCCGGCGAACTCGCCGCCCTCGGCCTGTGGATCGAACAGTTGCTTGCCGAGAGCACCGGCAAGGACGGCAAGGGCTTGTTGCCGGTGATCGCCGAAAACGGCCTGAATTGCGGCGACGGCGCGGATCGAATCCACATCGCCATCGACCACGGCGGCGGTTCGGGATGCGGCGCGCGGCAGGTCGATCATCGCCTGCGGCTCGACGATCCCTATCAAGTCGGCGCCGAATGCTTCCGCTGGCAATTCGCCACCGCCATCGCCGCCAGTTATCTCCGCGTCAACCCGTTCGACCAACCCGATGTGGCGCGCAGCAAGGCGGACGCACTCCGCTTCCTGCGCGGGCACGAGGCCGTTCCGGCGGCGGTTTACCTCGGCGATGCCTACGATGTGCACTGCCACGGCGTCGCCGAGGCGTCTCATCCGGAAAACGAACACGAACACGAAGGTGTGGGTACGGTCGGAGACGCCGTCGCCGCCTTCCGCCGTGCCCTCGAGCCGCGCGGCTATCTCGGCCTGCTCGCCTATCTGCCGGAAGAGGACGACAACGTGGCGTTGCTGCAGTCCCTGCGCCAACGGGTGGCCGAAAAATTGGGCATCGTCGCCACCCTCGGCCTGGGGCCCCGCTACCTGCATTCCACCGGCCAGCTGCACAAGGGTGGTTCGCCCGGCGGCCATTTCATCCAATTTGTCGCCGAAAGCGAAATCGACATGCCGGTGCCCCGGCGGGCGTACACCTTCGGGCAGTTGTACCGCGCTCAGGCCGACGGGGATTTTGCCGCCTTGGCGCGCGCCGGTCGCGCGGTAATGCGCGTCAGCATAAAAGCGGATAGACTTCGGGCGCTGGCGGCCTTCGCCTCCGAATTCGTCGGCATGGACTGAATTCCACTTTTCCACGTTTCCACTCACCGAGATGATCACCTTCCAACGTCTGATCCTGACGCTGCAGGAATACTGGGCGGCGCACGGTTGCGTCCTCATGCAGCCTTACGACATGGAGGTCGGCGCCGGTACCTTCCACCCGGCGACCTTCCTCGCCGCGATTGGCCCCGAACCGCTGCGGGCGGCGTTTGTGCAGCCGTCTCGTCGCCCCACCGACGGCCGCTACGGGGAGAATCCGAATCGCCTGCAGCACTATTTCCAGTTTCAGGTGGTGCTCAAGCCGTCTCCCAGCGATTTTCAGGACATCTATCTCGGCTCCCTGACCGCGCTCGGCCTGAATTTCCGCAAGGACGACATCCGCTTCGTCGAAGACGACTGGGAGTCCCCCACCCTCGGCGCCTGGGGCCTCGGCTGGGAGGTCTGGTTGAACGGCATGGAAGTTACCCAGTTCACCTATTTCCAGCAGGTCGGCGGCCTCGACTGCAAGCCGGTTACCGGCGAGATCACTTACGGATTGGAGCGAATCGCCATGCACCTGCAAGGGGTGGATAGTTTGTTCGATCTGCTGTGGCACGAGGGGCGCGAGGGTCGTTACACCTACCGCGAACTCTACCACCAGAACGAGGTCGAGCAGTCCGCCTACAATTTCCGCCACGCCGATGTGGAAGTCCTGTTCGCCCAGTTCGACGCCGCGGAGAAGATGTGCCGCATCCTGCTGCAGCACGAGCTGCCGTTGCCCGCCTACGAACAAACCCTGCGGGCGTCACACACCTTCAACCTGCTGGACGCCCGCCGCGCCATCGGCGTAACCGAACGGGCGCGATACATCGGGCGGGTGCGCAATCTGGCGCGCGGGGTGGCGCACAGTTACCACGACAAGCGAGCCGCACTGGGTTTCCCGCGACTGCCGTCCGGCGCCGATGCTCGGTCGCGCAAGCCGCAACAGTCGCGGCAGGTGCAAAAATAATGGCTTCCGAGCGCGCCAACCTGCTGCTGGAAATCGGCGTCGAGGAATTGCCGCCCGGCTCGCTACGAACGCTGGCGCGCACCTTTGCCGCCACCTTGGCCGAGGAACTGTTCGCCGCGGGCGTTGTGGCGGCGGCGGACGACTTTCGCTATTTCGCCACGCCGAGACGGCTGGCGGCGTTGTTGCCCGGCGTGTCGGCGCGCCAGCCGAGCCGCGTGGTCGAGCGCCGCGGCCCCGCGCTGCAGGCGGCATTCGACGCCCACGGCAAGCCGAGCCGGGCAGCCGAGGGATTCGCCAAATCCTGCGGCGTCGAGGTCGCCCAACTGGATGCGATGGAGAACGAACGAGGCGGCTGGCTGGTGTATCGCCAACGGGTCGCCGGCCTGCCGCTGGCGACCATCGTAACCGACTGTCTGACTCACAGCGTGCGCCAACTGCCCATCGCCAAGCGAATGCGCTGGGGCGACAGCGCGGTGGAATTCGTCCGCCCGGTGCATTGGTTGGTGGCGTTGCACGGCGCCGAGCAAGTTGAAACTCAAGTACTCGGCCTGCGGGCCGGACGGCGTACTCGCGGCCACCGCTTCCATGCCGATGGCGACGGCGGCAGCGACCTATCGCTGGCCAACGCCGACGAGTATCCCGCCCTGCTCGAATCCGCGAGCCGAGTGATAGCGGATTTCGATGCGCGGTGCGGCAGGATCGAGGCGCAGCTGGCGCGATTGGCAAAGTGGCCGGAATACCCCGATGCGCAGGTGGTGATCGATTCCGACCTGTTGGCGCGGGTTACCGCCATGGTCGAATGGCCGCGAGCACTGCGCGGGGCGTTCGATCGGAGATTCCTCAAATTGCCGGCGGAGGTGCTGATCTCGTGCATGCGCGACCATCAGCAGTATTTTCATCTGGTCGATGGTCGCGGCAAACTGCTGCCCGGATTCATCGCCGTGAGCAATCTGGCGGGGCGCGCCGGCGGGCGGGTGCGCCGAGGCAACGAGCGCGTGCTGCGGGCGCGCTTGGCGGACGCCGAATTCTTCTGGGAAAGCGACCGGAAAATCCCGCTGGAGACGCACGCGGCGGGATTGGCCGGCGTGCTCTTCCACAGCAAACTCGGTTCCCTCGAAGACAAGGCGGCGCGGATGGCGCGGCTCGCCGGATCGGTCGCCGCGCAAGTGGGCGCCGACGGCGAAAAAGCGGCGCGCGCCGCCACATTGTGCAAGGCGGATCTGGTCACCGACATGGTCGGCGAATTCCCCCGATTGCAGGGCACCATGGGCCGCCATTACGCGCGCAAGGACGGCGAGGATCGGCAGGTCGCGGACGCCCTCGAACAGCACTACTGGCCGCGCCACGCCGGCGACGATTTGCCGCGCAGTCGCCTGGCTCAGATTGTGGCACTGGCCGATCGGCTCGATTCCCTCATCGGCCTGTTCGCCGTCGGCGAAATTCCAAGCGGCGACAAGGATCCGTTCGCCCTGCGCCGCGCCGCTCTGGGCGTGCTGCGCATTCTCATCGAAAAACGGCTGGCACTGGATTTGCGCGAGTTGCTGCAAGCCGCCGCCGACGGTTATGGCAATGCCGCCGCCGGAGCCGCCGATGCGCCCACCGTCGAGCGGGTGTTCGCCTTCATGCTCGAACGGCTGCACGCCTATTATCAGCCCAGGGGGTATCGCCCGGCCGAGCTGAATGCGGTGATGGCGTGCACGCCGACTCAGCCGCTGGATTTCCACCACCGTCTGTGTGCGCTCAGCCGCTTCTTCACGGAGCAGCCGGAGGCGGCCGAGGCGCTCGCCGCGGCCAACAAGCGGATCGCCAATATCCTCGACAAGTGCAACGAAACGCCGCCGCCTCGCCACGATGAATCGCTGCTGCGGTCGGAGGCGGAAAGGGCGCTCGCGCGGCAGCTCGACCAAGTCGGCGCGAGCGTGCGCAAGAACCTTGCCGAAAACCGCTACGATCACGGATTGAAGGCGTTGTCGCGCTTGAAGCAGCCGGTGGATTCGTTTTTCGACGAGGTCATGGTGATGCACGAGGACGCCGCCCTGCGCGCCAATCGTCTGGCGCTGTTGCAGGGCGTTCGCAGGTTGTTCTTGGGGGTGGCCGACATTTCCTGTCTGGGGGGCGAGCGATGAGCCGGGACGACTCGTTCGACGCCATGCTGGACGCGGTGCGCGCCTTTCACCATAAGCACCGTTTTGCCGAACGCGGCGGCGAGGACATGGCGTATCGGGTTTCGCTGATGGCCGAGGAACTGGGGGAGATTTCGGCGTGCGTGACCAAGGGCAAGCCCACGGCGGAACTGGCGGAGGAATGCGCCGATCTGCTCATCCTGCTGATGGGCAACGCCATCGCCGCGAATTTCGATCTGGCGCGCGCCTTCTGGGAAAAGATGGCGGTGATCAACCGCCGCGACAGCAAGATGATCGAGGGGCGCGTGCGCGTGTCGAATTTCCGCGCCGAGGCACCTGCCGGTCGGCCGCCCGAAGAGGATCGATGAGCGCGCGGCTGATCGTTCTCGACCGGGACGGGGTAATCAACCGCGATTCCCCGAACTACATCACCACGCCGGAGGAGTGGGAGGCGCTTCCGGGCAGTTTGGAGGCGATCGCCCAGCTGTGCCGCGCCGACTACCACGTGGTCATCATCACCAATCAATCGGGCATAGCCAGAGGCTTGTACAGCATCAACGCCCTCAACCGGATTCACCAAAAGATGCGCGACGAACTGCAGCCCGTGGGCGGCGAAATCAGCGCCATCTTCTTCTGCCCCCACGCCCCGCAAGATGGCTGCGCCTGCCGCAAGCCCAAGCCCGGACTGTTCCTCGATTTGGCGGCGCGGCTGAAGTGCGACCTGCGCCAAGTGCACGCCGTGGGCGATTCCCTGCGCGACATTCAGGCCGCCCGCGCCGCCGGCGCGAAACCCGTTCTGGTGGAAAGCGGCAGCGCCGTCACCCGCGCCGCCCTGCGGGAAGAGTCGGCGCAGGCGGTGCTCGCGGATGTGCCGACATACCCCGATCTGGCCGCATTCGTCGACGCCCTGCTGGCCGGCGAAACCGCCTCGGCGGGCGAATAGATACGGCGGCCATGCGCGCGCTGCGCTCCCTGATATTCCTCCTCGGGCAGATTCTCAGCGCGCTGCTGATCAGCCCCATCGCGATTCTCTGTCTGGCGCTGCCGTCGCTGTTGCGTGCGCGCATTATTTCCGCGTGGGCAAGATTCAACATCTGGTCGCTCAGGCGGGTGTGCGGCATCACCTTCCAAGTGCACGGCGCGGAGCACATTCCGGCGCGCCCGGCGGTGCTCATCTCCAACCATCAATCGGCCTGGGAGACGCTTTGCTTTCAGCTGATCTTCCCGCCGCAGTCGTACATTCTCAAGTGGCAGTTGCTGTGGATACCGTTTTTCGGCTGGGGACTGGCGGCCAACCGCCCGGTGGCGATCAACCGCTCACGCAAAATTCGGGCGTTGGAGCAACTGCGCAAACAGGGGGCGGCGCGGCTGCGCGAGGGGCGTTGGCTGGTGATCTTTCCGGAAGGCACCCGCAGGCCCCCGGGCCGCCCCGGTGCATTTCAAGCGGGAGGCGCGCTGATCGCCGCGCGGAGCGGCGCGCCGGTGGTGCCGGTCGCCCACAACGCCGGCGTGTTCTGGCCGAAGAACGGGTTTCTCAAACATCCCGGCGTCATTCAGGTGCGCATCGGAGAGGTGATCGAAAGCGAGGGCGGGAAACCTCGGGAAATCGCCGCGCGCG
Organism: Candidatus Poriferihabitaceae bacterium; assembly: GCA_965203265.1. Classification (GTDB taxonomy): domain Bacteria; phylum Pseudomonadota; class Gammaproteobacteria; order Arenicellales; family Poriferihabitantaceae; genus JAHRAW01. The sequence continues at coordinate 2,222,491 of CBDBBV010000002.1, forward strand.
CCGAGGCGTGGATCAAGCAGACTCTGGCCACTCTGCCGCAGTCGCGGGATTAGTCGGCGGCTCGGCTGCTTCAGCTGCCTCAGCTGCCTGAGCGGGAAATCGCATCGGCGAGGGCGATGTACTGCGCCACCGACAGCGCCTGAGCGCGCAGAGTCGGATCAACCCCCGCGCGCTCGAAATGTTCGCGCTGCGCCAGCGCGGCGAGGGCGTTGCGCAAGGTTTTTCTGCGCTGGCCAAACGCCGCGGCCACCACGGCATCGAAAACCCGCCGGTCGCGCGCCCGAGGCGGATGCGCCTTCGGAATCAAACTCAACACTGTGGAATCGACCTTCGGCGGCGGCGTGAACGCCTGCGGGGGCACATCGAACAGCGGCTCGCACTCGAGGTGCATGGCGGCCATCACCGAAAGCCGCCCGTAGTTGCCGTCTCCGGGTTGGGCGGCGAGGCGCAGCGCCACTTCCCGTTGCAGCATGAACAGCATGTCGCGGATGTGCTCGATGTGGCGCAGTAGGTGGAAGATCAGCGGGGTCGAGATGTTGTAGGGCAGATTGCCGACCACCCGCAGCCGCTCGGCGGGTCGGTGCGCGCTGACGATTTGGCGCAGGTCGAAGTCGAGGATGTCGCCCTGAATGACCTGCACCCGCCCCGGCGGATAGCGTCGCTGCAGACGCCGCGCCAGATCGCGGTCGAGCTCCACCACGGTGAGGCGCGCCGGGGTTTTCGCCAGCACATCGGTGAGCGCGCCCAGCCCCGGGCCGATTTCGAGTATGTGCTGGCCATCCGCAACCGCGAGGGTGGCGGCCAGACGGTTCAGCAGGACGCGATCCGTGAGGAAATGCTGGGCGAAGCGCTTGCGCGGGCGGTGGGGTGTGGGTGTCTTGTCGGGCGCGCGGGGGGTCATTGTATCCGGCGCGATTTTTCGCATTTTGCTATGGCGGCTGCGAGTCCGGGCGCGCTCATTTTCGGGCAACGGCCAACGCCCGCTTGAGCGGCGAGCCGGCGGGCGCATTTGCCGTGAATCATTTGCGCGCGGGCGATGTTTCCCGCGCGGCCACGGATTTGCGATTGCGCGCCAACCGCCGAGCCATCTCAATCGCCGCCAACAAACTGGATTCACTCGCCTGAAAGGTGCCGGCCAACTCGCATGCGGTGCCGTGATCCACCGAGGTGCGCACGATGGGCAGGCCCAGCGTAAGGTTCACGGTCTCGCCGAAACCCGCGTGCTTGCTCACCGGCAAACCCTGATCGTGGTACATCGCCAACACCGCGTCGAGGGATGCCAGCCGGGTGGGGGTGAATGCCGTGTCCGCCGGCAGCGGGCCGACCACGGCGGCGCCGCGAGCGCGCAGGGCGTCCAGAGTCGGCGTGATCACCTCGACCTCCTCCCGCCCGATGTGCCCGCCCTCGCCGGCATGGGGGTTGAGCCCGCACACGCCGAGGGTCGGCTGCTCGATGGCGAACAGCTCGGCGAGATCGGCGAGTATGATCTCGACCACCTGCCGAAGTCGATCCGCAGTGATCCAATTCGGCACTTCCGCCAGCGGGATATGGGTGGTCAACAGGCACACCCGCAGGCCGCCGCCGGCCAACATCATGACCGGCAGGGGGGCGCCGCAGCGCGCCGCGATCCACTCGGTGTGGCCGCTGAACGGTATGCCCGCGCGGTTGATGACGGCCTTGCTGACCGGCGCGGTGGCCATGGCGTCGAATCGCCCGGCGTGGCAGAGATCGACCGCTTCGTCGATGCAACCGACGATGTGTTCGCCGTGGTCGGGGTTCAGCGTCCCTGGGACTACCCGAGCCGGGCACGCCCGATGAATCACCGGCAGCATCCCCGGACGATGGGGCGGATCGTTGCCATCGACCACCTGCACGCGCATTCCCGATGCTTTCTCCAAGGCCGCGGCGCGTGCTGCCAGCATATCGCGGTCGCCAATGGCAACGATGCCTGTCGCGCGCGACGATGCGGCGGCCTTCAAGACGATATCGGGGCCGATTCCGGCGGGGTCGCCGGTGGTGGTGATGATGGGGGGGGGTGATGTGGTCATGTCATCTTGCGCATTGGTTTGCCGATGGAGTATATCGGTTTTCATATGGGGCTATGGGTTGGTTCAGCGAAACGGCGTCCTAGTTGCCGAGGGACACGCGGTCGCTTTTCAAGCGTGGTATCATCCGAAATACCACCCCCCCAAACCCCCACCGCCCACAATCCCAACGCTTCCCGACACGGCACATCGCGCACGATGATCGTGAAACCGCTTGACCACCACTTTTCAAGCAGAAGCCAATCTCCCGAAGGTGAAACCAATGCAGAGCACTGATCAGCAAGCCGCCATCCATAACGCGATTGAAATCGTGGAAGAGATGAGCCCGCAGAGCACTGACGGCCAATGGCTTGAGCGCCTCGTCGTTTCCATAGCCCCCCACATCAAAGAGTGGGACATCGAACGATGCTACCCCTGGTCCAAATGGCCCGATCGCAAAACTCACTTCCCACAATCCACCTCCAAAGATCTGGGAATCGATGCAGTGGGCATTCGTCGCAGTGATGGCGAGCGCATCGCCATTCAGTGCAAGTCCCATCAGTTGGACGAGCACGGCCATGGCGCAAGCATCACCAAGTCCGAAATCGACAGTTTCTCCAGCTCATCTGCAACAGACTTCTGGGCGGAGCGCTGGATTATTACCAATGGCGATAATCGGCCCGGCGGAAATGTGCTAGAGGTCGAGTCCATGCAGGGCAAGCCCATCAAGATGGTCAACATCGACCATGACCTGCGACAACAACAAGCCGCCTTCACCTACGAGGAATGCCCCCACTGCGCACCCAACCCCGAAGGCGAGGAACGCCGACAAACCAAGTCCTGCATGCAGACCGAGGCCATCGCTGCTAGCGTCCGCATCCTCAAGGAGCACGAACGATCGGGTAGCGGCGGCCTGCCCCGCGGCCAAGCCCGCGGCAAAATCATCCTGCCCTGCGGCACCGGCAAGACCCGCATATCCTTGCGCATCGTCGAGAAACTGACACAGCCGGGTGAACTGTCCATCGTTCTGTGCCCGTCCATCGCGTTGGTGGCCCAAATCCGGCGTGAATACCTGCAACACACCGAGGTGGACATCCGCGCGCTTGCCGTGTGCTCCGACGAAACCGCCGGCTACGATCCCAAGAAAGAGGACAAAGGAAACACCTTGGACGATCCCACCCGAGACAACAGCAACGTCAGCGCATTCGAGGTAAAAGGGGCGGTCACTACCGATGCGGATGAAATCGCCGACTGGATCCGCCACGGCAACGGCCAAGTCAATGTGATATTCGGCACCTATCAGAGCAGCCACCGGGTAGGTGAAGCCCTGCGCGCCACCAAAACCACCGCCTCCGTACTGGTGGCTGACGAAGCCCATCGCACTGCCGGGCTGCGCCGCAAGAAGGAGCTGGAAAAGCGCATCCGCGACTTCACCATCTGCCACGACAACAACCGCTTCCCGGCAAAGTACCGGGTTTATCAAACTGCCACGCCCCGCGTGTACGACACGGGTGGAAATTCCCGATCCAAAAACCCGGATTGGGTAGTACGGGACATGGATGACGAAACCATCTTCGGTGTGGAACTGTACCGCAAGAGCTACCGGACAGCCGTAGCCAACGGCTGGTTGGCCGATTACCGCATCATCGCCTTGGGGGTCAACGACGCCGATGCTTACCACGCAGCCAACCTACTGGCGGAGACCACCGAACAAAAGGGCCGCAACGCCCTGACCACCACGCATTTCCTCAAGGGTCTGACTCTGGCCCTGGTGCTGGGAGGCGCCACCAACACTTCGGCCAAGAGCGAGGCCGTTGTGAAATCGTGCATCGCCTTCATGAACACCGTTGCCAAATCCAAGGCCATGTCACAACAGCTGCAATCCGACACCGTGCGAAATTGGGTGCAGAAGTGGTTGGACGACAACCGTGAAGGGCAGAAAGTCGCCGACTACGCGCTGGAACATCTGGATGCCAGCAGCAATGTTACGACGCGCGATAACGCCAAGGCCAAGTTGGGCGAGGCAACCCGAAACAAACCGCATGGCATCATCAACGTCGGCATCTTCGGTGAGGGTACCGACGCGCCTTCGCTGAGCGCCGTCGCTTTTTTGGAAGCCAGGAAAAGTCCCATTGACGTAATCCAAGCCGTAGGACGAGCCATGCGCACGGCACCGGACAAAGAAACCGGCTACATCATCTGCCCCATCATCATCCCGCCCAACGTTGACGCCGAGCAATGGCTGAAGACCAGCGGGCCGGAAGATGGCTGGCAGGAACTGGGTCAGATATTGCTTGCCCTGCGCGCCCACGACAGCCGCATTGAGGACAACCTCTCCGAACTGCTCCAGTTGTACATCCCCGCAGAACCGGATACCCAAGCCACCGTAGTGGCCATAGCCAATCAGGAAAACGGCAGAATCCAGTACCATGGACACGTAGGTGCGCCGGGAGAGGCACAGAAAGCCGTCGAGCGCGTACTGGAAGGAGGCAGCCGGCCGTCAGAGGAGTTCATTTCACTGGTGGATTATTCGGCCATGTACGGAAAGACGCAGGAAACTAATACCCCCCCCCCCCCCCCCCCCCCTTCTCTCTCAATACGCCTGCCGGTTCTCAGCAGGAGTTGGCGGCAATGCCGCAGCCCAATGAGCCGGCGACGATTATTGCCGGCAAGAAGAACAGCGACGGAAATATCGAGCTGCGCATGGACAGCGTAGCCCGCGCCAAACCGAAAACCGATGGCACGCCGGGGGCCGTGGATATCAAGAAGACCAAGGCGAAAGCCAAGGACATGATCAACAAACAAACCGGCGTGCGTTTGCCTCACAGCAGCACGAGGAAACCCAGACGAACCCAACAGGAAGTAACCGAAAGCAATGCCACGCAGATGCTCATACTGACCGGACTCGAAGACTACGGCAACGCCATCACGGCGAATCTGCTGTCCAAGTCCGGCCTGAGCCGGAACCGGGTCCTCAGAGACTTGAACATACTGGAAGGCAGCGTCAACGAAGCGGCGCGTCACATGTGGGAAGATGATCTGTGCAATGATCTTGACAAGCACTTCGGTCTAGACAACCTGAATGACGACAAGCGCAAGAGTCAGGCCAACGGCTGCACCATCGCCGCCCTCTTGATGATGAATGCCGCCATGCTGCACCAGCGCATCGCCGTTGGCAGATGGCTCAACAACATCAGCGATTTGGTAGAGGTCAAGAACGATGTGAAAGTGGTGCGCCGCGTCCGCAGGGAATGGGAACGCATCTTGCGCCATGACTTTCGCCCGGTGCTGGAACCGGCGGTCAACGCTATCGAAGCCGTTGAAGACACCGGCAAACTGGCCGGACTGGAACGGGCGCTGCGCCACATCACGGCGGAAGCCGAGCGCATCGCGGAAACCTACGCCGACATGGGTGCCGACCATGCCGGGCCGCTGTTCAATCGGGTGATGCGCAATCAAGCATCCGACGGCGCATTTTTCACTCGACCGGTGGCCGCCTCCATCGCCGCCCGTCTCACTCTGGACGCCTGTGGCGATGTGAACTGGTCCGACCCGAACGTTTGGAAGGATCACAAGACCATTGATCTGGCTTGCGGCAGCGGCACCTTGTTGGCGGCCATGCTCGCCGATATGAAACGCCGAGCTAGGGAACAGGGCGCCGACGAGGCGCAAATTGCCGAATTGCAAAAGTTGGCGGTGGAGGAAACCATCAAGGGGCTGGATATCAATCCGGTATCCCTGCAACTGGCGGCGTCTCAGCTGACCACCGGCAATACGGAAATCCGTTATCGGCAGATGGGTTTACACCTGATGCCCTACGGCCCGCAAGCGGACAATCCGGCGCGGGTGTTCGCTGGTACGCTGGAGTTGTTGGGACAGAAGGAGATTGTTCCTAGAGAGAACGAATTGGATTTGGCCGACGATGCAATCGATTCGCAAGTCGTTTGGGATCGGCAGGATGCCGCCGAGCTCGAAGACGCCGTTGACGCGGCTAAAGATGCCCGCATCGTCATCATGAACCCGCCGTTCACCAACAGGGCCAAGGTGGGGGAAAAGTTTCCGAACGAGACCCAACGGGCACTGAGGTCCCGCGTGGACGACATGGAGAACATATTGGTACGCAATGACGAGCCGATGGACGACTTTACGGACAAAAATTCTATTCGCCCCTTGTTCGTCGCGCTGGCGGACAAATGTTTGCCGAGACAGGCCAGCGTTCTGGTAATGATCAATCCCACCATCGCCCTATGCGCACCGTCTGGATTGAATGAGCGCCGTATATTGGCCGAGCGTTACCACATTCATACTGTGCTTACCTGTCACCAGCCGGGCAATGTTAACCTGAGCCAGAACGCTGGCATCAATGAGAGCATCATAGTCCTACGACGCCACAAGGATCGCCCCAAGCCCCCAACCAGGTTCATCAACTTGGACAGACTGCCAATCGACGACGACGAGGTGGACGACTTGCACAGCTGCCTGCTAGGATGTCAGCACGGGCAGATAGCGAATGGCTGGGGTGAAGTGTCGTACTGGCCGGCGGAACGAATTGAAGCCGGTGACTGGACCCCAGCTATCTGGCGTTCACCCGAGCTCGCAGAAGCCGCGAGGCAATTTGCCGACAACGAAGATATGAAAGCATTTAGGGAAATACCAAACATAGCGATCCACAAGACAGGAGCAACCTTATACGGACCCTTCGAGAGATCAGAGATAGAAATCTCCGGGAGCTTCCCTGTATTGGCATCAAAAGGCGCGAAAGGGCAAACCAGCATCACCAGCACGCCGGACGAATACTGGATTCCCAAGAAAAACGACAAGGAAATGCGGTTGGTCAATGGCGGCATCCACCAAGAAACGAAGAAGATCCTCGAAAAAGCAGGGCACTTGTTGATAACCCAAGGTCAGAACAATAACACAGCATGTTTAACTGCAACCGCGAGTGACGAGAAGCACGTGGGCATTGGCTACATTCCCGTCACCGGACTAACTGCCGAAGAAAGCAAGGCAACCGCAGTATTTCTCAATTCAACACCGGGACGGCTACAACTGATGAGAAACGCGGGACGTACACTGGAGTTTCCTTTGTACAATCCTGCGGCCTCCGGCAACATCCGCATCCCCAACGTCAAAGACGACCGCATCCGCCAAACCCTGGCCGACTGCTGGGAGCGCACCAAGAACATGACCGTGCCGCAGTTCCGCGATGGCGAGTGCGAAGTGCGCCGCCTGTGGGACGAAGCCGTGGCCGAGGCCCTGGGCTGGGACGCCGACGAACTGGCTCGCCTGCGCCACCTCCTCCACAAGGAGCCACATGTCCGTGGCCTCGGTTACAACCAGTACGCCGATAGCCCGGAATGACAAACCGCCTGCGTCAACATCTGGGTTACAATCGCAATCGTCATGTACGGGTGCGGGCAACGCAAGCGAAGCGGCAGCGCGCTCGACAATGATCAATGATTTTTGTTCGCAACGAAGAGAGAAAGTGACATGGAAAACACGGAAGACGAATACCTGCGGCTCGTGCTGGATGCGATTCGGGTTTGTGCGCACTACAAGCCGAAATTCGGCCAAGGGGCGAAAGCGGGTGCGGGTGGGCTGACCCTCGAACAATTTCGCAATCTGTATCGGGGAGATGTGTTCTACAGTTGGTTCGGTTTGGACAATCCGATGGTGTACGCGGCGCACAAGGCAGCAGGCGGCATGACGAGCGTGTATCGGCAGATCGGGATCGGCTGTGAGAAATTGTTTCGCAGGATTGTGCGGGACTCCTTCGAACTGTCCGAGGAAGATGTTGCTTGGTCCTATCAAACAACATCGGCAAGTGGGCGCAAGCGAACGTTGTATTTGGACGGGCGCGTTCCGCTTGGCAAGATCGGCGATCCGGGGAAACGAGATCGATTTTACGAGTGGATGCGTGATTCCGCCAAGATGCTCGATGTTGACAAAAGAGTATTCGAGAGTTTGACGGGTACGATATTCGAGGTTCGTCAGGGCTACAAAAGCAAAGATTCCAAGCGGCAGAACGCCGACATCGCGAATGCCGCGACGGCCTATACGAAGGGATACTTCCCCTGTGTCGTTATCTTGTCGGGACAGATCGATGACGATGTGCTGAGGCGGTATCGCGCCGAGAAATGGTCGGTGATTACCGGAATAACCGGCACCGAAAATCCCTTGATCTCGACTTACTGCTTCATGCGGGATGTCATTGGATACGATCTGGCCGGATTTTTTGCGCGGAATCGAACTGCGCTTTATAAAGAGATCGACATGGTTTTGCAAACTCTTCTCGCTGCGGAGACAACATGAATATCATTGTCGGAGAGAACCTGCGACAAAGAGCGGATTACACGCAACGCTTCAACGCGCACGCCGGACGGCACGGCTGGTTGCGGCTGACGCCTGCATATTCGGTCAAGATGGTCGAAGAATTGTTGAGCCGGTATGTGCGCCCGCTGCGCGTGTTGGACCCTTTTTGTGGAACGGCAACGACGGCGTTGAGCGCGGCATACCACGGCCACGAGGGGGTGACCACGGACATCAATCCGTTTCTGGTCTGGCTCGGTCAAGCGAAGACGGCGCGGTATTCCCGTGCCACGATAGCCGCAACCCGAAGCGTCGGCGCACGGGTTATCGAAACAGTGAGGCATGGAAAGATCGAGCCGGTGAAGGCGCCCGCCATGCACAACCTCGATCGATGGTGGTGCCGCGAAGCGCTGGCGTTTCTTTGTGCGCTTAGATCCGCCATCGAGGCCGAGTGCGAGGCGGATTCAGCGAAACGCGATCTGCTGTTGGTGGCGTTTTGCAGAACGTTGCTCTCATTGTCGAATGCGGCTTTCAATCACCAATCCATGTCCTTTCAGGATGATCGGCAATCGGATATTCCGCTCCACGCCGATATGGGCGATCGATTCCGTAACGATGTGAATTTTGTACTGGAGGGCGCACAGGAAAACCCGAAAAGTACGGGCTATACGGTGTGCGGAGATGCCAGGAAATTAGCGGATACAGTGGACGGACTTTTCGATCTCGCGATTACCTCTCCGCCATATGCGAATCGGATGTCATATGTGCGCGAGTTGCGTCCGTACATGTATTGGCTCGGATTTCTCGATAATGGCCGGGATGCCGGTGAACTCGATTGGCTGACGATTGGCGGTACCTGGGGAATCGCAACCAGCCGATTGCTTGAGTGGGAACAACCACCGAGGGCATTCAAACATCCAATTCTCGACGCGGCATTGGATCGAATATCCCACCACGACAACCGGAATGGCAAGCTATTGGCGAACTATGTGGCCAAGTATTTCGCCGACATGTGGGCGCATTTCGATTCGCTGCGTTCGGTGTTGAACAAGGGCGCGGAAGTGCACTATATCGTGGGAAATTCCACCTTCTATGGCGTGCTTCTTCCGGTAGAAAGGCTTTACGCAGCGATGTTGGAGCGCTTGGGATTTGAAAACATCGAATGCCGCGTGATTCGAAAGCGGAATTCAAAAAAGGAATTGTTCGAATTCGATGTTTCGGCGCGTTGGCCCGGATGATGGGAATGAGAGAAACCCCAACAACCCCACTCACTCAAAACCACCCCAATCACCTTCCCCCCACCCAAACCGCTCGAAATCCACCCGCCCGCGAGAATCGAACACCACCCCCTCCGCCAGCAGCCTTTGCCGCTGGCGTTCATCGCCTCCGCCTCCCTTGCGCAGGCTGATTTCGCCCTTGCCGTTGATGACTCGGTGCCATGGAATTCCCTCGTCCGGCGGCGTGGCGGCTAGGGCGTAGCCGACTTGGCGGGCGGTGCAGTGTGCCATTCTGGCGATGCGTCCGTAGCTGGCCACCGAGCCGCGCGGGATGCGCTTGACCACCGCATAGATGTCGCGGTAACTGCTCATCGGCCTCGATCTCGCTCGGCGCGAACATTCATTCGACGGTAACCGATTTGGCCAGATTCCTCGGTTTGTCCACATCGGTGCCCTTGATCAGGGCAACATGATAGGCCAGTAATTGCAGGGGAATGGTGTAGATGATCGGTGCCATGGAGCTGTCCACCGGGGCGATGTCGATGACCTGCATATTGTCTTGGGGGCTGATGCGCGAGGCCGGGTCGGCGAACACGATCAGCCTGCCGCCGCGCGCGCGCACTTCCTCGATGTTGGACTTCAGTTTGTCCAGCAGGCGGTCGTTGGGGGCGACCGAGATGACCGGCATATCGCTGTCCACCAGCGCCAGCGGGCCGTGTTTCAATTCTCCGGCCGGATAGGCTTCGGCGTGGATGTAGGAAATCTCCTTGAGTTTGAGCGCGCCCTCCAGAGCGATCGGATAGTGGGCGCCGCGGCCCAAGAAGAGCGCGTGCTGCTTGTCGGCGAATTGTTCGGCGATGTCCCGTATCACCGGCTCCAACGCGATCGCCTTTTCCACCTTGGCGGGCAATTCGCGCAGCTCGGCAATCAGGCGGGCTTCGTCCGCCTCGGCCATGTTGAAGCGCCGTCCGAGGGCGATCACCAAAAGGCGCAGGGCGGTCAGTTGGGTGGTGAACGCCTTGGTCGAGGCCACCCCGATTTCCGCCCCCGCGTGAGTCATCAGGGCGAGGTCGGAGGCTCGCACCAGCGCGCTTTCCGGCGAATTGCAGATGGTCAAACTGCGCCCGAACCCCTGCTGCTGGGCGACTTCCAGCGCACACAGGGTGTCGATGGTTTCGCCGGATTGCGACAGCGTTACCACCAAGCAATCGTCCGGCGGCGCGTGCGTGCGCGAACGGAATTCGCTGGCGATCTCCACCCGGCAGGGCACGCCGTAGCGCTCGAACCAGTAGCTGGCGACCAAGCCGGCGTGGTAACTGGTGCCGCAGGCGATGATGCGCACCGCGCGGATGCGGTCGAAGATCGCCGGGGCGTCGTTGCCGAAGCATTCTTCCAACAGGCGCGCGCCGCCGATGCGCCCTTCCAGCGTGTTGGCGATGGCCACGCCCTGTTCGTGAATTTCCTTGAGCATGTAGTGGCGGTAGTCGCCCAATTCGAGCGTGTCCGCGCACAGGGAGGTGGTGCGCTTTTCGCGCTCCTGCGCGCGCCCGCGTTGATCGACTATGTGGATGCCGCCGCCGTGTATATCGACGATGTCGCCGTCTTCGAGTATGAAAAAATCCCGCGTCAGCGCGACCAGCGCGGCCATGTCCGAGGCGATGAAGGACTCGCCGTCGCCGATGCCGACCACCAGCGGCGAACCCCGGCGGGCGCCGATCAGGCGATCGGGTTCGCGTGCGCTGACCACGCCGATGGCAAATGCGCCCTCCAGCACGGCAACGGTCGCCTGAACCGCCGCGAGCAGGTCGAGCCCGCGGCGGCTGTGGCGGCAAATCTCGTTCACCACCACCTCGGTATCGGTCTGCGAGACGAACTCGAAACCGTCCGCCTGTTGCGCCTCGCGTAGCGCCTGATGGTTTTCGATGATGCCGTTGCACACCAGCGCCAGCGAACCGTCGCCGGCGCTGGTGTGCGGGTGGGCGTTGACCTCGGTCGGCGGGCCGTGGGTCGCCCAGCGGGTGTGGGCGATGCCGGTGGATCCGCCTATCGCCTCGCCGCTCGCCAGCGCCCGTTCCAGCTCGGCGATCCGCCCCACGCTGCGGGTTCTGCGCAGCCGTTGATCGGGGTCGATCACGGCGACGCCGGCGGAGTCGTAGCCGCGATATTCCAGCCGCTTCAGCCCGTCCAGCAGGATGGGCAAAACATCCCCGTTGGCCACTCCGCCGACGATTCCGCACATGGCGCTAGGCTCGCTCCCCGGCGGATTTCTTCGCTGGCCGCGTCCAGCCGCGGACGGTTTTCTGCTTGGCGCGGCCGAGCGCCAGCGCCTCGGCGGCGACATCCTCGGTGATGGTCGAGCCGGCGCCGATGGTGGCGCCGGCGCCGATGGCGAGGGGCGCCACCAGTTCGCTGTTGGCGCCGACGAAGACATCGTCGCCGATGACGGTGCGGTGCTTGTCGCGGCCATCGTAGTTGCAGGTGATCACGCCGGCGCCGATATTGACCCTCCGGCCGAGGGCGCTGTCGCCCACATAGCTCAGGTGGTTGGCCTTGGTCCCTGAGCCGAGGCGGCTCTTCTTGATCTCGACGAAATTGCCGATGTGGACGCCGTCTTCGAGCTGGGATTGCGGGCGCAGGCGGGCAAACGGGCCGATGCGGCAACGCGCGCCGACCACCGAGTTGTCGATGACGCTGTTGGCCTCGATGACGCAGCCGGCGCCGATGCGGCTGTTGCGGATGATCGCATTGGCGCCGAGCGCGCAGTCGTCGCCGATCACCACCCGGCCTTCGAGGATGACATTGACATCGACCACGCAGTCGCGCCCGAATTCACAGTGCCCGCGCACATCGAGGCGCGCCGGATCGCGCAGGGTAACGCCCTCTTCGAGCAACCGACGCGCCTGCCCGGCCTGAAACAACCGCTCCACCCGGGCGAGGTCGGCGCGGGAATTGACGCCGAAGGTTTCCGCCACCGCGCCGGGCTGGCAGGAGACGACTTCAACTCCGGCGGCGATGGCGTGGGCGACCACATCGGTCAGGTAGAATTCCCCCTGGGCGTTGTCGTTGTCGAGCTGGGCGAGGGCGTCCGCGAGCACTGCGGCGGGCGCGGCGAGGCAGCCGGCGTTGCATTCGCGGATTTGCCGATGCGCCTCGTCGGCGTCCCGCTCCTCGACGATGCGCACGATGGCGCCGCGCCCGTCGCGCACGATGCGGCCGAGGCCGGTGGGATCATCCACGGTTGCGGTCAGCAGCCCGATACCGCTTGCGGCGCCGCTGGCGGCCAACGATCTCAGCGTTTGCGCGCCGAGTAGCGGCGTGTCGCCGTACAGTAGCAGTACCGTCGCCGTGGGATCGACCGCCGGCAGAGCCTGCAAGGCTGCATGCCCGCTGCCGAGCGGCTCGCTCTGGGTTACCCAGTTGATGCGGCGGAGGGCGTCTCCGTCGGCGTGGTCGTCAGGGTGCGGCGCCGCCAGAGCGTCCGTCAGGGCGGATTTCACCTGCTCGCCCTGTCGCCCGATGACGATGTGGATGGCGGCCGGCATGAGGGAATTCACCGCCTCGACGATGTGCGCCAGCATCGGCCGCCCGCCGACCGCGTGCAGGGTTTTCGGCAGAGTCGAACGCATGCGTGCGCCGTCCCCGGCGGCCAGAATGATCGCCTCCAGCCGTGTGGCGACGGGTTGCTTGTCTGAGCGTGCGCGCTGATCGGGTTGGTTCATTATGGAAATACGGGAGGCAACAATGCAACTGGCAACCATCGCGCCCAGCGGCGAATTGCTCTAAGTCGGCGCACGGGTTACCATAGCGGCAGATTGTACCCCGAAACCGAGTGGTTGCTTGAACATGGTGCGCGAAGACCTCGAAAAGATCAAGGACGAAATCCCCCTGCACAGTCCGGTGCAGCCGGTGGAGTTGAATGCGGACAGCGAATTCCGCTTCCACTGCCACAAGGCGGTGTCGTGTTTCAATGCCTGCTGCCGGAACATCGACATCACCCTGACGCCCTACGACATCGTGCGCCTCAAGCGGCGCGCTGGGCTGACCTCATCCCAGTGGGTCAACCGCTACACCGTGCCCTACCCGATGGACGCCCACGAAATGCCGGGCCTGAAGATGGCCACCAAACCCGGCACCAGCGAATGCGTGTTTCTCGAGGAGTCGGGTTGCGGGGTGTACGCCGACCGCCCGGCGGCGTGCCGCTATTACGCCCTCGGCTCCATGGGCGTGCGCCGCGCCGACAGCGCCGTGGTGGAGGACATCTATTTCGTCGTCAAGGAGTCGCACTGCAAGGGACACGAGGAACCCAGAACCATCACCGTGCGGCAGTACCGGCGGGAGCAGGGCATCGAAAAATACGACGAGATGAATCGGGAATGGCGCGACATCGTCCTGAAAAAGCGCTCCTCCGGCGCCACGGTGGGCAAGCCGAGCGCCCGCTCCCTGCAGCTCTTCGACCTGTGCAGCTACGACATCGACAACTTCCGCGACTTCGTCAACAGCAAGGGCTTCACCGAGGTATTCGCCCTCCCCCCCGACCAACGAGCGGCGCTCATGAATGACGAGGACGAACTGCTACGTTTCGCCTTCCGCTTCCTCAAACAGGTACTGTTCGGCGAAATGACCATCCCGGTAAACCCCGAGGCGCGCGAACGGCGGTTGGAGAGGCGGCGGGAACGCCGCTTGAAGTCTCAGAGCAGTGAGGATCGCGATTGACCCAGATCCTCGTCGAGTTTCCCGTCGCGCACGGCGCTACCTGTCTACAATTCAATCGACTCGAGGGCGACCGGAAACCGAGCGCTACTCCCGATACTCATTCAGCGTAAAAAACAAAGTATCCCCGATCTGACACAACGCCGGATGGCGTTTGGTGAATACCACGCCGCCGCGTTTGAAATGGAGTTTGGTCGGTTCTCGCCAGGGTTGTCGGACATTCCAGATGTGGCCGGCGAATTGGCCGTCTTCGACTTCGTCGCCGACATCCACTGCCGGTTCGAACACGCCGTCCTCGTAGGCGAATATGTAGTTTTCCTCGTTCTGCATGGCCATCATGCGCGGCTCGAATTTGGGCGGGTCGGTGGGGTGGCTGGATGGGAGGATGCCGAGGTGTTTGAGGCAGCGTTTCAAGCCCTGCTCCCCCAGTTGGCGAATCCACGGGGTGATTCGCCCGCCGCCGCCGAGTTCGGTGCTGACATAGATGATGTTCCTCGGCAGCGCTTCGCCGGAGAGCGTGGTCTCGTGCACGCGGTCGCCGACCAGTGCTAGGGGCGCGCCGAACAGTCGCAGGAATTCGAGCTGCATGGCGTCCTTGTCCGCATCCCCCATCAGCCGGATCTTGCAGGACGGCCAATGGTCGCTGGACGAACCGGCCGAATGGAGATCGAAAATGGCATCGACCCGCTCGACCAACTGCTCGGCGATGAACCAAGCGATGGTCTCCGTCGGCGAGCCGTTCTTGTGGCCGGGGAACAGGCGGTTGAGATTGCCCTCGCCGCCGTGGTCGAGGGGCGAAGTCCGTCTTCCGGCGAACACCGCCGGCGCGTTGGCGGCGGGCATGAAGATGATCTGGCCGCTGATATCCGCGGGCGACAGTTGCCGGTAGAGATCGATGAGGATGGCAATGCCTTCATATTCATCGCCGTGGTTGCCGCCCACGAGAAGCGCTCGCGGCCCCTCGCCGTTCTTGATCGACATGATCGGCACTGGCAGCCAACCATATGCCGAGCGGTGGCTGGAATACGGTACCCGCACATAGCCGTAGTGCTTGCCGTCGCGGGAAAAATCGATTTCGCTGGAGGGCGCGCCAATGCTTACTTTCGGACAGGACATCTTGTTTACTCCTTCAGGTTGAGGTTACGCGCGCGGGGCGCGGGGATTGGGCGCGGTATTCGTCCCAGGCCTTGCCCAGAGCGATCACGCCGTTTTTGATTTCCGCCGGCCCGACGAAACTGTAGGACAAGCGAATGTGATGGCCCGGCGTCTCCTCGGGGAAGGACAGGCGTCCGGGGCTTACTTGCACGCCGTGGGCGAGAGCCAGGTCGGCAAGTCGCTCGGCGTCGCTGCCTTCGGGCAGGGCGGCCCACAGGAAATAGCCGCCCTGCGGGATGCGCGTGGTCGCCGCCGGGCAATGTTCGGCCAGAGCCGCCGTCATCACATCGCGATGGCGGCGCATCTCGGCGGCGAGCGCGTCTATGTGCGTCGCCATCTTGCCGCCGCCCATCATCTCGGCGACGATGCGCTGGGCGAAGGGGTTGGTGCCGCCGTCCGCCTTGTGCATGGCCATGCGCTCGATGATCGCCGCATCGCCGATCGCCCATCCCACCCGCAGGCCGGGGGCGAGAATCTTCGACACCGTCCCCAGAGCGACCACCACCCCGTTGCGGTCGAAGGATTTGATCGGCGCGACCGCGTCCCCTTCGAAGCGGATTCGCCGGTACGGGTCGTCTTCGAGGATGATGAAGCCGTAAGTCTCCGCCAGCTCGATCAAGCGCTGTCGGCGCGCCGCCGACATCGTGATGCCGGTCGGGTTGTGGAAGTCCGGCACATCGAAGAGCAGTTTCGGCTGCCGCTCGCCGTTGGCTTCGAGTCGCCTGAGATGCGCCGCCAGCGCCTCGGTGTCGAGCCCCTCCTCGTCCTGATCGATGCCGAGAAACGAGGCGCCGTGGGCGCGCATGATCTGCAGGGCGGTCATGTAAGTCGGGCGGGTGACGATGACGCGGTCGCCGGGCTCGACGAACACGCGGCAGGCGAGATCGAGGGCGTCTTTCGCGCCGTAGGTTACGAGTACGTTTTCCGCCGCGCAAGTTACGCCGTCGGCGGCGACGAAGCGGCAAATCGCCTCGCGCAGGTCGGTGATGCCCATGAGTGGGCCATATTGCAGGGTTTCCTCGGGATACCGCCGAGCGGCCTCGGCGGCCTCGTGAACCACATCCGGCAGGAAGGGCGGATAGGCCATGCCGCTGCTGAGAGGGATGGTTCCGTGGGCATGGTCGTACAGGGAGGCGCCAAGAATTTCCGCGCGGCGCGCATATCGGTAAGGGGGCATCGGTTTTGGGCGGTGGGTTGCGGTTGGTCGGGATGAGCCCGATTGGGCGGGCGACGAATTGATGAAATCTGCGAAATTTGCTGTTGCAAGGAAATACTATATCATATATTATCGCCGCCAAGTCGAACCAACCCGTCAATCGAGACCCGCTCATGCAGCCAGAATATCCGGATTTTCCCAAAGAGGAATTCGAAAATCGCTACGCCCGCACGCGCGCCCTGATGGCCGAGCGCAACCTCGATGCGCTGTTCATCACCGAAAAACTGAACTACGCCTATTTCTCCGGCCATCGTTCCTGCCAGAATCCCATCGACAAAATCCGCTCCTACATGTTCATCCTGCCCAAGGACGACGAGCCGGTGCTGATCACCATGCCCTTCGAGGTGATGCAGGTCGAACAGACCACCTACATCGAAAACATCAAGACCATCGGCGGATTGACCGGCCACCCGCAATTCCTCATCGACACCCTCAAATCCCTCGGCCTGAGTCGGGCGCGCATCGGCGCCGAGCTCGGGCGCGAGCAGTATCTCGGCACCAACTATCTGGCTCTGCGGGAAATCATGGCCGGCTTGCCGGCGGCGGAATTCGTCGATGCCGCCCAGATCATCCTCGATGTGCGCGTCATCAAGTCGCCGCGCGAGATCGAATACTGTCGTCAGGCCGCGCGCATCACGGCGCAGTCCGAAAAGGAAATTTTCGAGGAAGTCCACGCCGGCATGAGCGAGAACGAAATCGCGGTGAAACTGCGCACCCGTCTGTTTGAAAAGGGCGCTGAGGACTTGACCCTGCTGTGCGTGGTTTCCGGGCCGTCCACCGGCGGCATTTGCTTGGCACCGACCGATCGCGTAGTGCGCAAGGGCGACACCCTCGGCTTCGACTGCGGCGTAACCTATCGCGGCTATTGCTGCGACATGGCGCGCACCGCCTCGGTGGGCGAGCCGTCCGCCGAGCTGAGCGAATTCTACGAATGGATGATGCGGCTGCGCCACGACTGCAACATGATGCTGCGCCCGGGGAAGACGCCGCGCGATGTGGTCGGCGTGGTCGATCGCTATCTCGACGAGCGCGGGCTGGAAACCATGGGAGTCGGGCGAGTCGGCCACGGAGTCGGAGTCGAGACCACGGAATACCCGTCGCTGGCCGCCTTCGAGGACATCACCTTCGAGAAGGGCATGGTGTTCGCCTGCAACCCCAACTTCGCCAACCACCTCGGCTTTCTCAACGCCGAGGACAACTGGGCGATCACCGACGATGAGCCGGATCTGCTGACCGACCCGATCGCGCCCATGCGGATTCCGGTTATCGAGGCATAATCGAGACAAACAGACTATGCCGCCTGTTTTTCCCAACATTTTTCATCACACTAGAGAGGGTAATACCATGCGTAACATCACAGCAAAACGATCCACCACTTTCACCGCGCTCACGGCCGCCGCGGTCGCAGCCGCGTTGCTCGCCGCCGCGCCGGTTGCGGCGCAATCCCTTTCGGAGCGGGCGGGCGACAGCGGCGTGCGCGTGGGGTACTCCAACTACAAGCCATATGCATATGTGGACGAGAGCGGCGACCTCACGGGCGAGCAGGTTGACATACTGCGCCACATACTCGGCCAGATGGGGTATGCCGTGGAGAGCGAACAGGCGACCGAGTGGGGCAACCTGATTCCGGGTATCACTGCCGGAAGATTCGACATCGTTGCCGCCGGCATGTTCGTCAACGAAAAGAGATGCCGTGCGGTGCGATTTTCCGATCCGACCTTCGGCATCCAGCAGGGCATGGTGGTGCTCAAGGGCAACCCCAACGGCATCGTCAACTACGACAGCGTGCGCGAAAAGGGCTTGAAGATCGCTGCCACCACCGGCTCGGCTCAAGTCGGCCACGCGAAGAAGAGCGGCATCGATCCGGCCAACATCCTCGAACTGCCGGACAATCCGACCGCGGTCGCCGCCTTGCGTGCCGGACGCGCCCATGTTCTGGCGATCTCGGCACCGGTCGCGCGCAGCATCGTTGCCAGTCTGCCGGAGCAGGACATGGAGACCGTGCCGCCCTTCGCCACGGTGGCGGGGGAGAAGACCATCGCCCATGGCGCCTACGCCTTCCGCCAAGCGGACGGCGACTTCGTCGATGAATTCGATGGGTATCTGAACGCCTTCATCGGCACTGCGGAGCACATCGCGATCATGCAAAAGCACGGCATGTCGGCGGACGAGCTGCCGCAGCTGAAAACCGCGGAAATCTGTAGCGAGTGACGGCGCCCGCAAAAGGGAATCGCCGCGCATTCATTCGCGGCAACCCGCGCCGTTCGCGTCCACCACCACCGGGGGGTTCGCGCGCGGCGCGTCCCCGCCGATCATGACCGGCCGCTTGGCGGCCGTGGCCGCGCTGACCGCTTTCCTCCTGGGTATTACGGTCGCGACCTTCGCCGATGTTCGCATCTTTCTACCGTCGCTGTTGCAGGGCGCGGCGGTTACGGTGCAGGTCGCGACCCTTTCTTTTGCCCTCATGCTGGCCGCCGCTCTGATCGCCGGCACCGCCAAGATCAGCCCCTTCGCCGCCGTTCGCTGGGTCGCGATCGGCTACATCGAGATTTTTCGCGGCACCTCCCTGTTGGTGCAGCTGTTCTGGTTCTATTTCGTCATGCCCGAATTCGGCATCACGCTGTCGGCGATGGTCGCCGGCGTGCTCGGCATCGGCCTCAATTTCGGCGCATATGGCGCGGAAATCGTCCGTGGTGCCATCAAGTCGGTGCCGCGCGGCCAGCTGGAAGCCGCCGCCGCTCTCAACATGACGCCCTTGCATCGCCTCACCCGCATCGTCATGCCGCAGGCGATGGTCATCATGGTGCCGCCCATGGGCAATCTGACCATCGAAATGGTCAAGGCGACCTCGGTGATCTCGGCGGTAACGCTGGTGGACATCACCTACGCCTCGGTGCAGCAAAATCAGCTTCACTACCGCACCATCGAGATATTCATGGTCACTCTGGCTCTGTATTACTGCTTCTCCCAGCTCATCCGCTTCAGCCTGAGCTTGCTGGAAGAGCGCGCCACCCGCCACCTTTCCGCCGGGCACTGAGCGCCTGAGCGCCTAAGCGACTAATCATCATGGACTGGGACTGGCAATTCACTTTCGATGTGGTTCTGCCGCAGATGCTGGCCGTGGCGCCGGTTACCATTCAGGCGACGGTGTTGTCCTTCCTGCTGGCTCTGGTGCTCGGCCTCGTCCTCATGCTGCTGCGCACCGCGCGCTGGCGGATCGTCTCCATTCCGGCCGGCGAGCTCATCGAATTCATTCGTGGGACGCCGTTGCTGGTGCAGTTGTTCTTCCTCTTCTTCCTCCTCCCGCAGGTCGGCATCGTGTTGCCGCCCCTGACCACCGGCATACTCGGCCTCGGCATCTACAATTCCGCCCTGTGCGCCGAGGTCTACCGCGCCGGTGTGCTCGGCGTGCCGGTCGGCCAGTGGGAGGCGGCCAAGGCGCTCAATCTGAGCCCGTGGCGCACTTGGCGGGACATCATCATCCCCCAATCCCTGCCGCCCATCGTGCCGGCGCTCGGCAACTACCTCATCGGCATATTCAAGGAGACGCCGCTACTGTCCTTCCTCGCCGTGGCGGAACTCATGCACGCCGCCAAACTCATCGGCTCGGAATACTACCGATTCACCGAAGCGGTAACTCTGGCCGGCATTTTCTTCCTCGTGATGAGCCTCGCCGCCGCCGCGCTGGTGCGGCTGGCCGAGGGATACATCACCAACCGGATTCTCCATTGACTCCAGCGACTCCAGCGACTCAAGCGACTCCAGCGAACGCGCCCAAGATCCGATTCGACCGCGTTTCCAAGCGCTACGACCACCTCACCGTGCTCGACGAAATCTGCCTCGATGTCAGCCCCGGCGAATTGGTAACCATCATCGGCCCCTCCGGTTCGGGCAAGACCACGGTGTTGCGCGTCCTCATGGCTCTGGAAGCGGTGGATGACGGCGTCATCTACCTAGACGGCGAGCCCTTCAACAAAATGCGTTCCGGCGACGCCCTCGTTCCGGCGAGCAACGCGCACATCCGGCGAATGCGCGGCAAAATCGGCATGGTGTTCCAGAACTTCAACCTGTTCCCCCATTTCACCGCCCTCGGCAACTGCATCGAAGCGCCCATGTACACACTCGGATTGTCGCGCCGGGAAGCGGTCGAGCGCGCCGACGAGCTGCTGCAGATGGTCGGCCTCGCCGACAAGCGCGATCGCTATCCGAGCCAGCTGTCCGGCGGCCAGCAGCAGCGCGTCGCCATCGCCCGCACCCTCGCCATGCAGCCGGAAATCCTGCTGTTCGATGAACCGACCTCGGCGTTGGATCCGGAAATGGTCGGCGAGGTTTTGCAGGTGATTCGCCAGCTCGCCTCGGCGCACAGTTACACCATGCTGCTGGTTACCCACCAGATGGGTTTTGCCCGCGAGGTTTCCGATCGGGTATGTTTCTTCGACGGCGGCAAATTCGTCGAGGAAGGCTCGCCGCAAACTCTCCTCGGATCGCCGCAAAACGAGCGCGCCCGCCAGTTTCTCAGCAAGGTGCTGGAAGCCCGCTAGCGCCCGCGCCCGCATACAGCCGATGGCCATCGAAATCGACTACGGCAACGTCCCCACCGAAATCTACCGCCACCTGCGCGAGTGGATATTGCGCGGCAAACTGCGCGGCGGCGACCGCATCAAGATCGACGCCGTGGCCGAGGACTTCGGCGTGAGCGCCATACCGGTGCGCGAGGCCATGCGAATGCTCGCCGCCGACCACCTCATCGACATCCTCCCCCGTCGCAGCCCGGTGGTCTCCGAACTGCCGCGCGAAGAGATACTGGAAATCGCCGAAATCCGCCTGCTCCTCGAACCCATCGCCCTCGCCTCGGCGATTCCCCACCATACCCCCGACCTGCTCGACCGCTGCGCCGCCGTGCTCGAGCAATATCAGCGAATCGAAGACTCGTGGAAGCGGGTGGATTTGAATCGCGACTTCCACCTGATGCTCTACCAACCGTGCAACAAGCGTCGGTTGCTGAAGATCATCGCCGATCAATACGACGGCCTGACGCGCTTCTCCCAATTCATCGTGGTGCGCTCGGCTTCGGCTCGCGGCGGTGGCAACGGCGGTGGCGGCGGCGGCAGTTTCGCCGAGCACCAGTCCATTTTGCAGGCATGTCGAGCGGACGACCGGGACGCGGCGGTGGCGCAACTGCAGGCGCACCTGCAAGCGGCCATCGTGCGCTTGCGTCAGGGGTTGGAATCGGTATAGCGGCGGCTTTATTCCACCCGCCCCCGCCGCCTCGCCCCCGGCGCGGTTGAATCACCGCCCCCCGGCCCCATTTTCCCCGGTGAATCAACACCCCGTGGGGCGAAATGAGCCTGCACAAGCTGACCGCGAAATTCCAACTGGCGCTGTCCGAGGCGCAGAGTCTGGCCGTGGGCCGCGGCCACCAATTCATCGAACCGTTGCACCTCATGCTGGCGATGCTCGCTCAGGAGGGCGGCAGCGTGCGCCCGCTGCTGGCGCGTGCCGATGTGGATGTGCGGCGTCTGCGCTCGGCTCTCGGCGAAGCCCTCGACCGCCTGCCGAAGGTGGAAGGCGACGCCGGCGAAGTGCATCTCTCCCGCGACCTCACCCGCCTGCTCACCGCCGCCGACAAATTGTCTCAGGCGCGCGGCGACCAATACATCGCCAGCGAATTGTTCGTACTCGCCGCGCTCGACGACAAGGGCGGTCTCGGGAGGATTCTGCGCGACTGCGGCGCCGCCAAAGATAGCTTGGAAAAAGCCATCGAGGCGGTGCGCGGCGGCCAATCCGTGGACGACGCCAACGCCGAAGAGCAGCGTCAGGCGCTGGAAAAATACACCATCGACATCACCGCGCGCGCCGAGCAGGGAAAACTCGATCCGGTCATCGGGCGCGACGACGAAATCCGCCGCGCCATACAGGTATTGCAGCGGCGCACCAAGAACAATCCGGTACTCATCGGCTCGCCGGGAGTCGGCAAGACCGCCATCATCGAAGGGCTGGCTCAGCGCATCGTCAACGGCGAAGTCCCCGAAGGCATCCGCCACAAGCGGGTACTGTCCCTCGATTTGGGCGGCCTGCTGGCCGGCGCCAAATATCGCGGCGAATTCGAGGAGCGGCTGAAGGCGGTGCTGAACGACCTCGCCAGAGAGGAAGGGCGCATCATCCTGTTCATCGACGAACTGCACACCATGGTGGGCGCCGGTGCCGCCGAAGGGGCGATGGACGCCGGCAACATGCTCAAGCCCGCATTGGCGCGCGGCGAACTGCACTGCGTCGGCGCCACCACGCTGGACGAATACCGCAAGCACATCGAAAAGGACGCGGCGCTCGAACGGCGCTTCCAGAAAGTGCCGGTGGACGAACCCACCGTGGAGGACACCATCGCCATCCTGCGCGGCCTCAAGGAGCGCTACGAAGTGCACCACGGCGTAGACATCACCGATCCGGCCATCGTTGCCGCCGCCACCCTGTCCCACCGCTACATCACCGATCGCAACCTGCCCGACAAGGCCATCGATCTGGTGGACGAGGCGGCCAGCCGCATCCGCATGGAAATCGACTCCAAGCCGGAATCCATGGATCGCCTAGAACGCCGCCTGATTCAGCTCAAGATCGAGCGCGAAGCCCTCAACAAGGAGAGCGACGACGCCTCGCGCAAGCGCCTCGAGAGTTTGCGCGCCGAGATCGAAAAGCGCGAACGGGAATACGCCGACCTCGAAGAAATCTGGAACGCGGAAAAATCCGCGGTGCACGGCAGCCGCCATGTCAAGGAGGAATTGGAACGTTCCCGCGTGGAATTCGAAGCCGCCCGGCGCGCCGGTGATCTGACGCGCATGTCGGAGTTGCAATACGGCCGGATTCCCGAGCTGGAAAAACGCCTAGCCGCCGCCGATCCCGGCCGGAAGGACGCGGAGCAGCAATTCACCCTGCTGAGAAACCGCGTACATCAGGACGAAATCGCCGAGGTGGTGTCCCACTGGACCGGCATTCCGGTGGCAAAAATGCTCGAAGGGGAACGGGAAAAATTGTTGCGGATGGAAGACGGCCTGCACCGGCGAGTCATCGGTCAGGACGAAGCCGTTACCGCCGTTGCCAACGCCGTGCGCCGTTCCCGCGCCGGCCTGTCCGATCCCAACCGCCCATCCGGTTCATTCCTCTTCCTCGGCCCCACCGGCGTCGGCAAGACCGAGCTGACCAAGGCGGTGGCCGAATTCCTGTTCGACTCCGAGCAATCCATGCTGCGCATCGATATGTCCGAATTCATGGAAAAACACTCGGTGGCGCGCCTCATCGGAGCACCGCCGGGCTATGTCGGCTACGACGAAGGCGGCCATCTGACCGAAGCGGTGCGCCGCAAGCCCTATTCGGTGATCCTTCTGGACGAGGTCGAAAAAGCCCACGCCGATGTCTTCAATGTACTGCTGCAAGTGCTCGACGACGGCCGCCTGACCGACGGCCACGGCCGCACCGTGTACTTCCGCAACACCGTCATCATCATGACCTCCAATCTCGGCTCGCAGATGATTCGGGAAATGCACGGCGAGGAATACGCCGCCATGAAAACCCGCGTTCTCGAAGTGGTCGCCGCCCACTTCCGCCCGGAATTCATCAACCGCATAGACGACCTCGTGGTATTCCGCCCTCTGGAAAAGGCGCAGATCGCCCGAATCGCGCAAATCCAACTGGCCGCCCTGCGCCAACGCCTAGCCCAACGCGACCTCACGCTGGAAATCACCGAAGACGCCCTCGCCAAACTCGCCGAAGCCGGCTTCGACCCGATATTCGGCGCCCGCCCACTCAAACGCGCCATCCAAAACGAAATCGAAAACCCCCTCGCGCGCCGCATACTCGAAGGCGAATTCCCCCCCGGCGGCGTCATCAAAGTATCCTCGGACGACACGGGTTTTCGCTTCGCTTGAAGCGGAGATTCCCACAGCCGAGCAGGTTGACTTTGCCGCCGGTTCGGTTGTATCGTACAAGCAGCAGTAGAACAGGGGGCATGAGACTGGCGTGGCAGTTGTTCGATTCGCGCAGGGATGATGCCGATTATGTATGGAACTTATTTGGATAGGAGAATGACGATTATGAACATGAAAATGCCGGAGCCGCCCTTGCTGAGACACATATCCATGTTTGTCTCCATAGCCGGGCTGTTTCTCATGATGAGCGCGATGTTTGTGAACTTCGGGAAATGGCAGGGCGCAATTCAGGCGGATGTGAGTAGCCTCAAAATCGATGTTGGCAGTCTGAAAACCGATGTGAGTAGCCTGAAAACCGATGTGAGCGGCTTGAAAACCGATGTGAGCGGCCTGAAAACCGATGTGAGCGGCTTGAAAACCGATTTGAATAACCTGAAATCCGATGTGGATAACCTGAAAATTACCGTGAATGCCCGACTGGATGTTACCAATGCCAGATTGGACGCCACTAATGCCCGGCTGGATGCAACCAATGCAACACTCAAGGAACTGGTTGACAATACCGTTGGTCAGTAGCTTGTAGTCGATATTGTAGTCGATAGAGTTAGCGCGCTCGAGTTGCAGTTTCGCATCGCTATCGATTTTCGCAAGAACGAAAATCGCGATTCCGAACAGGCCGATGCGGAAGTGCGCAACACCCCTTGATCGCGCCCTTGTGTGCAGGAAAACGGCCAGCAAGTAGCCCCCCCGCCTCCCGCAATCGCCCGTAGGAGTTCCTTGCACGCGGGAATTCCCCTCTCCGCCTGACGAAAAACACTTATTTCCGGCCGTTGAAAGGGTTGTAACCACTGCATTTTTGGTTAAAATGCGCCGATAACTACCGAGTGCTGCCTTATCTCCCGATTTCGGGAGCAACCAACCAATGCGAATTTGCCGCAAAAGCAACCCCACACCCCATTCGGGGTACACAACCATTAACCCGTCCGACCCGCTGAGCGCCCCGTACAAGCGCGCCTTCGTAGCGGCGGTGGCGGCTGTGGCTACGCGCGCAGGGCAGGCAGCTGAAGCCCATTCGCGCCCGTCGGCGCCCGCCCACTCAACCCCCTCGGCGGCCATCCGCCGCGCCCTATCCTGTTTTCACCCCCGCCGCTACTGCCGCCGCCGTTTCCATCTGGGCGCCGAGATGATGCGCCGCCTCGCCCGCCTCCCCGCCGCGCTGTTTGGTGCGTTGTGCTTGTTTGTCGTGTCCGCCCCTGCTGTTGCGCAGGATCCGCCGCTGTGGTCGCAATATGGCGTTAAGGTGGTGGCGAGCGATACCGCTGCAGCGACGGTTACGGTGAGCTGGAATACTGCGCCCGCAGCCGGTGTGGGGCGGGTTTTCATTCGATGGACGCAGGGAGGGGGATGGTCAGGTCGAACCGGCGGCCCCGGCGTCTGTCCAGGAACTGCCGATAATCCAACCCGTGGCCTTCGGGTTGCAGGAAGCGCTGGTAGTTATGTAATTGGCCACCTCTATACATATAACAGCGCGGGTGTGGAGACATCTAAGACGCCACTTCAACATTTCGCGCCAGTTACCGTCCAAGTGGGCGTGGCAAGCGGAACCGCTGACAACATCTGCGTCCCGGAACCCTCCCGTCCTACGCCGGATTTGCTTACGCGGGCAAATAGAGATGGAGCGGCAAACTCATGGGTAGTACACAGAGCGACCCCAACCTTCCCCCGCTCCCAAAACACCAATCTGAGCAAACTCGTCGCAAGCGCCAGCACCAGTGAGACCGGCAGTTTCAACGCGCTCAGGCTGACCCCGTCCTTCGACAACAGCAAGATCACCTACACCGCCTCGGTAACCAACATTGCCGAACATGTAAAACTTACGCCGACCGTGGAAGACAACAAGGCCAAAGTGAAAGTGGGCACGGCGGTCGATTTGCGGGATGTAACCAGCGGCTCGGCAAGCCACGCCATCCCCCTCAAAGTCGGCGAAAACACCATCCTCGCCGTGGTAACGCCGGAAGATCCGACTGTGGACGCGAAGACCTACACGGTTACCATAACGCGAGCCGGCACCACCGCGCCGATGCCGACGCTCGGCCATTGGTCGGCTAATTTGAAGATACAGGATCTTAGCAGTTCACTGGGTTGCGATACTGGGAATTCCGATACCACAAAGCGCTGCGCGGAAAAAACCGTGCTACCGGATAAGGACTTCACGTTTGCCGGCAATGCCTACACCATATATGCACTTCGATACAGGAGTAGCGACAAGTCTTTCGAGCTTGAGACGCAACAGACTATTAATGAGAATTTCAGTACGTTGATATTGGTGATCGGTGACCAGCGACTCCGGCTGAATAATGCCGTTGCCTGCACACCTACTAACCAATGCCGGAGATGGACTGGCGTCAACGACCTGAACTGGCGCGCGGGCAGCTCCGCCACTTTGTCTCTGGTAACCGAGCGAGACCTGCCGACAATCTCGTCGGTAGTACCGAACGTCAAAGACGGCAAGCCCATCTTCACCGTCGCCTACGCCAACCCCAATTACAACTTCTACGATGTCGTATTCCAAGTCAAACCGGCCACCGCCCTGCAGTGGCCGCCGCGCACGACGACTAACAGCCTGCCCGCCGGCGTCAAGCCCGAGCAATTAAGCTATAGTGAAAGTGTTAATAGCGACGAAGCAATAGGTTCGGAACAATTCACCGGTCTCGAAAAAGCCACCGCCTACGATGTGCGCGTGCATCTGGCAACCGTCAACGATCCCATCCAAGTCGCCTCGCTCTCCACCGGCGTCTTCCAAGTTACCACCTGGGATGTCCCCGGCCCGCCGACCAATGTGCGCACCACCGTCGGTGATCGGCGGCTCGCCGTAACCTGGAGCGCGCCAACCAACACCGGCGGCAGCGCCCCCCACGCCCCGCTCATCAGCGGCTACGAAGTGCAATACAAGGAATCCAGCGCAGCCGACCAAGCTGCAACCGGCAACAATCCGGCCACCGGCTGGGTTACCCTCAGCAACGTCGGCGGCACCTCCCACACCATCACCGGCCTGACCGACGGCAAGTTCTACCAAGCGCGAGTACGCGCCCTGAACGGCATAACCCCCGGCAGCGCCTGGGCGTCGCCGCCGCTGTCCACCAACGCCAATCTTAGCGGTTTGACGATGAACGGCGGCTCCAGCGCCAGCGACACATCCAACTCGATTGCCTTCACCCCGGCCGTCGAAGTGGACACGCTCACCTATACGGCGGTGGTGGCCAGAACGATTACCCATGTCAAACTGACCCCGAGCGTGGCGGATACCGGCAAGGCGACTGTGCTGGTGGGCAAGGCGGGCACTACTTTGCACGCGGCGGATACGGCCATCGCGCTGGCCGAGGGGAACAATGTTCTCCATGTCGAGGTAACGGCCGAGAGCGGCGTGAAGAAGGTGTATGCGATTACGGTGTTGCGGGGGAGTGTTTGGGCGGGGGTTTTGAATGTGCGGAAACTCGGTGACTTTGCAGTTGGATGCCACGAAATCGGAAATCAGGCATCCTGCAGTTCGGAGATTACCCCTGGAAATCGTTTCACAATCGGTGCCGCCGATATTTTGCTTCAGCGAGTGCCCATCGCCTCGAATAATAATGTGGCAATCGCATTTTCGGGCGCGGGAACAAATGAAATCGAAACGCTCAAGAAGTTGCAGTTCTGTGTCGGCACGCAAGCCTATCCACTGTCGGACTTGGATGGAGACACGAGTACGGCCATTGCCCCCTTAAGGAATGTGCACAGCGGCTACACATTCATGGTCAACGACCAAATCCCCCTCAGCATCGGCGTCGACTGCCCCACCGATGTAAAGTCCTTCGACGCCTATCTGAGCACCCTCGAACTGCACCCCGGCACCGCCGCCGACACCTTCGAGAGCACCGCCCTAACCCTCACGCCGGAATTCGCCACCACCACCTTCGCCTACACCGCGTCGGTAGCGAGCGACACCACCCATCTGCGGGTAACGCCGACCGCGCGAGTTGCCGGCAAGGCGACCATTCGGGCAGGCAAGCGAGGCGGCGATCCGAGTGCGCTGAGCGGCGGCACCCACGCCATCGAACTCGTCGAGGGCGAAAATATCCTCGATGTTGTGGTAACCGCCGAGGATGGAATCAACACCCGCACCTACTCGGCTACGGTATTCCGCCAGCGCGTTCTGCAGATTGCGTTGACTGCTGAAAGTCGTGTTTACGGCGATCCGGATTCGGAAGATTTATCGTACACACTTGAAAAGCTGTTTGAAGGCGATACGCAGGAAAATGTGATCGCCGGCGAGTTGTCGCGAGTGGAAGGAGATGACGCCGGGAAATACGCCATCGATTTGAGCGGCCTGTCCATCTTGCCGGACTACACAGCGAAATATGCCCTACCCACCGAGACCACGCCCGCCGTGTACACCATCACGCCCAAATTGGTTCGGTTGTCGGGGGATGGGATTTTCTTCAACATCTATGACGGCGATACCGCCGTTGCCGAAACCCATCTTACCGAGATAACGGTGGACGGAGAAATTGGCGAAGACGCGCTGAACCTTTTCATTACCGGCGGCGAATTTGCCGACAAGGATGTGGGTACGGCAAAAATCATCACGAATCCGACCTTCGCTCTCGTGGCCGCGGGCGGGGACGACGATACAACTCAGGCGAGTAATTACAGTCTGCCGGATCCCATCGGCGTGACTCTGAATGCCGGAATCACTCCGGCTCGCATCACCGCCATCGGTGAAGTTACCGTGAACGCGAAGATAGCGGACAGCACCACCGCCGCAACCTTCGACACCAGCGCGGCCACGGGTACTGGCGTGGTAACGAGCGAGCTGGAGGACTTCCGCACCGGTGGGTTGCAGGTCAGCGGCTCCTTCCCGGAGGTCACGGCAGGTACCTACGATGTTACGGTTACCTACTCATTGACGGATAATGGTTCGTTGTTCAAGGCCGCCAACTACGAAATCGCCGCCGAGGCGAAAAACGCCAACTTGCAAGGCATCATCAACCCTAGCACTGAGGAAATACGCTTCAAGACCGACTCGCTGACCAACGATGAAACCGGCACGGCGCAGGCGGTTGTCGAGCGCACCGGCGGCACCACGGGCGCTATTGATTTCACCATAACCACTGCGGGCGGCACCGCGACCGAAGGCACCGACTACACAGCCCTGAGTGCCGCTTCCTACACCATCGCGGATGGGCAGTCGGAGGTGGCGGTGCCCATCACGATTACGGAAGACGATGTGGACGAGGATGACGAGACCTTCACGGCCACCATCGCTGTCGCCGCCGACAGTGGCTACCGCATAACCGGCGGCGCCCTCACCGTAACCATCACCGACGACGACACCGCCGCCGTTGATATACCCTCCGATCCGGTTACCGTTACCGAGGCGAGCACGAACAGGACGGCCACCTACACCGTGGTGTTGGAGAGCAAGCCGACTGCCAATGTTACTGTTACCCCGAACATCGGCAGCGCCGATGATGTAACTGTGAGCGCCGCGTTGACCTTCACGCCGAGTGATTGGGATACGGCGCAGTCGGTTACCGTAACCGCCGTGGACGATGCCGAGGACGAAGACGCCGAAAGCGTTACCGTTACCCACCAAGTTACCAGCATGGACACCATATACAACGCCCTGCCGCCGCCAAGCGTTACCGCCAACATTACCGACGACGACACCGCCGGAGTAACGCCATCCAAAACGAGCGTATCGCTGACCATGGGCGACACGGCGACCTATTCCGTAGTACTGGCCAGCCGCCCGACCCACAATGTCGAGATCACCCCGACCAGCGGCGCGGCCGACAACGCCACGGTAAGCGGCACGCTGACCTTCACTCCGGACAAATGGAACGAGGCGCAGGAAATCACCATCACCGGCAAGGCCATCGGCAACTCCACCATCCGCCACGCGGCGGTGAGCACCGACCCGAAGTATGGCGGCATTTCCATTGCCGATGTAACCGCCACGGTACAGGCGATGCCGACTGTGGCGTTCAGCGCGGCGACCTACAGCATTGCCGAGGGCGGAGATGCATCTTCCGTGATTATGTTGCAGCCGAGCGCGCCGCCGGCATCCGATGTTTCGGTGTCGTTGACTTGGACTGCGGGCACGGCGAAGGTGACTGAAGACTACACGGCGGGCGGTGCTACGATTACTCTGAGTTCAGGCAGCACCACCCCCACGGATGTGGCGTTCATGCTGACCGATGATTCGTTAGTGGAGAATGACGAGCAGTTCACCATAAGCCTCACCGCGCCGAGCGGCTATGCGGCGGGCACGCCTTCGAGCGCCACCATAACCATCACCGACGACGATGCGGCGGCGGCGAAAATCGCCTTCGGCACGGACGCGGCGGCCACCACGGCGTACAGCGCCAATGTGGACGAGAACGCGGGCACGCTGAATGTGCCGGTAACGGTGAGCCATCTGCCGAGCGTTTCCACCACCTTTGCCGTATCGGTTCTCGCCGGTAGCACGGCCACTGAGGGAGCCTCCAACGACTTCACCATCGCCACCCAATCGGTAACCTTCGCGCCGACCGATATGGACGACGACGGCAATCCGTTGCTGACGCAAAATCTCGTGATAACCATCGTGGACGACATGCTGGACGATGACGCCGAGACCATCCAACTGCGCATTGATCCCGCCGACAGCCAAGTGAACGATCTCGGCGACCACTACACCCGCGACAACACCGGCGCCACCGCCACCATCACCATCGTAGACGACGACAAATCCACCAATGCCGATCTGAGCGCCCTCACCGCGGCCACCGACACCCGCGCCGACGGCACCTTCGCCACGGCGCTCACGCTGGCACCGGCGACCTTCGATGCGAGCAAACGCACCTACACCGCTTCGGTGGCCAGCACTACCACCCATCTCAAGGTAACGCCGACCGTGGCGGCCACCGGCAAGGCGACGATTGCGGCGGGCAAACGCGGCACCGCCCTGTCGCCGGTAACGGACAAAATGGCCAGCGCCGCCATCGACCTCGACGAGGGGGGCAATTTCATCGATGTAGTGGTAACCGCCGAGGACAACACCATTACGAAGACCTACACGCTGGCGATAACCCGCGCCCGCGTTCTCGAAATCACGCTGACCAACCCCAGCCGCGCCTACGGCGGCACCGACGATCTGTCCTACTCGCTCAACCTGTTTTCCGGCGATATGCAGGACGCCGTGATCTCCGGCGATTTGATGCGGGCGCCGGGCAATGACGCCGGAGAATATGCCATCGATCCGAGAGGCCTGACCATCGACGCGGCCTACGCGGACAAATATGAATTGCCGACTGCAACCACGCCCACCGTGTACACCATCACGCCCAAGTTGGTTACGCTCAGCGGCGCTGCGGTGCTGACCAAGACCTACGATGGCGACAACACCACCGCCGCCGCCGAACTCTCCGGCGTAACCGTGACCAGCGGGGTTAGTGGCGAATCCCTGACGCTGACGCTTACCGCCGGCACCTACAACGA
Organism: Candidatus Poriferihabitaceae bacterium; assembly: GCA_965203265.1. Classification (GTDB taxonomy): domain Bacteria; phylum Pseudomonadota; class Gammaproteobacteria; order Arenicellales; family Poriferihabitantaceae; genus JAHRAW01. The sequence continues at coordinate 2,254,562 of CBDBBV010000002.1, forward strand.
CCAGAACGCCGGAACGAGCAAGACCATCGAAAATCCGACCTTCGCCCTCGTGCCCGTGGAAGCCTCCGGCACTACGGCGAGCAACTACAGCCTGCCGAGTTCCATCCCCCTGAACGGCACCATCACGCCCAAGCCGACCACCTTCACCGGCACGGCGGCGGCGCGGGACTATGACGGCACCGACACGGTCAACACGACCATCAGCGGCACTTTTGATCCGGCTCTGTTGGGCACCGATGTGGTAACCATCACCGGCGGCACCTACGCCTCGGCTGACGCCGGTGCCGCCAAGCCCATCACCGGCGCGAGTAAAGGCGGTGCCGATGCGGGCAATTACGCGGTAACCATCGGCACCATAACCGGCGAAATCACCAAGAAACCGACCACCTTCACCGCCACCGTGCCCGCGCGCGCCTACAACGGCAGCGATCAGGTCGGTAGCGGCACGGCCATCATCGGCAGCTTCAATCCGGATCTGTTGAACGGCGATGTGGTAACCATCACCGGCGGCACCTACGCCTCGGCGGATGTGGGCGTCGGCCACGCCATCACCGCCTCGACCATCGGCGGCGCGGACGGCGGCAACTATGCGGTTACTCTGAGCGTAACCGGCAGCATCGACAAGGCCACCATCACGGCCATCGGCGGGGTTAAGGTGAACGCCAAGACGGCGGACGGCACCACCACCGCGACCTTCGATACCGGTGCGGCCACGGGCACTGGCGTGGTGGCGGGCGAGCTGGCGAACTTCCGCGCCGGTGGGTTGCAGGTCAGCGGCTCCTTCGCCGCCGCCACGGCGGGCACTCACGATGTGGATGTTACCTATTCGCTGGCGGACAGCACTTCGTTCAAGGCCGCCAACTACGAAATCGCCGCGGGCACGGAAACCGCCACCCTGCGCGGCGTCATCAACGCCAGCACCAAGACCTTCAGCATAGCCAACGCCACCGCCGCCGAGGGCGCGGACGCCGAGTTGACCATTACATTGGGTGAAAATGCGCCTGCCGATGATGGGTTGGTGTTCACGGTAACCCCGACTTACACCACAACCGGCAACGATAACGCCGATGAAAACGATGTGGGCGATGTGCCGAGCACGGTTACCGTGGTGGCGGGTAGCCAGATCGCGACTCTGAGCATTCCGCTGAAGCGCGATGCGGACGAGGAGAGAGACGAGACCTTTACAGTAACCATCACCACCAGCGAGATCGGTTGGCAGGAGGCATCCACCGGTTCCGGCACGGCCACGGTTACCATCACCGATTCCACCGAGGAATTGCGATTCAAGGCCAACTCGCTGACTACGACTGAAACCGGCACGGCGCAGGCGGTTGTCGAGCGCACCGGCGGCACCACGGGCGCGATTACCTTCACCGTAACCACCGCGGACGACACCACGACCGCAGGCACCGACTACACAGCCCTGAGCGCAGCCCCTTACACTATCGCGGACGGGCAATCGGAGGTAGCGGTGCCCATCACCATTCTCGCCGACGATGTGGACGAGGATGACGAGACCTTCACGGCCACCATCGCCGTCGCCGCCGACACCGGCTACCGCACCGGCACCGCCCTCACCGTAACCATCACCGACGACGACACCGCCGATGTGGATGTTGCCCCCACCTCGGTTACCGTTACCGAAGCCAGCGGCGACGGCCGGACGGCCACCTACGCCGTGGTGTTGGAGAGCAAGCCGACCCATAATGTGGTGGTAACGCCGAACATTGGCACCGCCGATGATGTAACCGTGAGCGGCGTGCTCACCTTCACGCCGAGCGACTGGGATACAGCGCAATCGGTTACCGTAACCGCCGTGGACGATGCCGAAGACGAAGACACCGAAAGCGTTACCGTGACCCACCAAGTTACCAGCATGGACACCATATACAACGCCCTGACGCCGCCAAGCGTTACCGCCAACATCACCGATGACGACACCGCCGGAGTAACGCCATCCAAAACCAGCGTAACGTTGGAGATGGGCGACACGGCGACCTATTCGTTGGTACTGGCCAGCCGCCCGACTCACGATGTCGTGATCACCCCGACCAGCAGCGCCACCGACACGGCCACCGTGAGCGGCGCGTTGACCTTCACTCCGGACAAGTGGAACGAGGCGCAAGAAGTAACCATCACCGGCAAGGTGGACGGCAACTCCACCATCAGCCATGCGGCGGAGAGCAGCGACTCGAAATACAACGGCAATGCGGTATCCATTGCCGATGTATCGGCCACTGTGCAGACAACGCCGAAGGTGCATTTCGCCGAGATCAGTTACAGCGTGAACGAGGGCGACGAGGTAACGCTGACGGTGCGCATCGCGCCGCAACTGGGCACGGCGAGCAGCGTTACCATCGAAACGCGCAGCGGCTCTGCCAGCACCGCCGCCACTCCTGCGGACTACACACTGAGCGGGCTGACCGCCACGGCGCTGACCCTACCAGCCAGCGTTTCGCTCGCCACCTTCACTCTCTCGGCGGTGGATGACGATACCTCGGAGGGTGCCGAGCAGGTAACCTTCCGGCTGGCCGCCGTCTCCTCTGCGCCCTACGATGTGGTAACCACCGGCGGCGTGAATCAGGCGCTGGTCGCCATCGCCGATACCTCGACCACGGCGGCTCCCGGAAGCTTCGAGGTAACCGCCGGAGACGGCACCCTCGACCTGTCGTGGAGCGCCCCCGCCGGCGGCTTGCACGCCACCGATCGCTATGATGTGCAATACAAGACCGCCGCCGCCACGGATCAAGCGGCCACAACCCCGTCCGACCCGTCCACCGGCTGGGTGGACGCCGCCCACAGCGACACCACCACCACCGATTCCCTCACCGGCCTGAGCAACGGTACGACCTACAATGTGCGCGTGCGCGCCGTCAGCAGCCACGATGAGGCGGGTGAATGGGCCACCGCCGACGGCACACCGGCGGCGACGCAGTCGTCGAACAACAATCTGAGCAACTTGGTGGCGCATCTCAGCGCCGACGGCACTGCTTTCGGCACCACCGCCCTCGCCCTCGCGCCGTCCTTCACCGCGACCACCACCGAGTATGCGGCGGCGGTGGCCGCCAGCGTTACCCACATCCGGCTCACGGCTACGGCCGCCGATAACAACGCGCAGATTCAGGCGCGCAAGGCCGGTGGCACCTTCTCATCACTCACCAGCGACACCGCCGGTTCCGCCCTCACGCTGGACAGCGGCGACACCACCTTCGAGATCGAGGTGGCAGCCGAGGACGGCATGAAGCGCACCTACACGCTCAAGGTAACCCGAACCGATACGGCACCGACTCTGAGCGCCCTCACACTGGCCGACGACGGCAATGCCCTCACCCTGACACCGACCTTCGCCGCAAGCACCACCGCCTACACAGCAGGCGTGCCGACGGCGACCACCACCTTGAGCGTTACCCCCACTTGGAGCGCGGGCGTGGGCATATCGGTGAGCGCGCAATCGCAAAACGCGGACGGCGCCCTCACCAGCGCCACTGCCATCACCGCATCCACTCCGTCGGTGAACTTGGATGTGGCGGCGAGCGGCGATACCACGGTGATCGTGGAAATCATCCGGCGTGTGCAGATTGCCGACGGCACCACCACAGAGCAAACCAGTCGCTACACCATCACGGTGAGCAAACCGCCCGCCACTGCGCCGAGCAGTTTGACGGTGAGCGCCGGAGACGGCCAGCTGGATCTGTCGTGGACTGCGCCCGCGGGCACGGTGGGCGGCTACACAGTGCAGTACAAGAAAGCCAGCACCAGCGGCGACACGGTAACCGGCGACGCCGACACCGGTTGGGTGGAGATCACCGGCATCACCGATACCATGTATACCATCACCGACTTGGAAAACGCCGCGGAATATGTAGTGCGCGCGCGCGCCGCCAATGCGGGTGGCGATGGGCCGTGGGCGGCTCAGCAGCAGGGCACACCGGCGCAACCGAGCAAAAATTGGGCACTGACGGACGCCACGGTCACGGTTCTCGAGGGTGGGGTAGCGGAGTTGATCGTTACGCTGAGCGAGGATGCGCCATCGGGCGGGTTGGAGTTCACGGTGCAAGCGACCTATGGCACTGGCACTGGCTTTGCCGCTGACGCTGATGTGGGGACGGTGCCGAATAGGGTAACCGTCCTCAGCGGCGAGCGTACCGCCACTTTGCGTATTCCCATCGAGTGGGATCCTAGAACCGGCCGCAACTTCAGACTTAGAAATACTCCTATCAATACTGAGGGAGACGAAACCTTCACGATTCAGCTCACCTCCACCAACTCCGCTTGGACTCCCCAGCCGGCCGGTGCCAACCGAGCCACGGTAACCATCAAGGATAACGACGTCCGGGTGCGGGCGGAGGCGGAATTCTCTCCGAGGTATCGCGACCCGACGAACGGCCAAGAAGGTAGTACCATCGGCTTGAACTGGGAGGCCACCTACAACGTGGTGTTGAGTAGCCGCCCCGCAAACGCTGTCGTGGTTACGGCGACCAGCCAAGACCCGACCACGGTAACGATTACTCCGGCCGTGCTCACCTTCACCCCGAGCAACTGGGATCAGGTGCAGAAAATCACCTTCACAGGCGTGGGGCTCAGTTATCCGGATCCGGCTACCATCAGCCACGCGATAACCACCGCCGACCCCGCCAGCGGGTACTTCACCACCATGCCCATCGCGGACTACATTGTGCGGGTGGTTACGCCGACTATCACGCTTGGTGGTGACGCCTTTACCGGAACCGAACCGCTAAGCGGCCCAACTGGTCGCATACCGCTTACAGTCCGCACCAATGTGGGTCGAGTGGTCGAGTCAATCCCGAACAAGCCGTTTTTCATTACAACGACAGACATCACGGCCACTCGCCGAAAGGCGGGCGTTACGCTGGGCGACTACGCGCTTCAGTATTGTGGCAGTTCTGTTTGCCCGCTGAAAGTGCCGGTAAGGATATATGCGTTGGGAGGAAGCGGCGACTACAGTCTTACGGGCAATCGCGACAACGTGGTCGAAGGAGACGAGACCTTCAAGGTAACGCTGGAGGCGCCGGAAGGTTATGTCATTGCCGGCATCCCTCGGGGGAGGGGGTTTATAGGCCCCATCTCCGAGGCGACGATGACCATCAAAGATCGGGAGGCGCCGCTGGCGAAGATCGCATTCGGCGACGATGAGGACAGCACAATCGCCTATACGGCCACGGTTTCGGAGTCCGTCGCCGGCGGCCAAATTCTGGTGCCGATCACCATCAACTATCCGACTCAGGCCGGCACCACCGCGACCTTCAGCGTGGAAGTGGTTACCGATGGCGATAACCCGAGCACGGCCACCGCAGCCGACTTCACGATCACCAACGACAGCGTGTCCTATAGCGGGGGCGCTACCAACAGCGCGCGTTTTCCTCGGTTCGTTGATGCGCTCACCAAGTATATCGTGATTGATCTCAATGACGATCTGCTCGTCGAGCCGAACGAGACCATCCAACTGCGCATCGTTGACTCGAATCCCGATGATGTTACCCACTACTACAAGCGCAATCTGCAGAGTTCGACCGCGACCATTACCATCACGGACGACGAGAGTACGGATCTGACCGACAAACAATTCGCCGTAACCCAAACCGTCGGCGCGGACGAAGGCGATTTCGCCCGAATTGACGTCCTTCTCGGCGAAGCGGCGCCTAGCGAAGGGCTCGAATTCACCATTACGCCGACCTACCAGAGCGGCGCGGGCAAGGCGAGCACAAGCGATGTGGGGACGATTCCGCCGAGCGTAACTGTCCAAGCCGGCCAAATGGCCACCAGCGTGACGATTCCCCTGCAAACGGATAGGACGCTGGAAGGCAACGAAACCTTCAAGGTAAAGCTGACGCCGCCGCCGGACAGCGGCTGGTCTGTGCAGTCCGAAGGCCGCGACACCGCCACGGTGACCATTCGGGATGTCTTCTCGGAACAGCTCGCGCCGACCGCCTCCTCCTACCGAGTGGCCGAGGGCGATACGGTGGTGATCACCGTTGAACGGGGGGGCGATTATCAGGACTCGGTCATTTTCAACTACTCAGCCGCATCCGGAACCGCCGTAGTACTCGAAGACTTCGCCGCCGCCACCAACTTGACCGGCACTTTCTCGCCCGGTGAAGGCACGAAGGAGTTGCGCATCCAAACCATACAGGACTCTCGGGTCGAAGGCGACGAAGTGTTCGGCCTCGACTTTTGGGTCGCCTCCGACAGCGGCTATTTCGTGAAAACGGATAACGGTGCCAAGCAATTCCGAGTCAGCTACCCGATCACCATCGTTGACGACGATCGTACAAAGTCCACCGACGCCACCCTGATCAACCTGACGGCAACGAGCAGCACCAGCGCCACCGGCACTTTCACCAATCTGCCGCTCACTCCGGATTTCGCCGCCACCAAGTTCACCTACACGGCCTCGGTGGAAGGCCCCACCAGCCACGCAAAACTGCGCCCGAAGGCAACCGACGCCAACGCCAGCATAACAGTAGGCAAACGCGGCGCAACGGCAAAGGCGGTTGACAACGACACGGACAGCGACGCCATCGCGCTCGATTTCGGCGTGAATACTATCGATGTGGTGATTACCGCAGAGGATGGGACTACTACGGAGACTTATACGGCGATGATTACGCGGGCGCGCATACTGACGTTGCCTTCGGTGGCTGACCAGACCTACACGAAGGATCAAGCAATCACTGATTTGGTATTGGGCGCGGCGGTAAACGGAAGCAGTCCGTATACCTATACGCTATTGCCGGCCACGGGCGCGTTGGGAACTGCCTTGCCGGGATTGAGTTTTAACGCCGATACGCGAACGCTTTCGGGAACGCCGACTGCGGAGAAGTCAGCCGTCACCCTGACCTACCG